>NZ_JBAJIJ010000001.1:1320891-2641783 GCF_036867135.1 Aeromicrobium sp. Sec7.5 | reverse complement strand
CCGCGCGGCCGACGAGGGTGAAGTCGAGGAGGCTGTTGTGGTTCGCCGCGAGCACGGCGGCGCCCGTGGCGGGCAGGTGGTCGGTGCCCTGCACGTCGAAGCGATAGCCCTGGATCCGGAAGAGCACGGCCACGACCCGGACGATCGCGCGGTAGACGCCGTTCGATGAGGTCGGAGCGTCGGTCACTGGGCCGATCCTGGGGCTGTCTCAGGGGCCGACTCGGACATCGGGGTGGCGGTCGACGTGACGCCGGCGAGTCGGCTGCCCCCGGTCGTCAGCAGGGCGATCGCCGCGAGGTAGAGCACCATGATCGCGACCTGGCTGCCGGTGGTGGTCGGCACGCGGTCGAACTCGGTCAGGGCGATCACCGCGTCCGAGACCAGGAACAGCAGGGCGCCGAGGCCGGCCAGGCGCTCGGTCACCAGCGCGGTCGCGGCGGTGCCCGACAGCAGGAGGGCGTAGAGCGGCAGCACGGTGCGCACGACCGGGTCGTCGATGCCGCTCCAGACGAGGGCGACGAGGGCGACCGCCGCGACGAGAAGCGCGACGACGACGCCAGGGCGTGCCCGCAGACGCGCGACGGCGCCATGCCTCGCGAACCACGAGATGAAGCAGACGTGCGCCGCCGCGAACGACGCCATGCCCGCCAGGAACAGGCCGTCGAGCTCGAGCAGCAGGTCGCCACCGAGGCAGAAGGCCAGGGCGAGGGCGAGGATCCGCGGTGCGCCCGAGGTCAGGACCCAGCCGATCAGCAGGGGAGCCGCCAGGCACTTCGTGACGCTGTCCCAGGGCTCGACCCCGGCCGCCAGCAGCACCACGTGCGTCACGGCCACGACAACGAACAGCGGCCACCACGGCACCCGGACCCCTTGCATGCGCCCACGGTAGTGGGCCCCGGCCCCGTGGGCCGCGAGGTGGGCCGTCGGCTAGCCTGACGGCCAGACACGGGGTGCCCCGCTCGGGGCTGAGAACACACCCGCACCACCTGCTCTAGCTCGCACTAGCGAAGGGATGTCCCCAGATGACGTCGTCCTCGACCGCCCCCCGTCGATCCGACACCGACCTGCTCGGGTCCGCGATCGCCGCGCTCGACCGGCTGCGTGCCGACGGGCCGCTCGTCCACTGCCTGACCAACGACGTCGTCGTGAACTTCACGGCCAACGCGTTGCTCGCGATCGGCGCTGCGCCGGCCATGGTCGACATCCCGGAGGAGTCCGGGATGTTCGCCGGAGTCGCCGGCGGCGTGCTCGTGAACCTCGGCACGCCGCACGCCGAGCAGCGCGCCGCGATGGAGGCCGCGGTGGCGGGCGCCGGCGAGGCGGGGACGCCGTGGGTCCTCGACCCCGTGGCGATCGGCGCTCTGCCCGTCCGCACGGAGCTGGCGCACCGGCTCCGCGATGCTGGACCCGCCGTGGTGCGGGGCAACGCCTCGGAGATCCTCGCCCTCGCCGGGGCCGGCGCGGGGGGACGTGGTGTCGACGCGCTCGACGAGGTCGACGCCGCGGCACCTGTGGCGACCGAGCTCGCCACGTCGAGCGGTGCCGTCGTCGCGGTCTCGGGTCCGGTCGACCTCGTGACCGACGGCACGCGCACGGCCCGCGTCGCGAACGGTGACGTGCTGTTGACCAAGGTCACCGGCGGCGGGTGCGCGCTCGGTGCGGTCATGGCGGCGTTCGCCGCGGTCGAGGGCGACGCCTTCGTGGCCACCGTCGCGGCGGTCACGACCTACACCGTGGCGGCCGAGCTGGCGGCCGAGCGTGCTGCGGGTCCGGGCTCGTTCGCCGTCGCGTTCCTCGACGCCCTGGCGGCGGTCTCGGCCGACGACCTCCGCGCCCGCGCACGGCTGTCGTGACGACCGATCTCTCGGTCTACCTCGTGACCGATGCCGGCATCGCGGCCGCGGCGGGTCACTCGGTGCCGGCCGTCGTCGCTGCCGCTGTGGCCGGAGGTGTCTCGATCGTCCAGGTGCGCCAGAAGCACGCGTCGACCGAGGAGCTGGTCGACCTGCTCGGATCTGTTGCCGCCGTCCTCCCACCGGGCGTGCCGCTCGTGGTCAACGACGACGTCGAGGCGTTCCTCGCGGCCCGGGCCGACGGCATCGCGGTCGCCGGGGTGCACGTGGGGCAGGACGACGCCCCGGCCGCCGAGGTTCGCGTCGCGATCGGGCCGGCCGCGCTGCTCGGGCTCAGCGCCGCGACCGCGGCGGAGCTGGCGGCCGTCGACCCCTCGGTCGTCGACCACGTCGGCATCGGTGCCCTGCACGGGACGCCGACGAAGCCCGACGCCCCGGCGGCGCTGGGCCTGGACGGGATGCGGGCCCGCGTGGCGCTCTCGCCCGTGCCGGCCGTCGCGATCGGCGGCGTCTCCGTCGCCGACGCCCGGGCGCTCCACGGCTCGGGCATCGCCGGGCTCGCCGTCGTGTCCGGCATCTGCGGCGCGGCCGACCCGGAGGCCGCCGCCCGTGACTACGTCCGTGCGTGGAGAGGAACCTCGTCATGACGCGTCCCGTCCCGGCCGTCCCGCGGGTGCTGTCGATCGCCGGCACCGACCCGACCGGCGGCGCCGGCATCCAGGCCGACCTCAAGAGCATCGCCGCGAACGGCGGGTACGGCATGGCCGTCGTGACCGCGCTCGTCGCGCAGAACACCCGCGGCGTCCGCGCCGTGCACACGCCGCCGCCGGAGTTCCTGCAGCAGCAGCTCGACGCCGTGAGTGACGACGTCGTGATCGACGCGGTCAAGATCGGCATGCTCGGCGACGTCGCCACGATCGAGGTCGTCCGCGCCTGGCTGGACCGGGTCCGCCCGCCGGTCGTCGTGCTCGACCCGGTCATGGTCGCGACGAGCGGCGATCGCCTGCTCGTCCCGGAGGCCGAGCAGGCGATGCGTGACCTGCTGCCGGCCGCCGACCTGATCACGCCGAACGTCCCGGAGCTGGCCGTCCTCGCCGACGTGGCGTCGGCCACGTCCTGGGACGGGGTCGTCGCCCAGGCGCTCGCCGTGTCGGAGCGGTTCGGGGTGGCGGTGCTGGCCAAGGGAGGTCACCTCGAGGGCGACCTCGTGCACGACGCGCTGGTCGACGCGGCCGCCGCGGACCCGGTGCGCGCACTCGTGGCGCCTCGCGTCCAGACATCGGCCACGCACGGCACGGGATGCTCGTTGTCGTCGGCTGTGGCAACCTGGCAGGGCGCGGCGGTGCGGGCCGGGTCGGGCGACTGGTTCGCGAGCGTCGACCGGTCGAAGCAGTGGCTCACCGAGAGCCTGCGCCACGGTGCTGCCCTCGCGGTCGGTCAGGGCAACGGACCGGTCAGCCACCTCGCCGGGTTGTGGTCGCGGGGCGGCCTGGTGACGAGCGCGACCGCCGACTGGTGGGAACGGATCGCCGATGTCCGCGACGGCACCGACGCCGACCCGTTCGTGGCGGGGCTGGCGGCGGGCACGCTGCCGCGGGAGGCCTTCACGTGGTACCTGGCCCAGGACGCGGAGTACCTGCACGCCTACGCCGAGGTCCTCGCCCGTACGGCCGAGCTCGCCGACGATCCGGCCGAGGCGGCGTTCTGGGCGGCCGGCTCCGCCGAGTGCCTGGAGGAGGAGCTCCGGCTCCACCAGCACTGGACCGCCGGTGTCCGCGTGGACCCGGCACCGGCCACGACCGCCTACGTCGACCACCTGCGCGGCGCCGCCGGGCGCGGTTACGCCGAGGCAGTCGCGGCCGTGCTCCCGTGCTACTGGATGTACGCCGACATCGGCGTACGCCTCGCGGCAGCGGTGACCGACGACCACCCGTACCGCGACTGGCTCCTGACCTACGGCGACCCGGCCTTCGCCGAGGCCGCCGCGCGGGCCCGCGCCATCACCGACCGCGTCGCCGCCGACCCGGCCACCACGCCCGAGGTCCGCGAGCGGATGTGGCAGGCCTTCGCCGCCTCCGCCCACCACGAACGCGCGTTCTTCGCCGCCCCCCTCACACCCCCCACCTGACGTACCGCTCGCGAGAGAGTTTGTGTGTACACAGGAGAGACTTTGTTGGCAACAAAGTCTCTCCTGACCACCAACAAAGTCTCTCGCGAGCGGCAATCAGTCGGAGGCGGGGTCGGGGTCGTCGCGGCGGTCGATGCTGAAGCCGCGCAGCAGGAGGCCGGAGGCGCCGACGGCGACGCCGGTCGCGGCGAGCACGCCGGGTGCGCCCGTGCCCACGGCGGCCACGCCGAGGGTCGTCGGGATCACCACCTGGCCGACGCGGTTGCCGGCGAGGCGAAGTGACAGGGCCTTGCCGCGCTGGGTGGCGGGGGCCTGCTCGGTCAGCCATGACATCGTCAGCGGCTGCCCCACGCCCAGGCCGAGGCCGAGGAGCGCCACGACGACCAGCAGCACCGGCAGCGGCGCCGGCACGGCGCAGAGCACCAGGGCTCCCGCCGTCACGACGATCGACGTCGCCATCAGCCGGGTGCGCCCGAGCCAGGCCGACAGCCGTCCCAGCAGCAGGCGCGAGGCCATCGAGAACACGGCGCGCACCGTCAGCAGCGCGCCGACCGCCGCTGCCGTGAGCCCGCGCTCGGCCCCGAGCGCCGGCAGGTACACCAGCGTCAGGTCGACGGCGGAGAGGATGATCGCGCTCGTCGTCAGCGCGCGACCCAGCCCGGGAGTGCGGAGCAGGCCGACGAGACCACCGCGTGCCTCGGCCCGCTCGGCCGCAGAGCGTCGACGCAGGGGCACCAGGAGCGACGTCACCAGCATCACGACGCTCATCGCGACGGCGAGGACGAAGATCGGGCGGGTGTCGGGCTGGACCGAGGTGCCCGCCACGGCAGCGATCAGACTCGGTCCCGCGGCCTGGCCCAGCGAGGCCATGAACGTGTAGTAGCCGAATCGGGCGTCGAGCTGCCCGGGAGGCGCCGTGTTGGCCACGAGCGACTGCTGGCCGATCACGCAGGCCAGGTGCGCCGCCCCGAGCAGCGCGTTCGCGACGACCAGCCCCGCGACGGACTCCGTCGCGGTGAGGAACACGGTCGAGGCCGCGACCATGAGCAGCGCGCCGCCGATCATCAGGCGCTTCTCGCCGAGCCGGTCGACGAGCCCGCCGACGGGGATCGCGAGCAGCAGCGGCACGATCGCGAAGGTCGCACCGATCGCGCCCAGCGCGCCGCCGGGGACGTCGAGGGCGATGGCCTGGTAGGTGCTGGCCGGGCGCAGCAGGAAGGTGACGGCCTGGACGAGCACGGAGTTCGCGAGCAGCGCGGTCCACGCGACGCGACCCATCGGGCTCCCTCCGAGATGATCCGGGTCCAGTGTCCTCCTGACGCGTCTGGCCACGTCCGCCAGGGTGCCTGGACGGTGGAGACCCGGTTTGCGAGGGTGACGACATGGATCCCGCGATCACGAGCTCCCCCGTCCGCGTCGGTGACCTGACCTTCGACACAGTGCAGGTGGGCGAGCCCGGGGGTGTGCCGATCGTGCTGCTGCACGGGTTCCCGGCGACGTCGGCCAGCTGGTCAGGGGTCCTCCCTGTGCTGGCCGAGGCCGGGTGCTGGGCCGTGGCGCCGGACCAGCGCGGCTACTCACCGGGCGCACGACCCGACGCGGTCGAGCAATATGCGACCGACCGGCTCGCCGACGACGTCATCGGTCTCGTCGACGCGCTCGGAGCCTCGACGTTCCACCTGGTCGGTCACGACTGGGGTGCCAGTGTGGCGTGGCTTGTCGCGTCGACCCACCCCGATCGCGTCGCGTCGCTGACGGCCGTCTCGGTGCCGCACCTGGGCTCGTACGGCCGAGCCGTGCACGAGGATCCTGAGCAGCGTCGGATGTCGGCCTACTACGCCGAGTTCCGCCGGACCCCGGACATGGCCGAGCTCCTCCTCGCGGACGATGCTCGTCGGCTGCGCGAGGTCTATGGCGACCTCCCCGGCGACCTCGTCGAGACCTACGTGCGTCACCTGCGCGAGCCGGGAGCGCTCCACGCGGCGCTCCACTGGTACCGCGCGATGAGCGGGGCGCTCGGCGCGACGCAGAAGGTCACCGTGCCGACGACGTACATCTGGAGCGACGCGGACGCGTTCATCGGGCCCGTGGCCGCGCACGGGTGCGCCGAGTTCGTCGACGCGGACTTCCGCTACGTGGAGCTCGAGGGCGTCTCGCACTGGGTGCCCGAGCTGCGCCCGCACGTCGTGGCCGCCGAGATCCTCCGCCACGTCACGCGGGACTGACGACCTGCCAGTCGATCTCCCGGAAGCGCATGGTCCGACGGTACGAAGCTGGCACCGGGCGCGCGATGGGGAGAGGTCCCCGGTGGCGTGCGTCGGTCGGTACCGTGACGGCGTGACCCGGTTCGCGCACACCGCGCTGGTGTTCTACTCCTCGGCGGCCGTGCTGGTCATCGAGCTCACGGCACTGCGCCTCCTGGCGCCCTACCTCGGGCTGAGCCTCGAGACGAACACGCTGGTGATCGGCCTGGCGCTGTCGGCCATCGCGATCGGTTCGTGGGGAGGAGGTCGCCTCGCCGACCGGTTCCCGACGCAGCGGCTCCTGGCGCCGGCGCTCGCGATCTCGGGCGTCACCGCGGCCGCGACCCCCGCGGTGATGCGGGCCGCCGCGTCCGGTGACGGGTCCACGCTGCTCCTGGCGGCGATGCTCATGATCGGTGTGCCGGGCGCGCTGCTGTCCGCGGTCACGCCGATCGTCACGAAGGTGCGTCTGACCTCGCTGCAGGACACCGGGTCGGTCGTCGGCTCGCTCTCCGGCATCAGCACGGTGGGCGCGATCGTGGGCACGGTCGTGACCGGATTCGTGCTGATCTCCCGGGTCTCGGTGAGCAACATCCTGATCGGGCTGGGGGTCTCCCTCGTCGCGATCGCGGTCGTGGTGCTGGTGATCGACGGACGGGCCCGGACGGTCCCGACGCTCGTGGTGGCGCTGGTCGCTGCCGGCGGCCTGACGGTCGCCGCACGCGGCACCTGTGAGATCGAGACGACCTACCACTGTGCCGTCGTGAGCAGTGACCCCGGCAACGCCTCCCTGCTGACCTTGGAGCTCGACGGGCTGCGTCACTCGGCGGTCGACCTGGACGACCCGACCCATCTGGAGTTCTCGTACACCCAGGCCCTGGGTGCCGTGGCCGACCTCGTGCTCGAGGACACCCGCGGGACCGCCCCGTCCGTGCTCCACCTGGGCGCCGGCGGCATGACCCTGCCCCGGTACCTGCAGGAGGTGCACCCGCAGGTCGCGAGCCTCGTGGTCGAGATCGACCGCGGGGTCGCGGAGCTGAACGGCACCGCTCTCGGCCCGAGCCCGGACGTCGAGCTCGTGGTCGACGACGCCCGCCTGGTCCTGGACGACGTCGAGGCGGGATCGCAGGAGCTCGTGGTCGGCGACGCGTTCGGCGGCATCAGTCCGCCCTGGCACCTGACGACGGTCGAGGCCGTGCGAGCGATTCATCGCACCCTGGTCCCCGGCGGCACCTACGTCGCCAACGTCATCGACCGCGGTCCGCTCGCCTTCGCCACGGCGGAGACGGCCACCGTGGCGAGCGTCTTCGCCGAGGTGGTCGTGCTGGCCGATCCGCCGACCATCGCCGGAGAGGACGGCGGCAACCTGCTGATCCTGGCGTCGGACACCCCGCTCGACCTGGCCGCGCTGGCGTCCGGCCTCGACGGGGTCGGCTGGGAGGTCCTGGCCGGCGAGGCGCTGCGCGACTGGTACCGCGGTGCGCCGATCCTGACCGACGAGTTCGCCCCCGTCGACCAGCTCATCACGAGCCGTCGCGGCTAGGTGCGGCTCAGGGTCGAGTCATGGTGAGCTCGCGCAGCTCGCCCGCCGTGACGTTGGCGCCGAATGCGGGGGTGCCGGGCTCGAGCCGGACCCCGTCGGCCAGCCGTCCGATCGTCACGGGATCGAAGCCGAGTTCGTCGACGAGCGTCGCGACGGCCTCGACGTCGGCCGGGTCGTCGCCGGCGACCGCGATCGCCTTGCGCTCGTCGGCGCCTCGGGGACGCGCCTCGTCCTCGAGGTCGTGGTAGCCCATGTGGTTGAACGCCTTGACGACGCGGGCGTCCGGCAGGTGCCTCTGGACGATCTCGCTCGTCGAGGTCTTCGGGTTCGCGAGGTCGTCACGCAGGCCGTCGACCTCCCACCAGTAGTTCATGGCGTCGACCACGAGCATGCCCGCCAGCGGGGCGGGCTCCAGGCGGTCGTGCTTGCCGAGCGGCAGGGCGAGGACCACGAGGTCGGCGTCCGCCACGGCCGTGGCCGCATCGGTGGCCACGGCGCCCGGCGCGAGCACCTCGACGGTCAGCGCGATCACCGCGGGGTCGCGGGAGCTCGCGACCCGCACCTGGTGCCCGGCCTGCACCGCCAGGCGGGCGAGGACGAGGCCGAGCTTGCCCGCCCCGAGGATGCCGATCGAGCTCACGCCGGCGCGTCCGCGGCGAGGAGCTCGCGGACCCGGGGGATGACCTCCGTGCCGTAGAGCTCGATGTTGCGCAGGCGGGCCGAGGCCGGGATGGCGCCGCTGCTGTAGATCATGTCGAACCGTCCGACGTCGAGCGTGCGCAGCGCGCCGGCGATCCGCTGGGCCACGGTCTCGGGCGAGCCGAGGTACAGCGAGCCGTGCGCGATCTCCGACTCGAAGTCACGGCGACGCAGGGGCGGCCAGCCGCGGCTCGCCCCGATGCGGTCGCGGTTCTCCTTGAAGTGCGGCCAGACGATCTCCGCGGCCTCGGCGTCGGTCTCGGCGACGAACCCGGGGGAGTGCATGCCGACGGGGTGCGCCGTCGTGCCGAGCTGCGCCGTCGCGCGGCGGTAGAGGTCGATGTACGGCGCGAACCGGGCCGGGGACCCGCCGATGATGGCCAGCATCAGGGGCAGGCCGTACCGGGCCGTGCGCACCACGGACTCCGGCGAGCCGCCGACGCCGATCCAGGTGTCGAGGTGACCCGACTCGGTCTTGGGGTGCACGTCCGCGTCCTGCAGGGCGGCACGGGTCGTGCCGGTCCACGTCACGGGCTGCTCCTCGAGCAGCTTCGTGAACAGCTCGACCTTCTCCTCGAAGAGCGTGTCGTACTGGGCCATGTCGTAGCCGAAGAGGGGGAAGGACTCCGTGAAGGAGCCGCGGCCGAGGATCACCTGGGCGCGGCCGTTCGACAGCGCGTCGAGGGTCGAGAAGCGCTGGAAGACGCGGACCGGGTCGTCCGAGGACAGCACCGTGACGCCGGAGGCCAGCGTGATGTTCTCGGTGCGGGTCGCGATGCCGGCCAGGACGGTCTCGGGGCTCGAGATCGCGTACTCGGGTTGGTGGTGCTCGCCGAGGGCGATGACGTCGATGCCGACCCGGTCGGCGAGCACGGCCTCGTCCACGACCTGGCGGATGGCCTGCGCGGGCGTCAGGAGGTTGCCGTGGTCGTCCTCGGGCACGTCGCCGAAGGTGTCGATCCCGAAGGTCACGGGGCGCATGGGTGCTCCAGTCAAAAGAGGTTGAAGGCTCACCTAGTTAAGGCTGCTAGAGGTCACTTCATTCCCGTCGGACCTCCGTCGCCGTGTCGCGGAACCTCACTCGACCCTACGGGCCCGAGAGCCGTGCACCTGGGGAGGGATTGCACCCCTCCTGCCGAGGGGTTCAGGGGGGCAGGGGGCGGTCGGCGGGGTCGCGGCTGATGAGGGGACGGGCGACCACCCAGGGCTGGAGCACGTTGGCGCCTTCGGAGATCTCGAGGGTCTGGGCGCCGCGATACAGCTTCTCGAGGCGGACTGCTGGGGACCGCCCCGCCTCAAGCCAGTCTGTGGGAGACCATGGTCTGGTGACCCGCCCGTGAGATGCCCGCGGCCCTCCAGGCCCATGTGGAGGGTCCCGCGCCGGGGAGCGGTTCAGCGTCGACGAGCTCGCCGAACGGGGCTTCATCGCATCGGGGAGCGATGTGTGGCGGCTCTGCTCGGCCCGGGGATCTTCTCGAACCGTTCGAACAGGCGTGGCCTGAACCGCACGGCGAGGCCGCCGGCCGGTCCATGCCGACCTCCTGGCAACCGTCGATCATCGCGCTTGCCTTTGCTCGGCCATCGGGCACCATGTACCCATGACCGATGTGTCGCGAACGCGCCGGACTCGATCCGGCGATCCGCAGAATCTGCCGCGTCCGACTGACGCCCCCGAGATCGTCACGGTGGAAACGGCCTGGGGCAAGGTCCAGCCCATGCAGCCGGTCGACGGCATCCGCACCGTCGGGGAGCTTGAGGTGGCGGGCCTGGTGGCCGATGGCGCTCAGCTCGTGGACACGCGGGTACCCGACTCACGTGGTGGCGTGACCCTCCCAGGAGCCGTCAACATCCCGCACGACCAGGTGCTCGACCGGAAGGACGAACTCGACGACGGACGAGTCCACATCCTGTTCTGCAATGGCCCGCAGTGCCCGCAGACACCGGACGCCCTTCGCACTCTGGCCGAGGACGATTTTCCGCTGGACCATCTCGTGTACTACCGCGGTGGCATGCATGACTGGATCACCCTCGCCATGCCCACGCAGTCGCTGTAGCCACTGCCAACGCCAGGCCTGGCGCTTGAGGTTGCGCTCGCTGGTGGGTCAGCGACAGGTCGTTGCGCCCGGGAGTGCGTGAGGGGTGGGCCGTCTCGCCGGGGGTCTCGCTGCCCGCGTCGTCGCAGGCGATCGTGGATGCTCGGGTGGGCCCCGTGGGACTCGAACCCACAACCCGCGGATTAAAAGTCCGCTGCTCTGCCAATTGAGCTAGAGGCCCTGACGGGTCACAGTGTGCCATCGCTGCTGCGTCCGGCGGTCGGGGACGGCCTGGTCGGGGGCGGCGTCGTCGGTCGGGGATAACGTCCGCGCGCCACCCGTGGCAGGGATACGCTGGAGCCTCTCGGAGAAGTGAGGGAGGGCATGACGGAACCGTTGGACGAGCGCCTGCGCGACGACGCGGCGCTCGACGAGATCGAGCTGACGAGTCGTCTGATGATCGCCGCGACGTCCAAGAACGCGCACCTCACGCAGGACGAGGTCGACGAGATCCTCGGCCTCACCCAGGACTGACCCCCCAGGCTAGGTGCCGCGTTGGTGACCGCGCGGTGAACCCCTAGCATGGTCTCGGCCAACTGACCGTGGACAGGAGCTAGGCGTGCGCTTCCGCATCCGACCGGTGGAGACGTCGTTCTACGACCTTTTCTCCGAAGCCGCCAACCACCTCGTGGCGGGCGCTGACCTGCTGGCGAGCATCCTCGAGGAGGGCGTCGACCGCGAAGCCCTCTCCGAGCGCATGCGCGAGGCCGAGCACCAGGCCGACGAGACGACCCACCGCATCGTCCGGCTCGTCAACAGCACGTTCGTCACCCCCTTCGACCGCGAGGACATCTACTCGCTCGCGGGAGCGCTCGACGACGTCATGGACTTCATGGAGGAGACGGTCGACTCGATCGTCCTCTACGACGTCACCGAGTTCCCGCCCTACTTCGCCGAGCAGCTCGACGTCCTGCAGCGGGCCTGCCGGCTCACTGCCGACTCGATGCCGCGCCTGCGCACGATGAAGAACCTCGACGAGTACTGGATCGAGATCAACCGGCTCGAGAACGAGGGCGACCGCAACCACCGTCGCATCCTCGCGCACCTGTTCGGCGGCTCCTACAAGGCGATGCAGGTCCTCAAGATGAAGGACGTCGTCGAGTCGGTCGAGCAGGGCATCGACGCGTTGGAGACCGTCGCCAACATCGTCGAGCAGATCGCCGTCAAGGAGTCCTGACCGGTGGACATGGTCCTGTCGATGGTGATCGCCGTCGTCGTGATCGCCTTGGTGTTCGACTACACCAACGGCTTCCACGACGCCGCCAACGCGATCGCCACCTCGGTCTCGACGCGCGCCCTGACGCCGCGGGTCGCCCTGGCGATGGCGGCCGTCCTGAACTTCGTGGGCGCCCTGCTGGGCGTCGAGGTCGCCAAGACGATCCAGGGGATCATCGACATCGAGGGGGTCACGAGCGTCTCCGACGCCGACCGGGCCCATGCCCTGACCATCGTCCTGGCGGCCCTGATCGGCGCGATCACCTGGAACCTCATCACGTGGTACTTCGGCATCCCGTCGTCGTCGTCCCACGCGCTGATCGGCGGCATCGTCGGCGCAGGACTCGCGTCCGCGACGTCGGTCTCGGGGGAGACGCTCGTCGAGAAGGTCGCCATCCCGATGGTGCTCTCGCCCCTGCTCGGCTTCTTCGGCGCCTTCGCGTTCATGACCGCGATCATGTGGACCTTCCGCAAGGCCAACCCGCACAAGGTCTCCCGCGGCTTCCGGCACGCCCAGACCGTCTCGGCCGCGGGCATGTCGCTCGGCCACGGCCTGCAGGACGCGCAGAAGACGATGGGCGTCATCGTGCTGGCGCTCGTCGCTGGTGGCTACTCCGATGGTGACGGCGTTCCGCTCTGGGTCATCGTGGCGGCCGCCTCGGCCATCGCGGCCGGCACCTACTCGGGCGGGTGGCGCATCATGCGCACGCTCGGACGGCGCATCATCGACCTCGACCCGCCCAAGGGCTTCGCCGCCGAGGGTGTGGCGGCCACGGTGCTCTACGTCATGGCGATCGGTCTGCACGCGCCGGTGTCCACGACCCACACGATCACCTCGGCGATCATGGGTGCTGGCGCCACCAAGCGCCTCAGCGCGGTCCGATGGGGCGTGGCCCGCGGCATCGTCGTGGCCTGGATCGTGACGATGCCGGCGGCCGCGGCGGTCTCGGCGCTCACGTACTTCGTCGCCCGCATCTTCCTGCCCTGACCTCCGCGCGAAGCGCGGTGGTCAGGGGTGTCACCGGCGGAGCCGGTCGGCCCGGTCGTCGAGTGGCGCCTGAGGAACGAAGGCGGTGTATCGAGACGCTGGCCAGGTGACGGTGAGCGGTCGGACCGGGCTGTGGTGGCGGATCCGGTCAGCCGACCGGGTCTCGATGCGCCGGCTCGCCAGGGCTCGCCGAGCACTCGACCAGCGAGGTGGTGACGACCGGTGGTGCCGGAACGACGAAGGCCCCCGCGGTCGGCGGGGGCCTTGTCGTGCAGAGGTTGAGTTCGGGCTCAGCCGAACCGACCCTGGATGTAGGACTCGGTGGCGGGGTTGTCGGGGTTCGAGAAGATCTTCTCGGTCCGGCCCGACTCGACGAGCTTGCCCGGCTGGCCGACGCCCGCGAGGTTGAAGAACGCCGTGTCGTCGCTGACGCGGGCGGCCTGCTGCATGTTGTGGGTCACGATCACGATCGTGTACTCGGTCTTGAGCTCGTGGATCAGGTCCTCGATGACGCTCGTCGAGATCGGGTCGAGGGCCGAGCACGGCTCGTCCATCAGCAGGATCTCGGGCTGCACCGCCACCGCACGGGCGATGCACAGACGCTGCTGCTGACCACCGGAGAGACCGGAGCCCGGACGCGAGAGACGGTCCTTGACCTCGGCCCACAGGCCCGCCTGGCGCAGCGCGCGCTCGACAGTGTCGTCCGCCTCCGACTTCTTCATCTTCTTGCTGTTGAGCTTCTGCCCCGCGAGCACGTTGTCGTAGATGCTCATCGTCGGGAACGGGTTCGGGCGCTGGAAGACCATGCCGATCAGGCGGCGCACGTTGACCGGGTCCATGTCGGCCGCGTACAGGTCGGTGCCGTCGACCAGCACCTTGCCGTCGACGCGGGCACCCTTGATGACCTCGTGCATGCGGTTGAGCGAGCGCAGGAAGGTCGACTTGCCGCAGCCCGACGGTCCGATGAACGCCGTCACGGACTTCGCGGGGATCGTGATGTTGACACCCTCGACCGCGAGGAAGTCCCCGTAGTAGATGTCCAGGTCTGAGACGTCGATGCTCTTGGCCATCGATTTTCCTTTCAGAGCCCGAGCCGCGCGGCGCGGTCGGTCGTGACGGAGGGAAGGTGCGAGGGGCCGGTCCGCGTGCTCATCGCTCGCCCTTGGGGGAGAAGAAGTAGCTCACGGCGCGGGCGATGAGGTTGAGGACCATCACGATGATGATGAGCACGAGCGCCGCGCCCCAGCCGCGGTCGATGCTGGCCTCGGGCGGGACGCCGGGGAACTTCACCGAGAAGTACGTGAAGACCGGCAGCGTCGTCATGCGCTCGGAGAACAGGTTGAAGTTCACCGAGTCGGTCAGGCCCGCGATGATCAGCAGCGGGGCGGTCTCGCCGATCACGCGGGCGATCGCGAGGGTCACGCCCGTCACGATGCCGGAGATGGCCGTGGGGAGCACGACCTTGACCACGGTGCGCCACTTCGGCACGCCCAGGGCGAAGGCCGCCTCGCGCAGCTCGTTCGGCACGAGCTTGAGCATCTCCTCGCACGCACGCACGACGATCGGCACCATGAGCACGGCGAGCGCGACGGCGCCGCCGATGCCGAGTCGGATGCCCTCACCGAAGAAGATCACGAACAGCGCGTAGGCGAAGAGGCCGGCGACGATCGACGGGATACCGGTCATGACGTCGACCAGGAAGGTGATCCAGCGTGACAGCCGGTTCCCGTCGCCGTACTCGACCAGGTAGATCGCGGTGAAGAGACCGATCGGCACCGAGATGACGGTGGCGGCGGCCGTGATGATCAGCGTGCCGACGAGCGCGTGGTAGATGCCGCCACCCTCGCCGACCACGTTGCGCATGGAGTAGGTCAGGAACTCGGCGTTGAGCTGGGGTCCGCCGCGGCTCACCACGAGGGTCAGGATCGAGCCGAGCGGGATGAGCGCCAGGCCGAAGGCGCTGGACACCAGCAGCGTCACGGTGCGGTCGGCGGCCTTGCGGCCCCCCTCCACGACGCGCGACGCGATCGGCAGCGCCCAGGTGAGCAGCCACGCGACGATGACGGCCTGGGCGATCGACAGGCCGCCCACGACCGTGAGGGCGATGCCGACGAGTGCGGCACCCGCGATGATGGCCTTGGGCAGGTACGTGGGGAGCTGGTGGTCCTGCAGCTGCTGCTGCAGGTCGGGCTCGGGCGTCCTCTGGAGCGTCGTGGTCATCAGTTGGCTCCCGAGAAGTCCTTGCGGCGCTCCACGATGGCGCGCGCGGCGAAGTTGGCGGCGAAGGTGATCACGAAGAGCACCAGGCCCGTGGCGATCAGCACGTTGGTGAAGGTGCCGAAGGCCTCGGGGAACTGCAGGGCGATGTTGGCGGCGATCGTGCTGGGGTTCGTGCTGCCGATCAGGTTGAACGTCACGACGCCGGACGCGGACAGCACCATCGCGACGGCCATGGTCTCGCCGAGGGCTCGGCCCAGGCCGAGCATCGAGGCCGAGACGATGCCCGAACGGGCGTAGGGGAAG
Source organism: Aeromicrobium sp. Sec7.5 (assembly GCF_036867135.1). Taxonomy (NCBI): domain Bacteria; kingdom Bacillati; phylum Actinomycetota; class Actinomycetes; order Propionibacteriales; family Nocardioidaceae; genus Aeromicrobium; species Aeromicrobium sp. Sec7.5. Next base: position 2,626,498 of record NZ_JBAJIJ010000001.1, on the reverse strand, counting down.
ACCGAGAGTCGGACCATCTCCCAGCGGGTGGCGCCGAGGGCGAGGGCGGCCTCCTCGTGCAGACGGGGGGTCTGCAGGAAGATCTCGCGGCAGATCGCGGTGATGATCGGCAGCACCATGACCGCCAGCACGAGGCTCGCCGTGAGGATGCTGTTGGCCGACACGCCGCCGGACGGGTTGCCCGCGAAGAAGGGGATGAAGCCGAGGTTGTCGGCGAGCCACTGGTAGAACGGCGCCAGCTCGCGCGACAGGAACAGCAGGCCCCAGAGGCCGTAGACGACCGACGGCACCGCGGCCAGCAGGTCGATGACGTAGCCGAGGGTCGAGCTGAGTCGCGGCGGGGCGTAGTGCGAGATGTAGAGGGCGACGCCGATGGCGACGGGCACGGCGATCAGGAGCGCGATGACGGCGGCCCAGACGGTGCCGAACACGAGGGGCCAGACGTAGGCGAAGAAGCCCTTGCCACCCGTCTTGCCGCCGATCTCGTCGGCGGACGCCGTGATGCCGGGGAGGCCCTCGAGCGTCAGGAAGATCCCGACGCCGAGCAGGGTCAGCAGGATCAGGACGCCGGCACTCGTGGAGAGGCCCTCGAAGATGCGGTCGCCTGGACGGCGAACGGGACGAGGGGCTTCCTTCTCCCGCTCGGTCGTGCTGCTCACGGCGTTCCTTCTTTCGACAGAACTGGTGGGGTGGATCGGGGGCGAACCCCGTGGAGGCCGGTCGGTGAGGTCTTCAGACTCTCACCGACCGGCCTCCGAGGGAATCAGCTGGCCGAGATCGTCTCGACGGCAGCCTGGGCCTTCTCGGCGATGTCGCCGCCGATCGGCGCGGCGCCGGCGTCGGCGGCGGCCTTCTCCTGGCCCTCGGAGCTGACGAGGTAGCTCATCCAGCCCTTGACGAGATCGGCCTTCGCGCCGTCGTCGTAGGTCTGGCAGGCGATCGCGTAGGAGACCAGCACGACGGGGTAGACGCCGGCCTCCTCCGTGGCGCGGTCCACCGCGATGGCGAGGTCGGTCTCGCCGCGCCCCTCGACCGGAGCGGACTTCTCGAGGATCGCGGCAGCGGCCTCGGGGGAGTACTCGGTGAAGTCGTCGCCGACCTTGACGGCGGCCGTGGAGAGGTCGCCGGCCTGGCTGGCGTCGGCGTACGTGATCGAGTTGGCCGTGGCCTTGACGCGGTCGATGACTCCCGCGGTGCCCTGGGCGCTCTCACCCTCCGGCGTGGGCCAGGTCTCGACCTCACCCGCGGTCCACGAGCCGCCCGAGGTCTCCTCGAGGTAGGCCGTGAAGTTCTTCGTGGTGCCCGAGTCGTCCGAGCGGTGCACCGGGATGATCGCGTCCGACGGGAGGTCGACGTTCGGGTTGTCGGCGACGATCGCGGGATCGTTCCACGCCGTGATCGTGCCCTCGAAGATGGCGCCGATCGTCTGGGCCGACAGGTTGAGCTCGTCGACGCCCTCGAGGTTGAACGCCACCGCGATGGGGCTCACGTAGACGGGGACCTCGATGATGTCGCCGCCGCAGCGCTCCTGGGCCGCAGCGAGCTCCTCGTCGTCGAGGTAGGCGTCCGAACCGGCGAAGTCGACGCCACCGGAGAGGAACTGCTCACGGCCGCCGCCGGAGCCGACCGGGTCGTAGTTGACCGTCGCGTCGGAGTTCTCGGTCTGGAAGGCGGCCTTCCACGCAGCGACGACGGCCTGCTGCGAGCTGGCGCCGGCGCCGTTCAGCGTGCCGGACAGCGAGCCGGAGCCCGAGTCGCCGCCATCCTCGTTGCCAGCGCCGCAGGCGCCGAGCACGAGGGAGAGGGAAAGGAGCGCCGCGGCGGAGGCCGAGGTACGCAGGGTGTTGCGCTTCACGTGAAGATCCCTTCAAAAGGAACGGGGGGGACTGACGTGAGGACGCTAGGGAGGCCAGGTGTATCGCGGGTCCGTGCCGGGTGAACGAACGGTGAACGATCCTGGAACGCTGCAGCCCTCCCGGCGCCGTTGCAGTCGCAGGCGGTGTCCGGGAGGTAACGGACATCACGCCGGCAGGGGTGGGCGAGGTCAGGGCAGACGCTCGGTCGAGACGACCCGACCGTGGCGGTGGTGCACCACGACCCCCTCGCCCGGGGCGAGGTCGAGCGGCTTCAGGCCGATCGCGTCGAAGGCGATCATCAGGGTGGGCAGGTGGCTGCACAGCACCGCGAGCCCTCGCCGTGCCATCGCCTCGCGCACGACGGCGGCGACGGCGGTGGCGGGGGCGTCCTCGACGAGGCGTCGGTCGATCGCCACGGGATGCCCGACCGAGTCCGCGAGGGGGGCGAGGGTCTGCCGGCACCGCAGGGCTGGGCTGGCGAGCATCCGGGCCGGGCCGTACTGCGAGAGCGTCAGCGCGAGGCCCTCGGCCTGGCTCAGGCCGAGGTCGGTCAGCGGCCGGTCGTGATCGGCGCCGCGCCACCGGCCGGCCGAGGCCGCCTTGCCGTGCCGGAGCACCACGAGGGAGCGGGCCTTGTGGTGGCCGGCGTCGCGGCGTCCGCGGAACGCCGCCAGCAGATCGCGGTCGTGCGTGTAGGTCAGCAGGTCGCGCACCTCGCGGGGGCGCAGCCACCGCACCTCGTCGACCTCCTTGTTGGGCACGAACGCGCCCGGCGACTCCGGATCAGGCCGCGCCGACCAGTAGTGGACGATCTTGGGTCCGGCCCCGACGCGGTAGCGCACGGCGGGCAGCGGCACCCCGAGGTGGACCCGGAGACCGGTCTCCTCCTCGATCTCGCGCACCGCGGTGCGCTGCACGGGTTCGCCGTCGTCGCGCTTGCCCTTGGGGAACGTCCAGTCGTCGTAGCGGGGCCGGTGCGCCACCAGCAGCTCGACTCCGTTGCGGGTGCCTGGCCGCGGGCGCCAGACGACGCCGCCCGCGGCCACGATGGTTCGCTCGCGGGTCATGGACGTATTGTCCTTGTCGATGGCTGCTGGGCCCCGACCCGGGGCGTCGCGGTCGGGACTCGACCTGGAAAGGGCTGGTGGCCGTGGGCACCCGCAGCTGGCTCTCTCGACCGTTCGTCGGACTCGTCTCGGTCGTCGTGATCGGCGGTGCGGTCGCGGCCGGGATGGTCGCCGCGGAACGTCTCACGCCCGACTTCGGGGTGGCCGATCTCGCGCAGCTGGCGCCGGCGAACGTCTCGAGCATCGACGTGACGAACTGGTCCGCGCTGCGCGACCGGCTCGGGGCGGGGGGCGACGACGTCGTCGAGCAGGCCGCAACGCGTGACCTGGCGACCCGGTCCACCCTCGTGTCGAGCGGCGACGTCGTGGCCGACGGACTCGGCTGGTCGCCGCGGACGGTGCGCTGGGAGGCGTTCGTGCAGACGACCGCGGGCTCGGCCCTGTTCCTGGGTCTGCCCGAGTCCCGCGACGTCACGAGCGAGCGGATGCGCGACCTCGGGTACGTGCAGGACGGCGACGAGTGGACGATCGAGCTCTCCGACCTGCGGGCCGGCGGCGTGTCCACCCCGGAGACGTTCCAGCACGCGCGGCTGCTCGACGGCGGGGTCGTGGTGGCCTCGTCGGAGCTCGAGGTCGTCGAACGCCTCGGCGACGTCGCCGAGGGGCGATCCCCGTCGTTGGCCGACGATCCCACCGCGCTGCGCGCCTGGGCCCAGGCCGTCGACCTCGACGCGTTCTCGCTCCAGTCGGGCAGCGCCGGGTGCGCCTCGACCGACCCGGCGGAGTCCGGGCCCGACATCGCGGCCCAGGCCGCCGTCGCGGTCGAGGCCGCCGGCACCCTCGAGCCGTACCGCTGGCTCGTCCGAGGCCTGGGCGCGGGGGAGCAGGACCCGACCGAGCCGGGCACCGGTGACTCCGGCGACCGTTTCGAGGTCGCGCTGGCCTTCGACTCCGCACCCGTGGCTGCCGGTCAGGCCGAGGTGCGCGCCCGGCTCGCGACGGGACCGTTCATCGGCCAGACGGGCACGGTCGAGGAGTCGATCGTGCTGACCCGGCACCGGGTCGACGGTGACGTCGCGGTGCTCGAGTTCGACCGCCAGGCCGGTGCAGCCTCGCTGATGTCGTTCATCGGCCCGCTCGTCCTGGCCTCCTGCTGAGGGCCGGTTCGTCGGGCCGGGGCCGGTCCCCGTGCGCAGCACGATGCGGCTCAGCCCTTGGCGCGTGAGCGTCGGCGACGGGAGTCGTCGATCAGCGACTGGTGCAGGTCGTGGGAGCCGACGTGTCGCTCCCACTCCCCGTCGGGCGTCAGGCGCCAGTTGCTCGTGTCGTCGTCGGCCGACTGCGCCAGGAGCTGGCCGAGGCGATCGGTGTGGCCGGCAGTGGGGACCCGGACGAGCACTTCGACGCGGCGGTCGAGGTTGCGGTGCATCAGGTCGGCCGAGCCGATCCACGCCTCGGGCTCGCCGCCGTTGGCGAACCAGTACACGCGGCTGTGCTCGAGGAACCGGCCCAGCACGCTGACCGCCCGGATGTTCTCGCTCAGCCCGGGGACGCCGGGACGGATCGCGCAGATGCCACGCACCACGACGTCGACGCGCACGCCGGCGATCGAGGCCTCGTAGAGCGCATCGATCAGTGCCTCGTCGACGAGCGAGTTCACCTTGATGCGGATGTGCGCGTCGCGCCCCGCCCGGTGGTGGGCGATCTCGCGCTGGATGCGTTCGACCAGGCCGGCGCGCAGCCGGGCCGGCGCCGTGAGGAGGGTGCGGTACTCGGTCTGCTGCGAGAAGCCCGACAGGTTGTTGAACAGCTCGGTGAGGTCGTGCGTGATCTCGGGGTTCGAGGTCAGCAGGCCGAGGTCCTCGTAGTGGCGGGCGGTCTTGGGGTTGTAGTTGCCCGTGCCGATGTGGGCGTAGCGACGCAGGCCGTCGGGCTCGTCGCGGAGCACCAGGGCCAGCTTGCAGTGCGTCTTCAGGCCCACGATGCCGTAGACCACGTGGCAGCCGGCGCGCTCGAGCTTGCGCGCCCACCGGATGTTGGCCTGCTCGTCGAAGCGTGCCTTGATCTCGACCAGCACCAGGACCTGCTTGCCGGCACGAGCCGCGTCGATCAGCGAGTCGATGATGGGGGAGTCGCCCGAGGTCCGGTACAGCGTCATCTTGATCGCCAGGACCTTGGGATCGGCCGCAGCCTGCTCGATGAACCGTTGGACGCTCGTCGCGAACGAGTCGTACGGGTGGTGCACCAGGACGTCGCGCTTGCGCAGCGCGCTGAACAGGTCGGCGGGGCTGGCGGTCTCGACCTCGGCGAGGTGCTCGTGCGTGCCGGGCACGAAGGCCTCGAAGTGCAGCTCGGGCCGGTCGATGTCGGCGATCTCGTTCAGCGAGCGCAGGTCGAGCGGACCGGAGAGACGGACGACCTCGTCGGCCTGCACCCCGAGCTCGGACGTCAGCAGCTCCAGCACCTCGTCGGCGATGGTCGGCTCGACCTCGAGGCGGACCGCCGGGCCGAACTTGCGGCGCAGCAGCTCCTGCTCGAGGGCCTTGAGCAGGTTCTCGGCGTCGTCCTCCTCGACCTCGAGGTCCTCGTTGCGCGTCACGCGGAAGGTGTGGTGCGCCAGGATCTCCATGCCGGGGAACAGCAGGTGCAGGTGGGCCGCCATCGCGTCCTCGAGCGGGAGGTAGCGCTGCGGGCCGACCTCCATCCAGCGGCTGATGATGGGCGGCACCTTGACCCGCGCGAAGTGGTCCTTGCCGGTGCCGGGGTTGCGCAGCACCACGGCCATGTTGAGCGAGAGGCCGGAGATGTACGGGAACGGGTGCGCCGGATCGACGGCGAGCGGGGTCAGCACGGGGAAGACCCGGGCCCGGTAGTTCTCGGAGACGAGCTCCTGCTCGTCGGGCGTCAGGTCGTCCCAGCGCAGCAGCTCGATGCCCTCGGCCTCGAGGTCGCCCGCGAGGTGCTCGTGCAGGTGGTCGGCGTGGCTCCGTTGCAGCTCCTGGCTGGCGGCGATGCTGCGCTTCAGGACCTCCTTGGGGTGCAGGCCGCTCGCGGTGGGCACCGCGACCCCCGCCGCGATGCGGCGCTTCAGGCCGGCGACGCGCACCATGAAGAACTCGTCGAGGTTGCTCGCGAAGATCGCCATGAAGCGGACCCGCTCGAGCAGCGGGAGGCTGCGGTCCTGGGCGAGCTCGAGGACCCGCTCGTTGAACGAGATCCAGGAGAGCTCGCGATCCAGGAACCGGTGGTCGGGGAGCGTCCCGCGCTCGGAGTCGTAGGGCGGGTCGACGTCGAACTCGTCCGGCGACGTCACGTCAGTGACGTCGAGATCAGCACTCTCCATGGTGTCATCGTGGCACGGGAACATGACTCACGGGTGAACGGCGAGGGTTGCGGTACCTTGCCCGCATGGCATCCGTCGGCGCAGTCATCGGCACGGTCCGCGGGGGTGTGGCGCGCGGCGTCATGCGTCTGCCCTCCCCTCTCCTCCGCAGGGCCGCAGGGTCCTCCGTGCTGGTCGACGGCAAGCGCCTCGACCACGAGATGCAGCTGCTGCTGCGCCTCGCGCGGCTCGAGGGGCCTGCCCTCGAGGACGTCAGCGTCACGCGCGGTCGCACGATCCTGCGTTCCAGCACGCAGATGATCGGTGGCACCCCACCGATCGGTGCGGTCACCGACCGTGTCGTCGACGGTCCCGACGGAAGCCGGCTGGGTCTGCGCTTCTACACCCCCCACGACCTCGCGGGCGCGTCACCGGCGCTGGTGTTCTTCCACGGTGGCGGCTGGATCTACGGCGACCTCGACAGCCACGACGCCCTGTGCCGGTTCCTGGCGGAGTCCGCCCAGGTCCGGGTCGTGGCGGTCGACTACCGGCTCGCGCCCGAGGCCCAGTTCCCGGCTGCGGTCGACGACGCGTGGGCCGCCTGGGAGTGGGTGCGTGACAGTGCGAGCGGCCTGGGCATCGACCCCGCACGCATCGCCGTCGGTGGCGACAGCGCCGGCGGCAACCTCGCGGCGGTCGTGGCCCAGCGGGCCGCGCGTGAGGCGGGGGACGGCGGCGACCTCCAGCAGCCCGCGTTCCAGCTGCTGATCTACCCCGCCACCGACTTCGCCGAGCGCAGTCCGAGCCGGCACACCTTCGGCGAGGGCTTCTACCTGACCACGGGCTTCATGGACAAGGCGGAGGAGAACTACCTCGCCGGCGACGAGGACCGCACCGATCCGCGGCTCTCGCCCCTGCACGGTGACGTGTCGGGCGTCGCTCCCGCCTACGTCGTCACAGCCGGTTTCGACCCGCTCCTGGACGAGGGCCGGGCCTACGCCGAGAAGATGCGCGCGGCGGGCGTGAAGGTCGAGTACCAGTGCGAGGAGGGACTGATCCACGGCTTCGCCAACATGGTCTCGTTCGGTCGTTCCGCCCCCGCCGCCATCGGCCGCATCGCCTCCGCCCTGCACCGCGGCCTCTCCTGACTCCTGCCGCCCTGGTCGCTCGCGGAGCCGGGGGCGGTGAGGCTGCCGTCACCCCAGCGGTGTCCGTGACGGCTCTCACACCGCTCAGGCGGGAGGGTCAGCGGGCGTACAGGGTGTCGCGGGCTTGCTCGGTGAAGCCGAGGCGGCGGTACACCGTGAGCGCTGCGGTGTTGTCGGCCTCGACGTAGAGGTCGACGACCGGCACCTGGGCGTCGAGGTGCTGCAGCCCGCGGGCGGTCAGGGCGGTGCCGAGGCCTCCGCCGTGGGCCGCAGGGTCGACGCCCACGACGTAGACCTCGCCGATCCCGTGGTCGACCTTGGTCCAGTGGAAGCCCACGACCTCGCCGTCACGTTCGGCGACGAAGAGCCCCTCGGGGTCGAACCACGGAGCGGATGCACGCCGCCGGAAGTCGGCCAGGTCCATCGCGCCCTGCTCCGGGTGGGAGGCGAAGGCGCGTGCATTGACCGCCACGACGGCCTCGGCGTCGGCACCGGTGAACGTGCGGATCGTGACGCCCTCGGGCACGCGCGCGTCGACGGGTGGTGCGTCCTCGCGGCGCAGCACCAGCAACGTCCGCTCCGCGCGAAGGCCCAGGCGCCGGGCCAGCTTCTGCGCGGGCAGAAGGTCACCGTGGGCCCAGAACCGGGTCTCGCCGTCGTCGAGGACCGACGCCGCCACGCGGTGGCCGAGTCCACCTCGGCGGAAGCGAGGGTCGACGACGAGCTCCACGGGAGCGTCGCCGGCCGCGTACGCCAGCGCGACGACCTCGGACCCGGCCGTGACCTGGACGTCGACCCGGGGCGTGTCGCCCTCGGCGATCGCCAGCAGGCTCGCCTCGTTGAGCGGGGCGACATGGTCGAACTCCGCCGCTCGGCGGACGATCTCGGAGAGCGCCGACTCGCTCATCGGTTCCTCAACCCCTCCAGCTGGGCCGCGACCTCGGCCACGACGGCACGGGCCAGCGACTCGGCGTCGTCGTCGGGGTACTCCCGCACGACGTGGTGGACGACGCCGTGCCGGTGCAGGTCCGTGGCACTGACCTGCTGGGCGACCGCCATCTCGGCGGCGTGCTCGACGTCGCCGTGCACGATGGCGCTCGCGCCCTCGGGCGGCAACGGCGACAGCCACGAGTTCTCGACCGCCACGACGACGTCGGCCGGCAGCAGCGCCAACGCGCCTCCGCCGCACCCCTGGCCCAGCAGGACCGACACGGTCGGCACGCGCAAGGTGGACATCTGACTGATGCACCGGGCGATCTCGCCGGCGATGGCCCCCTGCTCGGCCTCGGGCGACAGCTCGGCGCCCGGGGTGTCGATGAACGACACGAGCGGTAGACCGAGCTCGTCGGCGAGCTCCATCCCGCGCCGGGCCTCACGCAGGGCGGCCGGCCCCATCGGCGAGTCCGGGGTCTGCGCCTGGCGGTCCTGACCGATCACGACGCACGGCTGGCCGTCGAGCCGGGCCAGGGCGACGATCATCGCGGCGTCGCTCTCACCCTCCCCGGTGCCCTGCAGCCGCACGATCGGGTCGCTGCCGTGGCGCAGCACCTCACGGATCCCGGCGCGTCCGGACGTGCGGGTGAGCTCGATCGACTCCCACGTGCCGAGCCGCGCCTCGACCGGTCCGCGCCGCGGCTCGAGCTCGCGCGGCAGGGGCGCGTCGACGAGGATCGCGAGCGTGCGGTCGACGACCAGCGGCAGCTCGTCGGGGATCACCACCGCGTCGACGACGCCGTGGCGCACGAGGTTGTCGGAGGTCTGCACCCCCGGGGGGAACGGCCGACCGTTCAGGAGCTCGAAGACCTTGGGGCCGAGGAAGCCGATCAGGGCACCGGGCTCGGCGATGCGCACGTGGCCGAGCGAGCCCCACGAGGCGAACACGCCGCCGGTCGTGGGGTGGCGCAGGTAGACGAGGTAGGGCAGGCCGGCCTGGCGGTGGTCCATCAGCGCCCGGCTGATGTCGATCATCCGCACGAAGGCGGGGGTGCCCTCCTGCATGCGGGTTCCGCCGGAGGCCGTGGCTGCGAGGATCGGCAGGCCCTCGGCCGTCGCCCGACGGACCGCGGCCACGATGCGGTCGGCCGCCGACCGGCCGATCGAGCCCGCCAGGAAGCGGAACTCGTTGACCACGAACGCGACGGGTCGACCGCGCATCGTGCCCCGACCGGTCAGGATCGACTCGTCGGTGCCGGCGCGCTCGAAGGCCGCCTCCAGCTCACGCCGGTAGCTCTCGGGGTGGCCGGAGATGTCGATGGGGGAGTCCCAGGACTCCACGGAGCCCTCGTCGAGGACGAGGTCGATGAGGTCGTGCGCGGTGAGGCGGGACACGGGCCCCAGTCTGGCAGGGACGCCCGTCAGGCGGACGCGTCGGCCGTCTCGCGCGAGCCGTCCTTGGTCGAGACGAAGCGGTAGCCCACGTTGCGCACGGTGCCGATGAGCGTCTCGTGCTCGGGGCCGAGCTTGGCGCGGAGCCGGCGCACGTGGACGTCGACCGTGCGGGTGCCGCCGAAGTAGTCGTAGCCCCAGACCTCCTGCAGCAGCTGCTGGCGGGTGAAGACCCGACCGGGGTGCTGCGCGAGGAACTTGATCAGCTCGAACTCCTTGAACGTCAGGTCGAGCGAGCGACCCTCGAGCTTGGCCGTGTACGTCGCGTCGTCGACGACCAGGCCGCTCGTGGAGATGACGTGGCTCTCGCCGGCGCCGTTCGATGCGGCGGCGATGCGTCCGATGCCGAGCCGCAGGCGGGCCTCGAGCTCGGCGGGTCCGGCCGTCGTGAGGATGACGTCGTCCATGCCCCAGTCGGCTGCGGCGACCGCGAGGCCGCCCTCGGTGAGCACCACCAGCAGCGGCACGTCGATCCCGGTCGTACGGATGACCCGGGTCAGGCTGCGGACCTGCGCGAGGTCGTGGCGACCGTCGACGAGCACGGCGTCGCACGACGGAGCGTCGAGCAGGGCGCTCGCCTCGGCCGGCAGGATGCGGACGTGGTGCGGGAGCAGCGCGAGGGCCGGGAGCACCTCGACCGAGGACTGCGGGGTCTTGGTGAGAAGGAGCAGGTGGGACACGGGTACCTCCGGCGGGTGAGGCCCTCCCCAGTGAAAGGCCCCGGGTACAGATCGAGGCCGTGGCGAACACGCCCGGCCTCATTGCTGCTTCAACCTTAGACCAGGTGTCCGGTCAATCTCCACACCATGACGAACAGGTGACGGGAATCACTCCGATCGGTGACCCGAGGCTGATCGACGTCACGCGGCCGACACGGACCGCCCGGCCGCGGGCCCCGCGCGTGTCCCGGTCGGGGGTGACGGGCCGGGTGACATCATGCGGGGGTGTCGCGCCGATCCCCTGAACCCGAGCAGCAGGATCGCCGGACCGCGACCCGCCGGTCTCCCGCGCGACGCGCTCCTGCCCGCTGGTCCCCGGCGGTCTGGAGCATCGTGCTCCTGGCCGTGATCGCCGCCGCCGTCCGTGCCGATCCACTCCTCGTCGCCGCCACGGTCCTGCTCGTCCAGGGGCAGATCGCCTTCGGGCCGCACCCGGCCGACGCCCGCGGCCGGACCGTGCGCGCCCCGAAGGTCGCAGCCGTGGTCACCGCCTCGGTGGTGGCCACGGTGCTGACCCTCTGGCCGCGGGCCCTGATCGGCGCCGACGGCACCAGTGCCGGTGACATCGCCGAGGTGGTGCCGGGCTCCCTCGTCGCGATCCTGCCCGCGACCGCCGCCGGGGTGGTCGTGGCCCTGCTGTCGCAGATGCTGCGTCGTGACGGTCGCCGCGAGCTCGTCCTGACCACGGCCCACGCGGCCACGGCGAGCCTGCTCGCGACCCTGGCCGTCGGGTGGATCACCGCGGCCCGCACCCCGCTCGGCACGGAGGTCGTGACGCTCGGAGCCGTGGGCTCAGGCGTCGCGCTGCTGGTGTGGTGCCTGCCCGGCGATCGCTACCTGATCGCCTCGATCGCGATGTTCGGCAGTGGTCTGGCCTGCGCGATCACGACGCAGCTGCAAGGCGGGTTCGTCACCTTCACGTGGGTGTTCGGGCTCGCGGCGGGCGTCACGGTCGCGACGGGTGCGATCCTCGGCCAGGTCGTCGGGCGGGCGTGGGGGGAAGGGCGCCGGCACGCCGCGTCGGGGTGGGGGTTCCCCGGTGCGCTCTCGGTCGCCCTGGCCGCTCCGCTCGTCCACCTCCTCGGCCAGCTCGGCCTCGGCGCCTGAGCACTCGTGCACGGGAACGCCGGGCCAATCTGGGGTCCGCGCGTACGCTGATCACATGATCGGTGTGTGGGTCCTGCTCGGAGCCGTGGCCCTGGCGGCCGTGGCGGCCCTGGCCAAGCGCGCCGTCGACGGGCGCTTCCGCGCCACCGGTCCTGCGCCGATCTCGGAGCACGACGGGAGCTCGTCGTCCGAGGAGTCCGCGGAGGTCCTGACTGCTGCCGACATCGGCGGCGAGCTGGGATCGCGCCTGACGTTCGTGCAGTTCTCGAGCTCGTTCTGCAGTCCGTGCCGGGCGACACGGGCGTTGCTCTCCGATGTCGTGCGCACGCGTGACGGTGTCGAGCACGTCGAGGTCGACGCGGAGTCGCACCTCGAGCTCGTCCGACGCCTGAACATCCTTCGCACGCCCACGGTGCTCGTCGTCGACCCCGACGGCACCGTGGTGGGCCGGGCGTCCGGGCTGCCTCGGCGCGAGCAGGTCGAGGCCGTCCTGGCCCAAGCCGATGCCTGACGCCGTCGCCTGTCCTCAGGCCTCCAGCAGCGCCAGGCTCGCGGCCTCGACCGCCGTGGGTGACAGCACGTGGTCGACAGCCAGGGCCACGGCGCCCAGCACGCCCGCCTCGGTGCCGGCGCGCGACGCCTCGATGCGCAGCTGCGCCGTCGCCAGGGGCAGCGAGCGGAGGTAGACGACCTCACGGATGCCGGCCAGCAGATGCTCGCCGGCACCCGCCAGCAGGCCGCCGATGACGACGACGGACGGATTGACGAGGTTGACCATGGTCGCGACGACCTCCCCGATGTCGCGTCCGGCGTCGCGCACGACGGCGATCGCCGTGGCGTTACCTCCGCGGACGAGGTCGACGACGTCCTGACCCGTGCGGGCCTTCACGCCCTTGCCCCGCAGAGCCTCAGCCAGGGCCGGTGCGGCCGCGATCGCCTCAAGGCAGCCCGTGTTGCCGCAGCGGCACATGACCTCGCCGGCCCGGGCGACACGGACGTGGCCGAGGTCGCCGGCCGTGCCTTGGGCGCCGCGCTGCAGACGACCGCCCGACACGATTCCCGCGCCGATCCCGGTGGCCACCTTGATCAGCACGACGTCGTCGACGTCGGCGAGATGGGCGCGTCGCTCGCCGAGCGCCATGATGTTGACGTCGTTGTCGACGAGCACCGGCACGCCGGTCGAGCGCCGGACGTGGTCGACGACGTCGAAGCGGTCCCAGCCGGGCATGATCGGCGGGCTGATGGGCCGGCCGGTCGAGTGCTCGACCGGCCCCGGCAGGCCGATGCCGACGGCGGCCAGGTCGGCGTGGGGTGCGGAGGCCGCGAGCCGGCTCGTGGCGGCCACGACCCAGCCCAGCACGACCTCGGGGCCGTCGGCCACCGGCAGGTCGGTCGCCTCCTCGCCGAGGACCGAGCCGGAGAGGTCGGCGAGCACGGCGCGGACGTGGGTCGCTCCGACGTCGACGCCCACGACGACCTTGGCCGTGGGGTTCAGCGCGAACAGGGCGGGGGGGCGCCCGCCCGTGGAGCGAGCACCTCCGAACGGGGCGACGAGCCCCAGCCGCATGAGCACGTCGATCCGCGCCGCCACGGTCGACCGGGCCAGCCCCGTCGTCTCGGCGAGCTCGGCGCGCGTCCACGGCCGCCCGTCCTTCAGCAGCTCGAAGAGGTCACCGGTTCGCACTCTTCGAGTCAACCACGTGCATCTTTAGGTCGTCTACCCATCAACTTTTGATCGTTGCTCGACAAAAGGGAGTGAGGCGTGTCACAGTGCTGCCGTGGCCGAGACCTCATCACCCACCACCGCGACCCCGTCGTCGCCCGTTGCCGGACGTCGTCGGGCTGCCGGGGCGACCATCACGCCCGTGCTCGTGGCCTCCGGTCTGGCGAAGTCCTTCCTCGGCACCACGGTGCTGTCGGGTGCGGGGCTCGAGCTCGTCGCCGGCCAGGTCCACGGTCTCGTCGGCGAGAACGGTGCCGGCAAGTCCACGCTCATGAAGCTGCTCGCGGGGGTGCACCAGCCGGACGCGGGCACCATCAGCCTCGACGGCACGCCGGTGCGGTTCAGCCACCCCGTGCAGGCGCAGCAGGCAGGCATCTCGACGGTGTTCCAGGAGTTCAACCTCCTGCCCGACCGCACCGTGGCCGAGAACGTCTTCCTCGGGCGCGAGCCGGTGCGCCGCGGCCTGGTCGACACCGCCGCCATGCGGCGCGAGGCCGAGGAGCTGCTGGAGGGCTTGGGAGTGACGCACCTCGAGGCCGGGCGGCCCGTGCGCACCCTGTCGGTCGCCGAGCAGCAGATCGTGGAGATCGCCAAGGCGGTCAGCCAGGACGCCCGCATCATCTCGATGGACGAGCCCACCGCGGCGCTGGCCGACCACGAGGTCGAGCTGCTCTACGCGATCATCGAGCGGCTCACGGCGCGCGGCGTCGCGATCCTGTACGTTTCGCACCGGCTGAAGGAGATCTTCGACCTCTGCACGACCATCACGGTCCTCAAGGACGGGCAGCATGCCGCGACCCGGCCGGCGGCGGAGCTCGACGAGTCCGAGCTCGTGCGCCTCATGGTGGGCCGCTCGCTCGTCACCTACTTCCCCGACCCGCTGGCGGGCACGGAGGTCGGGGAGCCCCGGCTGGAGCTGGACGGAGTTGGACACGGCGAGGTCGACGGCGTGACGCTCACGGTGCGCGCCGGTGAGGTCGTCGGTGTCTCGGGTCTCCAGGGATCGGGTCGCACCGAGCTCCTGGAGGGCGTCTTCGGCGTCCGACCGTTCAGCCGGGGCACCGTCCGTCTCGACGGGCGCGAGCTGCGGCTCCGCTCGCCGAGGCGGGCGGTCCGTGCCGGGATCGCGCTCGTGACCGAGGACCGCAAGGCCACGGGCCTCGCGCTGCGCCAGTCGATCCTCGACAACGCGCTCTCCGTCGTCCGCGGCGTCGTGCCCGGCCGCACCGGCGAGGCACGCCGCGCGGTGCCGGGCATCCTCTCGTCGCTGCGGGTCAGCGCGCGCGGCCTCGACCAGGAGGTGCAGTTCCTGTCCGGCGGCAACCAGCAGAAGGTCGTGCTCGCGCGCTGGCTCGCCACCGAGCCGCGCGTCGTGCTGCTCGACGAGCCCACCCGCGGCGTCGACGTCGGCGCGAAAGTGGCGATCTACGAGCTCATCCGCAAGCTCGCCGCCGACGGATTCGCCGTCCTGATGGTCAGCAGCGAGTTGCCGGAGGTCATCGGCATGAGCGACCGGATCGTCGTGCTGCGCGACGGACGGGTCGCGGGGGAGCTGCCGGGGGGTGCGTCCGAGGAGGCCGTCCTCCAGCTGGCGACGGGCGCGGGGGCTGCCGCATGATCGTCACCCCCGGACTGCGGGCACGGCTCGCCAGCCTGTCCTCGACCGCGATCGTCTACCTCGTCCTGCTGGCGGCGATCGCCGTCGGCGCGATCCTGACGGCCACGGTCGGGCGCAACTTCTTCAGCAGCGGCAACATCTCCGCCATCCTCACCGCCACGAGCATCCTCGGGCTGGTGGCCATCGGCCAGACGCTGGTGATCCTCGTCGGCAGCCTCGACCTGTCGGTGCCCTACGTGGTGAGCCTGGCGAGCCTCGTCGGCGGCACGACGATGGCCGGCGAGTCCGGCAGCATCATTCCCGCCGTGCTGCTGACCCTCGCGGTCGCGGCGGCGATCGGCCTCGCGAACGGGCTCGTCGTGAGCCAGCTGCACGTGCACGGGTTCATCGCGACCCTGGGTGTCGGCCTGGTCGTCAGCGGCTACCTCGGCACGAACTACCAGGGGTCGAGCGGCTCGGCACCGAAGGCGTTCCGTGCCGTTGACGGGGCGAGCATCGGTCCGGTGCCGGTCAGCGTCCTGATCATGCTGGCGCTGGCGGCCGCCGTGTACCTGATGCTGAGCCGGACCCGCGTTGGGCACCACATGTACGCCGTCGGCGGCAGCCCCGAGGTGGCGCGGCTCTCCGGGCTCCGCATCTCGCCGCCGGTCGTCCTGGCCCACGTCCTCTGCTCGGTGCTGGCCGGGGTCGCGGGCCTGCTCCTGCTCTCACGACTGAGCGTCGGGAGCCCCACGATCGGCTCGCAGGGCGGGTACGACCTGCTCTCGATCGCTGCGGTCGTCCTCGGCGGAACCCTGCTCGCCGGCGGCCGCGGCGGCGTCATTGGCACCCTCGGCGGCGTCGCGATCTTCGCCGTCATGGACAGCACGATGGGCGCCCTCCAGGTCAACCCGTTCCTCAAGGACGTCGTGCGCGGCGTCATCATCATCGCCGCCGTGGCGGTCTACGCCCGCCGCAACCTGCAGGTGCGTCCGACCCGCTTCGACCGATCCGTCCCGCCGGTCGGTACGACACCCCAGACCCAGGAGGTCCGATGACGACGTCCACCACCGAGCGGCAGCTCCCGGCGCACTCGCGCTCCCTGGGGGCCCGCCTGGCGTCCGGCGCCGCCACCCCCGGCGGAGCGGTCTACGTGCTCGTCGTGGTCCTGCTGGCGTCGATCATCATCAGCAACCCGAACTTCGGTGACCCGTCGTCGCTGATCCGGTTCGCGGGTCGCACGGCACCCATCGCGATCGCGGCCATGGGGCAGTACTACGTCATCGTGTCGGGCGAGTTCGACCTGTCGATGGGAGCGGTCGTCACGACGCAGGTCATCATCGCGGGCAACATGGCCGGCGACGACGCCAGCCAGGTCGTGCCCGTCCTGCTGCTGATGCTCGTCGTGGGCGCGCTGATCGGCCTGGTGAACGGACTCGTCACGACGCTGCTGCGGGTGCCGAGCTTCATCGTGACGCTGGGCACCATGCTCGCGCTGTTCGGCGTCGTCCGCTACGTCGCCGGGGTCGCACCGGCCGGCAACCCGGTCGACGAGTTCCGCGAGATCGGGCGGGGCGGCATCGAGGACGTACCGGTCGTCGAGGTCGTGCCCTACCCCCTGCTCATCGTCGTCGTGATCGCCGCCGTCGCGGCCTTCTCGATGCGGCGCCCGTTCGGTCGCTCGCTCGTGGCCACGGGCGACAACCCCGAGGCCGCGCGGCTCGGCGGCACGTCCGTGTGGTGGATCAAGACGCGCGCGTTCATGATCTCGTCGCTGTCGGCCACGGTCGCCGGCATCATCCTGGTCGGCTACGCCGGCGGCCGGGCCGTGGGCCAGGGCTACGAGTTCTCGGCCATCACCGCGGTGGTGGTTGGCGGCGTGCTGCTCGGCGGCGGACGTGGCTGGGTCCTGTCGGCCGCCGCGGGCGCCTACGCCCTCGAGCTCCTCTTCGTCCTGCTCACCGTGCTGCACGTGCCCTCGACCTGGCGCGACTCGGTGCAGGGCCTGATCATCATCGTCGCTGTCGCGGCCTCCGCGCGGGTCTGGAGGTTCGGCCGCCGCAGCGCGGACGAACCCGGCCCGGCCCCGCCCCAAGCCTCCGCATCCACCCCCGACTCGGACACCCCCACCCCGCCCACCTCGGGCACTCACCAAGGAGAACAGCGATGAAGCGACACGCGACCCGGAGGGTCTTCGCCGCAGCCGCGGCACTGACCCTCCTCACAGCCTGCGGCAGCGACTCGGACGACGGCGCGTCTGAGGACAGCGAGGAGTGGTACGTCCAGGCCGATTTCGACGAGCAGAACGAGCAGCGCGACGCGACGTTCGCGGGTGACCCGGCGACGCCGTGGCTGCAGTACATCGACGGCGAGATGACCGACACCGCCGCGTTCGCCTCGGCGGGCGCCAAGAAGGTCTGCTTCGCCAACGCTTCGGTGAGCAACCCGTGGCGCCAGACGGGCTTCCTGACGATGCAGCAGCAGCTCGAGGTGTTGAAGGGGCAGGGGGCGATCTCCGAGATGGAGACGCGTGACGCCCAGGACGACGACAACACCCAGATCGCTGACATCGACTACTTCATCTCCGAGGGCAACTGCGATGCCTTCATCATCTCGCCGAACTCCACGGCGGCCATCACCCCGGCCGTCGAGCGGGCCTGCGACACGGGCAGGCCGGTCGTCGTGTTCGACCGTGGCGTCGAGACCGACTGCGCCACGACGTTCATCCACCCGATCGGTGGCTACGCGTGGGGCATCGACACCGCCGAGTTCCTCGTCGACAACCTCGAGGAGGGCGACAAGGTCATCGCGCTGCGCATCCTGCCCGGCGTCGACGTCCTCGAGACCCGGTGGGCCGCGGCCGAGAAGATCCTCGACGAGAACGGGATCGAGCACGAGGACCACTTCACGGGCGCCGACCCGACCGAGATCAAGAAGATCATCTCGGACGCACTGGTCCAGGGTGACGTCGACGGCATCTGGATGGACGCCGGTGACGGTGCGGTCGCCGCGATCGAGGCCTTCGAGGACGCCGGCGTCGACTACCCGGTCATGACCGGCGAGGACGAGATGAGCTTCCTGCGCAAGTGGGAGGAGACGGGCCTCACGGGTCTGGCTCCGGTCTACTCGAACTTCCAGTGGCGCACCCCGCTGCTGGCGGTGCAGATGATCTTCGCGGGCCAGCAGGTCCCGGCCGAGTGGGTCCTGCCGCAGACGCCGATCACCGAGGCCGAGCGTGGTGACTTCCTCGCAGCGAACGAGGGTCTGCCGGACGGCCACTACGCGAAGTTCGGTGGCGAGGACCTGCCCGGCTTCCCGCAGGTCTGGATCGACCGCAAGGTCGGCTGACCCGTGACGCAGACCGCCCGGGCGCGCCAGATCGGGGCCAACACCTGGATCTGGACCTCGCCCCTGACCGACGAGAACGTCGGCCCGCTCCTGCAGCGGGTCGCCGGGCTCGGCTTCGACGCCGTCGAGCTGCCCCTGGAGAACACCGGGGACCTCACGACGGGCGTCGTGGCGCAGGCACTGGCCGACACCGGCCTGGTGCCCTGCGTGGTCGGGGCTATGGCGCCCGGGCGGCACCTGGTCGCGACCGACGCGGCCACGATCGACGACACCCGGGCCTACCTCATGGCCTGCGTCGACCTCGCCGCCGAGATCGGGGCCACCTCGGTCTGCGGACCGTTCTACGCCGCGACAGGACGCGTGTGGCGGATGTCGGCCCAGGAGCGGTCGGCGGCCTACACGCAGCTGCGCGAGTCGCTCGCGCCGGTCGTCGAGTACGCGGGGGAGCGGGGAGTGACGCTGGGCATCGAGCCGCTCAACCGGTACGAGACCTCGCTCGTCAACACGGTCGAGCAAGGACTCGAGGCGCTCGGCGACCTGCTCGGGCCGGCGCTGGGGATCGCGCTCGACACCTATCACCTGAACATCGAGGAGCGCTCCAGCGCCGACGCCGTTCGTCGAGCCGGCGAGCACCTCGTGCACGTCCAGGTCTGCGGCAACGACCGGGGCGCACCCGGCGGTGACCAGACCGACTGGCCGGCCCTGCTCACGGCGCTCGACGAGGTCGGTCACGAGGGTCCGCTCGTGATCGAGAGCTTCACGGCCGACAACGCCTCCATCGCCACGGCGGCCTCGATCTGGCGGCCCCTGGCCGACTCCCAGGACGACCTCGCCCGCGACGGTCTCCACTTCCTCCGGTCGCTCACGGCGCCGGTCCCCTCCACCGCAGGAGCACGTCCATGAGTCAGCCCGACGCCTCGCTCGGCGTGGCCGTGATCGGCTACGCCTTCATGGGCCGCGCCCACTCGGACGCCTGGCGCACCGTCGGCGCCTTCCGGCCCGACCTGCCGGTCGTCCGGCAGCAGGTGCTCGTCGGCCGCGACGCGACCGAGGTCGCCCGCGCGGCGCGCCCGCTGGGCTGGGCCGAGAGCTCGACCGACTGGCGCAGCGTCCTCGAGCGCGCCGACGTCGACGTCGTCGACATCTGCGTGCCCGGTCACCTGCACGCCGAGATCGCGGTCGCGGCGCTCGAGGCCGGCAAGCACGTCATCGTCGAGAAGCCGCTCGCCAACACGATCGTCGAGGCCGAGAAGATGGTCGAGGTGGCCCGCTCCGCCCGCTCCTGCGGTGTGCGGTCGATGGTCGGCTTCAACTACCGCCGCATCCCGGCCCTGGCGCTGGCCCGCCAGCACGTCGCCGAGGGACGCATCGGCGAGGTCCGCCAGGTGCGTGTCAGCTACCTGCAGGACTGGCTTGTCGACGAGCGCGCACCGATGTCGTGGCGCCTGCGCCGGGAGTCGGCGGGTTCGGGCGCGCTGGGCGACCTGGGCTCCCACGCGATCGACCAGGTCCGCTACCTGCTCGGCCACGAGGTCGTCGGGGCGAGCGCCCGGACGCAGACCTTCGTCGGTCGCCGGCCCGGCACCGACGGTGTCGAGGACGTCACGGTCGACGACGCCGCGTGGGCCACGCTGCTCACGAGCGGGGGAGCCGTCGTGAGCCTCGAGGTCAGCCGGATGGCGACGGCGCGCAAGAACTCCCTGCAGATCGAGGTCTTCGGCAGTCGCGGGTCGCTGCGGTTCGACCTGGAGTCGCTCAACGAGCTCTGGGTGTGCCTCGACGGTGCCGATTTCCCGACACGGCTGCTGGTCACGGAACCGGACCAGCCCTACGTCGGAGGGTGGTGGCCGCCCGGCCACGTGCTGGGATGGGACCACACGTTCACCCACCAGGCGGCCGACTTCCTGCAGGCGGTCGCCGCGGGCGATGACCCCAC
Organism: Aeromicrobium sp. Sec7.5; assembly: GCF_036867135.1. NCBI lineage: Bacteria > Bacillati > Actinomycetota > Actinomycetes > Propionibacteriales > Nocardioidaceae > Aeromicrobium > Aeromicrobium sp. Sec7.5. Next base: position 2,606,290 of record NZ_JBAJIJ010000001.1, on the reverse strand, counting down.
CCCCTCATTCGAGGACGGGCTCGCCGTCCAGCGGGTGCTTGCCGCCATCTCGCGCAGCGCGGCCGAGGACTCGCGCGAGATCCGACCGGAGGTCAGCCGATGAAGCAGCAGCGGGACGGACGCCGTCCCTTCACCCTGTTCACGGGTCAGTGGGTCGACCTGCCCCTGGAGGAGGTCGCCGGACTCGCGGCCGGCTGGGGCTACGAGGGCCTCGAGATCGCCGTGTCGGGGGAGCACCTCGATGCCTGGCGCTGGGACGACGACGACTACGTGGCCGAGCGACGGGCGATCCTGGAGCGGCACGGACTCGGGGTCTGGGCGATCTCGAACCACCTCACGGGGCAGGCCGTGTGCGACGACCCCATCGACGAGCGGCACCGGGCGATCGTGCGCGACCGCGTCTGGGGCGACGGCGACCCCGAGGGCGTGCGTCAGCGCGCGGCCGAGGAGCTCATGAACACGGCTCGTCTCGCCCAGCGTCTGGGGGTCGCGACCGTCGTCGGATTCACCGGGTCGTCGATCTGGCCCTACATCGCGATGTTCCCGCCGGTCTCGGCCGAGCGCATCGAGGCAGGATTCATCGATTTCGCCGAACGCTGGAACCCGATCATGGACGTCTTCGACGAGTGCGGGGTCCGGTTCGCGCTCGAGGTGCATCCGTCCGAGATGGCCTACGACCACTGGTCGACCGTGCGGACGCTCGAGGCGATCGGCCACCGGGAGGCGTTCGGGCTCAACTGGGACCCGAGCCACATGGTGTGGCAGGGCATCGACCCGGTGGCGTTCATCTCCGACTTCGCCGACCGGATCTACCACGTCGACTGCAAGGACACGCGGATGCGCATGGGCGGTGGCCGCAACGGCATCCTGTCCTCCCACCTGCCGTGGGGCGATCCGCGGCGCGGCTGGGACTTCGTGTCCGCGGGCCATGGCGACGTGCCGTGGGAGGACTGCTTCCGTACGCTGCACCGCATCGGTTACGCCGGCCCGATCTCGATCGAGTGGGAGGACGCCGGCATGGACCGGCTCGTGGGCGCACCCGAGGCTCTGGCCCGCCTCCGCCCGCTCGACTTCGCCCCGCCGGCGGTGGCGTTCGACGCCGCTTTCAGCAAGCAGTCGGAGGTTTGAGGGTCGGTTCGACGATTCATCTCGACATGTGGACTGCTTGTCCATAATATGGGACACGGATGCGACGTGGTCGCGCCGTCGGCCTACATTGGTCGCATGATCGGACACACGCACCTGACGCGTCGCCGGGCAGTCGACCACTGCCGAACGCGCTCCTCGCTGTGTCGGTCCTGACCGGCTGACCCCGACGGGTCGCCGATTCCGCGTTCGCCGCAGCCTCCGCGGCGAGCCTTTCTTCGTCATGCGTCCACGACGCGAGGAGATGTTTCCCATGTCCACGTCCTCCATTGCCACGAGCACGCCCGTCGGTGCCCCGACGCAGGTCGACCCGCGCGGTCTGCGGTTCGGCGCGGCGCTCACCAGCCTCGTGGTCGCCGCAGCGCTCCTGACCGTGTCGCCGGCCCGCGAGGTCGCGATCGTCCTGACCGCCGCGCAGACGGTCGTGTTCGCGATCGGCGCGTTCCTCGGCGTGCGGCACTCGCCGTACGGCCGGATCTTCGGTCGGGTCGTCCGCCCGCGGATCGGGCCGCCGGCCGAGCTCGAGGACGCCCGGCCCCCGCGCTTCGCCCAGGCCGTCGGCCTGGTCTTCGCGGTGGTCGCGCTCGCGGCCCTGGCGCTCGACCTCCAGGTCCTCGCCCTGGTCGCCCTGGCCTTTGCGCTCGTGGCCGCCCTGCTCAACGCCGTCGTGGGCCTGTGCCTCGGCTGCGAGATGTACCTGCTGGTCCGCCGCGCCACGGCACCGGCAGCCTGACCCCCCCCGTCCATCACCACCCACGTACGCCCACACAAGGAGATACACATGAGCCGCGAGACCGCGCTGGTCACCGCTGACTGGGTCGAGCAGAACCTCGACAGCGACAACGTCGTCCTCATCGAGGTCGACGAGGACGCCTCGGCCTACGACAAGGGCCACATCCGTGGCGCCGTGAAGCTCGACTGGAAGAAGGACCTCCAGGACGGCGTCCGTCACGACTTCATCGACCAGGAGCGTCTCGAGAAGCTGCTGTCCGAGAAGGGCATCTCGAACGACGACACCCTCGTCTTCTACGGCGGCAACAACAACTGGTTCGCCGCCTACGCGCTCTGGTACCTCAAGTACTACGGCCACACCGACGTCCGCCTCCTCGACGGCGGCCGCAAGAAGTGGGAGCTCGACAGCCGTGAGCTCACGACCGACACGGTCGACCGCCCGGCGACGACCTACCAGGCCGCTGGCGCCGACGACGACATCCGCGCGTACCGCGACGAGGTCATCGGCGCGATCGGCACGAAGAACCTGATCGACGTCCGCAGCCCCGACGAGTACGCGGGTCGCCTGCTGGCGCCCGCGCACCTGCCGCAGGAGGCCGCCCAGATCGGTGGTCACATCCCCACCGCCGGCAACGTGCCGTGGAGCAAGGCCGCCAACGACGACGGCACCTTCCGCAGCGACGACGAGCTCAAGGCGCTCTACGCCGACGCCGGCCTCGACGAGGGCAAGGACACGATCGCCTACTGCCGCATCGGCGAGCGCAGCTCGCACACCTGGTTCGTGCTCAGCGAGATCCTCGGTTACCCGAACGTCAAGAACTACGACGGCTCGTGGAGCGAGTACGGCTCGCTGCGCGGCGTCCCGGTCGCCCTCGGCGACGAGCGCGGGGAGGCCTGACATGTGCGGAGCGATCCAGGGCGGCCCCAGCCTCGACGGGGTCGACGTCGCCAACCAGGCCGTGATCCAGGGCATCGTCACGCGTGACGGCGAGCCGGTCGGCAACGCCTACGTGCGTCTGCTCGACCGCACGGGCGAGTTCACCGCCGAGGTGCCCACGTCGGCGACCGGCCAGTTCCGCTTCTTCGCGGCGCCGGGCGAGTGGACCCTGCGCACCCTCGCGCCTCGGTCGGCCTCGGTCGATCGCCCGGTCGTCGCGGCCCTCGGCAGCGTCGCGGACGTCGCCGTCACCGTCTGACCCAGCTCGACCCGACCCGGTCACCGGGGCGCTCCCGCGCCCGGGTGACCGGGTCTTCTGGCTTCGGAGGCCGTTCCGGCGGTGTGACGTGAGTCACCCTGCCGTCATCGCGTCGTCATGCGACCGTCTTCTGGGGGACACATGGTCGCGTCTCCCGGCGTCAAGCCGGGACGTCGACCGACGACATGCTGGTGAAGGAGATGGCGATGCGTCGAGTTCTGGGGTCGTTCGCGGCCGTCGTGGCCCTGGTGGCGACGGCGCTGATGGCCGGCGCTCCGGCCCAGGCCGACGTCCGGGCAGGGTACGCCGTCGACGACGGGGTCGTCGTGACGATCGGTGGGGCCACCGTGGTGGGTGGCAATGTCGTCAACGTCACCGTCACGGCCACCCGCACGGTCGATGGCACGCAGGTCCCGGTCACGTGCAACGTGCTGCGCGTCAGCACGAGCCCCGACCTCGTGGAGTCGTTCGTGGGCGGCGGAGCCTCGACCTTCGACCTCGAGCTCGACACGCAGGTCGTGGACGGGCGCACCCCGACGGTCATCACGGCGACGTGCGAGTACGCCCCCTTCGGGCCCGGCAGTGGCACGGCGAGCGCCTCGAACGTCATCACGTTGCTGTCCGTCGGCAGCGACGACGCTGCGGCGTCGGGCATCCTGCCGCGGACCGGTACCGAGATCGGCCTCTGGCTCGTCGCGGTGGGCGCGCTGCTCGTCGCCGGCGGAGCCGCGCTGGTCGGACGGCGCCGTCGGGCCTGAGGGCCGCTCGGTCCGCGCCCTGGGCGCGGGCCGAGGTCGGTGGTGGCTGAGAATCGGGTGAACCCGGCCCCGTGACGTCATACGAGGTGTCTCGTTGAACGGGTGGGTTCCTCCGTGACCCACGTACGTGCGATTTCGCGCTACGCTGTGCCTGCCCGGCCCACCACTACTGACTTCTTGGGAGCAACATGAGGAAGATCCTCGGAACGCTCGCTGCTCTGGCGTCCCTGTTGCTGGTCGGCCTGACCGTCGGCCCGGCCAACGCCGAGCTGAGCAACGGCTACACCGGAGACGGCGTCGTCGTGAACATCTCTGGCGCCACGCTCATCGGCGGCAAGGTCGTCAACGTCAAGATCGCAGCGTCGCGCTCGGTCGAGGGCGTCAACGTGCCGGTCGTCTGCAACTCGGTCTCCACCAGCACGGTGCCGAACCTCGTGGAGTCCTTCTCCGGCGGCGGTGCGGCCACGTACGACATCAACCTCGACACCGAGGTCGTGCAGGAGCGCACGCCCACGACCATCACGGTCGTCTGCAACTACACGCCCATCTCCGCGCTCGGCGAGTCCGGCGTGGCCACGGCCACCACGGCCTCGCTCCCGGCGGTCTCCACCGCCTGTGGCACGGGCTGCGTCACCAACAGCAACACGATCACCCTGCTGCCCGTCGGCTCGGCCGACAACGGCAACAGCTCGGGCATCCTGCCCACCACGGGCGCCGAGATCGGCCTCTGGCTGCTCGTCATCGGCGGACTGCTCGTGCTCGGCGGTGCCGGCGTCGCGGTCGCCGCACGTCGTCGCAACGCCTGAGTCATCCGACGTCGCACGGGGCCGGGTCACGACACGTGACCCGGCCCCGTGTTGTCATGAGCCCTGATCGTCACGAGCCCCGATCGTGACGATCCCTGAGTCGTCAGGGGCGCGAGCCGCCACGACGCCAACCCGCGGGAGGACCCAGAGTGCTGCGTGACGTGCTGCGACCGGCCGACTGGACGCGTCGGGGAGTCGTGCTCGCCGTCGCGGTCGTCGTCGGACTCTCGGTGGTCTGGTTGGCCTTCCAGGCAACCCTCGCCGTCCTCGCGCTCACGAAGGCGGCGGACCAGGCCGAGGTGCTCCGGACCGCCCTCGTGGCCGGCGACCAGGAGGCGGCCGAGCAGGCATTCGACCAGCTCACGGTGTTCGCCGACCGTGCCCACGACAACTCCGACGGCCCGCTGTGGTGGATCGCCGGCCACGTGCCGCTCGTCGGCGACGAGGCGCAGGCCGTCACCACGATCTCGTCGGGGCTGTCCGTCGCCGTGCACGACGCGCTCCCGCCGCTCTTGGAGGTCGCCGACCAGCTCGCGGCCGACTCGTTCACGGTGCGCAACAGCGTCATCGATCCGGCGCTCTTCACCTCGATCGCGCCCGCCCTCGCCGAGAGCGACGCGGCCTACCGTCCGGTCGTCGACGACGTCGAGGCCCTGGAGACCTCGAGCCTGTTCGGCCGCCTGCGACGCCCCGTCGTGGCCGCGCAGGAGCAGCTCCTCGAGGTCGGGGGAGTCCTCAGCTCGGCGAGCCGGGCGGCTGACGTCCTCCCGGAGGTGCTTGGCACCACCGGTCCCCGGACGTACCTGGTGGCGGTGCAGAGCAACGCCGAGATCCGACCGCTGGGTGGCGTGCCGGGCACGTGGCTGCTCGTGCAGGCCGACAACGGCCGGATCTCCATCCTCGAGACGGGATCGTCGAGCGACCTGCCGCAGCTCGACACCCCGGCCGCAGCGCTGACTCCCCAGGAGACGGGGCTGTACGGCACCACGGTGGGCACCGACTTCCGCAACTCGATGCTCAACCCGCACTTCCCGCGCGCCGCCGAGCTGGCGAGCGCGATCTTCGCGACGCACCGGGGCGTCCAGGTCGACGGCGTGCTCGCGGTCGACCCGGTGACCCTGGCGTACCTCCTGCTGGGCACGGGCCCCATCCAGGCGAGCGACGGCTCGGTCCTCACGGCGGAGAACACCGTCGACCGGCTGCTGAACCAGGCCTATGCCGAGTACCCGGACGGTGCCAGCCAGAACGCGTTCTTCGAGAGCACCGCCCGCGCGGTCTTCGACGTCTTCACGGCAGGCCAGGGCGACTCCTCCACCGTGATCCGGGCCCTGGCGCAGGCCGCGCGGGAGCGGCGGGTGCTGGTCTGGCTGCGCGACCCCGCGCTGGAGGACGAGCTGGGCTCGGACGTCATCGCCGGTCGCTTCGATCCCGACGAGGGCGCCGTGCCGACGGTCGGGGTGTTCCTCTCGGACCGCACGGAGGCCAAGCTGCAGTACTACCTGTCGAGCGAGAGCTCGGTCAGCGCCTCCCGCTGCGAGGACGACCAGCAGAAGCTCTCGGTGCGCACGCAGCTGCGCTCGACGGTGCCGACGGACCCGGCCAACCTGCCGCTGTCGGTCACGGGCGTGGCGCCCTACGCCCCGAAGGGCACGATGGTGCTCCGGGTCCGCGCGTACGCGCCGTCCGGTGCCAGCATCGACGGGGTCGAGCTCGACGGCGAGGACGTTCCGTTCGAGACCCAGGTCGACGGTGACCGGCTCGTGGCCTACCTCGAGCTCGAGCTCTCGCCCGGGCAGGAACGGGACGTGCGCGTCGCCATGACCACGGCGCCGGGCCAGACCGAGGACGGCCGGCTGGTCACGACACCCGGCATCCGGCCCGGCAAGACCGACGTGGCCTTTCGCTCGGCCTGCTGACCGCGAGGGCCGCGAGGCCCGGGCCGATGAGACGAGCCGCTGACGGGTGTGGCCCCGACGGGTCTGGCCCTGACACGTCGGCCCTGAACGGTCCAGCCGAGGAGGTCAGCTGACCTCGTCGGCCCCGGGGAGCTGCTCGTCCGGATAGGCCTGCACGTAGCCGCCGACCTGGTCGGTGGCGATGGCCTCCCACAGCTCGGCGGACTGCGTCTCCTTGAGGATCACGACGTTGCCGACGCCGGAGACGTCCTCGGTGGCGGCCACCGGCGCGGTCATGAAGGCAACGCCCTCCGAGGTCACACCGCGCAGCGAGAGGGCGAGAGAGCGCAGGCTGGCCGGGGACCAGTTCGAGTCGAGCGTCATGTTGTCCGACAGGGCCCCGAGCGTGTTCGACAGCTTGAGGGGGTTGGTCAGCGTGCCGCGCGAGAGCAGCTTGTTCATGACGCTGCGCAGGAAGTTCTGCTGGCGTTCGATGCGGTCGAAGTCGCCGCGCTGCAGGCCGTGGCGCGTGCGCACGTAGGACAGGGCCTCCTCGCCCTCCAGCACCTGGGTGCCGGCCTGCCACGTGATGCCCTGCTGCGGGTCGCGGAACGTCTCCGGGATCGTGACCTCGACACCGCCGACGGCGGTGGTGATGTCGCGGAACCCCTGCCAGTCGATGATCGCGAGGTGGTCGATCGTGATGCCGGTCATGGCCTGGACGGTGGCCACGGCGCCGGCGGGGCCGTACTCCGAGAACGCCGCGTTGATCTTCTGCTCGCTGCGCTCCTCGCCGTCCTCGTCGTAGATCATCGTGTAGGTGTCGCGCGGGATCGAGACGAGCTGCACGGCCGACCGGTCGGCCGGGATGTGCACGATCATCAAGGTGTCGCTGCGGTACTTGCCCGACGGCCAGTCGGGGAGGACGGCGTCCTCCTCGATCGAGGCGCCTCCCTCGTCGCCCTCAGCCATGTCGGAGCCGAGCAGCAGGACGTTGAGCGCGCGCCCCTCGTCAGGATCGGGCTCACCGGACTGGACCGTGCTGATGTCGACGCGGCCGAAATTGCTGAGCTGCTTGTTGAGGTGGTAGGCGTAGGCGCCGACCGAGACCAGCATGAGGGCCATGACGGTCAGCAGCGTCAGGAGGAGCCTGCGGTGCCGGCGACGGAAGGGCTGACCGCCGAGGCGTCGCTTGCCGGCGTCGCGGTACCGCGACGGCGTCTTCGAACCTCCGGCCATGCTCTCTCTTTCGCTCGGGGCCCGCGGTCGTGGTGCGGGCATACCGTCCCATTGTGACCGATCGGCCCCAACTGCCGCCGGTCAACTTCGTCCGCAGCGTCGGTCAGCTGTCCATGATGATCGTCACGGGGCCGTCGCCGACGATCTCCACGGACATCGCGGCACCGAAGCGTCCGGTCTGCACCCTGACGCCGCGTCGGCGCAGGGAGGCGCAGAACGCCTCGTACAGCGGCTCGGCGACAGCGGCCGGCGCCGCCGCGGACCAGGACGGTCGGCGGCCCTTGCGGGTGTCGGCGTGGAGGGTGAACTGGCTGACGACGAGCGCCTCGCCGGCTCCGTCGGCCAGCGAGAGGTCCTCGCTCAGGATCCGCAGCCGGTGCAGGCGGCGCGCGAGCCGGTCGCCGTCGTCCTCGGTGTCGTCGTGGGTGATCCCGAGCAGCACCACGACGCCCGGCCCGATCGCTCCGACGGTCTCGTCCCCGACGACCACGGCTCCTCGCGTCACCCGCTGCACCACTGCTCGCACGGGACGACTCTAGGGCTCCGGTGGGATCAGGGCCTGCAGTTCGGATCAGGCCCCGACGGTAGGATCGGTCCCATGGCGTTCGAGATCCCTACCGACCTGCACCCGTCCCTGGTGCCGGTCTCGTGGCTGCTCGGCACCTGGCACGGCAGCGGGCGCGGCGAGTACCCCACGATCGAGCCGTACTCCTTCGAGCAGGAGCTGGTGTTCGCCCACGACACGCGGCCCTTCCTCCACTTCTTCAGCCGCGCCTGGATCACCGACGACACGGGCCAACGCACCGGACCGGGTGCCTTGGAGACCGGTTTCCTGCGGCCCACCGACGAGGGCATCGAGCTCGTCCTGGCCCACCCCACCGGCCACGCCGAGGTCTGGTACGGCGCGGCCGACGGCCCGCGTCTGACCCTCGCGACCGACCTCGTGGCTCGTACGGCCACCGCCTCGGAGTACACCGCGGGGCAGCGGATGTACGGCCTCGTCGAGGGTCGTCTGATGTACGCCTACGACATGGCGGCCGAGGGGCACGAGATGCAGTCACACCTGTGGGGTCAGCTTGAGCGCGTCTGAGGCCCCACGGTCGCCGCTGCTCGCCCTCGCGGGTGCCGTGTCGGGCGACGGTCCGGACGCCCCGGTCGCGGCGCACTACGGCAGCATCGTGGCCGAGCAGCGCCGGTTCGAGGCGGGAGGCACGTTCGTCGACCTGTCGCACCGCGACGTCATGACGGTCACCGGTCCCGACCGCCTCACGTGGCTGCACGACCTCTCCACGCAGCACCTGCGCGACCTGGCGCCGGGGGTGCGGACCTCGGCGCTGATCCTGTCGCCCCAGGGCCGCATCGAGCACGGCTTCGACCTCGTCGACGACGGCGAGACGGTCTGGGCCCACACCGAGCCGGGCGCCGCCGCGCCACTGGTGGCCTTCCTCGACCGCATGCGCTTCATGTCGCGGGTCGAGGTGCGCGAGGTGACGGCCGAGCACGCCGTCGTGGGCCTGCCGGGCCTCGGCTGGGAGCTGCGTCCACGGTCCGGCCTGGTCGAGGTTCCCGACGAGCTGGGCGCCCCGGTGGGTTCCTGGGCCTGGGAGGCGGCCCGCATCGCCGCCGGCCGGGTCCGGATCGGGCTCGACACCGACGACCTGACGATCCCGAACGAGGCCGGCCTCCTGGAGGTCGCGGTGCACCTCGACAAGGGGTGCTACCGCGGACAGGAGACCGTGGCTCGCGTCCACACGCTGGGCCGTCCGCCCCGGCGCCTCACGCTCCTGCACCTCGACGGCTCGGTCGACCACCTCCCGGCCGTCGGCTCGGAGATCACGGTCGACGGCCGCAAGGTCGGGGCGATCGGCACCTCGGCCCGCCACCACGAGCTCGGTCCCATCGCGCTCGCGCTGCTGAAGCGCTCGGTCGACCTCGATGCCGCGCTGCTCGTCGACGGCGTGGCCGCGGCCCAGGAGGCCGTCGTCGACCCGGAGGCCGGGCTGCACGTGCGGCCCGTGCTCCGTGGCTGACGTGTCGCCCCGGTTCGCGGTGCTCGGGGTGTGCACCGCCAACATCTGTCGCTCCCCGATCATCGAGGCGGTCCTGCGCGACCAGCTCGACGACGGGTACTTCGAGGTGGCCAGCGCCGGTGTGCGTGGGTGGGTCGAGAAGCCCATGGAGGCGATGGCGGCGATGGAGCTCATGCGCCTCGGGCTCACGCCCGGCTCGTTCCGGTCGCATCCCATCGACGACTACTTCGTCGACTCAGCGAGCCTGATCCTGACCGCCACGACGGGCCACCGGTCGGAGATCCTCGGCACCGCGCCCGAGGCGCTGCGTCGCACCTTCACCCTGGTTGAGTTCGCCCAGCTCGTCGGCACCGTCGAGGCCGACGACCCGGCGTCGCTCGTGGCCGAGGCCGCCCGGCTGCGCAGCCGCGCCCGGGGCGACCTCGACATCATCGACCCGTACAAGCGCAAGCCGGCGGTCTACCGTGCGGTGGCCGACCAGATCAACGAGGCGTGCCTCACGATCGCGAGCCGGCTCAACTCGCTCGTGGTGTCGGCCGACCGCGGCTGACGCAGCCCAGTCTCTGCGGCCCCCGTCAGCCCAAACTCGTCAGCCCTGGCTCACGTGCGGCGCCGGGAGCCGCCGCGGCGTGACGTGCTGGCGGTCTCACGGGCGAAGAACTCCGGTCCGTAGCCGCTGCCGTAGCCGTAGCGTGACGTGGAGCGGCGCGGCGTCATGGTGATGACGGTGCCGAGCACGCGGGCGCCGACCGCCTGCAGGCGCTCCGCCGCCCCCTTGAGCTCGTCGAGCCGCGTCCGACCGTGGCGCACCACGACGAGGGCCCCGTCCGAGAGCGCCGCCAGCAGCGCCCCGTCCGTGACCGCGAGCAGGGGCGGGGCGTCGATCAGCACGAGGTCGTAGAGCTCCGAGAGCTGGCCGACCAGCTGGAGCATCGCCTCGGTCTGCAGCAGCTCGGACGGGTTGGGCGGCAGGGTGCCGCTCGTCAGGAGGTCGAGCCCGGCCGTGCGGGTGGCCTGGATCGCGGACTCCGGGGACACGCGACCGACGAGGGTCGTCGTGAGCCCCACCGTGCGCTCGAGCCCGAACAGCGTGTCGAGCCGGGGCTTGCGCAGGTCGCCGTCGATCAGCAGGACCCGGCGCCCGGTCTCGGCCAGCGCGATCGCGAGCGAGGCCGACGTCGTGGACTTGCCCTCGCCCGGGAGGGCGCTCGTGATCGTGATGACCTGCTGCGGGGAGTCGACGTCGAGGAACTGCAGGTTGGTGCGCAGGATCCGCATCGACTCGCGTCGGGGGTGGTTCGACTCCAGCTGCGACAGCAGCGGGTGCTCGTTCATGTCGGGGTCCTGGGCGACGGTGCCGAGCACGGGGGCGTCGGTCAGCGACTTCGCGTCGTCGGCGGTGCCCACGACCGCCGGGGCGCCGGACCGGGCCAGGGCCACGACGACGCCGAGCAGCAGTCCGGCGCCGGCGCCGACGAGCAGGAACCAGGCCCAGACGGGGCTGGTGGGGGAGCCATCGGCCGCGGCGGACGAGACCACCGTGGCCGCCAGGCCGGACTCGCCGGCGCGCTCGGCCACCCAGGCGACGAAGGTGTCGGTGAGGGCGGCGGCCTGGTCGCGCGCCTCGTCGGCGGAGTCGGCGTCGACCTGCAGGGTCACGACGTCGGAGCCCTCCTCGACCGTGGTCGTGACCGGTCCGTCGACCCCCGCCTCGGCGGCGAGGTCGCGCCCCTGGAGGGCGTCCGCGTACGAGGCCACGATCCGGGCGCCGGGCGAGGTCGGACCCGACTCGCCGGTCTGCTGCACGAGGACCGCGGCGGTGCCGGTGTACTGCGGCGTCTGGAACGTCACCGCGAGCGCGGCGAGGCCGATCCCGAGGAGGGTCGCGGCGGCCAGGATCGGCCAGCGACGGACGACGGCGAGGAAGGTGTGACGCACGAGTCTCTCTCCCGATGTGGGTGCGGACGTGCCGAAACACTACGGTATTGACATCCCGCCGGCGTGGCGCCGAACCGTTTCGTGACGTTGCGCTGCACCGACCCTCTCGTCGACCATCGGAGCAGCATGAGTGCCACGCCGTCCACCTTCGCCGACCTGGGCCTGTCGCCCGGTCTCGTGGCGGTGCTCTCCGAGCTCGGCTACGAGTCGCCGACGCCGATCCAGGCCCGCGCCATCCCGGAGCTCTTGCAGGGTCGGGACGTGGTCGGACTGGCGCAGACGGGCACGGGCAAGACGGCCGCGTTCGCCCTGCCGATGCTCGACGCGCTCGACCCCGACCGCAGCGAGACGCAGGCCCTGATCATGGCGCCGACCCGCGAGCTGGCCCTGCAGGTCGCCGACGCCGTCACGAGCTATGCCGCGAAGCTCCCCGGAATCCGCGTCCTGCCCGTCTACGGCGGCCAGGGCTACGCCGCGCAGCTCCGCGGTCTCGAGCGGGGGGCGCACGTCGTGGTGGGCACGCCCGGCCGCGTCATCGACCACCTCGAGCGCGGCAGCCTGGAGCTGTCCGGACTCGAGCACCTGGTGCTCGACGAGGCCGACGAGATGCTCACGATGGGCTTCGCCGAGGACGTCGAGCGGATCCTGCGCGACACCCCCGACGACAAGCAGGTGGCGCTGTTCTCGGCCACGATGCCGCCCGCGATCCGCCGCCTCGCCAAGAAGTACCTCGACGACCCGGTCGACGTCTCGATCGACGCCAGCATCCGGTCGACGTCGACGGTGAAGCAGCGCTGGATCGGCGTGCACCACCACGGCAAGTTCGACGCCCTCACCCGGCTCCTCGAGGTCGAGAACGGTGACGGGCTGCTCATCTTCGTGCGCACCAAGCAGTCGACCGAGGATCTCGCGGAGCGGTTGCGCGGTCGGGGCTTCGACGCCGCCGCGCTCAACGGTGACCTGGCGCAGGCCCAGCGCGAGCGCATCGTCGGCGGGCTGAAGTCGGGAGCGATCGACATCGTCGTCGCCACCGACGTCGCGGCCCGCGGCCTCGACGTCGACCGCATCACGCACGTCATCAACTACGACATCCCGCACGACACCGAGGCCTACGTGCACCGCATCGGACGCACGGGCCGCGCCGGCCGCAGCGGTGACGCGATCGTGTTCGTCACCCCCCGCGAGCGACGCATGCTCTCGGCGCTCGAGAAGGTCTCCGGGCGCACCCTCGAGCAGATGTCGGTCCCGTCGCCCGACGAGGTCAACGAGCGTCGGGCCTCGCGCCTGACGGAGTCGATCACCGCCAGCCTCGGCTCACCCCAGTTCCCCGCGTTCCGGTCGCTGGTGGAGGGCTACGCCTCCGAGCAGGGCGTCGAGATGATCGACATCGCGGCGGCCCTGGCCGTCCTCAGCGCCGACGACCCGAACTTCTTCCTGCGACCGGAGGACGAGGTGCGCCAGGCGGCACGCTCGGAGCGCCGCGACCGCGACGACCGTGAGCCGCGAGAGTCCCGTGAGCCGCGCGAGCCCCGGGAGCCCCGGGAGCGTGGCGACTCCCGCTCGTCCGACCGATCCTTCCAGGACTCCGGCGACTGGACGCGCTACCGCCTCGCTGTGGGCAAGCGGCACAAGATCGGACCGTCGGCGATTGTCGGCGCCCTGGCGAACGAGGGTGGCCTCAAGCGGTCCGACTTCGGCAAGATCACGATCGGCGCCGACCACGCGATCGTCGAGCTGACCGCCGGCCTCCCGGCCGCCGTGTTCGACGCGCTGGCCACGACGCGCATCTCCGGCAAGCTCATCGACCTCACGCTCGACGACGGCCCCCCGCCGCGCCGCGAGCGCGCCCGGGCGGGCGACGACGACCGGGGCGGTCGCGGGGGACGCCCGTCCAAGGGTCCGCGCAAGCCACGCCACACGGCCCGCCGCGACTGATCTGACCCCTGGCCCCGGGAGGTGCAGCGCGGCATACGATGTCGGCCATGCACCGGCTGCAGAACGCTTCGCGCGCCTACGACTGGGGCTCGTCCTCGGACATCCCCCACTTCCTCGGCGCGTCGCCCGACGGCAGGCCGTTCGCGGAGGTGTGGATGGGCACCCACGAGCTGAGCCCGTCCGAGGTCGAGGTGGAGGGCGTGTCGACCCCGCTCGGTGAGGTCGCCGGCCAGCTGCCGTTCATGATGAAGATCCTGGCGGCGGGCCGGCCGCTGTCGCTGCAGGTGCATCCGAACGCCCAGCTCGCCCGGATCGGGTTCGAGGCCGAGAACGAGCGCGGGGTCCCGCTCGACGCGGCGCACCGCACCTACAAGGATCCGCGCCACAAGCCCGAGATGGCCTACGCGCTCACGACCTTCGACACGTTGGTCGGGTTCCGCCCCACGGCCGAGATCCTGCGTGTGCTCGACGCGATCGACACCGGGCTCACGCAGCGGCTCGCCGAGGAGCTCCGCAGCAAGCCGGGCTTCGACGGCATCGTCCGGATCGTCGAGCAGCTGCTGACCGAACCGCCCGCCGCGGCCGAGGTCGCCGAGATCGTCGAGCAGTGCCACCGCCTGGTCGACCAGCACGTCGACGTCAAGCGCGCCTACGTCACCCTGATCGAGGTCGCCGAGCACTTCCCGGGCGACCCCGGGCTCGTCATCACGCTCCTGCTGAACCGGGTGACCCTGCAGCCGGGGGAGGCAGCCTTCCTCGGGGCCGGCATCATCCACGCCCACCTGCACGGGATGTGCATCGAGGTCATGACGTCCTCCGACAACGTGCTGCGGGCTGGCCTGACGTCCAAGCACGTCGATCCCGACGGACTCGTCACGTGCCTCGAGCGGGGGATGTCGCGACTGGCGCGCATCACGCCCGAGGTGGTGGGCACCGAGACCGAGGTCTTCGCCCCCGACGTCGACGAGTTCGCGCTCGCGGTGACCCAGGTCGCCGCGAGCGACGCCAACGGCACCCCGCTCTACGGTGGGGGTCGCCGCATCGTGCTGTGCACCGGAGGGCACGTCGAGCTCGTGACGGCGACGGGCGGTCGCACCGCCCTGGTCCGCGGCGACTCGGTGTACGTCGACGCCGGTGACGGCGCCGTCAGGGTCGTCGGCACGGGCGAGGTGGCCGTGGCGTTCACGCCGGACGAGGAGACGCCGGGTCGCCTGATCGACCTGGTCTGAGACCTGGATCGCGTGACCCGGGTGCAGCCGGGTCAGCGCAGGTCGGCCCGGCCGAGCTCCTGCAGCGCGGCCGAGACCTCCTTGACCCGTTGGCTGTGCTCGCGGGTCGTGACCAGCACCGCGTCGGCCGTGTGGGCGACCACGACGTCGGTGAGCCCGACGACGGCGACGGTGGTGCCCTCGGAGGAGATCACGAGGCCGTCGGCGTCGACGAAGATCGTGCCGTCGGTCGAGGTGGCACCGACGTCGGCGAGCGCCGCGAAGTCGCCGATGTCGTCCCAGCCGAAGGTGCCGGGCACGACCGCCATGCCGCCCTCGAGCGAGACCGGCTCGGCGATCGCGTGGTCGATCGCGATCTTGGTCAGCGTCGGCCAGATCCGGGCGAGGACCTCGTCGCGGTCGGGGGTGTTCCAGGACCGGGCGATCTCCCGGACCCCGTCGTGCAGCGTGGGCTGCAGCCGCGCGAGGTGGTCGAGCAGCACCGAGGCGCGCACGACGAACATTCCCGCGTTCCAGCTGAAGTCGCCACTGGCGACGTACCCGCGGGCGGTCTCGAGGTCGGGCTTCTCCACGAAGCGGCGGACGGCGTGGGCGGTGGGGGCTCCCGCGAGGTCGAGCGGGTCGCCGCCCTCGATGTAGCCGAACGCGGTCGAGGGGGAGGTCGGGGTGATGCCGATCGTCACGAGCAGTCCGGTGCGAGCCGCCTCGACGGCCTCGCCGACGGCCGCCGCGAAGACGGCCTCGTCCTCAACGACGTGATCGGCGGCGAACGAGCCGATGATCGCGTCGGGATCGCGCTCGGCGATGATCGCGGCGGCGACCGCGATCGCGGGCATCGAGTCGCGCGGCGACGGCTCGACGACCAGGTGGCCCAGGTCGGGCAGCTGCTCGCGCACCCCGCCGGTGTGGGAGATCCCCGTCACGACGTGGAGGCGCTCGGTGCCGACGAGCGGCTCGAGCCGGTCCCAGGTCTGCTGCAGGAGCGTGCGTCCGCTGCCCAGCAGGTCGAGCAGGAACTTGGGGCGGGACTGTCGCGAGAGTGGCCACAGGCGGGTCCCGGACCCGCCGGCGGGCACGATGGCGTGGAAGTCGTCCAAGGAGGGGCGCGTCAC
The DNA here is from genome assembly GCF_036867135.1 of Aeromicrobium sp. Sec7.5. Lineage (NCBI taxonomy): Bacteria > Bacillati > Actinomycetota > Actinomycetes > Propionibacteriales > Nocardioidaceae > Aeromicrobium > Aeromicrobium sp. Sec7.5. The sequence goes on along the minus strand of NZ_JBAJIJ010000001.1, from coordinate 2,590,274 downwards.
GCTCGTCAGCGTAGTGGCCGGGTGGCGCGGGGTCCCCGGTTCCGTGACGGGAGTCCCGCTCCCGCCGACGTCTCCTAGGCTGGCGCCGTGGACGTGCTGGTGGAGGTCGAGAGGTCGGGGCTCGTCGAGAGCCGTCATCGCGGCGTGCTGGTGCACGTCGACCCTGCTGGGGCGGTCGACTGGGCGATCGGCGACCCGGACACGGTCATCTTCCCGCGGTCCGCGAACAAGCCGATCCAGGCGCTGGCGATGCTCGAGGCCGGGCTTCCGCTCGAGGGCCGGGAGCTGGCGATCGCGACGTCGAGCCACCACGGCGAGGTCATGCACCTCGAGCTGGTGCGGTCGGTGCTCGCCCGTGCCGGGCTGGACGAGCCGGCGCTGCAGACGCCGGCCTCCTGGCCGGACTCGCCGCACGAGCACGCCCGGGTCATCCGCGCGGGGGGCGGCAAGGCGCCGATCTTGATGGACTGCTCCGGCAAGCACGCCGCGATGCTGCTCGTCTGCGTGCTGCGCGGGTGGTCGACCGGGGACTACCTGACGCCCGAGCACCCGCTCCAGCGCCAGGTCACCGAGACCTTCGCCCGCCTCACCGGCGGGTCCCCGGACGTCGTCGGGGTCGACGGGTGTGGCGCCCCGCTGCTCGCGACATCCGTCGCGCGCCTGGCCCGCGCCGTGGGGTCGATCGCCACCGGCAGCACGGACGCGTCGCGGCGCCTGGTCGCGGCGATCGCGGCGCACCCCACGCTCGTCAGCGGAACTCGCGCGCCCGAGCGCCACTTCGTCGAGCGGCTCCCGGGCGCGATCGCGAAGACCGGCGCGGAGAGCACGATGGTCGTCGGCTGGCCCGACGGGTCGGCCCTGGTCGGCAAGATCGAGGACGGTTCGGCGCGGGCACTGACGGTGGCGATGTCGCGCGCGGTCGAGGTCCTGGGTGGCCCGGTCGTGCTGCCGGAGCCCCGACCCGTGGTGCTCGGGGGCGGTCGCCCCGTCGGTCAGGTCAGGCCGGCGTTCTGACCGCGTCGACCCGACTGTCCAGTCCTCTGCGCCAGTTCCTGTGACCCAGGTCGCTGCCTATCCCGCTTGCGCTTGCTAACTATTGCAAGCATAGTGGGGGGCATGGCCAAGCTGACCGCGACGGAAGGCGTCACCGGCGCCGTGAAGGACACCGTCAAGGACACCGTGGGGGGACTCGGCGAGTACCTCCGCGAACAGCGACGCCAGGCCCAGCTCTCGCTGCGGCAGCTGGCCGAGGAGTCGGACGTCTCGAACCCGTACCTCAGCCAGATCGAGCGAGGACTGCGTCGTCCGTCGGCAGAGGTGTTGCAGCAGATCGCCAAGGCACTGCGCATCTCGGCCGAGTCGCTCTACGTGCGCGCCGGGATCCTCGACGCGGACCGGAGCGGCGCTCGGATGGTCGAGGACGCCATCGCCCTCGACGCGCGACTGACCGAGCGACAGAAGTCGACCCTGCTCGACATCTACCGCTCGTTCGTCGGAGCCGACGTCACCGCCGGTGACGAGCTGGCACTGGAGCTGTCCGAGCAGACCGAGAACACCAACGTCCAGGAGGACACCCCATGAGCATCACCGATTCCGTCAACGCCCGCATCAAGGCCATCGTCGAGGAGATCAAGTCCCTGACCGACGAGCTCGCCAAGATCGACGTCTCCGACCTGCAGGGCAAGGCCAAGACCTCCGCCGCCGGCGCGTACGCCGACCTGGCGAAGCGGGGCGAGGACTTCGTCGCCACGGCGCGCAGCCTCAAGCTCGACGACGTCCGCTCGGCCGTGAAGGTCTACACCGACATGGCCGAGGAGACCGTCTCCGAGACCGTCGCGAAGGTCACCAAGAAGGCCCCCGCCGCGAAGAAGGCTCCGGCCGCGTCCGCGAGCAAGGCGACGTCCACGGCCAAGAAGGCCCCCGCGGCGAAGAAGGCTCCGGCCGCGAAGAAGGCTCCCGCGGCGAAGAAGGCTCCCGCGGCGAAGAAGGCTCCGGCCGCGAAGAAGGCCCCGGCGGCCAAGAAGGCTCCGGCCGCGAAGAAGGCTCCCGCGGCCAAGAAGGCTCCGGCCGCGAAGAAGGCCCCCGCGGCGAAGAAGGCCCCGGCCGCGAAGACCGCCGCCTCGCAGTCCTGAGTCACCTGCGGCACCCGTGACGGGCCGGTACCTCCTCTCGGGGGGTGCCGGCCCGTCGTCGGTCGTTAGGGTGATCCCGTGCTCGAACTCGGATCCCTCCAGACGACGCTCGCGCTGGGCCTCACGATCGTGCTGTTCGTGGTGAAGGCCTTCGCGCTCGGCGACTGCTTCGCGCGCAACGGACGTGACTTCGACGGCGCCGGCACGCTCTCGAAGAATGCCTGGTTGCTGATCCTCGGCATTGCGATCGCGGCGCACCTGGTCTGGTGGTACCCGCTGTCGCTGCTGAACCTCGCCGGCACGGTCGCCGCGCTGGTGTACCTGGCGCAGGTGCGTGGGTCGTCGTCCTCGTCGTGGTGAGCCCGAGATCGGTGCCCCGCGTGGCCTGACGGGCTCAGATGGCGGGGCCGGGCTCCAGTCGCGCACCGGTGCGCGGAGGGTGCAACCAGCGCGTGGCCACCAGGAGGGCTGTCGCGACGTCGGCCTCGGAGGGGTCGAGCTCGCGGGTGCCGCCGGCCAGCGCCGTGAGCAGGCGTGCCGTCTGCCCGGGGTCGAGCTCGGCGTCGACCGTGCCGTCGTGGATCGCGGCCACGACGAGGTCGCGCAGACCCCCGAGATCCGTGGGGTCGGCGAGGATCGCGTGCTCGAAGGCGGCGATCAGAGCGTCCCAGGCCGGCGTCACGGGACCAGTCTAGGCGACACGTCGATCGCCTCTAGAACAGGCGTTCGATTCGGCGTTATGCTGGGTGCGTGTACTTCCAGGGCTCCCTGCTGGATCCCGACCCCGGCACGGGGTCGGGGGTCTCGCTCGCGTCCCTCGGCGCGTCGGTGCAGCGTCGCGAGCTCGCGCACGGGGCTTGGGTCGACGTGCGGCCTGGCTGGGTCCGCGGTGCGGATCCCCTGTTCCTGAAGCTGCAGACCGAGGTCCAGTGGAGGGCCGACCGGCGCGAGATGTACGACTCCGTCGTCGACGTGCCCCGGTTGCTCGCGGCCTTCGGTCCCCGCGACGCGTGGCCGCACCCGTCCCTCATGGCGATGCGCGAGGCGCTCGAGGCGCACTACGTCGACGAGCTCGCCGAGCCGTTCGTGTCGGCGGGCCTGTGCTACTACCGCGACGGCCGCGACAGCGTGGCGTGGCACGGCGACCGCATCGGCCGGGGTCGCAGCGAGGACACCATGGTCGCGATCGTCTCGCTCGGCTCCCCGCGCCGCCTGAGCCTGAGGCCGCGCGGCGGCGGCGACACGATCGGCTTCCTGCTCGGGCACGGCGATCTGCTCGTGATGGGCGGCAGCTGTCAGCGCACGTGGGACCACGCCGTGCTCAAGACCTCGAGACCCGTCGGACCACGCATCTCCGTGCAGCTGCGACCGCGCGGCGTCCTCTGACACGGTGCTCGTCCAGTGACACGGTGCTCGTCCGGCTGGGGTCGCGAGCGTCACACGCACTCGCCCGGCCGAGATCGCCTCGCGCGGCGAGGATGAGGGGGTGACCACCCTCGATCCGCGACCGCCGGCGCTGGCCGGTCCGAGGATCATGCGACAGACGTGGGCCGACCTGACGTACGTGCACTGGGCGGTCGACCCCGAGCGGGTCGCACCTTTGCTGCCGCCCGGGACGCGGCCCGACGCCCTGGACGGAGCGACCTACGTCGGCCTCATCCCGTTTGTCATGCGGCGGGCGGGCTTCGGGCGCGGCCCGGCCATCCCCTGGTTGGGCGACTTCCTCGAGACCAACGTGCGGCTCTACTCGGTCGACGAGCAGGGGCGCCACGGGGTCGTGTTCAGCTCCCTCGAGACCGACCGCCTGGCCGTGAGCCTCGGGGCCCGTCTCGCCTTCGCGACCCCCTACACCTGGGCCCGCATGTCGCTGCGGCGCCAGGGCGACGTGCTCGAGTACCGCTCGAGCCGCCGGTGGCCGACGCCGCGCGGGGCCGGTGGGCGGATCGTGGTGCGCCGGGGAGCCGTGATCAGTGAGCCGGACGACCTGTCGGTCTTCCTGAGCGCCCGGTTCGGTCTGCACACGCGCCACCTCGGACGCACGTGGTGGGTGCCGAACACGCATGCCCCCTGGGTCCTGCGCGAGGGCGAGCTGCTCGAGCTCGACGACACGCTCGTGGCCGCCGCTGGGCTTCCCGGCATCGTCGACTCCCCGCCTGTCTCGGTGCTCACGACCGATCCCGTGCACACGTCCTTCGGCCTGCCCCGCCTCGTCCCCTGACCCCGGGCGGTGAGCTAGCCGTCACCGCTGCGCAGGAGTGGTGAGGTTGCCGTCACTCGTCCGCCGAAGGTGACGGCAGGCTCACCGGTCAACGCTGGGCCGGCCTGGTCCACAGAGCTCGGCCGTCCACTGCACCGGACCAAGGCGCTGCCGCCCTGCACGCCGGACGGAGTTCGTCCCGCCGCCGCCTGGATCCAGACGTGTGCCGACGCCCCGCACCTCAAGTGCGTCGCACGCGGCGACGGGCTGCTCCATGGCGGGCACGCCACGGTCGCGGAGATCTCCGAGACGATCCAGCTTCACCTCTGGAGATCGGGGGCACTGCAGACGCGTCGTGTCGTCAGGGAACTGGACCCGCGGTCCGCCTCGCCCCAGGAGAGCCGCCTGCGTTCGTGGTGCCGCGCCGGTGGTCTGCCGCGGCCGCTGGTCAACGCCGCCATTGTCGAGAGAGGTCGCCAGATCGCGATCGTCGACCTGCTGTTCGAGGAGTACCGACTCGTCGTCGAGTACGAGGGTCGCCAGCACCACCGCGACTCGCGCCAGTTCGCCCGAGACGTGCAGCGCTACGCCGACCTCCGGGCCGCGGGCTACGAGTACGTCCAGGTCACGGCCGAGATGCTGCGCAACCCCAGGGCTGTCGTGCTCCTCATCCTCCAGCGCTTGCGCGACCGCGGGTACGCGGGCCCGGCACCGACCTTCGGCCTCCGGTGGCAGGCGCTCTCGCGTCCCATCTCCACCCAGCGGTGAGCCTGCCGTCACGCTCGAGACCGAGGTGACGGCAGGCTCACCGTCGTGCGACGGAGGTGACGGCTAGCTCACCGCCCGTGCGGGGCGGGGGTCAGCTGCGGCCGGAGCGACGCGCCTTGGCGGAGCGGGCGCGCTCGGACTGGTTGAGCACGACCTTGCGGATGCGCACGTGCGTGGGCGTCAGCTCGACGCACTCGTCCTCGCGGCAGAACTCCAGCGACTGCTCGAGCGACAGCTTCTTCGGCGGGATGACCTTCTCGAAGTTGTCCGAGGTCGCCGACCGGATGTTGGTCTGCGCCTTCTCCTTGGTGATGTTGACGTCCATGTCGTCGTCGCGCGAGTTCTCGCCGACGATCATGCCCTCGTACACCTCGGTGGCGGGGTCGACGAACAGGGTGCCGCGCTCCTGCAGGTTGGTCATCGCGAACGACGTGACGGCGCCGGCGCGGTCGGCGACGAGCGAGCCCGACGGTCGCGTCGAGATGTCGCCGGCCCACGGCTCGTAGCCCTCGAAGACGTGGTGGGCGATGCCCGTGCCGCGGGTGTCGGTGAGGAACTCGGTGCGGAAGCCGATCAGGCCACGGGCGGGCACGAGGAACTCCATCCGGACCCAGCCGGTGCCGTGGTTGACCATCTGCTCCATGCGGCCGCGGCGGACGGCGAGCAGCTGCGTGATCGTGCCGAGGTAGTCCTCGGGGCAGTCGATCGTCAGACGCTCGACGGGCTCGTGGATCTTGCCGTCGACCTCGCGCGTCACGACCTGCGGCTTGCCGACCGTGAGCTCGTAGCCCTCACGACGCATCTGCTCGACGAGGATGGCCAGGGCCAGCTCGCCACGGCCGTGGACCTCCCACGCGTCCGGTCGCTCGGTCGGGAGCACCTTGATCGAGACGTTGCCGATCAGCTCCGACTCGAGGCGGTCCTTCACGAGGCGCGCCGTGACCTTGGTGCCCTTCTCGCGACCCGCGAGCGGCGAGGTGTTCGTGCCGATCGTCATCGAGATGGCCGGCTCGTCGACATGGATGAGCGGCAGGGCGACGGGGTTGTCGGGGTCGGCCAGCGTCTCGCCGATCGTGATGGTCGACATGCCCGCGATGGCCACGATGTCGCCGGGGCCGGCCTTCTCGCCGGGCTTGCGCTCGAGCGCCTCGGTCACGAGGAGCTCGGTGATCTTGGTGCGCTCGATCGAGCCGTCGCGCTTGATCCACGCGACCTGCTGACCCTTCTTGAGCTCACCCTCCTTGACGCGGACGAGCGCCAGGCGACCGAGGAACGGCGAGGAGTCGAGGTTCGTGACGTGCGCCTGCAGCGGTGCGCCCTCGGTGTACTCCGGGGCCGGGACGGCGTCCATGATCGTCTGGAACAGCGGAATCAGGTTCTCGGAGTCGGGCAGGCCGCCGTCGTCGGGCTTGTTCGTCGAGGCGCGCCCGGCCTTGGCCGACGCGTACACGACGGGGAAGTCGAGGGCGTCGTCGCCGGCGTCCTCGGGCAACAGGTCGAGGAACAGCTCGTAGGTCTCGTCGACGACCTCCGCGATGCGCGAGTCGGGACGGTCGACCTTGTTGACGACGAGGATGACCGGCATCTTGGCCGCGAGGGCCTTGCGCAGGACGAAGCGGGTCTGGGGGAGCGGACCCTCGGAGGCGTCGACCAGCAGCACGACGGCGTCGACCATCGAGAGGCCGCGCTCGACCTCGCCACCGAAGTCGGCGTGACCGGGGGTGTCGATGATGTTGATCGTGACGCCGCCCTCCGGGGCGCCCGGGCCGTTGTAACGGACCGCGGTGTTCTTCGCGAGGATCGTGATGCCCTTCTCGCGCTCGAGGTCGCCGGAGTCCATCGCGCGCTCGGCGAGCTGGTGGTGCTCGTCGTAGTTGCCCTGCTGCTGGAGCATGGCGTCGACCAACGTGGTCTTGCCGTGGTCGACGTGGGCGACGATCGCGACGTTGCGCAGGTCATGGCGAATGGGCATGCAGAGATCCGAGTCTGGAGAAGGAGGCGGCGCGGAGCCGAGGTAGGGGCGCAGGTGCGCCTCGGCGATTCTACGGGCCGAGGGCGCCTTGCCTGAAATCGCGGGGCGCTCGGGAGTGGCGGTGCGAGGCATGTCACAGTCGCCTGCCGATCGGCAATGGTTGCCGATCGGTTAGTATCTCGAGTCGTGTCCACCTCGTCCGACGTGCTCTACGACCAGCTGCAGGACTTCCTGCAGCAGGTCATGGGCGTCATGCACTCGCGCACGAACGACGTCGCCGCCGAGCTCGACCTCACGATCAACCAGGCCAAGACCGTCTTCCTGCTGGCGTGCGCTCCCGAGGCGCTGCCCATCTCGGCGATCGCCGAGCAGGTCGGCATCTCGGTCGCGGCCGAGGGTCGGGTGATCGACCGGCTCGTGAAGCTGTCGGTCGTCGAGCGTCGCGAGAGCGAGTCCGACCGCCGCGTCAAGCTCGTCTCGCTGGCCCCGCGGGGCCTGGAGCTCGCCGATGCGCACGGGAAGCAGAAGGCCCAGGCGCTGCGTGACGTGGTCGACCAGATCCCCCCTGACCTGTGCGCCCGGCTGTCCGCGGCACTGGATCCGATCCTCGCAGGCGACCACCTGCGACCCACCAGGAAGAAGTGACTGCATGAGTGCCTCCACCGCACCCGCAGCGCCCGACAAGCTCGACGGGCCGGTGCTCAAGGTCGCCGGCGTCGTCGTGCTGGGCGCCATCATGTCGATCCTCGACATCACCGTCGTGAGCGTGGCCCTGCCGACCTTCGCGAACGTCTTCGATACGACGCTCGCGACGGTCGCGTGGACCATGACCGGCTACACGCTGGCCCTGGCCACCGTCATCCCCGCCACGGGGTGGGCCGCCGACCGCTTCGGCACCAAGCGCCTCTACATCGCGGCGCTGGTGCTCTTCACCGCTGGCTCGGTGCTGTGCGCCGCGGCCGACTCGATCGAGATGCTCATCGCGTTCCGGGTGCTGCAGGGTCTCGGCGGCGGCATGCTGATGCCGCTCGGCATGACGATCCTGACCCGCGCCGCGGGCCCGGAGCGCATCGGTCGCCTCATGGCCGTGCTCGGTGTCCCGATGCTGCTCGGTCCGATCAGCGGCCCGATCCTCGGCGGCTACCTCATCGACCAGTTCAGCTGGCATTGGATCTTCCTGATCAACCTGCCGATCGGCATCATCGCGATCATCGTGGCGATGCGGGTCCTGCCGAAGGACACCGCGACCAGCTCCGAGTCGTTCGACCTCATGGGCATGCTGCTGCTCTCGCCCGGCCTCGCGGCGTTCCTGTTCGGTGTCTCCTCGATCGCCGAGGGCGGCAACGGCGTGCACCTCGGCCCGCGCGTCTGGGTGTCGGTCACGATCGGCCTGCTGCTGATCACGGCGTTCGTGTTCCATGCGTTCCGCCCGGAGCACCCGCTGATCGACCTGCGCCTCTTCGCAAACCGCCGGCTCACGGTCGCGGTCGTCACGATGTTCGTCTTCATCGTGGCCTTCATGGGCGCCGGTCTGCTCTTCCCGAGCTACTTCCTGCAGGTGCGCGGGGAGACCACCCTCATGGCCGGTCTGCTGATCGCCCCGCAGGGACTCGGCGCGATGATCATGATGCCGGTCGCCGGATTCATGGCCGACAAGATCCCGGTCGGTCGCACGGTGCCGTTCTTCATGCTCCTGATCGCGGCCGGCTTCGTCCCGTTCACGATGCTGGGCGCCGAGACGTCCTACTGGCTCCTCGGCAGCGCGCTGTTCGTCATGGGCCTGGGCATGGGCGGCACGATGATGCCGATCATGACCTCGGCGCTCAAGACGCTGACCAACCACGAGGTGGCCCGGGGGTCGACGCTGGTCAACATCGTGCAGCAGGTCGGCAGCTCGGTCGGCGCCGCGGTGCTCTCGGTCATCCTGACCAACAGCATCCAGGCCTCGCCCACGATCCAGGGTGCCGTCGACGACAACGGTGAGCCGCTCACGGAGGCGGGGGTCGCGATCGCGACGCAGATGCAGCCAGGCCTGCTCGACCAGCTCGGTCTGCCCGGTGACGTGATCCAGCGGGGTCTGTCGTTCGCTGCCGATGCGTTCTCGTCGACCTTCATGGTCGCCCTGGCGCTCGTGCTCGTCGCGATCGTCCCGGCGCTGTTCCTGCCGCGCAAACGGGAGGAGTCGGCGATGCTGGACGCCGAGGACGCGGCCGCAGCGCCGATCATGCTGCACTGACTCCGCCCCGATCCGAGCACGCCCGCCGGGCCCCGACCATCTGCGGTCGGGGCCCGGCGGGCGTGGTGTGGGGCACCCGGACGGCGCAGGTCCGGCGGCGGATCCACGCCTGGACCACCAAAAGTGAGACGCGTCGCGAGGCCAATATCGGTGGTTTCGTAACGCAGAGGGGCCCGGCGCAGTTCTCCCTGTAGAACGTGCACCCTGCACCTTCGGCGAAATGGACGCGCGGAGCCCCACCCCCGGGGACTCGATCGACCGCCGCCTGGTCACCTGCGTGAGCCGGAGAATGCCATGAAGAGACTGTTGGTCGTGCTGTTGCTGTTGCTCGGGAGCGTGCTCCTGGGCTACCCGGCGAACGCCGCCGTCGGTGCCGAGGGCGAGGTTGAGCCGGCCACCGGTGAGTCCTTCGAGCTCGACACCTCGTCGTCGCCGGCCCCGGCCGAGGCCGACGACGCGGTCGTCGAGCTCGCCGAGACTCCAGAGACCACCGCGCCCGCCCCGTCCGTCGCGGAGGAGGCGCCCGCGGCCGCGTCGGAGCCGGCGACCGTGGTCGAGGACCAGGCAGCCGCGGCACCGTCCCCGGCGCCCGTCGCCCAGAAGGTGGCGGCCGAAGGTGGAGACGGCTTCGTCGTCGCTGCGGCGCCCCCGGAGAAGGTGTTCGTCTGCAAGTACGTCGGACAGCCGGGCGTGGACGAGCGGCTCAAGGCCGGCAAGCAGCCCATCAGCGTCAGCTCGGCCTCGACCGGCGGCGCGGCCGTCGGCAACTTCTTCGCGGACGGCCAGGACCGTTCCTACGTCGTGGCGATCGACGACGGCGGTCCGGCGCCGACCGCTGCCGCCTGTCCCTTGGCTGCGGTGGCCACGGTCGTCGCACCCGAGCCCCCCATCGTCAGCGCTCCCACGTGTGACGAGCCCGGCACGCTGACCCTCCCCATCACGACGGGTGTCACGTACACCGTCGATCCAGCGTTCACCGGTGCGCCCGGCACGTACACCGTGACGCCGACCGCCCTCGCGAACTTCGTCCTCGACCCCACGGTCGCCGTGCCGTTCGTCGTGACCGTGGATCCACAGCTCAGCGGCCCGGTCGCGTGTCCGGTCCCCCCGGATCCGGTCAAGAAGGTGTTCGTCTGCAAGTACGTCGGTCAGCCCGGCGTCGACGAGGTGCTGAAGGCGGGCAAGAACCCGATCGAGGTCAGCGTCAACGCCCTGCCCGGTTCGCCGGTCGACCCGCAGGTGGGCGACGTGTTCCAGGACGCGCAGGAGCGTTCCGTCGTGGTGGCCCTGTCCCCGGCCGACCCGGAGCCGACGGTCGATGACTGTCTAGCGCCGATCGTGCCGGACGCCGAGGTGATCGCGGAGCCGCCGACGGCGACGCCGGCCACGTGTGCCGTCGCCGGCACGCTGGTGCTTCCGACCACGGCCGGAGTGCTCTACTCCTCGAACCCGCTGGGAAGCGGACCGGGCGACTACGTCGTGACCGCGGTGGCCGAGGTGGGCTTCGACCTGGTTGGTCAGGCCTCTTTCCCGATCACGGTCCCCGCGCAGCTGACGGGCCCGGTCTGTGACGACCTCGGTTCCGGCGGCGGCACCCCTCCGGTGGTCGTCACGGTCGGCTCCGGCGGCGGTCTCCCGACGCCCCCCGTTGCCTCACCCGCGGCGGTCTCCGGGCTGCTCCCCAGCACGGGAGCCGGTCCGCTGTGGATGCTGCTCGTGGCCGGTCCCCTGACGGCGGCCGGCGTGCTGCTGCTCATGCGTCGCCGGCCGACGATGCACTGGACGGACTCCGGTGTGATCAGCTACTCGCTGGTCGGCCCCGGACCCCGTCCGATGGCGGGTGGAGCGGCCGCCCCGCAGCACCACGGATCGCCCGTCGGTCGCCTGCGCGACGCGGTGGCGTTCGCCGGGAAGCTGCTGCGAGGTGGCACCCGCTGATCCGCTGAGCACGCAGGAACGGAGGGGAGCCGCGGCTCCCCTCCGTTCCTGCGTGAGCGGTGGGACGCCTCCGCCCGCTCACGCACGAGTCAGCGGTAGTTGACGAACTGCACCGGGAAGTCGAGGTCGGCGGCCTTCACGAGCGCGATGATCTCCTGCAGGTCGTCGCGCTTCTTGCTCGTGACGCGCAGCTCGTCGCCCTGGATCTGCACCTTGGCGCCCTTGGGACCCTCGTCGCGGATGATCTTGCTGACCTTCTTGGCCTGCTCGGTCGTGATGCCGTCGCTGAAGGTGCCGTTGAGCTTGACGTCCTTGCCGCTCTGTCGCGGGTCGTCGGTCTCGAGCGCCTTGAGGCTGATGCCGCGCTTGATGAGCTTCTCCTTGAAGACCTCGAGCACCGCCAGGGCCCGCTCCTCGGCGTTGGCCGTGACCTCGATCCCCTGCTCGCCCTTCCACTCGATCGTGGCGCCGGTGTTCTTGAAGTCGTACCGCTGGCCGATCTCCTTGACCGCCTGGTTGAGGGCGTTGTCGGCCTCCTGGCGGTCGAACTTGCTGACGATGTCGAACGACGAGTCGGCCATCTGCGTCTCCTCGGGAGGGGTGGATCTGGATTCGATCAGCCTAGCCGCGTGGGGTAGGCTCTCTCTCCGTCGCCTGCAGTTCGGGCGGCGCGCGAGGCAGGTTGCCCGAGCGGCCAAAGGGAGCTGACTGTAAATCAGCCGTCATCGACTTCAGAGGTTCAAATCCTCTACCTGCCACGTCCGTGCCAACGCCCCTCAGCGTTCTCTGCTGGGGGGCGTTGGTGCGTGATGGGGCGTTGTGGATGTGGGAGGAGCCTGCGACGGGGCCCTCGGTGGGTTGCGGTACCCCTTTCGAGGCTCCTCGTTCCTCGTCGCACCTCAAGGGGCGGGGCTTGGCCCGCCCGCCCGGTGGTTGAGGTGTGAGGAGCTTCAGCGACGAGCCTCGAAGCCTTGGTCAGGTTGTGGGTGGCGGTACCCCTTTCGAGGCTCCTCGTTCCTCGTCGCACCTCAAGGGGCGGGGCTCCGCCCGCGGCCGCCGGCGGCGCGAGAGCGCCACCGGCTACCCGTCACATGTCGCGGTAGCGCTGGGCGGCGTCGAGCTGCTGCTGCAGCAGGTCGAGCTTGACCGGACGCGGCCTCCAGTCGGGGAAGGACGTGCTCGGGTCGCCGTACAGCGCCGCGTAGGCCGCGGTGTCGCGCTGGAAGCGCCAGCCCTCGGCCAGGGCGCCGACGTCGTGGGTGTCGTAGCCGAGCCGATCGATCAGCGCGGAGGCCTCGGCCTTCGCGGGAGCGTCGTCGCCGGCGATCGCGAGCACGGACCGCTCGGCGTCACCGGCCGGTCGCGCCAGCGCCGCGAGGTGCTCGAAGTAGATGTTGTTGAACGCCTTCACGACGTGCGACTCGGGCAGGTGCGCCTGCAGCAGCTCGCTCGTCGTGGTCGACTCGTCGTCGAGCTCGGGGATCGAGCCGTCGCGCTCCGGGTAGTAGTTGCCGGTGTCGAGCACGACCTTCCCGCGGAGGGGCTCGACCGGCACGTCGCGGAGGTGCTTGAGCGGGATCGTGACGACCACGAGGTCGCCCGCGCTCGCCGCCTCCGGCGCCGTCGCCGCACGGGCGTGCGGGCCGAGCTCCTCGACCAGGCCGGCCAGGGTCTCCGGGCCGCGGCTGTTGCTCAGCACCACGTCGAGGCCGGCGTCGACCGCGAGTCGCGCGAGGGTGCTGCCGATGTTGCCGCTGCCGATCAGTCCGAGTGTCGTCATGCCTGCGTCAACGGTGTCCGCGCCGTGGCCATTCCGAACGGCAGGAGTTCGGGTTGGCCGATAGCGTCGACGGCACGCGACGAACAGGAGAACCGGTGCCCGAGCTCGAGCAGCGACTGCAGGACGTCTACGACGAGGTGACGAGCCGCAACCGCGGCGACGACGTGTTCCACCAGGCGGTGCTCGAGGTGCTCGAGAGCCTCGGGCCGGTGCTCGAGCGCCACCCCGAGTACGTCGACGCGGGTGTGGTCCGTCGCCTCGTCGAGCCGGAGCGACAGGTCGTGTTCCGCGTGCCGTGGGTCGACGACGACGGTCGCGTGCGGGTCAACCGGGGCTTCCGGGTCGAGTTCAGCTCGACGCTGGGGCCCTACAAGGGTGGACTGCGCTTCCACCCGAGCGTCGACGTCGCCACCGTCAAGTTCCTGGGCTTCGAGCAGGTCCTGAAGAACGCCCTGACCGGCCTGTCGATCGGTGGCGGCAAGGGCGGCTCGGACTTCGACCCCAAGGGCCGCTCCGACGCCGAGGTCATGCGGTTCTGCCAGTCCTTCATGACCGAGCTCTACCGCCACGTGGGGGAGCACACCGACGTCCCGGCGGGCGACCAGGGCGTCAGCACGCGGGAGATCGGGTACCTGTTCGGCCAGTACAAGCGCATCACCAACCGCTTCGAGGCCGGCGTGCTGACCGGCAAGGGACCGGCCTGGGGCGGGTCGCGGATCCGGACCGAGGCCACCGGGTACGGCCTGGCGTTCTTCGTGCGCGACGTCCTCGAGGCGCACGACTCCTCGCTCGACGGCAAACGGGTCGTGGTGTCGGGCTCGGGCAACGTCGCGATCCACGCGATCGAGAAGGTGCACCAGCTGGGCGGCACCGTCGTCGCGTGCTCGGACTCCTCGGGCTTCGTCGTCGACGAGGACGGCATCGACCTGGAGCTGCTGAAGCAGGTCAAGCTGGAGCGACGCGGACGGATCGCGGAGTACGCCGAGCAGCGCGACCGGGCCGCGATGGGTTCGGGGTCGATCTGGGAGGTTCCGTGCGACGTGGCGCTCCCGTGCGCGACGCAGAACGAGCTCGACGACAAGGGCGCCGCCTCGCTGGTCGAGAACGGCTGCACGGTCGTCGCCGAGGGGGCGAACATGCCGACGACGCCCGAGGCCGTCGACGTGCTGCGCGAGGCCGGCGTCACGTTCGTCCCCGGCAAGGCGGCCAATGCCGGTGGAGTCGCCACGAGCGCGCTCGAGATGCAGCAGAACGCCTCCCGCGAGTCGTGGACGGCCGACGACGTCGAGCGACGGCTGGAGACGGTCATGCGTGACATCCACACGGCCTGCGTGACGACCGCCGAGGAGTACGGGGCGCCGGGCGACTACGCGCTCGGGGCGAACATCGCGGGGTTCACGCGCGTCGCCGACGCGATGCTGGCGCAGGGCGTCGTCTGAGTGGCTGACACGCCGGCGCTGCGGCTGGTCCACCGTCCCGGCAGGCCGCTGCGCGGACGGCCGAGTCGCGTCGGTCTGGCCGGCGTGCTGGACCGCCTCGACCGGACCGGCACCTGGACGGACGTGCCCGGTGAGGCCGCCGAGCGGGGATTTCGCTGGGACGACCGGGACGTCGAGACCCGCTGGTGGTTCCCCCAGGGCGCCACGGCACGTCTCGACCCCGCCGACGCGTCCGACGCGGGCGCGTCATCGGGGCGCCCGGTCCTGCTCACGAGCTGGTACGGCCACGGGGGGCTCGGCTACCTCCTGCTCGGCTCGCGAATCTCGGTCGTCGACCTCGAGCCGGAGGCCGCGCCGCGCTACGCCCACGTGCGGCTCGTGGAGGAGCGGCGGCTCGCCGGGGTGCCGGGGCTGCGTCGTGTGCCGGTGCACGCCGGGGGACTCGCCTGGTACGGCGACCACCTCTTCGTGGCGGCCAGCGGTGGCGGCCTGCGGATCTTCCGACTCGGCGACGTGCAGCGGCTCCGGTCGCGCCTCCGCGGACGGGGTGCGCGGCACGTGCTGCCGCAGACCGGCGCCTACGAGGCGCAGGCCGACACCGGCGAGCGCGGCATGGTCTACTCCTTCCTCTCGCTCGAGCGCGGGGCCGACACCGACCACCTCGTGGCGGGCGAGTACGGCCGCAAGGGCACGGGTCGCCACCGGCTCGTGCGGTTCCCGCTCGACCGCTCCACCGGACTGCTGAGCGTCGACGCGGACGGCGTCGCACGGCCGGTGGACGTCGCCGACGGCGTGCCGCGGATGCAGGGTGCGGCCGTCGTCGACGGGACCTGGTTCGTCACGGCCAGCTCCGGGGAGGGCAATCCGGGCGACCTCTGGGTGGGGCGACCCGGTGAGCTGGTCCGTCACCGCGGCGTCCTGCCGACCGGGCCCGAGGACATCACGTCGTGGCCCGGGACCGATCGCCTCTGGTCGTCGACCGAGTGGCCCGGTCGGCGATGGGTCTTCCGCATCGACGCGACCCGCTGGTCGCACCACCGTTAACCTGACGCCGTGGTCTACGACGCGCTGTTCCGCCAGGTGTTCGCCCGTATGGATCCCGAGCTCGCGCACGAGCAGGCGTTCCGGGCGATCCGCCTGGGCGGACGTGCCGCCGGCGCGGTGGTCCGGGTCCCGGAGGCCCCGCGCACCGTCATGGGGATCGAGTTCCCGCACGCCTTCGGTCTCGCCGCCGGCTTCGACAAGAACGCCAGCGGCGTCCTGGGGCTCCTGGCGCTCGGTTTCGGCCACGTGGAGATCGGCACCGTGACGTCCCAGGCGCAGCCGGGCAACCCCCGCCCTCGCCTCGCCCGCCTCGTCGACGACCGAGCGGTCGTCAACCGGATGGGCTTCAACAACGACGGCGCCGCCGTCGTCGCCGCGCGCCTGCACCGGCTCCGTCGCTCGGCGGCGGGCCGGCGGGCCGTCATCGGGGTCAACATCGGCAAGACCAAGGTCGTGCCGCCGGAGCACGCGGTGTCCGACTACGTCGACTCCGCGCGCCTGCTCACCCCGTTCGCCGACTACCTCGTGGTCAACGTCTCGAGCCCCAACACGCCCGGCCTGCGCGACCTGCAAGCCGTGGAGCAGCTCGAGCCGATCCTCGCGGCCGTCCGCGAGGTGACCGAGCTCAACCACGGTCGTCGCGTCCCGCTGGTGGTCAAGATCGCCCCTGATCTGGCCGACACCGACGTCGACGCCGTGGCCGACCTCGCGCTCGAGCTGGGCCTGGACGGCATCAGTGCGACGAACACGACGATCGCGCGGCCGGACTCGCTCGTGACGCCCCGCGCCGTGGTGGAGGCGGCCGGCGGTGGCGGCCTCTCGGGGCCCGTCCTCGCGGAGCGGTCCACCGAGGTCCTCGTCCGGCTCCGGGAGCGCGTCGGCGACCGCCTGGCCCTCATCGGCGTCGGTGGTGTCGACAGCCCCGATGACGTCGTCGCGCGGCTGGCGGCGGGGGCGGACCTGGTGCAGGCCTACACGGGATTCATCTACGGCGGCCCCGCCTGGCCGGCCCGCCTGGCAGCCGCTGCGGCAGCCGCCCAGGAGTGACGACCCCCCGATTTCGGATCCGGGCGATCACCTTGTAGGGTGGGTCGTCGGCTTGCCCCTTTAGCTCAGTCGGCAGAGCGTTTCCATGGTAAGGAAAAGGTCTACGGTTCGATTCCGTAAAGGGGCTCTGGATCCCGGTCGCGGCCGGGTCCCCTCGCGAGGCGACTCGCGAACTCCGGCGGGGTAGCTCAGTTGGTCAGAGCGCACGACTCATAATCGTGAGGTCGCGGGTTCGAGCCCCGCCTCCGCTACCGAACTTCACCAGTACGTCACCGATCCATTCAGAACTGAGGCACTCCCGTGGCCAGCAAGAGCTCCGACGTCCGCCCCAAGATCACCCTTGCCTGCACCGAGTGCAAGGAGCGGAACTACATCACCAAGAAGAACCGTCGCAATGATCCCGATCGTCTCGACATCAAGAAGTTCTGCCCGCGCTGCAAGACCCACCAGGTGCACCGCGAGACCCGCTGATCCCAGCGCTCGACTCCGAAGGCCCCTTCCGCTCCGGCGGAGGGGGCCTTCGCCGTCCCTGCCCGCCGCGGGGCGGTGAGTCTTCCACCCACGGTGCTCGGGCGGTGAGTGTTCCACCGCACGAGAGGCGTGACGGTGGAACACTCACCGCCCACGCCGTGATGAGTGGAGGATTCACCGCCCACGCCCGCCGGTAGGGTCGTCGCATGCGCTTGTCGGAGGTCACCACGCTCCGCCTCGGGGGCCCGGCCCGTGAGGTCGTCGAGGCCACCACGACCGATGAGCTGATCGCCGCCGTCGCCGATGCCGACGACTCCGGGACCCCGGTCCTGCTGGTGGCGGGCGGCAGCAACCTCGTCGTGGCCGACGAGGGATTCGACGGGCGCGTCGTGCTGGTGCGCACCTCGGGTGACGTGGTCGACCAGGACGCGTGCAGCGGCGCCACCGTCACGGTCGCCGCCGGCGAGTCCTGGGAGGCTCTTGTCGCCCGCGCGGTCGGGCAGGAATGGATCGGGATCGAGGCCCTCGCCGGGATCCCGGGATCAGTGGGTGCGACCCCGATCCAGAACGTGGGTGCCTACGGCCAGGAGGTCGCTCAGTCGATCATCCGGGTCCGCACCTGGGACCGGCGCGAGGGCGAGGTCCGCACGCTGGCGGCCGACCAGTGCCGCTTCGGCTACCGCACGAGCCGCTTCAAGGCAGAGCCCGGCCGCCACGTCGTGCTCGACGTCGCGTTCCAGCTGCGGCTCGGATCGCTCGGCGCGCCGGTCGCCTACGCCGAGCTCGCCCGGACGCTCGGGATCGAGGTGGGTGGGCGCGCGCCCGCGGCCGAGGTTCGCGAGGCGGTCCTGGCCCTTCGTCGGGGCAAGGGCATGGTGCTCGATCCCGCTGATCACGACACCTGGAGTGCCGGGTCGTTCTTCACCAACCCCGTGCTCGCGGCCGAGGCCACCGAGCGACTGCCGAGCGAGGCCCCGCGTTTCGTGCAGCCCGACGGCACGGTCAAGACGAGTGCGGCCTGGCTCATCAGTCACGCCGGGTTCGATCGCGGCCACGGCACGGGGGCTGCGAGCCTCTCGACCAAGCACGCGCTCGCGCTGACGAACCGCGGTGACGCCACGACCGACGAGCTGCTCGCGCTGGCCCGTGAGGTCCGCGACGGCGTCGCCGCACGGTTCGGCATCGAGCTCGAGCCCGAGCCGAACCTCGTCGGCTGCGCGATCTGACCCGCGTCGGTCAGCGACCGGCCGGGATCAGGCTGGTCAGGGCGTCGTAGGAGTAGTCGCCGCTGTTGGTCGAGTCGGCCGCCGCGAACACGAGCGCGACGATGAGGATCGTGGCGATCACGCCGAGGATCAGCAGCACGGTGCCGACGATGCCCGTGATGAAGCCCGTCTGCGCCTCGCCCCGTCCGCCGAGCTGGCCACCGGAGGCGTCGATCTCCTTGACGGCCTTGCGGCCCATGATCCACGCGACGGGTGCCATGAGAAGCGGCACCAGGCACATGAAGCCACCGACGATCGAGATGATGCCGAGCACCATCGAAGTCGTGGCCTGCGGGTGGTTGGGCTGGGGCGCGTGGTTGAACATCGGCTGCGGATGGCCGGAGGGGCCTTGGCCGTAGGGGTTCTGGCCCTGCTGGGGCGGACCCTGGGGAGGCGGCGTCGGGCCACCCGGGGCTCCGGGGCCCTGGTAGGGCGCCTGCGGCTGGTACGGGTCCTGAGCCCGGTACGGGTCCGAGGGCGGCTGCTGGGTCGGATCGCTCATGGCACGAGCATCCCACGGCGTGCTGCGACGAGCGTGGGGGAGAGGTCCCCGGGGTCAGTAGGGCGAGGGGGACGCGATCGTGACCCAGGTCAGGGTCGCGACGACGACGGCCAGCAGGAAGACGAGGGTCAGGAGTCCGGAGCCGACCATGCCCAGGACCATCGCGGTCCTGGCGGGACCGCCGGGACGCCACCGCTCGGGCTCCCGCTCGGCCTGTCGGTGGGCCCGGGCGCCGAGGTACCAGGCGAGCGGAGCGACCACCAGCGGAAGCAGCAGCACCAGCCCGCCCGCCAGGGCGACGATGCCGACCACGAGTCCGGCCGTGGATCCCGGTGCCAGCGGGCGCGGCGGGACGGGCGCGGGCCACGGGTGGCCCCACGCCGGTGCCGGTCCGAGCGGCATCGGTGGTGGCGGGGTCGGGGCTGTCATCGGCCCAACTCTGACACAGGCGGGGGTTCCGGGCTCCGGGCGGAATCGGGCACAGGCGGGGGTTCCGGGCTCCGGGCGGAATCAGAGGGAGCGGAATCAGAGGGAGCGGAATCGGGGGCGTCCAACCACGTCTGGACGTCGGCCCTGGCGATGGCGACCAGCTCGGCCGGCGCGCGGGACGCCTCCCACGACCCGAGGGCGAGCTCGGCGAGCTCGGCGTCGCTGAAGTCCTGGGCGGCCCGGAGGAGCGCGTACTGCCCGGCGAGCCGGGTGCCGAAGAGCAGGGGGTCGTCGGCACCGAGGGCGACGGTGGCGCCGGCGGCCATCAGCTCACGTACGGGCACCTCCTCGACCGTGGCGTACACGCCGAGCGACACGTTGGACGCGGGACAGACCTCGAGCGCCACGCCCTCGGCCACCACCCGCTCGAGCACGCGCGGGTCCTCCGAGGCGCGGACCCCGTGGCCGAGGCGGTGCGGGTGCAGGTGGTCCAGACACGTCGTGACGTGCTCAGGGCCCCGCAGCTCACCGCCGTGCGGCACCGAGGCGAGTCCGGCGTCGGCCGCGATCTGGAAGGCGCGGCCGAAGTCGGTCGTCTCGCCGCGGCGCTCGTCGTTGGACAGGCCGAAGCCGACGACCCCGCGGTCGACGTACTGGGTCGCGAGCCGCGCGAGCGTGCGCGCGTCGAGGGGGTGCCGCGTCCGGTTCGCGGCGATCACGACGCCCATGCCGAGCCCCGTCGCCCGCTCGGCGTCGCGCACGGCGTCGATCACGAGGTCGGTGAACGCCGTGATGCCGCCGAAGCGGGCGCCGTAGCCCGAGGGATCGACCTGGATCTCGGTCCACCGGGCGCCGTCGGCCACGTCGTCCTCGGCGGCCTCGCGCACGAGGCGCCGGACGTCGTCCTCGGTGCGCAGGACGGACCGGGCCACGTCGTAGAGGCGCTGGAAGCGGAACCAGCCCTTCTCGTCAGCGCCGCTGAGCTCCGGGGGCCACTCCTCCTGGAGCGCCGCGGGCAGGTGGATGCCGTCGCGCTCGGCCAGCTCCAGGAGCGTCGCGTGGCGCATCGA
This sequence comes from Aeromicrobium sp. Sec7.5, assembly GCF_036867135.1. Lineage (NCBI taxonomy): Bacteria > Bacillati > Actinomycetota > Actinomycetes > Propionibacteriales > Nocardioidaceae > Aeromicrobium > Aeromicrobium sp. Sec7.5. The sequence continues at coordinate 2,569,984 of NZ_JBAJIJ010000001.1, read as the reverse complement.
CCCGGTGAAGTGCAGGTGCAGGTGCGCCTTCGGGAGCTCGTGCAGGGGCCGCATCGGTCCATCCTGTCGCACGCCCGGTCCCCGTCGTCGAGGAGGAGTGTCAGCGGTGGCCGAAGGCCTCGCGCAGGCCCGAGGGGACGCCCCCGGACTCCAGCCGCGTGGCGATCTTGTCCACGACGCGCCGGCTCGGCCAGACGTGGAAGACCATCGACGGGAGCCCGACGACGAGCACGACGACGTACGTCCAGACCCCGTAGGGCAGCACGAAGGTGGCGGCGATGCCGAGGATGATCGGCGCCTCGGTCAGCACGAAGCGGACCAGCATCGACTGCTGGTAGCGACCTGTCGCGACGGCGGGGGAGTCGCCGAACGCCAGCGGGGTCACCCGGTACCCGATCGACTGGGCCAGGAGCCAGGCGAGCACGACCGCACCAATGGCAGCGCCGGCGACCCACGGGGCCAGGTCCTCCTCGGCCTCGGGGGCGGCGAACCACAGCGCGATGAGGATGTAGACGGGCGCGGAGACGAGCGCGAGGGCGAGGATCCGGTTGGCGCGGGCGAAGGAGCTGCCGCTGGCCTGCATCGGGTCGGTCATGACTCGACCCTAGACGCAGGAGATGGGACCCTTCGGCCGGGAACAAAGCCGTCCGGCTGAGCGTCTGAGAACCGGACACACGCTCGGCAGGGTGCACGACGTCTCCGCGTTGGAGCCTTCCTGACCTAGAGTGCTGTCCGGCCCACCCCGCATCCTCCTGAGGAGAACTCCTGATGACCACCGATCCGGGCACTGCGCCCAGCACCCAGTACTTCACCTACGTCAACGGCACCGAGTACGGCCCGTACACGCTCGACCAGCTGAAGCAGTTCGCCGGCACCGGCAACATCACCCAGAACAGCCACGTCCGCGCCGACGGTGGCGAGTGGGTGCTCGCCTCGGCCATGCCGGAGCTGAGCGGGGCCTTCGCGCCCGCCGCACCGGCCGGCTACCCGGCGCCCGGCCAGGGCTACGGCGCTCCGGGCCAGCAGGCCTACGGTGTCGCCGGCCAGTACAACGGCCCCGTCAGCGACAAGAGCTTCGTGACGGCACTGATCCTCTCGGTCCTGCTCGGCGGACTGGGCATCGACCGCTTCTACCTCGGTTACACGGGCCTGGGCGTCCTGAAGCTGCTCACGCTGGGCGGCTGCGGCATCTGGTCGCTGATCGACCTGATCCTGATCGCGATCGGCAAGCTCGGCGACGCGCAGGGTCGCCCGCTCGCGCGCTGACGCACTCCACCCGCACCTGGGGCCCGGTCGATCGACCGGGCCCCAGGTGCGTCCGGACTCGATTCGACCCCGGACGCGAGCACCCCGTACACTGAGGCCTCCGGTGAGATCTCACATCGTTTCGTCATGCCCGCGCGCAGGCGGTGCGGCGCGGGGCCACGCCGAACGGCACTAGCTCAACTGGCAGAGCATCGGTCTCCAAAACCGAAGGTTGGGGGTTCAAGTCCCTCGTGCCGTGCCCAGTACGCACGACGCAGCACGCATCGCGGAGCACGTACGAAAACAGAGACGGACGCTGGTTCGCCCGTCACGGTGGCACCGCCGGTGCCACCGGATCCCCATCTCGAGCCCCCACTTGACCACTGACGAAGGAGCATCGTGAGCGATCGCGACAAGGACGGCCGGACGCCCACCGCGCAGGCCCGTACCGCACCGGCAACCTTCATCCGCCAGGTGATCGCCGAGCTGCGCAAGGTCGTGTGGCCCACGCGGCCCATGGTCGCGCAGTACTTCGTCGTCGTGCTCGTGTTCGTGCTCGTGATGATGGCGATCGTGGCTGGACTCGACTTCGGGTTCGGTCAGCTGATGTTCAAGATCTTCGGTTAGGACGAGAATTCACGTGAGTGAGAGCTACGAAGAGACCACGGGCGACGTGCAGGAGCACGACGTCCCCGAGGTCGAGACCGAGGCCCCGGTCGACGCCGACGAGACCGTCGACGCCGACGAGACCGTCGACGGCAGCTCCGACGAGTCCGCCACCGACGGCGACGAGTCCGCCACCGACGGCGACGAGCCGTCCGCCGACGAGGTGGGCGACGAGGTCGAGGGCGCCGGTGACGAGGCCCTCGAGCCCGCCGCTCCGGCCGACCCGCTCCAGGAGTTCCGCGACCGTCTCTACAGCCAGATCGGCGACTGGTACGTCGTGCACACGTACTCCGGCATGGAGAAGCGGGTCAAGGCCAACATCGAGAACCGCATCACCTCGCTCAACGCCGAGGACGACATCTTCGAGGTCGTCGTGCCCACCGAGGAGGTCGCCGAGATCAAGAACGGTCAGCGCAAGCTCGTCAAGCGCACCGTCCTGCCCGGCTACGTCCTGGTCCGCATGGACCTCACCGACGAGTCGTGGGGCGTCGTCCGCCACACGCCGTCGGTCACCGGTTTCGTGGGCAACGCCCACCAGCCGGTCCCGCTGAGCCTCGCCGAGGTCGAGAAGATGCTCGCCCCGGCGGTAGAGGCCGAGGTCGCCGCCACGGCGTCCGACGACGCCTCCGACAAGCAGCCCACGAAGGCCCCCAAGGTCGAGTTCGCGGACTTCCAGACGGCTGACTCCGTCATGGTCGTCGACGGACCGTTCGCGACGCTGCACGCGACCATCACCGAGATCAACGTCGACGCCCAGCGCGTCAAGGCGCTCGTCGAGATCTTCGGTCGCGAGACCCCGGTCGAGCTGAGCTTCACCCAGATCCAGAAGGTCTGAGCGCTCCGCTCGTCCTCGCACCACCACCCGAATCACCAAGGACCCGAAAAACATGCCTCCCAAGAAGAAGGTCACCGCTGTCGTCAAGGTGCAGCTGAACGCTGGCCAGGCCAACCCGGCGCCGCCCGTCGGCACCGCGCTCGGCCCGACCGGCGTCAACATCATGGAGTTCTGCAAGGCGTACAACGCCGCCACGGAGTCCATGCGTGGCAACGTCATCCCCGTCGAGATCACGATCTACGAGGACCGTTCGTTCACGTTCGTCACCAAGACGCCGCCGGCCGCCGAGCTGATCAAGAAGGCTGCGGGGCTCGCCAAGGGCTCGGCCACGCCGCACACTGACAAGGTCGGCAAGATCTCCGCCGCCCAGGTCCGTGAGATCGCCACCACCAAGCTCCCCGACCTGAACGCCAACGACCTCGAGGCCGCGGCCAAGATCGTCGAGGGCACCGCCCGCTCCATGGGCATCACGGTCGAGGGCTGACGCTCAACCACCACCCAGAAGTACGTGGGAGGGCCCGCTGGGCCCGCACCACACCTGGCACACCAAGGAAAGAAGCCATGGCACAACACAGCAAGGCGTACCGCGCGGTCGCCGACAAGTTCGACAAGGACACGCTCCACACCCCTCTGCAGGCGACCACCCTCGCCAAGGAGTCCGGCAGCACGAAGTACGACTCCACGCTGGACGTCGCCGTCCGCCTCGGCGTCGACCCGCGCAAGGCCGACCAGATGGTGCGCGGCACCGTCAACCTCCCGCACGGCACCGGCAAGACCGCCCGGGTCCTGGTCTTCGCCACCGGCGCCAACGCCGACGCCGCCCGTGAGGCCGGTGCCGACCACGTCGGCGCCGACGAGCTCGTCGACAAGATCAACGGCGGCTGGCTCGACTTCGACGCCGTCGTCGCGACGCCCGACATGATGGGCAAGGTCGGCCGGCTCGGCCGCGTCCTCGGCCCGCGCAACCTGATGCCGAACCCGAAGACCGGCACCGTCACGACCGACGTGGCCAAGGCCGTCGGCGACATCAAGGGCGGCAAGATCGAGTTCCGCGTCGATCGCCACGCCAACCTGCACTTCGTGATCGGCAAGGCCTCGTTCTCGGCCGAGCAGCTCGCCGAGAACTACGGCGCCGCGCTCGAGGAGATCCTGCGTCTCAAGCCGTCCAGCTCGAAGGGCCGCTACGTCAAGAAGGTCACCATCTCCACGACGAACGGCCCCGGCATCGGCGTCGACCCGTCGCGCACGCGCAGCTTCGCGAGCGACACCGAGGCCTGAGCCTCCAGACCGTCCACGAGGGCCCGGCACCGCACCAGCGGCGCCGGGCCCTCGTGCGTCCGGTCAGGCGGTGGATCGACCACAAATTGGACTCGTCGACCGGGTCGCCGGTGGTTCCACCACCGAATGGTGGCTGAGGTCGTGGAGCATCCACCGCCCGCCTGAGCGGCGTGGACGAGAACGTGGTGGATCCACCGCACGGAGGGCGACCTCGAGGACCTGTTCGCCGACGCTGCCTGACGCCCGATTTGGTCGCGGAGCACCGCGCCCGTAGAGTGGCACTGCCGAAGACCGTCGGTCGGTGATCCACCCGGATCGCCCGAAGTGCCCCAGGAGCAATCCTGGTGGCGGCCCGCGCAGGTTCAGAGTTCATGCTTCCATGCGCTCCGTGCCTTGCACGGGGCGCATTTTTTGTGGCCCTTCGCCTGGTCCTCGGCACTGACATGTGCTGGAAGGAGACCCATGGCACGCCCGGACAAGGCTGCAGCGGTCGCTGAGCTCGCGGACAACTTCCGAGAGTCCAACGGCGCTGTGCTCACCGAGTACCGCGGTCTCACCGTCAAGCAGCTGCAGGAACTGCGGCGCATCCTCGGTGAGACGGCGAGCTATGCCGTCGCCAAGAACACGCTGACCAAGATCGCGGCCAAGGAGGCCGGCATCGACATCGATGACGCCCTCCTCACCGGTCCGACCGCCATCGCCTTCATCTCGGGCGATCCGGTCGAGACGGCCAAGGGTCTGCGTGACTTCGCGAAGGTGAACACCCACCTCGTCATCAAGGGCGGCTTCCTCGACGGGAAGCAGCTCAGCGCTGACGAGATCAAGAAGCTGGCCGACCTCGAGTCGCGCGAGGTCCTCCTCGCGAAGATGGCCGGTGCGATGAAGGGCAGCCTGCAGAACGCAGTCTCGTTGTTCGCCGCGCCCCTCGCCCAGACGGCCCGCCTCGTGGCGGCCCTCGAGGCGAAGAAGGCCGAGGAGAGCCCCGCCGAGGCTGCCGCCGCACCTGCGGAGGCCGCCGACACCACCCCCGCGACCGAGGACGAGGCCCCCGCGGCCGACGCCGAGGACGCGACCACCACCGAGGGCTGAACCGCCCGATCACCCATCGGGACCCCCTCGGGGTCTCATCTGTAGGAAAGGACGCCACCATGGCGAAGCTCAGCACTGACGAGCTGTTGGATGCATTCAAGGAACTGACCCTCATCGAGCTCAGCGAGTTCGTGAAGGCCTTCGAGGAGACCTTCGAGGTCACCGCGGCCGCTCCGGTCGCCGTTGCCGCCGCCCCCGCGGCCGGTGGCGCCGGTGCCGCTGAGGAAGCCGCCGAGCAGGACGAGTTCGACGTCGTCCTCGAGTCGGCCGGCGAGAAGAAGATCCAGGTCATCAAGGAGGTGCGCACGCTCACGAGCCTCGGCCTGAAGGAGGCCAAGGATCTCGTCGAGGGCGCGCCCAAGCCGGTCCTGGAGAAGGTCAACAAGGAGACCGGTGAGAAGGCGAAGGAGGCCCTCGAGGCCGCCGGCGCCACCGTCACCCTCAAGTGACCTGCTGACACCAGCACACTGCTGAAGGCGTCCTTCCCGCTCGCGGGAGGGGCGCCTTCGGCGCGTCCGGGGCCGGCTCGCGACCCCTCGAACGCTCCGAATTTTTTTGAATCCAGAGTTGATTATGGGCCCAGTTGTGTCGTCGGTTACAGTCACCCAGCGATCGGTAACTCGCAGTGACCACCAGGTGTCGTAACTTCCCATCACGCGCCATCGTTGTCCCTGTGCGCCCGGTCACACTGCACTACGATGGCTTGGATCCGTCATCTCTCCGGGGGATGACGGTCGAACGAGGAGGACACCGTGGGTGTTGAGGTCAAGGTCGAGGGTCTGACGAAGAAGTTCGGGTCGCAGGTGATCTGGAACGATGTGTCGTTGACGCTCCCCGCGGGTGAGATCTCGGTGATGCTCGGCCCGTCGGGTACCGGCAAGTCGGTGTTCCTGAAGACGGTTATCGGTCTGCTGAAGCCCGACAAGGGTCATGTGTGGATCGAGGGCACCGACATCGCGAACTGCTCGGAGAAGGATCTCTACGAGATCCGCAAGCTGTTCGGTGTGCTGTTCCAGGACGGGGCGATGTTCGGCTCGATGGACCTCTACGACAACGTGGCCTTCCCGTTGCGTGAGCACACCAAGAAGTCCGAGTCGGAGATCCGTCAGGTCGTGATGGACAAGATGGAGCTGGTGGGTCTGACGGGTGCGGAGAACAAGCTCCCCGGTGAGATCTCCGGCGGTATGCGCAAGCGCGCCGGCCTGGCCCGCGCGCTGGTGCTGGATCCGGAGATCCTGTTGATCGACGAGCCGGACTCGGGGTTGGACCCGGTCCGCACGGCCTACATCAACCAGCTCTTCATCGACCTGAACGCGCAGATCGACGCGACGTTCCTGATCGTGACCCACGACATCAACACCGCCCGCACGGTCCCGGACAACATCGGCCTGCTCTACCACAAGCACCTGGCGATGTTCGGTCCCCGCGAGATGCTCCTGAGCTCGACCGAGCCGGTCGTGGCGCAGTTCCTCAACGCCCAGCGGGTCGGCCCGATCGGCATGTCCGAGGAGAAGGACGCCGATGAGCTCGCCTCGGAGTCCGGCATCGACATGCCGCCCCTGCCGCCGATCCCGGAGCAGCTGTCGCCCTCCGACGGCCGTCCCCGCCGGGGCCAGCGTGAGCCCGGCGGCTGGTGCCGCGACAACAACGTCACCCCGCCCCCCGGCTCCTTCGAGTCCGAAGCCCCGGTCCCGACAGGCGGCGGTGCGTGAGCCTCTCCGTCGTCACCGGCCCGGCGCGCGTCGCCGGCGGCCTGTTCGCGTTCATGATGGACGTGCTGGTGGCGTTGTTCCGCCGGCCGTTCCAGCTGCGGGAGTTCCTGCTCCAGTCCTGGTTCATCATCCGCGTCACGATCGTCCCCACGGCGCTCGTGGCCATCCCCTTCGGAGCGGTCATCGCGCTGCAGGTGGGTGGACTCATCAAGCAGTTCGGCGCGCAGTCGTTCACGGGATCGGCTGCGGTCCTCGCGGTCATCCGTGAGGCGGGCCCCATCGCCACGGCGCTCCTGATCGCGGGCGCGGCCGGATCGGCCATCGCGGCCGACTTCGGCTCGCGCAAGATCCGCGAGGAGCTCGACGCGATGATGGTGCTCGGCATCGACCCGATCCAGCGTCTGGTCGTGCCCCGAGTCCTCGCCTGCATGATGATCGCGGTCTTCCTCAACAGCCTGGTCAGTATCGTCGGCGTCGCGGGCGGCTACGTCTTCAACGTGATCCTGCAGGACGGCACACCAGGCGCCTACGTCTCGTCCTTCACGGCACTCGCGCAGCTACCCGACATCTACCAAGGCATGGCCAAGGCCCTCGTGTTCGGGTTCCTGGCCGCGATCGTCGCCTCCTACAAGGGCATGAACGCCAAGGGTGGGCCCAAGGGCGTGGGCGACGCGGTCAACGAGGCTGTCGTCATCACCTTCACGCTGCTCTTCGTGGTCAACTTCGTCATCTCCGCGCTGTACCTGCAGCTCGTCCCGCCGAAGGGAATGTGATGGCGAACAAGACTCTCGGCTCGCGCATCTCGGAAGTCGCCTCCAAGCCGTCCGGAGCGCTCGACAGCATGGGACGCCAGATGGCGTTCTACGTACGCGTCATCGCCAACGTGCCGCGCGCGATCAAGAACTACTCCAAGGAGATCTTCCGGCTGCTCGCCGAGGTCACCTTCGGATCCGGCTCGCTCGCCCTGGTGGGCGGCACGGTCGGCGTCATCACGGCCATGTGCTTCTTCACGGGCACCGAGGTCGGCATCCAGGGCTACGCGGCCCTCGACCAGCTCGGCACCTCGGCGCTGTCCGGATTCGTGTCGGCCTACTTCAACACCCGTGAGATCGCCCCGATCGTCGCGGGCATCGCGTTGGCCGCCACGGTGGGCTGCGGCTTCACGGCGCAGCTGGGCGCGATGCGGATCTCCGAGGAGGTCGACGCGCTCGAGGTCATGGCCGTGCCGTCGCTGCCCTACCTCGTCACGACCCGCGTGATCGCCGGCCTCATCGCCGTCGTGCCGCTCTACATGGTCGGCCTGCTGTCGTCGTACTTCGCGACACGACTCACGGTGACCCAGATCTACGGTCAGAGCACCGGCACGTATGACCACTACTTCAACACCTTCCTGCCACCCACCGATGTGTTGTGGTCGTTCGCGAAGGTGCTGATCTTTGCGGTCGTCGTGATCCTGATCCACTGCTACTACGGCTACTACGCCACCGGCGGACCCGCCGGCGTCGGCGTGGCCGTGGGCCTGGCAGTCCGAACCTCGATCGTCGCCGTGAACGTCGTCGACCTGCTGGCCTCGATGGCCATCTGGGGCACGACCGTCACCGTCAGATTGGCTGGGTGACCGCGATGGCTCGCACTGCCACCCTCGACCGTCCCTCGGTCAAGAAGGTCCTCGGCATCGGCTTCCTCGTGATGCTGCTGTTCTTCGTCTGGCTCACGTTCGCCTTCTTCAACAAGACGTTCGTCAGCACCGACGACGTCACGCTGAAGACCAGCAAGGCCGGTTCGCAGCTGCCGCAGGCCGCTGACGTCAAGCTGCGCGGCATGATCGTGGGCGAGGTCACCGACCAGAAGGTCACCGACGACGGCGTCGAGCTCACGCTCGGGCTGAACCCCGACCTGATCGACGAGATCCCCGCCGGGGTCACGGCGCAGATCCTGCCGAAGACCCTGTTCGGCGAGAAGTTCGTCGCGCTGATCCCGCCGGCCATCACCTCCACCGACTCGCTGAAGGCCGGCGACGTCATCGAGAAGGCCGACGTCCCGATCGAGCTCGAGGAGGTGCTCAACAACCTCTACGGACTCCTGGAGGCGGTCGAGCCGGCCGAGCTCTCGACCACGCTGACCGCGGTCTCGACGGCGCTCGAGGGGCGCGGCGAGCAGCTGGGCGACACGCTCGTGCAGCTCAACTCCTACCTGACCGAGATCAACCCCGAGATCCCACAGGCGGTCGACGACCTCGTCGCCCTCGGTGAGGTCTCCGACATCTACGCGGCCGCGCTGCCCGATCTCGCGCGGGTGCTCGAGAACTCCGTCGTGACCGGCGGCACGATCGTCGAGAAGGACGCGCAGCTCACGTCCTTCCTGGCCAGCACGACGACGTTGGCCAACACCCTGACGAACTTCTTCGCCACGAGCGGTCAGGACCTGGTCGACCTCAACGCGAACGGCCGTCGCGGGCTGTACCAGGCAGGTCGTTACTCAGTGACCTTCCCGTGCTTCCTGGCGGCACTCGATACGGTCGTGCCGCGACTCGACAGTCTGTTCCGCGGGGGCGCGCTCCATATCAACCTGGAGATCATCACGCCGGGCATCCCGGAGACCACTCGCGGCGGCATGCCGACGCCGTACACGCTCGACGAAAAGCCGGTCATCTCCTACGAGGAGGCCAACTCGGCCGAGAACGCGTCGCTCGTCGAGCCGACCTGTCTGCAGCTCGACCAGCTCGCCGAAGGGGTCGACCTCTTCCCGCAGGAGACCCCTTACCCGGGTCCGCCCCGCGCGGCCGAGCTCTACCAGCTCGTGGGTGTGAAGTCGCCGCACGGCAAGTTCTTCAGCGCTGACGGCACGCCCGCGGGCAGTGCCAATCGCACGGGCGTGGCGTCCGAGTGGACCATGCTCGACGCCCTCGTGACCGACAGCGTGGGCCTGGACCCGGCCCAGAGCTCCGACCTGGCGCCCCTGCTGTTGGGGCCCCTCTACGAAGGAGCCGAGGTGGCGGTCCGATGAGGCTCGATCGCGAGGCGTTCTCGGCCGCCATCAAGGTGGGCCTGTTCCTGGCCTTCACCGGTCTGGCCACCCTGCTGCTGATGTCGATCCTGGCCAATGGGCTGTTCCGCGACGGCCACGAGTACAAGGCCGTGTTCACCGATGTCACCGGCGTCGCCAAGGGCGACGATGTGCGCATCTCGGGCGTCGCGGTCGGCAAGATCGACAGTGTCGAGGTGCACGGGCGCGACAAGGCGATCGTGACCTTCAGCGTCGACGCCGATCGTCCGCTGACACAGAACACCATGGCCACGCTGAAGTTCCGCAACCTCGTGGGGCAGCGCTACCTGGCCCTCTCGCAGGACCCGAGCGGGAGCAGCGCGGTCATGAAGCCCGGCTCGACGATCCCGGACGAGCAGACCGTCGACGCCCTCGACCTCAACGTGCTGCTGAACGGTTTCAAGCCGGTGTTCGAGGCGCTCTCTCCCGATGACACGAACCAGTTCGCGTTCGAGATCATCCAGGTGCTCCAGGGCGAGGCCGGCAGCGTCCAGAGCCTCCTTGGCACCACGGCGTCGCTGACCTCGACCTTGGCCGACCGCGACCAACTCATCGGAGATGTCATCACCAACCTCTCGACGACCCTCGACATCGTGGCCGACCGCGACGTGCAGCTCGACCAGACGATCGTCACGTTGCAGCAGTTCGTGTCCGGTCTCAACGGGGACCGGGAGGCGATCCTTGGCTCGATCGACTCGATCTCGGCACTGGCCAACGAGACGGCGTCGTTCCTGGACGAGGGTGCACCGGCCCTGGCCGCCGACGTCACGGCCCTCAAGGAGCTCACGTCGACCCTGACGGCGGGCGACAACCTCGGTGAGATCGAGCGACAGCTGCAGATCACGCCGATCAAGATGAAGAAGCTCAGCAACGCGGCCTCGGCCGGAAGCCAGTTCAACTTCTTCGTGTGCGGCCTGAACCTGACCCTCGCCGATCCGATCACCGGCACGCAGTTCCCGCTGAACCTGCCCGACATCGGCGGCGACCGCTGCGGTCGCGACGCCATCCCGGGGGGTGAGTGACCATGAAGCCGTTCCACGAGCGCAACCACACGATCACCGGTCTCGTCGGATTCACGGTCATCGCGCTGATGCTGTTCGGAGCGTTCCGCGCCGACCGTCTGCCGATCATCGGCGGTGGCGACGTCTACACGGCTGAGTTCTCCGAGATCGGGGGCTTGCGCTCCGGCGACGAGGTGCGCGTCGCCGGCGTCACCGTCGGCAAGGTCGACTCCATCGAACTCGACGGCGACAAGGTCCTCGTCGGGTTCCGCATCACCGGGGGCGAGGGCTTCGGTCCGCAGACCAGCGCGGCGATCCGCATCCGCACCCTCCTCGGCGCCAGCTATCTCGCGCTGACACCTGCGGGCGAGGGCGACATGAAGGAGAACGCCACGATCCCGCTGTCGCGCACCCAGGCGCCGTACGACGTCGTCCAGGCCTTCTCCGACCTCGCCGAGACGACCGGTGCGATCGACACCGACCAGCTCGCCACCGCGCTCACCACGGTGAGCGAGGTCGCGGCCGGTTCCACCGTGGAGTTCGGCGAGGCCATCGTGGGCCTCTCCGACCTGTCGGCCAACCTCGCAGCCCGCAACCAGCAGATCAACGACCTGCTCGTGGGCCTCGACACCGTCTCCGGCACCCTGGCGTCCCGCAACGCCGAGATCGACACGCTCTTCACCGATGCCTCGACCCTCTTCGACGCGGTGGTCCAGCGACGCGACGCGATTCACACGCTGCTCGTCTCGACGCAGCAGATCTCAACCGAGCTCACCGCCCTGGTCGACTCCACGCGGGCCGACCTGAAGCCGGCGCTCGAGCAGCTGCAGAGCGTCACCGACACCCTCGTGAGCAACGAGGCGAGCCTCGACGAGCTCCTGCGTGTGTCACCCGCGTTCTTCGGCTTGTTCTCGGAGGCACTCGGCACGGGACCATGGTTCGATGTTCTCCTCGGGATCGGCACTCCGCTGTCCCTCCCGTCGACCGGAGGAGCACCGTGAGCCCCATCTCCTTCGCCCAGCGTCTTGCCGGAGCGAGCAAGGTCCTGGCGATCTTCGTCGTCGTGGCGCTCTTCGCCGCGGTCGTGCTGGTCTTCAACCGTGGCGGCGGCGATCGCACCATCACGGCCGACTTCACCCAGACCACGTCCCTGTACGAGGGCTCGGAGGTGCGGGTGCTGGGTGTTCCGGTCGGCAAGGTCACCGAGCTCGAGCCGAAGGGCGAGTTCATCCGCGCCACGATCGAGGTCGACTCCGACGTCGACCTGCCGAACGACGTCAAGGCCGTCATCGTGTCGCCCGCGATCGTCGGCGACCGCTTCGTGCAGCTGGCCCCCGCCTACAGCGGGGGAGAGAAGCTCGCGAACGCCGCGCACCTCGACACCGACCGCACGGCGGTCCCCGTCGAGCTTGACCAGGTCTACGAGTCGATCGACGACCTGACCGTGGCACTGGGCCCGGACGGGGCCAATGCCGACGGCGCCCTCAGCGACCTGGTCTCGAGCTCGGCCGACCAGCTCGAAGGCCAGGGTGCCCAGCTCAACGAGACGCTGAAGAACTTCGGCCAGTTCACGACTACGCTGAGCGACAACTCCGACGAGCTGTTCGCCGGTGTGCGCCAGGTCGAGGACTTCGTGTCGATGCTCGAGGAGAACGACGCCACGGTGCGGTCCTTCAACGACAACACCGCGGCCGTCGCCGAGGTGCTCGAGACCGAGCGCGAGGACCTCGCAGCGACGCTGTCGACCCTGACCACGGCGCTCACCAGCGTCGAGTCGCTCGTGAGCGACAACCGCTCCACCCTGCGCGCCAACGTGGTCAACCTCAAGTCGCTCGCCGAGGTGCTCGCCTCCCGTGAGACCGAGATCGGTGAGTTCTCGGTCGCAGCGCCGACCGTGCTGTCGAACGTCACGCTGGCGTACAACCCGGTCTACGGCACGCTCGACACGCACGCGAACCTCCCGGGCACCCTGCTCGGGCTGCTGACCGGTCCCGGCGGGCCTGCGCGGGCGATCTGCTCGGTGCTGCAACAGACACCCGACATGCCAGGAACCCTGTGCTCGACGCTGACCGGACTCCTCGGGCCCATCTTCGGTGGCCTGCCTGCCCTTCCCGTGGGTGGCGCCGGGAGCGAGCCCACCACGGACCCGGCGACCGCCGCACCGGACGCGTCGGCCACGCAGCTGCCGGAGCTCACCGACCTGGCCCAGTACCTGACGGGGGGCACCCAGTGAAGCGCCCGAACCTGCGACTTCTGACGGTCGGCGTCGTGGCGGCCGTCGTCACGTCCGGCTGCTCCTTCACGGCCACCGACCTCCCCCTCCCGGGAGGTGCCGACGTCGGCGACGACCCGTACCAGGTCACGATCGAGTTCCGCGACGTGCTCGACCTCGTGCCGCAGAGCGCGGTCCGGGTCGACGACATCGCCGTCGGTCGGGTCAAGTCCGTCGAGCTCGAGGGCTGGACCGCCGTCGTGGTCGTCGAGCTCAACGGGTCGGTCGACCTGCCCGACAACGCCGAGGCCACGATCCGCCAGAGCAGCCTGCTCGGCGAGAAGTTCGTCTCGCTGTCGCCGCCCGCCAGCGGGGCCACCGGTGAGCTCTCCGACGGTGACGAGATCCCGCTCGAGCAGTCCGGCCGCAACCCGGAGGTCGAGGAGGTGCTCGGTGCCGCGTCGCTGCTGTTCAACAACGGCGGTCTCGACAAGGTCAACACGATCGTCACCGAGCTGAACAAGGCCACGACCGGCAACGAGGCCGACATCAAGGCGCTGCTCGACAACACGACCGTGTTCCTCGGGCAGATCGACCAGAACAAGGACGCCCTCCTGACCTCGCTCGAGAAGGTCAACAACCTCGCGATCACGGCCAACGGTCAGCGGTCCGCGATCGAGTCGGCCCTCGACAACCTGCCTGCGGCCTTCACGGTGCTCGACCAGCAGCGCGACGACCTCGTCGCGCTCACGACCGCCCTGCAGAACCTCGGCGACACCGCCACCGGCGTCATCCAAGCCTCGCGCGAGGACACCGTCGCCAACCTGCAGGCGCTGCAGCCCCTGCTGTCGAACCTGGCCCTCGCCGGTGACGACCTCGTGAAGAACTTCAGCACGTTCGTGTCGTTCCCCTTCCCCAACAGTGCGGTCGGCGGCACCCTGGCGGCGGTCCAGCAGTACTGCCCGCGTCCGTCGGACAACGTCCCGCTGAAGGACACACCCTCGGGATGTGGTGGTGACTACCTGAACTTGAACATCAACATCGACCTCGACACCGAGTCGTTGGTCAACCTGTTCCGGTTCCTGGTTCCCGCCGGCGGAACCCCGCTGACGGGCGAGACGCAGTCGGAGACCGACCTCGGTGGCGGCACCGAGCAGCTGACCGGTCTGGTCCAGATGCTGAGTGGCGGCGCCCCGGCGCCGGCGAGCACGCCTGCGCCGGACGCCACGGCCGACCCGGGCGCTGCGCCCGCGCCGGACGCCACGACCCCGGCTCCGTCCTGCCTGCTGCCGGGCCTTCTCTGCCGCACGACCGTCACGGCCTCCACGGGGTCGTCGGACCTGTCGGCGCTGCTGCTCGACTGGGAGGCCACCGCATGATCACCCGCCTGACCAAGATCCAGCTCCTGATGTTCGTGCTCGTCACGGTGATCGGCGTCAGCTACGTCGGCGCGAAGTACGCCCAGATCGACCGCCTGGTGGTCGACCGGACCTTCCCGGTCACCGTCGAGCTCAGTGAGTCCGGCGGCATCTTCGCCGGGGCCGAGGTCACCTACCGCGGCATCGCGGTGGGCACGGTCGACAAGCTCACGTTCACGAGCAACGGCGTCAAGGCCACCCTCGACATCGAGAAGTCGGCGCCGCGGATCTCGGCCGACGCCCAGGCCGTCGTGGCCAACAAGTCGGCGATCGGCGAGCAGTACCTCGACCTGCGACCCCAGGGATCCGGCGCGCCGTACCTCAAGGCGGGCTCGAACATCAAGGTCGGCGACACCCAGGTGCCGATCGACACGCGCACGTTGCTGACGAACCTGAACTCCTTCGTCTCCTCGGTCCCCACCGACGACCTCGACACCGTGGTCACCGAGCTCGGCACCGCGTTCGACGGAGCCGGTCCGGCGCTGGGCGAGATCCTGGACTCCACCGCGAACCTGGTCCAGCAGGCGCAGGACAACATCGACGTCACGCGGAGCCTGATCAACTCGTCCAGCACCGTGCTGCAGACCCAGATCGACAAGGGCAGCCAGATCCAGTCCTTCGCGAGCGACCTGGCCCTGTTCACCGACACGCTGGTCACCTCCGACGGCGACCTGCGCGCCCTGATCGACGAGGGCTCGGGTGCCGCCCAGACCATCAACGCCGTCGTGAGCGAGAACTCGGCCGACCTGAGCTCGGTCCTGGCCAACCTCCAGGGCCCCGTGCGCATCCTCGACGAGAACGTCGTGGGGCTGCAGACCTTGTTCCTGCTCTACCCGTACCTGATCCAGGGCGCGTTCACGGTGGCGACGCCGACGCCGGACGGTCAGTTCAACGCCGCATTCGGCAACGTCCTCGGACTGCCGGCTCCGCTCCCGGGCGGGTTCACGCTCTGCGAGGGTCCGAACGTGGGCTACCGCGACGTCCGCCTGCCGGCCGACGTCTCCGACGTCGACGCGCTCGGCCAGGAGGTCTTCAACCCCGAGCTCGGGTGCAACGACCCGAACCTCGTCCCCCGCGGCGCCTCGCAGGCGGAGCTGTCCCGTACCGTGGTCCCCACCGCGGACGGGAAGGGCGAACTGGAGTGGCTGCTGCTCGGAACGAGCCGGTGACGTCCGCCCGGGCGACCGGGCGGTCGACCAAGGTCACGGTGGCGTACGTCGTGGGCCTCCTGGGTCTGGTCGCCGGCGTCGTCATGGCCTTCGTCCTGCCGGCCGTCGGCTCCGACGGGTGGTCCAAGGACGCCAAGTCGGCCGAGTCGGTCGCCACCGACTTCGTGACGTCGTTCAACACCTACACCGCCGACGACCTCGACGACTACCGGACGCGCGTGGGCGAGCTGGTGACCGACGAGTTCGAGGAGACCTTCCTCGACCAGCTCGCCGAGGCGGAGCCGGGCCTGATCTCCTCGGACGTCAGCTTCAGCAGCGTGGTCGTGACCTCCGCCGGGGTCACGACGATGGACGCCGACTCCGCCGCCGTGGTGGTCACCTTCACGTTCGTCGTCGACTCGGCGGCCACGGAGCCGGCCACCGTGGCGAGCCGCGTCATCGTCGACCTCGCGCGGTCGGGCTCCTCCTGGATCGCGAGCGACCTCGCCGAGATCCCCCAGGTCGAGGCCTCGGTCGGCGCGCCCACCGAGGGGGCACCGACGGATGGAGCACCCACCGACGGCGTGCCCACCGCGCCCGTACCGGAGGTCACGCCGTGAGCGGACCTCAGCCACCCCGCCGCCGCAGGATCGCGGGCGAGGACAAGCCCGGCGCCACCCCCGCGAAGCCCCAGGCTCGCAAGGCGGCGCCGGCACGCCCCGTCGTCCCCACGCCGAAGCCGGCGCCATCACGGCGTGAACGCGAGGACAAGAAGGCTGCCGATCGCGCGCCGGAGGCGGCCGTCGCCCCCACGGTGCGCCGCCCGGCCCGCCCCGCTCGTCCGTCGTCCACCACGCCGAAGGCGAAGGCCGCGGCCGCCCGCGACGCGGCGCCCGAGAAGGCGTCGGAGGAGTCTGGCCGGCGTCGCCCCACGCTGAGGGCTACGCTCCCGGTGCTCGTGCTGGTCCTCGGCCTGGTCGCCGCGGGCGCCGGGTACTGGCAGATGCAGCGTGAGGCCCCGCTCAGCCAGGGTGCCGCGCAGGACGCCGCCGACGCCGCGGCCACGGCCGTCGAGAAGGTGCTGAGCTTCGACTACCGCGACCTCGACGCCTACGAGGCCGGGGTCGACGGTCTCCTGACCGACGCCTACGTGAGCGACGAGCTCGAGCCCAGCGTCGCCGCTCTCCGCGAGCAGGCGCCCACGGCGCAGGTCCAGGTGCAGACCACGGTGCAGGCCTCGGCGGCCGAGACCTGCCAGGGCGAGTGCCCGGCCGACGAGGCCTCGGTGCTGGTCGTCATCGACAAGGTCACACTGACCTCCAACCTCGACGCGCCCACGATCACCCCGCAGCGCCTGCGCGTGGCCATGGTGGAGCAGGACGGGCGCTGGCTCGTCGACTCGATCTCCTACATCGGCGCCTGACGCTCGTTCGGCAGGACACGCCGCAAGCGGCCAAACAGCCCGGAATCTCGGCCGGTATTCGGCACGACCGAAGAGTGCGGCGCACAGAATGCTGTATGGAACCTGAGATGTCAAGCACCGGGCTTGCATCGGTGGGCCACCGCGAGTTACACTGAATCTTCGCGCTCGCCTTGCCATGCCCACTTCCGGGTACACAAGCCCTTGACGGGGTCGGTTTGGCGTGCGCCCAGAGCACTACTCAGAGCCATCCGCCTGCGAGCCTTCGGAAGGACTTCTCTTGGCCGCCTCGCGCACCGTCGCCCAGAAGACGTCAGCAAAGACTGTCACCTCGACCTCACGTCGACTTTCCTTCGCCAAGATCTCGGAGCCTCTCGAGGTTCCCGAGCTCCTGGCCCTCCAGACCGAGAGCTTCGCCTGGCTCATCGGTGACGACGCCTGGAAGGCCCGGGTCGAAGCCGACCTGGCCGCCGGTCGCACCGACGTGTCCGGCAAGAGCGGCCTCGAGGAGATCTTCGAGGAGATCAGTCCCATCGAGGACTTCTCCGAGACGATGAGCCTGTCGTTCCGGGATCACCGCTTCGAGCCCCCGAAGTACTCGGTCGAGGACTGCAAGGACCGCGACGTCACGTACGCCGCGCCGTTGTTCGTCACCGCCGAGTTCATGAACAACGAGACCGGCGAGATCAAGAGCCAGACCGTCTTCATGGGTGAGTTCCCGCTCATGACCGACAAGGGCACCTTCATCATCAACGGCACCGAGCGTGTCGTCGTCAGCCAGCTCGTCCGCTCGCCGGGCGTGTACTTCGAGCGCACCGCCGACAAGACGTCCGACAAGGACATCTACACGGCGCGTGTCATCCCGTCGCGCGGCGCGTGGCTGGAGTTCGAGATCGACAAGCGCGATCTCGTCGGCGTCCGTCTCGACCGCAAGCGCAAGCAGAGCGTCACGATCCTGCTCAAGGCCCTCGGCTGGTCCGAGGCGCGCATCCTCGAGGAGTTCGGCCAGTACGACTCCATCCGCACGACCCTCGAGAAGGACAACGCGCACACGCAGGACGAGGCGCTCCTCGACCTTTACCGCAAGCTGCGTCCGGGCGAGCCGCCCAGCCGCGAGGCCGCGCAGACGCTGATCGAGAACTACTACTTCAACCCGAAGCGGTACGACACCGCCAAGGTCGGTCGGTACAAGATCAACAAGAAGCTCGGCACGACCGAGGCCTTCGACCAGCAGACGCTGACGGTCGACGACATCGTCGCCACGATCAAGTACGTCGTCGCGCTGCACGCCGGCGAGGAGGAGCTCGAGGCTCCGGCCGGACCGACCCTGGTCGAGAAGGACGACATCGACCACTTCGGCAACCGCCGCATGCGCACGGTCGGCGAGCTGATCCAGAACCAGCTCCGCACGGGCCTGGCCCGCATGGAGCGTGTCGTGCGCGAGCGCATGACCACGCAGGACGTCGAGGCCATCACCCCGCAGACGCTCATCAACATCCGGCCCGTCGTGGCCGCGTTGAAGGAGTTCTTCGGCACGAGCCAGCTGTCGCAGTTCATGGACCAGAACAACCCGCTCGCGGGCCTGACGCACAAGCGGCGTCTGTCGGCCCTCGGACCGGGCGGTCTGTCGCGTGAGCGCGCCGGCTACGAGGTCCGCGACGTCCACCCGTCGCACTACGGCCGCATGTGCCCCATCGAGACTCCTGAGGGCCCGAACATCGGCCTGATCGGCTCGCTCGCGTCGTACGGACGGATCAACCCGTTCGGCTTCGTCGAGACCCCGTACCGCAAGGTCATCGACGGCAAGGTCAGCACGACCGTCGACTACCTCACGGCCACGGAGGAGGACCGGTTCATCATCGCCCAGGCGAACTCGCCGCTGGCCGATGACGGCTCGTTCGTCGACGCTGCGGTGCTGGTGCGTCAGCGCGGTGGCGAGGCCGAGCTCCGCCCGGCCGCCGAGGTCGACTACATGGACGTCTCGCCGCGCCAGATGGTGTCGGTCGCGACCGCCCTGATCCCGTTCCTCGAGCACGACGACGCCAACCGCGCCCTCATGGGCTCGAACATGCAGCGTCAGGCCGTCCCGTTGATCCGCAGCCACGCCCCGCTCGTCGGCACCGGCATGGAGTTCCGTGCCGCCGTCGACGCCGGTGACGTGACGGTCGCCAAGAAGGCGGGTGTCGTCAAGGAGGTCTCGGCCGACCTGATCGAGATCGCCGAGGACGAGGGCACCTACACGACCTACCGTCTGGCCAAGTTTCGTCGCTCGAACCAGGGCACCTGCACCAACCAGCGTCCGCTGGTCGCCGCAGGTCAGCGGGTCGAGAGCGGCACGCCGCTGGCCGACGGGCCGTGCACCGACGAGGGCGAGATGGCCCTCGGCACCAACCTGCTCGTGGCGTTCATGCCGTGGCAGGGGCACAACTACGAGGACGCGATCATCCTCTCCCAGCGCGTCGTGCAGGACGACCTCCTGACCTCGATCCACATCGAGGAGCACGAGGTCGACGCGCGCGACACCAAGCTGGGCCCGGAGGAGATCACGCGGGACATCCCGAACGTCTCCGAGGAGATGCTGAGCGATCTCGACGAGCGCGGCATCATCCGCATCGGCGCCGAGGTCGGCAACGGCGACATCCTGGTCGGCAAGGTCACGCCCAAGGGCGAGACCGAGCTGACCCCGGAGGAGCGCCTGCTCCGCGCGATCTTCGGCGAGAAGGCGCGCGAGGTGCGCGACACCTCGCTCAAGGTGCCCCACGGCGAGTCCGGAACCGTCATCGGCGTGCGTGTCTTCGACGCCTCCGAGGGTGACGAGCTCAGCCCGGGCGTCAACCAGCTCGTCCGCGTCTACGTCGCGCAGAAGCGCAAGATCAGCGACGGCGACAAGCTGGCCGGTCGCCACGGCAACAAGGGCGTCATCTCCAAGATCCTGCCGGTCGAGGACATGCCGTTCCTCGAGGACGGCACGCCCGTCGACATCGTGCTCAACCCGCTCGGTGTCCCCGGCCGCATGAACGTCGGTCAGGTGCTCGAGATGCACCTGGGCTGGATCGCCAAGACCGGCTGGAAGGTCGACGAGAAGACCGCCGAGTGGGCCAAGAGCCTGTCCAAGATCGGTCTGACCGAGGCCCCGCCGAACAGCCACGTCGCCACCCCGGTGTTCGACGGTGCGAGCGAGGACGAGGTCTCCGGTCTGCTGCACTCCACCACGCCCACGCGTGACGGTGTGCGTCTGGTCAACGGCCAGGGCAAGGCCCACCTCTTCGACGGTCGCAGCGGCGAGCCCTTCCCGGAGCCCATCAGCGTCGGCTACATGTACATGCTGAAGCTGCACCACCTGGTCGACGACAAGATCCACGCCCGCTCGACCGGCCCGTACTCGATGATCACCCAGCAGCCGCTCGGCGGTAAGGCCCAGTTCGGTGGCCAGCGCTTCGGTGAGATGGAGGTCTGGGCCCTGGAGGCCTACGGCGCGGCGTACGCGCTGCAGGAGCTCCTGACGATCAAGTCCGATGACATCGCCGGCCGCGTCAAGGTCTACGAGGCGATCGTCAAGGGCGAGAACGTCCCGGAGCCCGGCATCCCCGAGTCGTTCAAGGTGCTCGTCAAGGAGATGCAGTCGCTGTGCCTCAACGTCGAGGTGCTCTCGGCCGACGGCCAGCAGGTCGACATGCGTGACGCCGAGGACGAGCTGTTCCGCGCGGCGGACGAGCTCGGCATCGACCTCTCGCGTCGTGAGCCGTCCTCGGTCGACGACCTCTGAGAAGTGGGGGACCGGCCTCCGGGCCGGTCCCCGCACCCCTCGCTGATCAACTTTTGAATTTTCCGACTCCACGGAGAGAAGAACACGTGCTCGACGTTAACAACTTCGACCGGCTCAAGATCGGGCTCGCAACCGCTGACAACATCCGTCAGTGGTCGCACGGCGAGGTCAAGAAGCCCGAGACCATCAACTACCGCACGCTCAAGCCTGAGCGCGACGGTCTGTTCTGCGAGAAGATCTTCGGTCCCACCCGGGACTGGGAGTGCTACTGCGGCAAGTACAAGCGGGTCCGCTTCAAGGGCATCGTGTGCGAGCGCTGTGGCGTCGAGGTCACCCGGTCGAACGTCCGTCGTGAGCGCATGGGTCACATCGAGCTCGCCGCGCCGGTCACGCACATCTGGTACTTCAAGGGCGTCCCGAGCCGTCTGGGCTACCTGCTCGACCTCGCGCCGAAGGACCTCGAGAAGGTCATCTACTTCGCGGCCTACATGATCACCCGCGTCGACGAGGAGGCGCGTCACCGCGACCTCTCCTCGCTCGAGGCCAAGATCGGGCTCGAGCGCGAGCAGATCGAGACGCGTCGCGACACCGCGCTCGCCGACCGCGGCCGCAAGGCCGAGGAGGACCTGAAGGCCCTCGAGGACGAGGGCGCCAAGGCCGACGCCAAGCGCAAGGTCAAGGACGCCGCGGAGCGCGAGGAGAAGGCGATCCGCACGCGCTTCGACCGCGAGCTCGACCGCCTGAACGAGGTCTGGGACCGCTTCACCAAGCTCAAGGTCCAGGACCTCGAGGGCGACGAGATGCTGTACCGCGACATGACGTACCGCTTCGGTGCGTACTTCGAGGGCTTCATGGGTGCCGCCGCGATCCAGCGTCGCCTGCAGGACTTCGACCTCGACAACGAGGCCGAGGTGCTGAAGGAGATCATCGCCACGGGCAAGGGCCAGCGCAAGACCCGCGCCCTCAAGCGCCTCAAGGTCGTCGAGGCGTTCCGCGCCTCGGGCAACCACCCGTCCGGCATGGTCCTGGACGCCGTCCCGGTGATCCCGCCGGAGCTGCGGCCCATGGTCCAGCTCGACGGTGGCCGCTTCGCCACGTCGGACCTGAACGACCTGTACCGCCGCGTCATCAACCGCAACAACCGCCTCAAGCGACTGCTCGACCTCGGCGCGCCCGAGATCATCGTCAACAACGAGAAGCGGATGCTGCAGGAGGCCGTCGACTCGCTGTTCGACAACGGCCGTCGTGGTCGTCCGGTCACCGGGCCGGGCAACCGTCCGCTGAAGTCGATCTCCGACATGCTCAAGGGCAAGCAGGGTCGCTTCCGCCAGAACCTGCTCGGCAAGCGCGTCGACTACTCGGGCCGTTCGGTCATCGTCGTCGGCCCGCAGCTGAAGCTGCACCAGTGCGGTCTGCCCAAGCAGATGGCGCTGGAGCTCTTCAAGCCCTTCGTCATGAAGCGCCTGGTCGACCTCGCGCACGCACAGAACATCAAGAGCGCCAAGCGCATGGTCGAGCGTGCGCGCCCGGTCGTGTGGGACGTCCTCGAAGAGGTCATCGCCGAGCACCCCGTGCTGCTCAACCGCGCGCCCACCCTGCACCGTCTGGGCATCCAGGCGTTCGAGCCGCAGCTCATCGAGGGCAAGGCCATCCAGATCCACCCGCTCGTCTGCTCGGCCTTCAACGCCGACTTCGACGGTGACCAGATGGCCGTGCACCTGCCGCTGTCGGCCGAGGCCCAGGCCGAGGCCCGCATCCTGATGCTGTCGACCAACAACATCCTGAAGCCCTCCGACGGCCGGCCGGTCACGATGCCGACCCAGGACATGATCATCGGTCTGTACTTCCTGACCCTCGATCGTGACGGGCACCTCGGCGAGGGCCGCAGCTTCGGCTCGATGGCCGAGGCGGTCATGGCGTTCGACCGTCGTGAGATCACGCTGCAGAGCAAGGTCGCGATCCGGATCGACGGCGTCACCAAGCAGACGACCCTGGGTCGCGCGATCTTCAACGAGGCGCTTCCGGAGGACTTCGAGTTCGTCAACTACCAGGTCGGCAAGAAGGAGCTCGGCGTCATCGTCAACGCTCTGGCCGAGCGGTACAGCAAGGTCGACGTGGCCAATGCGCTCGACGCGCTGAAGGACACCGGCTTCCACTGGGCCACGCGCTCGGGCGTCACGATCTCGATGGACGACGTCGTCAGCCCGGACTCCAAGCCCGAGATCCTCGCGCGCTACGAGGACCTGGCGGCCAAGGTCCAGAAGCAGTTCGACCGCGGTCTGATCACCGAGGACGAGCGTCGTCAGGAGCTCATCGAGATCTGGACCCAGGCCACGGCCGAGGTCGCGGAGGCGATGAACGAGAACTTCCACGTCGACAACCCGATCTACATGATGGTCAACTCGGGTGCGCGCGGAAACATGATGCAGCTGCGGCAGATCGCCGCCATGCGTGGCCTCGTGGCCAACCCCAAGGGCGAGATCATCCCGCGTCCGATCAAGTCGAACTACCGCGAGGGCCTGTCGGTCGTCGAGTACTTCATCGCGACCCACGGTGCTCGCAAGGGCTTGGCCGACACGGCGCTGCGTACGGCCGACTCGGGCTACCTGACGCGCCGACTCGTCGACGTCAGCCAGGACGTCATCATCCGCGAGCCCGACTGCGGCACCGAGCGTGGTCTGCCCAAGAAGATCGCCGAGAAGCTCGAGGACGGCACCCTGGTGCCCCACGAGCACGTCGAGACCTCGATCTACGCCCGTGCTTCGGCCACCGACATCGTCGACCCGAAGAGCGGCGATGTCCTGATCGGCGCCGGTGAGGACATCGGCGACGACGA
The DNA here is from genome assembly GCF_036867135.1 of Aeromicrobium sp. Sec7.5. Taxonomy (NCBI): domain Bacteria; kingdom Bacillati; phylum Actinomycetota; class Actinomycetes; order Propionibacteriales; family Nocardioidaceae; genus Aeromicrobium; species Aeromicrobium sp. Sec7.5. Next base: position 2,546,313 of record NZ_JBAJIJ010000001.1, on the reverse strand, counting down.
CATCGATCGCCTGATCGCCGCTGGTCTCGAGGAGGTCCGGGTCCGCACGGTCCTGACCTGCGAGGCCGCCGCCGGTAGCTGCGCCAAGTGCTACGGCCGCTCGCTGGCCACCGGCAAGCTCGTCGACATCGGCGAGGCCGTCGGCACCATCGCGGCCCAGTCGATCGGTGAGCCCGGCACGCAGCTCACGATGCGTACCTTCCACACCGGTGGTGTGGCCGGTGACGACATCACGCACGGTCTGCCGCGCGTCGTCGAGCTGTTCGAGGCGCGTCAGCCCAAGGGCAAGGCGCCGATCACCGAGGTGGCCGGTCGCGTCCAGATCGACGACTCCGAGGCGATGCGCAAGCTCGTCGTCACGCCGGACGACGGCACGGAGCCGTTGGAGTACCCGGTCACGAAGCGTTCGCGTCTGCAGATCACCGATGGTCAGCACGTCGAGGTGGGCGACCAGCTCACCCACGGCACGCCCGACCCGCAGGAGGTCCTGCGCATCCTCGGTGTCCGCAAGGCGCAGGAGCACCTCGTGGACGAGGTCCAGGAGGTCTACCGCAGCCAGGGCGTGGCGATCCACGACAAGCACATCGAGATCATCGTGCGCCAGATGCTTCGTCGCGTGACGGTCATCGAGCAGAGCGACTCGAACCTGATCCCAGGCGACCTGGTCGACCGGGCCTCGTTCGAGGCCGAGAACCGCCGCGTCGTCGCCGAGGGTGGCACGCCGGCCTCGGGTCGTCCGGTGCTGATGGGCATCACGAAGGCCTCGCTGGCCGTCGAGTCGTGGCTGTCGGCCGCGTCGTTCCAGGAGACCACCCGCGTTCTCACCGACGCGGCGATCCACGGCAAGTCGGACTGGCTGCGTGGCCTCAAGGAGAACATCATCATCGGCAAGCTCATCCCGGCCGGCACCGGCCTGGAGCGGTACCGCAACATCGCGGTCGAGCCGACCGAGGAGGCCCGCCAGAACGCGTACGCGGTCTCGGGCTACGAGGGTTACGACTACAACTTCGGCCAGACCGAGGGTGTGCAGGTCGACTCGTACGACTACACCTCCTACGAGAGCTGATCGCTCGCTGATCGCCTGAGGGCCCCGGGACCGCCACACGGCGGACCCGGGGCCCTCGTGCGTGAATCGGGTGGGGACTGACGATGATGCATCGCGGTAGCTCCGGCTGCCCGGATGCATCACGCTCTGTCTCGCAGGGACTGACGACGCTGCATGGCGGTTGTCCTCGGGACCGTGATGCATCGTCCTCGGTCCCTCCACAGGGCCGCCTCGTCCCCAAGCGGACGAGAGAAGGTGGTGCGATGGACTGAGACCGACTGGCATCGGTCCATGACGGTTCTTCGCACGTTCGAAGCCGAGGCGGTCCACGGTCGTGGCCGCGTGCGGCATGCCATCAACTCCGGCCGGTGGCAGCGCCCGGCGCTGGGGGTCGTCGTCACCCACAACGGCCCGCTGAGCCAGCTCGAGCAGCACGAGGTGCGCCTGGCGGCCTGCCCGCCCCGGTCGGCACTGGCCGGTGCGACAGCCCTCGAGCTCGAGGGGCTGGAGGGGTTCACGTCGACTCGCACCTACGTCACGGTCCCCGAAGGTGCTCGCCGGCCGCGGTGCGAAGGCCTCGAGACGCACTGGAGCACCCTGTTGGACCGGGTCGACGTGCACCAGGCTCGGCGACCGCGCCGAACGGTCATGGCACGCAGCGTGATCGACTTCGCGTCGTGGGCCGCCACGGACCGGTATGCGCGTGCCGCTGTGCTCGCGACGTTCCAGCAGGGTTTGGTCAACGACCGCCTTCTCCACGCCGCGCTCGATCGCCGCGGATCGGTGAATCGAGTCGGGCTGGTGCGTGAGTCGGTGCTCGACGCGGTCGGCGGCGTTCAGTCTCTGCCGGAGAAAGTCTTCGATGAGCTCATGCTGGTGGCCGGCCTGCCCCGGCCCACCCGTCAGCGGGCCGTGCGCGGCAAGGACGGACGCTACTTCCTCGACGTCGAGTGGGGACCGTATGGCGTCGCAGCCGAAGTCCACGGGTTGCCCCACCACGGCGTCGTGCAGTGGTCGATGGACCTGGTGCGGGCCAACGAGATCGTCATTGACGGCCCTCGCCTGCTGATCTTCACGTCCTACGTCATCCGGCACGAAACCGAGACTGTGCTCGACCAGCTCGTTCGAGCGCTGCGAGCCGGGGGATGGCGGGGTGTGCCTCGTCCCGGTGCCGCCCAGCGACGGAACGATGCATCTGGGTAGCCATGGCTACCGACATGCATCATCGTCGGTCCAACCCGCCGGTCAGACGGGGATCTTGACCTGGGGGGAGTCGTCGATGGGGCGGAACAGCCAGGTGAGCCTGGGCTCGAACACGGGGCGGAACACGCGGGCGAAGGGGGGTGTCATGAGCAGGTTCGCCAGTGCGATCGCCGCGAACATGAGACCGGCCACGGCGGTGGCGCCGTACGGCTCGAGCTGGTCCCAGAGGTGGAAGTGGCGGTCGAGCCAGATGATGACGAAACCGTGCAGGAGGTAGCAGTAGAACGTGCGCCCACCGAACGCGGTGGTCCACGACCGTCTGCGCGGCACGAGCGACAGGGCGGCGAACGTCATCAGCAGCCCGAGCGCGATCAGGCCCGTGCGGACCATCAGACCCTCGGCGAACGTGGCGTCGAGGTCGACGTAGCTGTGCTTCCAGAGCAGCCACTCCTGGGCGTCCGGGAAGCTCACGAGCTGGCTGAGCACGAACAGCCCCGCGAGCAGCGCGGCCGACGCGGCCCGGATCCGCGCCGTGCCGAGCGACAGGAAGCCCTCGCGCGTCATGTGCAGGCCGATGACGTAGAACGGCAGCAGCGCGAGGGTCTTGTGGATCGCCAGGACGTTGGGGATGTCGATCAGCCCGGAGCCGAGGGAGATGACGATCGAGGTCGTGATCGGGTAGCGGAGCGCGCGCCAGATCGGCGTCGTGAGGCGCCACAGGATCAGCGCCGCCATGAACCAGCCGATCCACTGCGGCGACAGCACCATGAGCTGGGCGGGCTCGCCGGTGTAGTGGCGGGTGATGAGCTGCAGGCTCAGCTCGACGAGCAGGTACGGCACGACGAGCGTGCTGACGATCCGTCGGATCTGGCGCACGTCCCCGACGTAGTGCCGAGCCGTGTACCCGGAGATCAGGATGAAGAACGGCATGTGGAACGCGTAGATCCACGTGTAGACGCCTCGGGCGGAGTCCATCACGACGAACTCGGTGAGGCAGTGCCCCATCACGACCAGGAGCATGACCCAGTAGCGCGCGTTGTCGAGGTAGGCAACGCGCTCCTTCGGACCCGACGGCGAGACGGGGAGGGGGGCCAGGGCGGACATCGAGCCGACTGTATCGACCCCCCGGTCAGGTGACATCCTGAGAGACGTGGAGCACCCTGAGCAGATCCGTCGGACGCAGCGCCTCGGTGCGTACGGGGTCGTGGTGCGCGAGCGGGAGCAGCCCGAGCTGCTCATCACCCGCGTCTCGCCGCGCGGCTACCCGGCCGGTTGGTGGGCGCTGCCCGGTGGGGGAGTCGACCACGGCGAGTCGCCGAACGACGCCGTCCGACGCGAGATGCACGAGGAGACGGGGCTCGAGGTGCTGGAGCAGCGGCTGATCGAGGTGCACGACGTGCACACCGTCTCTCCCGGCCGAGGCGACGCCTGGGAGGACTACCACGGGGTGCACCTGCTCTACGCCTGCCGCGTCGACACCGACGCCGTGCCACACGTCGTGGAGTCAGGAGGCACGACCGACCTCGCGCTGTGGCTCCCGCTGAGCGATCTTGCCGACGGGCGCCCGCTGCTGCCCGTGGTCGAGCACGTGCTCGGACGCCTGGATCAGCTCGCGGGCGTGTGGAACAGCATCACGTAGTTGCCGCGGGCGGTGATGACGTGCGTCGCGACCGCTCGCTCACCGTCGGGCGCCGTGGCCGAGAACGTGACGTCGACCTCGTTGAGGCCCTCGTACGAGTCGAGCGTGACCGGCACGTCGGGCGAGAGCGACTCGACGTACGAGCGGGCGATCTCCCGCGCCTCGGAGCTGCTGGCCACGTTGAGTGACACGAACTCGGGCTGGAACGAGCTGAGCAGGATCAGGGTGCCTTCGGGTGCGACCCAGCCGTTGAGCAGGGGCGTGTCGGCCGGGGCCTGGGTGTCCATCGCCGGCCAGATGATGTCGTCGAGCTCGCCGCGGACCGGCTCCGGCTCCTCGGTCTCGACCTCGGTGGCGGTGCGCTCGATGCGCGGATCGCTGAAGTCCTGGACCCGCACCTCCATGACCGGGCGCGTCAGGCTGGAGGGCGGGGCGATGCGGGTCTCGGGGTTGCCCGGGTCGACCGACATCGAGATGGCGAGGTTGCGCCCGTCGCCCGTGACGCCCGCGACCTCGAGCTCGCACCCGGTGAGTCGGTCGTCCTCGACGGTGCAGTAGCTCGTGAAGTCCTCGGGATCGACATCGGCGTCCGGCAGAAGGGCAGCGATCTGCGCGACGAGCGCCTGCACGATCTCCGACTTGCCGGTGGACGACTCGGCGTCGAGCCGGATCACCGCGACCGTGACGTCGGCGGGCGGCGGCTCCTCGAGCAGGGCGAAGGTGTCGTCGTCGGGCCGGCCGGACTTGGTGATCTCCGGCGGCTCCGGCGACACCACGCCGTCGGGGTTGCCGCGGGCGGCCGAGACGGCGTCGGAGACGCCTTGGCGGGTCAGTGCCACGGTGAGGTCGGGCTGGTAGGCCTCGATCATGCGATTGCTGCGGTACCGGGCGAGGGGACCCAGCTGCACCGCCCCCTCCGGGACGGTCAGTCCGTTGATGATGGGGGACTCGGGGCCGCTCTCGTGCGCGGTGATCTCGTCGGGCACGGAGGCTGAGCCCGACCCTCCGCCCGCGTCCCCGGAACCGATCTCGCAACCCGCCAGGGCCACGGTGACCAGTGCTGCCGACAGTGCTGCCGACGCGACACGCTTCCAGCGACCCATGCCCTCCACCTCCAGACCAACGATCGTCATCAGATCCGGGGCAACCCTAGCGGCAGCCACCCACCTCGACCCGTGGTGCCGACCCGGCCCCCGCACCGCTGCGGAGCCGGTCTGGGGGAGATCCTGGCGATCCGGCAGCGCCGGGGGCGGGTTGGCGCGAGACTACGGACGTCCCACTTCCCCTCACCAGGAGTCCCGATGGACCACGTCCTCGAGCTCGCGACGGCGATGCAGCGCTATGCCGAGGTGGCGGACGCCGCATTCGGCGACGAGCCCGTGCCGAGCTGTCCCGGCTGGACCATCGACGACCTCACGGGACACCTCGGCACGGTGCACCGCTGGGCGGCGTCGATCCTGCTGTCGGGGCAACGGATCGACGAGCCGCGGGGTGTCCGGGTCACCGAGCCGCGGGCGGACTGGTACGCCCGGACGGCGGCCGCTCTCCTCGAGGTCGTCCGAGCCGTTCCGGCCGACGAGCCGACGCCCAACTCGGCCCGGGTGCACGAGACCGCCGCGTACTGGCCGCGGCGGCAGATGCACGAGACGACGATCCACGTCATCGACGCCGGGCTGGCGCTGGGGCTGGGCGCCGACGGGACGCCGATCTCCGCCGAGCTCGCCGCCGACGGCGTGGACGAGCTGCTGGGCGTCATGCTCCCGCGGATGACGGCGCGGGGGCAGCGACCCCACCTGGAGGGGCGCGTGCGTGTCGTCGCCACCGACACGGGACGCTCCTGGGTCGTGGGGGAGTCTCCCGACGCCATGCGCACGCCGATCCTGCTGTACGCCGGGGAGGGTGCCGACGCCGACGGCGAGATCCGGGCCACGGCGGCCGACCTCTACCTCGGTCTCTGGGGACGCCTCGAGCGCGAGCGACTGACGACGTCCGGCGCGGGCCGCGACCTGCTGCGCGGACCCCTGGTCCCGTGACCCTGCTCCCACCGGCGCGTCGGACGAGCCGTGCGGACCCGGGCTTCGCCATCATGGGCCCATGTCCTCGAAGACGACCCCGTCCTGGAAGCCGGCCCTGACCTGGAAGCTGCACGGAGACGACGGTCGCGCGATCGCCGAGGGCGACATCGTGCGCCCCGACGAGCGGCTCGCCTGGCCGGCCACGATCGGGCTGGGCCTCCAGCACGTCGTGGCGATGTTCGGCGCCACGTTCCTCGTGCCGATCCTCACCGGCTTCCCGGCCACGACGACGCTGTTCTTCTCGGGCGTCGGCACGATCCTCTTCCTCGTCATCACGGGCAACCGTCTGCCGAGCTACCTCGGGTCCTCCTTCGCCTTCATCGCCCCCATCACGGCCGCGACCGCCTCGGAGGCCGGCCCGGGGGGTGCCCTGTTCGGCATCGTGGCGGTCGGCGTCCTGCTGGCCCTGGTCGGTGCGCTCGTCACCGTCACGGGCACCGGCTGGATCGACTGGCTCATGCCGCCCGTCGTGGCCGGTGCGATCGTGGCGCTCATCGGCCTCAACCTGGCGCCCGTCGCGAGGTCGAACTTCGAGCAGGCGCCGTGGGTCGCGCTCATCACCCTGGCGGCGGTGATCCTCTGGACCGTCGTCTTCCGCGGCCTGGTCGCGCGGCTGTCGATCTTCTTCGGCGTCGTGATCGGCTACGTCGCCGCGGTCCTCGCCGACCAGGTCGACTTCGGGCCGGTCGAGAGCGCGGCCTGGATCGGCCTGCCGGACTTCTCGACCCCCGACGTGGCCTGGTCGGTGCTGCCCGCCTTCATCCCCGTCGTGCTCGTGCTGGTGGCCGAGAACGTGGGCCACGTCCGCAGCGTCGCCCACCTGACCGACCCCGCCCTCAACGAGCGCACGGGCCGGGCGCTGCTGGCCGACGGCCTCGCGACCACGGTCGCCGGCCTCGGCGGCGGTTCCGGCACCACCACCTACGGCGAGAACATCGGCGTCATGGCCGCGACGAAGGTCTACTCGACCGCGGCCTACTGGGTGGCCGGTGCCTTCGCGATCGCGCTCGGCTTCCTGCCCAAGGTCGGCGCCGTGGTCAACACGATCCCGCCGGGGGTCCTGGGTGGAGTGACCACCGCCCTCTACGGCCTGATCGGCGTGATCGGCATCAAGATCTGGATCGACAACCAGGTGGACTTCTCGCGGCCGGCCAACCAGTTCACGGCTGCCACCGCACTGGTCGTCGGCATCGCCGACTTCACGTTCAGCGCCGGGCAGCTGACGTTCAACGGGATCGCGCTCGGCACGGTCGCGGCCATCACGGTCTACCACGTCATGACGGCCTTGGAGGGCGGTCGGAGCGCGCGGCCCGCGGACGTGACGCTGCCTTGATCAGGGACGGCCCGGCGCGCCGGTCGACGGCCGCCGTCGGCGTTTTGACCCGCCCTGTCGCGCCGGGTAGTCTTGGAAGCCGTGTCTGGATCAACCAGACCGATGCACACATCCTGTCGTCCCGAACGCCCGGATCTTCGTATCCGCCGGGACCGATGGCGAGTGCATCAAGAGTCGAGACGCTCAGTCGAGAAGAAGGATGTCGCGTAGTGCCCACGATCAATCAGCTGGTCCGCAAGGGCCGCCAGTCCAAGGTGGTCAAGACCAGCACGCCGGCCCTCAAGGGGTCGCCGCAGCGTCGTGGGGTGTGCACCCGCGTGTACACGACCACGCCGAAGAAGCCGAACTCCGCGCTCCGCAAGGTCGCGCGCGTCAAGCTCTCCTCGGGTACCGAGGTCACCGCGTACATCCCCGGTGAGGGCCACAACCTCCAGGAGCACTCGATCGTGCTCGTCCGTGGTGGTCGTGTGAAGGACCTTCCCGGCGTCCGCTACAAGATCGTCCGTGGCTCGCTCGACACCCAGGGCGTCAAGGGCCGCAAGCAGGCCCGCAGCCGCTACGGTGCCAAGAAGGAGAAGAGCTAATGCCTCGTAAGGGTCCCGCCACCAAGCGCATCCCCGAGACCGATCCGGTCTACAGCAGCCAGATCGTCACGCAGCTGATCAACAAGATCCTCGTCGACGGCAAGAAGCAGACCGCTCAGCGCATCGTCTACTCCGCGCTCGAGGGCGCCCGCGAGAAGAACGCCACCGATCCGGTCATCACGCTCAAGCGTGCGCTCGACAACGTCCGCCCGAGCCTCGAGGTCAAGAGCCGCCGCGTCGGCGGCGCGACCTACCAGGTCCCGATCGAGGTCCGCCCGGCCCGTCAGACGACCCTCGCGATGCGTTGGCTCGTCAAGTACGCCGGCGAGCGTCGTGAGAAGACCATGGCCGAGCGCCTCCAGAACGAGATCCTCGACGCCAGCAACGGCCTCGGCGGAGCCGTCAAGAAGCGCGAGGACACGCACAAGATGGCCGAGGCCAACCGCGCGTTCGCGCACTACCGCTGGTAATCAACGCTGCAGGGCGGGGCCGCACCGGCCCCGCCCGCACCACCCTCTGTTCCACGATCAAGAGAGAGCTCACGTAGTGGCTACCGAACTCACCACCGACCTCACCCGGGTCCGCAACATCGGCATCATGGCGCACATCGATGCCGGCAAGACCACCACCACCGAGCGGATCCTCTTCTACACCGGTATCAACTACAAGATCGGTGAGGTCCACGACGGCGGCGCCACGATGGACTGGATGGAGCAGGAGCAGGAGCGCGGCATCACCATCACGTCGGCCGCGACGACCTGCTGGTGGAAGAACCACCAGATCAACATCATCGACACCCCCGGCCACGTCGACTTCACCGTCGAGGTCGAGCGCTCGCTGCGCGTCCTCGATGGCGCTGTCGCCGTCTTCGACGGTGTCGCCGGCGTCGAGCCGCAGTCCGAGACCGTCTGGCGCCAGGCCGACAAGTACGGCGTCCCGCGCATGTGCTTCGTCAACAAGCTCGACCGCACGGGTGCCTCGTTCGACTTCTGCGTCAAGACGATCCGCGAGCGCCTCGGCGCGACCGCGCTCGTCCTGCAGCTCCCGATCGGCGCCGAGCAGGACTTCCTGGGCGTCGTCGACCTCGTCGGCATGCGCGCCCTGACCTGGCGTGGCGAGACCACGATCGGTGAGGACTACACGGTCGAGGACATCCCGGCCGACCTGGCCGACGCCGCCGAGGAGGGCCGCGAGGCGCTGCTCGAGACCCTGTCGGACGTCGACGACGAGATCGCCGAGCTGTTCCTCGACGGCGCCGACATCTCGGTCGAGGTCCTGCAGGCCGCGATCCGTCGCGCCACGCTGGCCGCCAAGCTCAACCCCGTTCTGTGCGGCACGGCGTTCAAGAACAAGGGCGTCCAGCCCCTGCTCGACGCCGTCGTCGCCTACCTGCCCTCGCCCATCGACGTCGGCGCCATCGTCGGCCTCGACCCGAAGGACGAGAGCAAGAACGACACCCGCGAGCCCTCGGACGACGTGCCCTTCTCGGGCCTGGCGTTCAAGATCGCCACCGACCCGCACCTCGGCAAGCTCACGTTCGTGCGCGTCTACTCCGGCCGCCTCGAGGCGGGCACCCAGGTCCTCAACGTGACCAAGGGCCGCAAGGAGCGAATCGGCAAGGTCTACCAGATGCACGCCAACAAGCGTGAGGAGATCGCGTCGGTCGGCGCCGGCCAGATCGTGGCCGTCATGGGCCTCAAGGACACCACCACGGGCGAGACGCTGGCCGACTCGGCCAACCCGATCGTCCTGGAGTCCATGACCTTCCCCGACCCGGTCATCCAGGTCGCCATCGAGCCCAAGACCAAGAGCGACCAGGAGAAGCTCGGCGTCGCGATCCAGAAGCTCGCCGAGGAGGACCCGACGTTCCAGGTCCACACCGACGAGGAGACCGGTCAGACGATCATCGCCGGCATGGGCGAGCTCCACCTCGACATCCTCGTGGATCGCATGAAGCGCGAGTTCAACGTCGAGGCCAACGTCGGCAAGCCGCAGGTCGCGTACCGCGAGACCATCCGCAAGACGGTCACGGGCCACAGCTACACCCACAAGAAGCAGACCGGTGGTTCGGGCCAGTTCGCGAAGGTCGTCATCGGCATCGCGCCCAACGGCCCCGACGCCGGTGGCGAGGGGGGCTACGAGTTCGCCAACGCGGTCTCGGGCGGCCGCGTGCCGCGCGAGTACATCCCGTCGGTCGACGCCGGTGGACAGGCCGCCATGGAGTTCGGCGTCCTCGCCGGCTACCCCATGGTCGACGTCAAGTTCACCCTGGAGGACGGCGCCTACCACGACGTCGACTCCAGCGAGCTCGCGTTCAAGCTGGCCGGCAACATGGCCTTCAAGGAGGCCGCGCGCAAGGCTGGCCCGGTCCTCCTCGAGCCCGTCTTCTCCGTCGAGGTCACGACGCCCGACGACTACATGGGCGACGTGATCGGCGACATCAACTCCCGCCGGGGTCAGGTCTCGTCCATGGACGAGGGCTACGGCGGTGCGAAGGTCATCAAGGCGCTCGTGCCGCTCTCGGAGATGTTCGGCTACGTGGGTGACCTGCGGTCCAAGACCTCGGGCCGTGCCTCGTACTCGATGCAGTTCGACTCGTACGCGGAGGTCCCCAAGGCCGTCGCGGAGGAGATCATCAAGAAGGTCCGCGGCGAGTAGTCCGCGGGGGCCTCGGCCCCACCACCACTCGGTAGTACCCATCCCCTAGGCTGGCCCGAGGTTTCCCACGCGGGGCCCGACGGCTTTCACAGTCAGCACCATCACAACCCAGAAGGAGCCCCAGTGGCTAAGGCGAAGTTCGAGCGGACCAAGCCGCACATGAACATCGGTACCATCGGACACATCGACCACGGCAAGACGACCTTGACCGCGGCGATCACGAAGGTGCTGCACGACAAGTACCCCGACCTGAACGAGGCCTCGGCCTTCGACCAGATCGACAAGGCTCCCGAGGAGCGCCAGCGCGGCATCACGATCTCCATCTCGCACGTCGAGTACCAGACCGAGAACCGCCACTACGCGCACGTCGACTGCCCGGGTCACGCGGACTATGTCAAGAACATGATCACCGGTGCGGCCCAGATGGACGGCGCGATCCTCGTGGTCGCCGCCACCGACGGCCCCATGCCCCAGACGCGTGAGCACGTGCTGCTCGCTCGCCAGGTCGGCGTGCCGTCGATGGTCGTCGCGCTCAACAAGTGCGACATGGTCGACGACGAGGAGATCCTCGAGCTCGTCGAGATGGAGGTCCGCGAGCTGCTGAGCGACCAGGACTTCGACGGCGACAACGTCCCGATCGTCCGTGTTGCCGCGCACCCCGCGCTCCAGGGCGACGCCAAGTGGGGCGACTCGATCGCCGAGCTCATGGCGGCCGTCGACGACTACATCCCGATGCCGCCGCGTGAGACGGAGAAGCCGTTCCTCATGCCGGTCGAGGACGTCTTCACGATCACCGGTCGTGGCACCGTCATCACGGGTCGTATCGAGCGTGGCGTCATCAAGGTCAACGAGACCGTCGACATCGTCGGCATCCGTGAGACCAAGCAGACCACGACGGTTACGGGCATCGAGATGTTCCGCAAGCTGCTCGACGAGGGCCAGGCCGGCGAGAACGTGGGCCTGCTGCTGCGCGGCACCAAGCGTGAGGACGTCGAGCGGGGCATGGTCATCATCGCTCCCGGTTCGACCACGCCGCACACGGAGTTCGAGGGTCAGGCGTACATCCTGTCCAAGGAGGAGGGTGGCCGTCACACGCCGTTCTTCAACAACTACCGCCCGCAGTTCTACTTCCGCACCACGGACGTCACCGGCGTCGTCACGCTGCCCGAGGGCACCGAGATGGTCATGCCCGGCGACAACACCGAGATGAGCGTCGAGCTGATCCAGCCCATCGCCATGGAGGAGGGCCTGCGCTTCGCCATCCGCGAGGGCGGCCGTACCGTCGGCGCCGGCCGTGTCACCAAGATCAACAAGTGATCTGATCTGACGCAGCTCAGCTGAAGACGAGCCCCTCGGACCTTCGGGTCCGGGGGGCTTCGTCGTGGGCGGGGGATCGGGCGCGTCTGCTCGGACCGGGCCGGCGTCTGGTGCCCGACAAGCGGCACGGACCAAGCGCGGTCATCCCGGCCCACGGTCAGGTGGACCGACGACGATGCATGTCGGTCGCTGAGGCAGCCTCGATGCATCACCCTCGGTCCCGTCCACTGCACCCCCACCCTCGGGAACGGTTGTCGTGGGCGTCCCTTTGGCGGACACGTGCTCGCGGATCTCACCCCGGGTGCGTAGCGTCCCTGGCATGGGACACGGACACGGCCACGCCCCCACGGGGTCGGGGGTGCGCCACCGGCGCAAGCTCGTCCTGGTGCTGGCCCTCACCCTGTCGGTGCTCGTGGTCCAGGCCGTGGTGGCGGTGCTCACCGGCAGCCTGGCGCTCCTGGCGGACGCCGGCCACATGCTCAGCGACTCGATCGGGCTGGTCCTGGCGCTGGCGGCCATCGCGGTCGCCCAGCGCGGCGCGGCGCCCGGGTCGCGTCGCACGTTCGGGCACCACCGCACCGAGATCCTGGCGGCGGGCGCCAACGGCCTGCTGCTGATCGGGCTGTGCGGATGGATCGTGCTCAGCGCCGTCGGCCGGCTCGAGGACCCGGTCGACCTCGAGGCATGGCCGGTGCTGGCCGCAGGTGCGGTGGGTCTGGTGGTCAACGTCATCGGTCTGCTGGTCCTGCGCTCGGGTGCGCAGGAGAGCCTCAACGTCCGGGGCGCGTACTTGGAGGTGCTCGGCGACGCCCTCGGGTCGATCGCCGTCATCGTCTCGGCGGTCGTGATCCTGCTGACCGGCTGGGTCCGGGCCGACGCGGTCGCCTCGCTCGCGATCGCCGTGCTGATCCTGCCCCGGGCCGTGAGCCTCCTGCGCGACGTCGGTGCCGTCCTGATGGAGTCGTCGCCGCAGGACGTCGACCTCGCGGAGCTGCGCTTGCACATCCTCCGGACCCCGGGGGTGGCCGACGTGCACGACCTCCACGTCTGGACCATCACGTCGGGCATGCCGGTCATGAGCGCCCACGTGGTCGTGGAGGACTCGATCGAGCAGATGGGCCAGGCGCACGAGGTGCTCGACGGACTGCGCACGTGCTTGGCCGAGCACTTCGACGTCGCGCACTCGACCCTGCAGCTCGAGCCCCGCGGTCACGTCGACTCCGAGCCCCACCTGCACGCCTGAACCGAGCAGCCGCAGGTCCTGCCCGACAGTGGTTCCCACCGATTTGTGTTTCGGCAACGACCTCTGTCAGACTAGTGCGGTTGCTCCGGCCGGACTGCTGGGGTGCACTCGCCCGGAACTCACGCCGGGACTGACGAAGGCACCGAACCTGAGGTCCGACCGACTCGCCGAAAGCTCGGTGGTCTCACGATCACTTGCAGCACAGCGAGTCCAACCACCCAACTTGAGATCTGTGCATGTCCGCGCCAGCGCGCAGTAGCGACACGCCCGACCTCGGGGTACGTGGGACCGGAGTGGCCGAACCACTCCGAGGGGGAGTGGATCGCGAAACGTACGACGACGCAAAGGACAACGCGAGCATGGCGGGACAGAAGATCCGTATCCGGCTCAAGGCCTACGACCACGAGGTCATTGACTCCTCGGCACGCAAGATCGTGGACACGGTGACGAGCACGGGCGCGAAGGTGGCCGGTCCGGTCCCGCTCCCGACGGAGAAGAACGTGTTCTGCGTGATCCGTTCGCCGCACAAGTACAAGGACAGCCGCGAGCACTTCGAGATGCGCACCCACAAGCGGCTCATCGACATTCTCGACCCGACCCCGAAGACGGTGGACTCGCTCATGCGACTCGACCTCCCCGCGGGTGTCGACATCGAGATCAAGCTCTGAGGGGACTGCGAGTCATGAGCAACTCTGCCACCGCCACCGCGCGCGGCATCCTCGGCCGCAAGCTCGGGATGACGCAGGTCTGGACCGAGGACAACCGGGTCGTCCCGGTCACGGTCGTCGCCGCCAGCACCAACGTCGTGACCCAGATCCGCACCCGTGAGACCGACGGCTACAGCGCCGTCCAGCTCGGGTTCGGCGAGATCGACGGCCGCAAGATCAACAAGCCGCAGTCGGGCCACTTCGCGAAGGCCGGCGTCACGCCGCGCCGTCACGTCGTCGAGATCCGCACCGAGCTCGTCGCCGACTACACGCTCGGCCAGGAGATCTCGCCCGAGATCTTCGCCGCCGGCGACAAGATCGACGTCACCGGAACCAGCAAGGGCAAGGGCTTCGCCGGCGTCATGAAGCGTCACGGCTTCTCCGGTGTCGGCGCCTCCCACGGCGCCCACCGCAACCACCGCAAGCCGGGCTCGATCGGTGGCTGCGCCACCCCGGGTCGCGTCTTCAAGGGTCTGCGCATGGCGGGCCACATGGGCACCGACACCGTGACCACCCAGAACCTCACCGTCCACGCGGTCGACGTCGAGAAGGGCATCATCCTGATCAAGGGTGCCGTGCCCGGGCCCAAGGGCCAGCTCGTCGTCGTCCGCTCCGCCGCCAAGGGGGCATGACCATGGCACAGACGATCGACGTCGACCTGCCGGTCGACATCTTCGACACCCAGGTCAACGTGCCGTTGATCCACCAGGTGGTCGTGGCGCAGCTCGCCGCGGCGCGCCAGGGCACGCACAGCACCAAGTCGCGGGGCGAGGTGTCCGGCGGTGGCAAGAAGCCCTACCGCCAGAAGGGCACCGGCCGCGCCCGTCAGGGCTCGATCCGTGCCCCCCAGTACAACGGTGGTGGCATCGTCCACGGCCCGACGCCGCGTGACTACGAGCAGCGCACGCCCAAGAAGATGAAGGCCGCCGCCCTGCGCGGTGCCCTCTCGGACCGGGCCCGCTCGGGTCGCCTCCACGTCGTGGAGTCCTTCGTCACGGGCGATGCCCCGTCGACCAAGGCCGCCATCGCCGCGGTGCAGGCCGTCACGACCCGTCACCGCGTCCTGGTCGTCATCGACCGCGGCGACGACGTCACGGCGAAGAGCCTGCGCAACCTCACGGGCCTCGTGCTCCTGACGTTCGACCAGCTCAACACCTACGACGTCATCAAGAGCGACGACGTGGTGTTCACGAAGGCCGCGTTCGACGCCTTCGTCGCAGCTCGTTCGGCCGAGGGCGTCGACACCATCAAGCTCAGCGCGGCCGCCGTCGAGGCGTCCGCCGCCCCGGCGCCGGCGAAGCCGAAGGCCAAGCCGGCCAAGGCCGCTGCGGCCAAGGCCGACGAGCCGGCCGACGACGGCGTCACCAAGACCCAGCCGTACGGCCCGGGTTCGAAGGCGCCGCTCAAGAGCGGCAACGCGCCCAAGGGTTTCGACATCAAGGGCAACGCCGATTCCATGAAGTACCACGCGCCCGACGGCCAGTGGTACGACGCCACGATCGCCGAGGTCTGGTTCGACTCCGAGGAGTCCGCCCAGGCTGCGGGATTCACGAAGGCTGGTGAGTGACCATGACCACCCTGCCCAAGGACCCGCGCGACGTCGTGCTGTCCCCGGTCGTCAGTGAGAAGACGTACAACCTCATCGACGACAACAAGTACACCTTCGTGGTGCACCCTGACGCGAACAAGACGGAGATCAAGATCGCCGTCGAGCAGATCTTCGACGTCAAGGTCACCGCGGTGAACACGCTCAACCGCAAAGGCAAGACGCGTCGGACCAAGAGCGGTCTCGGCAAGCGCAAGGACACCAAGCGGGCGATCGTCAGCGTCGCTGCCGGTCAGAGCATCGACATCTTCTCGAGCCCGAGCTGAGGACTGAGCAGACATGGCAATCCGCAAGTACAAGCCGACCACCCCGGGCCGTCGTGGCTCCTCGGTGGCCGACTTCGCCGAGATCACTCGCACGACTCCTGAGAAGTCGCTGGTCGAGCCGCTGCCCAAGAAGGGCGGCCGCAACAACCAGGGACGGATCACGACTCGTCACCAGGGCGGTGGACACAAGCGTGCCTACCGCATCATCGACTTCAAGCGCTACGACAAGGACGGCGTGCCGGCCAAGGTCGCTCACATCGAGTACGACCCGAACCGCACCGCCCGCATCGCGCTGCTGCACTACGCCGACGGCGAGAAGCGGTACATCATCGCGCCCGAGGGTCTGCGCCAGGGCATGACGGTCGAGTCCGGCGTGGGTGCCGACATCAAGACCGGCAACAACCTGCCGCTGCGCAACATCCCCGTCGGTTCGGTGCTCCACTCGGTGGAGCTCCGTCCGGGCGGCGGCGCCAAGATGGGCCGTTCCGCCGGTGTCCGCGTCCAGCTCGTCGCCAAGGAGGGCTCGCGTGCACAGCTGCGCCTGCCGTCCGGCGAGATGCGCTACGTCGACGTCCGTTGCCGCGCCACGCTGGGCGAGGTCGGCAACGCCGAGCAGTCCAACATCAACTGGGGCAAGGCCGGCCGTAACCGCTGGAAGGGCAAGCGCCCGACCGTCCGCGGTGTCGCCATGAACCCGGTCGACCACCCGCACGGTGGTGGCGAGGGCAAGACCTCCGGAGGCCGTCACCCGGTCAGCCCGTGGGGCAAGCCCGAGGGCCGTACGCGCAAGCGCAAGGCCAGTGACCAGATGATCGTCCGCCGCCGCAAGTCCGGCCGCTGAGAGGACCTGAACAATGCCCCGCAGCCTGAAGAAGGGCCCGTTCGTCGACGGCCACCTCGAGAAGAAGGTGGACGCTCAGAACGAGGCCGGTACGCACACGGTCATCAAGACCTGGTCGCGTCGCTCGATGATCCTGCCGTCCTTCATCGGACACACGGTCGCCGTGCACGACGGCCGCAAGCACGTCCCCGTGTTCATCACCGACTCGATGGTCGGCCACAAGCTGGGGGAGTTCGCTCCCACCCGCACGTTCCGTGGCCACGAGAAGGACGACCGAAAGGCGAAGCGTCGATGAGTGCCGCCAGCCGCGTCAACGTCAGCGCGCGTCGCGAGCGCCTGCTGGGCGACCAGCCCGGTGCGTTCGCCACTGCGCAGTACGTCCGTGTCACCGCGCAGAAGGCCCGCCGTATCGCGGACCTGATCCGTGGTGCGCGTGTCGAGGACGCCATTGCCACCCTGCAGTTCGCCCCGCAGGCCGTCGCCCAGAACTTCCTGAAGCTGGTCGAGTCCGCGGTCGCGAACGCCGAGACCACTGAGGGACTCGACTCCGCCGACCTGGTCATCAGCGTCGTCACGGTCGACGAGGGCCCCACGATGAAGCGTTGGCGCCCCCGCGCCAAGGGTGCGGCCAACCGCATCCTCAAGCGCACGAGCCACCTGACCGTCGTCGTCACGCCGGTCGACACCACGAAGGGAGGGACTCGCTGATGGGCCAGAAGATCAACCCGCACGGGTTCCGACTCGGCATCTCGACCGATCACAAGAGCCGTTGGTACGCCGACAAGCTGTACAGCAGCTACGTCGGCGAGGACGTCAAGATCCGCAAGATGCTGACCAAGGGCATGGACCGCGCCGGCATCAGCCGCGTGGAGATCGAGCGTACGCGTGACCGCGTCCGCGTCGACATCCACACCGCGCGTCCGGGCATCGTCATCGGCCGCCGTGGCGCCGAGGCCGACCGCATCCGCGGTGACCTCGAGAAGCTCACCGGCAAGCAGGTGCAGCTCAACATCCTCGAGGTCAAGCAGCCTGAGCTCGACGCTCAGCTCGTCGCCCAGGGTGTCGCCGAGCAGCTGAGCGGTCGTGTGCAGTTCCGTCGCGCGATGCGCAAGGCGATGCAGACCACGATGCGCTCGGGTGCCAAGGGCATCCGGATCCAGTGCTCGGGTCGTCTCGGCGGCGCCGAGATGAGCCGCTCGGAGTTCTACCGCGAGGGCCGCGTGCCCCTGCACACGCTCCGTGCCGACGTCGACTACGGCTTCTACGAGGCCAAGACCACCTTCGGTCGCATCGGCGTGAAGGTCTGGATCTACAAGGGCGAGGTCGCGGGCACCCGCGCCGAGCGTGAGGCCGAGGCGGCCAAGCGCGCTGCTGCACCGGGCGCTCGTCGCGCCGGTCGTGGCGGCGGACGCCGCCCCGAGCGTCCCGCCCGCGAGGGCGCCCCGTCGGCCCAGCCCGCCACCGAGGCTCCCGCCTCGGCCGAGCCGGTCGCCGTAGCCGCTGCTCCTGCTTCCCCCGAGGGAGGCGAGTCCTGATGTTGATGCCCCGACGGGTCAAGTACCGCAAGCAGCACCACCCGAAGCGCCGCGGCATGGCCAAGGGCGGCACGACGCTCGCTTTCGGCGAGTACGGCATCCAGGCGGTCGAGGGTCACTACGTGACCAACCGCCAGATCGAGTCCGCTCGTATCGCCATGACGCGTCACATCAAGCGTGGCGGCAAGGTCTGGATCAACATCTACCCGGACCGCCCCCTCACCAAGAAGCCCGCCGAGACCCGCATGGGTTCCGGCAAGGGCTCGCCGGAGTGGTGGGTCGCCAACGTCAAGCCGGGCCGGGTCATGTTCGAGCTCTCGGGCGTCGACGAGACCACGGCTCGCGAGGCGATGCGCCGCGCGATCCACAAGCTGCCGATGAAGGCACGTTTCATCAGCCGTGAGACCGAGGGAGGCATCTGATGGCGATCATGACTGCAGTTGAGCTGCGTCTGCTCGACGCCGACGGCCTTGCCGAGAAGCTGCGCGACGCCAAGGAAGAGCTGTTCAACCTGCGCTTCCAGAACGCGACCGGCCAGCTCGACAACACCGCGCGCCTGCGCACCGTCCGCAAGGACATCGCCCGCATCTACACGGTGCTGCGCGAGCGTGAGCTCGGCATCATCGAGACCACCGACGACAACGCCGAGGTGGACGCATGAGCACCAGCAAGGACGAGACCGTGACGAACGACTCCAGCACTGCGCCGCGCAGCGCCCGCAAGGTGCGCGAGGGCCTGGTCGTGAGCGACAAGATGGACAAGACCATCGTCGTGAACGTCGAGGAGCGCTACAAGCACGCCCTGTACGGCAAGGTGCTGCGCCGCAACATCAAGCTGAAGGCCCACGACGAGGAGAACGGCGCCGGGATCGGCGACCGCGTGCGGATCATGGAGACCCGCCCGCTGTCGGCCACCAAGCGCTGGCGCCTCGTCGAGGTCCTCGAGAAGGCGAAGTGACGACATGATCCAGCAAGAGTCGCGACTCAAGGTCGCCGACAACACCGGTGCGAAGGAGATCCTCTGCATCCGTGTCCTCGGCGGCTCGGGCCGGCGTTACGCCGGCATCGGTGACACGATCGTCGCCACCGTCAAGGACGCGATCCCGGGCGGCAACGTCAAGAAGGGCGATGTCGTCAAGGCCGTCGTCGTGCGGACCGTGAAGGAGCGCCGTCGTCCCGACGGTTCCTACATCAAGTTCGACGAGAACGCGGCCGTGATCCTCAAGGCGGACGGAGATCCGCGCGGTACGCGCATCTTCGGCCCCGTCGGGCGCGAGCTTCGTGACAAGAAGTTCATGCGCATCATTTCGCTGGCACCGGAGGTGCTGTGATGGCAGGCATCAAGAAGGGCGACCAGGTCCAGGTCATCGCCGGCGCCGACAAGGGCGTCACCGGCAAGGTGATCGAGGTCCTGACCGAGAACGATCGCGTGATCGTCGAGGGCGTCAACCGCGTCAAGAAGCACACCCGGGCTGCTCAGTCCGGTGGTGCCGAGACCGGCGGCATCATCACGGTCGAGGCGTCGATCCACATCTCGAACGTGCAGCTCGTCGTCGATGGTGACGACGGCAAGACCACGACGCGCATCGGCTACCGCCGCGACGACGTCACCAAGAGCCGGCCCGACGGCTCGACCTACGCGGCCCAGCGCAGCGTGCGGGTCGCGCGCAAGACCGGAAAGGAGATCTGAGCATGGCTGACACCGACATCGCTACGGCCCAGACTGCTGAAGCACCGCGTCTCAAGCTCAAGTACCGCGAGGAGATCGTCTCGGCGCTGCGCGAGCAGTTCGCGTACGACAACGTCATGCAGGTGCCCGGCCTGACCAAGATCGTGGTCAACATGGGCGTCGGTGAGGCGGCTCGCGACGGCAAGCTGATCGAGGGCGCCGTGCGCGACCTCACCGCGATCACCGGCCAGAAGCCGCAGGTCACCAAGGCCCGCAAGTCCATCGCGCAGTTCAAGCTGCGTGAGGGGATGCCGATCGGCGCGCACGTCACGCTGCGCGGCGACCGCATGTGGGAGTTCCTGGACCGCCTGCTGACGCTGGCCCTGCCCCGCATCCGCGACTTCCGCGGTCTGAGCCCCAAGCAGTTCGACGGACGTGGCAACTACACGTTCGGTCTGACCGAGCAGGTCATGTTCCACGAGATCGACCAGGACAAGATCGATCGGTCGCGGGGCATGGACATCACGGTCGTCACCACCGCCACGAACGACGACGAGGGTCGCGCGCTGCTCAAGCTGCTCGGCTTCCCCTACAAGGAGAACTGACATGGCGAAGACTGGTCTCAAGGTCAAGGCCGCCCGCAAGCCCAAGTTCGCCGTGCGTGGCTACACGCGCTGCCAGCGTTGTGGCCGCTCGCAGTCGGTCTACAAGAAGTTCGGCCTGTGCCGCATCTGCCTGCGCGAGATGGCGCACCGCGGAGAGCTGCCGGGCGTCACCAAGAGCTCCTGGTAACCCAGAAGAACACCTACCCGTTGGAGGTCCCCTCCCACCCTTCGAGGGTCGCAAGCTCCCACCTCAGGGCAGCGCCCGATCCGAGTCGAGGACGAGACGGAAACCGCAGCGAGAAACGGAAACACCACCCATGACGATGACTGACCCGATCGCGGATCTGCTGACGCGGATCCGCAACGGCAACCAGGCGTACCACGACTCCGTGACCGCGCCCTACAGCAAGCTGAAGGAAGGTGTGGTCACCCTGCTGAAGCAGGAGGGCTACATCACCGACTTCTCCGTGGCCGAGCCCGGCGAGGGCGAGGTCGGCCGCACGCTGACCGTCACCCTGAAGTACGGCCCGCACCGTGAGCGCTCGATCGCCGGCATCCGCCGCATCAGCAAGCCCGGTCTGCGTGTCTACGCCAAGAGCAGCAACCTGCCCAAGGTCCTCGGTGGCCTCGGCGTGGCGATCATCTCCACGAGCCAGGGTCTGCTGACCGACCGTCAGGCCAACAGCAAGGGCGTAGGTGGGGAAGTCCTCGCCTACGTCTGGTGAGGGGAGCAGAACCATGTCACGCATTGGCAAGATTCCCGTCGCCGTTCCCGCGGGTGTCGAGGTCTCGATCGAGGGCCAGGACGTTCGCGTCAAGGGGCCCAAGGGCGAGCTGTCGCACACCGTCGCGGAGCCGATCACGATCGCGAAGTCCGATGACGGCACGCTGTCCATCGAGCGCCCGAACGACGAGAGCCGCAGCAAGGCCCTGCACGGCCTGAGCCGCACGCTCGTCAACAACATGGTCGTCGGTGTCACCGAGGGCTACGAGAAGAAGCTCGAGATCGTGGGCGTCGGCTACCGCGTCATCTCCAAGGGGCCGACCGAGCTCGAGTTCGCGCTCGGCTTCAGCCACCCGGTGATCGTCAAGGCCCCCGAGGGCATCACCTTCGCCGTCGAGAAGCCCACCGCGTTCAGCGTCATCGGCATCGACAAGCAGGCCGTCGGTGAGGTCGCTGCCAACATCCGCAAGATCCGCAAGCCCGAGCCGTACAAGGGCAAGGGCGTGCGCTACGCCGGCGAGCGCGTCGTGCGCAAGGCCGGAAAGGCTGGTAAGTGATGGCCATCTCCATCAAGCACAAGCGCAGTCTCTCGAACCGTGCCGCGTCGCGCGCACGTCGTCAGATCCGCGGTCGCAAGAAGATCGCCGGTTCGGCCGATCGTCCGCGCCTCGTCATCACGCGTTCGAGCAAGCACATCGTCGCGCAGGTCGTCAACGACCTCGAGGGACACACGCTGGCCTCGGCCTCCACGATGGAGACCGACCTGCGTTCGTTCGAGGGCGACAAGACCGCCAAGGCCAAGAAGGTCGGCGAGCTCGTGGCCGACCGCGCGAAGGCGGCTGGCGTCGAGACGGTCGTGTTCGACCGCGCCGGCAACAAGTACGCCGGTCGCGTCGCGGCCCTGGCCGACGGCGCTCGCGAGGGCGGACTGGAGTTCTGATGACCACGATCCACACCACCATCAACAACGTCGGGAGTGCTGCATGAGCCAGCGTCGAGGCGGCGGAGCCGGTCGCGGTCAGCGCGGCGACCGCGGCGAGAAGTCCAACTACATCGAGAAGGTCGTCACGATCAACCGTGTCGCCAAGGTCGTCAAGGGTGGTCGACGCTTCAGCTTCACCGCCCTGGTGATCGTCGGTGACGGCGACGGTCAGGTCGGCGTCGGCTACGGCAAGGCCAAGGAGGTCCCCACGGCGATCTCCAAGGGTGTCGAGGAGGCGAAGAAGAACTTCTTCCGCGTCCCCCGCATCCAGGGCACCATCCCGCACCCCGTGCAGGGTGAGAAGGCGGCCGGCGTGGTCTTCCTGCGTCCGGCTTCGCCCGGTACCGGCGTCATCGCCGGTGGTCCGGTGCGCGCCGTGCTCGAGGCCGCTGGCATCCACGACGTCCTGAGCAAGTCGCTCGGTTCGTCCAACGCCATCAACATCGTGCACGCCACGGTCGAGGCCCTCCGCATGCTGGAGTCGCCCGAGCAGGTCGCCGCACGTCGTGGCCTGCGCGTCGAGGACGTCGCTCCGGCGGCGCTGCTCAAGGCCGGCAAGGAGAGCTCGGCCCCGGCCGAGCCCGCCGAGGCAGGTGTCTGATGGCTCAGCTCAAGGTCACCCAGATCAAGTCGGCCATCGGTCGCCCGGACAACCAGGGCCACACGTTGCGCTCGCTGGGTCTGAAGCGCATCGGCCACACGGTCGTCAAGGAAGATCGTCCCGAGATCCGCGGCATGGTCGAGACCATCCCGCACCTCGTGACGTTCGAGGAGATTGATTGACATGACGCTCAAGCTGCATCACCTTCGCCCCGCCCCGGGCGCCAAGACCGCCAAGACCCGTGTCGGCCGCGGTGAGGGCTCCAAGGGCAAGACCGCCGGTCGCGGCACCAAGGGCACCAAGGCCCGTTACCAGGTGCCCGTCGGCTTCGAGGGCGGCCAGGTCCCGATCCACATGCGCCTGCCCAAGCTGAAGGGCTTCAAGAACCCCTTCCGCGTGGAGTTCCAGGTCGTCAACCTCGACCGGCTCGAGGCGCTGTTCCCCGAGGGCGGTGCCGTCGAC
This sequence comes from Aeromicrobium sp. Sec7.5, assembly GCF_036867135.1. Taxonomy (NCBI): domain Bacteria; kingdom Bacillati; phylum Actinomycetota; class Actinomycetes; order Propionibacteriales; family Nocardioidaceae; genus Aeromicrobium; species Aeromicrobium sp. Sec7.5. Next base: position 2,523,219 of record NZ_JBAJIJ010000001.1, on the reverse strand, counting down.
GTCGACGGCCTCGTCGCCAAGGGCGCGGTCCGCAAGAACCAGCCGGTCAAGGTGCTCGGCAACGGCGAGATCGGCGTGGCCGTCCAGGTCACCGCCGACAAGTTCTCGGCCAGCGCCAAGACCAAGATCGAGGCGGCCGGCGGCAGCGTCAGCGAGCGCTGACACCCCGCACGGATCGCACACGGTGGCGAGGCTCTCCCTCGGAGGGCCTCGCCGTCGTGGTTCAGCAGGACGTCGGCCCCCGGGCCGTGCGCGCGTCCCGATGGCGCAACCCCGACGCAGGCGTGTGCGTCGGTCCGTAGTTTGACTGTTACAGTCGCCGGGTTGCCCGGCTGCCCACCCTGAGGAGGACGGAAGTGCTCAGCGCCTTCGTCAATGCGTTCCGCACGCCTGACCTGCGACGCAAGTTGCTCTTCGTCCTGGGCATCATCGTGCTGTTCCGGCTCGGCTCGATGACCCCTGCTCCCGGTATCGACGTCGCGAACGTGCAGCAGTGCATCGACACGGCCAGCGCCGGTGAGAACGGCAACCTGTTCGCGCTCATCAACGTCTTCTCCGGTGGCGCTCTTCTGCAGCTCACGGTGTTCGCGCTCGGCATCATGCCGTACATCACCGCGAGCATCATCCTGCAGCTGCTCGTCGTCGTGATCCCACGCCTGGAGGCCCTCAAGAAGGAGGGCCAGGCCGGTCAGACCAAGATCACCCAGTACACCCGGTACCTGACGCTGGGCCTCGCGGTCCTCCAGGCCACCGGCATCGTGGCACTGGCCCGCAGCGGACGCCTGTTCGGCGGCGCGTGCACCCAGGACCTCCTCTACCACCCCGACAGCATCCCGGCGTTCCTGCTGATCGTCCTCGTGATGGTCGCGGGCACCGCGATCATCATGTGGTTCGGCGAGCTCATCACCGACCGCGGTGTCGGCAACGGCATGTCGATCCTGATCTTCACGCAGGTCATCGCGACCTTCCCCGGCGCCCTGTGGCAGATCAAGGCGCAGGCCGCGTCGGAGCGCGAGGGCTGGGTCACCTTCTCCCTGGTCATCCTGGTCGGACTCATCGTCGTGGCCGGCGTGATCTTCATCGAGCAGGCGCAGCGCCGCATCCCGGTGCAGTACGCCAAGCGCATGGTCGGACGCCGGATGTTCGGCGGGTCCTCGACCTACATCCCGCTCAAGGTCAACCAGGCCGGCATCATCCCGGTCATCTTCGCCTCGAGCCTGATGTACCTGCCGGCGCTGCTCGCGCAGTTCAACGAGGGCTCCTCGTGGGCGACGTGGGTCAACGACCACTTCGTGCGCGGCGACCACCCGTACTACATGATCACCTTCTTCACGCTGATCGTGTTCTTCACGTACTTCTACGTGGCGATCACCTTCAACCCCGAGGAGGTCGCCGACAACATGAAGAAGTACGGCGGCTTCATCCCGGGCATCCGTGCGGGTCGCCCGACGCAGGACTACCTGCAGTACGTGCTGAGCCGCATCACCGCTCCGGGTGCGCTGTACCTGGGTCTGATCGCCCTGATCCCGATGTTCGCGATCGCGTTGTTGAACGCGAGCCAGAACTTCCCGTTCGGTGGCACGACGATCCTGATCATCGTGGGCGTCGGCCTCGACACGGTCAAGCAGATCGAGAGCCAGCTGCAGCAGCGCAACTATGAAGGGTTCCTGCGTTCATGAGGTTGCTGATCATGGGCCCGCCCGGCGCGGGCAAGGGCACTCAGGCGACGGGTCTGGCCGAGCGCATCGGCGGCGCGCACATCTCGACCGGTGACATCTTCCGGGCCAACGTGGCCGGCGGCACGGAGCTCGGCCAGCTCGCGCAGTCGTACATGGACGCCGGCAAGTACGTGCCCGACGAGGTCACGAACGCCATGGTCAAGGACCGCCTGGCGCAGGACGACGCCAGCACGGGCTTCGTGCTCGACGGCTACCCGCGCACGCCCGACCAGGTCGAGACGCTCGACGCGATCCTGGCTGATCTCGATGCCCCGCTCGACGCCGTGCTGGTGCTCACGGTCGACCACGAGGAGCTCATCGGCCGACTCCTGAAGCGGGCCGAGACCAGTGGGCGCGCCGACGACACCGAGGACGTCATCCGCGAGCGGCAGGAGGTCTACATCGCCGAGACCGCCCCCCTGCTGCCGGTGTACCGCGAGCGCGGGCTCCTGCGCGAGGTCGACGGTGTGGGCTCGATCGACGAGGTCGAGGCCCGCATCAACACCGCCCTCGGTCTCTGACTCGGAGCGCGTCGATGTTCGGCCGCGGCGTCGAGTACAAGACCGCCGACCAGATCGCCGTGATGCGGCGTGCAGGCGCGATCGTGGCCGAGATGCTGCAGACCGTGCGTGAGGCGGCCGAGCCCGGAGCGACGACCCGCGACCTGGACGCCGTGGCACGCCAGGTCATCGCGCGTCACGGGGCGACGTCCAACTTCCTGGGCTACCACGGCTTCCCGGCCGTGATCTGCACGTCGGTCAACGACGAGGTCGTGCACGGCATCCCGGGCGACCGGGAGCTGGTGGCCGGCGATCTCGTCTCGGTCGATGCCGGTGCGATCGTCCAGAACTGGCACGGTGACGCTGCCGTCACGATCGGGGTGGGTCAGCTCGAGGCGGCCGACGCCGAGCTGTCACGCGTCACGGAGGCCGCACTGTGGGCCGGTATCGAGGCCGCCCGTCCGGGAGCCCGTCTGGGCGACATCGGCCACGCGATCACGGCGTCGGTGCGTGCTGCCGGCGACTACGGCATCGTCGAGGGGTTCACGGGCCACGGCATCGGCACGGCCATGCACATGGACCCGGACGTGCCCAACACGGGGCGCGCCGGACAGGGGATGAAGCTCAAGCCGGGCCTCGTCATCGCGATCGAGCCGATGGTGTCCCGCGGCTCTCCGTACACGCAGATCCTCGAGGACGACTGGACCGCGGTCACGGTCGACGGAAGTCGCGCCGCCCACTGGGAGCACACCGTGGCGATCACGGCCGACGGCCCCGTGGTGCTGACGCTGCCGGCCTGAGGGCGCACCGCTCGTTCCTCGCGGCTCCACCGGTTCGTTCCGGTTCCTGAGGTGTGAGCGAGGAACGAGCGAGCCTCGAAGGGCACCGGTGCCGGGCTTCGCCCGGGCGCCTGCCTCGCCTTCGGCTCGGCCCGTGGATCCGCCCGTGGCGGGCGAAGCCCCGCCCCTTGAGGTGCGAGGAACGAGCCTCGAAAGGGGTACCTCAACCACCGGTGGTGGGCGGAGGTCCGGGTCAGGTGCCGTAGATGGCGGGGACCTCGGAGGCGGGCTTGGTCTCGTCGCCGATGCGCACCAGCGTGCCCGGGTGGATGCGGCCCTCCACCATGAACCCACGGACCCGGTCGGTGGGGTACGGGCCGTACTCCTGGCCATGGATCACGAGGAACACGTCGTCGTCGGCCTGTTCGTCGTCGGCGTCCTCGTCGTCGGCAACCCCGGCGGCCGCCACGCCGCGATCCTCGTCGCGGGCGGTCTCGGTCGTGGCGAGGTCGTCCGAGCGGTGATCGTGGTCGTGGGTGACCGGAGGCGGGGTGTCGCCCGGCCGCGAGACCGGGGGAGCGATGACGACCGGCTCGGGGCGCGGACCGCGCACGAGGCACAGCAGCACCACGACGACCTGGAGCGCCAGCACGGCGATCGTGAACGGCAGCCCGAAGGAGGGGCTCCAGCCGCGGTTCGGGTCGATGAAGTTGCCCCGGAAGGTCGTGTCGACGACCTGCAGGGCGAAGCCGACGTGGCACAGCAGGGAGGCGACGGTCACGACGAGGACGAGGACGGCGAGGCGGCGAACGGCCAGTCCGATCACGGCGAGGACGCCCGCGAGGGCACCGAGGCTCACCGCGCCCAGGAGCAGGAGTCGGAATCGGCCGATGGCGGCCTGCCCGCCGAAGGGGTCGTAGTTGCTCCAGAGCTCGTCGCGCACGATGTCGACCCAGGTGCCGAGCGCCAGGAGCGCGAGGTACCCGCCGACGAACGCGGCGAGGGCCAGGCCGAGGGCGCGGGCGGTGCCGAAACGACGCACGGGACGCCCGCCGTCGGCAGAGGAGGCATCGGTCGGCGTGGCCTCGACGGGTGCAGGGGGAGGTGTCGTGCTCGTCATGCCCCGAGGGTAGAACGCCGTGGGGCTGCTCGCGCGTCGCGACTCACGGGATTCGGTCGAGAATGCGCAGGTCAGGCGTGGTGCTCCATCGTGCAGCACTTGACGCTGCCGCCCGACTTGCGGAACTCGTCGAGCTCGACGGCAATCGGGACGTACCCGCGCTGGCGCAGCCGGTCGGCCATGGACCCCGCCTCCTGCGGGATCACGACGTGCAGGCCGTCGCTCACGAGGTTCAGGCCGAACGTGAGTGCCTCGTCGCGGCTGACGAGGAGGGCGTCCGGGAACAGCTCGCGCAGGGTGCGGCGGCTGTGAGGGCTGAAGGCGCCGGGGTAGTAGGCGATGTCGGCGGAGGCGCTGCCGCGCCCGTCGTCGAGCACGGCCAGGGCCACGTCGAGGTGGTAGAACGCCGGGTCGACCAGCTCGAGCGTGACGAACGGCCGGTCGATGATGGTCGCCGCCTCCACGTGCGCGGCCAGGCTCGTGCGGAAACCGGTGCCGGCCAGCACGACATGACCCAGCACGAGGAAGTCGCCCTCGCCCTCGGCGGGGTGCGACGCGGGCGTGACGTCGATGCCCCGCCCGCGCAGCCACGTCGCCACGGCTCCCGCCTCGGCGGCCCGCTCGGGATACCGGAACCGGGACCCGTAGGCGACGTCCCCCACGACGAGCGCGCCGTTGGCCGCGAAGACCATGTCGGGCTGTGCCGGCAGTGGCTCGACGACCTCGACCACGTGGCCGAGGGAACGGTACGTCTCGACCAGCGCCTCCCACTGACGCATCGCGCGACCGCGGTCGACGGGGCGGCTCGGATCCATCCACGGGTTGATCGCGTACTCGACGGCGAACTCCGTCGGCCGACACATGACGTAGTCGCGGGTGCGGCGGACGCGCAGCGGCGCGGGGACGGGCTTCGTGCGACGGCCGATCGGCCGGGCCAGCTGGGGGTCGAGCACGGTCATGGTGGTCACCTCGGGTGTCGTGGCCGATGGGACGCCGGTCCCGGGACGTCGGCTCGGTCGGGGTGGGACCGTGCGCAACAAATCCATGCTAGAAGGTCGCCCTCATGATTGACGAAGCCGAAACTCGACGTGCGTCCGGTGATCCATTGCGCAGGACACGTCAGCGCCGCGATTTCTTGCACACGTGCGACGATGGCCACATGGACACCATCGATCGACGCATCGTCGAGGCCCTGCTCGACGACGGCCGCGCGAGCCTGGCCGTCGTGGGGGAGCGGGTCGGGCTCTCCGCCCCGGCCGTCAAGCGACGCATCGACCGGCTCGTGGCCGACGGGGTCGTCCGGGGGTTCACCGCGGTGCTCGACCCGCAGCACCTGGGCTGGGGCACCGAGGCGTACGTCGAGCTCCACTGCCAGGGCACGATCGGTCCCGACGAGCTGCGGGAGGCCTTCGCCTCCATCCCGGAGGTGCAGGACGCCGCGACGGTCACGGGCCAGGCCGACGCGATCGTGCGCCTGGTGGCCCGCGACGTCCAGCACCTCGAGGACGCCCTCGAGCGGCTGCGGAACGCGGCCCGCAACGTCGAGCGCACCGAGACGGCGATCGTGCTCTCGCGCCTGGTCGAGCGCGGCGGCGCCCTGCCGGCGCCCCGGCTCGGCTGACGATGGGGAGAAGTCCCGATGGCGCCGTGAGCGCGACGACGTAGCCTCGAGCCATGCAGGGGCAGGTGGGTCGCGTCGCCGGGTCGCTCGCCCTGCTCGGCGCGCTGGTCGCGGCGTGCGCGGGCGGGAGCGACCGGCGCGACGGCACCGCACCCGTGCCGGACCGCTCGCGCGACCTCAGTGCGCCGATGCCGGTCTCGGCGGCCCAGGAGGCGCCCGCCGTCCCCACCGTCGTCGTCATCGACGCCTCGGGCTCGATGGTCACGCAGGACGCACCCGGCCAGCGGCTCGAGGCCGCGAAGGCCGCGGTGACCGAGGTCGTGACCCTCCTGCCGTGGGGGCACGAGGTCGGACTGGTCGTCTACGGCAGCGGCACCGGGTCCAGCGACGCCGAGCAGGTGGCTGGCTGCCAGGACGTGGTCGTGGCTCGCGAGGTCGCGCCGCGAGGTCAGCGCGACGTCGCCGGCGTGCTCGCGCAGCTGCAGCCGAGCGGCTACACCCCGATCGGGCTCAGCCTGCAGACGGCGGCCGACCTGCTGCCGAAGACCGGTCCGCGACAGGTCGTCGTCGTGTCCGACGGACTCGACACCTGCGCGCCAGACGGGCTCGGCGTCGATCCGTGCCTCGCGGCCCAGGAGCTGCACGCGGCGGACCCGGAGCTGACGGTCAGCACGATCGGCTTCCGGACGGAGTCGGACCCGGCGGCGGCTGAGCAGCTGGACTGCATCGCGACGGCCGGCGGCGGGAAGGCCCTCGGAGCGGCGACCTCCACCCTGCTGGGCACGCGCCTCTCGGCCGCGCTCAACTCGGGGTGGTCGGCCCAGGCGCTGGGCAGCACGTCGTTCCGGGGCATCGCGCTCGGCTCCACGATCGACGAGGTGGCGGCCGCGGTGGACGAGGATTTGCCCACCATCCGGTCGCGCGGGGTGGTCGAGCTCGAGATCGACGATGCCACGCTGCAGCTGACCGACGGGCTCGTCACGGCCATCACGGTCGCGACGCCCGACGTGCGCACGATCGACGGCTTGGCCGTGGGCGACTCGAGGGCCGATGCCGAGCTCCTCTACGGCCCCGCGCGGCCGGGGCCCGACGGCGACCTCCTGGTCAGCGCCGACGCCGGGGCGGCCACGAGCTTCCGCCTGGGCGTCGACGATGACGAGATCGTCTCGATCACGCTCTGCGCCTGCGGCTGAGCCGGCGTCGTGGTCCGCCGTCGTCGTACGCTCGGCAGGTGACCTCGACCACCCGCGCGACCTCGATCGGGGCCGGGCTCGTCGGGGCGCTCGTCTTCGTCGAGTTCGTGAGCGGTTTCCTGCAGGGCTACTACACGCCGCTCGCCTCGGACATCGCCCGCCACCTCTCGATCAACGACGCCGACGTCAACTGGTTCGAGGCCGCGCAGCTCCTGCTCTCGGCGCTGTGCGTGCCGGCCCTGTCGAAGCTCGGTGACCTCGTGGGGCACCAACGGGTCCTGTGGTGGTCGGCCGTGCTGACCGCGGTCGCGACGTGGGGTGTCGCGCTGTCGTCGTCGTTCGCGACGTACCTCGTGTTCTGGGCGCTCCAGGGCGTCTTCACGGTCTGGTTGCCGCTCGAGGTCGCCCTGATCTACCGCCGCAGCCTCGGGATCGCTGACCGGGCGGCCGCGACCCGCAAGGCGACGGGCGTCATCGTGGCCGCGTTGCAGGCGGGTGCCATCGCCGGTGCGCTCTCGGCCGGTGCCGCCGCAGCAGCCTTCGAGCCGATCTGGATCGTGCTGGCCGTCCCGGCGCTCCTCACGACCGGGGTCGTCGTGGTGATCCACGTCGCCATCGACCGCGAGCACGTGGTGCAGCACGGCAGTCTCGACCGCCGCGGCCTGCTGCTCGTGAGCGCGAGCCTGCTGCTCGTCACGGGCGGCCTGTCGCTCGTCCGCACCGAGGGCGTCGGCTCGGTCTGGCCCTGGCTCGCCATGTCGGCGGGCCTGGCCCTGCTGCTGCCGTTCGGCCGGTGGGAGCTGCGCGCCCCGGACCCGCTCGTCGACCTGCGGGTCATGCGCCGGCCGTCCATGTGGCCCGTGCAGGTCACCGCGCTGCTGTTCGGCGTCAGCGTGCTGGGAGCGCAGATCCCGCTGTCGACGTTCGCGCAGACCGATCCGGACCAGTACGGCTTCGGCTTGGGTCTCACCTCGTCCACCGTGGCACCGTTGATCGGCGCCTACGTGCTCTCGCTGCTGGTGGGAGCCCTGGCCTTTGCGCGCATCAGTCAACGGTTCAGCCCGCGGAACTGCCTGATCGGGGCCGCCTCGCTCGTGGCGACCGGTTACGGGGCACTCGTGTTTGCGCACGGCACCGTGCCGACGGTGGCGGCGTGCATGGTCGTCGCGGGCCTGGGCGCCGGGGCACTCGTGGCCGCGTTGCCGGCCGCCGCCGCGGCTGCCGCACCGGAGGGGCGCACGGCCGTCGCGACCGGGTTGACCAACACGACCAAGACGATCGGCGGGGCCATCGCGTCGTGCGTCTTCGGAGTCGCACTGGCCCAGGGCGCCACGGGTGACACCGCCGCCTCGCTGAGCGGTTACTACACGGTCTGGATCGTCTGCTCGGCCACGGCGGTGATCGCGGCCGTCCTGCTGACGTTCGTGCCGCGCCTCGCGTTCGCTGAGGCCGAGACGCCGGTGGCCGCGTGAGCGCCCGGGAGGCCGCCGGACGCCTGGCGGAGCTCGTGCGGTGCCGCACGGTGTCGGCGCCGGACGAGCGTGACGAGCGCGAGTTCGCGCGCTTCCGCGAGACCTTCGCGCGGCTGTACCCGCGGCTGCACGCCGAGCTCGAGCTCACGACCTTCCCGCTCGGGTCCCTCCTCTTCCGGTGGCCCGGGCGCACCGAGGCCGATCCGATCGTGCTCATGGCGCACTACGACGTCGTCCCGGCTCCGGCGGAGCAGTGGGACCGCGACCCGTTCTCCGGTGAGATCGTCGACGGACCCACGGGATCGGTCGTGCACGGTCGCGGCACGCTCGACGACAAGGGCTCGCTCGTCTGTGTGGCCGAGGCCGTCGAGCACCTGCTCGCTGCCGGGCACGTCCCCGAGCACGACGTCTGGCTCTGCTTCGGCGCCGATGAGGAGGTCGAGGGCCATGAGGCGCGGCAGGTCGTCAACCACCTGGCGTCGCTCGGAGTGCGACCCTGGCTCGTGTCCGACGAGGGTGGGGCCGTGGTCGACGACGCGCTGCCCGGGCTGACCGGCCTCAGCGCGATGGTGGCCACGGTCGAGAAGGGGGTGACCAACGTGCACCTCGTGGCCCGCGGTGGCGGAGGCCACGCCTCCACCCCGTCGCCGAACGGCGCCACGGCCCAGCTGGCGCGGGCGATCGTGCGGCTCGAGGAGAGTCCCGCGCCGCCGTCGCTCTCGGAGCCCGTCCTGCAGATGCTCGACGTCGTGGCCGAGTCCATGCCGCTGCCCGTCCGGCTGGCACTGGGGCAGGCGCGGCGTGCCCGTCGGCCCGTGGCCGAGGTCCTCGCCCGCGTGAGCAAGGAGACGAGCTCGATGGTGCGGACCACGATGGCCGTGACCCGTCTGAGCGGATCTCCGGCCGACAACGTGCTGGCGACCGAGGCCCGCGCGGTCGTCAACGTCCGTCTCGCCGTGGGCGACGACCGCGAGCAGCTGCGAGCTCGGCTCACCCGCCTGCTGAAGGGGCTCGACGTCGAGATCGAGGCCGTCGAGGGCAACGACCCGCCACCGGTCTCCCGCACCGACAACGCCGCGTGGGCCCACCTCGGCCGCGCGATCGCGGCACTCGAGACGCCAGGCGAGACCGTTCGCGTCGTGCCGTACGTGCAGACCGGCGCGACCGACAGTCGTCACTTCACCCGGATCAGCGACTCGGTGTACCGCTTCAGCCCGCTCAAGATGAGCCGGTCGCAGCGCGACTCGATCCACGCCCCGAACGAGTGGGTCGAGGCCGACTGGCTCGAGCGTGGTGCGGCGTTCCACCGGTGGTTGATCGCGGGGGCGCGCGGCTCGTCGGCTAGGAGTGGTGTCGGACCGTTCGTCCCGGTGGTTGAGGTGTGAGGAGCTCTGGCGACGAGCCTCGAAACCTTCCGCAGGTTCGAGCGCAGGTGACCCAAGGTTTCGAGGCTCGCGCCGCAGGCGGCACTCGCACCTCAACCACCGGGGGTGACGATTTGGTGACCGACGCCGTACGGGCGTAGACTTGCGAGTCGGCCTGTCCAGGCGGATTTCCGCATGTCCGGGCCACCAGACGAAGCAACCGAGAAGCAGAGGTCATGGCGAAAAAAGAAGGCGTCATCGAGATGGAAGGCGCGGTGGTGGAGGCTCTCCCCAACGCGATGTTCCGCGTCGAGCTGACGAACGGGCACAAGGTGCTCGCTCACATCAGCGGGAAGATGCGCCAGCACTACATCCGGATCCTCCCCGAGGACCGGGTCGTGGTGGAGCTCTCGCCGTACGACCTCAGCCGTGGGCGCATCGTCTACCGCTACAAGTGACGCGTCGAGCCTGACGCTCCACCCGGGCACCTCGGTGCCCAGCCACAACTGCATAACCGACAATCACGTTCAGAAAAGGGCTTCTCCATGAAGGTCAACCCGAGCGTGAAGAAGATCTGTGACAAGTGCAAGGTGATCCGTCGCCACGGACGCGTCATGGTCATCTGCGAGAACCCCCGGCACAAGCAGCGCCAGGGCTGACGCAGACCCGCTTTCTTCTTCACCAGCACGACTGAACATCTGACGGCTCACCCGGGACCACTCCCGGGTGCGACCCCCGGCGCGAAGGCCGGGGCCCGGTTCCGGAACACCCTGCTCCCCACACCTGTGGACGAGAGGCTTCCGGGAGGCAATCGGGGCGCCGCGGATGACCACACCTTCGCCGTACCGAAAGGAACTGCCAGCACATGGCACGCCTCATCGGAGTGGATCTCCCGCGCGAGAAGCGCCTCGAGATCGCACTCACCTACATCTTCGGCATCGGGCGCACCCGCGCCGCCGAGACCCTCGCCGCCACCGGCGTCTCCGGCGACCTCCGGGTCCACGAGCTCACCGACGACCAGCTCGTCGCGCTCCGTGACCACATCGAGGCCAACTACCAGACCGAGGGCGACCTCCGTCGTGAGGTGACTGCCGACATCCGTCGCAAGATGGAGATCGGCAGCTACCAGGGCCGTCGTCACCGCGCTCACCTGCCGGTCCGCGGCCAGCGCACCAAGACCAACGCGCGCACCCGCAAGGGTCCGAAGCGCACTGTCGCCGGAAAGAAGAAGTGATTCGCTGATGCCTCCCAAGAGCGCTGGCGCCAAGAAGGTGCGCCGCAAGGAGAAGAAGAACGTCGTTCAGGGCCACGCCCACATCAAGAGCACGTTCAACAACACGCACGTCACCATCACCGACCCGTCCGGCGCGGTCATCGCCTGGGCGTCCGGTGGAACCGTGGGCTTCAAGGGCTCCCGCAAGTCGACGCCGTTCGCGGCCGGCATGGCGGCCGAGGCTGCTGGGCGTCAGGCCCAGGAGCACGGCATGAAGAAGGTCGACGTCTTCGTCAAGGGTCCGGGTTCGGGCCGTGAGACCGCCATCCGCTCCCTGAGCGGTGTCGGCCTGGAGGTCGGCACGATCTCCGACGTCACCCCCAGCCCCCACAACGGCTGCCGCCCGCCCAAGCACCGTCGTCTCTGAGACTTTCCAGTCCCAGCTCGACCCACGAATTCCAGGAGCACTGAACCATGGCCCGTTACACCGGTCCTCTCACCAAGAAGTCGCGTCGCCTCGGCGTCGACCTCGTCGGTGGTGACGCCGCCTTCGAGCGTCGTCCCTACCCGCCCGGCCAGCACGGCCGCGCCCGCATCAAGGAGTCCGAGTACCGCACCCAGCTGCAGGAGAAGCAGAAGGCGCGCTACACCTACGGCATCCTCGAGAAGCAGTTCGCCAACTACTACGAGCTCGCCTCGCGTCGTCCCGGCAAGACCGGTGACAACCTGCTGACGCTGCTCGAGTCGCGTCTCGACAACGTGGTCTACCGCGCGGGCCTGGCCCGCACGCGCCGCCACGCCCGTCAGCTCGTCAACCACGGTCACTTCCTGGTCAACGGCGTCAAGACGAACATCCCGTCGTTCCAGGTCAGCAAGTTCGACATCGTCGACGTCAAGGCCAAGAGCCTGAACACGACGCCGTTCATCGTCGCTCGCGAGACCCACGACGCCGACACCGTGCCCGCGTGGCTCGACGTGTCGCCCGACCGCGGCCGGATCCTGGTGCACCAGAACCCGATCCGCGAGCAGATCACCGTTCCGATCCAGGAACAGCTCATCGTCGAGTTCTACTCGAAGAAGTAGTCATCCCACCGACCCGGGCCTCATATAACGGTTGTCCCGGAAAGGAATCACCATGCTGATCGCCCAGCGCCCCACCCTGTCCGAAGAGGTCGTCGACGAGTTCCGTTCGCGGTTCGTCATCGAGCCCCTCGAGCCCGGGTTCGGCTACACCCTCGGCAACTCGCTGCGTCGCACCCTCCTGAGCTCGATCCCGGGTGCGGCCGTCACGTCGATCAAGATCGACGGCGTCCTGCACGAGTTCTCGACGGTCCCCGGGGTCACCGAGGACGTCACCGAGATCATCCTGAACCTCAAGGGCCTCGTGGTCTCCTCGACCGTCGACGAGCCCGTCGTCATGTACCTGCGCGCCTCGGGCGCGGGGGCCGCGACGGCGGCCAACATCGAGGTGCCGGCCGATGTGGAGATCCACAACCCGGACCTGCACATCGCGACGCTCAACGACAAGGCCCGTCTGGACATCGAGCTCGTCGTCGAGCGCGGTCGTGGCTACGTCACGGCCGTGCAGAACAAGACCGGCGACGAGGAGATCGGTCGCATGCCGATCGACTCGATCTACAGCCCCGTGCTGAAGGTCACCTACAAGGTCGAGGCCACGCGTGTCGAGCAGCGCACCGACTTCGACAAGCTCGTGATCGACGTCGAGACCAAGGGCTCGCTCCTGCCGCGCGACGCGATCGCGTCGGCCGGCTCGACCCTGGTCGAGCTGTTCGGGCTGGCCCGTGAGCTCAACGTCGAGGCCGAGGGCATCGACATCGGTCCCTCGCCGGTCGACGAGCAGCTCGCCGCCGACCTCGCGCTGCCGATCGAGGACCTCGACTTCAGCGTTCGTTCGTACAACTGCCTCAAGCGTGAGGGCGTCCACACCGTCGGTGAGCTGATCACCCGTTCGGAGCAGGATCTCCTCGACATCCGCAACTTCGGGCAGAAGTCGATCGACGAGGTCAAGGAGAAGCTGGTCGAGATGGGTCTGGGCCTGAAGGACAGCCCGGCCGGCTTCGACCCGACCGCCGTCGCCTTCGACGACGAGGACGCCTCGTTCGCCGAGGACGAGCAGTACTGAGCCCCCCGGCGAGCCGACGGCCCGCCGCATCCCACCTGGAGTAACGCATGCCTACCCCCACCAAGGGTCCCCGCCTCGGCGGCAGCCCCGCGCACCAGCGGTTGATCCTGGCCAACCTGGCGCAGTCGCTGTTCGAGCACGGCAAGATCACGACGACCGAGGCCAAGGCCCGCCGTCTGCGTCCCTATGCCGAGCAGCTCATCACCAAGGCCAAGACCGACACGGTGGCCAACCGCCGCCTGGTCGTCAAGGTCATCCGTGACAAGAGCGTCCTGCACACCCTGTTCACCGAGATCGGGCCGGCCATGGCCACCCGTCCCGGGGGCTACACGCGCATCACGAAGCTCGGCCCCCGCAAGGGCGACAACGCCCCGATGGCCGTGATCGAGATCGTCGAGGCCCAGGAGTTCGCGGCGCAGAACCAGGCCCCCAAGGCCAAGACGGCCCCGAAGGCCGCGTCCGTCGAGGAGGCTCCCGCCGAGGAGACCAGCGACGAGACCGTGACCGACGAGGCTGTGTCGACCGAGGGCGAGACGCCGCCCGAGGAGACCACCACCGAGGCTCCGGCCGAGGCGGAGGCCACCGAGGCCGACGCGACCGACGAGGAGTCCTCCGCCAAGGAGTGACTCCCACCCCGCCTGACGACCAGGGCCCCGCACCGTTGACCGGTGCGGGGCCCTGGTCGTTCGTGGACGGGTGACCCGTCGAGCTCGGCCGGGGGCCGCCTCGCACCTCAGGGAGCGGGCGTGGGTGCGGGTCGGCGGGTGCGCAGGAGGCGGAAGCCCTTGGCCGAGCCGAGGCGCTCGGTGGGCCAGCCCTGCTCGTCGAGCCAGCGCTGCAGCGAGTCGGCCCCGAGCTGGCGGCCCACGACCATCGTCATGCTGCCATCGTCGGCGAGCCGCTCGAGCCAGAGCAGGAGCAGCTCGTGCAGGGCCTGCTTGCCGATGCGGATCGGCGGATTGGACCAGATCGCGTCGAAGCGCAGGTCGCTCGGGACGTCCTCGGGAAGCGAGGTCGTGACCGGCAGGTCGTGGCGCTCGGCATTGCGCTCGGTGAGCTCCAACGCGCGCTCATTGACGTCGACGGCCCACACCTCGGCGGCCGGCCAGTGTGCCGCCAGCGCGAGCGCGATCGGGCCCCAGCCGCAGCCCAGGTCCAGCACGCGGGCGGGCGCGGGGTGGGTGGAGGAGGGGGCCTCGTCGTCGAGGCGCTGCAGCAGGTGGCGTGTGGCGTGGTCGAGCCCGTCGCCGGAGAACACGCCGGACGAGGTGCGCATCGCGAGGCGCCGACCGCCGAGCTCGATCTCGACCTCGCGCAGGCGTGCCGCGACCCCGGGGGTCCGGGAGAAGTAGTGGTCGGCCACCGGTCCAGTCTTTCTCAGCAGTGCTCGAAGACGTAGGCGGGGTCGTCGTCCGGCACGACGTCGCGGTCGCGCAGCAGGATCGACCGGTCCCCGGCGGCGTCGGCGCAGGACTCGTCGAACGCCTCGCGCCCGTTGTCGGTGTACTCGACCTCGATCACGTGCTCGCCGTACATCGCGGTGTAGTCGTCGCACTCGTCGTAGACCGCGCACTCCTCGGTGACGGCGAAGTCGAAGCCGAGGGCGGGTCCGTCGACCTCGGCGCTGTTCTTCTGCGCGACCGGCAGCCCGGCGTCGTGCGCCGCGTCGACCAGGAGCCGCGCGAAGGCCTCGGCGTCGTCCTGGGTCAGCAGGCCGCGTGACCGGGTCCAGCTGTCGAGGTTGTCGATCTCCACGGCGTCGAAGCCATCGCTGGCGCACGTGCGGATCCAGTCGCCGACGACCTCGGCCAGTGCGGTGCGATTCTGGGCCGTCGAGGTGTCGAACAGGGTCTCGCCCGGCCACCCGGGATCGATGACGTCCTGCCCGTCGGCCTGCAGCAGCAGGTCGATCCCGTGCTGGTCGACGAGGACGTCGCGCGCCCCACCGGGCTGGGTCTGGAACCCGTTGACGTAGCAGATGGAGTAGCGGTCGGGATCGGGCACCGAGGAGCTGTCCCGGGTCACGACGTCGACGTCGTCGGCCGGTTCGTAGGGCCCGCCGAGCTGGTAGTCGACGACGGCGCCGACGGGAGGGAGCTCGAGGTCGTCCTCGCCCGACCCACCAGCGCAGCCGGTCAGCAGCGAGCCCAGCAGGGCGACGACCAGGACCAGGGCCGGGCGCCTCACCGCTGGGCCTCCCATTCCTGCCGGACCCGCACGGGGGCAGCCAGCAGCCAGGCGTCGGTCAGGAGCTCGTGCAGTTCGTCGACCTCGACGCGCGTGAGGTCGACCAGCACGTACGGGTAGCCGTCGTAGTGGGAGATGGTGAAGAAGGCCGAGTCGTCACTGGCGAGCAGAGCCTCCTTGTCCTCCGGGGAGCACTTCAGCGCCAGGGCTCCGTGCGCCTCCTTCTCGAGCCGGAGCCGGCAGAGCATCTTGCCCTTCACCTTGAGCGAGGGGTTGCCCCAGGAGGTCGACTCCTCGGTCTGGGGGAACGTCCCGGTCGCGAAGGCAACGACCTCGTCCCAGGTACTGGCCATGGGATCAGTCTGACAGTGCCGCGAGCCGCTGCAGGTGCTCGGCCTGGGCGGCGACCACGACCGTGGCGGCCGTCTCCAGGTCGAACCACGCGACGCGATCCAGCTCGGGCACCACGATCGTGCGGCCGGAGCGCGGCGGCCACTCCATCTCGAAGGTGCCGGGCTCGATGGAACCCGGGTCGAGGTCGCCCTCGAGGGCCCAGATGCGCACGTCCTTGCGTGACTGCCGCACGCTCCCGAGGTCGACGAGCGGGCCGTCCGGGACCGGGACGCCGAGCTCCTCGGTGAACTCCCGCCGGGCCGCGTCGACCGGTTCCTCGCCGTCCTCGACCACGCCCTTCGGGATCGACCACGCCCGCTCGTGCTGGCGCGCCCAGTACGGACCTCCCAGATGGCCGAGGAGGACCTCGGTGACTCCGTCGCGACGACGGTGCAGCAGGATGCCCGCGCTCAGGAGCCGGGGCACGTCACTCGTCCCGGCGACGGCGCGACTCGCGGACCCGGGCGGACAGGCCGGCGTCGTCGGGGTACACGACCTCCTCCAGCACGAGTCCGTGCGGCTCCATGACCTTGACCCGCCCGTCACGGACCTTCCCGGACAGCACCTCGGCGGCGAACTCCGGCGGGAACCGGCGCTCGCCGACCGCGACGAGGCAGCCCATGAGCGAACGCACCATCGAGTGGCAGAAGGCGTCGGCCCGGACGGTCGTCGCAATCGTCTCGCCGCCGCGGACGGTGCGCAGGGCGAGCAGCGTCCGGATCGTGGTGGCGCCCTCTCGCCTGCGGCAGAAGGCCGCGAAGTCGTGCTGGCCCAGCAGGTGCTCGGCCGCCTCGTTCATGAGGTCGACCGTGAGCGGCCTCGGGTGGGCGACGATCATGCCGCGGGCGAGCGGGTCGGGCCCGGCCGGGTGGTCGGTCATCCGATAGACGTACCGGCGCTCGGTGGCGGCGAAGCGTGCCTCGAAGTCGGGGTGGGCCTCCGTGACCGCCTTGATGCGGATGTCGGACGGCAGGTAGCGGCGCAGGCGTCGCTCGAGGACACCGGGGTGGGTGTCGAGGTCGACGTGCGCGACCTGGCCGCGCGCGTGGACCCCGGCGTCGGTGCGTCCGGCGCAGGTGACGGTGGGCTCCTGGGGCAGCCGCAGGATCCTGGCCAGAGCGGCCTCGAGGTCACCCTGGACGGTGCGCTGTCCCGGCTGGGTCGCCCAGCCGGCGAAGTCAGTGCCGTCGTAGGCCAGGTCGATCCGCAGTCTCACGGGAGTCCACGGTAGTCGGCCGCCGGCGGGGTCCGGTCAGTGACCCGGACGCACGCGAGCGGTGAGCAGGTGACCCCTCCGCACGGCTCGGAGGTCACCCACTCACCGCTCGGGTGGTGGGACGGTGCTCAGGCCCAGCGCTGCGACGCCGGCACGAAGTCGAGCGTGCGTGCGCCCGTGTAGATCTGCTTCGGGCGGGCGATCTTCTGCTCCGGGTCGTCGACGAGCTCGATCCACTGCGCCAGCCAGCCCGAGGTGCGCGGGATCGCGAACAGCACGGTGAACATCTCCGGCGGGAACTGCAGCGCCTCGTAGATCAGGCCCGAGTAGAAGTCGACGTTCGGGTACAGCTTGCGCTTGATGAAGTACTCGTCGTTGAGCGCGATCTTCTCGAGCTCCTGCGCGATCTCCAGCAGCGGGTTGACGCCCGTGACCTCGAAGACGTCGTCGACGGCCTTCTTGATGATCGTGGCACGGGGGTCGAAGTTCTTGTAGACGCGGTGACCGAAGCCCATGAGCTTCTCCTCACCGTTCTTGACGCCCTCGATGAACGCCGGGACGTTGTCCTTGGTCTTGATGCGCTTGAGCATGCGGAGCACGGCCTCGTTGGCGCCACCGTGCAGCGGGCCGAAGAGGGCCGCGATGCCGGCGCTGACCGCCGAGTACGGGTCGACCTGGCTGGAGCCCACCGAGCGCACCGCGTTGGTCGAGCAGTTCTGCTCGTGGTCGGCGTGCAGGATGAACAGGACCTCGAGGGCCTTCACGAGGCGCGGGTCGGCGTCGTACTTGCGCTCGCTCATCTTGAACAGCATCGAGAGGAAGTTCTCGGTGTACGACAGGTCGTTGTCGGGGTAGACGTACGGCTTGCCCTGCGCGTGACGGAACGACCAGGCGCCGAGGGTCGGCATCTTGGCGATCAGGCGGACGACCTGCGCCATGCGGATCTCGGGGTCCTTGATGTTCCGGGCCTCGGGGTAGAACGTCGACAGAGCGCCGACGCTCGACAGCAGCTGACCCATGGGGTGCGCGTCGTAGCGGAAGCCCTGCATGAAGCTCTTGAGGTTCTCGTGCACGAAGGTGTGGAACGTGATGTCGTGCACCCACTGCTCGTGCTGCTTCTGGTTCGGCAGCTCGCCGTTGACCAGGAGGTAGGCCACCTCCAGGTACGTCGAGTTCTCGGCCAGCTGCTCGATCGGGTAGCCCCGGTACTCGAGGATGCCCTTGTCGCCGTCGATGTAGGTGACGGCGCTGCGGGTCGACGCGGTGTTGGTGAAGCCGGGGTCGTAGACCGCCAGTCCGGGGGAGTCCTCGGTCCTGCCGATCTGGCTGAAGTCGGTCGCGCGGACGGCGC
This sequence comes from Aeromicrobium sp. Sec7.5, assembly GCF_036867135.1. NCBI lineage: Bacteria > Bacillati > Actinomycetota > Actinomycetes > Propionibacteriales > Nocardioidaceae > Aeromicrobium > Aeromicrobium sp. Sec7.5. Next base: position 2,504,949 of record NZ_JBAJIJ010000001.1, on the reverse strand, counting down.
CGTCGGCGATGTCGACCTCGTACTCCTCGCCCGAGCGGTTGTCGCGGACGGTCAGGGTGTTCTTCTCGGTCACGATGGGTCTCCTGTGACGTACGACGTGCGCCGGGGTGTGACGCTTCCGACATCCAACTTAGCCCCGCCTGACGAGGTCTGCGTCCCGGGGGTGCTGCGGCCAGCCGTCGTTTTGACCCGGGAGTCCTCCGGCGGTTAGTCTTGGACGTCGTCGTGCCCGGTGATCGCTACCGATGATCCACACGCGGGTGACGACCACAGATTCTCCTCGAGGTTCCATGCCTCGTTTTCCACCAGCTCCAGAACGAGAAGGTCACGCCGTGCGCACGTTCAGCCCGAAGCCCGCTGACATCACCCGTCAGTGGCACGTCATCGATGCCCAGGACGTCGTCCTGGGCCGTCTGGCCGTCGAGGCTGCCACGCTGCTGCGTGGCAAGCACAAGCCGACCTTCGCCCCGCACGTCGACGGTGGTGACTTCGTCATCATCATCAACGCCGAGAAGGTGGCGCTGACCGGTGCCAAGCGCACCGACAAGCAGGTCTACCGCCACAGCGGCTTCCCGGGCGGCCTGAAGCAGATCTCCTACGGCGACCTGCTCGAGAAGGACGCCCGCAAGGCCATCGAGAAGTCGGTCACCGGCATGCTGCCGAAGAACCGTCTGGGCCGTGCGCAGATCAGCAAGCTCAAGGTCTACTCCGGCCCGAGCCACCCGCACGCCGCCCAGAAGCCCCAGCCGTTCGAGATCACGCAGATCTCCCAGTGAGCACGAGAGAGCAGACCACCGTGGCTGACAGCACCACCGACACCGAGCTCGAGGTCCCGACCTCCGGCGTCTACACCTCCGAGTCGAGCGGCATCTCCGCCTCGGCCACCGATCGTCCGGCCGTCGTGGCCCCCGGCGCCGCCACCGGTCGCCGCAAGGAGGCCGTCGCCCGCGTGCGCATCGTGCCCGGCACGGGTGTCTGGACCGTCAACGGCAAGCCGCTCGAGGAGTACCTCCCGAACAAGCTGCACCAGCAGATCGCCAAGGAGGCCCTGACGGCCGTCGGCCTGGCCGACGCCTTCGACGTCGTCGCCCGGGTCACCGGTGGCGGCATGACGGGTCAGGCCGGCGCGCTGCGTCTCGGCGTCGCCCGCTCGCTCAACGGCATCGACGAGGAGGCCAACCGCCCGGTCCTCAAGAAGGCCGGTCTCCTCACGCGCGACTCGCGCATCAAGGAGCGCAAGAAGGCTGGTCTCAAGAAGGCCCGCAAGGCTCCGCAGTACAGCAAGCGCTGATCCGCGCGTGGGTCGGATCTTCGGAACCGACGGCGTTCGGGGGCTCGCGAACCGCGACCTGACGGCCGAGCTGGCCGTCGACCTCGCGGTCGCCGCCGCCCATGTCCTGGGCGAGCGGGGAGCCTTCGCCGACAGCCGACCCACCGCGGTGGTCGCCCGCGACACCCGGGTCTCGGGGGAGTTCCTCGAGGCCGCGGTCGTCGCGGGCCTGGCCTCGGCCGGCGTCGACGTGCACCGCCTGGGGGTCGTCCCCACGCCGGGCTGCGCGTTCCTGACGCAGCACCTCGACGCCGACATGGGCGTCATGATCTCGGCGAGCCACAACCCGATGCCCGACAACGGCATCAAGTTCCTGGGCCGGGGCGGCCACAAGCTCGACGATGCGATCGAGCGGCAGATCGAGGACCGCCTCGAGGAGCCGTGGGACCGTCCGACCGGGGCCGCCGTGGGCCGCGTTGGCGACAGCCACGCCGGACTCGGCGAGTACGTCCGCCACCTGGTGCGCACGTCGCCGGTGCGCCTCGACGGCCTGCGGGTCGTGCTCGACTGCGCGCACGGCGCCGCCTACGAGGTCGGGCCCGAGGCGTTCGCGGCTCTGGGGGCCGAGGTCGTCGCGATCAACGCGGCGCCGGACGGCACCAACATCAACGAGGCCGCCGGCTCGACCCACCCCGAGGGCCTCCAGGCCGCCGTGGTCGCGCACCGTGCCGATGCGGGCTTCGCCTTCGACGGCGACGCCGACCGCTGCCTGGCCGTCGACGCCGACGGCGAGCTCGTCGACGGCGACCAGATCCTCGCGATCCTGGCCCTCGCGGCGCAGGAGTCCGGCACGCTCACGGGTGGCACCGTCGTGGTCACGCAGATGAGCAACCTCGGCTTCGTGCAGGCGATGGAGCGGGCCGGCATCGTGTGCGTGCGGACGGCGGTCGGCGACCGCTACGTGCTCGAGGCGATGCGGGCCGGCAGCTTCGCCCTGGGCGGTGAGCAGTCGGGCCACGTCATCATGGCCGAGCACGCCACCACGGGCGACGGGGTGCTGGCGGCGATCCACCTGGCCGCGCGCATGCGGGCCACGGGCCGGACCCTGGCCGACCTGGGCACCGCCATGACCCGCCTGCCGCAGGTGCTCGTCAACGTGCCGGACGTCGATCGCACCCGGAGTGACTCCGACCCGGTCCTGCAGGGTGCCGTCGCCGCCGCCTCCGGTGCCCTGGCCGGCCGCGGACGCGTGCTGCTGCGACCGTCGGGCACCGAGCCCCTGGTGCGCGTCATGGTCGAGGCGCCCACGGCCGACGAGGCGTCGCGCGTCGCGGACGACCTCGCCGACGTGGTCCGCGTCCAGCTCGCGCTCTGAGTCCGTGACCGTGACCGTGCCCGGCGTCCCGCTCCGGCTCACGGCGGGTGAGCTCGGCCGCGAGGACGTCCTGGCCCTGCTGCAGGAGCACCTCGCCGAGATGCGCGCCACCAGCCCGGCCGAGAGCGTCCATGCGCTGCCCGTCGACGCGCTCCGCGCCGCCGGCGTGACCTTCTGGACCGCACGCGACGGCGACGCCCTCGTGGGGTGCGGCGCCGTGAAGCACCTCGGCGACCGCCACGCGGAGATCAAGTCGATGCGCACCGCGGTGGCCGCTCGGGGCCGTGGGGTCGGTCAGGTGGTGCTCCGGCACCTGCTCGACGAGGTGCGGAGGAGCGGATTCGTCCGGGTCAGCCTCGAGACCGGCACGCAGGACCACTTCGCGCCGGCACGCCGGCTGTACGAGCGCCACGGCTTCGTGCCGGTGGGCCCGTTTAGCGACTATGCGCTCGATCCGCACAGCGTCTTCTACTCTCTCCGGGTCTGACGCCGGACCCCTCGCACGACGGCGGGCGGGGAGCGCTCCCCATGGCGTGGGCGCTCGACTCGCTCGTAGCGTGGTGCGCGACGTATCCTGCGGCCCTCGGGTCATGCGCCGGTTCCCTCGAGAACCGGGCGGCCGGGACCATCGATCTGGGCAGGAACGGACCGGGAGGGCGGATCGGGTGACGCAGACAACCGCAGTGACGTGGACGCCGGACATCGTGTCGGCGGGAGTCACGCTGGTCGCGTCCGGATCGACCCACGAGGGTGCGGTCCGCAGCCACAACGAGGACGCCTGGCTCGTGAGCCCGCCCGTCTACGTCGTCGCCGACGGCATGGGCGGTCACGCGGCGGGTGACGTCGCGAGCCGTCTCGTGATCGAGGCCTTCACCGAGCTCTCCGGTCGCGACGACGTCACCGCGCCCGACATCGAGCGGGTGCTCGAGTCGTCCCGCGCGGCCGTCGCCGCCCTCGCCACCTCTCCCGTCACGGCGCCCGGCTCCACCGTCGTGGCTGCCGTCTACGTCGTCGAGCGCGGGCGCGGGTACTGGCTGCTGGTCAACATCGGTGACTCTCGCGCCTATCTCCTCACGCCCGAGCGGCTGGAGCAGGTGAGCCACGACCACTCCCTCGTCCAGGAGATGATCGACGCCGGCGAGATCGACGAGCGCCAGGCCCGGGTGCACCCGGACCGGCACGTCATCACCCGGGCGATCGGGGCCGTCGACGACGCCGCCGCCGACTTCACGCTGATGCCGGCCCGCGGCGGCACGCGCCTGCTCCTGTGCTCCGACGGGCTCACCGGCGAGCTCGACGACGCCCGCATCGAGCGCATCCTGCGCGGTGGGGCCTCGGCGGCGGTCACCTCCGCCCGTCTCGTGGCGGCGGCGGTCGAGGCCGGCGGTCACGACAACGTCACCGCGATCGTGATCGACGTCATCGGCAGCGACGTCCTGTCGCAGGCCGACACGCTCGGTCACCGCAGCGATCCCGAGGTCGACACGGTCCCGCAGGCCCGGAGCCACGCATGAGCGTCCCGCCTCGAACGGCCCGGCACGAGGGGCGACCGACGAGGGCCGCCCCGTGACCGGCCGCTGGTACCACTCCGGAGACGCCCTCGCCCTGGTCACGGGCGTGGGCGTCATCGTGACCGACCCCGGCCAGGAGGCCACGCTCACCGCGCTCCTCGAGGAGCCGCTCAAGGTGCCGGGGATCGTCGAGGCCCTCACGGCCGGTGGCTGGTCGACCGTCCCCGACTTCGCCTGCACCGTCGTCGAGGGCGACGAGGTCCGCGTCCTGGTGCGCGGACGCCACCGCGTCGAGATCGCCGGTGAGGTCCTGGAGGGACACGGCGTCACGACGTGGTCCGAGCGCTCGTGGCCGCGCTCGGAGGTCGACGCCGTCGTGCTCCGAGCAGGTGATGACCGCACCGACGACGGGGAGTCCCCGACCACGCCCCGGCTGCCGATCGGGTCCGGCGTGGTCCGTGCCTCACAGGTGCACTGGCTCGTGACCGACCGCGTGGTCGCCGAGGACGTGGCCGACCCGGCCCGCGCGGAGGTCCCCGAGACGGCCTCCACGACCGAGGCCCCCTCCACGCCCGATCCCGAGTCGGTCGCGGCGCCGGTGACCGAGGCGGATCCCGCGCCGGACCCGGACCCGGTGCCGGCGTCGAGACGTCCGGCTGAGGCGCCCGACTCGCCGGCCACGATCATCGAGCCCGACGAGCACGAGTTCGACGCGATGTTCGGTGTCACCGTGCCCGGGCGTCGTCCCGAGGACGCCGCCGTGCGGCCGATCGAGGCCGACCCGGAGGACGGCGACTCGGAGGAGTCCGCTGCCCACCCGTCCGATCCGACGCCGTCGAGGAGCGTCGAGCCCGCCCCGATGACCCCCGACACCGGTGACCACGACGGACACACCGTCGCGCGCCGCAGCCTGCCCCGGCGCCCCGGATCGGCGGCCGGGCGCCCGTCGCGTCCGGGTCCGTCCGTGACGCTCGGCCTCAGCACGGGAGAGACGTACGACGTCACCGGCCGAGCCCTGGTGGGACGTAGCCCGCGCTCGACCGCCGTCACCGGCGCCGCCCTGCCCCAGCTGGTCGTGGTCGACGACCCGTACGTGTCCAGCACCCACTTGGAGATCGCGGTGGCCGCGGCTACCGTGCTCGTGACCGATGTGTCGACCAACGGCACGACGCTGACTCCGCCCGGGGGCACGGAGGGGGTACTGGTGAGGGACGTCCCCACCGACGCGGCTGACGGCTCCGTCCTGCGCCTCTCCGACGACCTGACGATCACGCTGTCGATCTCCGGGGGCGCCTCGTGACCCGCCTGCGCAGCAACCCGCCCCGTCTCGCGGGCTTCACCTTCGTCGACCACATCGGCGAGGGTGGCTTCGCCGACGTCTTCCTCTACCGCGACGGCCTCAACCGCCAGGTCGCGGTCAAGGTGCTGCTGGAGTCGGCGGTGCAGGCGGCCGAGCGCGACGTCTTCCACGCCGAGGCCAATCTCATGGCCCAGCTCTCCGACCACCCGTCGATCGTCTCGATCTTCCAGGCCGGCGTCAGCGACGACGGCCGTCCGTACCTCGTCATGGAGTACTGCCCGGCGCCCAACCTCGCCGCGCGGTACCGCGCCGAGCGGTTCTCGGTGCCCGACACGCTCGAGATCGGCGTCCGGCTCTGCAGCGCGGTCGAGACGGCCCACCGGGCCGGGATCCTGCACCGCGACATCAAGCCGCACAACATCCTCACCAGCGCCTACGGGTCGCCGATGCTGACCGACTTCGGCATTGCGGCCACGACGCATGACACCGACACCGGCGCGACGGGTGTGTCGGTCCCGTGGTCGCCGCCGGAGTTCTTCGGCGACGACCCGCCGGCCGACGTCCGCAGCGACGTGTGGTCGCTCGGCGCGACGCTCTACACGCTGCTCGCCGGACGCTCGCCCTTCGAGGTCCCCGGTGCGGCGAACGACAACGCGACCCTCATGACGCGGATCGAGCGCCAGCAGCCGGCCCGCATCAATCGCGGCGACGTCCCGGACTCCCTGACGCACATCCTCATGACCGCGATGAGCAAGGACGTCGAGGCGCGCCAGCCGTCGGCACTCGCGCTGGCCTCGGCGCTGTACGACGTGCAGCTCGAGCTGGGTGAGCCGCCCACGCGCATCGAGGTGCTCGACGCCTCGGCAGCGACCACTCCCTCCACGCCGAACGGTGACGATCGCACGCAGGTGCGGCCGGTCGCGGTCGTCGAGCCCCAGGCGAGGGAAGAGGCGCAGCCCGAGGGCACCCGCCTGCGACCGGTCGTCATCACCGACTTCGACGACCGCACCCACGTGCGCCCCGTGCCGGCGGGTCCGCCCGTCCCGGCTGCCCCGCACTCCTCAGCACCGAGCACGCCGGCCCCGGCGCCGCCCGGGCACGTCGCTCGTCAGCCCTACCCGCCGCAGCCCGCCCGCCCGGTCGGCGCGCCCGGCCCGCTGGCCCCGGCACCGCGACCTGCAGCGCCGCCGACGAGCACCGACGACGGCATCCCGTGGCACGTCGCGTCCGCCCTGGCCCCGGTGGCCGCCTCACCGGCCACCACGACGGCCCCGGAGGCCGAGCGCGAGCGGCGCTCGCCCTGGCCCTGGATCGGCGGGCTCGTGGCCCTCCTCGTGATCGGTGGTCTCGTGGCCGTGGCCCTGCTGGGCGGCACCTCCTCGGACCGCGACCAGACCGATGACCTCGACGACGGCCAGCGCCAGGACCCCACCGAGATCGTGGGCGACGCCCCGCAGGCTCCCACCGACCTCGACGGCCGGCTCCAGGAGGGGCTCGCGGTCTTCACCTGGAGCAACCCCGACCCCGAGGACGGCGACACCTACGTCTGGATGCGCGCGGGTGCCGGACAGCTCGAGACCGCCAACGAGGTGCTCGAGCCGATGCTCAGCATCCGGGCCGACGCGACCGGAGCCACGTGCATCGTCGTCATGGTCAAGCGCGCCGACGGACGGACGTCGCCGGTCGAGGACTCCGGTCCGGTCTGCGCGAGCTGAGCGGCCGGGGGAAGATCACGATGACCATCGGGGGACGATGGCGACGAACCAGGGTGCAGGACCATCAGGCACGAGCAGCACAGGAACAGGACGCGAAGTGACGGGACACGGGGGCGCGGACGACGACGTGACGTCGAACGACGTCGACGGCGACGACGTGGGTCCCGGTGGCGCGCGCCTCACGGTCGAGTTCTGCGGCGAGGAGTACGACGTCGCGGTCGGGGAGTCCTTCACGATCGGCCGCGAGGGCGACCTCGTGGTCGACGAGGACAACCCCTACCTGCACCGCCAGCTGGTCGACCTGCGTCACGAGGGTGGCTTCTGGTGGATCACGAACGTGGGCACGCGTCTCTCCCTGACCGTCACGGGTGAGGCCGGCACGCTGCAGTCGGTCGTCGGCCCGGGCTCCCAGGTGCCCGTCGTCCTGCCCGACCTCGCCGTGCTGTTCACGGCCGGGGAGACGACCTACGAGGTCAACGTGCACAGCGCCGCACCGACGTTCGTCGTGAGCCCGCACCAGGAGCTCGACCAGCCGCCCGGCGACCACACCCTCGGGGCCGTCGAGCTCACGCCGACGCAGTTCCGCCTGATCCTGGCCCTCGCCGAGGGGTCCTTGCGGCGTGCCGGCACCGGCATCAGCGAGCTCCCGAGCAACGCCAAGGCGGCCGAGCGTCTCGGCTGGCCCATCACGACCTTCAACCGCAAGCTCGACAACGTCTGCGACAAGTTCTCCGCGGCCGGGGTCAAGGGCCTGCGCGGCGGCGCGGGCAAACTCGCCACGAACCGTCGCGCCCGCCTGGTCGAGTACGCCGTGGCCGCCCGCATCGTGCGGCCCGAGCACCTGCAGATCCTCGACGAGCCGGAGGCCGGCTCGTGAAGCGATCCATGGGGGGCCGCCGGGCCGCGGCCCCCACGCCCCGGCCGCCCCGCGGCCAGGCCGGCGGCGGGACCCGTCGCTGGCGCAAGGTCGCGTCGGGTGCCTCGCTGGCGCTCGTCTCCTCGCTGCTCGTGGTCCTGGCCTTCCGCGCCGACGGCACCCCCGTCACCGACGTCGAGCTCCACGACGGCAGCGTGTGGGTCTCGAACTCGCAGCGCCTGCTGATCGGTCGGCTGAACCCGCAGATCAAGCAGCTCGACCTGGGCGTCTCGACCGACTCGGCCGACGTCGACATCTTCCAGAACGGCCCCACGGTCTTCATCGACAACCAGTCGGGCACGCGCACCCTGCGCCAGGTCGACGTCGCCAGCGCGGTCGCCTCCGAGCCCGTCGAGCTCCCGGACACGGTCGACGCGGCGTTCGGCGGCCACACGATCGCCCTGCTCGACACGAAGTCGGGCCAGCTGTGGGTCAAGTCCAGCCAGAACCTCGCCTCGTTCTCGGCCAAGGCCGAGCCGGAGCTCGTCAAGGTCGCCCGCGACGGTGCAGTCGCGGTCAGCCCGAGCGGCGTGGCCTACGTGCTCGACCGCAGCTCCGGCATCGTCACGAGCTTCGCGCTCGCCGAGGACGGCACCCCCGAGCAGCAGGGCACGTGGGAGCTCGGCGACTCGATCGGCGAGGACGCCCAGCTCACGGTCGTCGGCTCGACCCCGGTGGCCTACGACGCCGCGCAGGGCAACCTGTTCCGCCCGGACAGCGAGCCGGTCAGGGTCGACACCGACAAGCCGGCCGCCGTCAAGCTCCAGGTGCCCAGTGCCGCCGGAGGCACGCTCCACGTCGGCACCCAGGAAGGACTCCTGAGCGGTTCGCCGGACGGGGGCGACCTCGAGCAGCTCAAGCAGCCCGCCGTGGCCGGCGACCCGGCGGCCCCCGTCGTGCTCGACGGCTGCGTCCACGCGGCCTGGGCCGACGACGGCGAGGCGAAGTCGTACACCCGTCTGTGCGAGGGGGAGCGCGCGTTCGAGAAGGCGATCCCCGGGGTCACGTCCTCGGCGAACCTCGTGTTCCGGGTCAACCGCGACGTCGTGGTGCTGAACGACACCGTGTCGGGCGACTCCTGGATGGTCCAGAAGGACTCGCTCGACCGGGTCAACAACTGGGACGACGTCGATCCGAACACCCAGCGCGAGGAGCTCGAGAAGGAGGAGGTCGAGGACCCCGACGAGCAGCCCGAGAACCGGCCGCCCGTCGCCAACCCCGACAACCTCGGTGCCCGCCCGGGTCAGGCCACGATCCTCCCGGTGGTCCTGAACGACACCGACCCGGACCGCGACCTCATCACGGTCACGAAGGTCACCCACGTCAGCGGGCCCGAGCCCACCAGCGGCTATGCCGTCGTGGGCAACGACACCCAGGTGCAGGCCACGTTCGCCGGCGACGTCGCGGGTGACGCCGTGTTCCGCTACGACATCGCCGACGGCCGCGGCGGCACCGCCTCGACCGAGGCCACGATCGCGATGCGCGGCGCCGCGGAGAACCTCGTGCCGGTCAAGCTCCCCGACCGCAACACGTCGCTCACGGTCGCGCAGGGGCAGCGCAACTCCGTCTTCGTCCTGTCCGACTGGCTCGACCCCGACGGCGACGACCTCACGATCTCGGCGGCCGTCCCCACGGGCGAGGGCCAGGTCGAGTTCCGCCCCGACGGCACCGTCGAGTTCGTCGACACGCTCGGGCAGATCGGCCAGAACGGGGTCGAGATCACGGTCTCGGACGGCCGCGGGGGCGACGTCACCGCCGTCGTGCCGGTCAACGTCGTGGCCGCCACGTCGGCCGTCCCGGAGCCGGTCGCCGATCGTGCGGTCGGCATCGCCGGCACCAAGGCCCTCGTCGAGCCGTTGCTCAACGACGGGAGCCCGACCGGCGTGCCCCTGACCCTGACCGACGTGAGTCGTCCCGACGGGGTCGAGGTCGTCGTCGACGCGATCGCGGGCACCTTCACGGCCACGACCCAGCGTCCTGGCACGTACTACCTCGAGTACACGGCCGCCAACGTCGACAAGTCGGCCTCCTCGGTCGTGCGCCTCGACGTCAAGGCGCCCTCCGACGCCAACTCCGCCCCGGTCGCGGTCAAGGACCAAGGGGTCCTGCCCACCGGCGGGTCGGTGCTCGTCGACGTGCTGGCCAACGACTACGACCCCGACGAGGACGTGCTGGTCGTCCAGGGCCTCGAGGTCGCCGAGGGTGTCCCGCTCAAGGCGGTGCTGCTCGAGAACAGCATGCTCCGCGTCGAGGCCACGGGAGAGCTGACCGAGCCCGCCCAGATCGACTACGTCCTGTCCGACGGCGAGGAGACCGCCACCGGTGCCGTCGTGATCAGTCCCGGGCCCCGGGGCGAGAACCGCCCCCCGGTCGTCAACGCCGACTACCAGACGATGCGGGCGGGCGCCGTGGCCACGGTCTCGGTGATCGACAACGACTCCGACCCCGACGGCGACGACCTCGACCTCGTGCAGGAGGACCTCGTCGTCGACGAGCCCACGACCGAGGCCGGGCTGCTGGTGTTCGTCTCGGGCCAGGACCTCAAGGTGCGGGCGCCCGAGGAGCCGGGCCAGTACTCCTTCACGTACGGCGTGCGCGACGCCGCCGGTGTGCGCGTGGCCTCCACGGTGTGGCTCACGGTCAAGCCCGACAGCCCCGAGGGCAACAGCGCACCTCGCCCGAACCCGATCGTCGACCGCGCGATCGTCGGCAGCACCGTGCGGGTCCCGCTCAACGTGCAGGGCGCCGATCCCGACGGTGACGCGGTGGGCTTCAAGAGCGTCGTGCAGGCGCCCCAGAAGGGGCGCATCGTCGCCACGGGAGCCGACTGGGTCGAGTACGAGCCGTTCGAGGGCGAGGCCGGCACCGACGTCTTCAGCGTCACGGTCGCCGACAAGTACGGCGCGTCCGCCCCGGCCGAGGTCCGCGTCGGTGTGATCCCCCAGGCGCCCGTCAACCAGGCGCCGGTCGCCCTGAACGACGAGCTGCTCGTCAAGCCGGGCAAGAAGATCCAGTACGACCCGCGGCTCAACGACGCCGATCCCGATGGCGACCCCGTCGACCTCCTGGCCGAGCTGACGGTCCCGGCGGGTGCCGATGCCCGAGTCTCGGGCACGTTCATCGAGGTCACCGCTCCCGAGCCCGACGGCGCCGAGACCGCCACGAGCTCGATCGGCTACACGATCACCGACGGCCTCGGCGGCAACGGCACCGCGTTCTTCGTGCTGAGTGCCAGCGAGGACGCCCCCTTCCACGCCCCGATCGTGCGCGACGACTCGGCCGACCTCGCCGAGGTCACCGGCAAGACCGCCGGCGACACCGCGCTGGTCGACGTGCTCGAGAACGACGGCGACCTGGACGGCCGGCTCGAGGACCTGGAGATCGAGGCCGTCGACACCGACGTGAGCCGGGTCAAGGACCGACAGCTCGAGGTGACGCTCGCGGCCGAGGACCAGGTCGTGGCGTACAAGGTCACCGACGACGACGACCAGATCGCCTACGGCTTCGTGTTCGTCTCGGGCACCGACAGCGCCCCGCCGACGGTCAACCCCGAGAAGGTGCCGGTCGAGACGCCGGTCAACACGCCGATCGAGATCCAGCTGGCCGACGTCATCCTGGTCCGCGACGGCCGCACCCCCGTGCTCACCACGGAGGACGTCATCACGGCGCAGCGCTCCGACGGCTCGGCGCTGGTCCGCGAGGGTGAGGACGACCGCGTCGTCTTCACGCCGCAGGCCGACTACGTGGGGCCGGCGTCGATCACGGTCGAGGTCACCGACGGCGACGGGCTCAACGACCCCGAGGGCAAGCGCGCGCTGCTCACGATCCCGATCGACGTCACGCCCGACGGCAACGTGCCGCCCACGATGCGCACGGTGCGGATGGTCGTGTCCGACGGCGGCGAGGCCTCCCGCCTCGACCTCGTGAACGCGGCGAAGGACCTCAACGACGACGACCTCAGCTTCGAGGTCACGGGTGTCGAGGGCCCCGTCGAGGCCGACATGGACGGCAGCACCGTCATCGAGGTCTCGGCCCAGGACGGCGCCGCCACGGGTGACACCGCGACGGTCGACGTCGTGGTCGACGACGGCACGGTCCAGGTGCCGGGCCAGGTGCTCGTCACGATCTCGAGCTCGACGCGGCCGCCCATCATCGTCGCGCCGATCCGGGTCGACGGCACAGCCGGCGAGCCGGTCACGATCGACGTGGCCGACTTCGCCACCAATCCCTACGCCGACGACGACGAGCCGCTCACGGTCTCGGACGTGTCGGTCGAGTCCGGCGACGGCTCGATCTCCGGCGAGCAGGGCACGGAGTTCACGATCACCCCGAAGGCCGACACGTTCGGTGTCGTGACCGTCAAGTTCACGGTCTCGGACGCCTCGGGCGACTCGCTGCGCGACGTCGTCGGACGCGCGACGGTCACGGTCGCCGGCCGGCCCGAGGCCCCCGGCCGACCCCAGGTCACCACGACGGAGGCCCGCTCGGTCGTGCTGAACTGGTCGGCCCCCAACGACCGGGGCGCGCCCATCACGGCCTATCAGGTCACGGGATCCGGTGGCGTGAGCCAGGAGTGCGCGTCCACGACGTGCACGATCGCCGGGCTCAACCCGGGCGACTCCTACACCTTCACGGTCGTCGCCGTGAACCGCGTGGGCGAGAGCGACCCGAGCGCCGCTTCGGCTCCCGTCACGCCCGACAAGATGCCGGACGTCATGTCGCCGCCGCAGATCGCGGTCGAGCCGACCGCGATGGACGGTCAGCTCAAGCTCTCGTGGACCCCGCCGGGCAACGAGGGCTCGGCCGTCACCTCGTACGAGATCAAGATGGTCGGCTCGGGACAGTCGCAGTCGGTCCCGGGAGGCTCGACGTCGTACACCTGGGCCGGGCTCACGAACGGCACGACCTACCAGTTCCAGATCCGCGCGATCAACAAGACGCCGACCCAGCAGCAGTTCTCTCCGTCGTCGGCGGCCGTGGCCCCCTTCGGCAAGCCGGCGATCATGAGGGCCCCGGTGGCCGAGGCGCTCAGCAACGGTGCCGGTGGCGGGCGCACGATCCGCGCCCTGTGGGAGCCGTCGGACGACAACGGCGACCCCATCGCCGGGTACCGGCTCGTGACATATGCCAACGGCTCGGTCCTGCGCACCGAGGAGCTGCCGGCGGGCACGACCTCGCGCACCTACAACGATGTCGAGAACGGGATCGACTACTCCTTCACGATCGAGGCGCGCAACCGCGCCGGCTGGTCGCCGACCCCGAGCCCGAGGTCGAACGCGGTCAAGCCCTTCGGCCCGGCCAGCGCACCGCAGATCACGGGCCACACCGAGGGCGACGGTCGGTTCGACCTGCAGATCGTGACGCCTGCGGACAACGGTGGATACCCCGTGCGCTCCTACCAGGTCTACGGAGCGGGCGGTGGCACCAGGACCGTCAACGCGCCCACCCAGGCCGAGGGCGCCGCGGCAACCCTGACGGTGACCGGCGTGAACAACAGTGTCGACGGCTACAACGTGTACATCGTGCCGCTCAGCGGAGACAACGGCTCGTTGCCGGGCGAGAGGTCCGGCACCCGGAACGGCATTCGTCCGAACGGCCCGCCGAACGCGCCCAACAACGTCCAGGCGAGCCGCGACGGACGCACCGCCGTCAACTACTCCTGGTCGCGGCCTGCCACCAACGGCCGCGCGATCACGGGCTTCGAGTACCGGATCGACGGCGGCGGTGGCTGGCAGTCCACGAACGGGACGAGCTTCCGCGGCACGGGGTACCAGCCCGGCTCGCGGCACACGATCGAGGTGCGCACGGTCGACTCCGAAGGTCGCAAGTCCGATGCGCGGTCGGCGTCGGCCACGACCGAGGACTTCAACCCGACGGTCACCACCGGGTACACCGGCGGCACCCGGTTCGGGTTCCCCGAGGTCCGGATCAATGGTGACGACCTGCCGAACGGCAACTACACGATGTCGCTGCGCAAGGACTTCGACGACACCTTGCTCGACGGCACGGAGCAGCGGACCGTCACGGCCTCGAACAACCAGGTCCGCGAGTTCGGGTCGGCCTGTGCCCCGGGCGGCGGCAGCAACCAGTACTACGCCCAGCTCGTCAACAACTCGACCGGTGCGGTCTACAAGTCCAACCGTGTCACCTTCCAGCCCTGTCCCTAGCGAGGAACGATCCCCATGACCCTCACCCCCGACCAGACGCAGTGGTTCGCCACGACGTTCGGCCAGCTCGTCGGCAACGTCGAGCAGGCCGTCGTGGGCAAGACCCACCAGATCCAGCTCGCGATGGCCTGCCTGCTCGCCGAGGGTCACCTGCTGCTCGAGGACTTCCCCGGAACGGGCAAGACCTCACTGGCCCGCTCGATCGCGCAGACGCTCAAGGGCGAGCAGAGCCGGATCCAGTTCACGCCCGACCTGCTGCCGAGCGACGTCACCGGCGTCACGATCTTCGACCAGCGCACCGAGAAGTTCGAGTTCCACCCGGGCCCGGTCTTCACCAACATCCTGCTGGCCGACGAGATCAACCGCGCCTCGCCCAAGACCCAGTCGGCCCTCCTCGAGGTCATGGAGGAGGGTCAGGTCACGGTCGACGGCATCACGCACCGCGTCGGCCGCCCGTTCATGGTCATCGCCACGATGAACCCGATCGAGCAGGCGGGCACCTACCGCCTGCCCGAGGCCCAGCTCGACCGCTTCCTGATGAAGACGACCCTCGGCTACCCCGACCACGCGAGCACGCTCAAGATCCTCGCGGCCACCGCCACGAAGGCATCGGCGAGCGAGCTCGAGCCGCTCATCACGACCGAGGCGGTCGCCTCGATGATCGACCTGGCCGCGCGGGTCCACGTCGACGACGTCGTGCTGGAGTACGTCACGACGCTGCTCGCCGAGACCCGCAGCGCCCCCGAGGTGCAGCTGGGCTGCAGCGTCCGTGCCGGCCTCGCGCTGATCCGCGTCGCCAAGGTCTGGGCGGCGGCCTCGAGCCGACACTTCGTGCTGCCCGACGACATCAAGGTGCTCGCCATCCCGTCGCTCGCGCACCGCATGGTGCTCGACCCGGAGGAGGAGTTCCGCGGCCTCACGACGGAGGCCGTCGTGCAGCGCCTGCTCGACACGATTCCTGCTCCGCAGGAGCGCGCGACGGCATGAGCGAGCGGGGGGTGGGGGTCGAGCGGAGGGTCACGGGCGCGCGCCGGCGCGTCCGTCACCTCGCGCTGGGCACCCGCGACCGGGCGGCCCGGCTCACGGCGACCCCGCGGCGCTGGCTGCAGCCGGTCACCGACGTCACGAGCGCCGCTGCGGTGGCGGTCGCGGTCGTGGCCCTCGTGGCCGGGGTCGTCGGCTGGCGGCTGGGGTGGCGCGAGCTCGTCCTGGGCTTCTGGCTCGGCCTCGTCCTGCTCGCGGTGTGTGCGCTGTTCGTGCTGGGCCGCCACCAGCTGTCGGCCCGCTTCGACCTCGGCCGCGACCGGGTCGTCGTGGGCGAACGCGCCAACGGCGCGATCTTCGTGACCAACGGCTCGCGCCGGCGCAGCCTGCCCGTCACAGTCGAGCTGCCCGTCGGCCGTGCCAGCGCGGCCTTCCACATCCCCTCGATGCGGATCGGTGACGAGCGCGAGGAGCTGTTCGCGATCCCGACCCACCGCCGCGCGATCATCCCCGTCGGGCCCGTGCTGTCGGTGCGGTCCGACCCCTTCGCCCTGTTCCGGCGCGAGCAGCCCCTGACCCGGGAGCACGACCTCTACGTGCACCCGCGCACCGTCCGGCTCGAGAGCTCGGCAACGGGCCTGATCCGCGACCTCGAGGGCCAGACCGTGCGCAAGCTGTCCGACAGCGACGTCGCGTTCCACGCGCTGCGCCCGTACGTGCCCGGCGACGACCGCCGCTACATCCACTGGAAGTCGAGCGCCCGCACCGGCACGCTCATGGTGCGCCAGTTCGAGGAGACGCGTCGCTCGCACCTGCTCGTGGCGCTCAGCACCCGGCTCGACGACTACGCCTCCGACGACGAGTTCGAGGTGGCGGTGTCCGTGGCCGGCTCGCTCGGCGTGCAGTGCCTGGGCGAAGGCCAGACCCTCAGCGGGTCCACCTCGACCCGTCGCCTCCGCACCCCCACCGTGCAGCAGTGGCTCGACCAGCTCTCGGGCGTCGACTACGAGCCCACCTCGCCGCGTCTCTCCGAGCTCGTCCGCCGGCTCGTGCGCGAGGTCTCGGGCGCCAGCGTCGCCGTGCTGGTGTGCGGCGCGCTCGTCGACCCCACCGAGATCCGTCGGGCCCGCCGGTTCCTGCCGATCGACGTCCGCACGATCGTGGTGCAGGCCCGGCCCGGCGCGCAGTCCCAGATCCACCCCATGGGCGACGTCGACGTCGCGGTCCTGGGCAACCTCGACGACCTCCCCACGACGATGCGGAGGCTCGCGACATGACGAGCGCATCGAGCACGAGCACGAGCACCGCGGACCGGGTGAGCAGGGCGCGCACGCTGCAGACGTCCGAGCTCCGCGACCGACGCCTGACCGCCCCACTCGTGGTCCTCGACCTCGTGGCGCTGCTGGGCCTGGGCCTCGTGGCGGCCAGCCCGCTCGCCGACGCGTACGGCGGTTACCGCTGGGCGCTCGCCGTCGGCGGCGGTCTCCTGCTCGGGCTGCTCGTGGCACTGCTCGCACGGGTGGCCCGGCTCGGTCCGTGGCCCACGGCGGGCGCCCTCGTGCTGGTCTACCTCGTCATCGGGCCGGCGCTGGCCACGCCGGAGCTCGCCGCCGGTGGTGTCGCACCGAGCCCGGACGCGATCCGCACGCTCCTGACCGGCGTCGTCGACGCCTGGCGCGACTCGCTGACGCTGATCGCCCCCCTCGGCACCAGCGGCAACGTCCTGGTCGTGCCGTGGGTCATCGGCCTCCTGGGCGGGGTGCTCGCCGGCATCCTCGTCTGGCGCAGCCGTTGGCCCGGTGCGGCGGCCCTCGTCGTCCTGGTCGTGCTGGCCGTGTCGTCGGCCTTCGGCACGTCCCTCGCCACCGACACGACCCTCCGCGGCGTCGTGCTCGCGGTGCTCCTGCTGCTGTGGGTGCGCTGGCGGTCGATGACGGGCTCGCGGGCCGCCTGGACGCGCCGGGCGCTGCTCGGAGCGCTCACGCTCGCGCTGGTCGGCGGTGCCGCGGTGGGGGCGACGAGCCTCGCGGCCGATCCGCAGCGCGAGGTGCTGCGTGACCACGTCGACCCGCCGTTCGACCCCCGTGACTACCCGAGCCCGCTCTCGAAGTTCCGGGCGTACACCGACCAGCTCAACCTCAAGAACACGCCGATGTTCCAGGTCGAGGGCCTCGACGGTGGCACGCTCGTGCGCGTCGCCACGATGGACTACTTCGACGGGATCGTCTGGAACGTCACCGGTGGTGCCGGATCGGGCGACGCGTCCGGCACGTTCGTGCGGTTCCGTGACGGGGCCTCGACGGGCGACACCACCGAGGTCACGGTCACGATCGACCAGTACACCGGGGTCTGGGTGCCGTCGGTCGGTGACAGCCAGACCGTCACGGTGCGCGACAACGAGGGCGACGTCGACCCCGAGCGGGGCGCGAACGTGCTGCACACCGTGCCCACCGGCACGGTCGCGCAGGTCGGGGGAGTGGCCCCCGGGGTCTCCTACGAGTTCGAGACCGTGCTTCCTGACGAGGCGTCCGACGAGGAGATCGCCGACGCCGCCCGCCAGCAGGGCGTCGACCTGGAGGCGCCCGTCGGGGTGCCGGAGAACCTCACCAAGCTGGTCGAGAGCTGGATCGGTGACGCGGCGACGCCTGGTGGCGACGGCGCCACCGCGCAGCTGCTGGCCCAGCGGTTCAAGGACGACGGCTTCTACAGCGACGGCAAGCCCAGCGGCTACCCGTCGGCCGCGGGCCACGGCGTCAAGCGAGTCACCGACCTCGTCGAGCGCCCGCGCCAGATGGTCGGCAACGACGAGCAGTACGCCTCGGCCCTCGGCATCGCCCTCCAGAACCTGAACGTGCCCGCGCGGGTCGTCATCGGGGCCGAGGTCCCGGCCAGCGGGCTCGTGAACGGCGACGACATGCACGCCTGGGTCGAGGTCGCGCTCGACGGCCTCGGCTGGGTGCCGCTGCAGCCGACCCCGCCCGACGACCAGATCCTCAAGGAGGAGCAGGAGGAGCCGGACCCGGTGCCGCAGCCCTACCTGCCCCAGCCGCCGGAGGTGCCCCAGGAGCCCGGCGACGCCGAGCAGGCGCCGCCGCAGGGTGCCGGCCAGGACACGAGCTTCGACCTCTGGGGCCTGATCCTGACGATCCTCGGCTACCTGTTCGACCTGCTGAAGCTCCTGCTGCTGCTGTCGCCGATCTGGGGCCTGCTGCTGGCCAAGCGGCTGCGCCGCAACCGTCGCCGTCGCGCCGGCGACCCCGTCGTGCAGCTCAGCGGTGGGTGGCGCGAGGTCACCGACCGCGCCCGTGACCTCGGCGTGCGCCTGCCGGTCAGCAACACGCGCTACCAGAACGGCCTCGTGCTCGACGGGCGCTTCCCGCAAGCACAGACCCCGCTGCTCGCGTCGGTCGCGGACCGCCACGTCTTCGCCCCCGGCCAGCCCACGCCGGAGGAGGTCGACTCGTACTGGGCCGACGTCCGCACGGCCCTCGCACGGATGCGCACCTCCGTGCCGTGGTGGCGTCGTTGGGTCGCGGCCCTGTCGCCCGCCAGCATCCCGTGGCGTGACCTCGGCCGCCGCGCACGCTCGCGGGCCGCAGGTCTGGCAACATTCGCACGACGGTCCGGCCCTGCGCGATGGGGTGCGGACCGGGCTGCGGCGCTGCGGCGTCGCCAGCACCAGAGAAGACGGAAGGGGACCTCATGACCGAGTCGTCGAGTCCGGCGAGCCGCGTCGGCACCGTGACCGGCCCGTTCGCGTCGCTCGGCGCCCGCTTCGGGGCGTTCGTGATCGACCGGATGCTGCTCCTGGCGTTCGTGGCCCCGGCCGCGGCGCTGTACGTCGTCGCGTTCGAGGACGGGTCCCCGGGCGGACGGCAGCTGTTCTTCGCGGGCATCCCGACGCTCCTGACGCTCGTCCTCCTGATTGTCCAGTGGGTCAACCTCGCTCGCCGCGGACGCACGATCGGCGGCTTCGCCCTCGGTGTCTCGGTCGTGCGCGGCGAGGGCGGCACGCCCCTCGGGTTCGGCAAGGCGCTGCTGCGCACGATCGTGCTCCAGCTGATCGCGTCGGTCCCCCTGCTGGTGCTCGTCGCGATGTTCCTCAGCACCAAGCACCCGCGTCGCCAGGCCCGGCACGACAGTGCCGTGGGGGCTGTCGTCGTCAAGGCCACGCCCGAGTCGCTCGTCGAGGACGCCGACCGCCGCGCGCGGGAGGCGCCCATCCCGATCAGCGGTCCGCCCGTCATGCTCGACAGCTCCGCGCCCCCGGTCGGGCTCGGGACCGGTCCGGCCCCGGCGGCCCCGAGCCTGCCAGCCCCGAGCTTCCCGGCCCCGAGCACTCCCGCGGCGCCCGCTGCTCCCGGCCTGCCGGGCCCCCCGACCACCGCGCCGGCCGCACCGGCCCCGCGATCGCCCGAGCCGGCCGCGAGCCTGCCGCCGCTGCCCCTGCCCCCGCCGCCGGTCGCGCCCGACGCCGACACCCGTGACCTGGTGGAACCGGCTGCGGCGCCGGCCCCGGAACCGGAGCCGACCCCGGAACCCGTCGCACCACCCGCGCCCCCAGCAGCCGCGCCGGCCGGTCCTGCCGCGGATGAGCGCACCCCGCCCCCCATCGGCCCGGCCGCGCCGGCCACACCGCCGCCGTCCGGTTCGGGTGGCCGTCTCATCACCTCGGTGCCGGGCTTCGGTCCGGCGGGCGACGCCTCGCCGACGGAGGAATCGCGTTCGGCGCCCGAGCCCCAGCCAGAGCCGACGCCCGAGCCCCAGCCCCAGCCGCAGCCCGCCCCCGCACCGGTCGAGGGTCGTCGCCGCGCCACCCCCGCGGTGGAGGAGGAGCCGCCCGAGGTCCGGCCCGAGCCGGACGCCGTCGACGGGGCGACCCGGGTCGGCCAGCGTCGAGGTGCACGCCCGACGTGGGTCCTGGTCGGCGAGGACGGCCGGCGCATCGCGGTGCGCTCGACCGTCGTCGTGGGTCGCGACCCGGAGACCGGCGAGCACACCGGAGCGCTGCCGGCCGCGATCCCCGATCCCGAGCGCAGCGTCTCCAAGACCCACGCCGTGCTCACGGTCGCAGCAGGGGCCCTGCGCGTCGACGACCTGCACTCCACGAACGGCACGCACGTGCTGAGCCACGGCGTCGAGTCCGCGGTCCAGCCCGGCCAGCCGCTCGAGATCCAGCCCGGCGACACCGTGTGGTTCGGCGACCGCGCGTTCGTCGCGGAGCACGGAGGATGAAGCTCAAGCTCTCCCTCGAACGCACCTCGGGGCCCACGACCGACGTCGTGCTGATCACGGAGCCGACCGCCGCGGTCGGCGACGTCGCGCGCGAGATCGTCGAGCAGGATCCTCTCGCGACCGAGGCCGTCCGGTCCGCGTCGGAGGTGACCCTCGCGGTGGCGCCCCCCGGTGGCGGTCGTCCCGTCGTGCTGCCGGTCGAGCGCCTCCTCGGCGAGGCGCCCGTCGCCTCCGGCAGCGTCGTGTCGGTCGTGGAGCCCGTGAGCGGGTCGCGCTCCACGGTCGTCGCCGCCACGATGCGCATCGAGTCCGGCCCCGACGCGGGCCGGCAGGTCAACCTCCCGCCGGGATCGACCGTGCTGGGCCGCGACACGACCGCTGACGTCGTGCTGGGCGACCAGTTCGTGTCCAAGCGCCACGCCCGGGTCGAGGTCGGTGCCACGATCGAGGTCGTCGACCTCAACTCCGCCAACGGCATCGTGATCGACGGCTCGGTGGTGTCCCGCGTGGCGATGCTTCCCGGTCAGACCGTGCAGCTGGGCGACACGCGCCTGTCGTTCGCCCTGGTGGCCGGGCAGCAGCCGGTCATGGCCAGCCCCGACATCCGCGGTGGCGCGATCCCGTTCAACCGGTCGCCGCGCGTCGAGGAGCGCTACCCCGAGTTCCAGCACCCGCGCCCTGCCGTGCCGGTCGAGCCGACCCCGGCCCCGTTCCCGTTCCTGATGATGGTCGCCCCGATCGTCATGGGCACCGCGATGTTCACGATCACCGGCAACCCCATGTCGCTGCTGTTCGTGGCCATGGCGCCGCTCATGATGACGAGCAACTTCGTCAACCGGAAGCTCCGCAACAACCGCCAGCTCGCGATGGACTCCGAGAAGTTCACCGAGCAGCTGCGCGTCCTCGAACAGCGTCTCCGTGAGTCGATGCCCGAGGAGCACCGCGTGCGCCAGGCCGAGGTGCCCGCCGTGGCGCTGGTCTACCAAGCGGGCATCGAGCGCAGCGACCTGCTCTGGACCCGCCGTCCCGAGCACTGGACCGCGCTCAACGTGCGCCTGGGCACAGCCACCCTGCCCTCGCGGCACACCGTCGCCGAGGCCCACGACATGGACGAGGGCATGCCGAAGTACGCCCGCCTCCTCGAGGAGGTCGAGGAGCGCTATCGCGAGGTCCCCGACGTCCCGGTGGTCGAGTCCCTGTTCGCCGCGGGTGCGCTCGGCATCGTCGGCCCGATGCAGCAGGCGGCCGACGCCGTGCGCGGCACGCTCCTGCAGGTCGCGGGGCTCCACTCGCCGGCCGAGGTCGTCCTGACCGCGATCGCGAGCCCCGACGAGACCCCGGCGATCGACTGGATGCGGTGGCTCCCGCACACGAGCTCACCGCAGTCGCCGCTCTCCGGCTCCCACCTGGTCGACACGCAGACGACCGCGACGGGTCTGGTGTCCTCGCTCGAGCAGCTCGTCGACGAGCGCCTGGGACGCCGGGCCAGCATGGCGGCCGAGCGTCTCGGACCGCTCTCGCACGACCTGGAGTCCACCGCGCGCGGCGGGACCGTTGGCGTGGTCGACGACAAGAGTGACGACGACGACGTCCCGCTGCCGATCGTGCTGGTGCTCGTGACCGAGGACGCGCCCATCGACCGCGCCCGCGTCGTGCAGCTGTTCGAGCGCGCTCACAGCGTGGGGGTCTTCCCCATCTGGGTGGGCTCGACCCGGGGCCGGCTCCCCGCGATGTGCCGCACGTTCCTGGACGTCACGGGCGGTCTGGGCACCGCCGAGGCGCACTTCGTGCGCCACGGGCAGGTCGTCAAGGACGTGCGGGTCGAGGGCGTCAGCGTCGAGCACGCGCTGCGCTTCGCGATGGCGCTCGCGCCGCTCGCCGACGACGGGGCCGTGACCGACGACTCCAGCGACCTGCCGCGACAGGTCTCGATGGTCACCTTGGTGGGCACCGACCTGCGCTCGTCGGGGGAGGCGGTCCTGGACCGCTGGCGGCAGAACTTCTCGGTCCACGAGCGTGACAAGCCACCCAAGCCGCTGCCGCGCAGCGGCACGCTCCGTGCGCTGGTCGGACAGGGGGCCACCGACGCGATGCACCTGGACCTGCGTGCCCAGGGCCCGCACGCGCTCGTCGGCGGCACCACCGGATCGGGCAAGAGCGAGTTCCTGCAGTCCTGGGTTCTCGGCATGGCCGCCGAGTACAGCCCGGACCGCGTGACGTTCCTGTTCGTCGACTACAAGGGCGGCGCGGCGTTCGCCGACTGCGTCAAGCTGCCGCACTGCGTCGGCCTCGTGACCGACCTGAGCCCGCACCTCGTGCGCCGGGCGCTGACGAGCCTGCGCGCCGAGCTGCACCACCGTGAGCTCGTGCTGCAGCGCAAGCGCGCCAAGGACCTGCTCGAGCTCGAGAAGCGCGGTGACCCCGACTCGCCGCCGGCGCTGATCCTCGTGATCGACGAGTTCGCGGCCCTGGTCAGCGAGGTGCCCGAGTTCGTCGACGGCGTCGTCGACATCGCCCAGCGCGGCCGTTCGCTGGGCATCCACCTGATCATGGCCACGCAGCGCCCGGCCGGCGTCATCAAGGACAACCTGCGCGCCAACACGAACCTGCGCATCGCCCTGCGCATGGCCGACGAGTCCGACAGCGCCGACGTCATCGACTCCAAGGAGGCGGCGCACTTCGACCCGTCGATCCCGGGTCGGGCCGTCGCCAAGATGGGCCCGGGGCGCCTGATCCCGTTCCAGTCGGCCTACGCCGGCGGGCACACGACCGACGAGGTCGTGCCGGCCTCGGTGCACCTGCACCCGCTCAGGTTCGGCGCAGAGGAGCGGTGGCGACGCCGCGAGTCCGACGTCGAGGTCGAGATCGCCGATCCGGGGCCCACCGACCAGGTCCGGCTCGTCGACACGATCGGCCGGGCCTCGCTGCTGGCCGAGCTGCCCGAGCCGCGGCGACCCTGGCTCGACGAGCTCAGCGAGGTCTACGACCTGGCCCTGCTCGGACCCCGCACCGACACCGAGCTGCTGATGGGCGTCGCGGACTTCCCGGAGCGCCAGGCCCAGCACGTCGTGGCGTTCAAGCCCGACGTCGACGGCAACATGGCGATCTACGGCACGGGCGGCTCCGGCAAGTCCGTCCTGCTGCGCTCGCTCGCGGCCGGCGCCGGCGTCACCCCGCGCGGTGGGCCGGTCCACGTCTATGGCTTGGACTTCGCCGCGGGCGGACTGCGCATGCTCGAGGCACTCCCGCACGTCGGCTCGATCGTCTCCGGTGACGACGACGAGCGCATCGTGCGGCTGCTGCGCACGCTCCGGGGCATCGCGGAGCAGCGGGCCCGGGACTTCCCGGAGGTCAACGCCGGCTCCATCGCCGAGTACCGCCAGGCCACGAACCGTCCCGACGAGCCCCGCATCCTGCTGCTGCTCGACAACTTCCCCGCGTTCCGCGAGGCCTACGACTCGGGTGGCTCGCGCGCCCAGTGGTACGCCGTGCTGCAGCAGCTGCTCTCCGAGGGGCGCCAGCTCGGCATCCACGTGGTCTTCACGGCCGACCGTCCGGCGAGCGTGCCCGGCTCGATCTCCTCAAGCGTGCCGCGCCGCGTCGTCCTGCGCCTCGCCGACGAGACGGGCTACCTCGTGATGGGCATGCCCTCCGACGTCCTCTCGGCGGCCTCGCCCCCCGGACGAGCCGTGATCGACGGCGTCGAGACCCAGGTCGCGGTGCTGGGCGGGTCGGGCAACGTCGCCGACCAGTCGCAGGCCATCGGCAAGCTCGCGAGGGCGATGCAGCGGCAGCAGGTGCCTCCGGCGCCCGCGGTGGGCGCGATGCCGGTCGAGGTTCCGGAGTCGAGCCTGCCCGCCGACGTGGGGGGTCGCCCCGTGCTCGGCATCGGTGAGGAGGCACTGCAGCCGATCGGCATCGAGCCGGCCGGCACGTTCCTGCTCGGCGGTGGGCCGGCGAGTGGCCGCACCAACGCGATCGTGGCGCTCGCACGCTCGCTGCACCGGTGGAAGCCCGACGGGGAGCTGATCTACCTGGGCCATCGGCGCTCGGCCGTGCCACGGCTCGCGCCCTGGACCCGCGCCGTGACCGACGTCGCCGAGATCGCGGCGCTGGCCAAGGAGCTGGCCGCGCGGGTGGCCGCCGAGGACGAGGGGCACATCGCGGTGTTCGTCGAGTCGATCGCCGACTTCCTCTCGACCCCGGCCGACGCTCCTCTCGTGGAGCTGATCCGGGCCGTCAAGCGCACCGACCACTTCCTCGTGGGGGAGTCCGAGTCCGGCACGTGGGGGTCGATGTACCCCCTGCTGTCGGAGATCCGCAACGCCCGGCGCGGCATGCTGCTCCAGCCGGAGTCGATCGAGGGCGAGACCTTGATGCGCACCCCGTTCGGCCGCTTCGCCAAGCGGGAGTTCCCACCGGGTCGCGCGATGGCCGTCCTGAAGGGCAAACCGGTCCGTGTGCAGGTGCCATGGACCGGCGAAGAAGCCTGATATCCCAGTCTTTTCCGGGACCCCGGAATGTTCCCGTCGGGCGCGGGGAGTGCTCCCCATCGCGCTGGTGACGATGCGCTCCTAAAGTCATCCTCACAAGCCGCCGCAGGGGCGGGTCAGCGAAAGGGAACACCATGTCGAACGTTTCGGTCACTTACGACGAGATGCGCTCCGCGGCCAGCCAGCTGCGCACGGGCCAGGAGAACATGAACACGACGCTCACCGAGCTGAGCAGCTTCATCCAGAACCTCGTGCAGAGCGGGTTCGTCACCGATCAGGCCTCGGTCACCTACAACGACCAGTACGAGCAGTTCACGACGAGCACCCGCTCGGCCGTCGACGCGCTCGAGCAGCTGGCCGCGTACCTGGAGCAGGCGGCCGACACGCTGTCCGCCACCGACGCCGACCTGTCGAGCGCGATCAACGCCTCCTGACCTGATCCGCTGGTCGCTCCGGTCTGACGGCCGGAGCGACCGCGTACCGGGGGGACCCGGAGCGGACGCGACCCGAAGGACAAGCCATGCCCATCATGATTCCCGAGCCCGTTGAGTGGGCTCTCGACCTGTTCGGTCTCAAGTGGATCAACATCAACGAGGACGCGGTCGAGGAGCTCGGCGGTCAGCTCCTGGCGTTCACCGAGGGTCTCGACGCCTTCGTCGAGTCGGTGGGCAACGCGATCGGCACGGTCGCCGAGGTGTCGGACTCCACGGCGCTCACGTCGTACGAGGAGGTCTTCCAGGACACCCGCTCCAACATCTTCACGCCGCTCAACGAGGCGGTCGGCGCGACGCAGCCCATCTGCTCCGCGATCGCCGACGGCATCCGTGGCTACAAGACGGCCGTGCTGGCCGTCGGCACGGTCCAGGCGGGCCTGCTGATCGCGGCCGGACCCGCCGGCGCCCTGGTCAGGCTCGCGGCCAAGGAAGCGATCAGGTCGGTCATCGAGATGGCCGTCTCCGAGCTCATGTCGCAGGTCGTCGGGGCGATCAACGACCAGATCCAGAGCCAGGTCATCGACCCCATCAACAACCTCACGGAGTCGGCGATCCAGGCCGTCACCCGTCCGGTCTCCGACGTCGTCGTCTCGCTCACCCCGTCGGTCAGCGGCACGGTCGTCGTGCCGACCCTGGTGTGCGACGTCCTCGACATCGAGAAGGCCGTCACCGACATCAAGTCGGCCTACGACGACTTCGCGGTGGCGTTCAACACGCTGCTCGACTGGCACATGCAGTGCGACTACATGACGCCGACCTCCATCCCTGACCTGGCGACCTCGGGCATGTTCAAGGCGATGCTCGACGACATGCTCGACACCGTCTCGGCCGAGCTGGGCCTGATGGGCGAGGCCGTCGTCGAGAAGCTCGCCTCCGGCGTCACGATCGTGTACGAGAAGTACACCGAGGCCGACGAGAGCCTGGCGCAGACCGGGTCCGAGGTGCTCGACAACATCGACTTCCCGCCGCTCACGCACCCGTTCCTGATCGACCGGGAGCCGGCGCCGGCCACGACCACGATCGACCTGTCCGACGGTCCGGTCCAGACCGGTGCGGGTCAGTCCGACGCGAGCAACGGCATCGGTCAGACGCAGGTCGACCTGGCCGACGACCCGATCCAGACGGGGCCGGGCGAGTCGACGGCCCGCGAGGACATCCAGGACATCCAGATCGACGAGGCGGACGCCCCGGTCCAGACCGGCCCCGGCCAGTCGGACGCGCGGGACAACATCCGGCCGATCAACGTCAACACGGGCCAGCCGGCCTGAGTGACATCGAGCAGGAGAGGGCGGCCGCTGCCATGAACCGGGCAGCGGCCGTCCTCCTCGTGCTCGCCACCCTCGGGGTGGTGGGAGCCTGCGCCGGCAACGACGGGGGCGAGACCCGCTGTGAGGAGTTCGCCCTGATGTCCGAGGGCGACCGCACCGCGGTGGTCGAGCAGCTGCTCGGCGGGAGCCCCTCGGCGGGCACCGTCGACCTGACCGTCAGCGCCGCGACCTACCACTGCCTCGCGCCCGACTCGGCCGACGACCTCGTCAAGGACGTCCTCGGCTGACCCGCCGGTGTGTCCGTCCACCAGATGTGCGCGCACAGGCAGGTGGACCGGCACGTGTGATGTCTGACGAACCCCGGACATCACATGCGACGAGCTTGCGAGGAGTGCGTCACATCTTGCGGAGGCGGACCCACTTGACGTCGTGGTCGGCGTCCTTGCGCAGGACCAGGTCGGCGCGGCCGCGGGTCGTGAGGATGTTCTCGCGCAGGTTGGGCCAGTTGATCGTGTCCCAGAGGTGCTCGGCGCGGGCCACGGCCTCGGCGTCGCTCAGGGAGCTGTACCGGTGGAAGTACGACTCCGGGTCGGCGAAGGCGGTGCGGCGCAGGGCCAGGAACCGGTCGACGTACCAGCGTTTGATGTCGCGGTTCGCGCCGTCGACGTAGACCGAGAAGTCGAAGAAGTCGCTGATCGCGAGGCCGGGACTGCCGTCGCCCCTGGCCCGGGCGGGCGCGAGGACGTTGAGCCCCTCGACGATCACGATGTCGGGCCGGTGCAGGCGCACGACCTCGTCGGTCACGTCGTAGGTGAGGTGCGAGTAGACGGGTGCCTCCACGACCTCGGCCCCGGACTTGACGCTCATGATGAAGCGCAGGAGGCGCTTGCGGTCGTACGACTCGGGGAAGCCCTTGCGCTCGAGCAGGCCGCGCCGCTCGAGCTCGGCGTTGGGCAGCAGGAAGCCGTCGGTCGTGACGAGCTCGACCTGCGGGCCCTCCGGGGCGTGGGCGAGCAGCTCGCGGATCAGGCGCGCCGTGGTGGACTTGCCCACCGCGACCGAGCCACCGATGCCGATGACGTAGGGGGTGCGCTGCGGCTGTGGGTTGCCGAGGAACTTCTCGGTCGCGCGGTAGAGGCCCGAGGCGGCCCGGATGCGCAGCGCGATGAGCTCGGCGAGGGGCAGGTAGACCTGCCGCACCTCCTCGAGGTCGAGCTCGTCGCCGATGCCGCGGACCCGCTCGATCTCGTGGGCCGCCAGGGGAAGCGGCGCGTCGCCGGCCAGCTGGGCCCACGCATCGCGCTCCAGCTCGACGTAGGGCGAGAGGTCGCGTGACATGCGCACCATTGTCGCCACCGCCGTGCGCGCCGGCGCAGTCGGTACCCTCAACCCCATGTGTGGAATCGTCGGGTACGTCGGTCAGCGGTCCGCCGTCGACGTCGTCATGGGTGGTCTGCGACGTCTGGAGTACCGCGGCTACGACTCCGGCGGGGTCGCGGTCGTGGCCGACGACGGGCTCGTGTCGGCGAAGAAGGCCGGCAAGCTCGTCAACCTCGACGCCGTCCTGGCCGAGCAGCCGCTCCCGGACGCCCGCACCGGCATCGGCCACACCCGCTGGGCCACTCACGGTGGGCCCACGGACCGCAACGCGCACCCGCACCTCGACGACACCGGTCGCGTGGCGGTCGTGCACAACGGGATCATCGAGAACTTCGCCGAGCTCCGCGACGGCATCGAGCGCTCCGGGCGTGAGCTCGAGAGCGAGACCGACTCCGAGGTCGTGGCCTTCCTGGTCCACGACGAGCTCGTGGCCGGTCGCGACCTCGGCGACGCCGTCCGCGCCGTGAGCCGCCGCCTCGAGGGCGCCTTCACGCTCGTGATCTGCGATGCGCAGACCCCCGGCGTGGTCGTCGGCGCCCGGCGCAACTCCCCGCTCGTGGTCGGACGCGGCGACGGCGAGAACTTCCTGGGGTCCGACGTCGCCGCCTTCATCGAGTACACGAAGGAGGCCGTCGAGCTCGGGCAGGACCAGGTCGTCGTCATCACCGCCGACGACATCACGGTCACCGACTTCGACGGCGCCCCCGTCGAGACGACGCCGTACACCGTCGACTGGGACCTGTCGGCCGCCCAGAAGGACGGCTTCGAGTGGTACATGCTCAAGGAGATCGCCGAGCAGCCGAAGGCCGTCGCCGACACGCTCCTCGGTCGACACAACGCCGACGGCCTCCTGCAGCTCGACGAGATGCGCCTGTCCGACGACGAGCTGCGCGGCGTCGACAAGATCGTCGCGATCGCGTGCGGCACGTCCTACTACGCGGCCCTCGTCGCGAAGTACGCGATCGAGCACTGGACCCGGATCCCGGTCGAGGTCGAGCTCGCGAGCGAGTTCCGCTACCGCGACCCGATCCTCGACCAGTCCACGCTCGTGGTCACGATTAGCCAGTCGGGCGAGACGATGGACACCCTGATGGCGATCCGGTACGCCCGGCAGCAGAAGGCGCGCGTGCTGAGCATCTGCAACACCAACGGCTCCACGATCCCGCGGGAGTCCGACGCCGTCATCTACACGCACGCCGGTCCCGAGATCGCGGTCGCGTCGACCAAGGCGTTCCTGGCCCAGATCGTGGCCTGCTACCTCCTGGGCCTGTATCTCGCCCAGGTCAAGGGCGCCAAGTACGGCGACGAGATCAGCCGCATCATCGACGACCTCGTCCAGATGCCCGACGCGATTCAGCGCATGCTCGACGACGCCGACGTGGTCCGGAAGATCGCCGCCGACCTGCAGGGCTCCAGGTCGTTCATCTTCCTCGGCCGGCACGTCGGGTACCCCGTCGCGCTCGAGGGTGCGCTCAAGCTCAAGGAGCTCGCCTACCTCCACGCCGAGGGGTTCGCGGCGGGCGAGCTCAAGCACGGCCCCATCGCGGTCATCGAGGAGGGCGTGCCGGTCTTCGTCGTCGTCCCGCCGCCCGGTCGGGGCGAGGTGCACGAGAAGGTCGTGAGCAACATCCAGGAGGTCCGGGCCCGCGGCGCCCGCACGATCGTGCTGGCCGAGGACGGCGACGACAGCGTCGTGCCGTACGCCGACCACCTCATCCGCCTGCCCAGGGTGCCGACGCTGCTGCAGCCCCTCGTGGCCACCGTGCCGCTGCAGATCTTCGCCTGCGAGTACGCGGCGCAGATGGGTCACGACGTCGACCAGCCCCGCAACCTCGCCAAGAGCGTCACGGTCGAGTAAGCCAGAGGGTCCGCAGGCCAGGTGCGCCGTCGTCAGAGCTTGGCCACCAACAAACTCTCTCCTGACCACCAACAAACTCTCTCCTGACCACCAACAAACTCTCTCGCGAGCGGCGCGGCGATAGGGTGCTTCCCATGGCGATCGTGGGTGTCGGGGTCGACGTCGTGGACCTGGAACGGTTCGCGGAGTCGCTCGAGCGCACGCCCACCCTGCGCCAACGGATCCTCACCCCGGCCGAGGGCGAGCTGAGCCTGACCTCGATGGCCGGCCGGTTCGCCGCCAAGGAGGCCTTCGTGAAGGCCCTGCGCGCGCCGTCGGGGTTGTCGTGGACCGACATCGAGGTCGTGGTCGACGATCGCGGTGCGCCGTCGTTCGAGCTGTCGGAGCTGGCCGCGTCGCGAGTGCGCGAGCTCGGGATCACGTCGCTGCACCTGTCGATCGCGCACGACGGACCTGTCGCGACCGCCTTCGTGGTCGCCGAGGCGGGCTGACGGTGCTCCGCGCCCACGCCGTGGCCGCCGTCCGCGCCGCGGAGGAGTCGGCCGCGAGGACCCGCGGCTGGGACGACCTGATGCAGCAGGCTGCTGCCGCACTGGCCGACGTCCTGCTCGACGAGCTCGACCCGGCGCGCACACCGGTGTTCCTCGTGGGCCCCGGCAACAACGGGGGCGACGCACTCTTCGCCGCCGCGCGGCTGCGCGACGCCGGACGACCGGCCAACCTGTGCCTGCTCGACCCGGGACGGGCCCACGCGGCGGGCCTCGCCGCGGCCCGTGCCGCGGGTGTGGGCGAGGTCGACCGGCCGGACGGCCACGCCGTCGTCGTCGACGGCGTGCTCGGCATCGGGGCCCGCCCGGGGCTCACGGGTCGCGCGGCCGAGTGGGCCGCGTGGCAGGCCCGGGCCCGTCCGTTCACGGTGGCCGTCGACGTGCCGTCGGGGATCGGGGTCGACGACGGCACCGCGCCGGGCCCGCACCTCGTGGCCGACCGCACCGTCACGTTCGGGTCCCACAAGCCCGGCCTCCTCGTCGGCCCTGCCGCCGATGCCGCGGGCCGCGTGACCCTCGTTCCGATCGGGCTCGACGAGCACCTCGGTGCGCCGACGGTCGAGGCACTCACGACGGCCGACGCCCACGTGCTGGCACCGGCCGTGCCCCGCGGCGACGCGCACAAGTACTCGCGCGGCGTGCTGGGCGTGCGGGCCGGATCCCCCGGCTACCCCGGTGCCGCCCACCTCGCGGTCGCCGGTGGTCAGGCGGGACCCGCCGGCTACCTGCGGTTCGTGGGTCACGCCGAGGTCGCGCAGCAGGTCGTGCTGCGGGCGCCCGAGGTGGTCGCCGGCGCCGGCCGCGTGCAGGCCTGGGTCGTGGGACCGGGCGGGGGTGACGACACGGCCGTCCACGTCGCCGAGGCGCTCGACGACGACGTCCCGACGGTGCTGGACGCCACGGCCCTGCAGCACCTCCCCGACCGCCTGGCTGGCCGCGTCGTGCTCACACCGCACGCCGGTGAGCTCGCCACGATGCTCCAGATCGACCGGGCGACGGTGGAGGCCGACCCCTGGGGCCACGCCCGGACGGCCGCGCAGCGCTGGGGAGCGACGGTCCTGCTCAAGGGGCGCCGCACCGTCGTCGTCGCCCCCGACGGCGCGTCGCGCGTGAACCTCTCGGGCACCGCCTGGCTCGGCACGGCCGGCTCGGGCGACGTCCTCTCGGGCTTCGTGGGTTCGCTGCTGGCGTCGGGCCTCGCACCGCTCGACGCGGCCTCCGTCGGCGCGTTCCTGCACGGCGCCGCGGCCGTGCGGGCGAATCCCGGCGGGCCTGTCACGGCCTCCGGCGTCGCGTCGGCGCTGCCAACGGTCGTCGCCGACTTCCTCGGTGGCCGCCTCACGGGGGAGCGGGACTGGTGACGCGGGGAGCGGCGGTGCCACAGGCGTGGGCCGAGGTCGACCTCGACGCCTACCGCGAGAACGTCCGCACGCTCGCGGCACTCGCCCCCGGTGCCCAGCTGATGGCCGTGGTCAAGGCGAATGCCTACGGCCACGGCCTGGCCCCCGTCGCCCGGGCGGCCCGCGAGGCCGGGGCCGACTGGCTCGGGGTCGCGACCCTCGACGAGGCGCTCGCACTGCGGGCCACGGGCGACGAGGGACCGCTGCTGTGCTGGCTGGCGGCGCCCGGCGCCGACTTCGCCGCGGCAGCCCGCCACGACGTGGAGGTCACGGCCTCGTCGGCCGAGCAGCTCGGCGAGATCCTGGCCGCGAGCCAGGTCCCGCGCATCCAGCTCAAGGTCGACACGGGCCTGGGCCGCAACGGCGCGTTCGGGGACCAGTGGTCCGACCTCGTCGCCGCTGCGGCGCGAGCCACGGCCGACGGCGTGCGGCTCACCGGTGTCTGGTCACACCTGGCCTGCGGCGACGAGCCCGACCACCCGGCGAACGACGCCCAGGAGGCCCGCTTCCGCGAGGCCGTCGACGAGCTCCGGGCCGCCGGCCTCGAGCCCGGCCTGCGGCACCTGGCCAACTCGGCGGCGCTCATGACGCGGCCCAGCGCCCACTTCGACCTGGTGCGCGCGGGGATCGCGACCTACGGCCTGCCGCCGGACCCCGCGATGCCGCACGACGTGCCGCTGACCCCGGTCATGTCGCTGCGAGCGCGGCTCGCGGCGGTCAAGCGCGTGCCGGCGGGCCAGGGGGTGTCCTACGGCTACCGGCACGTCACGGACCGCGAGACGACCCTCGGACTCGTGCCGATCGGCTACGGCGAGGGCGTCCACCGCGCCGCCACCGGCCGCGCGCACGCCTGGTTCGACGGCCACCGCGTGCCGGTCGTCGGCACGATCTGCATGGACCAGATGGTCGTCGACCTCGGCGACCTTCCCGCCGGCCGCGGCGACGTCGTCACGCTCTTCGGCCCGGGCGACGCGGGCGAGCCCACTGCGGTCGAGTGGGCCGAGGCCTCTGGCACGATCGCCTACGAGGTCGTCACGGGACTGGGCGGCCGCATCCAGCTCACCCACACCGCAGATCCAGGGAGATCCCGATGAAGCGCATCACGACCGCGGCGATCACGGCCGGCGCCTTCGCCGGTGCCGGTGTCGCGGCCTCGCTCCTGCGGCGCCAGCGCATCGTGCAGCGTCGACGCCACCTGGGGGGCGACGCGCCCTTCGGCTCGGTGCGCGGCGACCGGTACACCGTCGAGGCCGCCGACGGCGTCGCGATCAACGTCGAGGTCGACGAGCCCGACCCCGACGGCGACGCCGACCTCACGATCGTGTTCGTGCACGGCTGGATGTGCGACCAGGACACGTGGCACTTCCAGCGCCTGCACCTGCGCGGCAGCGCCCGGCTGGTCTTCGTCGACCAGCGGGGCCACGGCGCCTCGGGTGCGTCGTCGGCGACGGGCTCCTCGCTGGCCCACCTCGCCGACGACCTCGCCCGGGTGATCCGGGAGCACGGCAAGGGCCGGGTCGTCGTCGTGGGTCACTCGATGGGCGGCATGGCCACGATGCAGCTCGCGGCCGACCATCCCGAGCTCTTCGGCGGCACCGTCGTCGGCGTCGCGCTCGTGGGCACCAGCGCCGGCAGGCTCATGCGCGGCACCCCAGCCCTGGAGCGCATGGCCTGGCTCGTGCGCCGCGCCGGCCCGGTGCTCGACTGGGGCCGGGCGTTCAACAGCGAGTCCGTGATTCGTCGCTGGGCCGTCGGACCCGACGCCGACCCGGCCCGCGCGGCGATGGTCGACGAGATGATCGCCCGCGCCCCGTCGCGCGTCGTGGTCGACTTCTACCCGAACTTCCCGTCGCTCGACCTGTTCGAGGCGCTCTCGACGCTCGCCGACGTCCCGGTCACGGTCGTGTGTGGCACGGCCGACCTCCTGACCCCGCCGAAGCACAGCCGTCGCCTGGCCGAGGCGATCGACGGGGCACGGCTCGTGCTCGTGGAGGGCGCCGGCCACATGGTGATGCTCGAGAAGCCGCGTGAGGTCGATGACGCGATCGACGACCTGATCGGCCAGGTGGGCTGATGGTCTCCTTGCATGCCCTCGACGTCATCGAGGCGGGCCCGGAGCACGCCGAGACGATCGCCGACATCATCCGGCGGTCGTTCTCGGCCCGCCCCGCCCTCGATCCGCCCAGCACCGCGCCCGACGAGACCGCGGAGAACGTGCGTGCGTCCCTCGAGACCTCCGGCGGACTGCTCGTCGAGCGGCGCGGCCGTCCCATGGGCGCCCTGCTCTTCGACGAGTCCCGCCCGGGCCTCCTGGGGCTGCGCCGGGTCGCGGTCGACCCGGAGATCCAGTCGCGTGGCGTGGCCTCGGCCATGGTCGGCGTCGCCGAGGACACCGCCGAGGAACGGGGCAAGGACGGCATCTGGTTGCACGTGCGGTCCGAGCTGCCCGACACCGTGCGCTTCTGGGAGCGCCGCAAGTACCTGCGGATCGCCGACCAGGGCGACGCGAAGCTGCTCGAGTTCGGCAAGACGCTCTGGCTCGCGCGCGAGACGCACACGCCGGAGGACACGCAGGCGCTGGCCGGCCGTCTCGCCACGCTGCTGCAGGCCGGCGACCTGCTGGTGCTGTCGGGCGATCTCGGTGCCGGCAAGACCACCTTCACCCAGGGCCTCGCCGAGGGGCTCGACGTCCGGGGGCCGGTCACGTCCCCGACGTTCGTCATCGCCCGCACCCATCCTTCAGTCGCCGAGGGACCGGCGCTCGTGCACGTCGACGCCTACCGCCTCGGCTCGGCGGCCGAGCTCGACGACCTCGACCTCGACGCCTCGGTGGCCGACTCGGTCACGGTCGTGGAGTGGGGCCAGGGACTGGCCGAGCAGCTCGCGCCCGACCGCCTGCACGTGCACCTCGAGCGACGCCATGCGCGGCCCGGTGACCCCGTCGGCACGCGCGACCCGCTGGGGGTCGCGGCGGGGGAGGCCGACGACCTGGCCGAGTCGCGCGTCATCACAGTCCGGTCCTACGGGGCGCGCTGGCTCCGCGTGCCGCTCCGCTCAACCCTGCTGGACGGCGCCACGAGCTGAGGCGAGGGGCTTCGAGGTTCGGGCGCCAGAGCGCCTTCACACCTCAGCCAGCGGGGTGGATCGGGTCCGCTTGTAGGCTCGGCCCGTGCTCCTGCTCGCCTTCGACACCGCCACTCCGGCGATCACGGTCGCCGTGCACGACGGCACGTCCGTCGTCGGCCAGGCGGGCGGTGAGGGCGCCACGGCGCACGGCGAGCAGCTCGCCCCGTCGATCCGCGAGGCCCTGGCGCAGGCCGGGCTGGTGCCGGCCGACCTCACCGACGTCGCGGTCGGCGTCGGTCCCGGCCCCTTCACGGGCCTGCGGGTGGGCGTCGTGACGGCACTGACGCTCGGGGCGACCCTCGGCCTGCGCACCCACGGCGTCTGCACGCTGGACGTCCTCGCCGTCGAGGCTGCCGCCGGGCTCGGGCAGGAGTTCGTCGTCGCCACCGACGCACGGCGCCGCGAGGTCTACTGGGCGCGCTACGCGGCCGACGGGCGCCGGCTCGAAGGACCCGCGGTCGACCTCCCCATCGTCGTCGCCGAGCGCTTCGCGGGCCTTCCGGTCGTGGGTCGCGGCGCCGACGTCCACGCCGAGGTGCTCGGCGGGTCTCGGGGTCCGGTCGACCCCGCGGCCGCCGTGCTCGCCTCGGCCGTCGTCGACGGGGTCGTCGAGGTCCTGCCGCTCGAGCCGTTGTACCTGCGGCGGCCCGACGCCGTGCCGATCGCCGGACGATGAGCCTCGGCCCGGTCCCGGTCCTCCGGCCGCGCGCCGCGACCGGTCACGACTTCGCCGCAGTCGTGGCGCTGGAGCAGGCCTGCTTCGACGAGCCGTGGGGCCCGGACTCCGTCGCCGCCGAGCTCGGGGCCCCCGACCGGATCGTCCGGGTGGCCGCCGGTGCAGGTGGGGTCCTGGGGTGGTCGTCGACCTCCGTCGTGGCCGAGACCGCCGACCTCCTGCGTGTCGCGGTCGAGCCGTCCGCCCGGGGACGCGGCCTGGGCCACGCCCTGGTCGACGACGTGCTGCGGAGCGCGGGCGCGGCCGGGGCCACCCGGGTGCTGCTCGAGGTGGCGGAGCCGAACACTGCTGCTCGGGCCCTGTACGCCGCGACGGGATTCCGCGAGATCCACCGCCGCCGCCGCTACTACGCCGGTGGTGCCGACGCCCTGGTGCTCGAACGGCTGCTCCCGTGAACGACGTCCTCGAGTCGATCCGTGCCTGGCCGTGGGTCTGGGCCTGGTTGACCCTGTTCGCCATCGTGCTGCTGCGCGCCGGGTCGACGTTCGCGATCGGACGGCTGATCGCAGCGGGAGCGGCGCGAACCGGTGAGCCGAGACCCCGGCTCGTGGCCGCGACGGCTCGCGTCGACCGGTGGGGCCCACCGGCGGTGACGCTCAGCTTCCTGACGGTCGGGGCGCAGACCGTCATCAACCTGGCGGCGGGGTTGTGCCGCATGACGGTGCCGCGGTACCTGCTCGGCCTGGTCCCGGGAGCGGCCCTCTGGGCCACGATCTGGACCACGATCGGCGCCGGTGTCGTGGCGTCCTTGACGAGGACCGACGGCGAGGCCCGGCTGCTGATCGGCGTCGTGGTCGTGGTCCTGGTCGCCGTCGTCGTGGTGACCGTGCGCACTGGCAGCCGGGCCACGTCACCTCCGGACGAGGGCGCGCCGTCCCGGTAGGGTGACGCCGTGCGCGAAGCGGAGACGGAACCCGGGTCGGGTCCCCGCTCCCGTCGCGCCAGCCTCCTGTGGTGCCTCACGGCGTGCGTCCTGGCCGCGGGCACGGGGCTGGCCCGTGTCCTCGGTGACGCACGCTACTTCTTCGCCGACGACACCCAGGCCGGAGCCACGGGCGTCTGGTACGCCCAGGGACAGCGGCTGCTCGACGGGGACGTGACCCTGCTCGACCCGGGATCCTGGCAGGGCGGCAACTACCTCGCCGAGGGTCAGTGGGGGCTGTTCAGCCCGATCATGTGGGTCGTCTCCCTCGGCAGCACCGTCACCGACGACCTCGTGCTCCTCGCGATCGCGGCCAAGGTCCCGTTCCTGGCCGTCATGGCTGGCGGGGTCTTCCTGCTCGCGCGGTCGTTCGGGGCCTCGCCGGCCTGGGCCGCGGTCGTCGGCTTCACCGTCACGACGGCGGGCCAGACGACCTATGTCGACGCCACCTCGTGGATCACGGGACTGCACGGCGCCGCGCTCCTGCCCTGGGTCTGGTGGGGCCTGCGTCGACACCTGGTGCACGGCAGGGGACCCGGCGCGTACTTCCTCAGCGCGGGCCTGATGATCACGCTGGGCTACCTGGCCCCGGTGCTGATGCTCGTGCTGCTGTTCGCGGTCCTGCTCGCGGAGTCGGTCCTGCGGCGCGACCCACGCGGACGCACCGTCCGCGTGCTGCTGCTCGGCGTCTACAGCGGCCTGCTCTCGCTGCTGGTGTTCCTCCCGGCCCTGCTCTCGGCGGCGGTGACCAGCCGGGAGCGCGGGATCCTCAACACGATGCTGCTGACGACCGATCTCGGTGACGTCGCCGTCGGGTCGCTGGCCACGGCGCTCCCGACCGTCACGTGGTTCAACGGGATCCTGGCGCCCTCGCCCGTCGCCTACCTCGGCTGGTTCCTCCCGCTGCTCGTGGTCCTGCTCGTGAGGTCGTGGCGCTCGGTCCCGGTCACCGTCGCCGTCATGACCGCCGGCTCCCTGTTCCTGCTGCTGGCGCCCAGCGACCTCGGTCCGCTCCGGTTCCCGTTGCGCATGCAGCCGTACGTCGTGCTGGGCCTTGGGCTGATGTTCGCCGTGCTGGCGACCAAGGCTGCCGCGGAGCGGAGCTGGACGGTCGCGGAACGACGCCTGGTGCGGGTGCTGCTCGGCCTCGTCGTCGTGCTGGCGGTCTCCGCGGTCCCGGCCAACGCCGACTGGGTCCTCCTGGGTGCGGCGGTGCAGGCGTTCGTGCAGGAGCTTGTGATGCGGTCGTGGTCGGCCGACCGCCCCGTCGCGAGCCGGCCGCTGCGCGTCCCCGCCGCGGCGATGGCGGTGGGCGTCGTGCTCAGCGCGATGACGATGGTGCAGGCGCCGACGTCGCCGATGCCTGACCACGGACTCCCGGGGTCGATCGACGACTACGACGATCTCGCGGCGGGCGGGGAGCACGGCATCCTGACGGTGGGGGACTGGCACGCCCTCACCGACTCCGACGGCTTCGACGAGGCGGTCTTCGCGAACGCCTGGTACCTGACCGGCTGGGACTCGTCGAGCGTCTACACGGTGCTGCGCTTCCCGGCGCTGGCCGACCAGTTCTGCGCGGGCTTTCGCGGTGAGACGTGCGCCGACGCCTACGACGCCGTGCTCGTGCCCGGTGACGAGGGCCGACCGCTCGCCGACGAGCTGCTCGTCAACACGATCGTCGTCGTGCGCGACGGCATCACGACCCGCCCCGTGCCGCCGGCGGGCTGGTCGCTCGAGACCGGTGACGCCACGTGGATCGTGCGTCGTGACGTCCCGGTGGAACGCGCCGGTGGGGTCCTGCGCGCCGAGGGGGCCGAGGTGTCGGTCGTGCGGCAGACCGGCAGCGAGGTCGTGCTGCAGGTCGACGACGTCGACGCCGCAGGCGGACGGGTGGTCCTGTCGAGGCTCGACTGGCCCGGGTACCGCGTCTCCGGGCCCGCGGCCCTCGCCACTCCCGAGCGCGACTTCCTGCTGACCGTCGACCTCGAGGCGGGGTCGACCGGTCGTGAGGTCGTCGTGTCGTTCCGTCCGCCGGGGTGGGCCGTCGAGGTCGGTGCGGGGATCGCCGCGGTGGTCCTGGCCCTCGCCTGGACCGTGGGTGCGGCGGTGGTCCCGCGGCTGCGCCGGGCTCGCGACGAGCCGGTTGCAGTCGACGCGGCCTGAGCCGGTCGAGCGCCCGGTCGTCAAGGTCTGGCAGACACCGGCCCAGGTCTGCCGCATACTGACTCCCATGCGTCGCAGCAACCCCTCCCGTCACAGGCGTGCCGTCGCGCACCGTTCCGCGCGGATGTTCCTCGCGGGAGTCATGGTG
This sequence comes from Aeromicrobium sp. Sec7.5, assembly GCF_036867135.1. Taxonomy (NCBI): domain Bacteria; kingdom Bacillati; phylum Actinomycetota; class Actinomycetes; order Propionibacteriales; family Nocardioidaceae; genus Aeromicrobium; species Aeromicrobium sp. Sec7.5. Next base: position 2,465,940 of record NZ_JBAJIJ010000001.1, on the reverse strand, counting down.
CTCAGCGGGCTGGTCGCCGCGGTGAGCCTGGTGCGCACCCCCGAGGCCGACGCGATCGACAACTCCCAGTTCCGGCCCGGCCAGATCATCAGCGACGCGGTGTTCTTCAACCCGACGACGATGAGCGTCGCGCAGATCCAGGCCTTCCTCGACACCAAGGGAGCACGCTGCACCGGCGCGTGGTGCCTCAAGAACATCAACTTCACCTCGGTCGGCAAGGCCGCGGACCAGTACTGCGCCGGGTACCCGGCGCCGGGGGCCGAGCGGGCCGCCGCGATCATCTACAAAGTCGCCCAGTCCTGCGGCATCAACCCGCAGGTCATCCTCGTGATGCTCCAGAAGGAGCAGGGACTCGTGACGTCGTCGACGCCGCCCACCGACGCCCGGTACCGCGCCGCGATGGGCATGGGATGTCCGGACACCTCGGCCTGCGACGCGCAGTACTACGGCTTCGCCAACCAGGTCTACGCCGGCATCCGTCAGATGCGCGTCTACGAGCGCAGCGGTCGCTACACCTGGTACCGCCCGGGCAGCACCGTGACGGTGCGCTACCACCCGAACGCGGCGTGCGGCGGCGCTCCGGTCTACATCGAGAACCAGGCCACTGCGAACCTGTACTACTACACGCCGTACCAGCCCAACGCCGCGTCCCTGGCCGCCGGCGCGGGGACCGGCGACGCCTGCTCGTCGTACGGCAACCGCAACTTCCACCGGTACTTCACGGAGTGGTTCGGCACGGCGCAGGCCACCGGCGACCTGGTCAAGACCGCGAGCTCTCCGGACATCTACCTCACCGACGCGGGCCGCCGGTACCGGCTCAGCGGCTACGACTCCTACGTCGACCTGCTGCCCGCGTTCGGCACGGTCAGCACGATCAGTGCCGCCGACTTCGGGGCCCTGGTCGACGCCGGGGTCGTGGGCAACTCCGTGCGCAACTCCTCGACGGGCTACATCGCCTACGTCGAGCGCGGCGTCGCGCACCCGTACCCGAGCTGCGCGGTCGTCACCCTGTGGGTGGGCCGGTGCGACGGCGCCACGAACCTGTCGTCCTCGACGATGCTGCGCTTCCGCAGCGGGGAGGCCATGAGCGCCTTCGCCCACGTGGAGTCGCCCGAGGCGTTCGTCCAGCTGCTCTCGCCCACCTCGGCCCGGCCCTACGTCGACGCCGTCGCGGCGAGGTCGAAGGGCATGCCGGCCTGGGTCGCCACGATGGATCCGACGACCTACGCGACCCGCACGCCCCAGCCGGTCGCGTCGGCGACCCTGGTGCACACCACGACGTCGCCCGACGTCTACCTCGCCGACCAGGGTCGACGGTGGAAGCTCTCGTCCGGCCTGGCGTACAAGCAGCTGGCGTCGATCTTCGGCCCGTCCGTCGTGACCCCCGCGGCGTACGTCGACGGGCTGGCCCAGCAGGGGACCACGGGCTCCACGCTGCGCAACGCCAGCACCGGCTACATCGCGGCGGCCGGTGGCGGCCAGTGGCACCCGTACCCGGACTGCGCCACCGTGGCGGCCTGGGTCGGGTCATGCTCCGGCGCCACCACGGTCTCGGCCGACACGATGTCCGCGGGCTCGCCGGGAGCCCCCATGAGCCGCTGGTTCGCGGTCGAGTCCTCACCCACTCGGGCCCAGCTCGTCGGACCGGGCGTGGCGCAGATGTACGCGAGCTGGTCGGCCGTCGTCGCCGCCGGTATCCCCTCCTGGGTCGCCGAGATGGACGCCGCCACGTACGCCGGCCTGGTCAAGCGACCCGCCGTCGCCCCGCTGGTGCGGTCGCAGAGCTCGCCCACCGTGTTCCTGCGCGACGGGTCGGCACGCTGGAAGCTCGCCGACTACGGCGAGTACGTGCGGCTCAGCAGCGTGTTCGGGCCTGCCGTGGTGGTGCCGGACGCGACCGTCGCGGCGCTCGCCGAGAAGGGCACGACCGGCTCGGTCCTGCGCGGCACCGGAGCCGGCTTCATCGCCCGCATCGAGGGCGGCGCGGTGCACCCGTTCCCGGACTGCGCCACGGTCACCGTGTGGGTCGGGTCGTGCCTGGCGTCGACGCCGGTGAGCGACGAGCTCCTCGCGGCGGCACCGCGAGGACCTGCGATGACCGCCTGGTTCCGCTCCAGCGCCGGTTCGCCCTGGGGACTGCTGAGGACGTTCACGACGGGAACGACCTACCCGACGCAGCCCGAGGCGACCGCTGCGGGCATGCCGGCCTGGGTCGGCGAGCTCGACCAGGCACGCGTGGCCACGCTGGTACCGTGACGAAGCGCTCCCACGGGTCGGGGGCCGCCCACCACCATCGCGAGGAGCCGGACATCACCGAGAACGGCGCCGGCCCGGACGAGGTCATCGCGGGGATGAGGGGCCCCGACGGGCCGCTCCTGCGGCTCGTCAGCGACCGACGCATCGCGTTCATCCTGGTCGGCCTCGTGAACACCGGCGTGGGCTACGCCTGGTTCATCCTGTTCCTGTGGCTCGGCGAGGGGCGCTGGGGCTACCTCATCAGCGTGCTGATGACGCACGTCCTGAGCGTCCTGTGCGCCTTCGTGCTCTACCGGCGCCTGGTCTTCCGGGTCCGGGGGCAGGTGCTGCTGGACCTCGCGCGGTTCGAGTCGGTCTACCTGGGCGCACTCGCGGTCAACCTCGTGCTGCTGCCGGTGTTCGTCGAGGTGTTCGGCATGCCACCGCTCCTGGGGCAGCTCTTCGTCGTCATGGTGACGACGCTGATCTCCTACACCGGGCACAGCTCGTTCTCGTTCCGGCGCACGAAGGCCCCGGCCGACGACGCCTGACGCGCCGCGCCCCATCGATCAGGTGATCGCGGTGCGCTCGGTCGATCAGGTGATCGCGGTGCGCTCGGTCGATCAGTTGATCGCGGTGCGCTCGGTCGATCAGTTGATCGCGGTGCGCTCGTGACGCTCGAAGGATCCGCCGGTGACCTTCTGCTGCAGCCGGAAGAGCGGCAGCCAGTAGAAGCGGATGACGTCCTGGTAGCGGTCGTGCGGCAGCACGCGCTTGAGGGCGATGAGCGGGAGGCGAGCGATCTTGTGCGTCAGCGGCATGATCTCGCGCAGCGCGGCCACGTCGGCCTCGCGCGGGAACACCGCGGTGGGCTTGTCGGCGGCGTCACCACGTCGGACGCCCGCGAAGTAGAGGTCCATCGACGTCGGCAGGTACCAGAACTTCCAGGAGCTGAACCACTCGTCGAGCGGGAGGCCCGCCTCGAGGAAGTCCGACTCGCGCAGGTTGCGGTAGTAGTCGAGGCCCTCGTGCTGCGTGCCCGGGCTCAGCGTGCGGTCCGAGCGGGTCGTGCCGTGCTCGGGGCGACCCCAGGAGGCGCACGTGAAGGCGACGAGCCCACCGGGGCGGACGAGCGTCGCCATGTTGGTGAACGACTCCTGCCAGTGCTGGTCGTGCTCGAAGCACTCGCCCGAGATCGCCAGGTCGAAGCTGCCGGGCTCGGCCTCGAACTCGTGGCCGTAGGTGACGACGTCGACGTTGGGGCCCTCGACCAGGTCGACACCGGTGTACGAGCGGTGGCCGGCGAAGATCTCACGGATGTTGCCGTTGACGTCGTAGGAGCCGATCTCGAGGATCGCCGCGCCGTCGACGACGCTCGTGTTCGCAGCGGCGACGGCACGGAAAAAGCCCAGCTGTTCGGGGTGACTCATGCGCGCCACCTTAGCAGTCGAGGCGCCTGCTCCCTGCGGGTCGCCGGGGTTCCTCAAGGGTGTCGGACCGACTGTTAGGCTCCTCCGCGAGCCCTCGACCTCGACATCACAAGGCACCCGACACCATGTTCAGCACCTATCTGGGACAGCCTTGCGCGTTCACGGTGATCGAGGACGACCAGGCGCTCGGCGACCTGAGTGAACGAGAGCGTCGGATCCTCGTCGGGGCCGTCAACGTGCACGTCCTCACGACCCCGGGGCTCGACCTCACGGTGCACGTCTACGCGCCGTTCAGCGACTACACGCCACGCACCACTGACGACCGCACGTTCGACGGCCGGTCCCGGCTGTACCGACGTCGCCGCGCCACGATCCGGGTCCGGTCGGCGGTCAGCGCCACCCCGGCCGAGGTGGTCGACGCGCGTCAGGACGTCCTGCTGGCCTCGACCACGCGGCACGTCATGATCTCCTCCGACGAGACCGCGGCCGCCCGCCCGGAGTTCTTCGCGCCCGGTGACCTGCGGGGGCGCGTGCTCAAGCGCCTGAGGGTGGCCGCCCCGCTGGTGTACGACGAGATCCGCGACGCCGAGCTGGTGCGGCACATGCGACCCATCCGCACCCGGGTCAAGCGCATGGGCGACGACACCCTGTTCGCTCCCGGCACGGCCTTTGCCGGTGCGCGGATGCACCCCGCCGGCGCGGCGCCGCAGGACGCCCCCCGCGCCGTCCTGATCGGCATGCACTGGTTCGAGATGGGGGGCGCCGAGCGCTGGGCGTTCGAGACCGTGCGCCTGGTGCGGGAGGCGGGCCTGCAGCCGATCGTGCTGACGTCGCGTGACTCCCACCACGAGCTCATCACCCGCCCGGAGCTCGACGGCGCCCTGCTGCTGCCACTCTCGGAGGCCACCTACCTCAGCCAGACGCCCGGCAGCGAGCAGCTCCTGCGGGCGCTGCTCGAGAACGTCGACCTGCGTGGCGTCGTGGTCCACCACAGCCAGTGGCTCTACGACCGGCTGCCGTTCCTGAAGCGCAGTCGTCCCGGTCTCCCGGTCGTCGACACGACCCACATCCTGGAGTTCCGGGGAGGCGGCTACCCCGCCTCGTCCGCCAAGGCCACCGACTACATCGACCTCCACCACGTCATCTCACCGGCCCTGGAGCGCTGGATGACCGGCGTGCAGGAGATCCCGGCGGAGCGGGTCGTCATGGCACCGCTCGGTGGCCTCACCGTCGACCACGAGGCGGAGGCGGTCTTCGGGGAGCGCTCGCCCGACCGCCCGTTCACGGTGGCCTTCGTCGGACGCCTCGCCCGCCAGAAGGCGCCCGAGGTCTTCGTGGAGACGGCGGCCCGCATCCACCGGACCCGACCCGACGTGCGGTTCATCATGCACGGGCACGGTGAGCTCAACCAGTGGGTCACCGACCTGGTGAGCGCCGCGGGGCTCGAGGACGTCCTGGAGCGCCGCGACGAGTCCGTGCCCGTCTCGCGCACGCTCGACGACGCCGACCTGCTCGCGATCACCTCGCACAACGAGGGTCTGACGTTGACCACGTTGGAGGCGATCGCCCACGGCACCCCGGTCGTCTCGACCGACGTCGGTGCGCAGGCGAACCTCGTGCCGGCCGAGGCGTTGGCCTCGCGCAACGCGCACCGCGCGGTGCGCCAGATCGCCGAGATCGCCCTGCGGTACGTCGACGACGAGGGGGCGCGACGACGTCTGTGGGAGAGTGAGCGGGCCGCGGAGCGGGCCCTGCTCGCGCTCCCGTCCGCGGGTGACTGGTTCGAGGAGTTGGTGTCGTCGTGGTGAAGGTTGCGGCCGTCGTGGTGACGTTCAACCGCCTGGAGAAGCTCAAGACCGTCATCGCGCGGCTCGAGGCCCAGTCGTTGGCTCCGGCGTGGATCGTCGTGGTCGACAACGCCTCGACCGACGGCACCGGAGCCTGGCTGTCCGGGCTGGAGACGACCGTGCCGCTGCACGTCGTCTCGATGACCGAGAACGCCGGCGGCGCCGGTGGGTTCGCGCGCGGCATGTCCGAGGGCTACGAGCTGGGCGCCGACCACGTCTGGATCATGGACGACGACTGCTACGCCGAGCCCGACGCGCTGCATCACCTGGTCGACGGCCTCGACGCCGCGGTGCGCGAGCTGGGGCCCGAGGTGCCGTTCTCCTGCTCGGTCGTGACCTACACCGACGGGTCGATCTGCGAGATGAACAACCCGGTCACGACCTGGGACTGGGGACGCCTGCTCGTTCGGGACCAGCGCAACGTCATGGTCACGGCGTGCTCGTTCGTGTCCGTCCTCGTCCCGCGGTGGGTCATCGCCGAGCACGGGCTCCCGTACGCCGAGTACTTCATCTGGTTCGACGACCGTGAGTACACGCTGCGCCTGACCGACCGGTGCCCGGGCGTCCAGGTCCTCGACAGCGTCGTGGTGCACGACATGGGCGACAACCGGGGCGTCAACTTCTCGATGGTCGACTCGGCGAACGCGTGGAAGTTCGCGCACGGCATCCGCAACGAGTCCTCGTGGCTCCTGCACCACCAGAGCGTCGTCCGCTGGGTCGAGTTCGGCCTGCGGATCGCGGTCAACTTCCGCCGGGGCAAGGTCCCGTGGCGGCTGCGGCTGCGGATGTTCCGCCAGTACCTGCGCGGCGTGTCGTTCAACCCGCCGATCCGGTACCCCGAACCGACCAGGGCCGAGCTGAAGCCCCGCCACGTCCCTTGGTGAGCGCACCGGCGGACGTACCCTTGCGTGTGACCTCGACCAGCGATGCGGACGTCGACGGCGACGACACCGCAGCCCCGCCGTCGCCTCGGTGGCACAGCCTCGCGTGGTGGTTCGCCTCGGCGCTGACCGTCATGGTGGTGGCGCTCGAGCGCATCGCCGAGACCCGGCACTACTTCTTCTGGGACGACAGCCAGCTCGGCTCGTTCGGCGCCTGGTACGAGCTGGGCCGGCAGATCCGGTCGGGCGAGTGGACGATCCTCGACCCGGGGTCCTGGCAGGGCGGCAACTACCTCGCGGAGCAGCAGTGGGGCATGTGGAGTCCGCTCTCGTGGCTGGTGGGCGTCTCGAGTCACGTGCTCGACAACCCGGCGGTGTTCACGACGCTGGTCAAGATCGTGTTCCTCCTGCTGCTGCAGACGGCAGCGTTCGGGCTCGCGCGGTCGTACGGAGCCTCGGCCCCCTGGTCGGCGCTGGCGGGTGCGAGCGCTGCGGTCGGCGGGCAGACCCTCTACATGGACGCCCCGTCCTGGGTCACCGGCCTGCAGAGCGTCGGCCTGTTCGTCCTGACCTGGTGGATGCTGCGGCGCCACCTCGACCACGGTCGCAACCCGTGGGCCTACTTCGTGACCGCCTACCTGCTGATCGCCTCGGGCTACGTGTTCGCCGTGATCGCCCTGATCTTCCTGTTCGTCGCGCTGCTGGTCGAGGCCGCGTGGACCGCCCGCGACCGCGCGCGGGTCGTCCGTGTCCTCGGGCTCGGCGCCTACAGCGGCCTGCTGACGATCTTCGTCTACCTGCCGGGCGTCCTCACCGCGCCGGTCACGGTGCGTGCAGGCTCGGGCATCGCCAACGACCAGTTCCTGGGCATGGACCTGGGGGACCTCGCGACCGGTGCGAGCGCCACCGGCCTGTCCAGCGTCGCCGGCTACTGGGGCCCCATCGCGCCCGTGCCGATCCAGTACCTGGGCTGGTTCCTGCCGCTCCTGCTCGTCCTGGTCCCGGCCGTCCGGCGGGAGTGGCGACACCTCGTCGTCCCCGGGGTGGTGGGCCTGCTGACGCTGGCGATGGTCCTCGGGCCCAGCGTCGTCGGACCGCTCCGCTACCCGGCTCGGATGCTGCCGTACCTCGTCGTGTGCCTGGCCGTGGCGTTCGCCGTCCTGGCCACCCGTGGTTGGCCGCGGCACGCGACCCGCAGGAACGTCCTCGTCGTCGTGGGCGCCACGTCGCTGTCGCTGTGGCTGGCGTGGTCGGCCCAGCCCGACAACATGCGGTGGCTGGCGATCGGCGGCGCGCTGCAGATCGTCGCGGTCGTGGCGGTGCTCAAGGTCGGTTCACGGGTCTCCCGCGAGCGTGCCGTGCCGTGGGCCGTGGCCATCTCCCTGGTCGCCACCACGATCCTGTTGGGGGCCCAGGTGCAGCTCGCGCGCACCGCTCCGCTCGGCGACTTCAAGCCGCCCCGTTCGGTCGAGGAGATCCAGTCGGTCACCGACGACGTCGACACCGGGGTGTTCGCCGTCGGCGACCTGTACACGCTGCAGGCCGACCCCGGTCCCTGGAGCGAGGTGCTGCTGGCCAACATGTGGCACGTCACCGACGTCGACTCGCCGAACGTGTACACCGTGCTGCCCCTGCGCACGCTGGTCGACCGCCTCTGCATCGACCTGCGGGGCGTCACGTGTCCCGATGCCTACTTCGAGCTGTTCACCCCCCAGGTGGGTGGCACCACGATGGCCGACGACATGCACCTGAACACCGTCATCGTGCTGCGCGACGACCTCGACCCGCCCGAGGTGGCCCCGGACGGGTGGACGCTCGACGACTCGGGCACCTACACCTGGACCGTGCGGCGCGACGACCCCGTCGCCCCGGCCGGTGGCGTGACCCGCACCGACGGTGTCGAGGTGTCGGACGTCGACGTGCGTGACACGGAGGTCACGTTCACGGTCGACGAGGTCGAGGGCGACGCCGGCGAGGTCGTGCTCAGCCGCATCGACTGGCCCGGCTACGGGGTCGACGGTGCGCGGGAGGTCGACGCGACCCAGGGCTACCTGCTGACCGTCGAGGTCTCGGCCGACCAGGTCGGCGACGAGGTCACCGTGACCTTCCGTCCGCCGGGCTGGCCCGTCGAGCTGGCGAGCGTCGTGCTGGCCGCGGTGCTGGGGCTGGTGTGGTCCGTCACGCACCGTGTGCGCCGGCGCGAGCCGGCCTCGCAGGCCGACTGACCTCGCGCGCGGTCGTCAGCCGAACGGCGCGCCGTGCGCCATGAGCTCGCCCATCTGGGCCCGGTGCAGGGCGTCGAGGCCCTCCGGCAGGGTCGTGCGGGCGAGCGCGTCGAGCTCGACCCACACCTCCGAGCGGACCCGGAGATCGCGGGACTGCCCGGCGGTGTGGGTGATGGGCCCCTGGCCCGACACGATCGGTGCGCGCAGGCGATGGATGCGTCCGGCCTCGCCGAGGATGGCCCCGATCGACCACGGCGTCATGGACCCCAGGATCTTGACGACAGTGGTGCCCGCGGGCTCGCGCTCGAGGCGCTCCAGCCCGGCGACGACCATGGCGCCGCAGTCGTCGGCGTAGAGGTAGTCGCGCAGGGTGTCGAGGGACACGTAGATCGTGGCGGGTCGCCGCAGCACGTGGCTGGCGACGATGACCGAGATGAGGCCCTGCCCCTTGGAGAGGTCCTGCGCCGGTCCGTACAGGTTGGTGATGCGTCCGATGAAGGAGCGCAGGCCCGTCTGTCGCGACGTCGTCGTGACGATCTCCTCCATCGCGAACTTGGCCTCGCCGTAGGCCGAGACGGGCCGGGGCTCCGTGGACTCGGTGAAGGGAGCGGCCCCGCTGCCCGCGTAGACGCCGCCGACCGACGAGGCGAGGAAGAGCCGGCCCTGCGTGGCGTCGAGCTCGTGGTCGGCGAGCGCAGCCATGAAGCGACGGAACACCGCGACCTCGGCCTCGAGCTGGTCGCGGGGCGAGGAGGTGACACCCCGGCCGGCGCACCAGGAGATCTCCCACGGCCCGCCGTCCGCGGCCTCGGCCAGGAGGTCGAGGCCCGCGGCGAGGTCGGCGACCGCCTCGTCCGCGTCGATCCAGCGCACCGGCACGGCCATCGGCGGGTGCGCGGCGGCGTCGTGGACCGCACGGCCCAGGAGGCCGTGGCCGATGACCCACCGAGCGGTCATGGGGTGGTGGAGTCGCCGGTCCCGGGCAGCCGGCGCCCGAGCGGCCCGCTCTCCGGGTCGCGCACGATGAGGTACGACGGCTTGCCGAGGGCCGCGTTGACGGCCACCCCGAGGTACTCGGCCACGATGCCGAGCGCCATGAGGATCGCGCCGGTGCCCAGCGAGAGCAGCACCATGATCGACGTCCAGCCCTCGGCGTCGACGTCGCCGGTGAGCCGGCTGACGACGACGTAGATCGCGAAGAGCAGGCCCGTGAGTGCGAACAGAGCACCGACCACCGTGACCAGACGGAGGCCCCGGGTGCCGGACGTGAGCACCATGCGCAGGAAGTGCGCCATCAGGCTGCGGTAGGAGTAGCCGCTGCCACGGCCGCCCTCGTCGCGCAGCACCACCGGGGACGTGACGGCCGGACGGGCGATCCAGCCCAGCGCGACGTCGAGGTAGACGCCGTTGCCCGAGTAGGCCGCGACGCTGCGGGCGACGTCACCGATCACGAGGCGGAAGCTGTTGAAGGCGGAGGCGTTGCCACCACCGAAGATCGACTCGAGGATGCGCTTGGCCGACTTCGAGGCGGTGTTGCGCACGAAGCCGTGGGGCGGCAGGTTGTCGGGCCGGGCGTAGACGACCTGGGCGCGCTCGCGCAGCGCGGTGTCGAGGAGGCTGCCGATGAAGGCCGGATCGTGCTGGCCGTCCTCATCCATCGTGACGACCCAGTCCCCGCCGGACGACGCGATGCCGGCCAGCGTCGCCGCGTGCTGCCCGAAGTTGCGGCTGAGCCAGACCGGCTTGACGTACGGGAGGCGCACGCTGATCTCGCGGATGACGCGGTCGGACTGGTCGGGTCCGTTGTCGTGGCTCAGGATCACCTCGGTCACCACGGCGCGGTGACCGTCGGCCGTGGTGAACTCGGTCGTGAAGGGATCGATCTCGTCGAGCAGCCCCGGCAGGGTCTGCTCGCCCTTGTAGACCGGGATCACGATCGACACCCGGTGGACGTCGGGCGTCGCTCCGACGGGGACGGTCATCGCATCCTCCTCTGCAGCACGGCGTACGCGAGGCGTCGGGCCCGGGCCGCCAGGGAGGCGCGGAGGTTGCCGATGCGGACGTCGGAGGCCGACACCGTCTCGGGGTGGTGCTCGTGCATCCAGCGGTGGAAGCCGTGCGCCTGGCTCGACTGGTCCTTGACCAGGGCGACGCTCCACTGCTCGTTGCTCATGCGGAACGTGGCGCCGACCTCGTCGTCGGGGACGAAGTCACCGAGCAGCAGCACGCGGGCGTACGACGCCTGGTCGATGAGGTACGGGAAGTCGGGGAACCAGCCGCCGGCCTGCTCGAGCGCGTCGCGGCGCATCGTGACCGAGGCGGGCTCGCCGAAGGGGTTGATGCCCGCCCGCACGCACTGGCGGACGGCATCGCGACCGGGCATGGGGCGATCGAGCCCCTGCAGGCCGCGGCCGGCGATCAGCGTGCGACCGGACGCGTCGATGACGTCGCGTCGGCACGCCGTGAGGACCGCGCCGGGCCGGGACTCCAGCAGGGCGACCTGGCGGGCCAGGACGCCGGGACGGAGGATGTCGTCACCGCACACGAGCTTGACGTAGGTGCCGGTGGCCTCGTCGGTGACCCGGCCCCAGTTCGCCGGGGCCCCACCACCGGCGGGCGTGTCGAGGAGCGTGACCCGCGGGTCGTCGAGGTACGTCTCCACGACCGCGCGCGTGTCGTCGGCGGAGGTGTGGTCCGCGACGATCAGCTCCAGGTCGACGCCCTCCTGCTGGAGGATCGACTCGATCGTCTCGCCGATGTAACGACCGTTGTTGTACGCGGGGACGACGACCGAGAGCTGGGGCGCGTCGGAGGATTCTGCTGCTGCGTTCATGGGTTCCGATGGGTCGGGGAACGGGTCGAGGGCGCCGATCGAGGCTACCTCACGGGACGGTCGCTGCGGCCGTGACCTCAGGGGTCCAGCCGGTAGAGACCGATCACCCCAGCATCCCACGACGCCGTGTCGACCAGCTCGAGCTCAGGATCGTCCTGCCAGGCGTACTGGCAGTTCATGTCGACCACGATCCAGCGGGTGTCGCTGGCGCGCATCGCGGCGGCATCGATCTCACTGTCGTTGCGCGCGTCGAGCACGTCGTCGATGCTCTCCTTGTCGTCGGGCCAGGCCATGCCCAGGTGGTAGTTGGCGACCCGCGCGCCGCTGTTGATCTTCAGGGTCCGCAGGTCGACGCAGGGGTCGGCCGTGACGAGGCCCTCGGGATCGCGTTCCGACGCCTCGCGACCGATGTCGCCGATCGCCGTCTCGCGGGACAGGTGCGGGTCGTACGCCTCGAGCATGCGGGGGTCGTTCTGGTACTCCACGATGTCGGCGAAGGAGACGGCGATGACGGCCGCGCACACGACGGCCGCACCGATCGTGGCGGGTCGCTCGAACCGCGAGTACCTCCCCGAGGCCGGAGTGTCCCCGGTCGCGGGGGCGTCGCCGGTCGGGGTCGCCGCAGCCGTCCGTCCGCCCACGAGGCGACCGAGCACCAGGACGACCACGATGGCGGTCACGGCGTAGCAGTCGATCCAGAACCGGTAGGGCTCGGCGTCGGGCCCCCACAGGTCGTTGGTCGCCAGCAGGATCCAGCTGGCGAGCGCGCCGAGCAACGCCGCGGTGCTGACGTCGTCGCGACGGCGTCGGGAGATCGCCAGCAGCAGGAGCAGGGGGAGCAGGACCGGGAGGGATGCCAGGAGCGTGACCGGCATGGCCACGCTGAGGTCGTTGGTGGTCACGGTGCGGAACGAGAGGAACTCGTCGCCGGACGCGATGCCGTAGAAGAGCCAGCCGAGCGACGGACCGGAGAAGGCCAGCACGGCCAGGGTGAAGCCGAGCACCACGCCGGGCATGCGGCGCAGCGCCGCGACAGCGCCGGGCACGGCCGCGAGCAGGCCGAGGCCGAACATCGGGATCTGTCCGAGGGTGCCGTCGAGCCAGGGACCGGCCACGAGCACCGCGACGAGGATGACGGCGGTCGCGATCGCGGAGCGCCGCAGCCGGCCCGACACCAGGGCGTGGGAGCTGACGATGATCGTCAGGAAGTAGACCGCGACGATGAACGTGTAGGCGTGGAACGAGGCCAGGAGACCCACGGCGGCGCCGCACGCGATCGCGATCGCGAGGGCGCGTCCGCCGGCCACGCCAAGGTGGACGGCCAGCGCCGCGACGGACAGGACCATCGTGATGACCATGAGCGCCGCGGTGTCGGCGTTGTTGGAGAACAGCAGTCCGAACGGCCCCCACAGGACCGCGTGCGAGTTGAGGTCGGTGAGCCAGTCGCCGCCCGTGACCATCGACAGGGTGCCGATCGTGAAGGGCAGGGGCGCGAGGAGGCCGATCCACCAGCGCCGGGACAGCACGACGAGGGCCACGGCGAGGAGGGCCACGGCCAGGATCTGCAGTCCGACCGACACGAGGTTCCACGCCGTGATCGGGTGCACGCCCAGCGTCCGGGCGACGAGTCCGACGAAGGAGTAGTAGCCCCGCGGGTAGTAGCTGCTTCCGGTCTGCGTGACGGGTTCGGACGCCGAGAGGTCACCGTTCGCCACGTTGGTGACGATCGCCAGGTACCCGAGCTGGTCGTGCCCGTACGCCGCTCGGAGGCTGAGGAAGGGCCGAGATCCGCTGGTGAGGTCCCAGCGCACGTTGACCAGCGCGTAGACCGCGCACGAGACCAGGACCGACAGCGCGATCCACGGGGCTCGGGGACGGGTCGCGGGACGAGGCATCAGACGGACGTTACCAGACGGGACGAGCGCGCCGGGGTCATCGATCGCGCTCCAGGGCGGGGTCCAGACGCTCGGCGAGCACGGGGCGCAGCGTCGCGGCGAAGGACCGGGTCATGTGGTTGTCGTCGCTGTAGACGACGAGTCCACCGATGCGGGACAGGCACCGGTCGGGGGTGCAGAAGGCGTCGGTGAGGTCGACGACGGTGGTGTCGGTGGCGGCGGCCGCCTCGAGCATCGGGTCGGCGAACTCCGCCTCCGCACGGGGGAGGCTGCAGTCGGACGGCGAGTCCGCCGAGATCAGGCATTCCGACGCGTTGCCACCCGACTGCGGCGGCACGGCGTTCGTCTCGGGCGGGTCGGCCAGGACCACGACGCGCTTGCCGGCGTCGTCGAGGGCCCTGATGGTCGCCTCGACCCGCTCGGGCGTCAGGAGGTCCGGGCCGGCGTGCAGTCGGGTGCGGTTGGTCAGGACGACGGTGCCGATCGTGGGGTCGGCGGCGATCTCGTCGAGGACGTCGGACATGACGGTCGCGCAGTTGTCGGCCTGGGTGGGGTCGGTGCCCCAGATGCTGCCGATCGGGTCGGTCGTGGCCATGGAGCAGCCCGACACCGTGAACGTGCTCAGGGGCACGTCGAGGTCGCTCGTGACCTGTCCGAGGACCTCGACCCAGCGTGTGGCATGGGAGTCGCCCACGAGCGCGACGCCCGGGGCGTCGTCGCGGGCGTCCTCCGCGCCGAGCTCGCAGCGCCGGTAGCTCGCCGCGGCGCTCGAGGCCTCGCACGCCAGCACCGACGTCGGCGGGAGGTCGGTCGGGAACGCCGTCAGGTCGGTCGAGAGCGCGATCTCCTCGGGATCCCCGCAGCTCGCGTCGAACATCGCGGTGGCGCCCGTGCAGGGCTCGACATCGCCGGCGATGACGGGCGCCGCGGGGGGCGACCAGCGGACGAGGGGGAGCGCGAGGACCGCGATCGCGGCCGAGGCCACGGCCACCCCGACGAAGGTGCTCGCCGTCCCGTGCCAGACCGCGGTGCCCGGTCGGCGCAGGGGATCCTCGACCAGGGTCTTGGAGAGCCAGCCCAGGGCGAAGCTGGCCAGCAGGACCAGGATCTTCTCGGTGCGCGTGAGGTCGTGTCCCACGGCGTAGGGCAGGAGCACGACCAGGGGCCAGTGCCACAGGTACACGCCGTAGGAGACGTCGCCCATGAACTGCACGGGCCGCAGACGCATCGCCAGCGTCGGGGCGAGGACGCCGCGCGGCGCGCCGGCGGCGATCACGGCGACCGTGCCCAGGACCGGGAGCGCGGCCGTGTACCCGGGGAACGGGGTGGTCTCGTCGAACGTCACCATCGCGACGGCGATCGCGGCGACTCCGGCCCACGACAGCGCCACGGCCGCGGCGCCCCGAGGGGTGCGGGCCAGGCCCCGGCGCACGGCCCAGGCCAGGAGCCCGCCGGCGGCGAACTCCCAGGCGCGGGTCGTGGTGACGAAGTACGCGCTGCCCGGGTCGGACGCGGTCAGCAGGACGGAGTGGAGCAGGCTCGCCGCGAGCACCGTGACGAGCAGGACGCCGATCGCCGCGGCGGGGCTGCGCCGAAGCCGGATCGCGAGCACGACGGCGCCCGCGATCAGCACGGGCCAGACGAGGTAGAACTGCTCCTCGACGCCGAGGGACCAGAAGTGCTGCGTCGGCGACTTGACGTTGGCTCGGGCCATGTAGTCGACGGACTGCCGCGCCAGCTCCCAGTTCTGGACGTAGAACGTGGAGGTCCAGAGCTCGCGGCCGAACTGGTTCCAGCGGACCTCCGGGACGAAGGCCAGGATCGCCACACCGGTGCACGCGATCGTGAGGAACGAGGCGGGCAGCAGGCGCCGGGCCCGCCGCGCCCAGAAGCGCACGAGCCGGGGCGGCCCGGAACGGTCGACCTCGCGCAGGAGGTGGTCGGTGATCAGGTAGCCCGAGACCACGAAGAACACGTCGACGCCGACGTAGCCACCCGTGAGCCGGGTCGGCCACAGGTGGTAGAGCACGACGCCCAGCACGGCGGCGGCCCGGAGCGCCTGGATCTCGGGGCGGACCCGGTCGCCACCCTCCGGGGTCGCGCGGTGCCGCGCGGTCTCGGGCACGGCATGGGTCACGGACAACGAGGATACGGGGTGAGCCACGGCTTTCCGGCCCACGACGGTGCACGCGTGTGCACTACGGTGTCGGCATGCGCGACGTGACGTACCCGCCCGTCATCGTGACGGCCAAGACCCTCTTCAAGGTGCTGGGCATGACGTTCCAGACCTCGGGCACCGAGCACATCCCGCGCACCGGTGGTGCCGTGCTCGCTGCCAACCACATCAGCTACGTCGACTTCGTGTTCGACGGGCTCGCCGCCCAGCCGAGCAAGCGGCTCGTGCGGTTCATGGCCAAGCGTGAGGCGTTCGAGGGCGCATCGGGGCGCCTCATGCGCTCGTTCCACCACATCAGCGTCGACCGCGACAGTGGCGAGCAGTCGTACAACACCGCGGTCGAGTACCTGCGGTCCGGCGAGATCGTCGGCATCTTCCCCGAGGCCACGATCAGTCGGTCGATGGAGATCAAGGAGCTCAAGACCGGAGCGGTCCGCATGGCCGCCGAGGCGGGCGTGCCCTTGATCCCGATGGTCACGTGGGGCACGCAGCTCATGAAGACCAAGGACCACGAGTCGGACATCTTCGGCCGTGGCAAGACGATCGGCCTGCACGTGGGGGCGCCGCTCGCCGTCACGGGGGAGGACCCCGTCGCCGAGACCGCGCTGCTCAAGGCGGAGATGACGCGCCTGCTCGAGCACGCGATCGCCGAGTACCCGATCGGCCCCGAGGGACAGTGGTGGGCGCCCGCCCGCTTCGGTGGCCTCGCGCCCACGCCCGAGGAGGCTGCGCGCCTCGACGCGGAGGAGAAGGCCGCCAAGGCGGCCCGCCGCGCGGAGCGCGAGAACGGCTGAGCGCGGAGCGCGAGAACGGCTGAGCGCTTTCAGGGTGCCGGGGCCACACTGGTCGTGAACCCTGAGGAGGCACCATGAAGGCCGTCTACGGCAGCACTGTCCTGGCCGAGGCTCCGAGCGACGAGCTCGTCAAGATCGAGGGGAACTGGTACTTCCCGCCCTCGAGCCTCGCCGAGGGCGAGTTCGCCACGAGCGACACCGCCTACCACTGCCCCTGGAAGGGCGACACGCAGTACTGGGACGTCGGCAACGGTGGCGACAAGCTCCCCGACGGCGCCTGGTCGTACCCCGACCTCCTCCCCGGCGCGGTCGAGCGGGTCGGCACCGACTTTGCCGGCTACGTCGCGTTCGACCGCAAGGTCACGATCGCGGAGTAGTCCGCACGTCGGGCGGTGCGTCAGCCACCTTCCGGCCGCGTCGGAGGGTGGCTGGTCCACCGCCCGGCGGTCGGGCCGGGAGTGGGACACTTGCGGCGTGAGTGAACCCGTCGTCCTCGGCATCGAGTCGTCCTGCGACGAGACCGGTGTCGGCATCGTCCGGGGCACCGAGCTGCTCGCGCACGTCGTGGCGTCGAGCATGGACGAGCACGTCCGCTTCGGCGGGATCGTGCCCGAGGTGGCCAGCCGCGCGCACCTCGAGGCCTTCGTGCCCACCCTGACGGGCGCGCTCGACGAGGCCGGCCTCACGATGGCCGACATCGACGGCATCGCCGTCACGAGCGGACCGGGCCTGACGGGCGCGCTGCTCGTGGGCATCGCCGGCGCGAAGGCGCTCGCCCTGGCCCATGACACGCCGCTCTACGGCGTCAACCACCTCGCGGCGCACGTCGCGGTCGACCAGATCGAGCACGGCCGCTTCGACCGACGTGTCGTGGCGCTGCTCGCCAGCGGAGGACACTCGGAGATCCTGCTGGTCGACGACATCGCCACTGATGTCACCCTGCTCGGCCAGACGATCGACGACGCGGCCGGCGAGGCGTTCGACAAGGTCGCCCGGCTGCTCGGCCTGCCGTACCCGGGCGGACCGCACATCGACCGGGTCGCGGCCGACGGTGACCCGCGCTCGGTGTCGTTCCCGCGGGGCCTGACGGCGTCACGCGACCACGAGAAGCACCGCTGGAACTTCTCGTTCTCCGGCCTGAAGAGTGCGGTCTCGCGACATGTGCAGCGTGAGCAGCTCGCCGGGCGCGAGCTCGTGGTGGCCGACGTCGCCGCCTCGTTCCAGGACGCCGTCTGCGACGTGCTCACCGCCAAGGCCGTCGAGGCGTGCCTGGTGCACGACGTCGGCACCCTCGTCGTGGGCGGCGGTGTCGCCGCGAACTCGCGTCTGCGTTGGTACGCCGAGCAGCGCTGCGCCGAGGCCGGCATCGAGCTGCGGGTGCCGCGCCTGGGCCTGTGCACCGACAACGGGGCGATGGTCGCCGCGCTCGGGGCCGAGGTCGTGCGCCGCGGCCTCCCGGCCTCGCCCTTCGACCTGCGGGCCGACTCCGGCCTCCCGGTCACCTCGATCGTCGCCTGACCAAGCGGGGGCGGTGAGTGTTCCACCCACGAACGGTCGGGCGGTGAGTGTTCCACCGCCCGAGCGCTGGGGCGGTGGAACACTCACCGCCCCTCAGCGCCGTGGCGCACCCAGCGTGGAACACTCACCGCCCCCTCAGGGAGCGGGGTGGCGGCGGAACCGGACCACCCGACCGGGTGCCCCCTGGGCCAGGACGTCGGTGTCGGCGTCCACCACGACGCCGATCACGGGGTAGCCCCCCGTGGCGGGATGGTCCGGGCCCAGCACGACCGGCAGGCCCGCTGACGTGACCTGGATGCTGCCGCGCAGGACGGGCTCGGACTCCAGCTCGCCGTCGACGGCACGCTCGAGGGCGGGCCCGTCCAGGCGCACCCCGATGCGGTCGCTGCGGTCGGACACCGACCATCCGGTGCGCAGCAGCGTGTCGACGGCGGTGGAGGCGAACCAGTCGTCACGCGGGCCGAGCACGACCCGCACCGTGAGGTCGCCGATGCCGGGCACACCGACGTCGAGCTGGCGCAGGTCGGGTCCGGCGGCGCCGAGTCCGACGTGGACGGACGATCCGGCCGCGAGACGTGCCGGCCCCAGGCCGGACAAGGTGTCGGTCGACCGCGAGCCGAGCACCGGCTCGGCGGCGACCCCACCCAGGACCGCGACGACCCGGCGGAGCCCGACCACGGCGGCGCCGATCGTCAGCGCGCCGCCGGCCGGGAGGTGGAGCGTGCGCATCGACGACACGGGCACGCCGTCGATCGCGAGGGGGCCGGGTGCGCCGGCGACCGCGAGGGTGGTCGGCCGGCTCGCGCGCAGGGTGACCGCCCCGATGACCTCCAGCACCGCGGCGTCGGCGGGGTTGCGCACGAGGGCGTTCGCCTGGCGGCCGGCCCGGCGGTCGAAGACGCCTGATGGCGACACCCCGATGCCCGAGCGGCCGGGTCGTCCGAGGTCCTGCACCAGGGCGGACCCGAGGAGCTCGGTGACGCGCAGGCTCATGCCTGCTCCTCGAGCTCGGCCTCGGGTGGCGCGACCTCGAACCGCACGCGGGTGCCCGGTCGCAGCAGCGCCGGCGGGTCGCGGTCGAGGTCCCACAGCGTGGCGTCGGTGCGGCCGAGCAGCTGCCAGCCACCGGGGGACTCCCGCGGATAGGCCCCGGAGTACGGTCCGGCCAGTCCCACGGCACCGGCCGGCACCCGGGGACGCGGCGTGTCGCGGCGGGGCACGTGCAGGCGCGGGTCCCCGCCGGTCAGGTAGGCGAATCCCGGCGCGAAGCCCGTGAAGGCGACGTCCCAGGTGGTGCCCGTGTGTGCGGTGACGACCTCCTCGACCGTGAGGCCGGTCAGGCGGGCGACCTCGTCGAGATCGGGACCGTCGTAGACGACGGCGAGGACCACCTCCGTGCTCGGCCGGGTGGAGACCTCGCGCGGGCGGGCGGCCGTGACCAGCCGGCGTGTCTCGGCCGGCTCACCCCTGACCAGGACGGTGCGGGCGCCCAGGGTCACGTCGGCCGCGTCGACCAGGGCGGCGTGCCAGGCCCGCGCCTCGTCGGGGTCGGCGCAGTCGAGCAGCACCGCGCGGTCACCGGCCGGCAGCAGCCTCACGCGAACGACCGGAGCGTGTGGCCGGCGTCCTCCAGACCCGCGCGCACCGCACGGGCGAGGTCGAGGGCGCCCGGGGAGTCGCCGTGCACGCACAGCGAGTCGACCTGCGGCGCGAGTCGCACGGCCTGGGCCACGACGGTCGCGAGGTCGTCGTGGACGGCGCCGGGCTCCGAGCGAGGCACGAGGGTGCCGTCCGGCAGGTAGGCGCGATCGGTGAATCCTTCGGTGACGACCGGCATCCCGTCGGCCGCGGCGATGCGCAACGAGGCAGCTCCGGGGAGGCCGAGCAGCGGCAGCCCGTACGGGGCGACGGCCTCGACGAGGGCGGTCGCCTGGGCCTCGTCCGTGACGACCGTGTTGTAGAGCGCGCCGTGCGGCTTGACGTAGGCGACGTGCCCTCCGACCGAGTCGGCGATCTCGGCGAGCAGGTCGATCTGCTCGCGGAGCGACTCGATCAGCTCGTCGGTGTCGGGGTCCTGGGCGCGGCGTCCGAAGCCCTCGGGGTCGGCGTACCCGACCTGGGCCCCGATCGCGACACCCCGCTCGACGGCCCGGGTGCAGGCCGCGAGCATCAGGTCGATGCCGCCCGCGTAGGCCCCGCAGCACACGTTGGCACTGGTCACGACGTCCAGGAGCGCGAGGTCGTCCGGGCTCTCGGCGACGTCGGCGTTGAGGTCGACCTGCATGGCGTCAGCGTAGGCCCGCCGCGCGACTCAGGGCCTCAGCGGCTCGACGAGGAAGGCGCGCCCCTGGCCGTCGACGCGCGTCATGACCACGGTAGCCCGGTTCGGGCCCGACAGCTTGAGCCGCTTGACGAGCTCCTCGGGCACGACCTGCACGCCACGCTTCTTGATCGTCAGCGTGCCGACGCGACGCTGCTGGAGCGCCGCCTTGAGCGGCTTCTCGCGGAACGGCAGCTCGCCGACGACCGCGAACCGGCGGGCGAGCGGGGTGACGTCGCCACGGTCGGCACTCACGTAGGCGATGTGGGGGTCGGGGAGCCAGCCGCCGAGGTCCGCCGCCAGCTCGGCCACGACGCCGGCGCGGATCACGGCGTCGTCCGGCTCGTAGAGGTAGGCGCCCACCGGTGCGACGACCGCGGGCTCGTCCTGCAGGGCGAGCGTGGCTCCCGACGGGAGCAGGGTCGCGCGCCGGCGGGTGCGGGCGTACGGGCTGCCCCAGAGGCAGCACTCGACGAGGTCGCCGCCGTCACTGACCCACTCGGCCTCGACCCCCGCCGGAACGTCGCCGTGCGCGAGGCCGGGCATGACCTTGGCGACGGCGCGCTCGCGGAGCAGCTCGCGGGTCCAGGCCCACGGCGGCTGGAGGTCGGCGGTGCCGAACACCCGCCCCTTGCCGGTCCGTCGGGCCGGGTCGACGAAAGCGGTCTCGCCGGGCCGCAGGTCGGTCCGGGTGGCGTCGCCGACCTCGACCTCCCCCTCGAGCCCGAGCGCGCGGAGGTTGGCCGCGGCGATCGCGGCGCGGACGGGGTCCTGCTCGACGCCTCGGACGCGCAGGCCGGCCCGGGCGAACGCGAGCAGGTCGGCGCCGATCCCGCAGCCCAGGTCGACGACCGACGTGGCACCGGAGTCGGCCAGCCGCTGCGCCCGGTGCGCGGCGACGCGGTGACGCGTGGCCTGCTCGAGCGCGTCGTGCGTGAAGTAGAGGTGCGCGGCGTCGACGCCCAGCTTGGATGCGGCCTTCCCGCGGAGGTGGTTCTGCGTGACCGCCGCAGCGACCAGGTCGTTGGCGTGCGTCTTGCGCAGCCGGGTGCCCAGTCCGAGGTCGGACTCCACCCCGGCACGCTCGGCGATCTCCGCCAGCAGTTCCTGGCCCTCGGGCGCGAGCAACCGCTCGAACGTCGCGAGGTCCATCCCCGGAGCGTATCGGGGGAGTGCGGGGCAGCGGTTGCGAAGGACAAGCGGCACGGACCAGGAGCGGTGGGTGTCGGAGCCGTTCATCTTGCGGAGGCGGTCAGAACCGGCCCAGCCATGGCGAGGAGCGCAGCGACGAGAAGCGCCAGGGGGAGGGCGCCCAGCGCCCGAGCCCGAGTGAGTGGCGAGGAACGAGCCACGTGCGCTTAGCACTCGGGTTCACCGAGTGCCAGCGATCTGCTAACGTCGGAACTGGCACTCTCCCTGTGAGATTGCCAGCCGTGCACGGCTCCCGCGACGACGTGCGCAGCTCACCCGAAGCACCCACAGACTCCACTCTCAGAACGAAGAAGGGGAGGTCGACCAGTGTCGACTATCAAGCCGCTCGAGGACCGTCTCATCATCAAGACGAGCGAGGCCGAGCAGACCACCGCGTCCGGTCTCGTCATCCCGGACACCGCCAAGGAGAAGCCCCAGGAGGGCGAGGTCGTGGCCGTGGGCCCCGGTCGCATCGACGACAACGGCAACCGTGTCCCGATCGACGTCGCCGTCGGCGACAAGATCATCTTCAGCAAGTACGGCGGAACCGAGGTCAAGCACGCCGGTCAGGACTACCTGATCCTCTCGGCGCGCGACATCCTCGCCGTCATCTCCTGATGCGCTGACGCCCCGGCCGCCCTCCCACCTCGTGGGCACGGGCGCCGGGGCGCTTGCTTCTCCCCACCCACATCTCGCTCCGAAAGGCTCACCATGCCCAAGATTCTGGAGTTCGACGAGAACGCCCGCCGCGCCCTCGAGCGCGGCGTCGACAAGCTCGCCGACACCGTCAAGGTCACCCTCGGCCCCAAGGGCCGCTACGTCGTGCTCGACAAGAAGTGGGGCGCCCCCACGATCACCAACGACGGCGTGACCGTCGCCCGGGAGATCGAGCTCGACGATCCCTTCGAGAACCTCGGCGCCCAGCTCGCCAAGGAGGTCGCCACCAAGACGAACGACGTCGCCGGTGACGGCACCACCACGGCCACCGTGCTGGCCCAGGCCATGGTCCACGAGGGCCTGCGCGCCGTGGCTGCCGGTGCCAACCCGGTCGGCCTCAAGAAGGGCATCGAGGCGGCCGTCGCGGCCGTCGTCGAGAAGCTCCACGAGACCGCCCGCACGGTCGACGACGTCAAGGACATGACGGCGGTCGCCACGGTCTCCAGCCGTGACGCGCACATCGGCGAGCTCATCGCCGAGGCGTTCGACAAGGTCGGCAAGGACGGCGTCATCACGGTCGAGGAGTCCAACACCCTCGGCACGCAGCTCGACTTCACCGAGGGCATGCAGTTCGACAAGGGCTACCTGAGCCCCTACATGGTGACCGACACCGAGCGCATGGAAGCCGTCCTCGACGACCCGTACGTCCTGCTGCACAGCGGCAAGATCTCGGCCGTCTCGGACCTCCTGCCGCTGCTCGAGAAGGTCATCGCCGCCGGCAAGACGCTGTTCGTCATCGCCGAGGACATCGAGGGCGAGGCGCTCAGCACGCTCGTCGTCAACAAGATCCGCGGCACGTTCACCTCGGTCGCGGTCAAGGCCCCGGCCTTCGGTGACCGTCGCAAGGCGATCCTGCAGGACATCGCGACGCTCACGGGCGCCACGGTCGTCACGCCGGACGTCGGCCTGAAGCTCGACTCGGTCGGCCTCGAGGTGCTCGGCACCGCCCGTCGCATCGTGGTCACCAAGGACGACACCACGGTCATCGAGGGTGGCGGCGACGCCGCCGAGGTCAGCGGCCGCGTGGCGCAGATCAAGTCCGAGATCGACCTGTCCGACTCCGACTGGGACAAGGAGAAGCTCCAGGAGCGTCTCGCGAAGCTCGCCGGCGGCGTCTGTGTCATCCAGGTCGGCGCGGCCACCGAGGTCGAGCTCAAGGAGAAGAAGCACCGCATCGAGGACGCCGTCTCGGCGACCCGCGCGGCCATCGAGGAGGGCATCGTCCCCGGCGGTGGCTCCGCGCTCGTCCACGCCGTGGCCGTGCTCGAGGGTGACCTCGGCCTGACCGGCGACGAGGCGTTCGGTGTCCGCATCGTCCGCAAGGGCGCCGACGCCCCGCTGGAGTGGATCGCCCGCAACGGCGGCGCCGCCGGCGAGGTCGTGGTCAGCAAGGTCCGCGAGTCGGGCCAGGGCTACAACGGCGCCACGGGCGAGTACGGCGACCTGCTCGCGCAGGGCATCCTCGACCCGGTCAAGGTCACGCGTTCGGCTCTGGCCAACGCCGCCTCGATCACGGCGATGCTGCTGACGACCGAGACCCTCGTGGCCGAGAAGCCGGCCGAGGACGAGGGCGACGCGCACGCGGGTCACAGCCACTGATCCGTCCCGCTCGTACGAACGGCCCGTCCCTCACCGGGGGCGGGCCGTTCGTCGTCGTCGTGGTGTGAGGCAGGCAACCGGGGTGGTGGGTCCATTCGAAGTTAGGGCAGGGTACCCTTCCTCATATGAAGACTCGATCCCTCGCCGGCGCCCTCGTCGGCGCTCTCCTGCTCCTGCCCCTGGCCGCGTGCGGCTCCGACTCCGACTCCGGTGACGGCAGCGTCGACCAGACCGACGGCATCGACGTCGACCTGGCCGACGGCGGCCCGGAGCGCATCGTGGCCCAGACCACGATCGCCGCCGCGCTGACCCAGTTGGGCCTCGGCGACCGGATCGTCGGCACGTTCGGCCCGCTCAACGGTCCCGACGGCGGGGTCGACAGCCAGGCCCAGGGCCTCGACCCGGCCTCGGTCGAGGACGTCACGGGAGCCGGCGACTACGGCGACATCGACGAGGAGAAGGTCGCGGCGCTCGACCCCGACCTCATCGTGACCTCGAGCTACATCGAGGGCGACTACTGGTACATGTCGAAGCCGATCCACGACAGCCTCGGCCAGCAGTGGGACATCGTCGTCGCCAACTACGACGGTCTCGACCTGACCGGTCAGATCGAGGAGGTCCAGGAGCTGGCCGAGGAGCTCGGAGCGGACCTCGACAGCGACGAGGTCGCCGCGGGCCAGGCCGCCTTCGACGAGGCGTCGGCCACCGCCACGGCCCTCGGTGAGCAGCTCACCGCGGCCGGCAAGACCGCGCTCGCGGTCTCGGGCTCGGTCGACAGCTTCTACGTCTCGAACCCCGCCGTCTCCCAGGACCTCAACTACTGGGTCGAGACGCTCGGACTGCCGATCACGATCCCGGACAACCCGGACGCGCAGGGCTACTTCGAGACGCTCAGCTGGGAGGACGCCGACAAGTACAACGCCGACCTGGTGCTGGTCGACGACCGCCAGGGCCAGGCCGGCGTGCAGGCCCTCAAGGCCCAGCCCGTGTTCGCCACCATCACGGCTGCCAAGAACGACGCGTACACGCCGTGGACCTCGGTCTACCCGCCGACCTACCAGACGGCGGCCGACCTCCTGACGCGGTTCACGACCGCCGCGCAGGGTCTGCTCTGATCCATGGCGCTCCGGACGCCGGGATTCCTGGCCGACCAGGTCATGAAGTCGGCGCACGCCACCACCCTGGTGCGTCGTCGCGACCTCGGGCACGGGCTCATCGAGCTCGTGCTCGGGTCCGACGACTTCCGGGAGGCCACGTTCGTGCCGGGCGACTCCACCGCCTTCCGCACGAGTCGCACCGAGTTCCGGCACTACACGCCCGCGCGCATCGACGCCGCCAGCGGTGAGCTGTCGATCATCGTCCATCGCCACGGGTCCGGGCCCGGTGAGGAGCTGATCCTGGGCTGGAGCGAGGGCGATGACGTCGCGGTGTGCCAGTGGGGGTCGAAGAAGAACTTCCGCTGGGAGGACGGCGTGAACCCCGTCCTGGTCGTGGGCGACGCCACGGTGATCAGCCTCGCCATGGCGTTCGGCGACCGGTGTGCGCTCCGGGCCCGCCCGTTCGGCGCGCTGCTGGAGGTCGATCCCGGTGACGTCCAGGCCACACGTGATCTCGTGCCTGCGGCCACCGTCGTGCCCCGGACCGGGGCCCACGGCCTCGACGCCGAGGCCTGGCTGCAGCAGCACGCGGGCGACCTCGACGTCTCGACGACGGTCTACCTCGCCGGCCACGGGCAGTCGATCCAGCGGCAACGCCGCGTGCTGCTGGACCTCTCGACGATCGACCGTCGCAGCATCCGCACGCAGCCCTACTGGGCCGACGGCAAGACGGGTCTCTGACGGTCCGACCTCGGTCGTGGTGACCTGTCGCACACGACGCTCACTGCGTCCGGGGCGGTCGCCCGGGGCGCGTACGATGACGTCATGAGTGGTGGAATCCCCGACAAGTTCCAGATGCTGGGACTCACCTACGACGACGTCCTGCTGCTGCCCGGCGAGACCGACGTCATCCCGAGCGAGGTCGACACGACCGCTCGCCTGACGCGTGAGCTGACGCTCCGCATCCCGCTGCTGTCGAGCGCGATGGACACCGTCACGGAGTCCCGGATGGCCATCGCCATGGCCCGCGAGGGTGGTATTGGCATCCTGCACCGCAACCTCTCGATCGAGGACCAGGCGTACCAGGTCGACCTGGTCAAGCGAACGCAGACGGGCATGATCCCCAACCCCGTCACGATCGGCCCGAAGGCCACGCTCGAGGACCTCGACGCCAAGTGCGGCGAGTACCGCGTCTCGGGCCTGCCCGTCGTCGACGAGGACGGCACGCTGATCGGCATCATCACCAACCGCGACCTGCGCTTCACCCCCGTCGCCGAGTGGGCCACCACGCACGTCGGTGACGTCATGACCCCCATGCCGCTCATCACCGGCCAGGTCGGCATCACGCGTGACGAGGCGCAGTCGCTGCTGCGCCAGCACAAGCGCGAGCGCCTCCCGATCATCGACGCCGACGACAAGCTCGCCGGACTCATCACGGTCAAGGACTTCGTGAAGTCCGAGCAGTTCCCGCTCGCCAGCAACGACTCGTCGGGGCGCCTCATGGTCGGCGCCGCGGTCGGCTTCTTCGGCGACTCCTGGGAGCGCGCCAACCAGCTGCGCGAGGCCGGCGTCGACGTCCTCGTGGTCGACACCGCGCACGGCCACGCCCGCCTCCTGCTCGACATGATCCGCCGCATCAAGGACGACCGCGCGTTCGACGGCGTCCAGGTCATCGGCGGCAACGTCGCCACGCGCGCCGGTGCCCAGGCACTCGTCGACGCCGGCGTCGACGCGGTCAAGGTCGGCGTGGGCCCCGGCTCGATCTGCACGACCCGGGTCGTGGCCGGCGTCGGCGTCCCGCAGATCACCGCGGTCTACGAGGCGTCGCTCGCGGCTGGCCCGGCCGGCGTGCCGGTCATCGCCGACGGGGGCCTGCAGTACTCCGGCGACATCGCGAAGGCGCTCGTCGCGGGCGCCGACACCGTCATGGTCGGTTCGCTGCTCGCCGGTTGCGAGGAGAGCCCGGGCGACCTGATCTTCGTCGGCGGCAAGCAGTACAAGTCGTACCGCGGCATGGGCTCGCTCGGGGCCATGGCCTCCCGCGGCAAGAAGTCGTACTCGAAGGACCGCTACTTCCAGGCCGACGTCACGAGCGACGACCTCATCGTCCCCGAGGGCATCGAGGGCCAGGTCGCCTACCGCGGCCCGGTGGGTGCCGTCGCCCACCAGCTCGTGGGTGGCCTGCACCAGTCGATGTTCTACGTCGGCGCCCGCACGATCGACGACCTGCAGACCAAGGGCACCTTCGTCCGCATCACGTCGGCGGGCCTCAAGGAGTCGCACCCGCACGACATCCAGATGACCGTCGAGGCCCCCAACTACGCCGGTCGCTGAGCAGGGTCGGCAGCGCCGTGCTCGCCGATCGCTGGGGCGTCACGGACGCCGAGACCCGGCTCGTCTACGGGTGCGACGCGGTCGTCGCCGCCCCGACGCTGCAGGCCTGGCGGGGCGTGAGCGTCGCCGCGACGCCTCAGGTCGTCTGGTCCTGGGTCAAGCAGATCCGTCTCGCTCCCTACTCGTACGACTGGGTCGACAACCTGGGTCGCCGCTCGCCGCGCGTGCGGTCCGAGCTCCCTGAGCCGCGGGTGGGAGACCCGTTCACGGCCTCCGCCGGCCGCAGCATCGGCCGGGTCCTGGCGGTCGAGCCGGGTCGTGAGCTGACGGCGGAGATCCTCGGGACGGCGATGTCGTACCGGATCGAGCCGGTCGGCGACGGAACGACGCGTCTGCTGCTCAAGCTCGCCGGTCGTCCGCCGCGGGGCACCACCACGTTGCTGTGCGTGGGCGACCTGCCCATGGCGCGGCGCCAGCTGCTCAACCTGAAGGACCTGGCGGAGCGGGAGTCCCGCGCCACCGCTGGTTGAGGTGCGAGGAGCTCTCGGCGACGAGCCTCGAAACCTCGGTCGTCTGGCGGCTCCGGGCGAATTGGACAAGCGGCATGGACCACGAACGGGCCCTCGGGGTCTGAATCTGGCGGTAGTCGATGCTGGACACGGCAAGTCGTTGCCGAACACGGCAGATTCTCCGTGTTCGGCAACCATGTGCCTGGTGGACTCCGTAACTCGCCCGCGGGCGAGTTACGTGACCCGTCGCCGATAGGGTGGTCGCCATGGCTGACCTCGACATCGGAGCCGCGAAGCGCGGACGCCGGGCGTACTCCTTCGACGACATCGCGATCGTGCCGAGCCGGCGCACGCGTGATCCCGAGGAGGTCTCGACGGCCTGGCAGATCGACGCCTACCGGTTCGAGCTCCCGGTGCTGGCCGCGCCGATGGACTCCGTCATGAGCCCGGCCACCGCGATCGCCCTCGGGCGCTTCGGCGGGCTCGGTGTGCTCGACCTCGAGGGCCTCTGGACCCGGTACGACGATCCCGAGCCGCTCCTGGCGGAGATCGCGAGCCTCGACACCGTCGCGGCGAACTCCCGCATGCAGGAGATCTACGCCGAGCCGATCAAGCCCGAGCTCATCGAGAGCCGGCTGCAGGAGATCCGCGACGCCGGGGTTACGGTCGCGGCTGCGCTCTCGCCGCAGCGCACGAAGCAGTTCGCCGACGTCGTGGTGCGCGCCGGCGTCGACCTCTTCGTGATCCGCGGCACCACGGTGTCCGCCGAGCACGTCTCCGGTCAGGCCGAGCCGCTCAACCTCAAGGAGTTCATCTACGAGCTCGACGTCCCCGTGATCGTCGGCGGCTGCGCGACCTACCAGGCCGCCCTCCACCTCATGCGAACCGGCGCCGCGGGCGTCCTCGTCGGTTTCGGCGGCGGTGCGGCGCACACCACCCGGTCCGTCCTGGGCATCTCGGTGCCGATGGCCTCGGCCGTCGCCGACGTGGCCGCTGCCCGCCGCGACTACCTCGACGAGTCGGGCGGTCGTTACGTCCACGTCATCGCCGACGGGTCGATCGGCCGTAGCGGCGACATCGCCAAGGCGGTGGCGTGCGGTGCCGACGCCGTCATGATCGGCTCCCCGTTGGCGCGGGCCCACGACGCACCGGGCCGGGGCTTCCACTGGGGCGCCGAGGCGTGGCACGCCGAGCTGCCGCGGGGCGAGCGCGTCGAGTTCGGCACGATCGGCACGCTCGAGTCGGTGCTGTTCGGTCCGTCGACCGTCCCCGACGGCACGATGAACCTGATCGGCGCTCTCCGGCGGGCGATGGCCACGACCGGCTACACCGAGCTCAAGGAGTTCCAGCGGGTCGAGGTCGTCGTCGGGTGATCCCGGTCGTCCTGACCGAGGTGGCGGTGGACGACCCCGTCGTGCTGCGGATGCGGCAGGAGATGGGCGCCGAGATGGCTGCGCTCTACGGCCGCCCCCGCCACACGGCACCGGCCGAGGACATCGATCCCGACTCGGTGGTCGCGACGCTGATCGCGTGGCAGGGCGACCACCCGGTCGGCACGGGGGCGCTCCGCCGGCTCGGCGCCGACGTGGAGGTCAAGCGCATGTACGTCCCGCGGGTCGGACGAGGTCAGGGAGTGGGGCGGCTGCTGTTGGAGGACCTTGAGGACCGTGCGCGCCGCACCGGCGCGCCACGTCTGCTCCTGCACACCGGCTCACGCCAGGAGCCGGCCCTGGCCCTGTACCGCGCCAGCGGCTACACGGAGGTGTCGGTGTTCGAGCCCTACCGGTCCGTGCCGGACTCGGTCTGCTTCGCGAAGGACCTGATCGAGGGCCCGGCGTCATGAGGGTCGCGGTCGCTCAGCTGACGTCGGTGCCTGGTGACGTCGAGGCCAACGTGGCGACCGCGGTCCAGGCGGTGTCGCAGGCCGGGGGAGCGGCGCTGCTGGTGCTGCCCGAGCTCTTCCTCACCGGGTACACGCTCCCGCCGGCGGTCATCGCTGCCGACGACCCCCGCCTCGGCCCGCTGCAGGAGGCGGCGAGCGCGGTCGGCACGGTGGTGCTGGCCGGAGCGGCCGTCCCGGGGCAGGCCCGGCCACGGCTCGCTACCCTCGCGTTCGGCGGTGACCACGTGCGTCAGGTCTACGACAAGCAGCACCTCTCCGGTGGCGAGCAGGACTGGTTCGAGCCCGGCGAGGCGGGCACGGTGCTCGACCTCGCGGCGGTCCCGGTGGCGCTGGCCACCTGCTACGACACGTGCTTCCCGGAGCACGGCCGCGCGGCGGCCGACGCGGGGGCGGTGCTGTACGCCGCGTCGATCGCGTACTACGCGGGCAGCGAGCACCGCCGCGACCTCTACACCCGCGCCCGGGCGCTCGACAACGGCTTCTTCGTGGCCGTGGGCGCCCTCGTGGGTCGGTGCGGCGACGGTGAGTTCTGCGGAGGTGCTGCGATCCACGACCCGGAGGGGCGCACGGTGGCCGCCGTGCCCGACGGCGAGCAGGGGGTCGCGGTGGCCGATCTCGACCTCGCGCTCGTCGCCGAGACACGGATGCTCCACCCCATGCTCGACGAGCGACGAGCGCTCGCCCCGGCGCGCCGGATCGTGCTCTGACGAGCCGTCCGTCCGCCCGACGCAGCACCTGACCTGCGAGGATGGCACGGTTCACATACCGGCGGTATGCTCGCCTCCATGTCGACCACTTCTGTTCGTCCTGGAGCCTCTGACGCCGCCATGGATGTCCCCGTGGACGCTCCGGTCTCCGCGGCGCGCGCGGCCGAGCTGACCGCCCTGATCCGCAGCACCACCGGTGAGTTCCGCACGACGTCGACCCCGTTCACCGGCGAGGCGCTCGCCGAGGTCCCGGTCTCGAGCCTCGGCGACGTCGACGAGGCGTTCGACACCGCGCGCGCGATCCAGCCCCGCTGGGCCTCGACCTCGGTCCGCGACCGGGCCGGCATGCTGCTGCGCCTGCACGACCTCGTCCTCGCCCACCAGGGCGAGCTGATGGACCTGATCCAGCTCGAGTCGGGCAAGACCCGCAAGCACGCCTACGACGAGGTCCTGCACCTGGCCCTCACGGCGCGTTACTACGGTCGACGCCTGCGCCACCTGGCCGGCTCGCGCCGCGGCGTCGGGGTGTTCCCGTTCATCACCCAGATCACGGTGCACCACGTGCCGAAGGGCGTCGTGGGCATCATCAGCCCCTGGAACTACCCGCTCACGATGGCCTTGGCCGACGGTCTGCCCGCCATCGCGGCCGGCAACGTCGTGGTGCAGAAGCCCGACAGCCAGAGCCCCCTCACGGCGCTGGCCGCCCTGGAGCTGCTGCGCAAGGCCGGCGTCCCGGCCGACGTGTGGCAGATGGTCAGCGGCGCGGGCTCGGTCGTCGGCACCGCGATCGTGCAGCAGGCGGACTACATCTGCTTCACCGGCTCCACCGCGACCGGCACCGGCATCGCCAAGCTCGCGGCCGAACGTCTCGTCGGGTACTCGCTCGAGCTCGGCGGCAAGAACCCCATGATCGTGCTGCCCGGTGCCGACGTCGAGAAGGCGGCCGAGGGCGCGGTCGGCGCGTGCTTCTCGTCGGCTGGCCAGCTGTGCGTCTCGATCGAGCGGCTCTACGTGCACGACTCGGTCTACGACGACTTCCGGGACGCGTTCGTGCGTCGCGTCGCGGCGATGAGCCTGGGCGCCTCCCTCGACTGGGACGTCGACATGGGTTCCCTGGTCTCGGCCAGCCAGCTCGAGACCGTCACCAAGCACGTCGCCGACGCGGTCGCCAACGGCGCCACGGTCCTGGCCGGCGGCTCGGCCCGACCCGATCTCGGGCCGTACTTCTTCGAGCCCACCGTGCTGGAGGACGTCACCGCGGCCGCCGAGTGCTTCGCGGAGGAGACGTTCGGCCCGCTCGTGTCCCTCTACCGCTACTCGAGCCTCGACGAGGCCGTCGCGCTCGCCAACGAGGGCGAGTACGGCCTCAACGCCTCGATCTTCGGCCCGGTCCGGCTGGCCCGCGGCCTCGCGCCGCGGATCAAGGCCGGCACGGTCAACGTCAACGAGGGCTTCGGCGCCACGTTCGGCAGCGTCGACGCCCCGATGGGCGGCATGCGCACCTCGGGCACCGGCCGTCGCCAGGGCGAGGAGGGCTACTACCGCTACACCGAGACCCAGTCGGTGGGCGTCCAGCGACTGCTTCCCGTCGCGGGCCCTGCCGCGATCCCCGCCAAGCCGTACGCTGCGATCCTGACGTTCTTGCTGCGCGTCCTGCGTCGCACGACCGTCCGTCGCTGAGAAGGAGAGCTGCATGACTGACCAGATCCTGGACTCCATGGACGACGTCGACGGTGGGGACTTCGACTACGACGTGATCGTGGTGGGCTCCGGTTTCGGTGGCAGCGTGTCGGCGCTCCGCCTCACCGAGAAGGGCTACAAGGTCGCGGTGCTCGAGGCAGGCAAGCGCTTCGAGGACGACGACTTCGCGAAGAGCTCCTGGCGCCTGCGCAAGTTCCTCTGGATGCCGCAGATCGGGTGCTACGGCATCCAGCGCATCGACAAGCTCAGGGACGTCCTGATCCTGTCGGGTGCTGGTGTCGGCGGCGGCTCGCTCGTGTACGCCAACACGCTGTACGAGCCCCTCGACCCGTTCTACAAGGACGCGGCCTGGGGCCACATCACCGACTGGCGTGCCGAGCTGGCGCCGTACTACAACCAGGCCAAGCGCATGCTCGGCGTCAGCATCTACCCGTACGAGACCGAGGCCGACCGGCTCATCAAGCAGGTCGCCACGGAGATGGGCGTCGAGGGCACGTTCCACCACACGCCGGTCGGCGTGCTGTTCGGCGACGAGCAGGGTGCCGACATGGGCGACCCGTACTTCGGCGGCGCCGGCCCCGACCGCAAGGCGTGCATCAACTGCGGCGAGTGCATGACCGGCTGCCGCCACAACGCCAAGAACACCCTCGTCAAGAACTACCTGTACCTCGCCGAGCAGAACGGCGCCGAGGTCCACCCGCTCACGACCGTCACGGCCGTCCGCCCGCTCGCGGCCGGCGGCTACGAGATCGAGACCCGTCGCACCAACCGGCGCTTCCGCCCGCACCGCAAGCTGCGGGCGCGCCAGGTGGTCTTCGCGGCCAGCACGATGGGCACCCAGAAGCTCCTGCACAAGATGCGTGACTCCGGCGACCTCCCGAACGTCTCGCAGCGTCTCGGCCTCCTGACGCGCACCAACTCCGAGGCCCTCCTCGGGGCGATCTCGGACGGCAAGGACATCGACTACAGCGAGGGCGTCGCGATCACGTCGTCGTTCCACCCCAACGAGCACACGCACATCGAGCCCGTCCGGTACGGCAAGGGCTCGAACGCGATGTCGCTCATGCAGACCGTGCTCACCGACGGCAGCGGACCCAAGGCCCGCTGGCGGGTGTGGGCGCGGGAGATGTGGGTGCAGAAGCGCAACCTCTTCAAGCTCTACGACCTGCGTCACTGGTCGGAGCGCACCGTCATCGCGCTCGTCATGCAGACGCACGACAACTCGATCACGACCTACACCAAGCGCGGCTTCCTCGGGCGCAAGCGTCTGACCTCGCGCCAGGGACACGGAGCGCCCAACCCGGCGTTCATCCCGGAGGGCCACGAGGCCGTGCAGCGCATGGCCAAGCACATGCCCGGCACCGCGGGCGGCACGATCGGCGAGCCGTTCAACGTGCCGCTGACGGCGCACTTCATGGGCGGGGCGTGCATCGGCGACAGTGCCGAGACGGGCGTCATCGACCCGTACCACCGCCTCTACGGCCACGACGGCCTGCACGTCGTCGACGGATCGGCCATCACGGCCAACCTCGGCGTCAACCCGTCGCTCACGATCACGGCCCAGGCCGAGCGGGCGATGTCGTTCTGGCCCAACAAGGGCGAGACCGACACCCGGCCCGACGTGACCGAGGCCTACCGCCGGCTCGAGCCCATCGCGCCCAAGAGCCCCGTCGTCCCCGACGAGGCCCCCGGCGCCCTGCGCCTCCCCATCGTCAACTGACCTCGCTCGGGCCGAGTGGCCCACCAGGTGTGTGCGCAAAAAGCGCCTCGGAAGGCTCTTCCGAGGCGCTTTTGCGCACACATCGTGACGGGAGCCGCTGGGATCGGAGCCCCGGAAATGCGAGCGGTCCGCCCCCGCGGCCGGTCGGGAGGGACCTACCTGCGGGAGCGGACCAACTTTTTCGCGGTGCGGCTCCTGGAAAGCACAGAGCCCGGTCGGGAGGGAGAAAGTGACCGGGCCCTGTTGTGCCACGAGGAGCGGGCACAGTGGATCTGACGGGAGGGAGAATGTGTCAGATCCACTCCAATTAACGAGGCCCAGGGCGGGGGGTTACGCGGGGTCTCGAGAAGTTTTTCGGCCGCTAGGATCGGCCCTGTGACGGACGCACCAACCACCACGCCCGAGGCCACCCCCGAGGAGGCCGCCGAGGCCCAGCACGACACGGTCCTCGTGGTCGACTTCGGCGCCCAGTACGCGCAGCTGATCGCGCGCCGGGTGCGTGAGGCCCGCATCTTCTCGGAGATCGTGCCGTCGACGATGCCGGCGGCCGAGATGCTGGCCAAGAAGCCGGCCGCGATCATCCTGTCCGGAGGACCGTCCTCGGTGTACGAGCCCGGCGCCCCGCAGCTCGACGCGGGCGTCCTCGACGGCACGGTCCCCGTGTTCGGCATCTGCTACGGGTTCCAGGCCATGGCGGCGGCCCTCGGCGGCACCGTGGCCCGCACGGGTCTCTCGGAGTTCGGTCGCACCGACGTCTCGGTCGTGTCCGGTGGCGTGCTGCTCGACGGCATCCCGCCGACGCACCGCATCTGGATGAGCCACGGCGACGCCGTGACCCAGGCCCCCGAGGGTTTCTCGGTCCTCGCGAGCACGGGCGGCGCTCCGGTCGCGGCGTTCGAGAACGTCGATCGCGCCTTCGCCGGCGTGCAGTGGCACCCGGAGGTGCTGCACAGCGAGCACGGCCAGCGGGTGCTCGAGCGCTTCCTGGTCGAGATCGCGGGCTGCCGCCAGTCCTGGACCAGCGCCAACATCGTCGAGGAGCAGATCGCCCTGATCCGCGAGCAGGTCGGCGACTCCCGCGTCATCTCGGCGCTGTCGGGCGGCGTCGACTCCGCCGTCTCCACGGCCCTGGTGCAGCGGGCGATCGGCGACCAGCTCACGGCGGTCTTCGTCGACCACGGCCTGCTGCGCAAGGGCGAGGCCGAGCAGGTCGAGAACGACTACGTCGCCGCCACGGGCGTCGACCTCAAGGTCGTCGACGCCGCCGACCAGTTCCTGGGGCACCTCGCCGGGGTCACCGACCCGGAGGAGAAGCGCAAGATCATCGGGCGCGAGTTCATCCGCACCTTCGAGGCCGCCGAGCGGGAGATCCTCAGCACGCCCGGCGCGCCGGTCAAGTGGCTCGTGCAGGGCACGCTCTACCCGGACGTCGTCGAGTCCGGCGGGGGCGAGGGAGCGGCCAACATCAAGAGCCACCACAACGTCGGCGGCCTGCCCGAGGACCTCGAGTTCGGCCTGATCGAGCCGCTGCGGGCGCTCTTCAAGGACGAGGTCCGCGAGGTCGGGCGTCAGCTCGGCATCCCCGAGGCCATCGTCGGGCGTCATCCGTTCCCCGGGCCGGGTCTCGCGATCCGCATCGTGGGAGCGGTCGACGCCGATCGCCTGCGCATCCTGCGGGACGCCGACGCGATCGTGCGCGAGGAGACCACCGCGGCAGGCCTCGACTCCGACATCTGGCAGTTCCCCGTCGTGCTCCTGGCCGACGTCCGCTCGGTCGGCGTGCAGGGCGACGGCCGCACCTACGGTCACCCGATCGTGCTGCGCCCGGTCTCGAGCGAGGACGCCATGACGGCCGACTGGAGCCGGCTCCCGCACGAGCTGCTCGAGCGGATCTCGACCCGCATCACCAACGAGGTCCGTGAGGTCAACCGCGTCGTGCTCGACGTCACGAGCAAGCCGCCGGGCACGATCGAGTGGGAGTGAGCGTCCCGGCCACCGGCGCCCGTCGATGAGCACCCGGTCGTGAGCACCCCTTCATGAGCACCGACGTCGCGATCGCCGCGCCGAGCGAGGCCGCGGCCGATGCCGGCGAGCAGATCGCGCTGGCCGGCGGCAACGCGGTCGACGCGGCGATCGCCGCGGTGCTCGTGACGATGGTCAACGAGGTGGGTCTGGTGTCGCTGAGCTCGGGCGGCTTCGTCACGGTGCAGCCCGCCGACGGCTCGGCGCCGGTCACGGTCGACGGCTGGATGGACATGCCGGGGCGCGAGGCCCCTGCTCTCCGTGGCGGCACGTGGGACGTCGACACCGCGTACGGCGGCGGCGTCACGATCACGGTGGGCCCCGGGTCGGTGGCGGCGCACGGATCGGTCGCGGCCCTCGGGGAGGCGCACGCGCGCTGGGGCGCCCTGCCGTGGGCCGAGCTCGTGCAGCCGGCCATCGCGGTGGCCCGCTCGGGCTTCCGGCTCAGTGCGGCGTCGCGGTACTACCTGGAGTACGTGCACGAGTCGATCTTCGGCTGGGACCCGGCGAGCCGGTCCGTCGTGCACGACCTCGAGGGCGAGATCACGACCGAGGCCGTCGTCGTGCCCGATCTCGCCGCGACCCTCGAGGTCATCGCGGCCGAGGGCCCTCGCGCGATGCACGAGGGCGACCTGGCGCGCGCGATCAGCGCCGACGTCCTCGCCCGCGGCGGCCTCCTCGGCGCCGCGGACCTCGCGGCGTACCGGCCGGTCGTGCGCCCCTCGCTCGTCTCACGGCTGGGGGACTGGACCTTCGGCACCAACCCTCCGCCGGCCATCGGTGGCGTGTGCGTCGCGGCGATGCTGGCCCTGC
This sequence comes from Aeromicrobium sp. Sec7.5, assembly GCF_036867135.1. NCBI lineage: Bacteria > Bacillati > Actinomycetota > Actinomycetes > Propionibacteriales > Nocardioidaceae > Aeromicrobium > Aeromicrobium sp. Sec7.5. The sequence goes on along the minus strand of NZ_JBAJIJ010000001.1, from coordinate 2,429,473 downwards.
TGGACGGTCACCCCCGCGCACCGCTCGTCGACCTGCGCTGGGGCGAGGGCGACGTGGAGCACATGGTGCGCGTCCAGCGGGCCGTGCTCGCGGCGCGCCTGGATCGGCTCGAGGGAGCGGACGACCTCGCCGCCGAGGCATCGCTGCTGCTGGGACAGGTCGAGAGCGGTGGCATCGCGGCCCTGGAGTCCGGCTCCACGGCGCACGTCTCGACCGCCGACTCCGACGGCCTGGCGTGCGCGGTGACGGTGTCCTCGGGCTACAGCTCCGGCATGGTCGCGGCGGGCACGGGCGTCTGGCTCAACAACTGCCTCGGTGAGCAGGAGCTGAACCCCCGTGGTCTCCACGGCCTGCCGCCGGGCACCCGCCTGCTCTCCAACATGGCGCCCACGGTCGGTCGCCACGCCGACGGCACGACGCTCGCCATCGGGTCGCCGGGTGCCGACCGCATCACGACCGCGATCGTCCAGGCCGTCGCCGGCTTCGTGAACGGCGGCCTCGGGCTCCAGGCCGCGGTCAACCACCCCCGCGTCCACGTGCACCGTGCCGGCCGTCCGGCCGAGGAGGTCAAGGTCGAGACCGAGCCGTCGATGTACTTCGGCGGCGTCGCCGCGACCTTGCGCCGTCCCGACGGACATCTCGTCGCGGCCGCCGACCCGCGCCGAGACGGCGCGGTCCGCCTGGTGCGCCCCGGGCCGTAGGGGCGGCCGCTACAGGAGCACGATCGGGTCGTCGGTGCTCTCGACGTCGAGCGAGAACGGCCACGAGACGGTCAGGTCGGCGGCCACGTCCGCCATGCGGCGCAGCTGCGCAGGATCGGTGCTGGCGACGGTGACGAGGATGCGGCCGGCGCCCCGCTCCGGACTCGGCGCCACCATGACGCTGTTCGCCCCGGATCCGAGATCGAGCTCGCCCACGAGCGCCACGGACACGCGGTCCACCTCGTCGAGGTGCTCGGCGTACGTGTAGCCGACCCCGGCGTGGACCTCATAGGGCAGGCCCGTGGCCGCGAGCCGCTCGATCGCCGCTCGAGGTGCGTCGCCGACGAACCCGACCACGCCGACGAATCCGTCGAAGCAGGCGTAGGCGAAGGTCGCGGCGTGGTCGGACTCGATCGCGAACAGGGCGGAGCCCATTGACCAGTACGGCGCCCAGGCCTGTTCCTCCGGCGACAGCTGGTCGACGGCGGTCGTGCCCGAGCCGGGGCGGGGCGCCGGAACCGGAGTGACGCCGGAGCTGCTCGCGACGACCTCGGGCGTCGGGGCAGGGACCTGCAGACGGACGTCGCGGTACGGGGACTCGGTGGCGGCCGACGAGAGCGCGGACGAACCGAGCACCAGCAGCGCGGCGGCGCCCGCGACCGCGCACGTGAGAAGGCGTCGAGGGGCGTGTGTCATGGAACCTCCTGATCCGGTGATCGCACGGTACCGGCGAACCCGACCACGGAGCCACCACCCGGCGCGCCGTGGTCCTTCATCGGGACGACCGTCGGCCCCCGGAACCTCCCAGCCTTCGACGATCACCGGTGGCATGATGGCGGTGTGGCCCGGCCCATCGTGAGTCGCCCGATCGTCATCGGTCACCGCGGGGTGCCGACGTGCCGGCTGGAGCACTCCCGCGCGTCGTACGAGCTCGCGATCGCGTGGGGCGCCGACCACATCGAGCCCGACCTCGTCTGCACGGCCGACGGTCACCTCGTGGCGCGGCACGAGAACGAGATCGGTGACACGACCGACGTGGCCGACCGACCGGAGTTCTCCGGCCGCAAGACGGCGAAGTTCGTCGACGGGATCCCGCGGGCGGGATGGTTCACCGAGGACTTCACCCTCGCCGAGCTCAAGACCCTGCGGACGCGGGAACGTCTGCCCCAGCTCCGCCCGCAGAACATCGGGCTCACGGCGGAGATCCTGACCTTCGACGACGTGCTCGACATCGCGCAGGCCGCGGACCGCCGGGTCGGCGTGTGCGTGGAGATCAAGCACTCCGGGTACTTCCGGGGCCTCGGCCTCGACCTGGACGACCGGATCATCGCGACGCTCGAGCGGCGCGGGTTGAACCGGCCGGACGCCGACGTCCCGGTCGTGCTGCAGTCGTTCGAGACCCGCAACCTGCGCGAGCTCCGTCGGCGCACGCCGCTGCCGCTGACCCAGCTGCTGGACCGCAAGGGCGCGCCGTGGGACTTCATCGAGGCCCGGGACCCTCGCACGTACGACGACCTGACGACACCGGAGGCGCTCGCCGAGATCGCGACCTACGCCGACGCGATCGGGCCGAACAAGAGTCTCGTGGTCGGTCGTCGAGCGGGCCACTGGCTGACGGGTGAGACGGGGCTGGTCGACGCGGCGCACGCCGTGGGGCTGCAGGTGCACATCTGGACGATGCGGGACGAGAACAACTTCCTGCCGGCGGACTTCCGACTCGGTGACGACAAGGCGGCCGCCGGGGACGCGCTGGCCGAGTACCGGGTGTTCCTCGACGCGGGTGTCGACGGCTTCTTCGCCGACGACACCCGCGTCGCCCGTGAGGCGCTGGGACTCAGGACGTCCGTCGGAACGTGAGGGCCAGGCCGCCGACCCCGAGCAGGATCAGGACGACCGGCGCGGCGACCAGCAGGTCCCGGGCCGCGACGACGTCGGCGGTGACCACCGCGCCTGCGATCGCGACGAGCACGAAGAGGGCTCCCGCGAGGAAGCTCCACGGGTTGAAAGGGTGCTGGTTCATGCTCGCTCCACGTCGATCTGTCCGAAGGTGTGCTCGATCTCGAGGGTCAGGGCCGGCCGTTCGTCGCTGACGACGTCGAGGCTGGCTCCCTGGCCGGACGTCTGCTCGCCCAGCACCCGGATCTCGCCACCGGAGATCGTCGCCTCGACCGTCACGGCGAGGTCCCGCGGCAGGATGATCCGCACCTGTCCGAGCCCTCCGTCGATCACGATGGTGCGGCCGAGGAGGTCCTCGGGGTCGCTGACCTCGGACAGGTCGAGCCGCAGGCTCCCGGCCCCGAGGCGGTACTCGGCGTCGACGGCGGCGGCGGTCGTCGGGGTGGGGCGCAGGTCGCCGACGGGCCCGTCGGGCACGACGCCGATCGCACCGAGCACGAGGGCCAGCACGACGCCGACCGGGACCAGGGCGATGCTCCGGCCCCATCGCGCCCCCACGAGCAGTCCGGCACCGACGATGCCGAGCGCGACCGCCGGGTAGGTCTCCGGCGCGAGGTCGAGGCCGGCGGCGGCGTGGACCGTGGCGAGGCTGCCGAGGGCGATCAGCATGACCGACGTCGTGGCCAGGAACAGCGTCGGTGGGGTCCGGGGCACGTGCGGGCGCGGAGGCGGTCCGCCGGGGGCGGCCTGCGGCGCGGGCGGCGGGGGAACGCCGTCGTCGCCGGAGGGTGCGGGATTGCTGTCGGGGTCGTCGAGGACCGCGGTCGGGGACTCGCCGGCCGGCGAGGCGGCGGACTCGGCCGCGGGGGGCGTGGGACTCGGGCCCGCCGGACCGGGCACCGACGACGCGCGGCCACCGCCTCGCTGACGCGGCAGCACGGCGAAGACCCAGTAGAGGAACAGGGCCGGGACGATGATCCACAGCAGGCCGAGCGACGGCCCGCCCCAGTACCAGCCGCTGTCGCCGACGATGGCGACCAGGGCGAGTGCCGCGGCGACGACGAGTGCCGCGACCCGCAGCTGGGGCTCGTTGCTGCCGAGGCGGAACCAGTCCGCCATGACGCTGCGGCGACCGTCGTCGCTCGGCAGGACGAACCACGCCGCCGCGTAGAGGATCAGCCCGGAGAGGCCGGCGAAGCAGAGGGCGACGAGCACGATCCGCACGATGATCGGGTCGATGCCGAGCTGACGACCGATGCCGGACGCCACCCCGGCGACGAGCCGCCCGTCGGTGGCCCGTCGGGTGGACGTGACCGAGCGCAGGCGGTCGGCATCGGGACCGGTGTCCGAGCCGTGCGGCGCGCCGGGCGGTGGAGGCGGTGGGGTGGCGGTCTGGTTCATGGCTCCATCGTGGTCGCGGGAACCGGCCCCGACCATCAGGACCGACCCTGGTCCGACCCTGAGATCTCCCGGGGTCGGACGCGGTGGTTCCCTCATGGTGCCCCGCGCGGCGACGTGTGACGATCAGGGGGTGACCCCACCGTCCCCGCGTCCGGCGCCGCCCGTTCGCCGTGCGTACCGACCCGTCGGACGACGACTGGTCTCGGGCGTGAGCGCGGGGGTCGCCGAGCACCTCGGCGTCGACACCCTCTGGGTCCGGCTCGCCTTCACGGTCACGGCGGCGGTCAACGGCACCGGCATCGTGGCCTACCTGCTGCTCTGGCGCTTCCTGCCGATCGCCGAGGACACCACGAGCCCGGGCCTGGAGGCCGCGAGACGCAGCGGCATGCGCCCGGCACGCACCTCCTCGTGGGTCGACCACACGCGGGCGGTCGCGGTGCTGGCGCTCGGCGCCGGGGTGGGGCTCGCCCTGCAGGTGTCGGGCCGGGGCATCGCGTGGAACGTGCTGGTGCCGCTCACGATCGGGGGCGCCGGGCTCGCGGTGATGTGGCGGGGCCTCGACGACGTCGGGCGCGTGAGCAGCCTCCGGTGGTGGTCGGTCGTCCGGGTGCTCGCCGGTGTCGGCATCCTCGCCGTGGCCGCAGCGTTCGCCGTGACGGTCGAGGGCGGGTGGTCGGCGCTGGCCGACGCGGGTGTCGCGATCGCGGTCGCGCTGATCGGGGTCGCCCTGGTCGCCGGGCCGTGGATCGCCTCGCTGGTCGCCGACCTCGGCGCGGAGCGGCGCGAGCGCGTCCGGTCGCAGGAGCGGGCCGACGTCGCCGCGCACCTGCACGACTCGGTCCTGCAGACCCTGTCGCTCCTGCAGAAGTACGCCGACGACCCCGCGACCGTGTCGACCGTCGCGCGGCGCCAGGAACGTGAGCTGCGCGCCTGGCTGTACGGCGGCGACGACCTGGCCGACTCCACGCTGAACGCCGCCCTGCGCGCCGCCGCCGACGAGGTCGAGGACCACCACCGGGTCGCCGTCGAGCTCGTGGTCGTCGGCGACGCCCCCATCGATCCCGACCTCGCGGCGCTCGTCCGGGCCGCGCGCGAGGCCGTGCTCAACGCGGCTCGTCACGCCGGCGTCGACCGCGTCGACGTCTTCGCCGAGGTGACACCCGCGTCGGCGGAGGTCTTCGTGCGCGACCGCGGTGTCGGCTTCGATCCCGCGACGGTCGACCCGGACCGCATGGGGCTGCGCGGGTCGATCACCGATCGCATGCAGCGGCACGGCGGACGGGCCGACGTCCGGTCCGCGCCGGGGTCCGGCACCGAGGTCAGACTGGTGCTGCCGCGCCGTCCCGACCGCCATCCCGAGGCCGAGACCTCGACCGACCTCAGGAGCACGCATGACCGGGTCTGAGCCGGCGAACACCCATCCCACCAGCAGCGATCCGGCGCGCCTGCGCGTCGTCCTCGTCGACGACCACGCGATGTTCCGCACCGGCGTGCGCTCGGAGGTCGCTGCGGCCGTCGACGTCGTGGGCGAGGCGGGCGACGTCGACACCGCGGTCGACGTCATCGTCGCGACCCGGCCCGACGTCGTGCTGCTGGACGTGCACCTGCCGGGCGGCGGCGGGCCGGAGGTGCTCCGACGCCTGTCGACCCGGGCGCCGGAGGTGCGCTGCCTGGCGCTCTCGGTCAGCGATGCCGCCGAGGACGTGATCGGTGTCATCCGCGCGGGGGCCCGCGGCTACGTGACGAAGACGATCTCGGGGCAGGAGCTCGTCGACGCGATCGGACGGGTGGCGGCCGGCGACGCGGTCTTCAGCCCGCGGCTGGCCGGTTTCGTGCTGGACGCCTTCGCGGGCCACGTGGAGGTCGCGCAGGTCGACTCCGACCTCGACCGGCTGACCGAGCGGGAGCGCGAGGTCATGCGACTCATCGCCCGCGGGTACGCCTACAAGGAGGTCGCCCGGGAGCTGTTCATCTCGCCCAAGACGGTGGAGACCCACGTCTCCAGCGTCCTGCGCAAGCTCCAGCTCTCGAGCCGCCACGAGCTCACCCGGTGGGCCAACGACCGGCGCCTGATCTGACGGCCCCTGACGTCGCGGACGTCGACGAGGTCCGGTGGACGGCGGTCGGCCGGTGGCGTCGGTAGACTCGGCCCGGTCGCCGCGCGTCGGCGCGGCCTCACGACGGCGCCCGCTCGGTGCGGGCCGAGCAAGGGGGACGGCGATGTCCAGGCGCACGGTCGCGATGCTCGCCACGGCAGGGGTCCTGCTGTCGGTCCTGGCGGCGTGCGGGGACGACGCCGATCCGGACCCGAGCCCCACGCCCACCTCGACGTTCGATCCCGAGGCACTCGACCTCGGCCGGATCGATCCCACCGCCACCGACCTCTCGACGGCCCTCACGGGGGCGAGCTCACGGCTCGTTGCCGCCTACGACCTCGGTAGCGACCTCGTGCTGCCCCAGGAGCTGCGCCCCGGTCTGACCCGCATCGGCATCGAGTCCGCCGCCCTCGTGGACCCGGGTGACTTCGAGTACTCCCTGAGCGAGGCGGGTGCCCCCGTGGTGGCCGCCGGGGCGCAGACGGGTCTGCTGGCCCGTCGCGTCGACGCTCCCGGCGATGCCTGGATCACGACGGCCCTCGTGCAGTTCCCCGACGCCGCGTCGGCCGAGGCCGCCGAGCAGGCCGCTGCCGCGGCGCTCGCGGCGCCCGACCCGACGGGTCTGGAGTCGACCGACGTCCTCGAGCCGGTCCCGTCCGACGACCAGGCGGTCGCGGTCGTCGCGACCGACACCGACATCGCCAAGCAGATGTACGTCCTGCGGGCGTACGGTCCGTTCCTGGCGTACATCTGGGTCTACGACATCAACGGCGACATGGACGAGGTCAGGCAGTACGCCGACGACTTCCTGGTCCAGCAGGAGTCCGCCCTCCAGGACGTCGAGCCGGTCACGATCATGGAGGACCCCCGCATCCGTGACCTCGACCCCACGGGGCTCTGGGGCCTCACCCTGGCGGCCGACGGCAGCGGCGGACTCACCGACACCGCGTACGTCTCGGGTGGCCACGCCGCGCAGAGCCGACAGATCGACGCCGACGGCATCGACCGCGCGTTCACCACGTCCGGCGTCTCGCGGGTCGCCTCGAACCTCACGTCGCTCTACGCCGCGAAGGACGCCGCCGGGGCGGCCGACCTCCGTGACGCCTTCGTGGAGCAGGCCACGGGCCTGGGCATGGTGGAGGTCGATCCACCCCAGGGGCTCGACGGCGCGGTCTGCGTCGCCAATGAGGACGAGGACAACGTCGACCTGCTCCTGTGGCCGGACTTCCTGTGCTTCCACCCGTTCGGCGCGTACCTGCTCGAGAGCAGCGGGGTGTCGCTGGAGGAGGCCCAGCAGCGCATCAGCGCCCAGGCGCTGCTCATCCACGAGAAGCAGGGTGACCGGAAGCGGACGTCGGGCTGACCGTCGAGTTCACGTGCGCGTCATGACTCGGGACTAGCCTGATCGCATGAAGCAGCCGCACCTGATCGTCCTCTTCGGTGCCACGGGCGACCTGGCCCGGCGCAAGCTCCTGCCGGGGCTGATGCACCTCGTGGAGTCGCATCTCGTGGGTGATGCCCGCATCCTCGGGATCTCGACGCACGAGTACAGCGACGAGGAGTTCCGCGAGTTCGCCCTCGCCGCGTGCAAGGAGTTCAGCACCCGTCCGGTCCGCACCGACGTCTGGGAGAGCTTCGCGCAGAAGCTGTCGTTCCTGCCGCTCGGGCACGGTCCCGAGGCGCTCGAGGAGAAGGCCGCGGAGCTCGAGGCCCAGCTCGGCGACGACGTGCGACGCCTGCACTACCTCAGCGTGCCGCCCCAGGCCGCGCTCGAGGTCGTGCACCTGATCGACGATGCGCACCTGGTGGAGCGGTCGCGCATCGTCATGGAGAAGCCCTTCGGCACCGACGTCGCGAGCGCGCGCAGCCTCAACGCCTCGATCCACGAGGTGTTCGAGGAGGAGCAGATCTTCCGCATCGACCACTTCCTCGGCAAGGAGGCGGCGCTCAACATCCTGGCGTTCCGCTTCGCCAACGGCCTGTTCGAGCCGATCTGGAACCGCAACTTCATCGACCACGTCGAGATCGACATCCCCGAGACGCTCTCGGTCGAGGGTCGCGCCGGGTTCTACGAGGGCACCGGTGCGTTCAAGGACATGGTCGTGACCCACCTGTTCCAGGTGCTGGCGTTCATGGCCATGGAGCCGCCCACGTCGCTCGACTCCGCTTCGATCAGCGAGGAGAAGAACAAGGTCTTCCGGTCGATGAAGCCCCTGGTGGTCGAGGACGTCGTGCGGGGCCAGTACGCGGGCTACCGCGACGAGGACGGCGTCGACCCCGCCTCCGAGACCGAGACGTTCGTGGCGCTGAAGGCCGAGATCGACAACTGGCGGTGGGCGGGCGTGCCGTTCTACCTGCGCACGGGCAAGCGCATGGCCGAGGGGGCGCGCATCATCTCGATCGCGTTCAACGAGCCACCCAAGTCGATGTTCCCCGAGGGCTCGGGCGTCGGTCGGTCCGGGCCCGACCACCTGACGTTCGACCTGGCCGACTCCTCGCGCATGTCGTTGTCGTTCTACGGCAAGCGGCCCGGGCCGGGCATGACCCTCGACAAGCTCTCGATGCAGTTCGCGATGCAGGAGTCGGGGCACTCCGGTGACGTCCTGGAGGCCTACGAGCGACTCATCCACGACGCGATGCTGGGGGAGCGCACGCTCTTCACGACGGCGGAGGGCATCGAGCGCCTCTGGGAGGTCAGCCAGCCCGTCCTCGACGACCCGCCACCGGTGCAGACCTACCCCCAGGGGTCGTGGGGTCCCGAGGCCGCGCTCGAGCTCGTCGCGCCGCGGCGGTGGCGCCTCCCCTTCGAGCGTCGCTGGCGCGGCTGACCCACACCTGGGCTGTCGGGGTCGGCGACTAGGCTGGGACGACGATGACGCTGCCTTTCCCCGTGCCCGAAGCCCGCACTCCGGCGAGCTCCTCGGCGAGCCGTCGGCCCCGGTCCGAGACGCTGCTGGAGGGCCTCAACGACCCGCAGCGCGCCGCCGTGGGCCACGAGCCCGGCCAGCTCCTGGTCGTGGCCGGTGCCGGCTCGGGCAAGACCCGGGTGCTGACCCGGCGCATCGCCTGGCTCATGGCTGCCCGTGGTGCCAGCCCGGGCTCGATCCTCGCGATCACGTTCACCAACAAGGCCGCGGCCGAGATGCGCGAGCGGGTCGCCGAGGCGGTCGGCGGGGCAGCACGGGCGATGTGGGTCTCCACGTTCCACTCCGCGTGCGTCCGCATCCTGCGGCGCGAGGCCACCACCCTGGGCTTCACCTCGTCGTTCACGGTCTACGACGCCACCGATGCCAAGCGTCTGGTCACCCTCGTGTGCCGCGACCTCCAGCTCGACCCCAAGCGGGTGGCCCCCCGGGCGGTGCTCAACTGGATCTCCAACCACAAGAACGAGCTCGTCGACCACGAGACCGCGCGCACCCAGGCCTCGACCCCCACCGAGGAGACCTTCGCCGAGGTCTACGGCGAGTACCAGCGCCGGCTCGGGGCCGCCAACGCGATGGACTTCGACGACCTCATCATGCACACCGTGCATCTGTTCCAGGCGTTCCCCGCCGTCGCCGAGGGGTACCGGCGCCGGTTCCGTCACGTCCTGGTCGACGAGTACCAGGACACCAACCACGCGCAGTACCAGCTGATCCGTGAGCTCAGCGACGAGCACACCGACCTCATGGTCGTGGGCGACTCCGACCAGTCGATCTACGCCTTCCGCGGGGCCACGATCCGCAACATCCTCGAGTTCGAGCAGGACTTCCCGGACGCCGAGACCATCGTGCTCGAGCAGAACTACCGCTCGACCCAGACGATCCTGTCGGCCGCCAACGCCGTCATCAGTCGCAACGAGAACCGTCCGGCCAAGAACCTCTGGTCGGCGGCGGGTCAGGGTGAGCCCATCGTCGGCTACGTCGGCGACGACGAACGCGACGAGGCCCAGTTCATCGCCGACGAGATCGACGAGCTCACCGACGACGAGGCCGTCACGCCGGCCGGGGTCGCGGTGTTCTACCGCACCAACGCCCAGAGCCGCGTGTTCGAGGAGGTCTTCATCCGGGTCGGCCTGCCCTACAAGGTCGTCGGCGGCGTGCGGTTCTACGAGCGCAAGGAGGTCCGCGACGCGCTGGCCTACCTGCGCGCGATCTCCAACGAGCGCGACATCGTCTCGCTGCGGCGCATCGTCAACGAGCCCAAGCGGGGCATCGGTGAGCGGGCCGAGGCCGCCCTCGAGATGTTCGCCTCCCGCGAGCGCATCAGCCTCACCGACGCGATGCGCCGGGTCGACGAGGTGGGCGAGCTGGCCACGCGGTCCGCCAAGTCGGTGCGCGAGTTCCAGACCGTGATGGACGACCTGCGCACGATGGCGGCCGACGGGGCTCCGGCCGACCAGGTGCTCGAGGCCGCGCTCACGCGCACGGGGTACCTCGCGGCGCTCGAGTCCAGCGACGACCCGCAGGACGAGACCCGGGTCGAGAACCTCGCGGAGCTCGTCGCGGTCGCCCGCGAGTTCGTCACGGGGGCCGCCACGATCGACGACGACGTCCCGGCCGCCAACGGCACGGACCCGGCCGACCCCGATGATGCCCAGGTCGACGGCGCCCAGATCGATGATGCGCCGCCGTTCGCTCCCGGCTCCCTCGACGCCTTCCTCGAGCGCGTCGCCCTGGTGGCCGACGCCGACTCCCTCCCCGAGCAGGGCGACGGCGTCGTGACGCTCATGACCCTGCACACCGCCAAGGGCCTGGAGTTCCCGGTCGTGTTCCTGACCGGCATGGAGGACGGCATCTTCCCCCACATGCGCTCGCTCGCCGACACCGATGAGCTGGCCGAGGAGCGCCGGCTGGCGTACGTCGGCATCACCCGGGCGCGCGAACGCCTCTACCTGACCCGCGCCACGAGTCGCTCCGCCTGGGGCGCCCCCTCCTACAACCCGGCCTCACGGTTCCTCGACGAGGTGCCCGACGAGCTCGTCGACTGGCGCCGCGAGGCCAGTCCGCCCACGCAGTGGCTGCCGTCCACCCCGTCGGCCACGTCGCGTCGTAGCGAGACCTTCAGCTCGCGCTCGGTCTCGCGCTCGGCCGACATGACCGGGATCGCCTCGTTGGACCCGGGCGACCGCGTCACCCACGACACGTTCGGTCTCGGCACCGTCGTCTCGATCGACGGCAGTGGCCAGAACATGCAGGCGTCGGTCGACTTCGGTTCGTCCGGGGTCAAGCGGTTGATCCTGCGCTACGCCAAGCTCGAGAAGCTCTGACCGCTCGGTGCTCCCGCGGGCCTGCCGGAGCGGATCTGCGTCTGCAGTGGGCGCTCAGTCGTTCGGCATGGACCGGGAGCGGGGTCGGTGCCGGCGATGATGAATGCCGGTTGCCGGAGCGACCGACATGCATCATCGCTGGACCGCACCGCACGGAGCCTGATGCATCCGGGTCGCTATGACAGCCGCGAAGCATCGTCCTCGGTCCAGTCGCCGCTGATTGGCGAGACGACCGCGAGCAGGAACCGACGGCCCTTCGTCCGTGCCGCTGGTCCGCTACCGACGGATGCCGTCAGGTGGCGAGTGCTTACGGGTAGACGTTGTGCTCGTTGAAGTACGGCTCCGGGTCGGCAGACTTGCCGCCCCCGGGCTTGACCTCGACGTGCAGGTGAGGACCGGTCGAGCGTCCGGTGGACCCCGTGTAGCCGACGGTCTCACCGGCCGTGACCCGCTGACCGACCTGAACCGTCTGGCGGCTCTGGTGGCAGTACATGATGACGAGGTCTTCCTCGTCGAGCTGGATCTGCGTCATGTTGCCGCAGTTGCCGGAGTACTTGACCGCGATGACGGTGCCGGACGCGATGGCACTGATCGTGGATCCACTCGGACCGGCGAAGTCCAGGCCGCTGTGCCCCTTGCCCCACAGCGAGTTGGTGACGCCGTAGCGACCCGTGATGCGGTAGCCGGTGACCGGCAGCACCCACTGGTTCGACTTGAGCTCCTCGGCCTTCTGCTGCGTGGCGGCCGTGAGGTCCTGCTGCGCCTGCAGCAGCTGGTCGGCCTGCGCCTGGGTCTGCTTCTCGAGGGTCTCGCGGTCGAAGTCGCGGCTGACGTCGAACCCGCCGCCCGAGGTGTCGGCCGAGAGGGCCTGGTAGTCGCCGCCGAGGGAACCGGAGTCGGCGCGACTGCTGATGACGGCGGACCCGAGTCCGGCCAGGACGAGCGCGACGGCGCCGACCATGGCCATGGAGGGGCGGAACGAGCGCTGCGCACGTCGGGGAGCGGCGCGGCGGCTGCTCGAGCCGGCCTCCGAGGCGCGGACGCTGGACTGGTGACGGACGTCGAGTCGGCGCTTGGGAGCGGGATTGCTCACGCACGACCTCCGACCGATGGACGACACAGACCTCGATGAGGATAGCCGACAGACGGAGATCATCACAGCCCGTCGGATGATGCGCTGAGGTGAACGCCGGGATACAGGCGGGAAAACCGGCACCGAGTGTGCGGGGTCTCACATGATGGGATCATGGCCGCGTGCCGAACGATGCCGCGCGTGATCCGTCCGATGAGTCCCGGCCCCGTCGTGTCGTGGTGGCCGGTGTCGCGAGGGCGGAGACGGGCGGGGGTGACGCCGGTCTCGAGGAGCTCCTGGTGCGCCGGGCCCGCACGCTGCGCGACACGGGCGTCGAGGTGATCTGGGCCGGCACGGGCCTGCACCCCGACCAGGTGGCCGCGATCGGGGTGTCGGAGGATGCCGACGGCGTGGAGGTCGCGCCGACCGAGGCGACCGACGGCGTGGTCCGTGCGCTGGCGCGGATGGAGGCCGACGACGTCGAGGTCGTCGCGGCCGCCGGTGCAGGTGACCTGACTCACGGGTAACCGACCCGGGCTCGCGCTGCAATCCCGGCGCGGTTAGAGTCGGCTCGGCCTTCGGCACCAGTGTCGACGGGCCCATTTCACTCGCCAACACCACAGGACGGTCATCACCGTGGATCTGATGGAATACCAGGCGAAGGAACTCTTCGCCAAGCACGGCGTCGCGACGACGCTCGGCGTCGTCGCCCAGACCGCCGACGAGGCCAAGGCCGCTGCCGAGCAGCTCGGCGGCGTCACGGTCATCAAGGCACAGGTCAAGGCGGGCGGCCGCGGCAAGGCCGGCGGCGTCAAGATCGCCAAGACGCCCGACGAGGCCTACGAGCACGCGTCGAACATCCTGGGCATGGAGATCAAGGGGCTCACCGTCGGTCGCGTGCTCGTCACGCCGGCCACGCCCCCGGTCGAGGAGTACTACTTCTCCTTCCTGCTGGACCGTTCGAACCGCAGCTACCTCTGCATCGCGAGCGTCGAGGGTGGTGTGGAGATCGAGGAGGTCGCCAAGACCAACCCCGAGGCCGTGCGTCAGATCCCGATCGACGCCGGTACCGGCGTCGACGAGGCCAAGGCCCGCTCGATCGTGGCGGAGGCCAAGTTCCCGGCCGAGCTCACCGAGCAGGCCGTCGCCATGGTCCAGGCGCTGTGGACGGCCTTCGTCGAGGAGGACGCGACCCTCGTCGAGGTCAACCCGCTCGCGCGGCTCGAGGGCGACAAGCTCGACGCGATGGACGGCAAGATGTCGCTCGACGACAACGCGTCCGAGGTGCGCCACCCGCACCACGAGGACTTCGTCATCGAGGAGGACGCCGACCCGCTCGAGGCGAAGGCCAAGGCCAAGGGCCTCAACTACGTCAAGCTCGACGGTGAGGTCGGCATCATCGGCAACGGCGCGGGGCTCGTCATGAGCACCCTCGACGTCGTCGCGTACGCCGGCGAGAAGCACGGCAACGTCAAGCCGGCCAACTTCCTCGACATCGGCGGCGGCGCCTCGGCCGAGGTCATGGCCAACGGCCTCGACGTCATCCTGGGCGACCCGCAGGTCAAGAGCGTCTTCGTCAACGTCTTCGGCGGCATCACCTCCTGCGACGCGGTCGCGAACGGCATCAAGGGCGCTCTCGAGCTCCTGGGTGACGACGCCACCAAGCCGCTGGTCGTGCGCCTCGACGGCAACAACGTCGACGAGGGCCGCGCGATCCTGGACGAGCTGAACCACCCGCTCGTGACTCAGGTGGACACGATGGACGGAGCGGCCGACAAGGCCGCCGAGCTGGCGAACGGCTGAAGGGGCCTCTAGAACATGTCGATCTTCCTGACCAAGGACTCCAAGGTCATCGTCCAGGGCATCACCGGCGGTGAGGGCTCGAAGCACACGGCCCGCATGCTGGCTGCCGGAACCCAGGTCGTGGGCGGTGTCAACGCGCGCAAGGCGGGCACGACCGTGTCCCACGCCGATGCCGACGGCAACGCCGTCGAGCTCCCGGTCTTCGGCTCGGTCGCCGAGGCCATCGAGAAGACCGGAGCGGACGTCTCCGTGGCGTTCGTGCCGCCGGCGTTCACCAAGGACGCCGTGATCGAGGCCATCGACGCCGAGATCGGTCTGCTCGTCATCATCACCGAGGGCGTGCCCGTCCAGGACTCGGCCGAGTTCTGGGCGTACGCCCAGGGCAAGAAGACGCAGATCATCGGCCCGAACTGCCCCGGCATCATCACGCCGGGCGAGGCCCTCGCGGGCATCACGCCGGCCAACATCGCCGGCAAGGGCCCGATCGGTCTCGTCTCGAAGTCGGGCACGCTGACCTACCAGATGATGTTCGAGCTGCGTGACTTCGGCTTCTCGACGGCGATCGGCATCGGTGGTGACCCGATCGTGGGCACCACCCACATCGACGCCCTCGCGGCGTTCGAGGCCGACCCCGAGACGAAGGCCATCGTCATGATCGGCGAGATCGGTGGCGACGCCGAGGAGAAGGCCGCGGCCTACATCCAGGCCAACGTCTCCAAGCCGGTCGTCGGCTACGTCGCCGGCTTCACCGCTCCCGAGGGCAAGACGATGGGCCACGCCGGCGCCATCGTGTCCGACGGTGCGGGCACGGCGCAGGGCAAGAAGGAGGCCCTCGAGGCCGCCGGGGTCAAGGTCGGCAAGACGCCGTCCGAGACGGCCCAGCTCATGCGCGAGATCCTCCAGGCTCTCTGAGCTGACAGCATCGACGGGCGGTGACCGGCCTTGGGCCGGTCACCGCCCGTCCTGCGTTCCCACCACCCTCGCTGGTTGTCCCCCTACGACTTCGTCGTGGGAGGTGCCCCCAGTGCGAGTGCCCTCTGGGGCACGAGCCTCGAAACCATGGTCGGTTGATCGAGTCCGGGCACCTCAGGTGGCTTCGAGGCTCGTCGCCAGGGCTCCTCGCACCTCAACCATCGGGGTGAGGCGGGGGAGCTCCCTCAGCCGCCCGCGTACGCCAGTCGCTCGGTGGCCCGCTGCGCGACCTCGGCGAAGGTCTCGGCGGGGAGGTCGGTCGCGCCGCTCGGGGTGAACAGCACCTGCGCGACGTTGGTGCCCCGCTGCACGATCGCCGAGCGGACCGTGACGGGATCGCCGGACTCCACCTGCAGGGTCAGGGTCCAGGTGGCGCCCCGGAAGTCGGCGACCTCGCCGAAGGTCGATGCCTCCACGACGGAGGCGGCGAGATTGTTCTGCGGACACGTGTTGATCGAGGCCTGGACCTGGTCGACGAACGCGGTGGCGGCCTCGGTGGTCGCGAACGTGCCGACCGTCTCGACCAGACCGAACGTCTTGGCCAGTCCCTGGGCCTCCGGCAGCAGGAAGACCCGCGACGAGGCCGTGCCACCGGCCGCACCGAAGTCGGCGAGGTCGCACGCCGTGGCCGCAGGGTTGGTGGCGGCGTTGTTGGCCTCCGCCCGACCCCAGACCGAGCTGATGCCGGTGATCGCGGGCAGGTCGATGACGCCGAGGAATCCGGGGTCCTCCGGCAACGGGAGCGGGTCGGCGGGCGCGACCGTGAGATCGGCGTCGCACTGGCCGCCGCTGTCGCGGCAGATCTGCTGGAAGGACGCGTTGACGGTCGCGGCGAACTCCGCGATCGGAGGGCCTTCGGCGGCGTCGGTCTGGTGGACCACCGTGGACGTGACGGTGCCCGACGACCCGAGTGCCACCGTGTAGGTGCGGTCGGTCTCACCGTGCTCGACGAACCGGAGGAGGACCACGTCGCCGAACGAGCCGGTGGCGCGGTAGGTGCCGGTCAGCTGCAGCCGTGGCACCTCGCAGTCGGAGAACCAGGCGGCCGATCGCTGGTACGCCTCGCTGGCCGCCGCGGGGTCGCGAGCGATCTCGATCGACTGCGAGACCCGTTGGCCGGTGGCGGGCGCCGTCGCCGTGGCGGGGTCGGTGGGCTGTGCGGGGTCCGACGGGCCGGGGGTCGAGGTGGTCGACGGTGCGGCGTCGAAGGTGCGCACGAAGACCTTGAGGGGATTCTCGGTGGCGAACCGGTCCTGGGCGCAGATCGTGAGGGGCTCGGCGGCGTCGAGGTCCTCGTCGGTCTCATCGACGGTCCAGGTGGCGTCCGGGCCGAGGTCGGTGACCTGCTCGGGCGTCATCAGGTTGTCGGTCGAGATGCGCTGGGCATCGAGCACGAGGTCCGGACGCTCGGCGCCCAGCTGTTGGCGGTTGGACTCGGCCGGCAGCGCCGAGAGGGCGTCGCCCTCGGTCAGCACGACGCCACCGAGCACGATCGCCAGGATCGAGGCGGCGACGACCGCGATCGTGTTGACGCGGTGGCCCCGGGTCGCCTGGGCGCGTAGCTCGGCCGCGTCCGGCATCGGGAGCTGGCTCGTGATCTCGCCCAGCCCGGTGAGGCGTCGTTCGAGCTGGTCGATCGTCTGGCCGGTGCTCTGCTCGAGTGTCGTGATGGCGGTCGTGACGAGCTCGATGGCCTCCTCGTCGCCGACCCCGATCTCGCGGGCGGCGGCGTCCAGGTCGGTCGCCCCGATCGTCAGGAGCACCAGGAGGCGTCGGTCGTCCGGGGACAGGTCGGCCAGGGCGTCGAGGAGCTCGGTGTCGGAGTCCTCCTCGTGGCGGCGGCGCAGGGGGTGGGTGCCCCGCGTGACGGCCTGGGCCTTCCAGGCCTCGACCCTCACGTAGCGGTGCGGTTCCTGGTCGTGGACCTTCGCCCAGTCGCGCCACGCGTGGCGGTAGGCGTCGATCGTGGCGTCCCGGGCCACGGCGCGATCGCCGGTGACGGCGTACACGACGCGCAGGACGTTGTCGGACGTCGATGCGTAGAACGCGTCGAACTCCTCGACCCGCGACATCGAACCCCTCCTCGCGAGTCGGCGTGGCTCCGGAAATCGCCGCAACCCTACAGGGGAGGATGGTGCCGTGCCTTCCCCCGCTCGCCTCACCTCGCCCGACGACCTGCGGTCTGCCGTGTGGCCGGGTGCCATGACCGCGGTCTGGGCCGCCGTGGCCGGCTGGCTGGTCACCGGCGCCGCCGTGCTGCTGGCAGGACTCGGCGGTGACGCCGGCCTCGGTTCCGTGCGCGGCGCGGCTCGGGTCTGGCTGGTGGCGCAGGGGAGCGGGATCACGGTGGAGGGCGTCGACGTCACGCTTCTGCCGTGGGGCGGCGTCCTGCTCGCCGGGGCGATCGTCGTGGTCGTCGCGCGGCGGCAGGTCCGGGAGCCCGTGGGTGAGCCGGCGGCGTTCGCCGCCACGGTGGCCGGGGTCTACGCGGTGCTCGCCTCGGTCGTCACCGCGGTCGCGAACGACGTGGCCATCTCGGTCCCCACGATCCGTGCGGCGCTCGTCACGTTCGTGCTGGCCGGAGTCGCGTCCGCGCTCGCCTACGTGAGCGTGCACGGGGCTCCGGCCGCGTGGTGGCCGGAGGGTCGTCCCGGCGTGCTCGCGGTCGTCCGGGGCGCGGCGATCTCGGTGTCCGTCGTGCTGGTCGTGTCGGTCCTCATCGTGCTGACCCTGCTCGCGCGCCACGTCCAGCAGGCCGGGAGTCTGTGGGCCCTGCTCGACCCCGGCGTGGGCGGGGGCGTGGCACTCGGTCTGCTCTGCCTGCTCGTGGTGCCGACGCTCGTGCTGTGGGCCACGTCCGCCCTCGTCGGGTCCGGCTTCCAGGTCGGCACCGGCACCTCGGTCGACCTCACGAGCTCCCACCTGGGCCAGGTCCCGGGACTCCCGGTGCTCGCGGCGCTGCCCGCGCCGGGCGAGTTCCCGGTGTGGACCTTCCTGCTGGCCCTGGTGCCGGTGGTGGCTGCCGGCTGGGCCGGATGGCGGCTGGTCCGGCGTGGCCACGTCGACCTGGCGACCGACTTCTGGCGCGGTGTCGGCGTGGCCGCCGGCGCCGGCGCGGCCGGAGCCCTCGTGCTGGCGCTGCTCGCGTGGTCGTCCGGTGGAGCGGTGGGCCCGGGGCGCATGAGCGAGGTGGGCCCCGAGTCGCTGCTCGGCCTGCTCCGGACCCTCCCGTTCATGGCTGTGGCCGCCGGATTCGGAGCAGCAGCGGCCCACTATCGTGGGGGCCGTGCCCCCGCTGCCTGACCCGACTCCCGTCGTGGTGCTCGTCTCGGGCAGCGGCACCAACCTGCAGGCCCTCCTCGACGCCACCGCCGATCCGGCCTACGGCGTGCAGGTCGTCGCGGTCGGCGCCGACCGCGACGGCACCCCGGCGCTCGACCGTGCCGAGCGGGCCGGGATCGCCACGTTCGTGCTGCGGGTCGGCGACTTCCCGACCCGGGCGGCGTGGGACGAGGCGCTCACGGAACGGGTCGCGGCCGCGTCACCCGCGCTGGTCGTGCTGGCTGGCTTCATGAAGCTGACCGGCCCGGCCTTCCTCGCACGCTTCGGTGGCCGCACGCTCAACAGCCACCCCGCGCTGTCGCCGTCGTTCCCCGGCATGCACGCCCCGCGCGACGCCCTGGCGCACGGGGTCAAGATCACCGGAGCCACGCTGTTCGTCGTCGACGCGGGGGTCGACACCGGCCCCATCGTGGCCCAGGTCGCGGTCCCGGTGCGGGACGACGACTCCGTCGACTCCCTCCACGACCGCATCAAGTCCAGCGAGCGCGGCATGCTCGTCGAGTGGGTGGGCCGCCTGGCCCGCGACGGCCACTCGATCGACGGCCGTCGCGTCGTGACACCCGCCCAACCGAAGGAAGCCCGATGACCCAGCGCCCGATCAAGCGCGCCCTCGTCTCCGTGTACGACAAGACCGGCCTGGAGGACCTCGCCCGTGCGCTGCACGAGGCCGGCGTCTCCCTGGTCTCCACCGGGTCGACGGCGAAGACGATCGAGGCCGCCGGCGTGCCGGTGACCCCGGTCGAGGAGCTCACGGGATTCCCCGAGTGCCTCGACGGCCGGGTCAAGACGCTGCATCCCCGCGTGCACGCCGGCATCCTGGCCGACTCGCGCCTGGAGTCGCACGTCGCGCAGCTCGACGAGCTCGGCGTCGAGCCGTTCGACCTCGTCGTGGTGAACCTGTACCCGTTCCGCGAGACCGTGGCGTCGGGTGCCACGCCGGACGAGTGCGTCGAGCAGATCGACATCGGTGGGCCGTCGATGGTGCGGGCCGCGGCGAAGAACCACCCCACGGTCGCGATCGTCACGTCGCCCGACGCCTACGGCGACGTCCGTGAGGCGCTCGCGTCCGGCGGGTTCACGTTCGAGCAGCGTCGGCACCTCGCCGCGCAGGCCTTCGCCCACACGGCCTCCTACGACGCCGCGGTCGCCTCGTGGTTCGCCGCGTCGTACGACACCGCCCAGGACGGCTGGCCGGAGTTCGTCGGCGAGGCCTGGGACAAGTCGGCCGTGCTGCGCTACGGGGAGAACCCGCACCAGGAGGCGGCGCTCTACGTCGCGCCGAACGCGGGCGGGCTCGCGGGTGCCGAGCAGCTCCACGGCAAGGAGATGAGCTACAACAACTACGTCGACACCGACGCGGCGATCCGTGCGGCGTTCGACCACGAGCGTCCTGCCGTCGCGATCATCAAGCACGCCAATCCGTGCGGCATCGCCGTGGGCGAGGACATCGCCCAGGCCCACGCCCGGGCGCACGCGTGCGACCCGGTCTCGGCCTTCGGCGGCGTGATCGCGGCCAACCGCCCGGTCTCGGTGGCCATGGCCCAGCAGGTCGCCGAGGTGTTCACCGAGGTCATCGTCGCGCCCTCCTACGAGGACGGTGCGGTCGAGGTGCTGCAGGGCAAGAAGAACATCCGCATCCTGCAGGCCCCCGACCTCGGTGAGTACCCGGACACCGAGCTGCGCCAGGTCAGCGGCGGCGTCCTGGTGCAGAAGCGTGACCGCGTCGACGCCGTCGTGGAGGCTGACGGGTCCGTGACCGGAGGCGACGATCCGAGCACGTGGACCCTCGCCGCCGGCGAGCCGGCCGACGAGGCCACGCTCGCCGACCTCGCGTTCGCCTGGACCTCGGTCCGGGCGGTCAAGTCCAACGCGATCCTGCTGGCCAAGGGCGGTGCCTCCGTGGGCATCGGCATGGGGCAGGTCAACCGCGTCGACTCCTGCCGCCTCGCGGTCGAGCGTGCCGGCGAGGAGCGCGCCCGCGGCGCCGTGGCGGCGTCCGACGCGTTCTTCCCGTTCGCCGACGGGCCGGGGATCCTGATCGACGCCGGCGTGACGTTCATCGTGCAGCCGGGCGGCTCGGTCCGCGACGACGAGACCATCGAGGCCGCGAAGGCCGCCGGGGTCACGATGTACTTCACGGGCACCCGCCACTTCTTCCACTGAGTCGGATCCGCGCGGATCTGCACGGCGGAGGGCGGGGGACAAGCGGCCACGGACCACGAAGCCGGGCAGGGCGGTGAGCAGCCAACCTTTCCCGGAGGCCGGAGGGTGCCGGGTCACCGATGGGGGCCGGTGGCGGTGCGTGAGCAACCTCCACGGCGGACCAGAAGGTTGCTGGCTCACCGCCCTGCCGCCCTAGGCGCCCCGTCGCAGCAGCCGGAGCACCGACCGCTCCAGGACCCGCGGCACGGGCGCACCCGCAGCGATCCGGCGCCGCTTGCCGAGGGCCGTGTCGCCGAGCGTGACGCCCTGCTCGAAGAGGTCGACGACGCGTGGGTCGACGTACGAGGAGCGCGCGACCGCGGGAGTGTTGCCGAGGTGCTCGGCCGTCTCCTTCATCGCCGCGCTGACGGCCCGCTTGCGAGCCGTGGCGGTCGTGGCGTCGGCGAGTGCGAGGGACCGGGCCGCGATCACGGTGCCGCGCCAGGTCCGGAAGTTCTTGGCCGTGAAGCCCGGACCCAGGACGTCGGCGACGTACGCGTTGACGGTCGTGGAGTCGAGGTCGTGCCACCCCCGGTCGTCGTGCCAGGCGAAGGCGCGATCCGTGCCGCCGTCGCGCTCGAGCATCGCGCACACGGCGTGGGCGAGGCGCTCGTCGCGGACCGAGCCGTCGATGACCTGGCCCGACTTGCCGGGGTAGTGCAGGGCGATCCGTTGACCCTCGACCGTCACGTGGTCGCGGTCGAGGGTGGTCAGCCCGTGACTGCCGTTGGCGGCGCGGTACTGCTCGTTGCCGATGCGGAACAGGCCCAGGTCGAGCAGCCCGAAGGCCACGGCGCAGGACCGCGTCAGGTCGGGCTCCTCGCGGCCGAGGTCGTGGCGCGCGACGCGCCTGTTCTTGATCAGGGAGCGCGCGAAGGCCTCCATCGACTCGAACTTCTCGGCGTCGCGGCGACGGCGCCACTCCTGGTGGTAGAGGTACTGGCGGCGTCCGGCGTCGTCGGTGCCGACCGCCTGCAGGTGCCCGTGGTCGAAGGGGCAGATCCAGACCTCGGTCCAGGCGGGCGGGATCACGAGGCGCTTGCACCGGTCGATGTCGACGGGGGTCAGCGACAGGCCGTCGACGTCGAGGTAGCGAAATCCTCGCCCGTGCCGGACCCGGGACCAACCCGGTTCGTCGGGGGACACGCGACGCAGCCGAGCCATGCCCCGACCCTAGGCTCGGGACGGGCGCGTCGCTCGTCGGCGGCGAGGGTCAGGTGGTGGCGGCGGAACCGGCCGCGTCGACGTGACCCGCGACGAGGTGACGGATGGCCGCGGTCAGGAGGCGAGCCTCCTCGGCGTCCTCGAACTGTGCGCTCTGGCGGCGCAGCGCGCTGCCGGCGATGAGGGCAACCGTCTGGGAGGCGAGGTCGCGAGCGCCGAGGATGCCGAGGCGCTCGAACGTGCGCACGGCGAGGTCCTCGAGAGCCTGGAGCGCCTCGGCGGCCGTGCCCTTCAGCTGCGGATCGCGGGCCGCCGCCAGGTAGATCGCGAGCTCGGTGCCGGCCTTCTCGGGGCTGCGGGTCGCGAAGACGCCCGTCACGAAGTCGCTGGTGGAGGCCAGGTCGAGGGTGGGATCCATCTCGACGTCGGCCAGCGCCTCCAGCACCTCGATCCACCCGGCCAGGTGGGTGGCGAGGGCCTCACGCACGAGCTCCTCGATCGAGGCGAAGTAGTACGTCGTGGTGGCCGGGGGCAGGCCCGCGCGTGCCGCCACGGCACGGTGCGTCACCGATCGCGCGCCGCCCTCGGCGAACAGCTCGATGGCCGCGGCCAGGAGCGCTCCGCGTCGTGCGCGGCTGCGGACCTGGCTGAGTTGCGCTCGCGACATCCTGGAGACCTCGATCGTGTGTTCGTTCATCCGTCCGCCGTGCAGACGGGTCGCCCCGACCGCACGAGTGTAGAGGGCAGGCAGGACCACGGCCGGGCAAACCTGCCCATCGCCGGGCCCGGGGACGTCGTGGGAGACTCGTCTCCGTGACTGCGCAGATCCTCGACGGCAAGGCGGCCGCCGCCGCGATCAAGTCCGAGCTCACGACGAGGGTCGCGGCGCTCGCCGACCGCGGCGTCGTCCCGGGCCTCGGCACGATCCTCGTGGGCGACGACCCCGGGAGCCAGTGGTACGTCGGCGCCAAGCACCGCGACTGCGCCGAGATCGGTATCCGCTCGATCCGCATCGACCTGCCGGCCACGGCCACGCAGGCCGAGGTGGAGGCCGCGGTCGACCAGCTCAACGACGATCCCGAGTGCACCCTGTACATCGTGCAGCTGCCGCTGCCCCGGGGCCTGGACGAGAACGCCGTGATCGGGCGCATCGACCCCGCCAAGGACGCCGACGGGCTGCACCCCACGAACCTCGGCTGGCTCGTGCTGGGCGAGCCCGCCCCGCTGCCCTGCACGCCGCGCGGGATCATCGAGCTGCTCCGCCGCCACGAGGTCCCGATCGCGGGAGCCAACGTCGCGGTCGTGGGACGCGGCATCACGGTGGGCCGTCCGATGGGGCTCATGCTCACGCGTCGCAGTGAGAACGCCACCGTCACGCTCTGCCACACGGGCACGCGCGACCTGGCCGCCGAGGTGCGCCGGGCCGACATCGTGATCGCTGCCGCCGGAGTGCCGGGCATCATCACGGCTGACATGGTCAAGCCCGGAGCGGCCCTGCTCGACGTCGGCGTGAGCCGCGACGAGGACAACAAGATCGTCGGTGACCTCCACCCGGACGTGCACGAGGTCGCGGGCTGGGTGGCGCCCAATCCCGGTGGTGTGGGGCCGATGACCCGGGCCATGCTGCTCGCCAACGTCGTCGACGCGACCGAGAAGGCGCTCGACCGGGATCGGGCGTGAAGTCCCTGGTCCCGCGGTCCCGCGGGACGCAGGCCTACATCGTGCTGCTGCTGCTCGTCATGCTCGGCCTCGGCCTGGTCGCCCTCGGGTACTGGCGGCGCGGCATCCTGGTCATCGGAGCCACGTTCCTGGTGTCGGCCACGCTGCGGGCGGTGGTGCCGGAGGAGCACAAGGGACTGCTGGCGGTGCGGAGCCGCGGGTTCGACATCGCCTGGACGACGCTGCTCGGTGCCTCGCTGCTGGTGCTCGGCGTCGTGATCGACCCCGGACCTGACGCCTGACGCCTGAGGCGTCGGTCAGATCAGGCCGAGCGCGGTGACCGCCTCGCGCTCCTCGGCGAGCTCGGCGGCCGTGGCGTCCATCCGCTGGCGGCTGAAGTCGTTGATCTCCAGGTCCTGGACGATGCTCCACGAGCCGTTCGACGTCTTGACCGGGAACGAGTAGATGAGCCCCTCCGGGATGTCGTAGGACCCGTCGGAGGCGACCGCCATCGAGACCCAGTCGTCGGTGTGGGAGCCCAGCAGCCAGTCGTGGGCGGCATCGATCGTGGCCGACGCGGCCGAGGCCGCCGAGGAGGCGCCGCGCGCGTCGATGATCGCGGTGCCGCGCTTGGCGACCGTGGGGATGAAGGTGTTCTCGACCCACTCGAGGTCGTCGATGACGTCGACCGCGGGTCGGCCGTCGATCTCGGCGTGGAAGATGTCGGGGTACTGCGTCGCGGAGTGGTTGCCCCAGATCGTGACCTGGCGGATGTCGGCGACCGGCACTCCGGTGCGCCCGTGCAGCTGGCTGAGGGCCCGGTTGTGGTCGAGCCGGGTCAGGGCGCTGAAGCGCTCACGCGGGATGTCGGGGGCGTTGCTCATCGCGATCAGCGCGTTGGTGTTGGCCGGGTTGCCCGTGACGCCGATGCGGACGTCGTCGGCCGCGACCTCGTTCAGGGCCTTGCCCTGGGCCGTGAAGATCGCCCCGTTCGCCTCGAGCAGGTCGGCGCGCTCCATGCCGGCGCTGCGCGGGCGGGCGCCGACGAGCAGCGCCAGGTTGACGCCGGCGAAGACCTTCTGCGGGTCGGAGCCGATCTCGACCGAGTCGAGCAGCGGGAAGGCGCAGTCGTCGAGCTCCATGACCACGCCCTCGAGCGACTTCAGGGCCGGCTCGATCTCCAGCAGCTGCAGCTGCACGGGGGTGTCGGGGCCGAGCAGGTCGCCCGCCGCGATGCGGAACAGCAGGCTGTAGCCGATCTGTCCGGCGGCTCCGGTGACGGCGATCTTGACCGGGGTGGGGTTCATCGACTGCTCCTCGAACGGTGTGACCTGGACGACATCGCCAACGTAGCGCAGGCGGGCGACTCGGCACACCCGGAGGTTGCTCAGCCGCCGATGCGCGGTAGGTCGCCGTCGGGCACGCCGTCGCGGTTCATGTCGCCGTCGCGGGCACGTCGTGCGTCGTGCCGGAGCGAGAGGGCCCCGAGGACCGCGGCCAGGAGCGAGGCCCCGAGCACCGCGGCCTTGGCCGAGGCCAGGTTCTCGACACCGGTGTACGACAGCTCGGCGATGAGCAGCGACACCGTGAACCCGATGCCCGTCAGGAGGCTGATGGGCAGGAGGTCGCGCAGACCGATGCCCTGCGCGAGGTGGAAGCTCGTGAACCGTGTGACGAGGGCCGTGGTGCCGAGGACCCCGATGATCTTGCCCAGCACCAGGCCTGCGACGACGCCGTGGGCGATGGGGGAGGTCAACACCGCGCCGACCTCGCCGACGACCGTGACGCCGGCCGAGAAGAACGCGAACACCGGGAGCGCGAAACCGGAGGAGACGATCTCGACGCGGTGCGTGAGGCGGGTCGTCCGGGCCTCGGACTCGCCGTGCACGGGCTCGGCCGGGACGCAGAAGCCCAGGAGCACACCGGCGACCGTGGCGTGAACGCCCGACTCGTGCATCAGGTACCAGGCGACCAGGCCCAGGGGCACCAGCACCACGGCGCGGAGCTTCCGGCGGGTCACGGCCCACCGGAACGCCACGAGCACCGCGACGACACCGAGCAGGTACAGCGGCGCGAGGTCGCTCGAGTAGAAGATCGCGATGATCGTGATCGCGAGCAGGTCGTCGACCACCGCGAGCGTCAGCAGGAACGTGCGCAGGGCCAGCGGCAGGCCGCGGCCGAGCACGGCCAGGACGGCCAGGGCGAAGGCGATGTCGGTCGCGGTGGGGATGGCCCACCCGTCCAGTCCGTCGCCACCGCCGTCGATCAGCACGACGAGCGTGAAGAGGGCGGCTGGCACGGCCATGCCTCCGACCGCGGCCAGCATCGGCACGGCGGCCTCGCGGGGGTCGCGCAGGCTGCCGACCCGGATCTCGTGCTTGAGCTCGAGACCCACGACGAGGAAGAAGATCGCCAGGAGTCCGTCGGCGGCCCAGTGGGCGAGGTCGAGGTCGAGGTGGATCGCGCTCGGACCGATGACGGTCTCGGTCAGCGCGTGGTACGCCTCACGCCAGGGCGAGTTGGCCCAGGTCAACGCGATCACCGCGGCGATCATGAGCAGGATTCCGCCGGAGGTCTCGCGCGAGAGCCAAGCGCTCGTGCGGGCGAGGACGGACGGGGAAGGGGTGGACACGGGGCTCCTCGAGTGGGGTCGCGGCGACGTCAGAGCGCTGACGCGCCCGCCGACCAGACTTCCCGGCTCACCACCGTCGATCCTACCGGTCCCCGCCGTCGGTGTGGCGCCGAGCGGTTGTGACCACCCCCACCGTCGCAACGGGCTCCCGGTGGAATGCCCGGGAGGGCGACGGGCTTGAATCAAGGGTGACCTCCGACAGCCGCATCGTGTCCGGTGCTCCCGTGTCCGGCGCTCCCGTGTCCACCGCGGACGTGGGCGCGGTCGCGATCATCCGGGCCCCCCACCTGGGCCTCGCGCTGCTGTCCCTCGCGATGGGCGGGTTCGCCATCGGCACGACCGAGTTCATGTCGATGGGCCTGCTGCCGGACATCGCCCGCGGCATCGGCGAATCGGTGCCCACGACCGGTCACGTCATCACCGCGTACGCGTTCGGGGTGGTCGTCGGCGCTCCGCTGCTCGTCTCGCTCGGGGCGCGGCTGCCGCGGCGGGGGCTCGCGGTCGCCCTCGTACTGGCGCTGGGCATCGGCAACGCCATGACGGCGATCGCCTCGACCTACGGGCCGGTCATGCTCGCGCGCTTCGTCGCCGGCCTTCCGCACGGCGCGTACTTCGGCGTGGCCTCGCTGATCGCGGCCTCGATGGTGCCGCCGCAGCACCGCGGGCGGGCCATCAGCTCGGTCATGCTCGGCCTGTCCGTGGCCACCGTCGCCGGGGTGCCGGCCAGCACGTGGTTCGGGCAGAACCTCGGCTGGCGCAGCGCCTACTGGGTCGTGCTGGCCATCGCGGCCATCGCGGCGCTCATGATCCTCGCGTTCGTCCCGGCCACCCCGGGCAATCCGGAGGCGACGGTGCGCCAGGAGCTGTCGGCGCTCAAGCGTCCCCAGGTCGTGGTCGCGGTCGTCGCCGGCATGGTCGGCTTCGGCGGGCTCTTCGCGATGTACACCTACATCGCGAAGCTCGTGACCGACGAGGCCGGCCTGGGGGCGGGGGCCGTGCCGCTGTTCCTCCTCGCGTTCGGCGTGGGATCGGTCGGCGGCACGTGGATCGCGGGCCGCATGGCCGACTGGGACGTCGAGCGGTCGGTCGTGCTCGGCTTCGTCGCGACGGCCGTCACGCTGGTGCTCGTGGTGCCCCTGGCCGGGGTGCCGATCGCGCTGGCGGCCCTGTCGTTCGCGATCGGCGGGCTCGGCTCGGTCGTGGCGATCAACCTCCAGGTGCGGTTGATGCACGAGGCGGGCGACGCCGAGATGCTGGGTGCCGCGCTCAACCACTCCGCGCTCAACGTCGGCAACGGCCTCGGTGCCTGGTTCGGGTCGATCGTGATCGCCGGCGGGTACGGCTACCGCGCGCCCAGCCTCGTCGGGGCAGGCCTGGCGGTCCTGGGCGTGCTGATCTTCGTCGTCGGTGGGCGCGTCGTCCGGGCCCGCGAGGTCAGGTCGTGACGGACTGGGCGCCCACCGCGGGACGCAGCCAGACCCGGTCGCCCAGATGGAGGTCGAGCGCGCGAGCCTCGGTCCGGGTCAGCGCGACCTGCACCGGTTCCGGGTGCAGGACGTCGTCCGGCGTGATCTCGAGTCGGACCTCGAACCCGACCCGGGTCCACCGCGTGATGGGGCCGTTGGCCGTCGAGGCCTGCTCGTAGCGCGAGATCTCGATGTCGTGCGGCCGGATCAGGTCTCCTCCGAGGCGCGTGACGGGGCCGAGGAAGCTCAGCACGAACTCGCTGGCCGGACGGTCGTAGAGGTCGTCCGGGGTGCCGATCTGCTCGATCCGCCCGTCGTTGATGACGACGATCTGGTCGGCGACCTCCAGGGCCTCCTCCTGGTCGTGCGTCACGAACACCGTGGTCACGTGGACCTCGTCGTGCAGGCGTCGCAGCCAGTCGCGCAGCTCCTTGCGGACCTTCGCGTCGAGGGCGCCGAACGGCTCGTCGAGCAGCAGCACGGATGGCTCGATCGCGAGGGCCCGGGCGAGCGCCATGCGCTGGCGCTGGCCACCGGAGAGCTGAGCCGGCTTGCGGTCGCCCCACTGGGTCAGGTGCACGAGCTCGAGCAGCTCCTCGACCTTGGCGTCGACCTCGGCCTTGGGACGCTTGCGGATCTCCAGGCCGAAGGCGATGTTGCGGCGGACGCTCAGGTGCTTGAAGGCGGCGTAGTGCTGGAACACGAAGCCGACGTTGCGCTTCTGGACCGGCAGCGCGGTGGCGTCGTTGCCCTCGATCGTGACGGTGCCGGTGTCGGCCTCCTCGAGGCCGGCGATGACCCGCAGGAGGGTCGACTTGCCGCCGCCGCTGGGCCCGAGCAGCGCCGTCAGCTGGCCGGTGGGAATCGTCAGGTTGATGTCGGTCAGCGCCGCGAAGTCGCCGAAGTGCTTGTTGACGTTGCTGATCTCGATGCTCATGACGGGTTCCTCACGCGCGGGCTCTTCACGGATGGGGTGCTCATGATCGGTGCGACTCCTGCGGCCGGATGACGGTGATGACGACGAGGGCCAGGACGGCCATGACGACGAGCACGAAGGCAGCGGCATAGGCCGCGGCCTCGTTGAAGGCCCCGTACTCGTTCTGGATCAGCAGCGTGGCGGTCTCGCCGTTGAACTCGGCGCCGCGGCTGACGATGCGGACCGCGCCGTACTCGCCGATCGCGCGAGCCGCGCTGAGCACGACTCCGTAGACGACGGCCCACTTGATCGTGGGCAGCGTGATGCGCCAGAACGCTTGCCACGCGTTCGCGCCGAGGCTCTTGGCGGCGATCTCGGCGTCGTCGCCGACCTCCTCGAGCACGGGGATGACCTCGCGGATCACGAGCGGCAGGCTCACGAAGGCCGTGGCCATGATCAGGCCGGGCGTCGAGTTGATGATGCGCAGCCCGGTGGCCTGCAGCACGTCGCCGAAGATGCCGAGGGAGGTGCTGTAGGTCAGCACGAGGGCCAGACCGATCACGACGGGGGAGACGCTCATCGGCAGGTCGATCAGGACCGAGAGCGCGCGGCGGCCGGGGAACCGGTGCCGCACGAGCAGCAGCGAGATGCCGACGCCGAAGACCGTGTTGATGACGACGGCCCAGAACGAGACCGTCAGCGTCAGGTTGAAGGCGTAGATCGCCGCGGGGTCGGTGAGTCGCTCCCACAGCGGCCCGATGCCGCCGGGCTTGCCGTCGGTCGGCGCGAACGCGCGCTGCACCACGACCGACACGGGCCAGACGACGAGGAAGAACAGGTAGACGATGACGACGGCACGCAGCACGTAGGCCAACGGGCCACGCCTGCTGCGGACCCGGCGCTTCGCCGGACGGGTGGGTGCGCCGTCGAGCGGGGTGGCGATCGTGTCAGCCACGGGCCGCCACCCTCCGGGAGATGAGGTCGAGCGCCACGATCACGACGACGGCGACGAGCAGCAGCAGCACCGCGACCGACGCGGCGGCGGCCTGCTGGTCACCCTCGATGTACTTGAGGATCTTGAGCGAGGCGACCTCGGTGCTTCGCGGCTGGTTGCCCGCGATCAGCACGAGCGAGCCGAACTCGCTGATGGCCCGGGCGAACGCGAGCGAGGCGCCTGCGGCGATGGCGGGTGCCAGGGCCGGCAGGATGATGCGACGGAACGTCGTGGCGCGGGAGGCGCCGAGCGAGGCGGCCGCCTCCTCGACGTCGGCGTCGAGCTCGAGCAGCACGGGCTGCACGGTGCGCACGACGAACGGCAACGTCACGAACAGCAGGGCCAGGAAGATGCCCTGCCGACTGTTGACGACGTTGACGCCGACCGGGCTGTCGGGCCCGTAGAGGCTCAGCAGCACCAGGCCGGCGACGATCGTGGGGAGCGCGAAGGGGAGGTCGATCACGACCTCGAGGATGCGCTTGCCCGGGAACCGGTCGCGGACGAGCACCCAGGCGATGACGGTGCCCATCACGACGTTGACGATCGTGACGAGGGCCGCCTCGGCGACCGTGAGGCGGATCGCCGCCGCGGTGTCGCCGTCGGTGATCGTGTTCACGAAGGTGTCCCACCCGCCCTCGGCCGCCGCGATGACCACCGCGGCGAGGGGGATCAGGACGAGCAGGCTGAACCAGACCACGGCCAGGCCGAGGCCGACCCCGCTCGCCGGGGTGAGGGTGGAACGCCGAGCGCGGCGCCGGCGCAGAGGAGTCGGCGCGGGCGCCGGGTCGGGGCGATCGTCGCTGGAGCGATCGGCGTTGATCTGGCTCACCCCTGGTTGGCCTGGTCCCGCAGCTGCTTGATCAGACCGTTCTCCTCGTCGAAGAACTTCGCGTTGGCCGCGTCCCAGCCACCGAAGTCGTCCGTGATCGTGAGCAGGGTCGTCGGCGTCGGGAACGGGTCGCTCGGGTCGTTGGCGCCCTCGACCTCGATGCCGTCGAGGTCGTCGATCGGGCGGAAGCCCTTCTCGACGAACTCGGTCTGTCCGGCGTCGCTCAGGACGAAGTCGAGCCACGTCGTGGCCGCCTCGGGGGCGTCGATCAGCACGGTGCCGGGGTTCTCGATCAGCAACGTGTCGTCGGGAACGACGTAGTCGTACGCCTTGCCACTCTGACGGGCGAGGATCGCCTCGTTCTCGTAGCTGATCAGCACGTCGTACTCGCCGGTGTCGAAGGCCGTCGTGGCCTCGCGGCCACTGGCGGCCCACTGGTCGACGTTGCGGAAGACGTCGACCAGGAAGGAGCTCGCCTCGTCCTCGGTCTTGCCCTCGGCGATCGCGTGGCCGTAGGCGCCGAGGATGTTCCAGCGTGCGGCACCGGATGAGTCGGGATCGGGGGTCACGATCGAGATGTCGTCGCGCGTCAGGTCGTCCCAGCCCTGGATGTCCTTCGGGTTGCCCTCGGGCACCACGAGGACGACGACGGAGCGCGACACGATGCCCTCGTTCTCGTTGTCCTTCCAGTCCTCGGCGACCAGACCGGCCTCGACGAGGCGCTGGACGTCGCCCTCGAGCGAGAAGTGCACGTAGTCGGCGATCTCCGGGTCGGCCTCGACCTTGCGGCTCTGGTCGCCCGACGGCCCGTACGAGCCGCGGACGTCGATGTCCTCGCCCTCGGTGGTCTCGTTGAACCTGGCCTCGATGGCCTTGTTCGCCGCCTCGGGCACAGCGAAGCCCACGAGGTCCACGACCTCCCGGCCGTCGTCGCCGCCGTTCCCCGCCGCGCTGGCGCAGGCGCCGAGGGTCAGCAGGGCGGCGGTCGCCATGGCCACGGACGCGTGACGGGGGCGTCGGGTCAGGCTCATGGTGGGGGGTCCTCCGGTCGTCGGTACCGGCACGAGACGGTGCCGGCCTCCGAAAAACCTAGGGAAGTTCTCGGACGCCTCCGACCGATTCCAAGATGTGAGACATCTCGACGGATCGTGAGACGAGGGTCACCGCGAGCGATCCGCTGGTGGTCCTCAGCGAGACGTGGGGCCGGGCTCCGGCTCGTCGCTCTCGGCGTCCTCGCGGCGGTACGTGCGCTGGAGGAGCTGATCGATCAGGAAGCCCACGCCGGCAGCGACGACCACCGCCACGGCGGCGCCCAGCAGGGGGTTCTCCTTGACCCACGTGCCGGCGACGACGCCGATCAGCACGGAGTACGTGGCCCACGAGCTGGCGGCGAGGACGCTGAGGGGCAGGAAGCGCCGGTACGGGAACCCGGTGGCGCCCGCCGTCAGGTTGACCGCGGTGCGCCCGACCGGGATGTAGCGGGCCGTCAGGATCAGGAACGCCGCCCGTCGGTCGAGCTCGCGCTCCGCCCGCGCCACGGCGCGGCGGAGTCGGGGCCGCTCGTCGAGGGAGAATCGTTCGACGCCGATCGCACGCCCGACGCGGTACGTGAAGTTGTCACCGAGGAAGGCCCCGGCTCCGGCCGCGAGGGCCAAGGCGACGAGGTCAGGCTCGCCCGTACTGGCGCCGATCGCGGCGAGCGCCACGACGATCGACTCGCTGGGAAGCGGTGGGAAGAACGCGTCGATCGCAGCGAACGCCAGCACCACGAGATACACCCAGGGCGATCCGCCGAGGTCGACCGCGACGTCGTTGATCTGCTCGAGTAGGTCCCCCACGGGCGCAGCCTAAGGGGTGGGGGCGAACGCCCGGTTCGGGTCAGCCGGCAGTCGGCGTGGCCGCCTCGGTGTCGACGGCGGGCTCGCGGTCGTGGTCGGGCGCCCGGAAGAACAGCACCACCACGAGGCCGAGCGCGAAGCACACGACCGGCAGCCAGTAGGCCTCGGACATCGCCTGGGCGAACGGCTCCCGGATCTGCGGCGGCATCGCGGTGCCGGCGGCCTGGAACGAGTCGGCACCGCCCTCGAGGCCGTTCGCGGAGAGCCGCGCCCCGATGAGCGACGCGATGGCCGCGCTGCCCAGGGCCGCAGCGACCTGGCGGGTCGTGTTGTAGACGCCGGCCCCGGCGCCGGCGGCCGACATCGGCAGGTTGCGGGTCGCCGTGGCGCCGTGCGGTGCCCAGAGGCAGGCGTTCGCGACACCGAAGAGCGCCATCGGCAGCAGAAGCTGCCACGCCGGTGTGTCGACCTCGATCAGGAGGCCGGTCCAGGCCATCGCGATCGCCGCGGTCGAGAAGCCGACGACCGTGATGTTGCGGGGATGCACGGTGTCCACGAGCCGGCCCACGAACGGGGAGAGGCCGATCAGCACGACGGCCATCGGCAGCATGAACAGCCCGGCCTGGATCGGGCTCCAGTCGCGCGCTCCCTGGGCGTAGAACATGAAGGGGAGGGCCATGGAGGTGATGGCGGCCGAGACCAGGGCGATGCCGATGTTGGCGACGGCGAAGTTGCGGTCGCGGAACAGGCTCAGCGGCACCAGTGGCTCAGCATCGACCCGGGTCTGCCACCAGAAGAAGAGGGCAAGGACGACGACGCCGGCGCCGATCAGCAGCGGCACGCTGAGGAAGCCGTTGATCTGGCCCCAGTCGTACGTCGAGCCCTCCTGGATGCCGAACACGAGCAGGAACATGCCGGCGGCGCTGAGCGCGACGCCCACGAGGTCGAAGCTGTGGCTGTGCGTCGGCAGCACCGGGACGAGGCGGACGGCGAGGACGAAGCCGATGATCCCGACCGGCACGTTGATGAAGAAGATCCACTCCCAGCCGGCCAGGTCGACCAGGATCCCGCCGAGGATCGGGCCGACCAGCGTGGCGACGCCTGCCGTGGCACCCCAGAGCGCCATGGCGCTGCCGCGCTTGGCCGCGGGAAACGTGCGAGTGATGACGGCCATGGTCTGCGGGGTCATCAGCGCGGCGCCGAGGCCCTGCACGACGCGAGCCAGGATGAGGCCCTCGATGGAGCCGGTCAGGCCGCACCACAGCGAGGCGAGCGTGAAGATGACCAGGCCCACGAGGTACACGTTCTTGGGGCCGAAGCGGTCGCCGAGGCGGCCCGTGATGAGCAGCGGCACGGCGTACGCGAGGAGGTAGGCGCTCGTGACCCAGATGCCGTTCGTGAAGTCGGTGCGCAGATCGCGGATGATGTCGGGCGTCGCGACCGACACGATCGTGTTGTCGAGCAGGATCATGAAGAAGCCGATGACCATCGCCCAGAGGGCCGGCCAGGGGCGGTAGTCGTCCGGGAGCCCCGAGGTCGAGGTGGCTGCGGGAGCGGGAGAGGTCATGGGACCCAGTCTGCCGCCTCGGGCCGACATGATTGCTCCCGGCAACCAGTTTTCTCCCTCACACCGCCCCGTCCCAGGCCGCCGGGCGTCAGCGCAGCAGCTCGAGCTCGTCCAGGTCGGCATGCGTGCCGTCGCCGAGCGGCTCGGCCGCCGTCTGGCGTCCGGTCGGCGTGAACCCGGCGCCGCGCAGGGCCGCCAGGCTGGCGGTGTTGCCGACCGCGGCGGCGGCGGTGAGCCGTCGGCGGTCGAGTCCGCCCGGATCGAGGGCGTGCGCGACGACGACCTCGAGGGCCGCGCTCGCCACGCCCTGCCCACGGGAGTCGGGGTGCACGGCGTACCCCACCTCGCCGCTCGTGGGGTCGATGCCGTGCAGGTCCATGACGCAGATCTCGCCGAGCGCCGCGTCGGAGCCGGCGTCGGCGACGATCCAGGTGGCGACCTGCCCGGTCGCCGCGCGCCACCACCAGCGGGCCACCGCGGTGCGGGTCCCCGGGACGTCGTGGGGCTTGTCGACGAGCCAGTGGCGGGTCGCGGGATCGGCGAACGTCTCGCTGAGGCGGGTGACGTCGTCGCCGCTCGGGGCCCGGAGGACGAGCTCGCGCCCGGTCCGCGTCCTGGTCGTCAGCACGGTGTCGTCGCGCCAGGGCTGGCGCGGGTAGAGGGGGTCGCCGAACAGCACCACGCCGAGCCAGCCGTCGATCAAGCGGCCGCGCTCGAACAGCAGGCCGGGAACCTCGGCCAGGAGCCGGAACCCGCAGGCGTGGGCCACGCGCAGCGACGGCAGGTTGCCGACGTGCGCCTGCCAGTGGACGGCCTCGGTGAATCCGGAGGAGAAGGCCTCCATGATCGCGAGCCGCACCGCGGCGGCCATGGTGCCGTGGCCCCGGGCGGTGGGGTGCAGCGAGAAGCCGATCGTCGAGACCCCGCGACCGCGGATCACGACGTCCCCGGCGAACCGGGGGTGGCCGTCGCCGTCGGTGACCTCGACGGCCCACATGCGGTGGGTGTCGCCGTCCCATCCGGCCTGCACGACGTCGGCGAGGAAGCGGGTCGCCTCGCTCGGGCCGTACGGGGTCGGCACCGCGGTCCACCGCACCATCTCCGGGTCGGTCGCGGTCTCGAGCATGAGGGGGACGTCGGCCGGTGCGTGGGCGCGCAGCGTGACGACGCCGTCGGTGAGGACCGGCACGGACAGCGGCCAGGTGAGGGGACTCACGGGTGCAGCCTCGACCTCAGTGGCTGGCGCGGTACGCGTCGGCCGGGTAGACGCCCAGCACGCGGACGTCGGTCGTGAAGAACGCGAGCTCCTCGAGTGCGCGCGCCAGGCCCGGGTCGTCGGGGTGTCCGTCGACCTCGGCCAGGAACTGCGTCGCCGTGAACTCTCCGCCGACCATGTACGACTCGAGCTTGGTCATGTTGACGCCGTTCGTGGCGAAGCCACCGAGCGCCTTGTAGAGCGCGGCCGGCAGGTTGCGGACGTTGAACATGAACGTCGTGACGATCGCCCCCGGGCCGGGCGCCGGACGCACGGGCTCCGGTGAGAGCACGACGAACCGCGTCGTGTTGTGGTCCTCGTCCTCGACGTCCTTCGCCAGGACCTCGAGGCCGTAGATGTCGGCCGCGAGCGGCGGGGCGATCGCCGCCTGCGTGGGGTCGGCGGCGTCGGCGATCTCGCGGGCGGCGCCGGCGGTGTCGCCGGAGATCACGGTCGTGAGGCCGAGGCGGGCGATGATCCGACGGCACTGGCCCAGCGCGTGCACGTGGCTGTGCACCGTGCGGATGGAGTCCAGGGTGGCCCCGGGCACGGCCATGACGTGGAAGCGGATGCGCAGGAAGTGCTCGGCCACGATGTGCAGCCCCGAGTCGGGCAGGAAGTGGTGGATGTCGGCCACGCGGCCCGCGATCGTGTTGTCGATCGGGATCATGGCCAGGTCGGCGGCCCCGGAGCGCACCGCGGCGAAGACGTCCTCGAACGACGCGCAGGCCACGGCCTCGAGCTCGGGGTGGTGCTGCTGGCAGACGATGTGCGAGTTGGCGCCCGGCTCGCCCTGGTAGGCGATGCGTCCTGTGGTGCGGGGGGAGGTCACGGGACCAGTCTGGCACCTGCCGACGGGCGCACGGGCGCCACGACGGGCTCGGCCCAGGTGCGTGCGACGAACGCCTCCTTGATCGCGGCGGCCATGGCGGCGGCCCGGTCGACGGGCACCAGCGCGATGACGCTGCCGCCGAACCCACCACCGGTCAGGCGGGCGCCCAGAGCGCCGTGCTCGAGCGCGAGCTCGACCGCGAGGTCGAGCTCGGGGCAGCTGACCTCGAAGTCGTCGCGCAGGGACTCGTGCGACGAGGTGAGGATCGTGCCGAGCTGCTCCCAGTGACCGGTGCGCAGCGCCTTGACGGCGCCCCGGACGCGCGTCGTCTCGGTGATGACGTGCCGGGTGCGGCGGACGAGCACGGGGTCCTCGAGCTTGAACACGGCGTCGACCGGGGCGGCACTCAGGTGCTCGAGGCCGAGCTCGGTGCAGGCGGCGGCGCACTCCTGGCGGCGCACGGCGTACTCGCCGGCCGCGAGGTCGTGGTGCACGCGGGTGTCGATGACGGCGAGCGCGAGCCCTGCCGAGGCGGGGTCGAGCTCGACGTCGCTCGTGACGGGCGGGTCGGGCCGGTGATCGATGAGCAGGGCGTGGCCCGGTTGGGCCAGCAGGACGGCGAGCTGGTCCATGCGGCCCACGGGAGCGCCCACGAAGTCGGTCTCGGCGCGCTGCGCCACGGCCGCGATCGAGGGGCGGTCGATCTCGAGGCCCGCGACGTCGGCGAGCGCCAGTGCGACGCCGCACGTGAGTGCGGCCGAGGACGCCAGCCCCGCGCCGCGGGGGAGGGCGGACTCCACCACGAGGTCGGTGCCGGCCACCCGCTGGCCGGCCTGCTGCAGGGCCCAGACCACGCCCGCGACGTAGCCGGCCCAGCCGTCCACCTCGCCCGGCTCGACCGACAGCGACACGTCGGCCCGCTCGCCTCCGCTCCAGACCGCGATCCGCTCGTCGTCACGGCGCCGGGCCTTGACCGTGAGGCCCCGGTCGATCGCGAAGGGGAGCGTGGGCCCCCCGTTGTGGTCGAGGTGCTCGCCGACCAGGTTGACGCGTCCGGGCACGTGCCACTGCTTGATCTCGACCACGCACCGACCCTAGGTGAGCGCGGCCTCCGGGCTGCGGCGGCCGTCCACAGGTGGGCTGGCATGATGCTGGCCATGTCCGACCCTTCCCCCCAGCGGTCAGGCCCCCCGGGGTCAGGTACGGCGCGACGACCCCGGGCGCTCTCCGGCGCTCAGCCCACCGCTGACTCCTACCACCTGGGCAACTACTTCGGTGCCTTCCGGCAGTGGGTCGCGCTCCAGGACGAGTTCGAGGCGTTCTACTTCATCCCCGACCTGCACGCGATCACGGTCGACTACGACCCGGCGCTGCTGCGGGAGCGGACGTACGTCGCCGCCGCGCAGATGCTGGCCTCGGGCGTCGACCCGGAGCGCAGCGCCCTGTTCGTGCAGAGCCACGTCCCGGAGCACGCGCAGCTGGCCTGGGTCCTGAACGGCATCACCGGCTTCGGCGAGGCCGGCCGCATGACCCAGTTCAAGGACAAGTCGGCCAGGAACGGGAGCGACAACGCGAGCGTCGGGCTCTTCACGTACCCGATCCTGATGGCGGCCGACATCTTGATCTACCAGGCCGACAAGGTCCCGGTCGGCGAGGACCAGCGCCAGCACGTCGAGCTGACCCGCAACCTCGCCCAGCGGTTCAACCACCGCTTCGGCGAGACGTTCACGGTGCCCGAGGCGCACATCGTCAAGGCCACCGCGAAGATCTACGACCTGCAGGACCCGACCTCGAAGATGAGCGGCTCCAACGCCTCGCACGCGGGGGTCGTCGACCTGACCGACACCCCGAAGCAGGTCGCCAAGAAGGTGCGGTCCGCGGTCACGGACTCCGGTTCGGAGATCGCCCACGACCCGGTCGGCAAGCCGGGCATCTCGAACCTGCTGACGATCTACTCCGCTCTCACGGGGCGTTCGATCGAGGAGGTCGTGGCCGAGTACGAGGGGCAGCAGTACGGGCACCTCAAGGTGGCCCTCGGCGACCTGCTGGCGGACTTCGTGGGCACGTTCGGCGACCGGACGCGGGAGCTCCTGGGTGACCGCGCCGAGCTCGACCGCATCCTGGCCGCCGGCGCCGCCCGTGCCCGCGAGGTCGCGGCGCCCACCCTCGCGCGCGTCTACGAGCGCTCCGGATTCGTCACTCCGGCATGAGCGTCCAGGAGACGGTCGGGACGCCGGCCGACGAGATCACGTACGGCGTCGCCATCGCGGTGCCCGAGCCGCACGCCTCCCACCTGCGGGGCAAGCGCTGCGAGTTCGGCGACCCGGAGGGTGACCGCGTCCCCACCCACGTGACCCTCGTGCCGCCGACCGCCGTGGCGGCCGCGGAGATCGAGACGGTGCGGGCCGCCCTGGCCGCGATCGGTGCCGGGCACCAGCCGTTCACGATGCGGCTCGACGGCACCGACACGTTCGCGCCGGTCTCGCCGGTCGCCTACGTCGCCGTGGCCGACGGCGCCGAGGAGACGGCCCGTCTGGCCGACGACGTGCGCGACCGGCTGGCCACGGGTGAGCCGGACTTCCCGTTCCATCCGCACGTCACCGTGGCGCACCACCTCGACCGGTCGTCGCTCGACCAGGCCTGCGAGGAGCTTGCGGGCTTCACGGCGGAGTTCCCGGTGCGCGACTTCGTGCTGTTCTGCCACGACGGTCGCGGCTGGCACGTCGACACCCGTTTCCCGCTCGGCTGAGACCTTCACCGGCGGAGCCGGTCAGCGAAGTCATGGTGGGTCCCGCTCGGCGGAACTAGCGGACAAGCGGCCACAGACCAGCCGGCGGTCGGCGGGAGCGGTGAGCGGGCAACCTCTCCGGGTAGTCGAAAGGTTGCTGACTCACCACTGCTCGACGTCGGCGGTGAGCGGGCAACCTCTCCGGGTAGTCGAAAGGTTGCTGACTCACCGCCCCGCTGCTCGATGGTCCGTGGCCGCCTGTCCGTCACCACGGTGAGCGGTCGCGTGCCCGTCGCGCTCCTCAGCCCAGGGCCCGCACGAGCTCGTCGCGGAAGGCGCGTGCCGCGAGCGACATCGCCTGCTCGTCGCGGTGCGACACCCCGATCGTGCGGGTGAGCGTGGGGGAGACGAGGCGGGCCACCGCCAGCTGGGGCCGGGTCGCGACGACCATCTGCGGCACGATCGCGTGGCCCAGGCCCGCCTCGACGAACCGGAGCACGGCGCTCATCTCGCCGCCCTCCACGGCGATCACCGGCTCGAACCCCGCCTCGCGGCACGCGGCGTTGGTGCGGTCGCGCAGGTCGTAGCCCTCGCGCGCCATGACGAGCGGAACGTCGCGGAGGTCGCGGAGCGGGACCTCCGTCGCGAGGTCGTGGTGCGGGGGGCCCACGAGAACCAGCTGCTCGGTCAGCAGCTCGGTCGTGACGAGGTCCTCGTGCTCGGTCGTCGCCGACACGATGTTGAGCGCCAGGTCGAGGCGTCCGCGCACGAGCTCGGTCATGAGCAGCCGGGAGCCGGACTCGTGCACCTCCAGGTCGATGCCAGGGTGGCGTCGGTGGAACGCGGTCAGCACCTCGGGGAGGAGCCCGTCGCACAGGGAGGGCGTCGCCCCGAGCCGCACCCGGCCCCGGCGCAGCCCCGCGACCTCCTGCACCGACTCCTCGGCGGCCTCCACGTCGATCAGGATCCGCTCGGCGTGGGGGAGCAGCGCCTCGCCCGCACTGGTCAGCTCGATCGCCCCGCGGTTGCGGACGAACAGCGGTGTGCCCAAGGAGTTCTCCAGCACGCGGATCTGCTTGGACATGCTGGGCTGGGAGACGCCGGTCAGCTCGGCGGCGCGGGTGAAGTGCCGCGTCTGGGCGACCGCCACGAAGTAGCGGAGCTGCTGGACCTGCATGCGAGCAGTCTGTCATGCCCGTCGTCTATGCAAGCGAGCCTCAGTGAGACTGAGACAGAATCATCAATCACACCTACTGTGGCCAACGTGGTGACTTCCTCGACGATGAAGCGCACGCCCGCGACGCGGTCGACGGTGGCGCTCAAGTACCTGATGGCGGTCTCCGGTCTGATCATGATCGGGTACCTGCTCCTGCACATGTACGGCAACCTGAAGGTCTTCGCGGGCCAGGAGGCGTTCGACGAGTACGCCGAGCACCTGCGCACCTTCGGCGAGCCGATCCTGCCCTACGAGGGCTTGCTCTGGATCGTGCGCGTCGTGCTCCTCGCGGCGATCATCGCCCACATCTACGCGGTCGTCGTGCTGTGGCGTCGCAACCGCGCCGCCGCCGGCGTGGTCGGCGCTCGTCGCTACCACTCCAAGCAGAACCGGACCGGCATCCAGCGCAGCTACGCGTCGTTCACGATGCGCTGGGGCGGCATCGTCGTCCTGACGTTCATCGTCTACCACATCCTTCACCTGACGGCGAACGTCATCGCGCCCGGTGGCGCGTCCGACAGCCCCTACGAGCGGGTCGTCAACGGCTTCGAGATCTGGTGGGTCGTCGCGGCCTACACCGTCGCGATGCTCGCCGTCGGCTTCCACCTGTGGCACGGCATCTGGAGCGCCCTGACCACGCTCGGCGGCAACCGCAGCGCCAACCGCATCGACTCCCGGCTCACGGGCATCGCCGTCGTCGTGACGCTCGTCATCGTCCTCGGCTTCCTGCTGCCGCCGTGGGCCATCCTGCTCGGACTGGAGGGCTGAACCCCGTGACCACGACCACCCCCGCACCGGACGCGTTCCACACCCTGGGTGAGGACATCCGCGACACCGCGGCGCCCTCGGGCCCGATCGAGCGTCGCTGGGACGACCGCAAGTTCAACGCGAAGCTCGTCAACCCGGCCAACCGCCGCAAGATCAAGGTCATCGTCGTCGGCACCGGCCTGGCCGGCGCCTCGGCCGCGGCCACGCTCGGCGAGGCCGGCTACCAGGTCGTCAGCTTCTGCTACCAGGACAGCCCCCGCCGCGCGCACTCGATCGCGGCCCAGGGCGGCATCAACGCGGCGAAGAACTACCGCAACGACGGCGACAGCATCTACCGCCTGTTCTACGACACCGTCAAGGGCGGTGACTTCCGCTCGCGGGAGTCGAACGTCTACCGGCTCGCGCAGGTCTCGGTGAACATCATCGACCAGTGCGTCGCGCAGGGCGTGCCGTTCGCCCGCGAGTACGGCGGACTGCTCGACAACCGCTCCTTCGGCGGCGTCCAGGTCTCGCGCACGTTCTACGCCCGCGGCCAGACCGGGCAGCAGCTCCTGATCGGTGCCTACCAGGCGCTCGAGCGCCAGATCGGCGCCGGCACGGTCGAGATGAACACCCGCCACGAGATGCTCGAGGTCGTCCTCGTGCCCGACGAGGACGGTACCGAGCGTGCCCGCGGCGTCGTCGTGCGCGACATGGTCACCGGTGAGATCGAGACCCACACGGCCGACGCCGTCGTGCTCGCCACGGGCGGCTACGGCAACGTGTTCTTCCTGTCGACCAACGCGATGGGGTCCAACACGACCGCCACGTGGCGCGCGCACAAGAAGGGCGCCTACTTCGCGAACCCCTGCTACACGCAGATCCACCCGACGTGCATCCCCGTCTCGGGCGAGTACCAGTCGAAGCTGACCCTGATGTCGGAGTCGCTGCGCAACGACGGTCGTATCTGGGTGCCGAAGGAGGGTGGCGACGAGCGCCCCGCCTCGCAGATCCCCGAGGACGAGCGCGACTACTACCTGGAACGCATCTACCCCTCGTTCGGCAACCTGGTGCCGCGCGACATCGCCTCGCGCGCCGCGAAGTACCAGTGCGACGACGGCAAGGGCGTCGGCCCCGGCGGCCTGGGCGTCTACCTCGACTTCAAGGACGCGATCGAGCGTCTCGGTCGTCCGGCGGTCGAGGCCAAGTACGGCAACCTCTTCGACATGTACGCCCGGATCACGGGTGAGGACCCGTACTCCGAGCCCATGCGCATCTACCCGGCCGTGCACTACGTGATGGGCGGACTGTGGGTCGACTACGACCTGCAGACCAACATCACGGGCCTGTTCTGCGCGGGTGAGGCCAACTTCTCCGACCACGGCGCCAACCGCCTCGGCGCCTCGGCGCTGATGCAGGGTCTGGCCGACGGCTACTTCGTGCTGCCGAACACGATCGCCGACTACTTGGCCGGCAGCCCGTTCGAGAAGGTCGCCGACGACCACCCCCGGGTCGTCGAGGCGCGCCAGCAGGTCGAGGACCGCATCCAGACGTTGCTCAAGATCGACGGCTCGCGCACGGTCGACTCCGTCCACAAGGAGCTCGGCCACATCATGTGGGAGTACTGCGGCATGGAGCGCTCGGCGGAGGGCCTCTCGAAGGCCATCGGCCTGATCCGGGAGCTCAAGAACGAGTTCTGGACCAACGTCAAGGTCACGGGCACGGGCGAGGAGCTCAACCAGACGCTCGAGCGTGCCGGCCGTGTGGCCGACTTCCTCGAGCTCGGCGAGCTCATGTGCATCGACGCGCTCAACCGCGCCGAGTCGTGCGGCGGTCACTTCCGCACCGAGAGCCAGACCGAGGACGGCGAGGCCCTGCGCCACGACGACCAGTTCGCCTACGTCTCCGCGTGGGAGTACGACGCCGACGGCGAGGGTCAGACCCCGATCCTGCACAAGGAACCGCTCGAGTACGAGTACGTCGAGATGAAGGCCCGGTCTTACAAGTGAGGGAGAGCTGCAAGTGAAGATCACCGTCAACATCTGGCGCCAGCAGGACGCGGACGCCAAGGGCTCCATGGTCTCGTACCCGCTCGACGACGTCGACGAGCACATGTCGTTCCTCGAGATGCTCGACGTCCTCAACGAGAAGCTGACGCTCGACGGCGAGGACCCGGTCGCGTTCGACTCGGACTGCCGTGAGGGCATCTGCGGCTCGTGCGGCGTCGTGATCAACGGCATCCCGCACGGCCCCGAGGTCACCACGACCTGCCAGCTGCACATGCGCACGTTCTCCGACGGCGACGTCCTCGACATCGAGCCGTGGCGCGCGGGTGCGTTCCCGGTCGTCAAGGACCTCGTCGTCGACCGCGGCGCCTTCGACCGCATCATCCAGGCCGGCGGCTACATCAGCGCCCCCACGGGATCCGCGGTCGAGGCCAACAACATCGCGGTGCCGAAGGCCGACGCCGACCACGCCTTCGAGGCGGCCACGTGCATCGGCTGCGGCGCCTGCGTCGCCGCGTGCCCCAACGGCTCGGCGATGCTGTTCACGGCCTCGAAGATCACCCACCTGGGTCTGCTGCCGCAGGGTCAGCCCGAGCGTGACTCGCGCGTGCTCGGCATGATCGAGCAGCACGACGCCGAGGGATTCGGCGGCTGCACCAACATCGGTGAGTGCACCGCGGCCTGCCCCAAGGGCATCCCGCTCGACGTCATCAGCCGGCTGAACCGCGACCTGCTGGGTGCGCTCGCGCGCCAGAGCGTCGGCGGCTGACCGGAGGTCAGTCTCCGCTGGTCACGAACCAGCCACCGGGAGAGCCCCGGCGACCGCTCCGCCCTCCTCGGGCGTGATCGGTGGCCGGGGCTCTCCCAGCTTCACGAGTACGACTCCGGCCAGGACGCCGGCCCCGCCGAGCAGCTGCACGGCCGACGGGACCTGGTTGAGCAGCAGGGCGGCGAACGCGAGTGCCGCGAGCACCTCGGTCAGGGCGATGAACGAGGCGAGACGCGACCCCAGTCGTCGCGCCGCGGCGACGCCGGTCAGGTACGAGACGGCTCCGGCGAGCACGCCGAGCGCCACCACCGGGGCCCACCACGGCACCGTGGCGACGGCGAACGTCACGTCGCTCGTGCTGGCGGCCCACGGGAGGATCCCGACGAGGCAGGCGAGCCCGAGGCCGGTGCCCGCCACGACGAGCCCGCCGCCCACGAGGGCGAGGGGCGGGAGCCCGGAGCTGTCGTCGGCCGAGAGCAGGAAGTACGAGGCGGCCCCGACCATCGCGCCGAGCGCCCACAGCACGCCGACCGGGTCGAGGCTGCCGCCCGAGAGCAGGTCGAGGACCAGCACGAGACCCAGGGCCGCGACGGCGGCACCGGCCAGCGTGAGGGCCCCCGGACGCTCCCCGCGTCGCAGCCACAGCCACAGGACGACCGCGACGGGCGCGGTGTACTCGATCAGCAGCGCCATGCCGACGTCCATGCGGGCGACGGCCTGGAAGTAGCAGAGCTGGGCGCCGGCGACGGCGCCCACGCCGTAGCCCGTGACGAGTCGCGCGTTCTGCAGGAGGGTGCGCCACCGGCCTCGCAGGCTCAGGGCCACCGGCACGACGAGCACGGCCGCCGCGACCAGGATGCGCAGCGTGACGGCGGCCCCGGGCGACCAGCCGGACTCGATCAACCCGCGAGCCAGGGCGCCCGACGTGCCGAACGCGGTCGCGCTCACGAGGGCGAGCAGCAGGCCGGCGCCGAAACGGCTCGGCGCGTCCGCCACGGCGGCATCATGGGTCATGGTGGTCATGGGTCATGACGCTACGGGCGAGTGTCGTAAGGTGTCAACATGGTGTTCGCCCATGACGTCGAGCAGGTCCTCGTCGCGGCCGTCTGGCTGGCCAACAGCGCCCTGGAGCCCGACACCCTCGCGACGGTCGAGGAGCTCGACGCGTTCGCGACCGAGCACCGCTACACCGGCTCGCGAGGCCACGACCGTCGTGAGCTCGACGAGGTGCGTGCGCTGAGGCCCCGTCTGCGGGAGGTCCTGCTGGCGTCCCGCGACGAGGCCGTCGACCTCGTCAACGAGATGCTGCGCGAGGGCAACGCGCTCCCTCAGCTCGTGCGACACGACACCTTCGACTGGCACGTGCACGCGGTGGCCCAGGAGCGACCGTTCGCCGAGCGGATCCTCGTCGAGACCGCCATGGCGATGATCGACGTGATCCGCGCCGACGAGATGTTGCGGTTGTCGCGCTGCGACGACCCCGAGTGCGACGGGGTCGTGGTCGACCTC
The DNA here is from genome assembly GCF_036867135.1 of Aeromicrobium sp. Sec7.5. Taxonomy (NCBI): domain Bacteria; kingdom Bacillati; phylum Actinomycetota; class Actinomycetes; order Propionibacteriales; family Nocardioidaceae; genus Aeromicrobium; species Aeromicrobium sp. Sec7.5. The sequence goes on along the minus strand of NZ_JBAJIJ010000001.1, from coordinate 2,384,613 downwards.
TCGCGCAACCGCTCGCGCCGGTTCTGCAGCACGGCGTGCGGCAACCGGGTCGCTGCGGCGGCATACCGGGCACGCCAGCGCGATGGCCTCGACGCCGGCTGAGCGCGGCTCCTCGGCCGATCACCCGAAGCACCCCTACGGTGGCCTCATGGACGTCGAGCGCAGCTTCGTGGTGGACCGCCCGGTCGAGGAGGTCTTCGACTTCCTCGCGGACTTCGAGAACACCGAGTCGTGGGACCCGGGAACCGTCGAGACGACGCGGCTCTCCGGTGACGGGGGGCTCGGGACCCGCTACCGCAACGTCTCGACCTTCATGGGCCGCAGCGTCGAGCTCGAGTACGAGACGATCGCGCACGATCGGCCCACGCACTTCGTGTGCCGCGGCGTGAACGGCAAGACCGTCGCCACGGACCACCTGAGCTTCACGCGCGACGGCGAGCGGACCATGATCCACTACCGCGCGGTGTTCGACTTCCCGCGCTCGTGGGGCTGGATCGCGGGGATTGCCTTGCGCCGTCCGGTCGAGAAGCTCGCCGACGAGACGATCGAGCAGATCCAGCGCGCCCTGGCCTGACTCCCGCGGCGGTCAGCGCCCGGTCGGTGTGGGGTGAAACGTCGGGGGCGCAAGATGTTTCGCTTGGTTAATGAACTAGGCTCACGACATGCCCGCCACTGCTCAGGAGATCGCGATCGCCGTGGCCCGGCTGAACCGTCGGCTGCGTCAGGAGCGACACTCCGAGCTCACGCCGACGCAGCTCTCGGTGCTCGGCGCGATGACGGTCGCCGGACCCGTGACCCCGGGTGCCCTCGCGGCCCGCGAGAAGGTCAGTCCGCCCTCCATCACCCGCACGCTCGGGGGACTCGTCGAGCTCGGTCTGGTCGACAAGTCCGCTCATCCCGATGACGGTCGCCAGGTCGTGGTCAGCGTGTCCGACCTCGGCACGAAGGTGCTCGCCGAGGAGCGCGAGCGGCGTGACGCGTGGCTGTACCTGCGCCTGCAGGAGATGGACGCCCACGACCGCGAGGTCCTGGCGGAGGCAGCGCAGATCCTGACGCGCCTGGCCGAGTCGTGAGTCGGACGCACACCGCGTCGACCGCGCCCAGGACGGGGACGTTCGCCTCGCTGGAGGTCCGGAACTACCGCATCTACGCGACCGGCGGGCTGCTCTCGAACGTGGGCACCTGGCTGCAGAGCACCGCGCAGGCCTGGCTCGTGCTCGAGCTCACCGGCAGTGGCGCCGCGCTGGGCCTGACGATCGCCCTGCAGCTCCTGCCGTCGCTCCTGCTGTCGCCGGTCGCCGGCGTGCTGGCCGACCGGGTGCCGAAGCGCACCCTGCTGCGGTGGCTCCAGGTCGGCATGGCGCTGCCCTCGGCGTTGCTCGGCGCGCTGGCCATCGCCGGCGTGGTGCAGGTCTGGCAGGTCTACGTCCTCACGACCCTGTTCGGGGCGGCCCGGGCCCTCGAGGCCCCGGCACGGCAGTCGTTCGTGGCGGAGATGGTCGGACAGGAGCACCTCAGCAACGCGGTGTCGTTGAACTCGGCCTCGTTCAACTCCGGCCGGCTCGTCGGACCGGCCCTCGCGGGCGTCCTGATCGCCGCTCTCGGCTCAGGCGTCTTCGCGACCGGCTGGGTCATCCTGGCGAACGCGCTGAGCTACGGGTTCGTGCTGCTGGCCCTGCAGCTCATGGACCCCTCGACCCTGCACCCCGCGCCGCTGACGGGTGATCGCCGTGGCGCCGTGCGGGCCGGCGTCCGCTACGTGCGGTCCCGGCCCGACCTCGTGCTGCTCTTCGCGTGCGTCTTCTTCATGGGCTCGTTCGGGATGAACTTCGCGGTGACCACGGCGCTCATGGCGACCGAGGAGTTCGGCAAGGGGGCGGGGGAGTTCGGGCTGCTGGGGTCGATCATGGCCACCGGCTCGCTCGCCGGCGCACTGCTGGCCGCCCGCCGGGAGTCGCCGCGGCTGCGGTTCATCGTCGGGGCGGCGCTCGCGTTCTCCGCGGTGCAGATGCTCTCGGCGGTCATGCCCACGTACGTCACCTACGCCGCGGTGCTGCCGCTCGTGGGGCTGTCGGTGCTGACGGCGGTCACCACGGCCAACGCCCTGATCCAGATGTCGACCGACCCGGCGATGCGTGGTCGCGTCGCCTCGCTCTACCTCATGGTGTTCCTCGGCAGCGTGCCGCTCGGAGCCCCGCTGATCGGCTGGCTGGGTGAGGCCTTCGGCGCCCGCTGGGCGCTCGCCGCGAGCGGTCTCGGGGTGGGGATCGGGGTCACCCTCTCGGCGGTCTGGTTCATGCGGCAGGACGCCCCCATCCGGGACGCCCTGGCCCGCCGCCGTCGTCGTCGGAACCGCCGCCCGGTCCCCACGCCGCACGAGCCGCTGGACCTCGCCTGACGTTCCGCTCGCGAGAGACTTTGTTGGTGGTCACGAGAGACTTTGTTGGTCCACAGCGCCACCGAAGTCGCTCCTGCGCCCACCCGAGCTCCCTCGCGAGCGTCCCGGTCGGCGGGTGAGGGACGCGCGCAACCGGGTCGCGCGCGTATCCTGACCCGATGGCCTCCCTCGACGTCGTGACCCGCGTGGTCGACGAGATCACCCCCGATCTCATCGAGCTGCGACGCGACGTCCACGCCCACCCCGAGCTGTCGTGGGAGGAGGAGCGCACGACCGACCTCGTCGCGCGGTGGATGGACAAGCACGGCATCTCCTACGACCTGCTGCCCGGCACCGGGCTCGTGGCCGAGGTCGGCCGCGAGGAGGGCCCGATCGTCGCGCTGCGGGGCGACCTCGACGCCCTTCCGATCCCCGACACGACCCAGGACACCTGGCGGTCGCTGGTGCCGAACGTGGCCCACGCGTGCGGCCACGACGTGCACGTCTCGTCGCTCGTCGGTGCCGCGATCTCCCTGGCCGAGGCGCATCGCGTCGCCCCGCTGCCGGTCCGCGTGCGCTTCATCTTCCAGCCCGCCGAGGAGGTCATGCCCGGCGGCGCGCTGCGGCTCCTGTCCCAGGGCGTGCTCAAGGGGGTCTCGCGGATCTTCGCGCTGCACTGCGACCCCTCGCTCGACGTCGGCCAGGTCGGCCTGCGCGAAGGACCCATCACGGGCGCGTCCGACCGCATCCAGGTCACGCTGAGCGGGCGCGGCGGCCACACCTCGCGTCCCCACCTCACCGAGGACCTCACGTACGCGCTGGGCAGCCTCGTGACGCAGCTCCCCGCGGTGCTCTCGCGGCGGTTCGACCCCCGGGCCGGGGTCTCGATGGTGTGGGGCCAAATCTCGGCGGGGCAGGCCGCCAACGTCATCCCCGCCACGGGTGAGCTCGCGGGCACCCTCCGCATGCTCGACGCCAACGCCTGGCACCAGGCCGAGCACCTCGTGCGCGGCCTGATCGCCGACATCATCGAGCCCTTCGGCGTCAGCGCCGACGTGCTCTACGTGCGCGGCGTGCCGCCCGTCGTCAACGACTTCGAGGCGACCCAGGCCATGCGCCGCGCCGTCACCGACGTCATCGGGCCGAGTGGCGTCGCCACGACCTCGCAGAGCCTCGGCGGCGAGGACTTCGCCTGGTACGTCGAGGCCGTTCCGGGCGCCATGGGCCGCCTCGGCACCCGCACGCCCGACGGCCCCACGTACGACCTGCACCAGGGCAACCTGCGCGTCGACGAGCGCGCCATCGCCATCGGGGCACGGGTGCTCGCCGCCGCTGCGCTCAGCTGAGGCCGCTGGCCCCGACCCCGCCGGCTGAGGTGTGAGGAGCCCTGGCGACGAGCCTCGAAGCCACGGTCGGTTCAGTACCCCCTTTCGAGGCTCCTCGTTCCTCGTCGCACCTCAAGGGGCGGCTACGCGCTCGCCGCCCGTGGATCCACGGGTCGAGCCGGCCCGACGGGCCCCGGTGACAAAACGGTTACGGCTTCCCACTTCGCTTCCGGGCGGGCCCGCACCGACCTAGAGTCTGGCGCAGGCCGGCAGAAGGTCGAGCCGAAGATCTGAGGAGGAACAGTGCGCCGACTCTCGACGTACGGCGTCGCCCTGGCGACGTGCGGTCTGATCCTGACCGCGTGCGGAACCGCAGCCGACGACAACGACAACGACTCCGACGCCGCTGCGGAGGAGTGCGAGACCGTCCAGATCGAGGGTGACCCGCAGGTCGGCCTGGCGTACGACGTCGGCGGACGCGGCGACCAGTCCTTCAACGACTCGGCCTACGCCGGCCTGACCCAGGCCGTCGCCGAGTTCGGCATCACCGAGGTCACCGAGGGTGAGGCGGGGCAGGACGAGTCCGAGGACATCCGCGAGGAGCGCCTGCGCACGTTCGCCGACAGCGGCCACAACGTCATCGTCGGCGTGGGCTTCGCCTACAGCGAGGCCGTCGACACGGTCGCACCCGACTACCCGAACGTCGCCTTCGCCGTCATCGACGGCTTCGACCCGACCGAGGACGACGTCAACTGCAACGTGGCGTACCTGGGCTTCGCCGAGAACGAGGGCTCGTACCTGGTCGGCGCCGCAGCTGCCCTGCAGTCGCAGACCGGCACGATCGGCTTCGTCGGCGGTGTCAACAACACCCTGATCCAGAAGTTCGAGGCGGGCTACGCCGCAGGTGCCGAGGCGGTCAACCCCGACATCGAGATCCTCACGACCTACATCGAGGAGTCCGATCCTGCGGGCTTCGGTGATCCGGCCGGTGGACAGGCCGCAGCCGAGGGCCAGTACGGCGACGGTGCCGACATCGTGTTCCACGCCGCCGGCTTCTCGGGCACGGGCGTGTTCGACGCGGCCGTCGCGGCCAACAAGCTCGCGATCGGTGTCGACTCCGACCAGTTCCTGACCGCGGGTCCGGAGCAGGCGCAGCGCATCATCACCTCGATGCTCAAGCGGGTCGACACGGCCACGTTCGGCTTCATCGAGTCGGTCGTCGACGGTGAGCCGGACCAGGGCTTCACGACGTTCACCCTGGCTGACGAGGGTGTCGGCTACTCGACCTCGGGCGGCTTCCTGACCCCCGAGACGATCGCGGCCCTCGAGGACTACAAGGCGCAGATCATCGCCGGTGACATCGAGGTCCCGACCGAGCCGTAAGTCGGTCGTCGACCGATCATGAGTGATGGGTCCGGGGACGCCCCGGACCCATCACTCATGTGTTCCATCCAGACCTGGGAGAGGATGATCGCGTGATGACCATCGACGTCGAGGCTCGCGGGATCGGCAAACGATTCCCCGGGGTCGTGGCGAACCACGACGTGTCCCTGCGCATCCGCCCCGCCCGCGTTCACGCACTGATCGGCGAGAACGGCGCAGGCAAGTCCACGCTGATGAAGATCCTCTACGGCGTGCAGCCCCCCGACGACGGAGAGATCGTCGTCGACGGATCGCCGGTCTCCTTCACCTCGCCGACCGATGCGATCGCGGCCGGCATCGGCATGGTGTTCCAGCACTTCATGCTGGCCGACAACCTCACGGTCGCCGAGAACATCGTCCTGGGCGCCGAGAAGCTGCACGGCATCGGCGAGGGCGCCAAGGGTGAGATCCGGGCGATCTCCGAGCGCTTCGGGTTCGGTCTCGATCCGGACACCCTCGTCGAGAAGCTCGGGGTGGCCGACCGCCAGCGCGTCGAGATCCTCAAGGTCCTGTACCGCGGCGCCCGCCTGATCATCCTCGACGAGCCCACGGCCGTGCTGGTGCCGCAGGAGGTCGACGCGCTGTTCGCGAACCTCCGCGAGCTCGTGACCCAGGGCTGCTCGGTCCTGTTCATCTCCCACAAGCTCGACGAGGTCCGCCAGATCGCCGACGACATCACAGTCATGCGCCGTGGCACGACGGTCGGCACCGCGGACCCGCAGACCGCGACGAAGCGTGAGCTCGCCGAGCTCATGGTCGGTGCGGAGCTGGCGTCGCCCGCGCCCTCGGCGTCCACCGTGACCGACCGTCCCGTGCTCCGCCTCGACGCGGTCTCGGTCGCCGACGACACCGGGCGCGAGCTGCTGCACGACATCTCGCTCACGGTCCACGCCGGCGAGGTCGTCGGTATCGCGGGCGTCGAGGGCAACGGCCAGTCCGAGCTCGTCGAGGTCGTGATGGGCATGGTGCGTGCACGCGCCGGCTCGATCCACCTGGGCGACGACGACATCACGCGGCTGAGCACCCGCGCCGTGCGTGGCCTCGGCGTCGGCTTCGTGCCGGAGGACCGCCACCGTCACGGCCTGGTGCTCGACTACCCGCTCTGGGAGAACCGCGTCCTGGGGCACCAGACGTCCGCGCCGGCGGTCAGGCGAGGCCTCGTCAGCCGCAAGGGTGCGCGGGCCGACGCCCAGCGCATCATCGACGAGTTCGACGTCCGCACCCCGGGTGTCGACACGTCCGCCCGGGCGCTGTCCGGCGGCAACCAGCAGAAGTTCATCGTGGGCCGTGAGATGAGCGGTGACCCGCGGCTGCTGGTCGCCTCCCACCCGACCCGCGGTGTCGACGTCGGCGCCCAGGCCGCGATCTGGGACCACATCCGTGCTGCCCGACGAGAGGGGCTCGGCGTGCTCCTGGTCTCCGCCGACCTCGACGAGCTGATCGGCCTGTCCGACCGGCTCGAGGTCATCCTGCGGGGTCGCCTGACGGCCCGCTTCGATCCGTCCTCGGTCACCGCGAGCGACCTCGGCCAAGCCATGACCGGAGGGAACGCAGCATGAGGCGCCTCCAGCTCCGACGCGTCCTCGACTCGGTCGTCGCGGGCCTGCTCCCGCCCCTCGTGGCGGTGCTCGCCGCGATGCTGGCGACGAGCGTCCTGATCGCCGCCTTCGGAGGCTCGCCCGGCGACTTCCTGCAGGTGATCTTCTCGGTGCCGAACGATCGCGTCCTGCTCACGATCATCAACCAGTCGGCGATGCTCTCGATCTCGGGCATCGCGGCCGCGATCGGGTTCCGGATGGGCCTGTTCAACATCGGCGTCGAGGGCCAGTACATCGTCGGCTCCTGCGCCGGGGCGTTCTTCGCCGGCAGCGGCCTCGTGGCCGGCCCGCTCAACATCCTGGCGACCCTCGTCGTGGCTGCGGCCGCGGGTGCGGCCTTCGCCTCGATCGCCGGCCTGCTCAAGGTGTTCCGCGGCGTCAGCGAGGTGATCAGCGCGATCATGCTCAACTACATCGCGCTGACGATGGCCGGCTATCTCGTCACGAACTACGGCCAGGCCAGCGGCTACACCTTCACGACCGAGCGTCTGCCCCTCGACGCGCAGCCGCTCGGCTTCAAGATCTTCGCCGACGCCCCGGGTGACGTGTGGGCGCTGTCGAGCCTCGCCCTGATCCTGGGCATCGGGTACTGGTTCCTCATCGCGCGCACCCGGTTCGGTTTCGAGCTGCGGGTCACCGGCGAGTCGGCCACCGCGGCGCTCGCCGGCGGCGTGAACGTCAAGCGGATGACGCTGATCACGATGGCGTTGTCGGGAGCCGTCGCGGGCCTGGTCTGGATGCCGGCCTACTTCGGCTCGGTCCACACCTTCGGCACGCCCGAGAACTTCCAGGCCGGCCTCGGCTTCCTCGGCCTCGCGGTCGCGCTGCTGGGTCGCAACCGGACCCTCGGCATCTTCTTCGCCGCCGCGCTGTTCGCCTTCCTGTCCGGGCAGTCGAACAACCTGCAGTCCGCGGGCATCGCGAAGGACGTCATCGACATCACCCAGGGCATCACGGTGCTCGCGGTCGTGGTGGCGTACGAGGTCGTCGGCCGCCGCCGTGCCACGACCGAGGCCGAGCGGGTCTCCCGACAGCTCGAGGCCGAGCGGGCGGAGGTCACGTCATGAGCACGCAGCAGTCGTTCAGCGCCGAGGTCGCCCGGGCGCGCACCTTCCGGTACACGTGGTGGCTCGCCGCCCTCGCGGTCATCGTCGTCATCTCGACGGTGCGGCTCTACACCGGCGCCGACCGCATCACGGCCCCCGGCACGCTCCGCGCGGCCATCATCGGCGCGTGCCCCATCCTGCTCGCGGGCCTCGGCGGCCTGTGGGCCGAGCGCGCCGGCATCGTCAACATCGGCCTGGAGGGCCAGATGCTGCTCGGCACGTGGGGCGCAGCCTTCTTCGCGTACCACTACGGTCCGCTCGCGGGCGTCCTCGGTGCCGCGTTCATGGGCCTGATCGGGGGCCTGCTGCACGCGATCGCCACGGTGTCGTTCGGCGTCGACCACATCATCTCGGGCGTCGCGATCAACATCGTGGGGCTCGGCGCGATCGGCTTCCTCGCGAAGACGACGTTCGACGACCTCGAGGGGGGAGGTCCCCGCAACCTCTCGGGCTACTCGACGCCCCCGGAGTTCACGGTGCCCCTCGTCGCTGACGGGGCGCGCTCGCTCGCCGACCGGAACTGGTTCGTCGTCTCCGACATCGCCGGGGCCATCGCGGGCGTCACGACCCGCCTCTCGCTGCTCACCGTGCTGACGTTCGTCCTCGTCGGGGTGACCGCGTGGGTGCTGTGGCGCACGGCGTTCGGCCTGCGCCTGCGCTCGTGCGGGGAGAACCCCCAGGCGGCGGAGACCCTCGGTATCAACGTGTACCGCTACAAGTACGTCGCCGTGCTCATCTCGGGCGCCTTCGCCGGTCTCGGCGGCGCCTACCTGGCGATGGTCGCCTCGTCGTCGTTCACGGTCGGCCAGACCGGGGGCCGCGGCTACATCGGCCTGGCCGCCATGATCTTCGGCAACTGGCGTCCCAGCGGCGTGCTGACCGGATCGCTGATGTTCGGCTACACCGACGGCATCTCGCTGCTTTCCAACAGCGGTGTGCTCGTGCACGCCTTGCTGCTGCTCGTGGCGATCGGTCTGGCCGCCTTCGCGGTGCTCAAGCTGCGGGCCGCGGAGAAGATCACGGCAGCGGTCATGGCGGGCCTCTCCCTCGGCGCGTTCCTCTGGTACTTCAGCTCCGACTCGGTCAACACGTCCTTCACGGGCATGACGCCGTACGTCGTGACGCTGTTCGTGCTCGCGGTGTTCTCGCAACGGCTCCGCATGCCTGCGGCCGACGGGCAGCAGTACAGGCGCGGAGGGGCGGGCTAGTGGCGCCGGCGATGTCGCTGGGCATCAAGGGCGCCGACGACCCCATCGACTGGGCCTCGCTCACGCGCTACGCCACGGAGGTCATGGGCCGCGCCTACGCGCCCTACTCGAACTACAAGGTCGGCGTGGCCGGTCTCGTCGACGACGGTCGGGTCGTGCTCGGCTGCAACGTCGAGAACGCGGCCTACGGGGTCGCCCTGTGCGCCGAGTGCGGCATGGTCTCGGCCCTGCACGCCACGGGTGGCGGACGCCTGATCGCGGTGGCCTGCGTGGATGCGCAGGGCCGACCGCTCATGCCGTGCGGGCGCTGCCGCCAGCTCCTGTGGGAGAACGGCGGTCCGGACCTGCAGCTGCAGACCGCCTCCGGCATCCGGACCATGCGCGAGGTGCTGCCGGACGCGTTCGACGCGACCGACCTGGCGGCGACTGGGGGAGCCCCGGCCGACGACGACCCTGCTGCTGCGGACGACGCTGATGCGGAAGACGGGCCGGCGTGACCACGAGTCACCTCGACCTGACCGATCCCGCGTTCGTCGCCGACCCGTACCCCGCGTTGGCCGAGCTGCGGGCCACCGGCGACCTGCTGTGGCACGAGCCGTCGGGCCGGTGGCTCGCCACGACCCATGCCGCCGTGACCCGCGTGCTGCGGGACCGGTCGTTCGGCCGGCTCTGGACCGACCACGAGCCGGCCGACGTCATGGAGCCGTTCAACACGCTGCACCGCAACCAGCTGATGGAGAACGAGCCGCCCGAGCACACCCGGATGCGCCGTCTGCTCCAGGGCGCGTTCGGCCGGGGCCACGTCGAGCGCCTGCGTCCGGGCATCGAGTCGCTCGCGAGCGAGATGGTGGCCCGGCTCGTGCCCGGCAGCGACCTCCTGGCCGACTTCGCCGAGCCCTTCCCGGTGTTCGTGATCGCCGACCTCCTGGGCTTCCCGCGGGTCGACCACGTGCTGCTGCGCGACTGGTCGCAGGCGATCGTGCACATGTACGAGTCGGACGTCGACCAGGCCACCCGCGCCGCGGCCGTGCGGGCGAGCACCGACTTCGCCGCGTACGTGCGCGACATCGTCGAGCACCGCCGCTCGCACCCGGGCGACGATCTCGTGACCGACCTCATCGCGGCCCGCGACGCGGGCGACGCCAAGCTCTCCGACGACGAGCTGGTCGCCACCGTGGTGCTGCTGCTCAACGCCGGTCACGAGGCATCGGTCAACACCTTCGGCAACGGACTCGTGGCGCTCCTCGGGCATCCCGAGCAGGAGCGCCGCGTGCGGTCCGGCGAGGTCGACGTCGCCACGGCGCTCGAGGAGCTCATCCGCTTCGACGCCCCGCTCCAGCTGTTCGAGCGCACGGCCACCGCCGACGTCGAGGTCATGGGCACCCCGGTGCGCGCGGGCCAGGTCGTGGCCTGCCTGATGGGGTCGGCGAACCGCGACGCGGGGGCCTTCGACGACGCCGACGGCTTCGACGTCGCCCGTGACCCCAATCCGCACGTCGGCTTCGGCATGGGCCTGCACTTCTGCCTCGGGGCGCCGCTGGCGCGCCTCGAGCTGCAGATCAGCCTCCGGACCCTGCTCGACCGCTTCGGCGAGATCGAGGTGACGGCAGCGCCGCGACGACCGACGTGGGTCCTGCGCGGCTACGAGAGCCTCGTGTGCGACCTGTCCGTGACGGGCTGACGGTGGCCACCCCGTACCACCGGCTCGCCCGGGAGCACCCCGACCACGAGTGGTGGAAGCTGCCGGTCGCCGGGTTGATCGGCACGATGGGCTACGTCATCGTCTCGTCCGTCCTGGGCGTCGGGCTGGTGGTCGTGCTCCTGGTCACCGCGCGGGACGACCCCGGCACCTTCGACCGCTGGCTCGACGAGCTCGTCGCGGGGACGACCTCCTCGCCGTGGGTGCTAGCCGTCATGCTCGCCTCCATCGCCCTGCTGCTGCCGGCGGTGCTCCTGAGCGTGCTCGCCACGGGTCCACGGCCCGTGGGCTACCTGTCGTCGGTGCAGGGGCGACTGCGCTGGGGCTGGCTGGCGCGGGTGACCGCCGTGGCGTTCGCCCTCTACGGGGCCGTGATCGTCGGCAGCCTCGCGCTCGGTCTCGGCGGCGACGTGACCGGGCCGAGCCTGGACGACCAGGCCCTGCTCTACGTCCTGATCGCGCTGCTGCTCGTGCCGTTCCAGGCCACGGCGGAGGAGTACGTCTTCCGGGGGTACCTCTTCCAGCTGGTCGGCTCGTGGACCCGGTTCGCGATCATTCCGGTCCTCGTCAGCACGCCGCTCTTCGTGGCCGGCCACCTGTACGAGTTCTGGGGACTGGTCGACGTCACGATCTTCGCGCTCATGGCGTCCTACCTGGTGATCCGCACGGGCGGGCTGGAGGCGGCGATCGCCGCGCACGTGGCCAACAACCTCGTGCTGTTCACGCTGGAGGGGTTCAACGTCCTTCTCGTCACGACCGAGGAGTACGGCCCCGTCGACGTGCTCCCGACCCTGCTGACCTCGGTGGTCTTCGTGCTGCTCGTGGAGCTCATGGCACGCGCCGAGGGTCTGCAGCGCACGCGAGCCCCGCTGCCGCCGAAGCCACCGCCACCGCCACCGATGTGGGGGCCGCCCTGGCCCTACCCGTACCTGCCCCAGCCGTACGGCTATCCGGTGCAGCCGTACGGCTATCCGGTGCAGCCGTACGGCCATCCGGCCCAGCCGTACGGCTATCCGCCGCAGGCTCCGTACCCGTACCCCCACCCGCCGCAGGATCCCTTCGGCGCAGCGCCCGCGCTCCCGCCCGTGCCCCCTCCACCCCCAGGAGCCACTCATGACTGAACCGTTCGACGCCGTCGAGATCATCGCCGCGAAGCGGGACCAGCATCGACTGAGCCATGCGCAGATCGACTGGGTCGTGGATGCGTTCACGCGGGGCGTCGTGGCGCCCGAGCAGATGTCGGCGCTCGCGATGGCGATCCTCCTGAACGGCATGGACCGCGACGAGATCAGCCGCTGGACGGCGGCGATGATCGCCTCGGGGGAGCGGATGGACTTCTCCACGCTCAGCCGCCCGACGTCCGACAAGCACTCCACGGGCGGGGTCGGCGACAAGATCACCCTGCCGCTGGCCCCCCTCGTCGCGGCGTGCGGCGTCGCTGTGCCCCAGCTCTCCGGTCGAGGTCTGGGCCACACGGGCGGCACGCTCGACAAGCTCGAGGCGATCCCGGGCTGGCGGGCCGACCTGTCGAACGCCGAGATCATGGCGCAGCTCGAGGACGTCGGCGCGGTGGTCTGCGCGGCGGGGGCCGGGCTGGCGCCCGCGGACAAGAAGCTCTACGCCCTGCGCGACGTGACCGGCACGGTCGAGGCGATCCCGCTCATCGCGAGCTCGATCATGAGCAAGAAGATCGCCGAAGGCACCGGATCGCTCGTGCTCGACGTCAAGGTCGGCTCGGGGGCCTTCATGAAGCGGCACGAGCAGGCGCGGGAGCTGGCCGAGACCATGGTGGCGCTCGGCACCGATGCCGGGGTCACGACCGTCGCCCTGCTCACCGACATGTCGACGCCGCTGGGCCTCACGGCGGGCAACGCGGTCGAGATCGCGGAGTCGGTCGAGGTGCTGGCCGGTGGTGGTCCGCGCGACGTCGTCGACCTGACGATCGCGCTGGCCCGCGAGATGGTCGCCGGCGCGGGCCGCCCCGACGTCGACCCGGCCGAGGCCCTGGCCGACGGCCGGGCGATGGACGTCTGGCGGCGCATGATCGCGGCCCAGGGCGGCGACCCCGACGCCCCGTTGCCCACGCCGAAGGAGACGCAGGTCGTCACGGCACCGTCCGACGGGGTGCTGACCCGCCTCGACGCGCTCGCCGTCGGTGTGGCCGCCTGGCGTCTCGGCGCTGGCCGGTCACGCCCGGGCGAGCAGGTCCAGGCCGCCGCCGGAGTCGTCCTGCACGCCAAGCCGGGCGACGTCGTGCGGGCGGGGCAGCCGCTCCTGGAGCTGCACACCGACACCCCGGAGCGGTTTGCCCGGGCCGAGGCCGCCCTGGAGGGCGCGTTCGAGATCGGCTCGGACGCACCTGACCTGCCGGCCTCGGTCGTGCTGGACCGGGTCGACTGAGCGTCGACCCGCGCGCCGAGTGGGTGTGACCTCTGCCGCACGGCGACTCGGTTAGGGTCGAGGGTCCATGCAGTGACACCTGGGAAGTGACGGATGAAGGTCTTCAACGACGCGGCCGAGATCGCCGCGGCGGCAGGTACCACGCTCGGCTCGAGCGAGTGGCTCACGATCACGCAGGACCGGATCGACCTGTTCGCCGACGCGACGGGTGACCGCCAGTGGATCCACGTCGATCCCGAGCGCGCCCAGGAGGGTCCGTTCGGCACCACGATCGCCCACGGCTACCTCACGCTCTCCCTGCTGCCGTTCCTCGGCGCCCAGGTGTTCGCCTTCGCGGGCAACCTGGCGCGGGTCAACTACGGCCTCAACAAGGTGCGCTTCGTCAACCCGGTCCGCGTCGGGTCGAAGGTGCGCAACACGGTCGAGCTCATGTCGGTCGAGGACGTCGAGAAGGGCCAGCGCGCGACCCTGCGTCACACGGTCGAGATCCGCGGCGAGGACCGTCCGGCGTGCGTCGCCGAGACCGTCTCGCTCTTCATGGAGGGTGGAGCACTGTGACCGCAGCCGACGAGGCACGAACGCGCGCCGAGCTCGGGGTGACCCGACGAGGTGGCGGGACTCCCGCCACGGCCGAGCAGGTCGCCGCGGCGCCCAAGGTGGCGCTGCACGAGCACCTCGACGGTGGGGTGCGACCGGCGACCGTCGTGGCGATCGCCGAGGAGATCGGGCACACGCTGCCGGCCGACACGGTCGACGGCCTCGCAACCTGGTTCGCCGAGGCGTCGTCGTCGGGCTCGCTGCCGCGGTATCTCGAGACCTTCGTGCACACCGTCGCCGTCATGCAGCGTCCGGAGGACCTGGCGCGCGTCGCCCGTGAGGCCGTGCTCGACCTCGCGCGCGACGGCGTGGTCTACGCCGAGCTGCGCTGGGCGCCGGAGCAGCACCTCGAGCAGGGGCTCGACCTGGCAGGAGCGGTGGAGGCGGTGCAGGCCGGCATCGAGTCGGGTCGCGCCGAGGCGGCGCGCGAGGGCCGCGAGATCGTCGTGGGCCAGCTCCTGACGGCGATGCGGCACGCTGACCGCGGTCTCGAGATCGCCGAGCTCGCCGTGCAGTACCGCGACCGGGGCGTCGCCGGCTTCGACATCGCGGGCGCCGAGGACGGCTTCCCGCCGATCCTGCACCTCGAGGCGTTCGAGTACCTGCGCCGCGAGAACGCCCACTTCACGATCCACGCCGGCGAGGCGTTCGGCCTTCCGTCGATCTGGCAGGCCGTGCAGCGTTGCGGCGCCGACCGCCTCGGCCACGGCGTGCGCATCGTCGACGACATCGACTTCGACGCCCCGGGCGGTCCGCACCTGGGCCCGCTCGCCGCCTACGTGCGTGACCGCCGCATCCCGCTCGAGATGTGCCCGTCGTCGAACCTGCAGACCGCGGCGGTGCCCGGCATGTCGTCGATCGCCGACCACCCGATCGGGCGGCTCGCCGACCTCGGCTTCCGCGTCACGATCAACTGCGACAACCGCCTCATGAGCGGCACCTCGATGAGTCGCGAGTTCCAGCTGCTCGCCGATGCCTTCGGCTACGGCCCCGACGACCTGCGCTGGTTCACGGTCAACGCGATGAAGAGCGCGTTCCTGCCGTTCGACCAGCGCCTCGCCCTGATCGACGACGTCATCAAGCCGGGGTACGCGGCGCTCTGACACGGGTGCGCTCTGCTGGGTCCTGACAGGCAAGAACGGCACGGACCGTCGAGCTGGGGCGGCCCTCGGTCGGCTCACCCGTCCCGGCCGTGGGGGACCGACGGTGATGCATCGCGGTAGCCAGGACACCCGTGTTGCATCGTCGTCCGTTGCCGGCCGACCGAGGATGATGCATCGGCGCTGCTGTCGCTACCGGGATGCATCATCCTCGGTCACCCCGCGGGTCGCCAGGGCCTCGGCGCCTGGTCCATGCCGCTGTTGCCTGCGCTCAGGGCGACAGCTCGGCGAACGCGCGCCGTGGGCTGACCGGGCGGCATCCTGCGGCGACGGCGTGTGCGATGACGGCGGGGTCGTCGCGGAGCAGACGCCAGCCGCGGCGCACGAGCACGAGCGGTGGCTTGCGGCTCTCGCGCAGGTCGCGCCGCAGGCGGAGCGCGAACGTCAGGAGTCGCGGGCGGACCAGGCAGAGCGCGTCGTCGAGCACGCCGGCCGCACGGCACGCCGCCACGACGTCGGGGGCGAACAGGCCCTCGGCGATGAACCGCTCGCCGCACGTCACGGTGTGCGTGCCCGTGCGCCGGCTGGCCGCGATGTCGTACACGGGCACCTCGGTGGTGCCTCGCTCCGCGAGCTCGCGGATCGCGGCGACGGCGGCGTCGGTGTCCCAGGAACCAGGGTGGTCCCAGTCGGCGATGCCGAGGTCGGAGCGGGGGAGGTCGGGGTCGTCACCCTCGCGGTAGAAGTCGTCGAGGCGCAGCACGGTCCACCCGAGCCGCTCGCCCAGGTGCGACTTGCCGGAGCCCGACGGCCCGGCCACGATCACGACGCCCACGACGGACCAGCCTAGTCGTGGGTCGGGACGGCCGGTCCGGCGAGCGTCGTAGGGTGGAGGACATGTCCGAGACCGTCCCCCCTGGCGTCCGCGCCGCCGAGATCGCCGCCCTCATCGACCACGCCATCCTCAAGCCGGAGCTGACCCGCGCGGAGGTCGACGCCGACCTCGACCTGGCCGCGAGGTACCGGATCTTCAGCGTGTGCGTGCGACCCAGCGACGTCGCCCACGCCGTCGAGCGCCTGGCCGGCTCGGGCGTCGCGGTGGGCACCGTGATCGGCTTCCCGCACGGCACCACCTCGACGCAGACCAAGGTCGCGGAGGCCCGCCAGGCGCTGTCCGACGGGGCCGTCGAGCTCGACATGGTCCTGAACATCGGCCGGCTACGCTCGGGTCTGCTCGACGACGTCGAGGCCGACGTCGCCGCCGTGGTGGAGGCCGCCGGTGACCACGTCGTCAAGGTCATCCTCGAGACCGCCTACCTCGACGACGCCCAGATCGAGGCAGGTTCGAAGGCCGCTGAACGTGCCGGTGCAGCCTTCGTCAAGACCTCTACGGGCTTCGCCGGCGGCGGCGCCACGATCCCGCACGTCACCCTGATGCGCGCCAGCGTCGGTCCGGACGTCCAGGTCAAGGCCTCCGGAGGGGTCCGTGACCTCGACACGCTGCTGGAGATGCGCGCCCTCGGCATCACGCGCTTCGGCACGAGCGCGACGGCCACGATCCTCGACGACGCGGCCGCGCGCGAGGCCGGGGGCTCGGGCACCGGCGCGAGCGACGACTCCTCCTACTGACCTCGCCGCCAGCCCGGACCGCCTGGCGGACCGACGGATCGAGTCGACATCGAATCGTCACCGTCCGTTCCGTTCGAGGTCTTGATCCGGGACGGCTGCCGCGATGAGGTGAAGGAGCACGATTTCGGGGGGAATCAGGTTGGTCGACGACCCGCGACTCGGTGCGCCACGTCCCGACTCGCCAGAAGGTCGTCCCCATGTCTCGAACTCCCGGTCGCGCCTCGCGCCGCCTGGTTCCCACCCTCGCCGTCCTCGCGACGCTGACCGCCGGCCTGCTCGGCGCGGTGCCGGCCCAGGCGGCCCCTGACGGTTCCGGGCCGGTCATCGCGGAGCTGTACGTCAACGGCGGCAGCGCGAATGCCCCCTTCCGCAACAAGTTCGTCGAGCTGCACAACCCCACCGGAGCGCCGATCGACCTCGACGGGTGGTCGCTGCAGTACCGGTCCCCGACCGGCACGGGCAGCTTCCAGGCCTATGCGCTCGAGGGCACGATCCCTGCGGGTGGAGACTTCCTGGTCCAGGGCGGCAGCAACGCGTCCAACGGTGTTCCGCTCACCGGTGTCGATGACGAGATCGGCATCAACCCGGGCGCGAACGGCGGGGTCGTGGCCCTCGTGAACGGCACGGACGCCGTGACGAACGCGGTCACCGGCGACGTCGCCTCGGACCCCGACTGGGTGGCCGCTGGCGGAGTCGACCTCGTCGGCTACGGCAATGCCAACACCTTCGAGGGCGCCGCCGCGACGAACCCGGCCGGCACCACCGATCCGAAGGCGATGGTGCGAGCCGGCTCGACCGACACCGACGTCAACAGCGCCGACCTCACGCTCTCCGCCACGGTCACCCCGTGCGGCGCCACGGGCTGCCAGGGCGAGGAGGAGCCCGTCGACCCCACCGACGCCACGATCGCCGAGATCCAGGGCACGACCGACGTCAGCCCGCTCGCCGGGCAGACCGTGACGACGCAGGGCGTCGTCACCGCGGCGTTCCCCACGGGCGGCCTGGACGGCGTCTACCTCCAGACGTCCGGCACCGGCGGCGCGTACGATCCCGACGCCGCAGCCTCGCACGGCATCTTCGTCTACTCCAAGGCCGTGGCCACCGAGGCCGAGGTCGGTCAGCTCGTGGAGGTCACCGGCACGGTCAGCGAGTACTTCGGTCTGACCCAGATCAGCCCGGCCTCGAGCGGCTTCAGCGTCCTGGAGGGTCCGGGGGAGGTCCTCCCGACGTCGCTGGCCCTCCCGCTGCCCCTCGAGGACCGTGAGGCGCTCGAGGGCATGCTGGTCCAGCTCGACGGCGACTTCACGGTCACCAACAACTACGACACGCACACGTTCGGTGAGATCGGTCTGGCCGCCGGCACCGAGCCGCTCGTGCAGCCCACCGAGGTCGTCGCGCCAGGGACCCCGGAGTACACGGCCAAGGTCGCCGAGAACGCGGCTCTCGCCGTCACGCTCGACGACGGCTCCTCGGCCAACTTCGCCGGCGGTGCCAAGGACGTCGACCAGACCTGGCTGACCGCCGACAACGAGATCCGAGTCGGCGCCGCGGTCGAGCTGACCGAGCCGCTCGTGCTCGACTACCGGTTCGACACGTGGCGGGTGCAGCCGACCGCGGCCCTGACGGCCGACGGTCCCAAGCCTGCCGTGATCGAGGACGGACTCCGCGCGGCCGAGGAGAAGCCCGAGGACGTGGGCGGTGACCTGCAGGTCGCGAGCTTCAACGTCCTCAACTACTTCTCGACGACGGGCCAGGAGTTCGTGGACGCCGAGCTCGGCACGTGCACGTACTACAACGACCGCACGGGCGCGCCGATCACCAACAACCGCTGCACCCCCGACGGTCCGCGCGGCGCGGCCGACGACGAGAACCTCGCCCGTCAGCAGGTCAAGATCGTCGAGGCGATCAACACCCTCGGGGCCGACGTCGTCGGTCTCGCGGAGATCGAGAACTCGGCGGCGTTCGGCCAGGACCGCGACGCGGCGCTCGACACCCTCGTCGCCGCGCTGAACGCCGACACGGGCGAGGACAACTGGGCCGCCGTGCCGTCACCGGCCGTCGTGCCGACGAATGGTGGCACCGACGTGATCCGCTCGGCCTTCATCTACCGCGTCGACGCCGTCGAGGTGGCGGGGGAGTCCTCGATCCTCGACGATCCTGCGTTCGTCAATGCCCGCGCCCCGCTGGCGCAGGCGTTCCGTCCGAAGGGCGGCGACGAGGAGTCGACGTTCGTGGTGGTCGCGAACCACTTCAAGTCCAAGGGCTCCGGTTCGGGCGAGGACGCCGACCAGGGCGATGGCCAGAGTGCCTCGAACGCCTCGCGCGTGAAGCAGGCCACGGCCCTCGTCGGCTTCACCGAGGACCTCGAGTCCACGGTCGGCACCGACCAGCTCTTCCTGATCGGTGACTTCAACTCGTACACCATGGAGGACCCGCTCCAGGTGCTCGAGACGGCGGGGTTCGTCAACGTCGGCGCCGAGCTCGATGCCGGCGCCACGTACCTGTTCCAGGGGCGCGTCGGCTCGCTCGACCACGTCTTTGCCTCGGCCTCGGCGTTCGAGCGGGTCACGGGCGCCGACACGTGGGACATCAACGCCGACGAGCCGCTGGGCCGCGAGTACAGCCGGTACAACAGCAACGCGACGCTGTTGTACGACGAGTCGGTCTTCCGCTCGAGCGACCACGACCCGACGCTGGTCGGCTACGACCCGGGGGAGGGCGGGACCCCGGGCGAGCCGGCGTCGTTCACCGACACGGTCGGGACCACCTTCGCGACGGAGATCGCGTGGCTGGCGGGCCAAGGCATCGCGACGGGCTACGCCAACGGCGACGGGACGTTCTCGTTCCAGCCGTCGGCAGCGGTGCTGCGGGAGCAGATGGCGGCGTTCCTGTACCGGTACGCGAACGACGGTGCGAACCCGCCGGCGGACACTCCGGACGCGACGTTCAGCGACACCGTGTCGAACACGTTCAGCCAGCACATCGCGTGGCTCGCCGGGGAGAAGATCACGACGGGCTACGCCGATGGCACGTTCCGTCCGAGCGCGCCGGTCCTGCGTGAGCAGATGGCGGCGTTCCTGTACCGCCTGGCCGGCTCGCCGCCGATCTCGTTGCCGTTGACGGGCTCGCCGTTCGCCGACGTCGAGGTGACCGACACCTTCTACACCGAGATCGTCTGGCTCGACAGCACCAAGGTCACGACGGGCTACGCCGGACCCGGCGGCACGCGCACGTTCCGCGGCTCCCAGCCGGTGCTGCGGGAGCAGATGGCCGCGTTCCTCTTCCGGTTCGACCAGCTCGAGCGCTAGGTCCCCCCTCCGTCCCACCTCGTCCGTCCACCTCTTCGTCCCATCCTCCTCATCCGGAAGGTCGTCCCCGTGTCCCTCATCTCCTCCCCACGTCCGCCGTGGCGTCATCTGGCCGTGACCGTCGGCACCGCCCTCGGTGCCTCGCTCCTGACCGCCGTGCCTGCGCAGGCCATCGAGCCCCAGCCGGCCGTCGCCGAAGCGCCCGTGACGATCGCCCTGGTCGACATCAACGACTTCCACGGCCGCATCGACGCCAACACGGTGAACGTGGCCGGCACGATCGAGCAGCTCCGCGCCGAGCACGGCGAGGACTCCACGCTGTTCCTCTCGGCGGGCGACAACATCGGCGCCTCGCTGTTCTCCTCCTCGACGCAGCAGGACCAGCCGACGATCGACGTGCTGAACGCGCTCGACCTCGCCACGTCCGCCGTGGGCAACCACGAGTTCGACAAGGGGGTCGACGACCTGCTCGACCGCGTCGAGCCCGCGGCTGACTTCACCCATCTGGCGGCCAACGTGATCGGCGCCGACGGTGAGCCGATCCTGCCGGCCTACGACATCTTCCCGGTCGGTGGCCTCGACGTCGCCGTGATCGGCACGGTCACGGAGGCCACGCCGAGTCTCGTCATCCCGTCCGGCATCGAGGGGCTCACCTTCCTCGACCCCGTGCAGGCCGTCAACGACACGGTCGCCGACCTCGAGGCGCTCGAGGACGTGCCGGACGTCATCGTCGCGGCGTACCACGAGGGCGCCGGCGCGGGCACGCCCGACGGCGCCTCCCTCGAGGAGGAGATCGCCGCCGGAGGCGCCTTCGCCGACATCGTGACGCAGACCGACGCGGAGGTCGATGCGATCTTCACGGGCCACACGCACAAGCAGTACGCGTGGGACGCCCCGGTCCCCGGCGTCACGGGCGAGACCCGCCCCGTGCTCCAGACTGGCAGCTACGGCGAGAACATCGGCGAGATCACGCTCACCGTCGACCCGGCCACGGGTGAGGTCCAGAGCCACACCGCGGCGAACGTCCCCCGCACGACGACCCCGGCGGCCGAGCTCGTCTCGACCTACCCGCGTGTCGCGGAGGTCAAGACGATCGTCGACGAGGCACTCGCATACGCGGCCGAGGTCGGAGGCGTCGAGGTCGCGACGATCACGGACGACGTGACGACGGCGTTCGTCGGCGACGCCCGCGACGACCGGTCGAAGGAGTCGACCCTGGGCAACCTGGTGGCCGACTCGATGCTGGCCAGCGTCGCCGCGACGCCGGCCGGCGCCGACCTGGCCCTCATGAACCCCGGTGGGCTGCGCAACGAGCTCTACGTCGGCGAGGACGGCGTGGTCACGTTCGCCGAGGCGAACGCGGTGCTGCCGTTCACGAACAACCTGAGCACGGTGACGCTGAGCGGCACCTCGCTCCGGAAGGTCTTCGAGCAGCAGTGGCAGCGCGAGCTGGACGGCGACGTCCCGTCGAAGCCGTTCCTGCAGCTGGGCACGTCGGCGAACGTCAGCTACACGTTCGATCCCGCGCGTCCGGAGGGCCAGCGGATCACCTCGCTCTGGGTCGATGACGCCCCGGTCGACCCGGCCGGGTCCTACAAGGTCGCCGTCCCGTCGTTCCTGACCGCCGGTGGCGACAACTTCCACGCCTTCACGGAGGGCACGTCCGTCGACACGGGCCTGCTCGACTACGAGGCCTGGATCGCCTACCTCGGTGCCAACAGCCCGGTCACGCCCGACTTCGCCCGCCACGCGGTGCGCGTCGAGGGTGTCCGTCCGGTTCAGGTCGCCGGAGCGCCGCTGGCCGTGACCCTGGCCGAGCTCGACCTGACCTCGAAGGGAGCGCCGGTGTCCACGCTCGCGACGGCGACGCTGGTGGCCGGGAACGGCACACGTGCGGACCTTGGCGAGTTCCCCGTCTCGGCGGGCTCGACGACGATCACCGCGACGGTGCCCGACGTGGCCGCCGGGGCGTACACGCTCGAGGTGGAGGTCGATCCCGCCGGCACGCTCGTCCGCGTGCCGCTCCAGGTCGCGGGCGACTTCACCGACGTCGCCGGCAACACCTTCGAGAAGGAGATCGGCTGGCTCGTGAGCGCCGGCATCACCACCGGCTACGCGGACGGCACGTTCCGTGGCTCGGCGCCGGTGCTGCGGGAGCAGATGGCGGCGTTCCTGTACCGGTACGCGAACGACGGTGCGAACCCGCCGGCGGACGCTCCGGGCGCGACGTTCAGCGACACCGTGTCGAACACGTTCAGCCAGCACATCGCGTGGCTCGCCGGGGAGAAGATCACGACGGGCTACGCCGATGGCACGTTCCGTCCGAGCGCGCCGGTCCTGCGTGAGCAGATGGCGGCGTTCCTGTACCGCCTGGCCGGTTCGCCGCCGATCTCGTTGCCGTTGACGGGCTCGCCGTTCGCCGACGTGGCGTCGACCGACACGTTCTACACGGAGATCCTGTGGCTGGAGAGCACGGGCGTCACCACGGGCTACCAGGAGAGCAACGGCACCACGACGTTCCGTGGGTCGCAGCCGGTCCTGCGTGAGCAGATGGCTGCCTTCCTCTTCCGCTTCGACGAACGGGAGACCGCACCGGTCAGCTGACCCGCCAGGCGCGACCCGCCAGGCATGACCGCCACGGCCACGAGCACCCCGGTGCTCGTGGCCGTTGTGGTCACAGACCGAGCGCAGCAGCCAGGTCGGTGCGGATCGCCTCGAGCGTGCTGGCGGCACGAGCGCGGGCCGCGGCGAGGTCGTCACCGGTGGGCTCGACCACCTCGAGGTAGCACTTGAGCTTGGGCTCGGTGCCGGACGGGCGGCAGATGACCCGGGTCCCCTCGCCGAGGCCCAGCCGGATCCCGTCGGTCGGTGGCAGTCCGCGATACCCGTCGGCCAGGTCGTCGACCGACGTGACCTCGAGTCCACCGAGACTGGCCGGGGGAGTCGTGCGCAGCGTGGTCATCGCGGTCACGATGACGGCGAGGTCCTCGACCCGCACCGAGAGCTGCCCCGTGGCGTGCACGCCGTGCTCACGGTGCAGGTCGTCGATGCGGTCCAGCAGCGTGCGGTCCTGGGTCCTCAGGTCGGCGGCGAGCGCCAGGATCGCCAGTGCAGCGGTGACGCCGTCCTTGTCGCGCGCGATCGCGGGGGCGACGCTGTACCCCAGCGCCTCCTCGTACCCGTAGGCGAGATCGGGGATCTTGCCGATCCACTTGAATCCCGTCAGGGTCTGCTGCCACGCCCGGTCGTGGGAGGCGGCCAGGCGACCCAGCAGGTCCGACGAGACGATCGAGGACGCGTACGTGCCGGGCGTGCCGCGGCGGAGCATCAGGTCGGCCAGCAGGGCCCCGACCTCGTCGCCGGTGAGCATGCGCCAGGTGTCCGGACCGGTCGGGACCGCCACGGCGCAGCGATCGGCGTCGGGGTCGTTCGCGATCACGAGGTCGGCCCCGACCGAGGCGGCCAGGGCCAGGGCCAGGGCCATCGCCCCGGGTTCCTCGGGGTTGGGGAACGCCACGGTGGGGAAGTCCGGGTCGGGCTCAGCCTGCTCCGGCACGGGGACGAGGGCCGGGAAACCGGCCGCCGCGACGGTGCGTTCGAGCGTCCGCAGCCCCACGCCGTGGAGGGCCGTGTAGACCGCCGTGACCTCGCGTGGCCCGGGCGGCGCGGTCGCGGCCGCAGCGGCGACGTACGCGTCAGCGACCTCGGGTCCGGCGACGACGTAGTCGTCGGAGCGGGGCAGCTCGTCGACCCGTCCGACCCGGTCGATCGCTGCCGAGATGTCGGCATCAGCGGGGGGCACGATCTGGCTGGTGTCGCCCAGGTAGACCTTGTAGCCGTTGTCGCGCGGAGGATTGTGCGAGGCGGTGACCATGACGCCGGCGCTGAGCCCGAGGTGGCCGATCGCGAAGGCGAGCACGGGGGTCGGCAGGGGCTCGGGCAGCAGGACCGCACGCACACCGGCGCCGGCCAGGATCTCGGCGGTGTCACGGGCGAAGACGTCGGAGTTGTGCCGGGCGTCGAAGCCGACGACCGCCGAGGGGTGCTCCTCGTGCTGGTGCAGGTAGGCGGCGAGCCCTGCCGCGGCCTGCGCCACGACGACCCGGTTCATCCGCTGCGGCCCGGCACCGAGCTCGCCGCGCAGGCCCGCGGTGCCGAACTGGAGGCGACCGGTGAACCGCTCGCGGACCTCGGCCTCGGCCTCGACGTCGAGCAGGGCCTGGAGCTCGTCCCGGGTGTCTGGGTCGGGGTCCTGGTCGATCCACTCGAGCGCGCGGCGGCGCAGGTCGGCGTCCATGCTCAGATCCGCGTGAGGACGTCGGCGAGGAGTCCACCCATGCGGGTCGCGGCCTGCCGGCCGGCGTCGAGGACCTCCTCGTGGTTCAGCGGCTCGCCCGTCGTGCCCGCGGCGTGGTTGGTGACCAGCGAGATGCCCAGCACCTCGAGCCCGGCCTCCCGGGCCGCGATGGCCTCGAGTGCGGTGGACATGCCCACCAGGTGCCCGCC
Organism: Aeromicrobium sp. Sec7.5; assembly: GCF_036867135.1. Classification (NCBI taxonomy): domain Bacteria; kingdom Bacillati; phylum Actinomycetota; class Actinomycetes; order Propionibacteriales; family Nocardioidaceae; genus Aeromicrobium; species Aeromicrobium sp. Sec7.5. The sequence continues at coordinate 2,360,338 of NZ_JBAJIJ010000001.1, read as the reverse complement.
GATGGCCCGGATCATGCCGATCTCGGCCGGGGTCTCGTAGTGCGGGCCGGTGACCTGCGCGTAGACGCCCTCCGCGAGCGTCGGGTCGATCTCGCGGACGAGGTCGCGCAGGCGGCGGGAGTAGACCTCGGTCAGGTCGACGAAGGTGGCCCCGACCAGGGGCGAGGCGGCGGTCAGGTTGATGTGGTCGCTGATGAGGACCGGCGTGCCCGGGGTCCACTCGGGGACGAGCCCGCCGCACCCGTTCGTGAGCACCAGGCTCCGGACCCCGGCCGCGGCCGCCGTGCGCACCCCGTGCACGACCGCCTCGACGCCCTTGCCCTCGTAGAAGTGGGTGCGTCCCAGGAACACCAGGGCGCGGCGGTCGCCGAGCCGCAGGGAGCGGACGGTGCCACCGTGACCCGCCACCGCGGGTGCGCTGAAGCCAGGCAGCTCCGCCAGCGGCACCTCGTGCTCGGGCTCGCCCAGGACGTCGGCGGCCGGCATCCAGCCCGATCCCATGACGACGGCGACGTCGTGGTCGCCGCCTCCGGTGCGCTCGCGGAGGACGTCGGCGGCGCGCTGGGCACTCTCGTAGGGGCTCACCGAGCCACCGTACGACAGCAGAGCGGTCCGACTGGTGGGCACGCCGGAAGCCACGGCGACGCACTGAGGAGATGCCATAGGGTGGTGCACTCGACCCGGGGGAGGGATCATCCATGGCGATCGTCTCGCCGCCCACGCAGCTGCCGACGCCACCCCTGTCGGCCCTGCTGCGGGATGGCTCCGCGGCCGAGCACCGCGAGGCCGAGGGCTCGTCGTTCATGACCGAGCTGCTCGCCGGTCGCGTCTCGCGCGAGGGCTATGCCGTCTACCTCTCGTGCCTGCGCCGCGTCTACGCCGCGCTCGAGGGTGCAGCGGCCACGTTGGCCGCCGACCCGATCGCGTCCGCCGTGATCGACCCGCGCCTCGAACGCCTCGCCGCGATCGACGCCGACCTGGAGTTCTGGGGCGGCATGGTCGAGCACGCCAGCCCGGCCACCGACGCCTACGTGTCACGGATCCAGCAGGCGTCCGCCTGGGGCGGTACCTTCGTGGCCCACCACTACACGCGCTACCTCGGTGACCTGTCCGGCGGCCAGGCCATCGGACGCCTCCTGGCGCGCGAGCTCGGGCTCGACGGGGCTGGGGTCGCGTTCTACGCGTTCCCCGACATCCCCAAGCCGAAGCCCTACAAGGACGCCTACCGGGAGCGGCTCGACGCCCTGGCCCTCGACCCGGTCGAGCAGCAGCTCGTGCTGGCGGAGGTCAAGGGCGTCTTCGGCCTGAACGGCGCCCTCTTCAGCGAGCTCACGCAGCAGCTGCCCGCCTGGAAGCGCTGAAGCTCCTGTTCGAGCGCTCGGTCGGCGTTCGTCGCTGACCACTGAAGCGTGGTGCAGGACAAGCGGCCTCGGACCACGGCGGAGGGGCGGCGGTGGTGACGGCCGTTGCCGGGTGGACCGAGGATGATGCATGTGGGTCGCGGTTGCTACCCGGATGCATCGGTCCTACCGGCGGGCGCACCAACGATGATGCCTTCCTGTCGCCGGGGCGGCCCTCATGCATCATCGCTTCCCGCCCGGCTGGGCGGTCCGTAGCCGCTGGTCCGGTGCTGCCTCGATCCGTCAGGTGACGGCCGACCCGCTGCATCGGACCGCGTGATCGACGCTGACTGCGTGCGGGACAATGGTCCGGTGACTCATGTGGTGATCATCGGTGGCGGTCCCGGCGGATACGAAGCAGCCCTCGTGGCGGCCCGGCACGGGGCCGAGGTGACGATCGTCGAGCGCGACGGCTGGGGCGGATCGACCGTCCTGACCGACTGCGTGCCGAGCAAGACGCTCATCGCGACGGCCGACGTCCTGACCGAGGTGGCCGAGTCCCTCGAGCTGGGTGTCGAGCTCCCGTCCGGGGTGCACGCCGACCTCGCCAAGGTCAACCGCCGGGTCCTGGACCTCGCGCAGGCGCAGTCGAGCGACATCGGGGAGCGGCTCAGCTCCAGCGGCGTCCGCATCGTCCGGGGCGCCGGGCGCCTCGTGAGCGGCACGACCGTCGAGGTCACGACTGCCGACGGTGCCACCGAGTCCGTCGCCGCCGATGCCGTGCTCGTCGCGACCGGGGCGCACCCGCGCGTCGTGGACTCCGCCCAGCCCGACGGGGAGCGCATCCTCACGTGGGAGCAGGTCTACGCGCTCCAGGAGGTGCCCGAGCACATGGTGGTCGTCGGCTCGGGCGTGACCGGTGCCGAGTTCGCCAGCGCCTACAACGGCCTCGGTGCCCGGGTGACCCTGGTGTCGAGCCGTGACCGCGTGCTCCCGGGGGAGGACCCGGACGCCGCTGACACGATCGAGGACGTCTTCCGCCGCCGCGGCATGGACGTCCTCGGCAACTCACGCATGGCCTCCGTCGAGCGCTGTGCCATCGACGGCGGGGGTGACGGCGTGCGGGTCACGCTCACCGACGGCCGCACCGTCGAGGGGTCGCACTGCCTGCTCGCGCTCGGCTCGATCCCCAACACCGACGGGCTCGGGCTGGCCGAGAACGGCGTGCTGCTCGATGACGGTGGCTTCGTCCGGGTCGACCGGGTCTCCCGCACCACGGCGCCCGGCGTCTACGCCGCAGGCGACTGCACCGGGGTGCTGATGCTCGCGTCGGTCGCGGCCCAGCAGGGGCGCATCGCGATGTCGCACGTCCTCGGCTCTGCGGTGCACCCGCTCGACCTCTCCCAGGTCTCGAGCAACATCTTCACCTCGCCGGAGATCGCGACCGTCGGCCTGTCGCAGAAGAAGCTCGACGAGCAGGGCATCCAGGCCGACGTCGCGATGCTGCCGCTGTCGGCCAACCCGCGCGCCAAGATGCAGGGCGTGCGCGACGGCTTCGTCAAGCTGTTCGCCCGCCGGGGGAGTGGCACGGTGATCGGCGGCGTGATCGTGGGTCCGCGGGCCAGCGAGCTGATCCACGTCGTGTCGCTCGCGGTCATGACCAGCCTGACGGTCGACCAGGTCGCGAATGCCTTCACGGTCTACCCGTCGATGTCCGGCACCGTGGCCGAGGTCGCGCGCCGCATCCACCGCCCGGAGTGACGCCGCGACGCCCGGAGTGACGCCATCCTTCCCGGACGCGGGTCGAGAAGCCTGAAATTCCAGGCTAAATCACACCGTTGTAGTTCTGTGAAGCCTGTGGCGTGTGGGACCGATGTGGTGTCTAATCAACTCTGGCGGTGGGCCTTCCCCTGAGTCACCGCCGGATGGGGAGAATCCATGTTCGGCCGTCGATCCCGAGGTCAGCGAGTGCGTCGTACCCGGCGCGCCACCCTGCTGCGCTTCGTCCCGCTGCTCGCCGTCACGACACTCGTGGCGGCCCTGCTGGTCGCGGTGACGTTCTCGCAGCTGCGCACTGAAGACACGGCCGGTACGCCCGCCGAGGTCGAGAAGAGCGAGTTCGACGTGACCCCGGAGCAGGACCGCGAGCCGTACACGGCCGAGGACGCCGCGCTCGTGGCCGTCGCCGACCCCACGGTCGAGACCATCCAGGACGGCGTCATCGTCGCGGAGCTCGCCCCCCACGACCTGCCCGGCTTCGAGCTGCTGGGCGTGACGTGGACCGACGGTGTCCCCGCGGACGTCGCCGAGGTGCAGGTCCGCTGGCAGCAGGACGGGAGCTGGTCCGACTGGACGATCCTCGACCCGGAGTCGCAGGAGGTCGAGGGCGGCATCCCCGGGACCGAGCCGAAGTGGGTCGGACCGTCACAGGCCGCGCAGGCGCGCATCATCGCGAGCGACGACATCGACCCGGCCGGTCTCACGCTGGTCACGGTGGCGTCCGGCGAGTCGCCCACGCTCACCCAGGCCGCGGCCACGCAGCCGAACATCATCTCGCGTGCCTCCTGGGGCGCCCGTGCCTACGGAGGCTCCGGCTGCGGGTCCGCACCGTCCAACGGCACGTTCAAGGGCACGATCGTCCACCACACCGCCGGCAGCAACAACTACTCCGCCGCGCAGTCCGCCGGCATCGTCCGGTCCGCGCAGGCGTACCACATGGACGGCCAGCGGTGGTGCGACATCGGCTACAACTTCCTGATCGACCGCTACGGCCAGACCTTCGAGGGCCGTGCGGGCGGGATCACCAAGACCCCCTACGGCGCCCACGCCGGCAACTCCGCGGTCAACGCCAGCACGACCGGTGTGTCGCTCATGGGCGAGTTCACCAGCGCGGTCCCGCCGGACGCGATGAAGAACGCCCTGGTGCAGCTCGTCGCGTGGCGGCACTCGCTGTTCGGCACGCCGGCCAAGGGCCGGTACACGAACGGCAGCGTCACGATCCACCGGATCGACGGGCACCGGAGCGTCAAGTCCACCGCCTGTCCCGGCCAGCAGGTCTTCAACTGGATCAATGCCGCCGGCGGCCTGCGCGACCAGGTCGAGCAGGCCATGTCGGCCGATCTCGTCCGGACCGCCGCGTCGCCCACGGTCTACCTCGTCGACAGCGGCACGAAGTACCCGCTGTCGGGCGGCGTCGCGTACAACGAGCTCGCGAGCGCCCTCGGGCCCGCGCGGGTCCGGCCCGACGCCGAGATCAACGCCCTGGCCAACGGCGCCGTGACCGGCTCGGTGCTCCGCAACGCCTCGACCGGCTACATCGCCAAGATCGAGCAGGGACAGGCCCACCCGTTCCCGGACTGCGCCACGGTCACGCTCTGGACCGGGGGCTGCGGGGCCGTCACGAACGTCTCGAGCTCGCTCATGAACCGGTTCTCCGTGGGCGCTCCCATGAGCGCCTGGTTCGGGGTCGGCACCTCCAAGAGCCCGCAGATCGGGTACTTCACCTCGGGCTCCGGTGCTCAGCCGCTCACCGACCTGCGTGCCGCACAGATCGCCGGGTTCCCCGGCTGGGCCGGCCGGCTGGACGAGCAGCGGTACGCGACCTTGACCAAGGCGCAGGCGTCCTCCTCCTACCTGGTCCGCACGCGTGACTCCTCCGTCGTCTACCTGGTCGACGCCGGCCAGCGTTGGCAGCTCGCGGACTACACCGAGTACGTCAAGCTCGCCTCGGCGCTGGGTCCGGTGCAGATCAGCGCGCCGTCGCACGTCTCGACGGCCCAGGACCGTGGCACCACGGCCGCGATCCTGCGGAACCTGGCCACGGGATACATCGGCTCGATCGAGGGCGGGCAACGGCATCCGTTCCCCGACTGCGCGACCGTCACGCTCTGGGCGGGCTCGTGCGGGGCCGTCACGAACGTGTCCGACGCACTGATGTCGATCGTGCCGGAGGGTGCGCCGATGAGTCGCTGGTTCATCGTCGAGGGAGGCGCGCAGTGGGGCGCGCTGGAGAGCCCCACCTCGGCGCGCTACTACCCCTCGCAGTCGGAGGCCACGTCCGCCGGGCTCCCCGCCTTCGCGTCCACCGTCAGCGGCCCGCGGGCCGCCGGGATCAGCGCCATCGCCACGACCGGGCTGGTCAAGTCCTCCTCGTCGGCCGATGTCTACCTGACCGACGGCAGCAGCCGGTGGATCCTCGACGGCATGACGACGTACCGCCAGCTCGTCTCGGCCTACGGTTCGGTGCGCACGGTGTCGGCCGGAGACCTCGCGGCGCTTCCGGCGCGGGGCACGACCGGGGCCATCCTGCGCAACGCGACCACGGGCTACATCGCCCTCGTCCAGGACGGCCAGCTGCATCCGTTCCCCGACTGCGCGACGGCCGCGCTGTGGATGGGGAGCTGCGGGGCCGCGACGAACGTCTCGTCCGTGCTCATGTCGTCGCTCGCGGTCGGCGCGCCGATGTCAGCGTGGTTCCGGGTCGACGGCGCGACCACGGTGGGCCGTCTGACGACGCCCTCGCGCGCCGTGGTCTACCCCAACGCGGGCGCGGCCCCGGGCATCCCGGCCTGGGTCGCCTCCCTGTCGCCGGCCAGGTACGCGACGCTCGGACGCTGAACGACCGAAGGGCCCGCTGCGGACATCCGCAGCGGGCCCTTCGGCGTCGACGCCGGACTCAGGCGTCGGAGTCCTTGATGTCGGTGACGACCGCACCGGCCCCGATCGTGGCGCCGACCTCGGCCGCGAGGCTCGTGATGACGCCGGCCTTGTGGGCGTTGATGGGCTGCTCCATCTTCATGGCCTCGATCACGACGACCAGGTCGCCCTCGGCGACCTCCTGGCCCTCTTCGACCGCGAGCTTGACGACGGTGCCCTGCATCGGCGACGTCAGCGAGTCGCCCGAGACGGCTGCACCGGCGCCGCCGCCGGACTTCCGCTTCGACTTCTTGGCACCGCCGGACGCTGCAGCGGTGACGCCGAGCGAGCCGGGCAGCACGACCTCGATGCGCTTGCCGCCGACCTCGACGACGACCCGCTCACGGGCGGCGGGCTCGTCGGCCTCGGCGCCGGAGGCGACGTACGGCTCGAGCTGGTTGTCGTAGTCGGTCTCGATCCACGTCGTGTAGACGTCGAAGGAGCCTTCGCTGCCATCGGGGTTGGTGGCGTTGTAGGCCGGGTTGTCGAGGACGTCGCGGTGGAACGGGATGACGGTCGGCATGCCGTCGACGACGAACTCGTCGAGGGCGCGGCGCGAGCGCTCGATGGCCTGCTGGCGCGTACGGCCGGTGACGATGAGCTTGGCCACGAGCGAGTCGAACGCGCCCGGGATGGTCTCGCCGTTGACGTAGCCGGAGTCGACGCGGACGCCGGGGCCGCTCGGCGGCTCCCAGGCCGTGAGGGTGCCGGGCGCGGGCAGGAACCCACGGCCGCCGTCCTCGGCGTTGATCCGGAACTCGATCGAGTGGCCGATGATCTCGGGGTCGCCGTAGCCGAGCTCCTCGCCCGCGGCGATGCGGAACATCTCGCGCACCAGGTCGAGGCCGGTGACCTCCTCGGAGACCGGGTGCTCGACCTGCAGGCGGGTGTTGACCTCGAGGAAGCTGATCGTGCCGTCGGCCGCGACGAGGAACTCGCACGTGCCGGCGCCGACGTAGCCGGCCTCCGTGAGGATCGCCTTCGACGACGAGTAGAGACGCTCGAGCTGGTCGTCGGTCAGGAACGGCGCGGGCGCCTCCTCGACGAGCTTCTGATGACGGCGCTGCAGCGAGCAGTCACGCGTCGACACGACGACGACGTTGCCGTGGCTGTCGGCCAGGCACTGGGTCTCGACGTGGCGCGGCTTGTCGAGGAACTTCTCGACGAGGCACTCGCCGCGGCCGAAGGCCGACACGGCCTCGCGGACGGCGGACTCGTAGGCGCCCGGGATCTCCTCGCGGGTTCGGGCGACCTTCAGACCGCGACCGCCACCACCGAAAACCGCCTTGATGGCGACGGGCAGGCCCGCCTCGTCGGCGAACGCGAGGACCTCGTCGACGTCCTTGACGGCGTCCTTGGTGCCGGGCGCGAGCGGGGCGTTCGCCTTCAGGGCGATCTGCTTGGCCTTGGCCTTGTCACCGAGATTCTCGATCGCGGACGGCGGCGGGCCGATCCAGATCAGCCCGGCGTCGATCACGGCCTGGGCGAACTCGGCGTTCTCGGCCAGGAAGCCGTAGCCGGGGTGGATGCTGTCGGCGTCGCTCTTCTTCGCGACGGCGATGATCTTCTCGATCGACAGGTAGGACTCGGCCGGCGTCGCTCCCTCGAGGGAGTAGGCCTCGTCCGCGAGGCGCACGAACAGCGCGTCACGGTCCGGCTCGGCGTAGACGGCGACGGAACCGATGCCGGCGTCCTTCGCCGCTCGGATCACGCGGACGGCAATCTCGCCACGGTTGGCGATCAGGACTTTGCGCAACGGGGGGGTGCTCACGAAAGATCTCCTCGGACACGTCGGCGGGGATGCGGAGCGAGTCTAGGGGAGCCGTCGGGCGGCTGCCGCCGCAGGGCGGTCAGGGGTGACCGTAGCGGCGTGCGGGCGCGGACCCTCAGAGGACGTCGAGGCTCGCGCACGGCAGCGAGAAGTGGCAGACCTTGGTGCCGAAGTCGACCGTGACGGCCGTCGAGCCCGACGTGCTGACCACGCGCCCGAGGCCGTGGGCGTCGTGCGTGACGCGCTGGCCCACCTCGTAGTTGCGCTCCGCGGGCGCTGCGGGCGGGGCGAACGGGCTGCTGGCGAGACGACGGGGCGCGGTCATGGTGATCCCAGTTTCCTCTTCTCGGCTCCCAGAAGCGAATCGCTGCCCCTGCGGCCCGGGTTCCCGCCGCTCGTGGGGAGGCGCCGGCAGCCTCGACGACGCGGCGGCGCACCTCACTCGTTCGGGTGGATGAACGACCACAGGTCGGTCCAGCGCAGCCCGAGATCGGCCACGAGCTCGCGCAGCAGGGGCACGCTGATGCCCACGACCGTGTGCGGATCGCCCTCGATGCCCCGCACGAACGCGGCGCCGTAGCCGTCGATCGTGAAGGCGCCGGCCACGTGCAGCGGCTCGCCCGTCGCGACGTAGGCCGCGATCTCGTCGTCGGTCAGGTCGGCGAAGTGCACGATCGTGGAGGAGGCCTCGACGACCTCCTCGCCGCGAAGGCGCAGGCAGTGTCCGGTGTGCAGGACGCCCGAGCGTCCGCGCATGCGCCGCCACCGGGCCGTCGCGGTCGCCGCGTCGCCGGGCTTGCCCAGGATCTCGCCCTCGAACGCGAGCACGGAGTCGCACCCGATCACGAGGTCGTCAGGTCGGTCGGCGGCGACGGCCCGACACTTGAGCTGGGCGAGGGCGGAGGCGAGGTTGGCCGGATCGCGCGAGGAGATCTGTGACTCGTCGACGCCGGACACGACGACGTCGGGCTTGATGCCGGCGGCGTGCAGCGTCGCGAGTCGGGCGGGCGACTGCGAGGCCAGGACGATCTTCACGTCGGCTCCTTCGGGTCGCCGTACCGGGCGACGGAGACGACGAGGTCGGTGCGTCCGAGCAGGAGGTCGATCAGCTCGCGGGACCCCGCGACGGTGAACCAGGACGGGTCGACGTCCGAGGCGATGAACCACGCGCGGTCGGCGGGCCACGTCAGTGAGGCCTGGGGGAGGGTGCGCGGCCATCCCGGGGCGAGCGGGCGGGCGCCCCACTCGCCGACCTGGGCGAGCGAACCGCGAAAGAGCAGGTACGACCGCAGGCCCCCGAGGTCGACGCGCGGCGCGTCGACGACCCGGGGCTCGAAGGCCGCCGGGGTCGCGGGACCGGGGTGGGGTCGGAACAGGCGCGGCAGGACCCGGTACCGGACGTCGACCCCCAGGAGGCGGGCGTCGCCGCCGTCGATCTCCCCCCAGCCCTCCCAGAGGCCGTAGACCACGTCGTCGGGTGTCGCGGTGTGGTTCGCACACAGTCGGGTCACGAGAGCCACCAGGGCGGGGTCGCTCCGGTAGCCCGTTCCCGCCGCGGTGTCGCCGGCGCCGTCGAAGTGGACGGTGGCGTAGGCGTCGTAGCCGGGCGGACCCTGCACGGCGAGCACCTGGGCGGGCGCGTCGGCGCCGACGAACCAGTCGGCCACGGAGGTGTCCGGCTCGTGGCTCAGTGCCGCACGCGACGGGCGCACGTCAGCCCCAGGAGGAGCGTCGCCACTGGTCGGCACCGTGGCGGTGCACGCCGCGGACGGCCCGGGCGGGGCTGCCCCACTCCGACCGCACGGGCTTGCGGGACCGTGACGCCGCGTCGGCCGCTGCCGCCGACCGGGCGGCCAGCACCGCGACGAGGGCGGCGAGCTCCTCGGGCGTGGGATCGCCCTTGACGACCCGCAGGGCCGGCTTCTGCGGCTCCGGGGCCGTCTCGTTCGACTCGTCGCTCACAGGGGGATGTTCCCGTGCTTCTTGGGCGGCAGGGTCTCGCGCTTGGTCTTCAGCAGGCGCAGGGCCTTGGTGACCTCGGCGCGCGTGGTGGCCGGCTCGATGACGGCGTCGATGTAGCCGCGCTCGGCCGCGATGTACGGGTTGCAGAGCTCGTCCTCGTACGCCGTGATGAGCTCCTGGCGCATCGCCTCGGGATCGTCGGCGGCCGCGACCTGCTTGCGGTACAGGATGTTGACGGCACCGGAGGCACCGACGACCGCGATCTGGCCCGTGGGCCACGACAGGTTGACGTCGGCGCCGAGGTGCTTGGACCCCATCACGTCGTACGCGCCGCCGTAGGCCTTGCGGGTAATGATCGTGATCAACGGGACCGTGGCCTCTGCGTACGCGTAGATGAGCTTGGCGCCGCGGCGGATGATGCCGTTCCACTCCTGCTCGGTGCCCGGCAGGAACCCCGGCACGTCGACGAACGTCAGCACCGGGATGTTGAAGGCGTCGCAGGTGCGCACGAACCGCGCGGCCTTCTCGGACGCGTCGATGTCGAGGCAGCCGGCGAACTGCATCGGCTGGTTGCCGACGACGCCCACGCTGCGACCCTCGACCCGGCCGTAGCCGATGACGAGGTTGGGGGCGAAGAGCGGCTGCACCTCGAGGAAGTCGTTGTCGTCGAGGACCGTCTCGATGACCGTGCGGATGTCGTACGGCACGTTGTCGGAGTCGGGGATCAGCGTGTTGAGCGCCTCGTCGGCCTCGTTCGGCTCGAGGTCGGCCACCTCGTCGTAGACCTCGGGCTCCTCGAGGTTGTTCTGGGGCAGGAACGACAGGAGGGCCTTGACGTACTCGACCGCGTCGTCCTCGTCGGCAGCCAGGTAGTGGGCGTTGCCGCTCTTGGTGTTGTGCGTGCGCCCGCCGCCGAGCTCCTCCATCGTGACGTCCTCACCGGTGACGGTCTTGATGACGTCGGGACCGGTGATGAACATGCCGGAGGTCTTGTCGACCATGATCGTGAAGTCGGTGACGGCGGGGGAGTACACGTGGCCGCCCGCGCAGTTGCCCATGATCATGCTGATCTGCGGGATGACGCCGGAGGCGTGCACGTTGCGCTTGAAGATCTCGCCGTACAGGCCGAGCGAGACGACGCCCTCCTGGATACGGGCGCCGGCGCCCTCGTTGATGCCGACGATGGGGCACCCGGCCTTGATCGCAAGGTCCATGACCTTCGTGATCTTCTCGCCGTACACCTCGCCGAGGCTGCCGCCGAAGACGCTGAAGTCCTGGCTGAACACGCAGACCTGGCGTCCGTCGACCGTGCCGTAGCCGGTGATGACGCCGTCGCCCATGGGCCGCCGGTCCTGCAGGGCGGCGGAGTGGCTGCGGTGGCGGGCCAGCGCGTCGAGCTCGACGAACGAGCCCTCGTCGAAGAGCATCTCGATGCGCTCGCGGGCGCTCTTGCGGCCCCGCTTGTGCTGCTTCTCGGCGGCGTTCTCGGCGACGACGACCGTCGCCTGTCGGTTGCGGTCACGGAAGTCGTCGAGCTTGCCGGCCGTGGTGTGGAGCTCCGGACGGATCTCGAGGTCGTCAGTCGTCTGTTCGGTCACGGGGGCCAGCGTAACCACCGTCAGCGGTGACCGTGCTGGGAGGTTGCCCGCACCCCTGTGCGACTCTGGCGCCGTGGACGCCCGCCCTCCCCGCCAGTCGCTCGACGCCGCCGCGCTCGCCACGGCGCTCGGACCCCGCCGTGGCGAGGTCAGGGTGCTCGCCGAGACCGGCAGCACGAACGCCGACGCCGCGCAGTGGGCCCGCGACGGGGCGCCGCACGGCTCGGTCGTGACGGCCGACCACCAGCTCGCCGGCCGTGGTCGACTCGATCGCACGTTCACCCTCCCCGAGCGCAGCGGCATCGCCGTGTCGGTCGTCTGGCGCCCCGAGGCCCCGCTGCGCCACTGGGTCTGGCTCCCGCTCGCGGTCGGCCTGGCGGTCGACGCGACGTTGACCGACCTGGGCGTGAGCGGCCACGTCAAGTGGCCCAACGACGTGCTGGTCGAGGGGCGCAAGATCTCCGGCATCCTGCTCGAGCGCGTCGAGACCCCCGACGCGGACTCCGCCGCAGCAGCCGTGGTCGGGGTGGGACTCAACGTCGACCTGGCCGAGGACGAGCTGCCCGTCCCGCACGCGACGTCGTTGCGGATCGCCGGGGCACGGGAGCTGGACCGCGGTCGCGTGCTCGCGCTCCTGTTGGGACACCTCGACGCGGTCTACCGGCGCTGGGAGCTCGCCGACCCCGCGGACCTGCGAGCCGCCTACGTCGCGCGGTGCGACACGGTGGGCCGCGCCGTCGACGTCGCGATGCCCGACGGGTCGGTGCTCCACGGCACCGCCGACGACGTCGACGACGACGGCCGGCTCGTCGTGGTGGGACCCGACGGCCGACGCACCGCGGTCAGCGCGGGTGACGTGACGCACGTCCGCGCCCGTGACTAGGGAGAAGACCCTGCCCGCGCCGCTCGCCGCATGACAAGATCAGTCCCATGGCCCTGTCCGAGAAGATGCTCATGACCGGCGAGCACAACATCCAGACCACCCGGACGCACGTGAAGGCGCTGTTCCTGCCCTTCGTCGTGCTGCTCGTGGTGGCGTTCGCGGGCGCCTTCGGCGCGGCGCAGGCGGGCGACGCGGGCGACGGCTACGTCCGCTGGGTGATCATCGCGATCGCCGTCGTCGTGCTGGTGTGGTTCTCGGTGGTCCCGTTCCTGCGCTGGTACCTCTGGACGTACACCCTGACGAACCGCCGCGTCGTGGAGCAGAAGGGGATCCTGACGCGGCACGGTCGCGTGATCCCGTTGAGCCGCATCAACGACGTCTCGTACGAGAAGAACCTCAACGACCGCATCCTGCGCTCGGGCACCCTCATCGTCCACAACGCGGCCGACGAGGAGGGGATGAAGCTCGACGACATCCCCTCCGTCGAGCAGTTCCACCGCCGCATCAGCGACCTGGTGTTCGAGGTGCAGAACCAGAACGACGACTGAGCCGCCGGCGATGACCCGATCCACCTCCCCGCCGTCGGGCGAACCCGTCCGCGAACCGCGTCGGGAGTCACTGCGCAACCGACTGCTCGGTCTGCTGCTGCGCGAGGAGCTCGACCGCGACATCGTCGCTGCCGCGGGCGACGCGAGGCTCGATCCGGAGCTCGCGCGACGTCTCTGGCGAGCGCTCGGCTTTCCCGAGCCGGGGGAGCGCCAGGCGTTCGGCGACGCCGACGTCGCGGCCTTCCAGCTCGTCACGGCGGCGATCCAGTCGGACCTGCTGACCGAGGACACCGTCCTGCGCCTGGCGCGCGCGATGGGCGTCACGATGGCCAGGCTCGCCGACTGGGAGGTCGCCACGCTCGTCGACGAGATGGAGCGTGACGTCGAGGTGGGCCGGGCCGACAGCCGTCTGGGGGTGGCCCTCACGCTCGCCGCTGAGCTCGCTCCGCGCTTCGAGGACATCCTGGTCCAGGTCTGGCGGCGTCACCTCACGGTGGCCGCGGCGCGCATGGAGGCGATCGGGGCCAACGACACCGAGCTCCGCACCACCACGATGACGGTGGGTTTCGCCGACCTGAGCCGGTTCACCTCGCTGAGCAACCAGCTCGACGACGCGGCGCTCGGCACGCTCGTCGAACGCTTCGAGGAACGGGGCGCCGACGTCATCACGGTGGGTGGCGGCCGGGTCATCAAGACCTTGGGCGACGCGGTGCTCTACGTCACGGTCGACCCCGTCGTGGCCACGCGGATCGCCCTCGAGCTGGTCAGCAACGTGGGTGCCCGCGACGACGTCCCCGCGATCCGCGTCGGCCTGGCCACCGGCTCGGTCGTCAGCCGGCTGGGCGACGTCTTCGGTCCGCCGGTCAACCTCGCGGCCCGGCTCTCGCACGTGGCCCGGGCCAACCGGGTGCTCGTCGACGACGCGACCGCGAAGGCCCTCGGACCGGACTTCGCGACCCGGGCCCTGCCGCCCCGACCCTTGCGGGGCTTCGGCGACGTCGCCCCCATCACCGTGTCGCAGCGCCGCGCCTTCCGCAGCCGCTGAGGCCTGCGGCTCGGCCCGTCCGTCCGCCAGTGGTCGATGCAGTCGGCGCGTGGCCCCTCTGCGCTCGCTAGAGTTCGGCGCATGTCACGTGCGCACCTGGCCGTCGTCGGTGGTGGCCAGCTGGCCCGGATGATGCAGCAGCCGGCGATCGCCCTGGGGCTCCGCATCCGCCTGCTCGCGGAGGGCCCCGACGTCTCCGCCGCGCAGGTCGTGGCCGACTCGATCGTGGGCGACCACACGGTGCTCGCGGACCTCGAGCGCGTCGCCGAGGGCGTCACGGTGGTCACGTTCGACCACGAGCACGTGCCGCCGGAGCACCTGCGAGCGTTGGAGGCCGCCGGGCACGCACCCCGCCCCGGCCCGCACGCACTCCTGTTCGCGCAGGACAAGGGGGAGATGCGCACGCGGCTCACCGAGCTCGGCGTCCCGTGTCCGCGCTGGGCGTTCGTCGGGACCGCCGAGGACGTCGCGACCTTCGGGTTCCCAGCGGTCGTCAAGACCACGCGCGGTGGCTACGACGGCAAGGGCGTCTGGGTCGTCCGTGAGCCCGCCGACGCCGCAGCGCTGTTCGAGGACGGGGCGCTGCCGTCGGGGGCTCGTCTGATCGCCGAGGAGCTCGTCGACTTCCGGCGGGAGCTGTCGGCGCAGGTCGCGCGGCGTCCCGGCGGCGAGGTCGAGGTCTACCCGGTGGTGGAGTCACGGCAGGCCGACGGCGTCTGTGCCGAGGTCGTCGCGCCCGCGCCCGAGCTCGACGACGCCCTCGCGGCGCAGGCCGCGGCGCTGGCCGAGCGGATCGCGACCGAGCTCGACGTCGTCGGGATGCTGGCGGTGGAGCTGTTCGAGACCGCCGACGGCCGGATCCTGGTCAACGAGCTCGCGATGCGTCCGCACAACACGGGGCACTGGAGCATCGACGGGGCCGTGACGAGCCAGTTCGAGAATCACCTGCGTGCGGTCATGGACCTCCCGCTGGGGCCCTCCACCCCACTCGCGCCGTGGAGCGTCATGGTCAACGTGCTCGGGGGAGCCGTGCCCGACCTCGAGGCGCAGCTACCCGTCGTGCTCGCCGCGGTGCCGCACGCGAAGGTCCACCTGTACGGCAAGGCGGTCAAGCCGGGCCGCAAGGTCGGCCACGTGACGGTCGTGGGGGCCGACCTCGAGGCCGTCCTGGCCGACGCCCGCCGCGCCGCGGCACTCCTGACCGACGGCTGACCCACCGAGGGGCGGTGAGTCTTCCACCGCACGAACGCTCAGACGGTGGAACACTCACCGCCCGCCCTGGGTCGGTGGAACACTCACCGCCCGCGGGGCGGGCGGGGTGCTGGCTAGGATCGCCAGCATGAGCGCGCGCGTGGGCATCGTCATGGGGTCCGACTCCGACTGGCCGGTCATGCAGGCCGCCGGGGAGGCCCTCGCGGAGTTCGACGTCGAGTTCGAGGCCGACGTCGTCTCGGCGCACCGGATGCCCGACGAGATGCTCGCCTACGGCCGGGACGCCCACGGGCGCGGCCTCGAGGTCATCATCGCCGGTGCCGGCGGCGCCGCCCACCTGCCGGGCATGCTCGCTGCGGTCACGCCGCTGCCGGTCATCGGCGTCCCGGTGCCGCTGAAGTACCTCGACGGCATGGACTCGCTGCTCTCGATCGTGCAGATGCCGGCGGGGGTGCCCGTCGCGACGGTCTCGATCGGCAACGCGCGCAACGCGGGACTGCTCGCGGCCCGCATCCTGGCCGTGGGCGACCCCGACCTCACGCAGCGGATGCTCGACTTCCAGGCCGGCCTGGCCGACGCCGCGCGCGCCAAGGGCGCCAAGGTGCGCGGTGGTGCTGCCGGCTCCGGCCCCGCCGGCTTCGGCCCGCGCTGACCCACCACGGCCCGCTCGACCCGCGGGGCGGGCGGGTTCAGGTCAGGGCGTGAGGTCGAGCGTCGCGTCGGTCCAGGTGCGCAGCTCCGCGAGCAGGCCGGGGTTCTCGGCCAGCGAGGTGCCGAACGACGGCACGATCTCCTTGAGCTGCGTGCGCCACCCGTCGAAGCGTGCGGGGAAGCATCGCTCGAGCACGTCGAGCATCGCGGCGACGGCCGTCGAGGCGCCCGGCGAGGCACCCAGCAGGCCGGCGATGGAGCCGTCGGCGGAGTTGACGACCGTGGTGCCGAACTCGAGCGAACCGCCGAGCCGGCCCTTCTTGCGCACGACCTGGACCCGCTGACCGGCGGTGATGAGCTCCCAGTCCTGGTCCTCGGCCTCGGGGGCGAAGACGCGCAGGGCGTCGACCTTGCCGCCACGGGTCTTGGCCAGCTCGAGGACGAGGTACTTGATGAGCGACCACGACGTCACGCCGATGGCGGCCATCGGCAGCAGGTTGTCGGGGCGGATCGAGCTCGGGAGGTCGGTGAACGAACCCTCCTTGAGGAACTTCGGCGTCCAGCCGGCGTACGGGCCGAACAGCAGCGAGCGGTGCCCGTCGATCACGCGGGTGTCGAGGTGCGGCACCGACATCGGCGGGGCGCCGACGGCGGCCATGCCGTAGACCTTGGCCTGGTGCTTCGCGGCGATGTCCTCGTCGAGGCAGCGCAGGAACTGGCCGCTCACGGGGAAGCCCGCGAAGCCCTTGATCTCCTCGATGCCCGAGCGCTGCAGCAGGTGGATCGCGCCGCCGCCCGCGCCGACGAAGACGAACTTGGCCCGGATCACGACGTTCTTGCCGTTCTGGCGGTCCTTGACGACGACGCGCCACGACCCGTCGCTCTCGCGCGTCAGGTTCTTGACGTGGTGGTCGAAGCGGATGTCAGCACCGGTGCGCGCGAGGTGGTCGACGAACTGCTGGGTGAGCGCGCCGAAGTCGACGTCGGTGCCGTTCTCGGCCCAGCTGATCGCGACGTCCTCGGACTCGTCGCGGCCCTCCGCCATCAGGGGGAGGCGCCGGGCGAACTCGTCGCGGTCGGTGATGAGCTCGAGCCCGGCGAACAGCGGGTTGGCCGACAGCTTGTCGTGGCGCTTGCGCAGGTACTCGACGTTCTTCGCGCCCTGCACGAAGCTGACGTGGGGGACCGGGTTGATGAAGCTGGAGGGATCGGTCAGCACCCCGTTCTCGACGGCGTGCGACCAGAACTGTCGCGACATCTGGAACTGCTCGTTGACGATGGGCGCCTTCGAGACGTCGACGTCGCCGTTCGGCAGCTTCGGGGTGTAGTTGAGCTCGCACAGCGCGGAGTGACCCGTGCCGGCGTTGTTCCACGGCCCGGAGCTCTCCAGCGAGGGCGACGCGAGCCGCTCCAGGACGGTGATCGACCAGTCCGGCTCGAGCGTCCGGAGCATCGTGCCCAGGGTGGCGCTCATGACGCCGGCGCCCACCAGGAGCACGTCGGTCGTGAGGTGGTCCGGCAGAGGCGAGCTCGGCGCGGTGGGAAGGTTCGCGTTCTCGGACAACGCTCGACAACTCCTTGAGAAAGACGTGCGGACCCTGCAGAAGTCCACCGTTCAACTGTGCCGGAGCGGCCGGAGGATCGCGTCATGGAGCGGGTGTGAGATTGCCCGATGTGCCTGTGAGGTGCGTCTCATCGGTGTGCTTGCCCCCGCGACGCCGTCAGCGGTCGCGGATGAACGAGGTGACCTGGCTGAGGGTCGGTTCACGGGGGGCCGACGCGAACCCGAACCGCACCGGCGGGTCGACCGGGGCGAGGGGCCCGAGGTCGTGCCCGTCCCAGCTGACCGTGGACTCCGTGACGCGCCAGGCGTCGGACGCGGCGTACCACTCGGTGCGGCCGTTGCCCGCGGTCCCGTGGGTGCGGACGCCAGGCATGACGCGTCGCGCGATGGGGTCGCAGAACCGGGCCCAGGTCTCCCGGTGGCCGACGGCGCGCGGGACGCAGCGCAGCAGGTAGCCGACCGGGACGCGCGCGCCGGGACTCCATCGCGCGCGCAGGGGACCGGCGGCGATCGACCACCCGTCGACCGAGACGGGCACGATCCGGACGTCGTCGAAGGTGTAGGTGGTGGAGACCAGGTCGGCGACCCACGGATCGGGCGCGAGCAGGATGCGGTGGCCGTCGGGGCGTTCGACCATCGCGTCGGCGAATCGTCCGTGGGGGCTCCGGTCCCAGATCCCGACGACGACCCGCGTGCCGCTCGTCGTGCCGAGCCCCACGATGTGTCCGTCGAATCGCTGAGTCACGAACCCAGTGTGGGCGACCTCTCGCCTTCCGGCAGGTCGTGTGGTTGGGGATCCGTTAGTCGGACGTCCTACTATGTAGGGGCAGGCCCATCACCCCGGGCCCGAGAAGTCCGTCCACCAGGAGTCGACGATGAGTGACATGTTCGTGCTGTCCGAGGAGCACCAGGCGATCCGCGAGGCCGTGCGTGCCGTCGCGGAGAACAAGATCGCGCCCTACGCGGCGCAGGTCGACGAGGAGGCGCGCTACCCGCACGAGGCAGCAGCGGCCCTGCTCGCATCGGACTTCCACGCCCCCCACGTGCCCGAGGAGTACGGCGGAGCCGGCGCGGACGCGCTGGCCACGGTGCTCGTGATCGAGGAGGTCGCCCGCGTCTGCGTGTCGTCGTCCCTGATCCCCGCGGTCAACAAGCTGGGCTCTCTGCCGGTGCAGATCGGCGGCGGCGACTACGTCAAGAAGACCTACCTGAGCAAGCTCGCGGCCGGCGAGGGCGGCTTCTCGTACTGCCTGTCGGAGCCCGATGCCGGGTCCGACGCCGCGAACCAGAAGACCCGCGCCACCCGCGACGGCGACGACTGGGTCCTGAACGGCACCAAGCGCTGGATCACCAACGCCGGTGAGTCGGAGTACTACACCGTCCTGGCCCAGACCGACCCGGACAAGCGCAGCAAGGGCATCACGGCGTTCGTCGTCGAGAAGTCCGACGAGGGCGTCTCGTTCGGCGCCCCGGAGAAGAAGCTCGGCATCAAGGGCTCGCCGACCCGCGAGGTCTACCTCGACCACGTCCGCATCCCCGGCGACCGCATCATCGGTGAGGTCGGCGACGGCTTCTCGATCGCGATGAAGACCCTCGACCACACCCGCGTCACGATCGCCGCCCAGGCCGTCGGCGTGGCGCAGGGCGCGCTCGACTACGCCCTCGGCTACGTCAAGGAGCGCAAGCAGTTCGGCAAGGCCATCGCCGAGTTCCAGGGCATCGAGTTCATGCTCGCCGACATGGGTATGAAGATCGAGGCCGCCCGTCAGCTCACCTACGCGGCTGCCGGCCGCTCCGAGCGCGGCGACAAGGACCTGACGTTCTTCGGTGCCGCGGCCAAGGCGTTCGCCTCCGACACCGCGATGCAGGTCACGACCGACGCCGTGCAGCTGCTCGGCGGGTACGGCTTCACCCGCGACTACCCGGTCGAGCGCATGATGCGCGACGCCAAGATCACGCAGATCTACGAGGGCACCAACCAGGTGCAGCGCATCGTCATGGGCCGCCAGCTCCTCGCCGGCATCCAGTCGACGCTCTGACCCCTGCCGGAGGGCTGGCAGGCTCGTGACGTGAGCCCGCTGCCGTTCGACCTGCCGGCCGCCTTCCTCGCGCACGCGGAGCGCGACGAGAAGTGGGCCGCCTGGGTCGACTCGGTGCCGGGCCGGGTCGCCCACGCCCTCGAGGCGTGGGACCTGGTCGTCGACGGTGTGCCGACGCACGGGCCCACCGCACTGGCCGTCCCGGTGACGACCGAGGGCCGCCCGGCCGTGCTCACGACCGGGTGGCCGTTCGACGAGTCGCGGCAGGAGTGGCTCGCGCTGCGCCAGTGGGACGGGCGTGGTGCCGTGCGTCTGCTGCGCGCCGACCCCGCGGCGAACGTGCTGCTGCTCGAGCGGCTGCACGGCACCGACCTCCTCTCGCTCGGAGCCCTCGAGGCCTGCGAGGTCGTGGCCGGTCTCTACGGCCAGCTGCACGTGCCGGCGCCGGCCCGGCTGGACCGCCTGTCCGACGCGGTCACGCGATGGACCGACGACCTCGCGGCGCTGCCACGGTCCCTGCCCTTCCCGCGCCGCATGGTCGAGCAGGCGATCCACCTCGGTCGAGCCCTGGCCGGCGATGCCGACACCGACGGCACCCTGGTGCACACCGACCTGCGCGACGAGAACGTGCTGGCCGCCGACCGGGCTCCCTGGCTCGCGATCGGCTCGCGACCGCTGTCGGGCGACGCGCACTACGAGCCCGCCCCGATGCTCTCGAACCGCTGGGACGAGGTGCTCGCGGCGCGCGACCCGCGATCGGCCGTGCGGCGCCGTTTCCACACCCTGGTCGACGTCGCCGGGCTCGACGAGCAGCGGGCCCGCGACTGGGTCGTGGTGCGCGAGGCCCACCGGGCGATGTGGGCGATCGAGGACTCCGAGGCCGGTCGGGTCACGGCCGCCGTGACCATCATCAAGGCCGTCCAGGACTGACCTCGCCGCGAGCGGATGCTGATCGGACCGTTCGTGCCTAGGTTCGGACCATGAGCCTCGTGACGTGGAAGGGCCTCGTGGTCGACGCCGCCGATGCCGCGGCCTCGGCGCGGTTCTGGGCCGAGCGCCTCGGGCTGCGTCTGGAGGTCGAGGACGGCGACGACACCGCGGTGCTCCGCGGCGACGAGCCCGGACGGACGATCTGGTTCAACGCCGTCCCGGAGCCGAAGTCCGTCAAGAACCGGACGCACGTCGACGTGCAGGACTCCTCGCTCGAGCCGTTCTCCGACCTGCAGCGACTGAGCCAGCCCGGGGAGTTCCCCTGGACGGTCTTCAGCGACCCGGAGGGTAGCGAGCTCTGCGTCTTCGTCCGTGACGGAGCCGCCCCCGCGTTCAAGGCGCTCGAGGTCGACGCGGTCGACCACGCGGCCATCGCGGCGTGGTGGGCCGACGTCCTCGGTGGCCGGTTGGTCCAGCGCGACGACGCCGGCTACTCCTCGGTCGAGGACGTCCCCGGGTGGCCGGGGGAAGGCTTCGACTTCGCCCAGGTCCCGGAACCGAAGACCGTCAAGAACCGGATCCACTGGGACGTCCGCCTCGAGCCCGATACTTCGATCCGTGACCTGCAGGACCGCGGCGCCCTGCTGCTGCGTGGGCCGCTCGACGACGAGCCGTGGACGGTCATGGCCGACCCCGAGGGCAACGAGTTCTGCGTCTTCGACCCGGCCTGATCGTCGGCGGCCCGCGTGCCAGAGTGGACCCATGCCCCTCGACCTGGACGCTGACGTCGTCGACCTGACCGCAGCCCTCGTCGACCTCCCTTCGGAGAGTCTCGACGAGCAGCTCATCGCCGACGAGGTGGAGGCCGCCTTGCGGGCGCTTCCGCACCTTCAGGTGGCGCGCGACGGCCACACGATCGTGGCGCGGAGCGACCTCGGCCGCGGCGAGCGTGTCGTGATCGCGGGCCACCTCGACACGGTCCCCGTCAACGGCAACCTGCCCTCACGCCTCGACGGTGACGTGCTCCACGGCCTGGGGACGTGCGACATGAAGGGCGGGGTCGCGGTCGCCCTGCGGTTGGCGGCGACCGTCGCCGAGCCCACGCGCGACGTCACCTACGTCTTCTACGAGGCCGAGGAGATCGAGGCCGTGCACAACGGGCTCGGCCGCCTCGCCCGTGAGCACCCCGACTGGCTCGAGGCCGACTTCGCGATCCTCATGGAGCCGTCGAACGCCGGCGTCGAGGCGGGGTGCCAGGGCACGATGCGCGTCGACCTGCGCACGGCGGGCGAGCGCGCGCACTCGGCGCGGTCATGGATGGGCTCCAACGCGATCCACGCCCTCGCGCCGGCCCTCGCCGTCCTCGCGGGGTACGTGTCGCGCGAGGTCGAGATCGACGGGCTGACGTATCGCGAGGGCCTGAACGCGGTGGCCGTGTCCGGTGGGGTCTCGGGCAACGTCGTGCCGGACGCCGCCTCGCTCACGGTCAACTACCGCTTCGCCCCGGACCGGTCGGAGGAGCAGGCGCTGGCCGTGCTGCGCGAGACCTTCCCCGGCTACGACCTCACGGTCACCGACTCGGCGCCGGGCGCGCTGCCCGGGCTGCAGCGCCCCGCCGCGGCCGCGTTCGTCGAGGCCGTCGGAGCCGAGGTGGGACCCAAGTTCGGCTGGACCGACGTCGCGAAGTTCACGCTCCTCGGGGTGCCCGCCGTGAACTACGGGCCGGGTGACCCGATCTACGCCCACAAGGCCGACGAGCAGGTGCCGGTGGCCCACCTGCGCAGTGTCGAGGAGAAGCTCCGCACCTGGCTCACGAGCTAGGCGCGACCGACCCCTGTCGGTGACGGCTGACAGGATCGACGGGTGAGCGCGATCCCCGGCCCCGACGGCCTGCTGCGGTGCCCGTGGGGCGCCGCTCCCGACATGGTCGAGTACCACGACACCGAGTGGGGCCGGCCGGTGCACGGCGACGTCGGCCTGTTCGAGCGCATCAGCCTCGAGGCGTTCCAGTCGGGACTGTCGTGGGCCATCATCCTGCGCAAGCGACCGGCCTTCCGCGAGGCGTTCGCGGGCTTCGACCCGGAGGTGGTGGCCGGCTACGGGCCGGGCGACGTCGAGCGGCTCCTGGCCGACGCCGGCATCGTCCGCAACCGGGCCAAGATCGAGGCGACGATCGCCAACGCCCGCGCGGTGCTGGACCTCGGGGGCGAGCTCGACGCGATCGTGTGGGGCAGCGGCCCCGGCCCCCGGCCCAGGCCGCGGTCGATGGCCGAGGTCCCGGCGGTCACGCCGGAGTCCGCGGCGCTGGCCAAGCAGCTGCGATCCCGGGGATTTCGGTTCGTCGGCCCCACCACGGCGTACGCGCTCATGGAGGCCATCGGTGTCGTCGACGACCACCTCGAGGCCTGCGCCACGGCCCCCGGCTGAGCCCCGATCAAGCGCCTTCATCGAGATGACACACCCGTGACGTCGCATCGCTGCGGCCCATGGGAGATAATGAGTCACGGGCCCGCCACGACGGTGGGTCCTGTTCGACGAGAGGGGAACTCATGGCGGCCATGAAGCCTCGGACCGGTGACGGTCCGATGGAGGTCACCAAGGAAGGGCGTTGCATCGTCATGCGCGTCCCGTTGGAAGGTGGGGGACGCCTCGTCGTCGAGCTCAACAACGAGGAAGCCGCGACGCTCGGCGACGCACTCAAAGCCGTCTGATGTTCGGGCTGTCGGTGCGTTGGTCCTTGACCGACGCACCTGACGGCGTGCTCGAGCGGCTGCACGCGTACGTCGAGGACGTCTCGCTCCCACGGTTCGCGGGACTCGACGGCCTGCGCTACAAGACGTGGCGTGCGCGTGACGGTGAGTGGTTCGAGGGCACCTACGTGTTCGTCTCCACGCAGGCGCGCGCCGATTTCCAGGCATCCTTCACCGCCCAGGCGGACTCGGCGCCGGGGACGGAGCTCATCGGTTCGCCGCCGGTCCTGATCGAGGCGTTCGAGGTCGTCGCGGCAGTGCGCGGACCCGCAGGATTCCGGTCGTCGGCCCGCTTCGAGAGCTGAGCGGTCAGCGGGACGAGCGCGGTCAGGCGATCTTCTGCACGGCCAGCAGGCCGTCGCCGACCGGCAGCACGATGGCCCGCAGGCCGTCGTCGTCGCTGACGCGCTGGAGCAGGTCGCGGATCGCACTGGTCTCGGGGTCACGCTGCGCGGGATCGGCGACGCGATCGTGCCAGAGCGCGTTGTCGAAGCAGATCAGCCCACCGGGTCGGACGAGGCGCACGGCCTCGTCGAGGTACTCGGCGTACTCGACCTTGTCGCCGTCGAGGAACGCGAGGTCGTAGTTGCCGTCGGCCAGGCGCGACATGACGTCGAGCGCAGCGCCGGCGATCAGGCGGAAGCGCTGCGGCGGGATTCCGGCGAGGGAGAAGACCTCGCGCGCGTGGCGCTGGTGCTCGGCCTCGAGGTCGACCGAGGTCAGCACGGCGTCGGGGGTCGCGCGCAGGACCCACAGGCCGGACACCCCGGTGCCGGTACCGATCTCCACGACCGCCTTCGCGCCGATCGCTGCCGCGAGGAACGAGATCGTCGCACCGCCGCTGGCCCCGATCGGTGCCACGCCGACGACCGTGGCGCGCTGGCGCGCCTCCGCGAGGACGGCGTCCTCGCGCGGGTAGGCCTCGGCGAACGCCAGGCTGGCCGCGTTGATCATGCTGTCCTTCGCCACGGCGTCAGCCTAGTGCGGGTCGACCTGCGCGCGGCGGCACCACGCGGGAGAATGACGGTGGAACCGCAGTCCTCGTCATGGCCCCAGCGCAGACAGGACCGGGCTTGGGGAACCGTCAGCGCGTGCTGGGCGTTCTCTCAGCAAGAAGCGGGACGATCAGTCCATGACGAGCGACAGGAACCCTGTGGTCACCACCGAGCCGCACCCCTCCCTGGAGTGGGACGACATCGTGGCGGAGCACTCCGCCCGGGTCTACCGGCTGGCGCTTCGTCTCACGGGCAACCCGCACGATGCCGAGGACCTCACGCAGGACGTCTTCGTGCGGGTGTTCCGCTCGCTCGGCACCTACGAGCCCGGCAACTTCCCGGGCTGGCTGCACCGCATCACGACCAACCTGTTCCTCGACCGCGCCCGCCGGGCGTCTCGGATCCGCATGGACCGCTTCGCCGAGGGCGCGGAGGACCGGCTGCTGGCCCGCGAGCTGCGCCCGGAGGAGGCCGTCGACGGTGCCGGCTTCGACCCCGACATCGAGCAGGCCCTCCAGGCGCTCTCGGAGGACTTCCGGGTCGTGGTCGTGCTGTGCGACGTCGAGGGTCTGAGCTACGAGGAGATCGCCGACGTGCTGGGCATCAAGCTCGGCACGGTGCGGTCGCGCATCCACCGGGGCCGGACGCAGCTCCGGGCCGCGCTCGCGCACCGTGCGCCCACCACCGGTCGCACCCGGGTCTGGGGACCGGTCGGGGTCGGATGACGCATCTCGGTGCCGATGTCGCGGCGTTCGTCGACGGGCAGCTCCCGCCGGCGCGGGAGCTGGCCGCCCGTCGTCACCTCGAGGAGTGCGAGCGTTGCCGCGGGGTGGTCGCCGAGCAGGAACAGCTCAAGCGCCGCATGGCGCGGTCCATGTCCGCCGGAGTTCCGGCACACCTCGCCGCGGCGCTCAGCGCCGTCGCGTCCGACCCGCCCGAGCCTGACCCGAGGAGCCGGCAGGCCCTGCGCCGGTCGGTGGGGGTCGCCGTCGCCCTCATGGGCTCGTCGGCGGCCGTGCTGCTGCTGGCCTACGTGCTGGCTCCGCCGTTGCCCAGCTCCGGGGACCCGGTGGGCCCGCACTTCGACGCGTACGTCGCGGAGTTCATGTCGGAGGCGGCGAGCCGGCGAGCCCCGGACATCGTCGCGGCCTCGAGCGCCGTCGCCGCCTCGAGCGACGACGTGCCCCTGAGCCCGGCGGAGCTCGACGAGCTCGACGCCGACGGCTGGCCGTGCCACGCCATGCTGGCCGGCGACCTGGAACGCGTCGACGGACGCCTCGTCGGCGATGCCGTGGTCGCGCTGCGCTACCTGGGTGAGCACGTGCAGCTCCACCTGATCGAGCAGGTCGGACGGCTCGACGATGCTGCCCTCGCCGGATTCGAGCGGCGCACCCTCGCCGACTCGGTGGTGTGGGTGCGCGAGGGGCTGCCCAACGTGGCCTCGTGGGAGGCCGACGGCGTCGTGTACACCGTCGTCACGGACGCCTCGGTCGCGAGCGTCGCCGAGGTCGTCGCGCAGCTGCCCTCGACCCCGGACCGTTCCGCGGTCGAACGGGTTGAGGACGGCCTGCACCGCATGACCGGCTGGGTCTCGGCCGCGTAGTCGCCGTGCGCCCTACGTGGCCTCGGCGTCGAAGGGTGGGCGCTCGCCGGGCCGGAGGGCGCGGGGGCCCGCCGTCGCGGCGGCCGTGAGCGGGGTGCGTCCGGACGGCTCGTCGAGGAACGTGCGGCGCACCGCCTCGCGCGGGTCGAGGTCGCGCAGCTGGAGTCCCGAGAGGTCCTGACCGATCTCGCGCCCGAGGTCGTCCTTGGCGTTCTCGGCCATCCGCCGCACCGTGCGCACGAAGCCGCCGGCCTGCTTGGCGATCTCGGGCAGGCGCTCGGGGCCGAACAGGAGCATCGCGACGACCAGGACGACCCCGATCTCCGCCCAGCCCATGCCGAACACGGTGAGTCCTAGAGTCGCCCGGCCGGGGTCAGGCCCAGCTGCATGCCGGCCAGCCCGCGGGAGCGACCGCTGAGGCGATCGGCCGCAGCCTGCAGGACGACCGCAGAGGCCGACTCGGGGTGCGCGACCACGATGGGGTGGCCCTCGTCGCCGCCGACGCGGAGCTGCTCGTCGAGGGGGACCTCGGCCAGCAGCGGGACGTCGTGGCCGAGGCGCTCGGCCAGGGTGGACGCGACCTGCTGGCCGCCGCCGCTGCCGAAGACCTCGAGGCGCTCGCCCGACGGCAGCGCCAGGTACGACATGTTCTCGACGACGCCCACGACGCGCTGGTGGAGCATCGAGGCCATCGTGCCCGCGCGCTCGGCGACCTGGGCCGCCGCCTGCTGCGGGGTCGTGACGACGACGACCTCGGCGTTCGAGAGGTGCTGGCCGACGCTGATGGCCATGTCGCCGGTGCCGGGCGGGAGGTCGAGCAGCAGGACGTCGAGATCGCCCCAGTAGACGTCGCTCAGCATCTGCACGAGCGCGCGGTCGAGCATCGGGCCGCGCCACGCGACGACCTGGTCCTTGCGCGGCTTGAGCATGCCGATGCTGATGACCTTGACGTCAGGAGCCGCCGGTGCGTCGGGGTGGTCGCCGAGCGACGTGACGGGCACGGGGACCGGCATGATCATGTCGTCGACCTGGGTGGGGCGGTGGTCGCCCACGCCCATCAGGTCGGGGATCGAGTGACCGTAGATGTCGGCGTCGAGGATGCCGACCTTGAGTCCGCGCAGGGCCATCGCAACGCCCAGGTTGACCGTGACGGACGACTTGCCGACACCGCCCTTGCCCGACGCGACCGCGTAGACGCGGGTGAGGTTGCCGGGCTGCGTGAAGGGGATCTCCTTCTCGGCAGCACCGCCGCGGAGCATGTCGCGCATCGACGAGCGCTGCTCGTCGGTCATGACGCCCATGTCGACGTGCGCCAGGTGTGCCGGGGCGACGCTCGCGACCGCGGCCGTGACGTCGCGGGTCAGGGTCTCCTTCAACGGACAGCCGGCGACGGTCAGGAGCAGACGCACCGTGATGTCGGTGTCGCTGATCGTGATCGTGTCGACCATGCCGAGCTCGGTGATGGGACGCTTGATCTCGGGGTCGTTGACGCGCGTCAGCGCCTCACGGACCTGCTCCTCGGTGACGACTGCCATGCGACCCATCGTACGGGGGAGCCCTGTGCGCCCGAGGTGAGTCCAGCCTCAGTCGCGTTTGTCCTTCTTGGCCTTGCTCGGCTTGTCGCGTCGCTCCCCGTCGTCGGCCGGGTCGAGCGCGTCGACGAGTCCGCGCAGCTCGCTGCGCAGGAAGTCGCGCGTGGCGACCTCGCCGAGACCGAGTCGCAGGGCCGCGACCTCACGGGCGAGGAACTCCATGTCGGCGTGGGACTGGGCGGTCGCGTCGCGGTCCTGCTGCTGCTGGACGCGGTCACGGGACTCCTGACGGTTCTGCGCGAGCAGGATCAGGGGCGCCGCGTACGAGGCCTGCAACGACAGGATCAGCGTCAGGAAGATGAACGGGTACGGGTCCCACTGGGCCTCCTCCGGGCCCAGCACGTTCCAGACGAGCCACACGATGATGAAGACCGTCATGCCCGCCAGGAAGGTGGCGGTGCCCATGAAGCGGGCGAACGACTCCGCGAAGCGGCCGAAGCGCTCGGTGTCGAAGTCGGCCTTGGGGTGCCAGCCGCGACGGCGGTCGCGCGGCTGGTCGAGGCGGCTCTGGCGGTCGGCGTCGCGCCGCGACTGCTCAGCCATGGCGCGAGACCTCGATCGACGACTCGCGCCAGCCCTCGGGCAGGAGGTGGTCGAGCACGTCGTCGATCGTGACGGCGCCCATCAGGTGCTTGGACTCGTCGATGACGGGCAGCGCGACGAGGTTGTATGCCGCGAGCAGGCCGGAGACGTCGGCCAGCGAGGACTCGGGGCGGGGCCACTCGATGTCGTCGTCGACGATCGCACTGACCAGGGTCGACGGCGGGTGCCGCAGCAGCGCCTGCAGGTGGACGACCCCCAGGAAGCGTCCCGTGGGCGTCTCGACCGGCGGGCGGCAGACGTAGACCATCGAGGCGAGCGCGGGAATCAGGTCGGGCTCGCGGACCCGGGCCAGGGCCTCCGCGATCGTGGCGTCGGGGGCGAGCACGACCGGGTCGGTCGTCATCATCGAGCCCGCGGTGCCCTCCTCGTACGTCAGGAGTCGGCGCATGTCCTCGGCGTCGTCGGGCTCCATCCGCTGCAGCAGCTGCTCCGCGGTGGCCGGGGGGAGGGATCCGAGCAGGTCGGCCGCGTCGTCGTCGTTCATCTCGCTGATGACGTCCGAGGCTCGCTCGGGGTCCAGGACCCCGAGGATCTCGACCTGGGCGCGTGCCGGCAGCTCCTCGAGCACGTCGGCGAGGCGCTCGTCGCCGAGCTCGGAGGCGATCTCGAGGCGCCGCTTGGGCGTGAGCTCGAGCAGGGCGTTGGCCAGGTCGACCGCGCGCAGGTCGTCCATCGCCGCGAGCAGGTGCTGGGCGCCCTGCGCGGAGTCCTCGTCGGCCAGGCCGATGACGTCGGACCACTCGGGGGTGTGGGTCGCGCCGCGGCGACCGAAGCGCTTGCCCGACTCCTGCACCGCGACGTGGGTCAGGTGCCAGTCGCGGCGGGCGTCCATCTCCATCGCGAGGTCGAAGACCTCGCCGGCGACGTCGTCGCGGGTCGTGACCTGGCGGTCGAACAGCTCGTGCACCGCGAGGGTCTCGTGCTTGCGCTGCTCGAAGCGGCGCATGTTGACGACGCCGGTCGTGATGATCTGGCCGCCGTCGAGCGAGGTGACCCGGGTGATCGGCAGGAAGACCCGGCGGCGTCCCAGCACCTCGACCACGAGCCCGAGCACGCGCGGTCGACTGCCGGTGGAGCGGACCGTCACGACGACGTCGCGCAGCTTGCCCACGCGGTCGCCGGACGGGTCGAAGACCGGTTGACCGACGACGCGGGACAGGAAGATGCGTCCGGGCATGCTGCTCACGTCAGCACCCTACCGGCGGGTCTCGTGTCAGGCCGGCGCTGCAGAGCTGCGCCGCGGGGCCACGGCGCTGACGTGGCCGAGGTTCTGCGTCGAGGACGGACGCGACTCCACGCGGCCCTCGAGCCCGGCGACGAACGCGCCGACCTCGCTGATCGCGGCACGCGCCTCGGGGACCCAGGACGCAGCCGCCTGGAAGACGTGGACCTGGCGGTCCCAGACCGTGAGGTCGCAGGGCACCCCGGCGGCCACGAGCCGGTTGGCCATGAGCTCGGCGTCGGCCAGCAGGACCTCGCGCGAGCCGACGTGGATGAGGGTCGGCGGCATGTCGGAGAGCGGCATGTTGACCGGGCACGTGCGCCGGCCCGAGACGCCGCGGCGGGCGTCGAGGTTCTCGGAGACGTCGGTCAGGCGCGAGACGGCTCGCAGCGAGAACGTCTGGCAGCGGTGGGCATTGCGGTGGGCCACCTTGCCGGCGGGGTCGAAGTCGAGCAGGGGGGAGAGGGCCACGACGCCGGCGGGCCGTCCGAGACCGGCGTCCATCGCGGCCCGGGCCACGGCGAAGGCGAGGTAGCCACCCGCGGAGTCGCCCGCGATCGTGATCTGCTCGATGCGATGGCCCTGGGCGAGCAGCCAGTGCAGCCCGTCGAGGCCGTCGGCGATCGACTCCGCGATCGGCTCGTAGGGCATCTGGCGGTAGCCCACGTTGAGGGCCGGGACGCCCGATGCCGACGAGATGCGCGAGACGAGGCGGCGGTGGGTGTTGATGCCGCAGGTCAGGAACGCGCCGCCGTGCAGGTAGAGGATCGCGCCGCCCTCGCCCGGGTTGTCGGCGACGTCGGCTCCCAGCACGAGCTCGGCGCCGCACTCCTTCAGGTCGACGCGGCGCCACCGCGTGCCCTCGGGCGCGGGGAGCAGGCGGGCGGCCTGCTCGAGGAGGTTCGGCGGGAACACGTCGAAGGGGAGTCGCGACCAGGCGTCCAGGAGCGGACGGACCGTGTGCTTGAGCCCGAAGGCCAGCACCTGGGACGGCAGGCTGGCACCGGCGCGGAACTGGGCGTCCGCGGCCACGGTGAGGTGCGTGTTCCCCATCATGTCTCTCCCTCTGCTCACGATCTGGTCCTGCTCGTGTCGCTCCCCCTGGGACCTGCGAGCATTCACCAGAATCATGTCTCATGTTGTGATGTGATTCACATCCGCCCCGTGAGCGTACTTCAGCCCCGACCACCCTGCGCGAGGAACCCACACCATGCCGTTCATGCCGCCGACCGACTCGATGTTCCTGCTGGCCGAGTCGCGTGAGCACCCCATGCACGTGGGGGGCCTGCAGCTGTTCGAACCCCCGGCCGACGCCGGTCCGAACTTCGTGCGCGAGGTTCTGGAGCGGTATCGCAGCAGCGACAACGTCAACCCCTTGTTCCGGAAGCGTCCGGCCGAGCCCGTCGGTGCGGTCGGCAGCACGTGGTGGACGCACGACGAGTCGATCGACTTCGACTACCACGTGCGCCACTCGGCCCTGCCCGAGCCGCGGCGCATCCGCGAGCTGCTGCAGGCGACCTCGCTCTGGCACAGCTCGCTGCTCGACCGGCACCGTCCGCTCTGGGAGTGCCACGTCGTGGAGGGCCTGCAGGACGGCCGTTTCGCCGTCTACACGAAGGTGCACCACTCGTTGATCGACGGCGTCTCGGCCGCGCGCCTGATGCAGCGCTCGCTCAGCACCGACCCCGACGCCGACGACTGCCTGCCGCCGTGGCTGCAGCCGGCCCGCAAGCGGGACAAGGCCGACGACGACGCCGCCGCGACGGGCGGGTTCGCGCCGCTGGCCCTGGCGAAGTCGCTCGTGGGGGCAGCCGGTGGTGTCGCGGGCGACCTGGCGGGCCTGCTGCCCGCCTCGGCCCGCATCGCGATGGAGGCGATCGGTTCGAACGACCTCACGCTGCCCCGCGCGCCCCGCACGATGTTCAACGTCCCGATCGGTGGTGCCCGGCGGTTCGCGGCCCAGTCGTGGGAGATCGAGCGGATCCGTCGCGTCGCGAAGTCGTCGGCCACGACCATGAACGACGTCGTGCTCGCGATGGTCTCCGGGGCCCTGCGCGACTACCTGATCGAGAACAATGCGCTGCCGGACGACCCGATGACCGCGATGGTGCCGGTCTCGCTCTCGCTGCGGTCCGGCGGAGGAGCCGACGGCGGGCGCGACGGCGGCAACCAGGTCGGCGTCATCATCGTGAACCTCGCGACCGACCGCGAGAACGGGTCGACGCGACTGGAGGAGATCGCCTACTCCTCGCGCCAGGCCAAGCGCATCCTCGGCGACCTCACCCCGACGCAGATCCTCGCGTTCTCGGCGCTGCAGATGCTGCCGCTCGCCTTCACGCCGGTGCCGGGGTTCGTCAAGTACACGCACCCGCCGTTCAACGTCATCGTGTCGAACGTGCCGGGCCCCTCCGAGGAGCTCTACTTCAACGGCGCGCGCATGGACGGCTCCTACCCCGTCTCGATCGCGCTCGACGGCCAGGCCATCAACATCACCCTGACGAGCCGCGCCGGCTACCTCGACGTCGGCATCATCGGTTGCCGTCGCACGGTCCCGCACCTCCAGCGGCTCCTGCTGCACCTCGAGAGCGCCCTCTCCGAGCTCGAGACGTCCTGGGGCTGATCGCGACTCCGTCGCGATACGCGACTCGTTCCTCATCGCGCCCGGGCTCCGCCCGGCAGCCTGCCTCGCCTGCGGCTCGGCCGGTGGTCACCACCGGTGGTTGAGGTGTGAGGAGCCCTGGCGACGAGCCTCGAAACCTCGGTCAGGTGATGGGTTGCGGTACCCCTTTCGAGGCTCGTTCGTTCCTCACTCGCACCTCAAGGGGCGGGCCCAGCCACCGGCGGTTGAGGTGTGAGGAGCCCTGGCGACGAGCCTCGAAACCTCGGTCAGGTGATGGGTTGCGGTACCCCTTTCGAGGCTCGTTCGTTCCTCACTCGCACCTCAGGGGGCGGGGCTTCGCCCCCATCCCCGACACTGATCGGGTGAATGCGCTCCTGGCTGCCGTGGCGATCCTCGGGGTCTCGGCCTCGGGTCCGCTGATGGCCGCCACGACCGCCCCCGCCCTCGCGATCGCCTTCTGGCGCAACGCCGCGGCCTCCGCCGTTCTGGCGCCGGTGACGCTGCTGCGTCGTCGCGACGAGCTGCGAGCCCTGTCGCCGCGGGGACGCCGACTCGTGGTGGTGGCGGGCCTCATGCTCGCGCTCCACTTCGCGACGTGGGTCGGGTCGCTCAAGCTGACGTCGGTGGCCGCCGCCACCGCGCTCGTCACGACGCAGCTGGTCTGGGTCCTGCTGATCGACCGCCTGCGGGGGCGGCCCGTGCCGCTGCAGGCCGGCATCGGGTGTGCGCTCGCGATCGCCGGGGTGCTGGTCGTGTCGGGCTTCGACTTCACGGTCTCGACCCAGGCCCTGGTGGGCGACGGCCTGGCCGTCGCCGGTGGGCTCTTCGCCGCCCTGTACCTCGTGGCCGGCAGCGCCGTGCGGACCGAGCTGTCGACGACGGCGTACACCGCCGTCTGCTACTCGGTGTGCAGCCTGGCGCTGCTCGTCGCGGTCGTCGTGGGTGGGATCCCGTTGACCGGCTTCTCGGCCCGCGACTGGATGTTGATCGCCGGGGTCACGATCGCTGCGCAGTTCCTGGGGCACTCGATCCTCAACCACCTGCTCGCCGTGATGAGCCCCACGGTGGTCTCGTTGATGCTGCTGCTGGAGGTGCCGCTGGCGGCCCTGCTCGCCGGCGCCTTCCTCGACCAGTCGCCGCACGCGGGCGTCTGGGTCGGCCTGGCGCTGATCCTGGCCGGGCTCGTGTTCGTCGTCACACGGCGCTCCTCGCGCGAGCCGGTGCTGGCCGAACCGCCCCTGGTCGACTGACCCGGCTCGTCGGGTGGCTCGTCGAGTGGTGGGGGCTACCGGTGGGTAGAGTCGCCGTGACATGTGGGCTGTCGCCCCCCTCTTTCTCACCAGGAGCCATCGCATGGGACGTCTCGCCAGCACCGAGGGATTGACCGAGGAGCAGACCGCGATCCTGTCGACGATCCGCGAGTTCGTCGACGAGAAGATCATCCCGGTCGCCCAGGAGCTCGAGCACGCCGACGAGTACCCGACCGAGATCATCGAGGGCCTCAAGGAGCTCGGCGTCTTCGGCCTGACGATCCCCGAGGAGTACGACGGCCTCGGCGAGTCGCTGCTGACCTACGCGCTCGTGGTCGAGGAGATCGCGCGCGGTTGGATGAGCGTCTCGGGCGTCATCAACACGCACTTCATCGTGGCGTACCTGCTGATGCAGCACGGCACCGAGGAGCAGAAGAAGAAGTACCTGCCGAAGATGGCCACCGGCGAGGTCCGTGGCGCGTTCAGCATGTCGGAGCCGGGCCTCGGTTCGGACGTCGCGGCGGTCTCGACCAAGGCCACCAAGAAGGACGACGGCTCGTACTCGATCACGGGCCAGAAGATGTGGCTGACCAACGGCGGCACGTCCACGCTGGTCGCGGTGCTCTGCAAGAGCGACGAGGGCGCCGACAGCGTCTACAAGAACATGACGACGTTCCTGGTCGAGAAGGAGCCGGGCTTCGGCGAGACCGCTCAGGGCGTCACGGTGCCGGGCAAGATCGCGAAGATGGGCTACAAGGGCGTCGAGACGACCGAGCTCATCCTCGAGGACCACCAGATCGCGGCCGAGCAGATCCTGGGTGGCGAGCCGGGCAAGGGCTTCTTCCAGATGATGGACGGCGTCGAGGTCGGCCGGGTCAACGTCGCCGCCCGCGCGTGCGGCATGGCGATCCGTGGCTTCGAGCTGGCCATCGCGTACGCCCAGCAGCGCAAGACCTTCGGCAAGCAGATCGCCGACCACCAGGCCGTGCTGTTCCGCCTGGCCGAGATGGCCACCAAGGTCGAGACGATCCACACCATGATGGTCAAGGCCGCCCGTCTGAAGGACACCGGCAAGCGCATGGACGTCGAGGCCGGCATGGCCAAGATGCTCGCCTCCGAGTACGCCAACGAGGTCGTGGAGGACTCCTTCCGCATCCACGGCGGCTACGGCTACTCCAAGGAGTACGAGATCGAGCGCATCATGCGCGAGGTCAAGTTCATGCTGATCGGCGAGGGCACCTCCGACATCCAGAAGATGATCATCGGTCGCGCGCTCCTGAAGGACTACAAGCTCTGATACGCCAGCGCTGCGGGCCGACGGGAATCTTTCGTCGGCCCGCAGCGCTATGCTGGGCAGACTGCTTCGGCAGTGGCCCCTGCAGCTCGAGGGGTTTTGACAACTCCAGAGGGGCTGATCGGTTTCGACTGTGGTCGTTCGGATCAGGTGAAGCGGGTAGAGAACGCAACGTCATCTCTCAAACGTCCGTTGCAATCTATAAGTGCCGATTCCAAGCGCACTGACTTCGCCCTCGCTGCCTGACAGCGACTGGTGAAGGGCAGACCCGGGAGCGTCCCCGTCCCGGATCGTCTGTCTCATTTAGGGGACTTGCTGGTCATGCCGCGCCGCGAGGCGTGACCGGGACTTTTTCGTGGCTGGGCCTGTCGGTGACGCGTTCGTCCGAACACCGGGGCCGAGAAAAGCGCTAGACGAACTGCACCCGGAGAAGCCCTGATGCAGCGCCATAGGACCGGGGTTCGATTCCCCGCAGCTCCACAACGCCACTGAGGCCGCCCCCGTTCTTTGGGGGCGGCCTCAGTGGCGTTATCGAAAGTGCAGCGAATCGAGTGGGCCCCTCCGTCGGCGACGAAGTCGCCCTTCCTGAGGGATCCCCGCAGCGTCATGTCATCGAAGGCTCCGTGAATCGAGTGGGCCCCATCTTCCGCGACGAAGTCGCGCGTCGAGGGATCCCCGCAGCGACCCTTCCGGGAACCGTGCCGCGGGCACCCGCGCTCGCCACCTCCGCCGGGTCCTAGACTGAGCCTTCCTGCTGGACCCCCGCCGCCCTGACGAGGAGCCCGCCCGACATGGACCTCGGTCTGCTCTTCACCGTGCCCTTGGTCTGTGGACTGCTCGCCACGGTGATCCGCGTGCCCCCGATGGTGGGCTTCCTGGCGGCGGGTTTCATCCTCAACGCGTCGGGCGTACCCGCCTTCGAGGGTCTCGACGTCCTGGCCGATGCCGGGGTCACCCTGTTGCTGTTCGGCATCGGTCTGAAGCTCGACCCGCGCATCCTGGTGCGCCGCGAGGTGTGGGTGACCGCCACAGTGCACGTGGCCGTCTCCACGGTGGTCGCGATCGCGCTCCTCGCCGTGCTGGGGCTCACCGGGCTGAGCCTCATCGCCGGACTCGACTGGCGCGGGTACGCGTTGATCGGGGTGGCGCTGTCGTTCTCGAGCACCGTGTTCGTGGTCAAGCTGCTGGAGGCCTCGAGCGCCACGCGGGCGTTCTTCGGGCGGACCGCCATCGGGGTCCTGGTCATCCAGGACATCGTCGCCGTCGCGGTGCTGACCGGGAGCACGGGTGATCTGCCGAGCCCGTGGGCCTTCGCGCTGGTCCTGGTGGTGCCGGGCGCCTGGGCGATCCGGTGGGTCATGGGGCGGCTCGACCACGGGGAGGTGCAGGTGCTGTTCGGGGTCGTCGTCGCGATCGTCCCGGGCTACCTGCTGTTCGACGCGGTGGGCCTCAAGGGCGATCTGGGTGCCCTGGTCCTCGGCATGCTGCTGGCTTCGCACGAACGGTCCGGCGAGATCCGGAAGGCGATCTTCGGGCTGAAGGAGTTTCTCCTCGTCGGCTTCTTCGTCTCACTGGGGTTCATCGGACTTCCGTCGGCGAGTGATCTGCTCATCGCGGGCGTCCTGGTGCTGGTGCTCGTGCCGCTCAAGGTCGTCGGCTTCGCGGTGCTTCTCGACCGGATGGGCCTGCGGCACCGCAGTGCGGCACTGGTGGCGGGTGCGTTGGCGAGCTTCTCGGAGTTCGGGCTGATCGTCGTGGACAACGGGGTCACCTCGGGGGTGCTCGAGGAGGACTGGCTCGTCGTCGTGTCGACGGCGGTGGCCTTCAGCTTCCTGCTGTCCACGGCTGCCGCTGCTGGGCGCGAGCGCCTCGTGACCGCTGCGTCCCGCTGGCTGCCGGCCAAGGACCCGGACCGGCTCCTGGAACAGGACCGTCCGATCGACGTGGGACACGCGCAGGCGGTCGTCATCGGCATGGGGCGGGTGGGCCGGGCTGCCTACGAGCAGCTCGTCGACGAGCACGGTGTGGAGACGGTGGGGGTCGACGCCGACGGCGAACGGGTCGAGAGCCTGTGCGAGGCCGGTCTGCAGGCGGTCGAGGGCGATGCCAGCGACCCGGAGTTCTGGTTGCGGCTGACCCGTGCCGAGGATCTGGACCTCGCCGTGCTGGCGATGCCGTTCCACGGCGCGAACCGCACCGCGACCACGCGACTGCAGGAGGCCGGCTTCGCCGGAGTCGTCGCGGTCGTGGTCCAGTTCGCCGACGAGGCGGCGCAGGCACGCGAGCACGGGGCCGACATCGTGCTGCACCTCTACGACGGAGCCGGGCACACGCTCGCCGACGAGGCGGCCGCGGCAGCTGGGCTCCATTCTCCCGACGACTGACGGTTCGTCGTCACGGGACGCGGGTGCCCCCCACCCGCTCCACCACGGCGTCCAACCAACGTCCGACATTCTCGCGTGCCTCCGGGGTGTCGGGGTACCGGCACCTCAAGTGCAGTCCGTCGTCGCTGACCAGGAACCACGCCATGACGCCGTCGGGGCGGGTGACCGCCGACACGTACTGCACGTCCAGGCCCGGCGGCACCTGGGGGAGGCGTCGGGTGTCGAGCCACGACAGGGCGAACATGCCGGGCGGGGCGAGCTCGCGGTCGAGGTGGCCGAGGATCGGGGCCAGCGGATGGGCACCGAGCTTCATCGACTCCCGCAGGGCGGCGGTGCACCCGGTCGGGCTGGGGTCGGTGCAGTCGATGACGGAGTTCGTGATGAACCAGCCGACCGATCCGTACCAGGAAGGATCATCACGGCTGTGCACCGGGAACACCGCACGCAGCGGAGCTCCGGACAGCTCCGCCGTCGCTGACGCGACCTCGGCGATCGCGAGCGCGGTCAGGCGAACGCCGTGGTCGGCGGCGCGTTTCTCGAGCGCCTCGAGCTGCCCGGGCTCGAGGACGTCACGTACCTCGACGACCTCGGACCGAGGTGCGGAGACGTCACCCAGGGGGAGCGGGAAGGTCGGCAGTGCTCCACCGCCCGCGGCGAGCACCTCGGCCCACCGGTCGGCGACCCAGTCCGGGGTGGAGTCCAGCTGTTCGAGCAGGTGCGTGTGGGCGGCGAACGGAGCTGCCGGCGCGAGGTCGGCCCCCGGTGCCCGGCCAGCCACGACGTCCGCGACGCAGGTGCGGAGGTCGCGCAGCAGGACCAGCAGCGACCACATGTCCAGGTGGGAGTGGTCGCCGGCGATCACGAGCACGGGCCGGTGATCCTCGCCGCTGCCGGGATCGGGAACGACGACGCAGAGCCGGTGCGAGGGGGCCCCGAACGGTCGGCAGGCGGCGTCGAGCACGCGTCGGAGCACGTCGCGCGGCGTCTCGGACGGATCGGCCGGCGGATGGTCGACCCACTCGCCCTGCACGACCTGGACCTGGTGGAGGCCCAGCTTCCCGCTCTCGTTCGAGAAAGCGGTGTGCAACGTGCCGTGCCGCTCGACGACGGCCGTCCAGGCGTGGGCGAGCTGATCGTGCGTCGCGTCGAGGTCGAGCCGGAACGCGATCGCCATCCACGAGCCGTCGCGATCGCCGGCGCCCGCGTGGAGCCGTTGGTCGTACGAGATCGGCACGGCGGCACCGGGCAGGCCGACCTGACCCGTGGAGAGACTCGTCACACGACCCGGGGGGAGCCTCATGTGAGCCACGTTGGTGAGTCGCATCGCCGCTATCCTAGGCGCGGCGATGCCCGGGAACCGGTGCGCGGGCGGGGGTGCCGGCCGACGGGCGGTAGACGACAGAGTGCGAGGTGGCGTGCAGACATTCACCACGGGCGGTGCCGCGCTCGCGTTCGACGTCGACGGGACCGGCGGGCCCTTGGTCGTGCAGCTCCACGGCCTCACCTCGAGCCGCGACCGTGACCGTCAGCTCGGGCTCGACCTGTCGCGTGCCTTGCGCGATCACCGCATCCTCCGCTTCGACGCCCGCGGACACGGCGGGTCCACCGGCACGGCCGAGCCCGATGCGTATCGCTGGGATCGACTCGCCGGCGACCTCCTGGCCCTGCTCGACCACGTGGCGCCGGGGGAGTCGGTGCACGGGGTGGGGCCGTCGATGGGCACGGGCACCCTGCTCCACGCAGCGACCCGGGAGCCCGACCGGTTCGCGAGCCTGACGCTCGTGACCCCGCCGACCGCGGGGAAGACGCGTCGCAAGCAGGCCGAGACGTATCTCGCGAACGCCGACCTCGTCGAACGCGAGGGCATCGGCGCCTTCCACGCCCTCGACGTCGACACGCCCGCGGTCCCGGCAATGGGCCACGCTCCGGAGACGGTGCCCACGGTCCCGGAGGAGCTGTTGCCGGCCGTGCTCCGCGGAGCGGCGGCGAGCGACCTGCCCCACCGCAAGCTGGTCGTGCGCATGCAGGTGCCGACGCTCGTCCTGGCCTGGACGGGCGATCGGACCCACCCCATGACGACGGCCAACAAGCTCCACAAGTGGATCCACGGCAGCCGCCTCGAGGTCGCGCGAACCCCGTACGGAGTCGTGGCCTGGCCCGGGCTCTTCGCCGAGCACGTCGTCACGGCGCACCAGTCGTGACGCACGTCGCCCCCGTGCCGAAGGGATCCCCTCGACCCAGGGGCGACGTGTCACCGGTCCGACCTCACTGCGGCAGCTGGTCGAACCGGAAGAGGAACGCCGCCATCTGCTCGCGGAGGACGGGCTGGGGGCCGCGGAACGAGCGGGTCTCGGCCCGCTCGAGGTAGCCCGTCGTGATGTCGGTCGTCGCGAGCCACTCGATCTCGTCGAAGAACGTGGCGCTGGGCGGCACGTCGATGAACGTCGCCCCGTCCTCGTCGACGAAGTCCGAGCCCGCGGTGCGGTACAGGAAGGCGGCCATCTGCTCGCGCAGGACCGGCTGCGACGGACGGAACGTCGTGGTGCCGTTCGCCTCGCGGTAGCCCGTCGTCACGCCCTGGTCGGCCAGCCAGGTGATCTCGCGGTAGAAGGTGTGCGAGGTCGGGACGTCCGCGAAGGGCGACGCGGTGGGCGCGGTCCACGCAGGCTCGCCGGCGGTCCGGTACAGGAAGGCGGCCATCTGCTCGCGCAGGACCGGCTGCGACGGGCGGAACGTCGTGGTGCCGTTCGCCTCGGCGTACCCCGTCGTGATGCCCTGGGCGGCGAGCCACGTGATCTCCGTGAAGAAGGTGTGCTCCTCGGTGACGTCGGTGAACGTCGTCGTCGGCTCCGGCTCGACGAGGTCGGTGACCCCGAAGAACGTCGTGGTGCCCGAGACCTCGTTGCCGACGATCACGAGCGCCTCCCCGGTGGGGGAGTCCACGGCGGAGACGAACGTCAGGCCCTCGGGTCCGAGGTCGCCGGCGGAGGCCAAGAAGGCCGCCGGGTCCTCGGCGGTCTCGATACCGTCCTCCACCGAGACCGCGAAGTCGCGGTTGTTGACGTAGGTCACGTAGGTGGCGTCGGCGGGGTCGGAGATGTCATAGACCATGACGCCGCCGACCCGCTCCAGACCGATGAACGCGTACGTGCGGTCGCCGACAGTGCCGATGGTGACGTTCTCGGGCTCGGGACCCTTGTCGTCGCTGCGGCCTTCGAGATTGGACTCGGAGTGGTTGGAGTTGAAGTACTCCGGGACCACGCGGGCGACGGTCTGCTCGAAGTCCTCGCCGGAGTCGAAGACCTGATCGCCGTCGGTCGTCCAGATCGAGAACGAGCGGCTGCCGAACGAGTAGAGCTCGTCGTAGCAGGTGCCGGCCTCGTCCAGGCCCGAGGCGGTCGAGACGTTGAGGCGGCCGAGCGCGGCATCGCCCTTCAGGGCGGCGAGCGGCGAGTCCTCGCAGATCGGCTTGAGTCCGTTCTTGCCGAGGTCCTTGACGCGGGACGGCTCGACGTAGTCGCCCCACTCGCGGGCGTCACCCTCGTTGGCGGTCACGAGGTAGGTGTCGCCGTCGGCCTGGTAGGCGGTGATGCCGTCGGGCATGTACAGACCCTGGACCGGCCACTCGCCGATCGCGATCTCGGGACCCTTCGCGGCGCTGTCGCGGTCGGAGGGGTCGAGCCCCTGGCCGGCGATGCTGTGGTCCTTCGCGCCGAGCGGCCAGATGTCGGTGACCGTGGCGGTGGCGAGGTCGACGACCGCGACGGCGTTGGCCTCCTGCAGCGCGACGTAGGCGCTGGTGCCGCCCGGCGCCATCGCGACGTACTCGGGCTCGAGGTTGCGCGAGACGGGGTTGCCGTCCTCGGGGGTGGGTCCGAAGACGCGCACCGCCGGGTCCAGGGTCCTGCTGCCGCCGGCCTCGAACTCGTGGAACGTCGCGGTCCGCGCGGCGTCCTGGGCCGGGGCGACGACCGCTGCGGGGAGCTCGACGACGCCGACGGAGCCCTCGGGGTCGAGGCTGAAGTCGTCGGCCGGCTCACCCTCGTTGGCGACGACGGCTCGCGTGCCGTCCGCGGTCAGGGCGACCATGTCGGGCAGCGCGCCGACCTGGACCGTGCCGAGGATCTCGAGCGTGGTCGCGTCGGCGAACAGCAGCCATCCGGCGTCGGTCTTGGTGGGTGCCTCGATCGCAGCGACCATCAGACCGTCGGCGCGGATCGCCACGGAGTTGGCGACGGCACCGGGGTCGATCGCGGGTGCGTCGGCGGCGACGATCGAGCCGACCTGGGCCGGTGCCGCGGGGTCGGAGGCGTCCAGGACGTCGATCTCGCCCGACTGGGCGTTGACGACGAAGGTCCGCTGCGTCGCGGCGTGGAACGCCACGATCTCGGCGGCGCTGGCGTCGAAGACGCCCGTGCGGAACGTGCCGAGCACGTCGAGCGAGAGCTCGGCGCCGTCGGCGGAGTCGCGGATGACCGGCGCGGCGGCCTGGGCCGGGCCCAGGAGGGTCAGGGGAGCGAGAAGGGCCGTCGCGGAGGCGGCGACCGCCAGCGAGCGTCCGAGTCGACGCGAGGTCGCCCGGCGGGTGGGGGAGGAGGGCATGGCCGGAACGTAGGGAGGCCCGGTGACGAGCCGGTGGACCTCAGATGACGCCCAGGTGGCGCACGGTGGCCCAGAGGTTCAGGCCCAGGAAATCAGGCCCAGAGCGTCGTGCCGAACTGGAACCAGATCAGGCTGGCGACGACGACGTACCAGAGCGCCACGATGAGGACCCGCCACTCGTTCACGAACCGGGTGACCGCTGCGTCGGGTCGGTACTCGATGAGCACCTGACCGATCGAGACGACGAACATCGGGATCATCATGAGCCACACGACCATGCAGTACGGGCAGAGCACCTGGATGTCGTAGATGCTCTGGCTCTGCAGCCACGTGACGAAACCGATGCCGAACGTGACGCCGATCGCGATGCCGCCCCAGAACCACCGGGGAAGGGTGACGCCGGAGACCAGGAGCACGCCGAGCAGCACGACCATCGTGAATCCGACGATGCCCATGAGCGGGTTGGGGAAGCCGAAGACCGACGCCTGCCACTGGTTGACGACGCCGCCGCAGCTCACGAACGCGCTGAGGTCGCAGGCGAGCGCCTCCTGCGGGTTCTCCAGCAGGTT
The DNA here is from genome assembly GCF_036867135.1 of Aeromicrobium sp. Sec7.5. Taxonomy (NCBI): domain Bacteria; kingdom Bacillati; phylum Actinomycetota; class Actinomycetes; order Propionibacteriales; family Nocardioidaceae; genus Aeromicrobium; species Aeromicrobium sp. Sec7.5. The sequence goes on along the minus strand of NZ_JBAJIJ010000001.1, from coordinate 2,318,616 downwards.
GACCTTCTCGATCGTGAGGATCAGGGCGGAGGCGAGGGCGATGCCGCCGGTGATGATCAGGAAGACGCCGTAGCCCCGCAGGCCCTCGCGGAGCTCGGTCGCACGGGGCGCGGGTGTGGTGTCGGTCTCGGTCACGCCGACAGTCTAGGCAGGAAGGGTGACACTCCGACGTACCATCGGTATGGTGACATCCGCAGTGTCACATCACCACGGGAGCCGCTCATGAGTACCGACCACGTCGACGTCCTGATCGTCGGAGCCGGTCTCTCCGGCATCGGGGCCGCTCACCGGCTGCGCGAGATCTCGCCGACCTCGACCTTCACGATCCTGGAGGCGCGGGACCGCGTCGGCGGCACGTGGGACCTGTTCCGCTACCCCGGCATCCGTTCCGACAGCGACATGTACACGCTGAGCTACCCGTTCCGGCCCTGGACCAACCGCAACTCGATCGCCGACGGTGCCGAGATCCGCCAGTACATCGAGGACACGGCCGAGGCCGACGGGGTGGTGCCGCACATCCGGTTCGGCCACCGCGTCAGCCGGGTCAGCTGGTCCAGCGACGACGCACGCTGGACCGTCACGGCGACGACGGCGGGCGATGAGACGACCGTGACGGCGTCCTTCGTCTACTTCTGCAGCGGCTACTACTCCTACGACACCGGGTACACCCCGGAGTTCCCCGGTCTGGAGTCGTTCGACGGCACCGTGGTCCACCCGCAGTTCTGGCCCGAGGACCTCGACGTCAGCGGCAAGCGCGTCGTGGTGATCGGCTCCGGCGCCACCGCGGTCACCCTGCTGCCGTCGCTGGCCGACCAGACGGCCCACGTGACGATGCTGCAGCGCTCGCCCACGTTCATCACGAGCCTGCCGCAGGTCGACCCGCTGGCCGGGGTGACCCAGAAGCTGCTGCCCGCCGGTCTCGCGCACCGCTTGAACCGGTTCCGCAACGCCTCGATCGCGGTGGGCTTCTACGAGTTCTGCCAGCGCTTCCCGCGGCTCGCCCGCCGGATCCTGCTGACCCGCGCTCGGCGCGCGGTTCCGGAGGGCTTCGATGTCGACACGCACCTCAACCCCAGCTACGACCCCTGGGACCAGCGCCTGTGCGTCGTGCCGAACGGCGACCTGTTCCGTGTGCTGCGCCGCGGCCAGGCCGACATCGTCACGGGGCACATCGCCGGCTTCACGCCCGACGGGATCGAGCTGACGGACGGGCGCCGCCTGGAGGCCGACGTCGTCGTGACGGCCACCGGCCTGCAGCTCGTCAACTTCGGCACGGCCGAGGTCGAGGTCGACGGTCAGGTGCTGGACGCCCACGACCTGTACACGTACAAGGGCCTGATGTTCAGTGGCGTGCCGAACCTGGCGTGGTGCGTCGGGTACACCAACGCCTCGTGGACCCTGCGGGCCGACCTGACCTCGCAGTACGTCGCGCGGTTCGTCGAGCACCTGCGCGCCACGGGGCGCCGGTTCGGAGCCCCGCACCCGGACGGTCCGGGTGGCGAGGAGCGTCCGCTGCTCGACCTGACCTCGGGCTACGTCCAGCGCGTCGCCCAGCAGATGCCGCAGCAGGGATCGACCCGCCCGTGGACGATCCGCCAGAACTGGTGGCTCGACTCGATCGATCACCGCCGCACCGACCTGGACGAGGCCATGATCTGGGACGTCGCCCCGGCGAAGGCACCGACCGCCGTCTGAGCGTCAGCCCCGCGCCGGCTGGCAGTGCGGGCACCAGAACGCGTTGCGCTCCTGCGTGGGCACGTCGCCGAGGTCGGTGTCGCGGATGCGGGTGCCGCACCGCCGGCAGGGCTTGCGCTCGCGGTGGAACACCCATCGCTCCTGGCCGCGGCGCGTGCTGCCGGTGAAGGAGCGCTCCCAGCGCGTGGAGTTGACCCGGATCATCTGCTGACCTCGCGAGACGAGCCGGCGCAGGTCGGGCACGTCGGCGACCGCGGTGGTGGGATGGATCCCGAGCACGAACAGCATCTCGTTGACGTACTCGGTGCCGAAGCCGGCGAGGTTGCGCTGGTCGAGCAGGGCCGTGAACACCTGGCTGTCCGGGCGCGTGGCCAGGCGCGCGAGAGCTTCATCGAGGTCCCAGTCGGAACCCAGCAGATCGGGCCCGAGGTGGCCGACCACGGTGTCCTCGGCGTCGCGCGGCACGAGGTCGACCATGCCCAGCCAGAACCCCACGGCCTGGCGATCTGCGGTCTCGAGCACGAGGCGGGCCGAGTGGGCCGGACGCCGCCACCCGGTGCCGTGGGGGTGGACGTGCCACACCCCCTCCATCTTCAGGTGCGTGTGGATGGTCCACGGGCCCACGCGGGTGAGCAGGTGCTTGCCGCGGCTGACCGTCTCGTCGACCACCAGGCCCGTGAGGTCGGCGGTGGCGTGCTGGGGCACCCGGAAGTCGGAGACGGTCAGGACCCCGCCTGACAGACCCTCGTGCAGCTTCGCGGCGGCGCGGAAGACGGTGTCACCTTCGGGCATCGAGCTGGAGTCCCTTCGGGTGGGCGCGGAAGCCTGCAGCGGCCATGGCCTCGCCGAGAGCGGTGCCGCCGACGGTGCGGTCGTCGACCGTCTCGACGCGGAGCCGCCCGACGCGACCCGTGCGCCCGAGATCGGCCAGGGCGGCCGCGGCGGCCACGAGATGGGCGGGGTCGTCGGTGAACGTGAGGATCCGCCGTGCGCCGCGCTCGACGTAGGCGACGAGGGCGCCGTCGTGCAGCAGCACGAGCGAGCCGGCCCGGCGCGAGGGGCGGTGCGTGCTGTCGGCCGCGGCGAGCGTGTCGGGCCATCCCAGGGCCGCGCCGAACGGTTGGGCGGGGTCGGTGGAGGCCAGGGCGTACGCGGCCCCGGTGGACTCGTCATCGCTCTCGCGCACGTGGGAGCGCAGGACGTCGATCGTGGACGTGGCGGCGAACTGCGCCGCGCCCAGGCCCTCGACGAACATGCCGCGGAGCACGGCGCCGCGGTCCTCGGCCTCGCGCAGCACGCGGTAGACGTCGGCGAACCCACCCGGCACCTGCTCGGCCATGACCGCCCCGCGCGTGAGCACGCCGTGCCTCGCCACGAGCACCTCGGCACGGGTCACGGCACGTCGTGTGGGATCGACCGGGTCGTCGGGGAGGGCGAACCAGCGGCCCGCGAGCGCCGGCGGCGCGGCGGGACGCAGGGCGCGCGCGTTGAGCCGCCGGGGCCGGCTGGTGGGCCGAGAGCTCCGGGTGGTGCGGACCCCGGCACGCGACCGCACCGGGGCGAAGGAGTCGTTCGAGACCAGGCCGGCCCAGGCGAGGTCCCAGACGACGTCGGCGGCGCGGGACTCCGGGTCGTCGAGGCCGGGCACGAGCTCGGTGAACCGGAAGGCCCCGCCGGCGCGGAGCTGGCCGAGGACCTCGGTGTGGAGACTGGTGAGCTCGATCTCGACCGGGTCCTGGAGCCCGGCGAGATCGGCGGGGAGCAGCCGGAGCCAGCCGTCGGACCGGCCGAGCGTGCCCGCACCGACCCACACGACCTCGCCCTCGGCGAGCAGGGCGTCGAGCATCGCGGGGGAGTAGTCACCGACGCGGGCGGGCAGCACGACCGACTCCCAGGCGCTGGCCGGGAGGGCGACGCCGGCGAGCTGGTCGATCGTGTCGAGCAGGCCCGTCTCGCCGCGGCGGCGGCGGTCGAGCGCGTGCCACCCCGGCAGGAACCGCACGAGCGTGCTGGTGTCGACCGGCTCGACCTGACGCCGGGCGGCGGCCAGGCTGCGCCGGCGGAGGCGGCGCAAGACCTCGGCGTCGACCCACTCGGTCCGGTCGTGGGCCTGGGTGCTGGAGTCGGCGTCGGTACGGAACTCGCCCTCGACGAGGCGGCCGTCGGCGGCGAGCCGGCGCAGGACGTCGCGCACCGGCCCGACGCCGAGGCCCCAGCGGCGAGCGAGCTCGGAGGCGGAGAACGGCCCGTGCGTGCGGGCGTGCCGCGAGACGAGGTCGCCGAGGGCGTCGGCGGGTGACTCCAGGTGGGCGGCCGGGACGCCCAGCGGGAGCGACACCCCGAGCGCGTCGCGGAGGCGCCCCGCGTCCTCGACGGTCGCCCACATGGGTTGGCCGCCCACGTTGACCTCGAGGAGACGCCGCGCGTCCTGCAGCCCGGCGAGCCACGCATCGGCCTCGTCGGGCTCGACCATGCGCTCGCGGACCTCCGACGCCGGGATCGGTCCGAGGCGGCGCACGAGATCGGCCACCTGCTCGGCGTTGCGTGCCCGGAAGTCGGCCGCGGTGCGCTGCAGCTCGGCCTCGACGTCGCGCACGACCTCCGGGTCGAGGAGGTCGCGCAGCTCGGCGCGGCCGAGGAGCTCGGCCAGGAGTCCGGAGTCGAGGGACAGGGCGGCTGCGCGACGTTCGGCCAGCGGTGCGTCGCCCTCGTAGAGGAACGCGGCGACGTACCCGAACACCAGGTTCTGGGCGAACGGTGAGGCCTTGTCGGTCGTGACCTCCACGACCGCGACCGTGCGGTCGTCGATGCCCCGCATCAGGCGGGTGAGGGCGGGAAGGTCGTAGACGTCCTGCAGGCACTCGCGGGCCGTCTCGAGCAGGATCGGGAACTCCGGGTGGCGGCGGGCCACCTCGAGCAGCTGGGAGCCGCGCTGGCGCTGCTGCCACAGCGGAGCACGTGCTCCGGGGTTGCGCCGTGGCAGCAGCAGGGCACGGGCGGCACACTCGCGGAAGCGGGCGGCGAACAGCGCCGAGCCGCCGACCTCGGTGGTGACGATGCGCTCCAGCTCGTCGGGGTCGAAGGCGAACAGCTCGGCCAGGGCCGGCGCGGCGTCGCCGTCGAGGTCGGGCAGGCGCGCCACGATGCCGTCGTCGGACGCCACCACGGCGCCGTCGAGGTCGAAGCGCTCGCGGATGCGGGCGGCGACGGCCAGGGCCCACGGTGCGTGCACCCGCCGGCCGTAGGGCGAGTGGAGCACGACCCGCCAGTCGCCCAGCTCGTCGCGGAAGGACTCGACGACCAGCGTGCGGTCGGTGGGCACGACGCCCGTGGCGGCCCGCTGCTCGGCCAGGTAGGCGTCGAGGTTGGTGGTGGCGCGGTCGTCGAGCAGGGAGCCGGGCGGATCGTCTGCTGACCCTTCGAGGCTCGTCGTTCCTCCTCGCACCTCAGGGGACGGGGAGGTGGTGCGGCGCTCGCGGACCGCCGCGCCGATGGCCTCGCCGAGCTCGGCGGATCGTCCTGCGGCGTCGCCCTTCCAGAACGGCAGCCGTGCGGGCAGCCCGGGCGCCGGCACCACGATGACGCGGTCGTGCGTGATCTCCTGCACGCGCCAGCTCGTGGCGCCCAGCGAGATGACGTCCTGGAGGCGGGTCTCGTAGACCATCTCCTCGTCGAGCTCACCGACCCGTCGTGGCGCCGGCCGGCTGGACGTGGACTCCTCGTCGACGGGCAGGACCACGGAGAACATGCCGCGGTCGGGGATCGTGCCGCCGTTGGTCACGGCGAGTCGCTGGGCGCCGGGCCGCCCGGTCAGCGTGCCGGCGTCGCGGTCCCACACGACCCGGGGCCGCAGCTCGGCGAAGTCCTCCGACGGGTAGCGGCCGGAGACCAGGTCGAGCACCGCCTCGTAGACGCGCCGCGGCAGCGTGGCGAACGGGGCCGAGCGGCGGACCGTGGAGAACCAGTCCTCGACGTCGATCGGGTCGAGGGCGCACGCGGCGACGGTCTGCTGGGCGAGGACGTCGAGGGGGTTGGTGGGGACGCGGAGGGCCTCGATCGCGCCGGCCATCATGCGCTCGGCCGTGACGGAGGACCCCAGCAGGTCGGTGCGCGAGGTGGGGAACATGACGCCGCGGGAGAGCGCGCCGACCTGGTGGCCCGCGCGGCCGACCCGCTGCAGGCCCGATGCCACGGTGGGCGGGGAGCCGACCTGGACGACGAGGTCGACCGCACCCATGTCGATGCCGAGCTCGAGGCTGGACGTGGCGACGACGCACGGCAGGCGCCCCGTCTTGAGGTCGTCCTCGATCAGCGCGCGCTGCTCCTTGCTGACCGAGCCGTGGTGGGCGCGTGCGACCAGGTCGTCGGTGCCGTCGGCGACGCCCTTGGACTGGTTGCTGCCGCCCGAGACCTGGGCCGGGGCCCGGGAGTCGACCGCGGGGTCGCGCGCGTGGCCCTGGCGGTCGGCCCAGGCCTCGTTGAGTCGGGACGTGAGCCGCTCGGCGAGCCCGCGGGAGTTGACGAACACGAGGGTGGACCGGTGGGCCAGGACGAGGTCGAGCACCTGACGCTCGACGTGGGGCCAGATGGTGCCCGCCGGGCTGTCCTCGTCGATCGCGGGGATGTCGGTGAGGTCCTCGACCGGCACCCGGACCTCGAGCGCGAGGTGGCGCGGCGAGGGCGGCGCGACCGTCTCGACGGGGCGGCCACCCCCCAGGAAGCGGGCGACCTCCTCGGCGGGACGGACCGTGGCGCTCAGGCCGACGCGCCGCGCAGGCCGTTCGAGCAGGGCGTCGAGGCGCTCGAGGCTGAGGGCCAGGTGCGCGCCGCGCTTGGTGCCCGCGACGGCGTGGACCTCGTCGACGATGACGGTGTGCACGTCGCGCAGCGACTCGCGGGCCGCGGACGTGAGCACGAGGAACAGCGACTCGGGCGTGGTGATGAGCACGTCGGGCGGGTGGGTGGCCAGCCGCCGGCGTTCCTGCTGCGGGGTGTCGCCGGAGCGGATGCCGACGCTGACGTCGACGACGGACTCGCCTTCGCGGGCCGCGGTGCGGGAGATGCCGACCAGGGGCGAGCGGAGGTTGCGCTCGACGTCGACGGCCAGGGCCTTGAGCGGCGAGACGTAGAGCACCGAGGTGCCGCGCGCAGGCGCGTCGGGTGCGCGGGGCTCGCGGTGCAGCAGGCCGTCGATCGCGCTGAGGAACGCGGCGAGGGTCTTGCCCGAGCCGGTGGGCGCCACGACCAGCAGGTGCCGGTCGTCGGGCGCGGACCAGGCGGCCGCCTGAGCGGCTGTGGGCTCGCCAAGGCTCTCGCCGAACCACGCACGGGTGGCCGGCGCGAATCGGTCGAGCGGGTCGGGCACCCTGACATCGTCGCAGCGACCACCGACACCGCACGGCGGACGGGTCTGCCGGAGGGGGCGGTGAGTCAGCCACCGAATGAGGACCACGCCGGGGTGGGCGGTGAGTTCTCCACCGTATGAGCGCTCATACGGTGGCTGAGCCACCGCCCTCGGTGGACCACTCACCGCCCCCTGGCGGGGAGGGTCCGCGTGTCCCCACCGGATCCGTGGGCCCGTCGGGCATGCTGACCGGCATGAGGTTCCGTCTGATCGCCGTCGCAACGTCCCTGCTCCTGGTGGCCGCAGCCTGCAGCGGCGGTGACTCGGGCTCGGACGACCAGGAGTCGACCACGGGCGAGAGCCAGACGGTCGTGCAGGTCTCGCCCCTGACGGGGATGGAGTTCGGGGGAGAGCCCCCCGTCAACCCGGTCTTCGTGGTCAAGGTCGAGAACAGCAAGTCGGGCGCCCCCCAGTACGGCGTGAACCAGGCCGACCTGGTCGTCGAGGAGATGGTCGAGGGTGGCATCACCCGGCTCGCGGCGTTCTACCACACGACGCTGCCGGACAAGATCGGCCACGTCCGCTCCCTGCGCGGCACCGACGCGGGCATCGCAGCGCCGGTCGGGGCCCACGTCGTGGCCTCCGGTGGCGCTGGACCCGCGTACGACGCGGTCGGTGCGGCGGGCCTGACGACCTACACCGAGGACAACAACGCGCCCGGGTTCAGCACCGACTCCGCGAAGAAGCGCCCCTACAACCGCCTGGTCGACCTCGCCTCGCTCGCGTCGCAGGCCGCGGCCACCGAGATTCCCGGGCCCTACTTCCAGTTCACCCCGGTGGGCGAGGAGCAGCCGGCCTCGGCGGGAGCGCGCCCGGTCACGTCGGGCACGGTCGTCTTCTCCCGCAGCCACACCACGACGTTCGGCTTCGCCGACGGCGGGTGGACGCGCACCAACGGCTTCGCCGCCCCGGGCGAGGAGTTCGTGGCGAACAACCTCGTCGTGGTGTTCGCGCCCGAGCGCGATGCCGGGTACCGCGACCCGGCCGGCAACCCCGTGCCCGAGACGATCTTCCAGGGCAGCGGCGCCGGCGTCGTCGTGATCGGCGGGCAGGCGATCGACGTGACCTGGTCGAAGGAGTCGCTCGGCAGCACGCTCTCCTTCACCGACGCGGCGGGTGAGCCGGTCACGATCCCGGCGGGCAAGACCTGGCTCGAGCTGGTCTCGCAGGACCGGGGCTCGGCGACCTTCCAGTAGCCGCAGCAGGCGACCGGGTCAGTCGGCGACGAGCTGGCCCAGCGTGCGCAGGCCGGTCAGGATGACGTCGATCGACTCGGCGACCCGCGCACTGGCCAGGTCGGGGTCGCTGGACTCGGCGACGAACTCGGCCGAGGAGCGGATGGCTCCGTAGAACACCGCGGCGAGCGCCTCGCGATCGACCGCGACCTCCCCGATGTCGTCGACGAGGCGGTTGACGGCGTCGTGCACGAAGCCCAGCGACGCGGCCCGCTCGGACTCGGCGAACGCCTCCTGACCCAGGGCGACCGGAGCCTCCTGCATGCAGATGCGGCGGTACTCGGTCTCGCGGCTGACGTCGAGGTAGGCCCGCAGTCCGGCCCGGGCCTGCTCCCACGGGTCGTTCTCGGCGTCGAAGGCGGCGCGGATGCTGCGGATCGCCGACTCCTGCAGCTCGGTGAAGACGGCGTCGAACAACGCGAGCTTGCTCGGGAAGTGGTGGTAGAACGCGCCCTTGGTGACGCGGGACGCCGCGACGACCTCGTCGAGCGAGGTGCCGGCGTAGCCGTGGTCGGCGAACAGGCGGGTCGCGCTCTGCACGAGGGCCCGCTTGGTGCCCGACGAGTACCCGCGCCCCGACGACGTGCCGGTGGCCTTGCGGGCGGCGCGAAGGACCTTCGCCGGATGAGTCATGCCTCACATCCTAGAGGGGCGTTCCTCAGGTGTGGGGGATCACATGGTCCTGATAGGGCCTGACCTGCGCAAATGCGCCATACTCGAAGTACGTACTCTGAGTACGTTCCCCCCGACGGAAGGATCGCGACCATGACCTGGGATGCCTACCATCGTCGCAAGACCATCGTGACCGACGTGCTGGCGATCGCCGACGCGGACGCGAGAGTGACGCTCGACGCCGCGCTGGACGCCGTTCCCGGCTCCCGCGACGTGTACCCCGACGACCACCTGCTCCTGCTCGACGTGCAGCTGCGCTGGGCGTCCGCCCTGAGTGCCCGTCTCGACCAGCTCGTCGGCGAGGGTGACGACACGCCGGAGATCGGCGTCGTCAACGCCTGGGTCGACACCGCTGCCGTCCTGCCCGGCGCTCGGCGCCTGCTCGACCGTCACCGCGGCACGCCCGTGCTCGCCAAGGCGGTCGCGAAGGAGAACACGCTGCTGGCCCGCGCCGCGGGCGTCCCGGCGATGTCCCCCTCGCTCGGCGAGCGAGGCCGTGAGATCGCCGACTCGGCTCGCGTCGTCGCGGTGCTGCCCGAGATTGCGGCCACGGTCGAGCCGTCGCCGAGCCTCCTGACGCGGCTGCGCAACGCGCTCGCCGCCTGACAAGACCCCCGCGCGCCGCTCTCCCTCGGCCGCGCGGGAAGCGTGACCCCCGTCGTGCCCCTGACTCCCTCCGGGCACGGCGGGGCGTCCGGCAGGTGTGGCTAGCGCTCGGTGGCTGCGCGGAGCATCTCGAGCTTGACGGAGAGCTCCTCGTCGATCGCGACACCGAGCTGCTCGCGCAGGATCGCGACCGTGACCTGGCTGGCCGTGGGCAGGAGGCTCTCGGTCAGCGCCAGGATGTGGTCCCAGTCCGACTCGGGCAGGCCCGCCTCGAGGAACGGGTCGATGATCTCGGCCGACACCGACGCCACGAAGGCGTCGGCGATCGTGCGCAGGTGCTGGCGCATGAGCGGGTACAGCTTGATGACGGTCCCGGGGTCCAACCCCAGGTTGACCACGGTGGCGCCGATCCGCACGATCTGCGGCTGCAGGAGCTCGACGTTGTCGTCGTCGAGCCAGCGCACGAGCCCGAGCGTCGCGAGGTCGTCGATGAGCTGGGCGTCGCGATCGACCCCGGCGAGGGCGGCCAGGCCGTCGCGGGACATGATCTCGGGCTCGACGTCGTGCGGCTCGTCGAGGATGCGCAGGAGATCGAGCGTGTGTCCCGCGACCGCCGGACGCGCGTCGCGGATGCTCGACTCGATGGCCTGCAGCGTGAACCCGCGGTCCAGGAGCTCGCGCACGAGCTGCAGCCGCTGCACGTGCTCACGGCCGTAGTAGCCGGTGCGTCCCTCGAGACGGGGCGGGGGGAGGATGCCGCGACCGGCGTACGCCCGGACGTTCCGGACCGTCATGCCGACGTGGGCCGCCAGGCCGTCGATCAGGAACTCGTCATCGCCGTCGGCGCCGGTTCCGGACGCGGGGTCAGCCATGCGGGCATCATAGAGGCATGGGTGCATGGCGGGGTCGTCTTCTCGTCGCCACCCCGGCCATCGAGGACGGGGTGTTCGCGCGCAGTGTCGTGTTCCTGCTCGACCACGACGCCCACGGTGCGCTCGGCGTCATCGTGAACCGGCCCCTCGACTCCGAGGTGCACCGCGTGCTGCCCGGGTGGACGTCGTCGGTGACCTCCCCGACGTTGCTCTTCCAGGGCGGCCCGGTCGAGGCCGACGGTGCACTCGCGGTCGGGGTGCTCGCCGATCCCGCGCCGGCGGACGGCCCGCCCCCGGGCTGGCAGCCCATGGCCGGACGCGTCGGTCTGGTCGACCTCGACGGTGCCCCACCCGCACCGCAGCACCTCGCGGGGCTCCGCGTCTTCGCGGGGTACGCCGGCTGGTCGCCGGGACAGCTCGAGGACGAGGTCGAGGAAGGGGCCTGGCTCGTGCTCGACGGCGAGCCGGGCGACCTGATCAGCCGCCACCCGGAGTCGCTGTGGCGTGACGTCGTGCGCCGACAGCCCGGCGACCTGCGGTACTGGACCACGCTCCCGGACGATCCCAGCGACAACTGACACGGGCTCGCGTCCTGGCCCACGACGTCACCGGGGCCGCGTACGATGTCGGCGTGGGATTCTTCGGCCGCGGAACGCAGACCGTCCTCGACGAGCGCACTGACCTGCGCACCGAGGACGGTGACCACGAGCGCTTCAGTCACTACGTCCCCAAGGACGTCCTGACCGAGGCCATGGTGATGGGCACGCCGGTCGTGGCCCTGTGCGGCAAGGTCTGGGTGCCGAGCCGCGACCCGCAGCGATTCCCGGTGTGCCCGGAGTGCAAGGACATCTGGAACTCCATGCAAGGCGGCGGCGACGACGGCGAGGGGTCCGGTTCCGGCTCCTCCGGCTCGGGTGAGTAGCACCCGGTTACGGGCCTGGCAGCGCGCCGCCTTCGAGGAGTACACCCGGCGTCAGCCGCGTGACTTCATGGCGGTCGCCACGCCCGGTGCCGGCAAGACCACGTTCGCGCTGACCCTCGCGGCCGACCTGCTCTCGCGGGGCGTCGTCGACCGGGTCGTCGTGGTCGCGCCCACCGAGCACCTCAAGGTGCAGTGGGCCCAGGCGGCGGCGGGCGTCGGCATCGCGCTCGACCCCACGATGGCCGGCGGCGGGGTGCTCGGCTCGGACTTCACGGGCTTCGCGGTCACGTACGCGGGCATCGCCACCAACCCCACGGCCTACCGCGTGCGCATCGAGCACCGGCGCACCTTCGTGATCCTCGACGAGGTCCACCACGCGGGCGACGCGTTCACGTGGGGCGACGCGGTGCGCGAGGCGTGCGAGCCGGCGGCGCGCCGGCTGTGCCTCACGGGCACCCCGTTCCGCTCCGACGACAGCTTCATCCCCTTCGTGCAGTACGCCCCGGCCGACGACGGCACCCTCGTGAGCGTCGCGGACCACAGCTACGGCTACGGCAACGCGCTGCGTGACGGCGTGGTGCGGCCCGTCCTGTTCATGGCCTACTCGGGCGACCTCCACTGGCGCACCCGCGCGGGCGACGAGATCCAGGCCCGCCTCGGCGAGCCGCTGGGCCGCGACGGCAACGCCCAGGCGCTGCGCACCGCGCTCGATCCGAAGGGCTCCTGGATCCCGGCGGTCCTCACGGCGGCCCACCGCCGGCTCACCGAGGTGCGTCGCGACGTGCCCGACGCCGGTGGCCTCGTGATCGCCTCCGACCAGACCTCGGCCCGCGCCTACGCCGCGATCCTGGCCGAGGTCACGGGCGTCGAGCCCGTCGTGGTGCTGAGCGACGAGGCGGGCTCGAGCCAGCGCATCGCCGAGTTCTCCGCCGGCATGGAGCCGTGGATGGTCGCGGTGCGCATGGTCAGCGAGGGCGTCGACATCCCGCGGCTGTCGGTCGGGGTCTACGCCACCACCACGTCCACGCCGCTGTTCTTCGCGCAGGCCGTCGGTCGCTTCGTGCGGGCCCGCCGCCGGGGCGAGACCGCCACGATCTTCCTGCCCAGCGTCGCCGGTCTCCTGGGGCACGCCAGCGACCTCGAGCGGATGCGCGACCACGTCATCGGCCGGCCGATCAAGGACGAGGACGACCTGTTCGCCGCCGAGGCCGAGCTGCTCGCCGCAGCGCAGGAGGCCAAGGCGGGGTCGGCGGAACTGCAGAACCAGTACCAGGCCCTCGGCAGCCAGGCCTCGTTCGACAAGGTGCTCTACGACGGCGGCGAGTTCGGCTACGACGGCCTGGTCGAGGACGGCGAGGAGCTCGACCTGCTGGGCATCCCCGGTCTGCTCGAGCCCGACCAGGTCGCCGAGCTGCTGCGTCAGAGCCGGCGTTCCAAGGCCGCGCAGCCGAAGGTCGACCGCGTCTCGGAGGAGACCGTGCTGCACGAGCGACGCAGTGAGCTGCGCCGCGAGCTCAACGGCCTGGTGGGTGCGTGGCACCACCGCACGGGAGCGCCGCACGGGGTCACCCACACGCGTCTACGCGACTCCACGGGAGGCCCGCCGGCCGCGTCCGCCTCGGTCGAGGTCCTCCAGCAGCGCATCGACCTCGTCCGCACCTGGGCCATGCGCGCTTCGAGGTAGGGCCGGTTTCAGCGGCAGCGGGTCGCCGTCTCGGCCGCGGTTCGAGCGTCCAGTGCCCACATCAGGGCCGTAGGGCTGGTGCTAGCGTGGCGAGGTCCCCGCGGGAGTCCGAGGCATCGGGCTGAGAGGGAGCTGAATCCGCTCCGACCGTCACACCTGATCCGGGTCATGCCGGCGAAGGAAGTGTGATTCATGTCAATGCGCGTCACGGTCCGAGGTGCCGGCATCATCGGTCTGTCGGTGGCCGAGGAGCTGCTGCGGCGCGGGCACCTGGTGCGGGTCGTCGATCCGGCGCCGGCGCGTGGAGCCTCGTTCGCGGCGGCCGGCATGTTGTCTCCGGCCGCCGAGGTGTGGCACGGCGAGCACGACGTGCTGCGGCTCGGCTTGGCCTCCTTGGCCCTGTGGCCCGATCTCGCCCAGCGTCTCGACGTACCGCTGGTCGACACCGGGACGCTTTTGGTCGGCGTGGACGCGGGCGACCTGCAACAGGTGAGGCGCCAGGCCGACCTGCTGGCGCGGCACGGCGTGCAGGTCGAGGAGTGGTCGAGGCGGCAGGTCGTCGAACGCGAGCCGAGTCTCGATCGGGTCGCCGGCGGTGTCTGGGTGCCGGGCGAGGGCAGCGTCAACCCGCGCGAAGTGTGCGCCGCGCTGCTGGAACGGGTCCGAGTGGAACCGGAGGAGCCGACCGACTGGCGTGCCGATGTCACGGTGATCGCCACGGGATCGGTCCTGCCTGAACCGCACCGCCATCTCGTTCGAGGCGTGCGCGGCGAGATCCTGCGGCTGCGCACCGACGATCCGCCGTCGCGCACGGTGCGCGGGTGGGTCTCCGGCGAGCCGGTCTACCTCGTGCCACGGCGACCTGAGGCCGCGGGGCCGGCCGAGGTCGTGGTCGGGGCGACGAGCGAGGAGCACGACGGTCTGCCCGTCGTCACGGCCGGGGGAGTCCTGCGGCTGCTGGCCGCGGCCCGGGTGGTGTGGCCGGCGCTCGATCGCGCTGAACTGGTCGAGACCACGGCCCGCGACCGGCCCGGCACGCTCGACGGTCTGCCGCTCATCGGTCCGACGGAGCGATCCGGTGAATGGCTCGCGGCCGGTCACTACCGCCACGGTGTGCTGCTCGCGCCGCTGACCGCTCGCCTGATCGCCGAGGCGATGGACGATCCGCGTTCGGCGGTCGACGCCGCTGTTGACCCTCGACGTTTTACTTCTCGCCAACCAGGAGGAATCCATGCCCCTCACGCTCAACGGTGAGCCTTTCGACGAGCTGGCCGAGACCGTCGCCGACCTCGTGCGGTCGCACCTGACGGACTCGGGTCCGCGCGGCGTCGCAGTCGCGGTCAACGCGGCGGTGGTGCCGCGTAGTGAGTGGTCCCGCCACCGCCTCGTGGATGGCGATGCTGTCGAGGTCGTCACGGCGGTGCAGGGCGGATGAGCGCGTCGGCCGATCCGCTCGTCATCGCGGGGCAGACGATGTCCTCACGGCTGTTTCTCGGCACCGGGGGGCTGCCGCAGGTCTCGCTCGTGGGCCCGGTGCTCGCGGCGGCTGAACCCGCGCTCGTGACGGTGTCGATGCGCCGCGCCTCGGGCTCGGGAGCCAGTGGCTTGCTCGAGCAGGTCCGTGACGTCGGGGTCCGGGTGTTGCCGAACACCGCCGGTTGTTTGTCGGTCCGAGAGGCGGTGCTGACGGCCGAGTTGGGTCGGGAGGCGCTCGAGACCGACTGGGTCAAGCTCGAGGTCATCGGTGACGAAGTGTCCTTGTTGCCGGATGCAATCGGACTGGTCGAGGCCGCCGAGCAGCTCGTGCGCCGCGGGTTCACAGTTCTGCCGTACACGACCGACGACGCGGTGATTGCCCGCCGGTTGGTCGATGCCGGCTGCGCGGCGGTCATGCCGTTGGGGTCGCCCATCGGCTCGGGCCTGGGGGTGCTCAACCCACACGCGATCGAATCGGTCTGCGCCGCCGTGGACGTCCCGGTCGTGCTCGACGCTGGCGTCGGCACCGCCAGTGATGCGGCACTGGCGATGGAGCTCGGCTGTGATGCGGTCCTCGCCGCGACGGCAGTCACCCGGGCCGAGTCCCCGGTCATGATGGCCCGCGCCTTGCGACTCGCCGTGGAGGCGGGGCGCCTGGCCCATCAGGCCGGCCGGATTCCTCGGCGCGTCGTGGCACGGGCGTCCTCCCCGATGACGGGCAGGATCGAGGCGCCGTGACGGCCGGGCCGCTGCCGCGGTTGCTGGTAATGACCGATCGGCATCAGCTGCCGGACGGAGCTGGCCTCGTGTCGACCCTGGGGCGCTGTTCCGAGGCGGGTCTGAGCCACGTCGTGCTCCGCGAGCTCGATCTCGACCGGGAGCAACGCACCCGCTGGGTGGCTGAGCTCACCGCACTCGGCCTCGCGGTCGTGACGGCCCACGGCGCGCTCGTCGGTGCATGGGGTGCGCACCTTGCCGCCGGGCAAGACCCGTCGGCTGCGGGGGCGAGGCCGTTCGGGCAGTCCTGCCACGATCGCGCCGAGGTCGCGTCGGCGGCCGGCCGGGGAGCGGGATGGGTGACGTTGTCGCCCTTCGCGGCGACTGCCTCCAAGCCGGGCTACGGTCCGCCGCTGCCCGAGCAGGCCTACGCCGGACACGGGCTCCCGGTCTACGCTCTCGGTGGGATCACGCCCGACAATGCATCATCGGCGCTCGCTGCCGGCGCCCATGGCGTCGCCGTGATGGGTGAGGTGATGCGCGCCGCCGATCCCGGGGCGGTGGTGAGGGCGTTGCTGGATGAGCTCGGCGTCGCCTCGTGCTGACCTCGGTGACCTGACCTCAGTCGGCCTTCCGGCCCCAGTGGTGAGTCGGCTGGCGGGAGACGCCGCGCAGCACGCCGAGTACAGCTAGCAGCCGCCGACGATGCGGCGGGCGAGGTCGAGCCAGCCGTGCAGGATGCGCTCGACGTCGATCCCCTTCGTACGCAGCGCGTCGAGCAGCTCGATCTCGAGCGGGGCCATCAGCGCCGTGGCCAGGAGCCGGACGTCGCCCGTGACGCCGAGCTCGAGGAGCAGGTGGTGCACGTGCTGCACGACGAACGAGGTCGCCGGGCTGGATCGGCTGCCTGCGGCACCGGCGGCCCGAAGCAGGTCGGCGTGCGTCATCGTGGTCTCGAGCCGTGAGCGACCGAACGCTTCCAGTCGCTCCCACGGGGGTGCCCCGGGTCCGAGTGGCGGCGGCCCGGAGATGACCTGGGCCTGCCAGTGCGCCTCGCTCTGGTCGAGCACCGCGACCATCAGGCCCGCGCGGCTGCCGAACCGGCGGAAGACGGTGCCCTTGCCCACGCCGGCGCGGGCGGCGACATCGTCCATCGTGACCGCCTCGGCGCCGTTCTCGGCCACGAGCTGCTGCGCCGCGCACAGCAGCGCAGCCCGGTTTCGGGCGGCGTCGCTGCGCTCACCGACCGGCTCCCCGGCGAGGGGGAGTGGCAGGAGGACGGGCGAGTCGCTCATGGGATCTCACTGTAGGTCGCGGGCCGCTGGGCGGGAGGTGAAAGGTGACGAGCACCATAACCGGACCGCAGTCCGTTACGTGTACCCTAGCAACCGGACCACAGTCCGCTTCACTCGATCCCAGGAGCATCCCATGTCTGACACCACCCACGTCGCCGTCCTCGTCGGCAGCCTGCGCGCCGACTCCGTCAACCGCAAGGTCGCCGAGTACCTGCGCGACCACGCCCCCGATGGCGTCACCCTCGACGTCGTCGAGGGCATCGACGCGCTGCCGTTCTACAACGAGGACGTCGACGCCGGCTCGGCCCCCGAGGCCGCCGAGCGCGTGCGCGGTGCGGTGGCGCAGGCCGACGGCCTGCTGCTCGTCACCCCGGAGTACAACGGCACGATGCCGGCGGTGCTGAACAACGCGATCGACTGGCTCTCGCGTCCGTACGGCCAGGGCGCCATCACCGGCAAGCCCGTCGCCGCGATCGGCGTGACCCCCACCCCCTACGGCGGCGTGTGGTCGCACGAGCACGCGCTGAAGTCGGTCACGATCGCCGGCGGCATCGCGCTCGAGGACGTCACCGTCTCGCAGACCTCGATCGACGTCGACGTGCTCGGCACCGAGGAGGTCATCGCGAAGCTCCAGGGGGCGGTCGACGCGATCGCCGCGTTCCGGCCGGTCGCCGTCGCCGGCTGAGTGCGGCCGGGAAGGTCTCACCCTCGTCCGGCGTTGGGACGAGGGTGAGGCTCTCCGTGCTCGATCTCGTCCCCGTCCGCACCGACCAGTCCACGGGCGACGCCGTCCGTGCCAGCACCGGCCTGGCCCGTGCTGCCGACCGGCTCGGCTTCGAGCGCTACTGGGTGGCCGAGCACCACAACATGGCGTCGGTGGCCGCCACGAGTCCGCCGGTCCTGATCGCGATGCTCGCTGCCGCCACCGAGCGCATCCGTCTGGGCTCGGGGGGCGTCATGCTCCCCAACCACGCGCCGCTCGCGGTGGCGGAGCAGTTCTCGCTGCTGGAGGCCGCGTACCCGGGTCGCATCGACCTCGGCATCGGGCGCGCCCCGGGCTCGGACCCCGTCACGTCGGTCGCGCTGCGCGGCGCGGCGGGCCGCGGTGACGACGACGTCCGCCTCTTCCCGCAGTACCTCGACGACGTCGTGGCGCTGATGGGCGCTGCGGGCGTCAAGGTCCCGGTCCCGCAGGCGCTGAGTCGAGGTCCCTACGTCCTCAAGGCCACGCCCGCGGCGGCCAGCGTCCCGCGCCTGTGGTTGCTCGGGTCGTCGATGTACTCCGCGCGCCTGGCGGCCGAGAAGGGCCTGCCGTACGTCTTCGCGCATCATTTTTCCGGTCAGGGCACCCGCGAGGCGCTCGCGTTCTACCGCGAGAACTTCCAGCCGAGCGACCTGCTCGAGCGGCCCACGACGTTCCTCACCGCCAACGTCGCGGTCGCCCCCACGGCCGACGAGGCGCGGGACCTCGCGCGTCCGAACGCGGTCAACATGGCGCGACTCCGGGGCGGGCTGCCGATGCACCCGCTCGCCCTGGTCGAGGACCCCGTCGACGATCTGCCGCCGCAGCTCGAGCCCCTCGTGGCGTCATCGCTGCGCCAGGGCGGGGTGGGTGACCCGGCTGCGGTCGCCGCCCACCTCACGGAGCTGGCCACGGAGCTCGGTGTCGACGAGGTCATGCTGCACCCGATCGTCTCCGAGCACGTGGGCGTCGCGCCGGGCGAGGCGCCGGCGCGCGTGCGCTCGATCGAGCTGCTCGCGGAGGCGCTCGCGTCCTGATCGCGTCGACGCCCTCGCCAGCGGTCCGAGGTGGTGGAAAGTCGCCGGTCCGTGCTCTAGCGTCACAGTTCCGCTGTCACGATGAGGAGCACCGATGCGACTGCCACTGCGCCGCGATCACTGGGAGCGCGAGATCGATCGGCTCGATCCCGTGCAGGACCGGCTGCGGGTCACCCAGATCCTGTCGATGCACGAGTTCCCCTGGGACCTGCAGCAGGCGTTGAGCTTCGCGCTGTTCCGCACGTATGCGGTACCGAGCATCGGGCGGCTGCTGTTCGACACGGGGGAGTTCACGACCGACACGCAGCGGCGGCACGACGACACCGTCCTGATCCTCGAGGGGATCATCGAGCACGGCCCCGACTCCGAGGTCGGGCGGCAGTCCGTGCGACGCATGAACCAGATGCACGGCAGCTACGACATCAGCAACGACGACATGCGCTACGTGCTCGCGACCTTCGTCGTGATGCCGGTGCGGTGGGTCGACGACTACGGGTACCGCGCGCTCCGCCCGCACGAGGTCGAGGCGACGGTCGAGTACTACAGCAGGATCGGCGCGCTCATGGGCATCAAGGACCTGCCCGGCGACTACGCCGGCTTCAGCCGCCTCCTCGACACGTACGAGGCCGAGCACTTCACCCCGGACCGCAAGACGCGGGCGGTCGCCGATGCCACGCTCGAGCTGCTGATCTCCTTCTACCCCAAGCCGCTCGCCCCCGCGGTCGACGCCTTTGCCCGGAGCCTGATGGACGACCACCTGCTGGCGGCGTTCGGTTACCGCAAGCCGCCGGCGCCGGTGCGCTGGGCGTCGCGGGCCGCCCTGCGCCTGCGTGGCCGGCTGATCGCCCGCCTGCCCGCTCGACGTGAGCCGACGTACGCGCGCGACCTGGCGCGGGTCGCGAGCTACCCGAACGGCCACATCGTGGCGCGTCTGGGCACCTTCCCCGAGACGATGCCGAGCGACGACGTGCTGGCCGAGCGGGTCAGCGCGACGGGCTGACCCGGGCGCCGGCGTCAGCGAGCTCCTGGCGCACGTGGATGAGGTTCTCCGGTGTCACGGCGGCCGTGAGGCCCTCGATGACGCGGACGCCGAAGCCCTCACGGGCGGCGTCGAGCGCCGTGGCCCGGACGCAGTGGTCGGTCGCGATGCCGACGACGTCGACGTGCGTGACTCCGGCGTCACGCAACCAGTCGGCCAAGAGCCTGCCGCCGGAGTCGCGTCCCTCGAAGCCGGAGTACGCGGCCTCGTACTCACCCTTGAGGAACACGGCGGCGAAGTGGTCGGCGCGCAGCGGCTCGTGCAGCTCGGCGCCGGGCGTGCCGACGACGCAGTGCCGAGGCCACGAGTCGACGAAGTCGGGCGTCTCGGAGAAGTGGCTGCCCGGGTCGATGTGATGGTCGCGGGTGGCGACGACGGTCGCGTAGGCGCCGGACTCGACGAGCGCGGCGACGTCGGAGGCGACCTGGGCGCCACCGGCCACCGCCAGCGAACCGCCCTCGCAGAAGTCGTTCTGGACGTCGACCACGATCAACGCTGTCGATGCTGGAGCCTTCATCGTTCCAGTCTAGGGACGGGGTCGTTCACCGCCCTGTGGCCCGGATGTGCTCTCATGGAGCCCAAGCGTGAGCAGTGCTCTCGAAAACAGCTTCTCGAAGACTTAGGGGTCCGCATGAGGGAGTCGGTGAACGCGAACGACCTGGTCGTCTTCGTCGTGGAGGTGGTCGTGTTCGTCAGCCTCGGGATCTGGGCGTGGCGGCAGGGCAACCACGTCGTCACCAGCGGGCTGGCCGTCGTGGCCGTGGTCGGTCTCGCTGCCGTTCTGTGGGGGGTGTTCGTGTCGCCGCAGGCGCCCGTGGACCTGGTGGCGACGAACGTGGGATTCCGGCTGGTGGTCCTGGTGGCCGGGCTGGCGGCTCTGGCGACCCTGGTCTCGCTGCCGGTCGTCGCCGCCGTCGCTGTCGTGACGGCCGTCAGCTCGGTGCTGATCTACGTGGGGCCCTTCAGCCGTTGACGACGGGCGGTCAGCCGAGCAACGTGTCGAGCACGGGGCCGCCGGGGGAGAGCTGGGTCGCGACGAGCGGCAGCTCGGCCATCGCCGACTGGTGGTGCGCGGTGGACTGCTGCAACGTCGGACGGTGCACGCGCTCGCCGGCGCGGACCAGCTCGACGAGCAGCGACCGGTCGTCGCCGTCGTGCGCCGGCGGTTCGCCCACGCCCACGAGCTCGGTGCGCGCGACGCCGCCCGTGAGGCGGCGCACCGCGAACTTGCGGCCGCCCACCGAGGTCTTCTCCGTGCTGGCCTTCGCGACCGACACCATGGCGCCGGTGTCGTCGGCCCGCGAGACGAGCTTGTAGACGAAGCCCGAGGTGGGCACGCCGGAGCCCGTGACGAGCGACGTGCCGACGCCGTAGCCGTCGACGGGCGCAGCGGCCAGCGCGGCGATCGCGTGCTCGTCGAGGTCGCTCGTCACGATGATGCGGGTGTCGGTGGCGCCGAGGTCGTCGAGCTGGCGACGCACCTGGTGCGCCAGCGCGACGAGGTCGCCGGAGTCGATGCGGACGGCCCCAAGACCCGGACCCGCGACCTCGACCGCGGTGCGGATCGCCTCGGCCACGTCGTAGGTGTCGACGAGCAGGGTCGTTCCGGTGCCGAGGGAGTCGACCTGCGCGCTGAAGGCGTCGCGCTCGGTGTCGTGCAGCAGCGTGAAGGCGTGGGCGCTCGTGCCCGTGGTCGGGACACCGTGCGTGCGGCCGGCCTCGAGGTTCGACGTCGCGGCGAAGCCGACCAGGCACGCGGCGCGAGCGGCGGCCACGGCGGCCTGCTCGTGCGTGCGGCGCGAGCCCATCTCGATGCACGGACGTCCGGCAGCCGCCGAGACCATGCGGGCGCCGGCCGAGGCGATCGCGGAGTCGTGGTTGAGGATCGAGAGCAGCAGCGTCTCGAGCAGCACCCCCTCGGCGAACGTCGACTCGACCACGACGACGGGGGACTGCGGCAGATAGACCTCGCCCTCGGCATAGCCCCAGATCGAGCCCGTGAAGCGGTAGTCGGCGAGCCAGTCGAGGGTCGGGGCGTCGACGACCTCCGCGTCGCGCAGCCAGGCGAGCTCGTCGTCGCCGAACCGGAACTGCTCGAGCGCGTCGAGCGCGCGACCGATGCCGGCGACCACGCCGTACCGGCGTCCGCCGGTGAGTCGGCGGGAGAACAGCTCGAAGACGCTCGGCCGGTGCGCCGTGCCGTCGGCGAGGGCCGCCTGCAGCATCGTCAGCTCGTAGCGGTCCGTCAGCAGCGCGGTGGAGGTCACGCGGCCAGCGTAGGACGAATTGGTGGGGACGATGATGCATGCGGGCTGCCCCAGGTGCCGGAAAGCACCGTCCGTGCTCTGGGGCTCATCGCTGCAGCGACCAGCACCCCTCAGACTGCGTCCATCTGTCAGGCCGATCCCCGCGGGTTTGTGAGTCGCTCGCCCTGGGTCACAATGGGGGACGTGCCCAAGACCGCTCCCGTCGAGCATGCCGACACCGAGGTCGACACCGATGTCGGCCTCGACCTCGTGGTGGACCGACCCTGGGTCACGATCGTGTGGAACGACCCGGTCAACCTCATGAGCTACGTGGCGTACGTGTTCCGCACGTACTTCGGCTACACCGAGGAGAAGGCCGACACGTTGATGATGGCGGTGCACCAGGAGGGGCGCGCGGTCGTCTCCAGCGGTGGCCGTGAGGAGATGGAGCGGCACGTCCAGGCGATGCACGACTACGGCCTCTGGGCCACCGTGCAGAAGGACGACGCATGACCCCGTCCACGAAGGCGCCGTCATGAAGCCGTTCCGGCGCCGGCGTCGCGGCAGCATCACGGCCACGTTCGACCCCGGTGAGGCGGCGCTGCTGGCCAATCTGGCCCGTCAGGTCATCGAGCTGCTGCGCGACCGGCACGGCGAGTCGGTCGCCGAGACCGACCCGCTGGCCGCCCAGCTCGGGCTCGACGGCCCGTCACTCCCGCCGGAGGACCCGGTCCTGCGGCGCCTGCTGCCCGACGCCTACTCCGGCGACGAGGTCGAGGAGTCCGGGGAGTTCCGCCGCTACACCGAGCAGGCGTTGACCGCCGCGAAGGTCAGTCACGCGGAGGCCGTGCTGTCGTCGCTGGTGGTCGGCGGCTACGACCCGGACGCGGGCGACATCAGCGGCCAGGAGGCCGTCGAGGTCGAGCTCGGGAGCGAGGCCGTGCAGGCCTGGCTCAAGTCGCTCACGGACGTCCGGCTCGCGATCGCCGTGCGGCTCGGCATCGAGACCGAGGAGGACGCCTCCCTCGTCGCGCGGTCCGAGGACGACGCGGTCGCCGCGATGAGCGACGTCTACGACTGGCTCGGCTACGTGCAGGAGTCCCTGATCAGCGTGCTCGACTGAGGGACCGCTCCTCGGACGCACCACGGGAACGATGTTGTGGCGTCGATAGGATCGAGGGCGTGCTGACCATCACCGCTGCGATCCGCGACGCGATCGTCGCCCACGCTCGACGCGACCACCCCGACGAGGCGTGCGGCGTCGTGGCCGGTGCGATCGGGTCCGATCGCCCGACCCGGCACGTGCCGATGGTCAACGCCGCGATGTCGCCGACGTTCTACGAGTTCGACTCCGGCGACCTCCTGCGCCTGTACCGGGAGATGGACGACCGCGACGAGGAGCCCGTCGTGATCTACCACTCGCACACCGCCACCGAGGCCTACCCGTCGCGCACCGACATCAACCTGGCCTCGGAGCCGAACGCCCACTACGTGCTGGTGAGCACGCGCGACGGCGCCCACGAGTCCGGCCCCGTCGACTTCCGGTCCTACCGGATCGTCGACGGCGAGGTCACCGAGGAAGAAGTCACGATCGTCGAGCGTTACGCAGACGACGCCCCCCACGACAGCCCCGACCCGAAGAGAGAGTCCGCCTGATGGCCATCGAGGTCCGCATCCCCACGATCCTGCGCACGTACACCGGCGGTGAGCGCGCGGTGGAGTCCTCCGGCGCCTCGGTCGCCGAGCTCATCGACGCCCTCGAGTCGTCGCACCCGGGCCTCAAGGAACGTCTCGTCGAGGACGGCGCCGACGGCCCCGCGGTGCGCCGGTTCGTCAACATCTACGTCGACGACGAGGACATCCGCTTCACGGGCGCCTTGGCGACCGAGCTCTCGGAGAGCTCGACCGTCGTGATCCTCCCCGCCGTCGCCGGCGGCAGTGTCGATCTCGCCGCCCAGGGCCCGGCACCCCTGCCGGCGTGAAGTTCGCGAACCTGACCGCGACGGTCGGCGGCACGCCCCTGGTGGGCCTGCCGACGCTGTCGCCCACGCCCGACGTCCGGCTGTGGGCCAAGCTCGAGGACCAGAACCCCACGGGCTCCATCAAGGACCGGGCGGCCCTGGCCATGATCGAGGCCGCTGAGGCCGACGGCCGTCTGACACCGGGGTGCACCATCCTGGAGCCCACGAGCGGCAACACCGGCATCTCGATGGCGATGGTCGCGAAGATGCGGGGCTACCGCATGGTCTGCGTGATGCCGGAGAACACCTCGGAGGAGCGTCGACAGCTGCTGCGCATGTGGGGGGCCGAGATCATTCCGTCCCCCGCCGCGGGAGGGTCCAACGAGGCCGTTCGCGTCGCCAAGGGCATCGCGGCCGAGCACCCGGACTGGGTCATGCTCTACCAGTACGGCAATCCGGCCAACGCCGAGGCGCACTACCGCGGCACGGGTCCGGAGCTGCTGGCCGACCTGCCGGAGATCACGCACTTCGTGGCCGGTCTCGGCACCACGGGCA
The DNA here is from genome assembly GCF_036867135.1 of Aeromicrobium sp. Sec7.5. Lineage (NCBI taxonomy): Bacteria > Bacillati > Actinomycetota > Actinomycetes > Propionibacteriales > Nocardioidaceae > Aeromicrobium > Aeromicrobium sp. Sec7.5. The sequence goes on along the minus strand of NZ_JBAJIJ010000001.1, from coordinate 2,294,458 downwards.
CGCTGATGGGCGTGGGCCGCTTCTTCCGCGAGCACCAGCCCGACGTGCGCATCGTCGCGGCCGAGCCGCGCTACGGCGAGCTCGTGTACGGCCTGCGCAACCTCGACGAGGGCTTCGTGCCCGAGCTGTACGACGAGAGCCTCATCGACGCGCGCTTCAGCGTGGGTCCGCGCGACGCCGTGCGGCGGGTGCGTGAGCTGATCGAGTCCGAGGGCATCTTCGCCGGCATCTCGACCGGGGCGATCCTCCACGCCGCGCTGGCGCAGGCCGCCAAGAGCGTCAAGGCCGGCGAGCGTGCCGACATCGTGTTCGTCGTGTGCGACGGCGGCTGGAAGTACCTCTCGACCGGCGCCTACGAGGGAACGCTCGACGAGGCCGAGGACGCCCTCGACGGCCAGCTCTGGGCCTGAGCGTCTCTGGGCCTGAGCGTCTCTGGGCCTGACCGGCCCGGAGTGGACCCGGGTCGTGCTGGAATCTCCCCATGGAGACCGAGCGACGATTCGGGCGCAGCCTGGCGTGGATGTTCGGGGGCATCGGCCTCCTCTGGGCCGCGGCGGTCGTGGCCTACGCCCTGGCGGCGGACAGCAATCCGCCCGGTCAGTGCGAGGGCATCGGCTTCGGCTGCACCTTGACCCCACGCGACAGCGTGCTCTTCGCGATGATGTTCCTGGGAGTGCCGATCACGGTGGGCACCGTGGTCGTCGGCACGTTCTGGGTGGCCTTCTGGCACACACGGTGGGGCGCCATGGCCACGGGCCTCAGCGCCCTCGCGACCGGCCTGGTCGTCTCCGTCGCGTTCGCCGCCGGACTGATGGCCGGCTGAGTCTCGGTCGTGAGTAGGCGTGGGGGCCGACCTCCCCTAGGCTTCCGAGCGTGAGCCAGATCGTCGTGTTCTCCGGCAGTGCCCATCGTGAGCTCGCCGAGAGCATCTGCAGCCATCTCGGGGTGTCGCTGTCCCCGTCCGAGACGGCGCGGTTCAGCAACGACTGCCTCCAGGTGCAGCTGCTGGCGAACTGCCGGCGACGCGACGTCTACATCGTGCAGCCGCTCGTGCCGCCGACCCAGGACCACCTGATGGAGCTGCTCCTCATGGTCGACGCCGCTCGAGGTGCGTCGGCCGCCTCCGTCACGGTCGTGATCCCGCACTACGCGTACGCGCGCTCCGACAAGAAGGACGCCTCGCGCATCTCGATCGGAGGCAAGCTCGTCGCCGACATGCTCGCCACCGCGGGGGTCGACCGGGTCGTCACGATGACGCTGCACGCGCCCCAGGTGCACGGCTTCTTCGCGATGCCGCTCGACCACCTCACCGCGATCGGCGAGCTCGCGGCCTACTACCGCGAGCGCGACCTGAGCGACACCGTGATCGTCTCGCCCGACTTCGGCAACGCCAAGACCGCGTCGCAGTTCGCCCGCCTGCTGGGTCTGCCCGTCGCGGCCGGCAGCAAGCAGCGCAAGGCCGACGACAAGGTCGTGATCGACGCGATCGTCGGCGACGTCCGCGACAAGAAGGTCATCGTCCTCGACGACGAGATCGCCACGGGTGGCTCGATCGTCGAGCTCGTCGCGATGCTCGAGAAGGAGGGCGTCACCGAGGTCTCGGTCGCCTGCACGCACGGACTGTTCACCGGCAATGCCGTCGAGCGGCTCCGTGACCACCCCACGATCAGCGAGGTGGTCACGACCGACACCGTCCCGGCCCCGGCGGACTGGCCCGCCCTGCGGATCCGGTCGGTGGCTCCGCTGTTCGCCGAAGCCATCGCCCGCATCCACGCCGGTGAGTCCGTCTCGAGCCTGTTCGACGGCGTCGACCCGACCCACGCCCCGCCCCAGCCCAAGCTCCCGCTCTGACCCCACGGCACCACCCGGGTCGTGTGGTGCGGTGTCGGACGGGGCTCTAGGGTCGGGGCTGTGGCGGACGCACCGATCGGCATCTTCGACTCCGGCTTCGGAGGTCTGACGGTGGCGCGCGCGGTGCTCGACCAGCTCCCGCACGAACCGCTGCTCTACGTCGCCGACACCGCGCGCCAGCCGTACGGTCCCCGTCCGATCGGGCAGGTGCGCGAGTTCGCGCTCGAGTGCCTGGACCGCCTCGTGGAGCAGGGCGTCAAGGCCCTGGTGATCGCGTGCAACTCCGCGAGTGCCGCGGTCCTGCGCGATGCCCGCGAGCGCTACGACGTGCCGGTCGTGGAGGTCATCGTCCCGGCGACCCGCCGCGCGGTCAACGCGACGCGCAACGGATCGGTGGGGGTCATCTGCACCACGGCCACGGCCACGTCCCGCGCGTACGACGACGCCTTCGCGGCCAATCCCGGCATCGACCTCCACGTGCGCGCCTGCCCGCGGTTCGTGGAGTTCGTGGAGGCGGGCGTCACCGGGGGCGACGACCTCCTGCGGGTCGCCGAGGAGTACCTCGCACCACTCCGCTCCGCGGGGGTCGACACGCTCGTGCTGGGCTGCACGCACTACCCGCTCCTGACCGGCGTACTGTCCTACGTCATGGGCGACGCCGTCACGCTGGTCTCCAGCGCCGAGGAGACCGCGAAGGACGTCTACCGCCTCCTGGCGCGTGACGGTCTGACCCGCGATCCCGGCCTGCCGGACCCGCGCCACCACTTCTTGACCACGGGTGACCCGGAGGAGTTCGCGGCGCTGGGTCGCCGCTTCCTCGGTCCGGAGGTCGACCGGGTCCACGGCCTCGCCCTGGCGTCGGCGACGGAGGTGGGCGCATGAGGCTCACGATCGTCGGCTGCGCCGGGTCGTACCCCGGCCCCGACTCCGCCGCGAGCAGCTATCTGGTGGAGGCCGAGCACGAAGGCCGGACCTGGCGCATCCTGCTCGACATGGGCAACGGCTCCCTGGGGCAGCTGCAGCGGTACATGGATCCCCGCGGCATCGACGCCGTCGCCCTGAGCCACCTCCACCCCGATCACTGCATCGACCTGGTGAGCCTGGTGGTGCTCGCGAAGTACCACCCGGACGGCCCCTACGAGAGCATCACGGTCATCGCGCCGGGCGGCGCCGAGGAGTACCTGGCGCACGCCGGCGGACCGGGGGGCGAGCCACCGCTCGACGCCCTCAACTTCACCGTGTGGGAGGACGAGCCGGTCCAGCAGGTCGGACCCTTCACGCTCCGCGTCGTCGAGGTCAAGCACCCCGTGCGGGCCTACGCGATCCGCGTCGAGGCCGGGGGCTCGGTGCTGGTCTACTCCGGCGACACCGGCCCCACGCCCGAGCTCGACGAGCTCGCTGCGGGAGCCGACGTGTTCCTGTGCGAGGCGTCGTTCGTCGAGTCGGCCACCAACCCGCCCGACCTGCACCTCACGGGGGCCGAGGCCGGTCGTTGTGCCGCGACCGCCGAGGTGGGCCAGCTGCTCATCACGCACATCCCGGCCTGGACCGACGCCGACGAGGTCGAGTCCGACCTCAAGGCCGCCTACGACGGTCCCTACGCCGTGGTCCGCCCCGGTGACACGTTCGACTTCTGACAGTCCCTAGGCTCGTCCCATGACGACTCGAGAGGACGGCCGCGCCGTCGACCAGCTCCGCGACATCACGATCCAGCGGAACTGGCTCGACCACGCCCAGGGATCGTGCCTGATCGAGTTCGGCAAGACCCGGGTCCTGTGCGCCGCCTCCGCGGTCGAGGGCGTGCCGCGCTGGCTCAAGGGCCAGGGCAAGGGCTGGGTCACGGCCGAGTACGCGATGCTGCCGGCCGCGACACACGAGCGGTCCTCGCGCGAGTCGGTCAAGGGCCGCGTGGGCGGTCGCACGCACGAGATCTCGCGCCTCGTGGGGCGCTCGCTCCGCGCGGCGATCGACACGACGGCGCTCGGCGAGAACACCATCACGATCGACTGCGACGTCCTGCAGGCCGACGGGGGCACCCGCACCGCCGCGATCACCGGCGCGTACATCGCCCTCGCCGACGCGGTGCGGCACCTGGACGGGCTGGGTGCGCTGAAGGGCGACCCGCTGCGCGAGTCGGTCGCGGCGATCAGCGTCGGCATCATCGACGGCGTGCCGATGCTCGACCTGCCGTATGTCGAGGACGTCCGGGCCGAGACCGACATGAACGTCGTCATGACGGGCTCGGGTGCCTTCGTCGAGGTCCAGGGCACGGCAGAGGGCGCCCCGTTCGTGAAGGCCGAGCTCGACGCGCTGCTGGAGCTGGCCACGGGTGGCTGTGCCGAGCTCACGCGCCTGCAGCTGGACGCCCTCGCTCGATGAGCGAAGACGCGACGGGCGGGACGCGGGTCGTCCTGGCGTCGAACAACGCCAAGAAGCTGGCCGAGCTGCAGCGCATCCTGGCTCCGCTCGTGCCCGGACTCACGGTGCTCGGGCTCGCCGACGTCGCGTCCTACGACGAACCTGCGGAGACCGACCCGACGTTCGCGGGCAACGCGCTCATCAAGGCCCGGGCGTGCGTCGAGGTCACGGGTCTGCCCGCCCTGGCGGACGACTCCGGGCTCTGCATCGACGCCCTCAACGGTATGCCCGGGGTGCTGTCGGCCCGGTGGTCCGGCATCAGTGGTGCGGACAAGGACCGGGCCAACAACGACCTGGTGCTGAGCCAGCTCTCGGACGTGCCCGACGTCCGGCGCACGGCCCGATTCGTGTGCGCCGTCGCGCTCTGCCTGCCGGACGGCACCGAGGTCGTGGAGCACGGCGAGATGCCCGGCCGCATCCTGCACGCCCCCTTCGGCGGGGGCGGCTTCGGCTACGACCCCTTGTTCGCGGCGACGGGCTACGACGTCTCCACCGCGGAGCTGGAGCCGGCCGAGAAGGACCGGATCAGCCATCGAGGTCACGCGCTGGGCGCGATCGCGCCGCGCGTCGCGTCGCTTCTGGCCTAGCGCAACGCCTGCACGACGGTGTCGGCGATGGCCGCGCTGCCGGCAATGTCGGGGTGGGCGCCATCCGTGGTGCGCGCGGCGGGCAGGACGCCGTCCATGCGCACGAAGTCGCAGTCGTGGCGCTCCGCCGCGGTCTCGATCGCGTCGGTGACGCCGTCGACGTACTGCTGGTGCAGGGGTCCCCAGGGTGGCGCAAGCACGACGACGCGTGCATCGGGATAGGCGCGCGTCAGCCGGCCGAGGAACTCGTCCGCGGCGGCGAGCACGGCCTCGGGGTCGACCTCGACCAGGTCGGTGCCGTCGCACCGCGCCCAGTCGTTGCGGCCGCCCTCGACCAGGACCAGGTCCGGTGGCGGTTGGTCGAACACGCCGGGCCGGTCGCCGAACGCGGTGCCCGAGCAGCCGGCGCCCGGTCGCTGGTAGCCCGAACCCGCCTCCGCGAGCACGGTCGGCGTGTAGCCGAGCTCGCGGGCCACGAGGCTCCACCACGCCTGCAGCGGGCTGCCGGGCTCGTCGTCGTAGCTCGCCGAGATCGAGTCGCCCACGACGACCATCGACCGCTGATCACCGGCGCGGGCCCCGTCGCTGCCGGGCTCCACGACGACCAGCCCGAGGGCGACCGCGAGCACGAGGGCCCCGGGCAGCCACCACCGGCGCCTGACCCTCGTGTCGTGCGTCATCGTCAGCCCGATGCGGGCAGCCCGTCGGCGGTGCACAGGTCGCCGATGTCGCTGGTCCGGTCGGTCGCGACGAGCTCGAACATCTGCCCGGCGCGCTCGGCGTCCCACCGCACGGAGAAGTCGCGCAGCGGCACGGTGCAGTTCAGGCCGTCGCCGCTCATGGCCGACGAGAGGCCGCGGGCGAAGCGCACCAGGTCGAAGGTGCTGACGTCCTCGCCGATCGTCAGGGAGGCGGCTCCGCCCTTGTTGATCGCGACGTAGCGGAAGGGGTTCAGGACGCTCGACGGGCTCTTGATCTCACCGGCGAGGCTGCCCATGACCTCGCGCTGCGCCTGCACCCGCTGGATGTCCTGCGTCGCGTAGGAGTGCCGCGAGCGCGCGTAGCCGAGCGCGGTGGCTCCGTCGGCCTCCTGGCAGCCCGCGGCGACGTCGAGACCCGCGTCGGGGTCCGTGATGGCCTCGGCGGGGCAGATCTCGACCCCGCCGACAGCGTCGACGACCTTGACCAGGCCACCGAAGCCGATCTCGAGATACCCGTCGATCCGCAGCCCGGTGCTCTGCTCGACGGTCTGGGTCAGCAGCGAGGGGCCGCCGTAGGAGTAGGCGGCGTTGATCTTGGTGGTGCCGTAGCCCGGGACGTCCACGAGCGAGTCGCGCGGCACCGACAGCAGCAGGGCGGGCCCGTCACCGACGTGCAGGATCATGATCGTGTCGGTGCGGCCGTTGCCCCCCTCGTCGCCGCCGGTGGCGAGCTGGGCCTGCTCCTCGGGCGTGAGTCCGGCGCGACTGTCCGAGCCCACGACGAGGTAGGTCGTCCCCGGCTGGTCACCGGGACGCTCGCCGCCCGGGGCCACGTCGACGCGTGACGTGGTGCGCAGGGCCCAGAACGGGGTGGCCACGAGGAAGACGAGCCACAGCACGAGCAGCAGCAGCGGGATCCGGATCCACCAGCGACGCGTCGAGCGCGGGCGCCCCCCGGCCGGCGGCGCGGGAGCCCGACGGCCCGGTGGTGGAAGGTTCGGCGGCGGCAGCTGCGACGGCGGTGCGGGCGCGTCACGGCGAGGTGCGGTGGACGGCTTCCCGTCGTAGAGCCAGTCGTACCCGTCGCTCGGCTGTTGCGGCATGCCAGAACGGTAGCGCCGTCCGCTAGCCGAGGCAGGGACGTCAGCGATCCGTCACCCCTGGCGTCGCGAAAAAGTGCGCCACACCCCGGCGTGCCCTCAAGTCGAGGTCGAGACTTCTGTGGTCCACTGGTCGCGCTCAGCACCTTCCCCCGTGAGGACGACATGCCTGACGATCGCTCGAGCGCGAGATCCGTCGCGCCCCCGCGCACCGCCGCCGACGCGTCGGCGCGCGTGCAGTTCCGCCGGGCCCTCGTACTCCTCGTCATGACCGTCGTGGTGCCCGGTTCGGCCCAGATCGCGGCGGGTGACCGGCGGGTCGGACGCGTCGCGCTGCGGGTCTGGCTGAGCCTCGTCGCGGTGGCCGCGCTCGGTCTGCTGGTCGCGCTCCTGTCGCGGTCGCTGTTCCTGAGCCTGGTCCTCGACCAGCGCATCCTGTTCCTGGGCCGATGGATCCTCACGGCCGTCGCGATCGCCTGGGTCGTGCTGCTGCTCGACGCGTGGCGCCTCGGCATGCCGCTGCGCCTGCCGCAGCGTCGTCGCCTCGCGGTCACGGCGGTCAACGGGGTCCTGTGCTTCGTCGTGGCCGGGTCGTTGCTCTTCGCCGCCAACGTGCTGGCCGCCCAGAACCACCTGATCGGCACGGTCTTCGCGTCCGAGGAGGTCAGTGACGCCACGGACGGCCGGTACAACATCCTGCTGCTGGGCGGTGACTCCGGCTCCGACCGCGACGGCATGCGTCCCGACTCGATCAACGTCGCGAGCGTGGACGCCGAGACCGGGCGGACCGTCATCGTGAGCCTGCCGCGCAACCTGCAGCGAGTGCCCTTCCCGGACGGCACCGTGATGCACGACCAGTTCCCCGACGGATTCATCAGCGAGGACGAGGACGAGGGCTACTACCTCAACGGCATCAGCACGTGGGCCAACGACCACGCCGAGCTCTTCGGCGACACCGCCGACCCGGGCCTGCTGGCCACGACCCAGGCGGTGCAGGAGATCACCGGACTCACGATCAGCTACCACGCCTCGATCAACATGGAGGGCTTCTCCCGGCTGATCGACGCGGTCGGCGGCGTCACGGTCGACGTCAAGCAGCGCACCCCCAAGAGTGGCATCAACGAGCGGACCCGCGGATGGATCGAGGTCGGCGAGCAGGAGCTCAGCGGTGAGGAGGCGCTCTGGTACGCGCGCAGCCGCAAGGCCGACAACGACTTCGCGCGCATGGGTCGCCAGAAGTGCGTCATGAACGCGATGCTGTCGCAGCTGAGCCCCCAGAAGGTCCTGCTCAACGTGCAGGACATCGCCGAGAGCAGCGCGTCGCTGCTGTCGACCGACATCCCGGCGTCCGAGCTGGACCAGTTCGCCGGGCTGGCCCTGGAGGCCCGCAAGAACCCGATCTCGACCGTCTCGATCGTGCCGCCGGCCATCGACACGACCGACCCCGACTTCGACGTCGTCCGCCAGCTCGTGAACGACGCGATCACGATCGCGGAGGGCCAGGACGCGCCGCCGTCGGCCTTCGAGACCGTCACCGCGGTGCTCCCGCAGCCGGAGCGCTCCGCGGAGGAGGCGGCGGCCGACCCGACCCTCGCCAACGACACCGCCAACCTCGCCGAGACCTGCTGAGCGAATCCACCGCCGGTTGAGGTGTGAGTGCCGCCTGCGGCGCGAGCCTCGAAACCATCCGTCACCTGACCGCCGGCCATGGTGCCGGACGAGCGGCATGGACCACGGGACGAGGTGCCCCGGGGCTGCGGCCCACCGCCGCGGACCGAGGACGATGCATCGCGGTCGGCACAACGACCTGAATGCCTCACCGTCGGTCCAACTGTCACCCGGTCCGGGGCGGAGGCGCGGCCCGCCGGCGCCGTTGTCCGTGGCCGCCTGTTCGGCACCACTCACAGCCGTCGGGGACCCTGGCCCCTACGTCGCCTCGTACGCGTCGACGACCTCGTCGGTCGGGCCGTCCATGACGACCCGGCCGCGCTCGATCCACACCGTGCGGCTGCAGGTGTCGCGGATCGACTTCATCGAGTGGCTCACGAGGAACACCGTGCCGGCGTCGTCACGGATCTCCCGGATGCGGCGCTCGCTCTTCGTGCGGAACGCCTTGTCGCCCACGGCGAGTGCCTCGTCGACGATCAGGATGTCGTGGTCGCGGGCGGTCGCCAGGGCGAACTTGAGCCGTGCGGTCATGCCGGAGGAGTACGTGCGCATCGGCAGGTCGATGAACTCCTCCAGGCCCGCGAAGGCGACGATGTCGTCGTGGCGGGCCTCGATGTCCTCGCGGGAGAAGCCGAGCGCCAGCCCGCCCAGGATGATGTTGCGCGACCCGGAGAGCTCCTTGACGAGGGCTGCGCCGACCCCCAGCATGCTGGGCCGACCGGCGGCGCTCACCGTGCCCCGGGTCGCCGGCGTGAGGCCCACGATCGCGCGCATGAGCGTCGACTTGCCCGAGCCGTTGGCGCCGATCACGCCGACGCTGTCGCCCTCGTGGATCGTGAGGTCGACGCCCCGCAGCGCGTGGACGGTGCGGGTGCTGCGCCCGCGGTGCAGCAGGCCGCCGCGGGAGTCACGGGACGAGGCCCGTTTGCCCGTGGCGAGGACCCGGTACTCCACGTGCAGGTCGTCGACCACCACGACGGGCCGGCGCCCGGTCTCAGTCGGTGCGGCCATAGCGCTCCTCCGCGGCCCAGAAGAAGAGCACGCCCACCACGAGGACCGCGACCGACCACGCGCTGGCGTACAGCCAGAACTCCGGGGGTGCCTCGAAGGCCGGGTCGTCGAGCAGGATCCCGCGCGCCAGCGTGAGGAACTCGTGCAGGGGGACGAAGGACGCGATCCGGAGCACCAGGGGGTCGTCGGCGAAGCGTTGCTCGATGCTGAAGAAGATGCCGGTCATGTAGAAGGTGAGGCGCGTGACGAAGGGCAGCAGGTTGCTGAGGTCGCGCACGTGCACCGTGAGCCGGGCGGCGACGAGCGCCAGGCCCGTGTTGAACAGGAAGAACAGCCCGGTGAGGGGCACGAGCAGAAGCCAGGTCGCGCTCACGGGATGCCCGAACGCGGCGACCACCGCGAGCATGATCGCCAGCATCGGCACGAACTGCAGCAGCCGCTGCAGCACCACGGCGATCGGCAGCGCCATCCGGGGGAAGGCCAGGCTCTGGACCAGGGCGGTGTTGGTCGTGATGGACTTCGCCCCGCTCGTGAACGAGGTCGCGAAGAACTCGAACAGGAACACCCCGATCACGAGGAACTCGACGAAGTGGGGTGGCCGCCCGCTCGCGAGCAGGACGCCGAAGATCGTGCCGTAGAGGCCGGCGTTGAGCAGCGGCTTGAGCACGACCCAGGCCATGCCGAGACGGTTCTGCTGGTTCTCGGCCTCGATCCGGAACCGGGCGAGCGCGTAGATGAAGGATCGGCGTGCCCAGACCTGCCGGAGGTACTCCGGAAGCGGCGGACGACCTCCGACGAGCGTCAACGGCACCGGGCCCAGCGTCGTCGGGCCCAGCGTCGTCGGGCCCTGCGTCGTCACGGGGACGAGCGCGTCACGGTCGGTGGTCACCACGCCACCGGACGCTAGGCGGCCGATTCAAACAGTCGGGGTCCAGACGGTGGCCTGCTCCTGAACGGCCGTGCGCTCCAGTGCGTCGGTACCACCGCCACGGCACAGCACGAGGGAGCCGCCGCCGCGGCAGGCCGCCACCAGGAGCGATGCGTCGCGGGCCACGTCGCCCTCCGTCAGCACCAGACGACGGTCGTCCGGGGGAGTCGCGAGCAGGTCGGCGTGCGTGCCCGCGAGGTCCGCCAGCTCGACCGCGGCGTCGGCGGGGCCGGGGAAGGACAGGCCGAGGTAGATGTCGGGGTGGCCCGGCACCTCGACGCCGATGTCCCAGAACCCCGCGGGCGGCTCGGGGAACCGGACGCCGAACGGCAGGAGCGCCGAGGCGACGCGATCGGGCTCGTCGGCCTCGAGGTCGGGCCCGGTGACGGCGATCTGGGCGTCACGCTCGACCACGACCGCCCCCACCTGCCACGCGGACAGGAGCCAGACGACGCGCAGCCAGTGGGTCGGCAGGCCGATCCGCACGCGGGTGCCGATCTCGGCGTCGAGCTCGTCGATCAGGAAGTTGGCGGTCTTGGCGACCCAGTTCGCGGTCGTGACGCCGCTGAGCTCGACGCGCTCGCCCGTGTCGAGGTCGTAGTACGTCACGAGCGGCGAGGTCGGCCGGCGGACGCGGGTTGCCAGGTCGACCAGGGTGTCAGCCACGGCGGGACCCGTCATCGGGGCGTCGTGACGGCACGGAGGACCTCCGCGACACCCGCCTGGGTCACGTCGACGAAGCGCGCCTCCGGCACGCGCGCCGCGACGGTCTCCACCGCGTGGCGGATCACGGGGTCGGAGCCCAGCACGGCGACGGTGGTCTCGTGCGACGCCTGGACGGCCTCGACGACCCGGTCGGTGACGGCCCACGTGAGGGCGACCACGGCGGGCTCCGGGGCGTCGCCGACGGGCAGCGCGGCGTGGTACTCGTCGTGGTGCACCGCCCGGGAGCCGTCCTCATCGGTCACGACGTAGCGCATCTCGCCCCGGTCGTCGCTGAGCGGGAGCAGCGTGAATCCCAGGCTGCGACGCTGCGCGAGCGCGGCCACGGCGTCGGTCAGGGTGAAGTCGGCGTGCAGCAGCTCGGTTCGCATGATCCGCAGGGCGATCTCGTCGTCGTGCGCCCGCTGCCAGGCGGCGCCGAACGCCAGCTCCTCGAGCGCCCGGGCGACGCCGTAGGTGGGTTCGTGGGCAGGGTCGCCGAGGAAGGCGTCGATGTCGGGGGAACGCTTCAGACCGTCGGCCCAGGAGTCGCGGGTGGTGGGAGCGACGACCGTGAGCTCGCACCGATCGGCGAGCTCTCGGGCGAGGCCCGTGCCGGGAGCACCGGCGAGCAGGACGAGTCGCATGGGTCCCATCGTGCCGCAACGGCGCTGCGACACGCCGTCGAGGGCCTGAATCTTGACCATTCGGCTTGACGTGTGGCAGTTGAGGGACTGTAATCACATGCATGTCATTCGATCTGGGCCTGCCGGTGGGCGACACCGAAGAACTCCTGTGGCAGGAGCGCGCACTGTGCGCCCAGACTGATCCAGAGGCGTTCTTCCCCGAGAAGGGTGGGTCCACCCGCGAGGCGAAGCGCGTCTGCCTGACGTGCGACGTCCGCAGCACCTGCCTCGACTACGCGCTGCAGCACGACGAGCGCTTCGGCATCTGGGGCGGACTGTCCGAACGCGAGCGCCGCAAGCTCAAGAAGCGCGCCTGAGGGCTCAACCGCTGGTCCAGTAGTGTCGATGCTCGTGGACGACGAGCAGGTGATCTCGGCATGGAGGAGCAGTCCACCCTCGGTCGCTGCGGTCCTCGTCAGCCATGACGGAGCGACCTGGCTCCCCAAGGTCCTGTCGTCCCTGGCCGGCCTGAATCACGCTCCCACCGCATGGCACGCGGTCGATGTCAGCTCCACCGACGGCTCGGCCGAGCTGCTGCGCCGCTCCTTCGGCGCCGAGCGCATCACGTACGCGCCGTCGGGCACGGGCTTCGGCCAGGCCGTCCGCCTCGGGCTCTCGGAGCTGCCGCGGACCGACTGGATCTGGCTGCTCCACGACGACGTCACGGTCACGCCCGGCACCTTGGCGGCGCTGCTCGACGAGGCCACCTCGGCCGACGACATCGCCGTCGTGGGACCCAAGATTCGCGAGTGGCCCTCGCTGCGCCGCCTGTTGGAGGTTGGCCTGACGATCTCCGGCACGGCCTCGCGCGAGACCGGCCTCGAGACGGGCGAGCCCGACGCAGGTCAGCACGACTGGGCCGAGGACGTGCTCGCGGTCAACACGGCCGGCATGCTCGTGCGCCGCGACGTCTGGGACGAGCTGGGAGGGCTCGATCCCGAGCTCCCGCTGTTCGCCGACGACCTCGACCTCGGGTGGCGGGCCAACCGGGCCGGACACCGCGTCCGCACGGCACCTGCCGCGGTCGTGTTCCACGCGGAGGCCAGCCGGCGCCGGGTCCGCGAGCGCGGTGCGGGCGATCCGCCGCACCACGAACGCCGGCGGGCCGAGATGTTCACCGTGCTGGCGAACGTGTCCACGCGGCGCTTCGCGTGGCAGTACGTCCGTCTGTTCTTCGGCACCCTGCTGCGCTTCGTGGGCCAGCTCGTCGGCCGAGACCCCGAGGGCGCCGCCGACGAGCTGCTGTCGTTGCGGGCCATCTACCTGCACCCCGGCCGCCTGAAGCAGGCGCGACGCTGGCGCCAGTCCACGGCGCGCCGCGGCCACGAGGACATCGCCCACCTGTTCCCCCCGTGGTGGCAGCCGTACCAGCACTCGTGGGACGGCCTCGTCGAGGCGGTCCGCGCGGCCGTGCGACCGGAGACCACCGAGACGGTCGGACGCCGCACCTACGCCCCGGACACCGAGGGCGACGAGGAGCCCGAGCTCGACGAGGGACCCTCGATCTGGCGGCGCCGGCCCTGGCTCACGGCCACGGCCCTGCTGACCGTCGCTGCCGTGATCGCCGCTCGTCCGCTCACGCCAGGTCTGACCGGAGGCGCGCTCCTGCCGGCCCCGGGCACGGCGGGCGGGTGGTGGGACCTCGTGCTCCGCGGTGCGACCGACACCGGCCTGCCGTCGCTCGCCTTCGCCCCGCCCTACGTGCTGCTGCTCGGGCTCGCGGCTGTCCCCGTCTGGTTCGCGCCCGAGATCCTGATCTGGGTGCTGCTCCTGCTGGCGCCGGTCCTCGCGGGACTGACGGCGCACCGGCTCGCCCGGCTCGTCAGCAGTCAGCGTCCGGCCCGCATCCTGTTCGCGGTGTCGTACGCGTTGGTGGTCGCGGCCGGCGGAGCGATCGACCAGGGTCGGATCGGGACCGTCCTGGGTCTCGTGGTGGCGCCGGTCATCGTCAACCTGGCCGTGCAGCTCGTGGCAGCGCCGCACTGGCAGACCGCGCTCCGGCTCGGGATCTGGACCGCCGTGGGTGCTGCGTTCGCGCCGCTGGTGCTCGCGATGACGGTGGTGGCCCTCGTGATGGTGCTCGTCGCGCGCCGGGGGCACGAGGAGCTGCGTTCGCTCGCGGTCCACACGGCCGGTGCGCTCGGCGTCGCCGCCGTGCTCCTGGGTCCCTGGCTTGCCCAGCGGGCTCTTCATCCCACCCGCCTGTGGTGGGACGCGGGCGTGGCGGTCTCGGCCGACACCTCACTGCCGTCCGCCGTGCTCGGCGGCTGGTCCGGCTCGGGCTCGGCCCCCGGCTGGATGGGCGTCTCGATCGTCGTGATCGGCGTGCTGGCCCTGCTGCCCGCGTTGACGCGCGACGAGGTGCGCTGGGCGTGGGCGATCGGCCTGATCGGCCTCGCGGCCGCGGTCCTGGGACACCTGGTCACCTACGGCACCCCGAGCGGAGCCCAGGACATCACGCCGACCCTGGCGCTGCCGTCCGGCATCTTCCTCGGCGCGATGCTCGGCGCCGCACTGCTGGCCTCCGAGGAGCTGGAGTTCATGCCCCGCCGGCTCGCCGCGGGAGTCGTCGCCGTGGCGCTCGTCTTCCCGGTCGTCGCGGGCGTCCACTGGCTGGTGCGCGGGTCGGCCGACCCGCTGACCGACGACGCTGCCGAGATCGTCCCGGCCTACTTGGCCGGGCGTGACGGCTCGACCCTCGTCGTCCGCGGCGACCTCGCCGACGGAGTCCGCTACACCGTGGTGCGCGGTGGTGGACTGGAGCTCGGCGAGGAGGCCATGATCCGGGCGTCCGACACCTCGAGGTCCGTCGGCACCGCGGTCGACCGTCTGCTCAGCGCTCCCTCGGCCGACGACGTGCAGGCCCTGCTCGACGCGGGCATCACGGCCGTCTACCTGCCCGACGCCGACGACCGCCTCGCCTCGCGCGTCGACTCCGCCCCCTCGATGCAGCCGGCCGGCAGCGAGAGCCCCGCGTCGCGGGTGTGGACCATCGAAAGCGAGGCCGGTGACCCGTCGCGTGACGCGGGTTGGTGGCGCGTGGGGCTGGGTGTCGTGCAGGTCGCCGTCTGGCTCCTGGCCCTCGTGCTCACCGCGCCCGTCCGCCGGCGTCCCGAGCCCGAGCCCTACGCCGACGAGGTCGACGACGAGACCGCCGCTGCGGTGCGGGCATGAGCCGGCGTCGTGCGGTGCAGCGCCGGCTGGACGTGGAGGCGCTGAAGGCCCTGGCCCTGCCGCTGGTGGGCGTGCTCCTGGTGGTCGTCGGGGTCGTGATCGGTCCGGGCGATCCCGATCCCACGGGCCCGAGCGAGGTCTCCCTGGTGTCGTCGGTGGCGGCCTGCCCGCTGCAGAACGGGCTGACGGCGTCGGTCGGCCGGCCCGAGGCGGGCGACACGAGCGCGGTCACGACCCTCACGGGCGAGGAGTCCACCACCACCGAGCTCGACCCGACCATGTGGACCGCGGCGGCGGGCACGGGCGACGCCGCGATCGTGCGGCAGCAGGGGGCGGGCGGTGGAGTCGCGTTCGCCGCCGGTCAGCTCGCGCCCGGGAACGGCCTGGTCGTCACCTCGTGCCCGGACGTCGCCGACGAGTCCTGGTACCTCGGCGCCGGCACGAGCGAGCGGCATGCCTCCTCCCTGGTCCTCACGAACGTCGCGGACGTGGTCGGCAGCGTCGACGTCGAGCTGTGGGGTCCGGCGGGTCCGATCGACGCGGTCGACGAGACCGGCATCGTGGTGGAGCCGGGCCAGACACGCACGGTGCCGATCAGCGACCTGGCGGTCGGTGTCGACGACGTCGCCGTCCACGTCACACGCATGCGCGGCGCCGTCACGACCTCGCTCGTCGACACTTCCACGTCGGTGCTGGCCGGCTCCGAGGTGCTGGCGTCGTCGGGGGAGCCGTCGACCGAGACCGTGCTGCCCGGCGTCGCCGCAGCGGCCACGCGATCGGTGCTGCTCGCCAATCCGGGTTCGACGGTGGCGACCGTCACGGTCAACCAGACCGGGGCCGACGCCGACTTCGTGCCGGAGGGGCTGGACGCCGTGCAGGTCCCGGCCGGCACGGTGATCGTGCTGCCCCTGCCTCCGGCCTCGGGCACCGACGCGACCGCCCTCCGGATCACGTCGGACGAGCCGGTGCTCTCGGTCGTCCGCGTCACCCCGTCCGATCGTGACTTCGCCTACGCCACCGGCGCGCCCGCGTTCACGGGACCGGTCGTCGTGCCGGTCGCGACGGGTTCGGGGACCGTGCGTCCCGTGCTGCAGCTGCTCGCCGACGACACGGAGGCGCAGGTGACGGTCGAGGCCTTCGACGCGAGCATGACGGCGGTCGGGTCGACGACCGTCGGGGTGGGCCACGAGGTCCTGGGCACGGTCGACCTCGCCGACCCGGAGGCCTTCGCCTCGCCCGACGTCGCCTACGTCGTGGTGTGGGCTGATGCCCCGGTGCACGGCACCGCCGTCTACCGGGTCGACACCCTGCTCTCGCTGCTCGCCCTGGTCGAGGCCCCCCTCACCGCCCTCGGCCCCGACGTCCAACCGGGGTTCTGACCACCACCCGCGGCGCTGAGGCCTCGCCCGCGACCGTCGGATCCACGGGCCGAGCGAAGCGAGGCAGGCGCCCGGGCGAAGCCCGGCTCCGGTGAGGTACGAACCGGTGATGCCGCGAGGGACGAGCGGCGCGCTCTACCGCGGGTCGAGCGACTCCGGGGGGACGTGCCAGACCTGGGCGAGCCCGTCGAGCATGGCCTCCCAGACCGCCTCCTCGAGGTCGGCGCGCGTGGTGCAGCCGCGGCTCAGCGGGAGCCGGTACAGGACGAGCCGCGCGGGCGTCAGGTGCTGGGCGACGACGCTGCTCGGCACGCGCTCGTCCCACTCCGGCGGGAGGAGCGGTGCCTCCTCGACGACGACGTCGACGTCGTCGGTCTCGCGCTCGAAGTGGGGCTCGAGGGTGGCGAGGACCTCCGACACGATGCGGTCGAAGGCGTCGCGGGGGGAGCGGTGCAGGGGCACGCTGGCGGGCGACAGGGGTCCCGGCAGCGCGAGGGGTCCGCGCGGCCCACGTCCGCGACGGTCGCGGAGTCGCCCGGGACGGGGCCCGAGGACGACCGGCTCCAGCCCGGGGCCGACGAAGCGGCGCGTGTCGCGCGGAGGATGACCCACGGTGCGAGCCTAGCCAGACGCGACCGCTCCGCGAGGTACTCTCGGCGCGTGAGTGTCCGACGCTGTACCCGAGCCGCCTGCCCGAACGCGGCTGTCGCCACCCTCACGTACGTCTACGCCGACCAGACGGCGGTCATCGGACCGCTCGCCACGGCGGCCGAGCCGCACACGTACGACCTGTGTGTCGAGCACGCGCAGCGGCTCTCCGTGCCGCAGGGGTGGAACGTCATCCGACTGGCGATCGACACCGGCGCGAGCGAGCCGTCCCGCGACGACCTGCTGGCCCTGGCCGACGCGGTGCGCGAGGCGGGTCGACCGTCCCGGCGCGAGCCGGAGCCCCCGGGACCTCCCGGACTCCGCTCGGTCCCCCCACGCGACTGACCCCGGCCGGTCGAGGGCGCGTTGGGGGCGTGCGGATCCCGGGGCACCACTAGGCTCGTGCCACCCCGTCGGTCGACCGCAGGAGATCTCCACCCCATGCACCCCCGTTTCGCTGCCGTGACCAAGGCGTACGACGTCCGCGGCACGACCCCGGACCAGCTCGACGCCGAGCTCGCACTGGCCTTCGGCCGCGCCTACGCCGACGAGGTCGGCGTGAGCGAGGGTGGGGGCACAGTCGTCCTGGGGCACGACATGCGCGACTCGTCGCCCGACCTCGCGGCCGCGATGGCCGACGGCATCCGCGCCCAGGGTGGCGACGTCCTGCTGGTGGGCCTGGCGTCGACCGACCTGCTCTACGCGGCGTCCGGCCAGCTCGACCTGCCCGGCATCATGATCACGGCCAGCCACAACCCCGCCGGGTACAACGGCTTCAAGGTGTGCCGCGCCGGCGCCCGTCCGATCGGTCTCGACACCGGCCTGCGGACCATCGCTGAGGCGGCGGGCAACCTGCTCGACCAGCCGGTGGGCGCGCTGCGTGGCCAGCTCACCGAGCGCGACTTCCTCGAGGACTACGCCGAGCTGGTCGTGTCCCTGGCGCCGGTCTCGGGTCGCCGGTTGAAGGTCGTCGTGGACGCGGGCAACGGCATGGCGGGCCACACCGCGAGCGCCGTCCTGGACAAGATCGACGTCGAGGTCGTGCCGCTCTACTTCGAGCTCGACGGCACCTTCCCGAACCACGAGGCCAATCCGCTCGACGCCTCCACCCTCGTCGACCTCCAGGCCGCCGTCACCGAGCACGGAGCCGACCTGGGCCTGGCGTTCGACGGCGACGCCGACCGCTGCTTCGTGGTCGACGAGCGCGCCGAGCTCGTGGCGCCGTCGGCCATCACGGCGCTGATCGGCACCCGGTACCTCGCGCAGCAGCCCGGCGCCACGATCCTGCACAACGTCATCTGCTCGCGCGCGGTGCCCGAGATCATCACCGAGAACGGCGGCACCGCCGTCCGCACGCCCGTGGGCCACTCGTTGATCAAGGCCGAGATGGCGCGCACCGACGCGGTCTTCGGCGGCGAGCACTCGGGCCACTTCTACTTCCGCGACTTCTACCTCGCCGACTCCGGCATGCTGGCGGCGCTGCACGTCATGGGCGCGCTCGCCGAGTCGGACGGCACGGTCTCGCAGCTCATGGAGCAGTTCTCGCGCTACGCGGCGTCCGGCGAGATCAACAGCACCGTCACCGATGCGGACGAGGTCATCGCGCGCCTCGTCGACACGTACGCCGACCAGCAGCAGGACCGGCTCGACGGCCTGACCGTCACGGCCGACACGTGGTGGTTCAACGTCCGCGCCTCGAACACCGAGCCGCTGCTGCGCCTCAACGTCGAGGGCGACGACGAGGCCACCATGGCCACGGTGCGCGACCAGGTGCTCGCGCTCATCCGGGGGTAGGCGACGTGTCGGCACCCGGCCCCGAGATCTTCTTCGACGAGGCGGACGACGCGACCGAGCTCGTCAAGGCCCTGCAGTCGGAGGGCTACACCACCGACCTGCGTCGGGAGGCGTTCGCCGGCGACGACGACGCCGAGGACCAGGCCTGGGTCCTCACGGTGACCCCCTTCGACGACCGCGTCGTCGAGATGGTCGACGTGTACGGCGGCTGGATGCCCGGCGACGAACGGCTCCCGGACGGACCCGACACGGGGCCTCCCGCCGGGCCCGAGCTGCCCGACGCCCCGAAGCGGCTCAAGCGGGAATGAGGCGGGGGACTGGTCCCCATGCCAGGAGGCGGACGCGGCACTGCTGACATGGCCCGATCGGGCTAGGGTGCTGCTCATGACTTCGCAGCCCTATCCACCGCAGCAGCCGCAGCCGCAGTACCAGCAGGCTCCCGGCGCGCCGGCCCAGGTCTCCAACCCCTTCTCCGGACTCCCGCTCTCCGACGTCCTGCGCGACGTCGCCGCGCTGGTGCTCCTGGTGACGGCCCTGTTCTACGACTGGAACTTCGACGCCGGGATCAACAGCGGCGCCAACCTCTGGTTCGTCGACGTGTCGCTCGCCCTCGCCCTGATCTCGCTCGCGGCCACGTACCTGTGGAAGCTCGGCGTGTTCGGGCAGGCCTGGAACCCCCGCACCAACGGCTTGATCCGTCTCGGCGCCACCGTCCCGTACTTCATCAGCATCCTCGTCGTCGTGATCCTCGACCTCGCCGACGACCGGTTGGTCGGCGTCGGTGTCGCCGTCGGGCTGTTCGCCGCGATCCTTGTGGCCCAGCCGCGCAAGCACGAGCTGCCGCCTGCGTCGCTGGCTCCCAGCGACAAGATCTGGGTCTACGTCACGGGCGGCCTCGTCGCCCTGTCCGCGCTGCTCGCGCTGATCACGTCGCTGATCTTCATCGGTGACCTCAACGACTTCGGTGCCGAGGCGCCGGAGATCATCGTCTTCGTCATCGGGGCGATGGTCTACACCGCCCTGCTGGCCTACGGCGCGGTCCTGGCGCTGATGTCCAAGCCTGCGGGCATTGCGCTCATCGCCGGGCTCGGCCTGATCGTGCTCGTGCTCGGCATGCTGCACATCGACGGCGAGAACGCCTCGCAGCTCACGGGCTTCATCACGATCCTGGGCGGGTTCGAGAGCTTCCAGCTCCCGGGCTTCGGCGCCTTCCTGCTGGTCGGTGCAGCGGCCGCGGCGCTGTCGCCCGGCGCCTCGCGTGCCACCGGTGGTGCGTCGCACCCGATCTCGCTGGCCGGTGCGGCCAAGGCGGGCTTCCTGCTGCTCGCGCTCGCCTCGCTCCTCCACGTGCTGGGCGCGGTCTTCATCGGCATCGCCGGCGACGACTTCGGGGCGGCCGTCATCGTGTCGCTCATCATCTCGGTGCTGGCGGGAGGCGTCGCCGTGTTCGGCTTCGTCACGACGTCGTCGACGGGCGCCAAGACGCTGCCGCTCTTCGCGGTGGCCGTGTGGGCGGTCCTCGTCATCGTCGCGTCGATCATCATGGCCATCATCGACGAGGGCTCGCCCGGTTTCGTCGGCCTGAACGGTTCGCAGTCGCTGCCGGCCCACACCTGGCTCGGTGCGATCCTGGCGGCGCTTTTCATCGCCTTCGCGATCACGGGCACCAGCACGATCGGTGGCGGCGCCAAGAAGCTGTTCGCCAACGCACAGGCGGCGGGCCCCGCCGCCGGAGCCCCGCTCCCGGGTGCCCCGGCCCCGACGGCCCCGATCGTGAACGCGCCCGCCCCGGCACCGGCTGCGCCCGCCCCCGCCCCGGCTCCGGCTCCGGCTCCGTCGTTCGAGGCCCCGCAGGAGCCCACGCCGACGCAGCAGATCCCGGTGGGCGAGGCGCCGACCGAGCAGGTCGCGGTCGACCCGATCGTGCAGCGCGCGTCGGACCCGACGATCTCGCAGGCCGAGCTCGCCGACCTGGTGCAGAACCACCCGCAGGCGCGACCGGCCGCGGCCGGCAACCCGCAGGCCTACCCGGGCATGCTCGAGTGGCTCGGCCAGCTCGGTGACCCGGAGGTCGACGCAGCGCTGGCCCAGCGCCAGGGCTGACCCACCGCCTGACGCAGCGGACCCCCGCACCGACTCGGTGCGGGGGTCCGCTGCGTCTCCCGCCCGGGCGGGTCAGGCCAGGTGCTCGCGCAGGAACTGGACCTGGAGCAGCTTGAGGTTCTCGGCCACGGTCTCCTGTGGGGTCATGTGGGTCACGCCCGACAGCGGCAGCACGGTGTGCGGGCGGCCGGCAGCCAGCAGCGCCGACGACAGCTGGAGCGTGTGGGCCGCGACGACGTTGTCGTCGGAGAGGCCGTGGATCAGCATCAGCGGGCGCTCGAGTCCGGCGGCCAGCGGCAGCAGCGAGTTCCGGTCGTACACGTCCGGGACCTCGCCGGGGTGGCCGAGGTACCGCTCGGTGTAGCAGGTGTCGTAGAGGCGCCACTCGGTCACGGGGGCGCCGGCGACCGCGGCGTGGAACACGTCCGGGCGCTTCAGCACGGCGAGCGCCGCGAGGTACCCCCCGTACGACCAGCCCGTGATGCCGACCCGTCCGGTGTCGACGTCGTGGGGGAAGGCCGCCGCGACGGCGGTGAGGGCCTCGACCTGGTCGTCGAGCGTGACGCCGGCGAAGTCGTGGTGGATCGCCCGGTCCCAGGCGCTGCCGCGACCCGGCGTCCCCCGGCCGTCGGCCACGACGACGACGAAGCCCTGGTCGGCGAGCCACTGCGCCTCGGCGAAGGCCCGGGCCGACGCCCACACGCGCTGCGCACCGGGGCCGCCGTACGGGTCGAGCAGCACCGGCAGCCGGGTGCCCGGCTCGTGCCCGGTGGGGAAGACCACGGCGGTGCGGAGCTCGTGGGGACCGGCGCTGAGCAGGTGGACCGACGGGGTGACGGGGAGGGGGACCGAGACGTTCGTCAGGGTGCTGGGCGTGGCGGACTCCGCGCCGAGGTCGTGGTGGACCGTGTGGTGCACCAGCGTGTCCGCGAGGCTCGTACGGGTGATGACGGTCGTGGCGCCGCCGACGACCGCGCCGTGCACGCCGCGTCCCTGCGTGACCTGCTCGAGCGAGCCGTCGGTGCCGACCCGCACGACCTGGACCTCGGTGGGCTCGTGGGAGGCCGTCACGACGACCGCGTCGGCGAACGTCGCCACGACGCCCCGCACCTGCCAGCCGTCGGGCGTCACCGGCTCCCCGTCGATGACGACGCGACGCCAGCCAGCGACGTCCTCGATCGTGACGAGGGCGCCGGCGGGCGACCACCGGGGCCCGGGGCCGAGCTCGACCCAGGCGGCGTCCGTGAGCGTGCGGAGCACCTCCGTCGCGCCGGTGGCGGGATCGACCCGGAGCACCTGCGAGGTCTTCTGGTCGCGCGACAGGACCTGCAGCAGCGGCGGACCCTCCGACGTCCACGTGACCCGGCCGAGGTACTCGAACGCGTCGCGGTCCCACGGGACCTCCGTGCGCTCGCCGTCGAGCGTCACGTGCCAGAGCGAGACGTCGGCGTTGGTGGTGCCGGCGGCCGGGTAGCGGTGGGCGGTCGCGGGACGTTCGGGGTGCTCCGGGGAGGCGACGTGCCAGATCGCGACCGCGGCCTCGTCGTAGCGCTCGACGAGCAAGGACTGCCCGTCCGGCGCCCACCAGAACCCCCGCATGCGCTCCATCTCCTCGGCGGCGATGAACTCCGCCTGGCCCCACACCTCGGTGGGGCCGGCGGGCGAGGCGACCGTCGTGTGGCTCGCGTCCGCGAGCTCGACGACGTGCAGGGCACCGCCGGCGGCGTAGGCCACGCGGCGGCCGGTGGGATCGAGGCGCGGATCGATCACGGCCCCCTGGGACGGGAGCTCGTGGGTGGCCTTCGTGCCGAGGTCGGTGGCCCACAGGCGGCCCGACAGCGCGAATGCGGCCCATCGCCCGGTCTCGTCGACGTCGTACCCGACGATGCCGGCACCACCTTCACGGCTGCGCTCGCGGCGCGACCGCTCCTCGGCCGACAGCTCCTCGTCGCCGGCGCCGAGCAGCACGGCGGGATCGACGAGCAGGGACTCGACGCCGGACTCGACGTCGTGCTCCCAGAGCTGGCCCGTGCGGGTCACGCCGTCGGGGGTACGGATGAAGCGCACCGTGGACCCGTCGGGCGACACCGTGACGGCGCGGGGCACCCCGAGCGTGAAGCGCAGGGTGCGAGCGGCGAGGCGCGGGTAGGACGGGCTGTCGTCGGTCATGTCGCCATTCGATCATGGGGCCCCTCTAATCTGGCTCCATGACCCTCCCCGACCGCCGCCTGCTGCTCGTCCACGCCCATCCCGACGACGAGTCGATCGGCAACGGCGTCACGATGGCGCGCTACGTCGCGGAGGGGGCGCACGTCACGCTCGTGACCTGCACGCTCGGCGACCTCGGGGAGATTCTCGTGCCCGAGCTCGAGCACCTCGCCGCCGACCGCGACGACGCCCTGGGTGAGCACCGCGCCGGCGAGCTGGCCGCCGCCATGGGCGAGCTCGGCGTCACCGACCACCGCGTGCTCGGCGGGGCGGGGCACTTCCGCGACTCGGGCATGAAGTGGGACGAGAACGGCCACGCCACCGCCGCCGACGAGGTCGACCCCCGGTCGTTCTGGAACGCCGACCTGCTCGAGGCCTCCGACCTGCTGGTCGAGATCCTCCGGGAGGTCCGCCCCCAGGTCGTCGTCACGTACGACACGTTCGGCGGCTACGGACACCCCGACCACGTCCAGGCCCACCGGGTGGCGCACTACGCGGTCGACCTCGCCGCGGCGCGCAGCCACCGCCCCGACCTGGGGG
The DNA here is from genome assembly GCF_036867135.1 of Aeromicrobium sp. Sec7.5. NCBI lineage: Bacteria > Bacillati > Actinomycetota > Actinomycetes > Propionibacteriales > Nocardioidaceae > Aeromicrobium > Aeromicrobium sp. Sec7.5. Next base: position 2,270,960 of record NZ_JBAJIJ010000001.1, on the reverse strand, counting down.
AGGCCTGGGACGTCGCCAAGCTGTACTGGGGTGCGATGTCGGCGAACCGCATGCGTGAGGGGATCCGCCTGATGCGGGAGTCCGGGGCCGAGGGCTTCGAGGGCTTCGACCCCGACAACCTCCCGCCGTTCATGGTCGAGGACGACCAGCTCGACGCCGTGATCGAGTCGCCCGAGCACACCGACGCCAAGCTCGCCGCGATGCGGGCCCACGCCTCGCAGATCACGCCCGACGGCATGTTCTTCGCGATGGGTGTCGACCTCGCGAAGCTCGCCTGGGGCACCGAGCACTACCGGCTCGTCCGCGGCACACGCGGCCCCGTCGGGGAGTCGGGCCTCGAGGAGGACCTGTTCGCCGGGCTCTGACCCGAGGGGTCTGGATCCTCGCGGGTCTCTACGCCGGGGTGCTCGGTGCCGTCGTGCACCGGCACGACGCCGACCTCCTCGGCCTGGACGTGCCGTGGGGACTGCTCCTCGCGGTGGCTCCGCTCGTGCCCCTCGGGCTCGTCGCCGATCGCACGGTCTCGCTCGGCAGCGCCTCCCTCATGATCGGGTGGGGGCTCGTGCTGGCGTTGCAGGGATCGACCTCGCGCGGTCAGTACCTGATTGCCGACGACTCGGTGGGGTGGACCTATACCCTGCTCGGACTGGCCCTGCTCGTGGCGGTCGTGCTCCGGAACTCTAGGCTGAAGCGGTGAACACCCTCTCCGTGTTGTGGTCCCGGGCCGACTCGGGCACCATCGCGGGGTCACGGAAGTTCGAGTCGAGTCATCGTCAGGGAGAGTCATGAGCAGCGACGAGCGCGCGGGAGATCCGCCGCAGTCCTCCACCGAGAGTGGTGCGGGCGCGCCGCCGCCGGCCGACGACGTCCCTGAGGTGCCGCGCGACGAGGAGGGGGCGCCCGAGCCGGAGTACGTCGACCCCGACGCCACCGTCCGGGCCGCCGTCGTGGCCGACGGGGGACCCGTGCTGACACCGATCGACGAGCCTCCGGCCGATCCGCCGATCGACGAGGCGCCCACCGACGGCGAGGAGCCCCGTCGCCGTCGACGCTGGCCGTGGTTCGTCGCGGCGGCCGTCCTCCTGCTGGGCGGGGTCTACGTCGGTGCGTACTACCTGATCGGTGACCGACTGGGCGCCGACACCACGATCGCCGGCGTCGACGTCGGGGGCCAGAGCCCGGCGAAGGCCGAGTCGACGCTCACCGAGGAGCTGGCTCCTCGCGAGAACCAGAACCTGGTGTTCGCGCTCGAGGACCAGCAGTTCACGGTCGCCGCCGCCGACATGGGCCTGGCCCTGGACGCCGCCGCCTCCGTCGAGGCCGCGGGCGGCAAGCGCAGCTGGAACCCGGTCGCCATGGTCACCACCCTCTTCGGTGGCACGGACCACGACGCGGAGCTCACGGTCGACCAGGAGCTCTTCGACGCCGCCCGGGCCGGTTTCGGCGAGGCCGTCGACATCCCGGTGACCGAAGCCCTCATCACGTTCCCCGAGGCGCAACCCGTCGCGGTGCAGCCCGCCGACGGCCGCCAGGTCACCTCCGACGGCCTGCTCGAGGCCGTGCGCGAGGTCTATCTCCTCAGCGACGACACGATCGAGATCCCGACGGAGGTCGTCGAGCCCGGGGTCGATGCCGCCGGGCTCGAGAAGGCCGTGCAGGAGATCGCGGTCCCCGCGGTCAGCGCCCCGGTGATCCTCGACGTGGGTGGCACCCAGGTCGAGCTGCCGGTCACCGCCTACGCCCCAGCGCTGCAGATCCGCACCGAGGGCGACGAGATGGTGCCCTTCATCGACCCCGCGGCCCTGGCGGGCCCCCTGACCGACTCCACCACGGGCATCGGTGAGAAGGCCGTCGACGCGACGATCGACATCGTGGGGGGCGCGCCGGTGATCACACCGGGCACGCCGGGCATCGGGCTCCAGCCCGACGTGCTCGCGGTCGACCTCCTGCCGGTCCTGACCGCCGCCGGGCCCGAGCGTGTCCTGCCGGTCGAGGCCCAGCCGGTCGAGCCCGAGTTCACGACCGCCGACGCCGAGGACCTGCAGATCGTCGAGAAGGTCAGCGAGTTCGAGACGAACTACCCGAACACGCAGTACCGCAACATCAACCAGGGCCGTGCCGCGGACCTGATCGACGGCACGATCCTCGAACCGGGGGAGCAGTTCAGCTTCGACAAGGTCGTCGGCAAGCGCACGGCCGCCAACGGATTCGTCCAGGGTGGCGTGATCGAGGGTGGCCGCTTCGTGGAGTCCTTCGGCGGCGGCGTGTCGCAGGTGGCCACCACGACGTACAACGCGGCATTCTTCGCGGGCCTCGACGACGACGAGCACCGGCCGCACTCCCTGTACCTGAGCCGCTACCCGCTCGGTCGCGAGGCCACGGTCAACTGGGGCACGATCGACCTCAGGTTCACGAACTCGACCCCCTACGGGATCCTCATCAAGGCGTGGGTCGTGCCGAGCAACTCCAGCCGCCAGGGCACGATGCACGTCGAGATGTGGAGCACGAAGTACTGGGACATCGAGGCCGACGTCTCGGCCAAGCGCAACTTCCGCTCCGGCTCGACGATCTACGACGCCTCGCCGGAATGCACGCCGCAGTCGGCGATCCAAGGATTCGATGTCGACGTGACCCGGACGTTCAAGCAGAACGGCCAGGTCGTCAAGACCGAGACCGACACCGCCGTCTACCGGGCCGGTGACGCCGTGGTCTGCGGGCCGCCGCCGGCCTGACCACGTCAGGGTGTCGGTGGGGGCGCGCTACGGAGCGTCAGGTAGCGGTACTCGTGGTGGTCGACGAAGCCGAACGCGCGGTACAGCCGCTCGGCGGGCTCGTTGCCGGTGACGACCTGCAGGTACGCCTTGTCGGCGCCCTGCTCCACGGCCCATCCCAGCGAGGTGGTGACGAGCCGGCGCGCCAGACCACGGTGACGATGCTCCTCGGGCACCCACAGGGCGCTCAGCCCCGCCCACTCGCCGGTCACGACGACCTGCGCGATCGCCGCGTTGAGGCTCACGTACGCCGCGGTGGGAGTGCCGGACATGACCTGCCGCGCCAGGTCGACCGGCTCACCGGGGGAGACGTACGCGGCGAGCCAGGCAGCGTCGGGCTCGGTCGCGACGTCGGCCTCGGCATCGAGCGGCCACCGGCGGTCGAGCTGGGCGACGAGCACCGTCGTGTCACCGCCGTCGACCGGCGTCCAGCCGCGCTCGACGAGCGGACCTTCCCACGGGCCGCCGGCCTCGAGGTTGACGAGGGGGCGCAGCCCGCGGTCGGCGTAGAACGACCGGACCCGCTCGAGGGCCGCATCGACGCCGAGACCCGGGTCGCCGAAGGCGGACGCTGAGTTCGCCCGCTTGGTGAAGCCGCTCGAGGCGCGCAGCTGCCACTCGCCGAGCGGCTCCGTCTCGATCGCGGGCCAGCCCCGCGCCGTGATGCGCGTGAGCTGGTCCACCGGGGTCGCGGTGGCGCGACGGGCGCGAACGGGACGGTCGGGGACGAGGCGCCAGATGATCACGGCGGCCGCCTCGACCGTGGTCACGGAGCCGTCGCGGCGCTCGAGCCGCAGCGAGCTGCCGGCGTCCAGGAGACGACCGACGACGTCGCTGGCGGCGCCGTCGGGGGTCCGGTGGCGCACGCTGACGCGTCGGCCGACGACGTCCTTCCCGGGGGGTCGGACGGGGCTGGTGTCCATCAGGCGAACCTAACGTGTGGGGAGTACCCGCGAGCCGCGATACTGGTGGGCGGACCGTCGACAAGGAGTCAGAGCAGTGACGTATGTGATCGCCCAGCCGTGCGTGGACGTGAAGGATCGCGCGTGCGTCGACGAGTGTCCGGTCGACTGCATCTACGAGGGCAAGCGCATGCTCTACATCCACCCCGACGAGTGCGTCGACTGCGGGGCGTGTGAGCCGGTGTGCCCGCCGGAGGCGATCTTCTACGAGGACGACACCCCGGAGGAGTGGGCGTCGTACTACGACGCCAACGTGCACTTCTTCGACGAGCTCGGCTCACCCGGCGGTGCAGCGAAGCTCGGGGTGATCGACCTCGACCACCCGATCATCGCCGAGCTCCCGCCCCAGAATCAGGGCTGACCCCCGTGGCCCGCGTCTCGGCGCGATTCCCCGACTTCCCCTGGGACACGCTCACGGCGGCGAAGGCCCGCGCCGCGGCGCACCCTGACGGCATCGTCGACCTGTCGATCGGCACGCCGGTCGACCCGGTGCCGCAGGTGGCCCGGGAGGCCTTGACGGCCGCCGTCGACGCCCATGGCTACCCGACCGTGGCGGGTCCTGACGAGGTCCGCGACGTCGTGGCGGCGTGGGTCGCGCGAGCCACCGGTGCGGCGTCGATCTCGCGCGACCAGGTGCTCATGACGATCGGCTCGAAGGAGCTCATCGCGAACCTGCCGAACCAGCTCGGCCTCGGCGCCGGCGACCTCGTGGTGTTCCCCGAGCTCGCGTACCCGACCTACGAGGTGGGTGCGCGCTACGCCGGCTGCGACGTCCTGGCCGCCGACTCGACCCTGGCGATCGGCCCGCGCAACCCGAAGCTGGTCTACCTGAACTCGCCGGCCAACCCGAGCGGCCGGATCCTCGGCGTCGACCACCTGCGCAAGGTCGTCGACTGGGCGCGCGAGCGTGGCGTGCTCGTCGTCTCCGACGAGTGCTACCTGGACTTCGCGTGGGACGCCCCCGCCGTGTCGGTGCTGCACCCCGACGTCAGTGGCGGTGACCTGACGGGCCTCGTCGCGCTGCACTCGAGCTCCAAGCGCTCCAACCTGGCGGGCTACCGCGCGGCGTTCCTGTCCGGCGACGCCGACGTCGTGGGCGAGCTGCTCGCGGTGCGCAAGCACCTGGGCTTCATGGTGCCCACGCCCGTCCAGCGGGCGCTGGCGGCCACGCTGGGCGACGACGCGCACGTCGCGGAGCAGCGGGAGCGCTACGCCCGCCGGCGCCTGCAGCTGCGCGCTGCGCTCGAGGGAGCCGGATTCACGATCGACCACTCCGAGGGTGCGCTGTACCTCTGGGCCACCCGTGGCGAGGCGTGCCGCGCCACGATTGACTGGCTCGCCGAGCGCGGCATCCTGGCCGCACCGGGGGAGTTCTACGGTCCGGCCGGCGCCCAGCATGTGCGTGTCGCCTTCACCGCGACCGACGAGCGCATCGCCGCCGCGGCGCAGCGCCTCAGCGCCTGACCCACCCCGGGAGGGTCAGCGGCCCTGGAGGGCCTCGGCGAAGGCGAGGATGCGCTTCGCGTCGCGGATGTGCAGCTCCTCGATCATCTTGTTCTTGTACGTGGCCACGCCCTTCTTCTCCTGCGCGGCCTCCTCGAACGCCGCGATCATGCCCTCGGCGCGCTCGACGTCGGCCTCCGACGGGCTGAAGGCGACGTTGGCGGGCTCGACCTGCGACGGGTGGATCAGCGTCTTGCCGTCGAAGCCCATCTCGCGCCCCTGGCGGGCCTCGGCCTCGAAGCCCTCGGGGTCCTTCACGTCGTTGTAGACGCCGTCGATGATGACCTTGCCGGCCGCGCGCACCGCGAGGAGCGTCCAGGCGAGCGAGGTGAGCACGACGGCGTTGCGACCCGGCACGTGCAGGCCGTAGGTCTCGTTGACGACGTCGTTGGTGCCCATCACGATGACGGTCAGCCGTTCGTGGGCCGCCGCGATCTCCTCGGCATGCAGGAGCGCGCGGGGTGTCTCGATCATGGCCCACAGCTGGGTGTGCTCCGGGGCGCCGGCGGCCTCCATCGCGGCCACGAGGCCCTGGACCTGCTCGGCCGACTCGACCTTGGGCACGAGGATCGCGTCGGGACCGGCCTCGGAGGCGGCCGTGACGTCGTCGTCGTGCCACTGCGTGCCGATCGAGTTGACGCGGATCGCGAGCTCGCGGTGGCCGTACTCGCCGGAACGCACGGCGGCGACCACGTTGGCGCGGCCCTCCTCCTTGGCGTCGGGCGACACGGAGTCCTCGAGGTCGAGGATCAGCGCGTCGGCGTCGATCGTCTTGGCCTTCTCGAGCGCGCGCTCGTTGGCGCCGGGCATGTAGAGGACGGAGCGGCGGGGACGCAGCTCCACGGAATCGGTGCTCACAGGTCGTACAGCTCCTTCAGCTCGGGGTCGCGCTCGGCCAGCTCGCGGGCCAGGTCGAGCATCACGAGGCACTGCTTGCAGGACGCGTCGTCCTCCATCTTGCCGTTGATCATGACGGCGCCGGAGCCGTCGCCCATCGCCTCGACGACGGTCTTGGCGTGCTCGACGTCCTCCTTCGAGGGCGAGAACACCTTCTTGGCGATGTCGATCTGCACGGGGTGCAGGCTCCAGGCGCCGACGCAGCCCAGCAGGAACGCGTTGCGGAACTGGTCCTCGCACGCCACGACGTCCTTGATGTCACCGAAGGGTCCGTAGAACGGGAGGATGTCGTTCGCGGCGCAGGCGTCGACCATGCGGGCGATCGTGTAGTGCCAGAGGTCCTGCTGGTAGGTCGTGCGGCCCTCGTTCAGGTCCTCGCCGGTGGGGTCCTGGCGCACGAGGTAGCCGGGATGGCCGCCACCGACGCGCGTGGTCTTCATGCGGCGCGAGGCGGCCAGATCGGCCGGGCCGAGGCTGACGCCCTGCATGCGCGGGCTGGCCGCGGCGATCTCCTCGACGTTCGTGACGCCGAGCGCGGTCTCGAGGATCGCGTGGATCAGCAGTGGCTTCTGGACGTTGCCCTTGGCCTCGAGCTGCGCCAGCAGGCGGTCGACGTAGTGGATGTCCTGGGCGCCCTCGACCTTCGGCACCATGATGACGTCGAGCTTGTCGCCGATCTCGGTCACGAGCGTCGTGAGGTCGTCGAGCACCCACGGCGAGTCGAGGCTGTTGACGCGCACCCACAGCTGCGTGTCACCGAAGTCGTTGTTCTTCGCGATCTCGACGAGACCGAGGCGCGCGGCCTCCTTGTTCTCGGTCTTGATGGCGTCCTCGAGGTTGCCGAGGATGATGTCGACCTTGGCCGCGATGGACGGCGCCTTCTCGGCCATCTTCGGGTTGCTCGGGTCGAAGAAGTGGATCATCCGGCTCGGCCGGAACGGCACCTCCGACATGGGCGCGGGAGCGCCGACGGCGAGGGGGCGGAGGAAGGCACGGGGATTGCGCACGGGGTCCCTTTCGGAGGCGTCACGTCGAGGGTCAGTATGCCGATCCCGGCCGCGTCGCGCCGCGTCGGGGCGGCGTCACGAGCGGCGAGCACTTGCATCATGCAAGTGATCGTCGTACGGTGCTCGCATGCTCGGCAGCCGGTACGACGACGAGGTCTGCTCGATCGCGAGGACCCTCGAGGTCGTCGGCGAACGCTGGAGCCTGTTGATCCTGCGCAACGCGGTGTTCGCGGGGACCACCCGATTCGGTGACTTCCAGCGGTCGCTCGGCATCGCCTCGAACGTGCTCGCCGCGCGCCTGGAGGCGTTCGTCAGCGCTGAGGTGATGGAGCGCGTCCCCTCGGACCTCCGTCCCGCATCACGCGAGTACCGCTTGACGGCCAAGGGGCGTGCACTCACGCCGGTGCTGGTCGCCCTCACCGACTGGGGCGATGCCTGGGCTGCGCCGCACGGGCCGCCCATCGTCTACCGGCACGCCCGTTGTGGTGGCGTCGTGACGGGCGCAACGGTCTGCGCGGGCTGCGGCCAGGTGCACGACTCGTCGTCGGTCGTGGCCACGCCCGGGCCCGCCATGTCACCCGAACGGGCCGAACGCGTGGCGGCGCGCGCGGCCGCACGACTCCCGGTCCCGGAACCGGGTCCCGCTTCCACCGATCGATCCACCCGAGGAGATCCATCATGACGAGCATCAGCCAGATCACCACCGGAGTCCGTCAGGTCGCCGCGCTTCTGCAGGTCGCGGAGGGGCATCGCGATGCCGCCACGCCCTGCGACGAATGGACCGTCGCCGACCTGAGCAACCACATCGTGCACACCGGGGGCCAGTTCCTCACCATGGCACGGGCCGGCGAGGTCGACTGGACGGCCTCGCCGGACCAGCTGGACGACCCGGTGCCGGTGTGGGACGAGCGCTCACACGACCTGCTGACGGTGATCGAGGCCGGCGCCACGTTCCCGCTCGGGATGGTGGCCGCTGAGCTGTCAGTGCACACCTGGGACCTCGCGGCGGCCCTCGGCCGCAGCACCGACGACCTCGAGCAGTCCTTGGCGGAGGAGGGCTTCGCCTTCATGTCGGCCAACCTGACCGAGGAGCAGCGGGTCGGCGCGTTCGACCCGGAGACCCCGGCACCCGAGGGCGCCAACGCGTACGAGCGCCTGGCGGCATTCGCCGGTCGCACCGTCACGCGCCCTTGACCTGGCGCCCTTCCGGGGCGTCAAGATCGCGTCAAGACGGGTCAAGGCTCCGTCAGCGCGAGCTGATCCGCACCGTCGCGGGTGTGCGATGAGCGCATGGAACTCTCCTCCGCGCTCTGGCTGGTGCTCGCCGGCGCCCTGATCGTGTACCTGCTCGTCGCGCTGGTCCTGGCGGACCGGTTCTGAGGCGACGATGAACGACACCACCTCCGGCCTGCTGACGATCGCGGCGCTCGTCGTCGTCCTGGCCCTCGCCTGGAAGCCGTTCGGCGACCACATGGCGCGCGTCGTGACCGGCACGCGCCACGCGCGGCCCGAGCGGGCCCTGTACCGGCTGGTCGGGGTCGATCCGCAGGCCCAGCAGAGCGCCCGGTCCTACGCCACGAGCGTGCTGGCCTTCTCCGGGGTGAGCATCCTCGTGCTCGTCGCGATCCTGATGGGCCAGCAGCACCTGCCGTTCTCGCGCGACCTGCCCGGCATGCCGTGGGACATGGCCGCCAACACCGCCGTCTCGTTCGTGACCAACACGAACTGGCAGTCCTACGCAGGGGAGTCCACGTTGGGCTTCACCGCGCAGATGGCCGGGCTCGCGGTGCAGAACTTCCTCTCGGCGGCCGTCGGCATCTGCGTCGCGGTCGCCCTCGTGCGGGGCTTCCTCGCCTCCCGGTCCGGCACGATCGGCAACTTCTGGGTCGATCTCGTGCGTGTGACCGGCCGGATCCTGCTGCCGGTGGCGGTCGTCGGTGCCGTCGTCCTCCTCACGCAGGGGGTGGTCCAGAGCTTCGCGGACCAGACGATCACGACCGTCACCGGCGGCAGCCAGGTCGTGCCCGGCGGCCCGGTCGCGAGCCAGGAGGCGATCAAGCAGCTCGGCACGAACGGCGGTGGCTTCTTCAACGCGAACTCGGCGCACCCGTTCGAGAACCCGACGCCGTTCTCCAACCTCGTGCAGATCGCGTTGCTGCTGCTGATCCCGGTGTGCCTGACGCGCACGTTCGGCACGATGATCGGCTCGCGCCGGCAGGGTCTGACGATCCTCGGGGCGATGGCGACGTTGTTCACGGCCTCCCTGGCCGTGGCCGCGTGGGCCGAGACCACCGGGCAGGGCGCCGCCGCGCGTGCCGCCGGCGCCGCGATGGAGGGCAAGGAGACCCAGTTCGGCACCTGGGGCTCGATCCTGTTCTCCACCGCGACGACCAGCACGTCGACCGGAGCCGTCAACGCCTCGCACGACTCGCTCACCCCCGCAGGCGGCGGCGCTGCGCTCGTCAACATGATGGTCGGCGAGGTCTCGCCCGGCGGCGTGGGATCGGGCCTCTACGGGATGCTCGTGATGGCGATCGTGACGGTCTTCGTCGCCGGGCTCATGGTCGGGCGCACCCCCGAGCTCCTCGGCAAGAAGATCGGCCGGCCCGAGATCACCCGGGTCGCCCTCTACACGTTGAGCGTGCCGGCGATCGTCCTGGTCGGCGTCGGGGTGGCGATCGCCCTGCCCTCCACGAACGAGGCCCTCGGCAACGGCGGCGTCCACGGCTTCAGCGAGGTCGTCTACGCCTTCACGTCCGCAGCCAACAACAACGGCAGTGCGTTCGGCGGCATCACGGTGACCTCGACCTTCTTCCAGGTCGCGCTCGCGACGGCGATGCTGCTCGGCCGGTTCGTCACGATCGCGCTCGTCCTGGCCCTGGCCGGGTCGCTGGCCCGCCAACGTCCCGTCCCCACCACCGCGGGCACGCTCCCGACCCACACCGTGCTGTTCGGCTCGCTCCTGGTCGGGGTCGTGCTGCTCGTGACGGGCCTGACCTACCTGCCGTCCCTCGCCCTCGGCCCCGTCGCCGAAGCCCTCACCACCGGAGCCATGTCGTGAGCATCTCGTCGCTGCTGTCCACGCTGGTCGCCCAGCTGCCGCAGGCCCTGCGCAAGCTGGATCCCCGCCACCTGTGGCGCAGCCCCGTGATGTTCGTGGTGTGGACCGGGTCGGTGGCCACGACGGTCGTGGCCCTCACGGATCCGTCGACGTTCGCCTGGTTCATCACCATCTGGCTGTGGCTCACGGTCGTGTTCGGCAACCTGGCCGAGGCCGTGGCCGAGGGCCGGGGCAAGGCGCAGGCCGACTCGTTGCGGGCGGCCCGCAGCGACGTCACGGCTCGCCGCCTGAGGGCCGACGGCACGGAGGTCGTCGTGCCGGGCACGGAGCTCGCGGTCGGCGACCGCGTGGTGGTGGAGGCCGGCGAGGTCGTCCCGGGCGACGGCGACGTCGTCGAGGGCGTCGCCTCGGTGGACGAGTCGGCCATCACCGGCGAGTCCGCCCCCGTGATCCGCGAGGCCGGTGGCGACCGGTCGGCGGTCACGGGCGGCACGCGGGTCCTGTCGGACCGGGTCGTCGTGCGCATCACGGCGGCGTCGGGCGAGACCTTCATCGACCGGATGATCGCCCTGGTCGAGGGGGCCGAGCGGCGGCGGACGCCGAACGAGGTGGCCCTGTCGATCCTGCTCACGAGCCTGACGATCGTGTTCCTCGTCGCGGTCGTGACGCTCGCGCCGATGGCGGACTTCGCCGGGGCCTCGCAGGAACCGCTCGTGCTGGTGGCGTTGCTCGTGTGCCTGATCCCCACCACGATCGGTGCCCTGCTGTCGGCGATCGGCATCGCCGGCATGGACCGGCTCGTGCGGGTCAACGTGCTGGCGATGTCGGGCCGGGCGGTCGAGGCGGCGGGCGACGTCAGCACGCTGCTGCTCGACAAGACCGGCACCATCACGTACGGCAACCGGAGGGCCTCGGCCTTCCTGACCGCGCCGGGTGTCACGGCCGACGAGCTGCGCGACGTCGCCCGGTTCACGAGCCTCGCCGACCAGACCCCCGAGGGCCGCTCGATCGTCGACCTGGCCCTCGAGCGGGGCGCCGACGACACGGACCTGCCGGACGGCGCGGTCTTCGTGGAGTTCACCGCCCAGACGCGGATGTCCGGGATCGACCTCGCGGACGGTCGGGCGCTCCGCAAGGGAGCCGGCACGGCGGTGGAGACGTGGATCGGCTCGCCCCTGCCGGCCGCGGTGCAGACGCAGGTCGACGAGGTCAGCGAGGCCGGCGGCACACCGCTGGTCGTGGCCGAGTCGGGCCCCGGCGGCGCCCGCGCGCTGGGGGTGGTGCACCTCAAGGACGTCGTGAAGGACGGCATGGTGGAGCGCTTCGCCCAGCTGCGCGCGATGGGCATCCGCACCGTCATGGTGACGGGCGACAACCCGCGCACGGCGGCGGCGATCGGACGCGAGGCGGGGGTCGACGAGGTCCTGGCGGAGGCGACTCCGGAGGACAAGCTCGCGCTGATCCGCAAGGAGCAGGAGGGCGGACGCCTCGTCGCGATGACGGGTGACGGCACGAACGACGCTCCCGCGCTCGCCGCGGCCGACGTCGGCGTCGCGATGAACAGCGGCACGTCGGCGGCGAAGGAGGCCGGCAACATGGTCGACCTCGACTCCGACCCGACCAAGCTCATCGACGTCGTCGCGATCGGCAAGCAGCTGCTCATCACACGCGGGGCCCTGACGACGTTCTCGATCGCGAACGACGTCGCCAAGTACTTCGCGATCCTGCCGGCGATGTTCCTGGCCGCCTACCCGGCGCTCGACACGCTCAACGTCATGCGGTTGTCGACGCCGCAGTCGGCGATCGCGTCCGCCGTGGTGTTCAACGCGCTCGTGATCGTGGCACTGATCCCGATCGCGCTGCGCGGCGTGAAGTACCGGCCGCTGTCGGCCGAGGCGCTCCTGCGCCGCAACGTCCTCGTCTACGGACTCGGGGGCCTCGTGGTCCCGTTCGTGGGCATCAAGCTCATCGACGTCGTCGTGTCGACGATTCCGGGAATCGGGTGAACCAGATGACGAACCTCACGCACACGCTCACGTCGACGGGCCGGCAGGCCTGGGTGGGGCTGCGGCTCCTGCTCGTGGCCACGCTCCTGCTCGGCGTGGCCTATCCCGCCGCCGTCTGGGCGGTTGGTCGCGTGGTGCCCGGTGACGACGCGACGATCGGGCAGAACTTCCCGGTCGCCGACGACGGCTGGTTCCACGGGCGGCCGTCGGCGAACGACTACGACGGGCTCGCGTCGGCGCCGTCGAACCTCGGCCCGTCGAGCCCCGACCTGCTCGCCCTGATCGACGAGCGGCGGGCGACCGTCGCGGAGGTCGAGGGCGTCGAACCGGCCGCGGTGCCGCCCGACGCGCTCACGGCGTCCGCCTCCGGCCTCGACCGGTTCATCTCGCCCGAGTACGCCGCACTGCAGGTCGAGCGGGTCGCCGAGGAGCGAGGCCTGCCGGTCGCGGAGGTCGAGCGGCTGGTCGACGACCACACCTCGGGCCGGCAGCTCGGGTTCCTCGGGCAGCCGCGGGTCGACGTCCTGGCGCTCAACCGCGTGCTCGAGGGAGCAGACTGATCCCGTGAGCGATCTCCAGGAGCCGGGACGGGGCGCCCTGCGGGTGTACCTCGGCGCGGCGCCCGGCGTCGGCAAGACGTACCGCATGCTCGACGAGGCGTGCCGCCGGTCCGCCCGTGGCACCGACGTCGTGGTCGGTGTCGTGGAGACGCACGGACGGACGCACACGGCCGAGCGCATCGGTGGGCTCGAGGTCCTGCCGCGCCGGACCGTCCCGTACCGCGACACGGAGCAGACCGAGCTCGACCTGCCGGCGCTGCTCGCGCGGCGTCCCGACGTCGCGGTCGTCGACGAGCTCGCGCACACCAACGTGCCGGGCCTGGAGCACGCGAAGCGGTGGCAGGACGTCGAGGCGCTCCTCGCGGCCGGGATCGACGTCATCACGACCGTCAACGTGCAGCACCTGGAGTCGCTCAACGACGTCGTCGAGGCCATCACGGGAGTGCAGCAGCGCGAGACCGTGCCGGACCGGTTCGTCCGGGCGGCCGACGCGATCGAGCTCGTCGACATGAGCCCGCAGGCGCTGCGCCGGCGCATGGCGCACGGCAACGTGTACGCCGCCGACCGGGTCGACGCGGCGTTGTCGCAGTACTTCCGCGAGGGGAACCTCACGGCGCTGCGGGAGGTCGCGCTGCTCTGGCTGGCCGACCGGGTGGAGGAGGGGCTCGAGCGGTACCGGTCGCAGCACGAGATCGACGCGACGTGGGCGGCCCGGGAGCGGCTCGTCGTGGCGGTGACCGGCGGTCCGGAGTCCGAGGCGCTCATGCGGCGCGCCGAACGGATCTCGTCGCGCACCGGCGGTGGGCGCTGGATGGCCCTCTACGTCGCCCGTGGGGACGGCCTCGTGCACCACCCGCCGGCCCGGCTGGAGGAGATGCGGGTCATGGCCGCCGACCTGGGCGGGTCCTTCCACAGCGTGGTCGGTGGCGTCGACGGCGGGGACGCGGCCAGCGCGATCCTCACGTTCGCGCGCGCCGAGAACGCGACGCAGGTCGTGATCGGGGCGAGTCGTCGAGGCCGTCTCTCGACCCTGGTGCGGCCCGGCATCGGCGAGGTCGTCATCGCGGAGTCCGGCGACATCGACGTGCACATCGTGACGCACGACCAGGCCCGCAGGCGGCGGGGTGACGTCCGGGCGAGGCCGGCGCTGGCGGCACGGCGTCGCGTCCTCGGCTTCGCGCTCGCGGTGCTCGGTCCGCTGCTGCTGTCGGGCCTGCTGCTCGTGACGCCCGACCTGCACTCGCTGCCGAGCGAGTCGATGCTCTTCATGGTCGTCGTCGTGGCCACCGCACTCGTGGGTGGTCTGGCGCCCGCCGTGCTCGCGGCGCTCCTGAGCGGCTTCGCCCTGAACTACTTCTTCACCCCACCCCTTCGCACGCTCCTCATCGCGAGCAGCGAGAACGCCTACGCGGTGGCGCTGTTCGTCGTGGTGGCCGTGGCGGTCTCCTCGGTCGTCGACCTGGCGGCTCGCCGTACGGCGCAGGCCCTGCGGGCCACCGCCGAGGCCGACGCCCTGTCGGCGTTGGCGCACGGGCTGCTGCACGCCGGACTCGACGTCCGCGACGTCGTGACCCGGGCGCGCGAGGTCTTCGGGATGCGCCGCGTGGCCGTGGTGGATGCCGACGGTGTCGTCCTGGTCGCGTCCGACGACGGACCCGCCGGGACGGGTGACGACAGCACCACGATCGAGGTCGACGACGGGACCTCGCTGGTGTTCACGGGCCACGCTCCGTCTCCCGACCAGCTCCGGCTCATGACGGCCTACGCGGCGCACGTGCGCGTGCTGGGGGAGCGCCGCGCGGCGGCGCGGGAGAGCGCCGAGCGTGAGGCGCTCGCCGAGGCCGACCGCGCGCGGGCGGCGCTGCTCGCAGCGGTCTCGCACGACCTGCGCACGCCGCTCGCGTCGGTCAAGGCCGCCGCGTCGAGCCTGCGCAACGACGCGATCGCCTGGAGCCCGGAGGACACCGAGGCGCTGCTCGCCACGGTCGAGGAGGGCGCCGACCGCCTGGACGCGCTGGTCGCGAACCTGCTCGACATGAGCCGGCTCGAGGCCGGGGCCGTGAGCAGCAGGAGCGGTCCGGTCGAGCTCGACACCCTGGTGCGGGTGGTGGTGGGAGTGCTCGAGCCCGACGACGCGAAGCGGGTCGAGCTCGACCTCGACCCGGCGCTGACCGCCTGGGCCGACGGGGGCCTGCTCGAGCGGGTCGTCGACAACCTCGTGACCAACGCGGTGCGTCACGCCCCGGCGCCCGCGGGCGTGCGGGTCGACGCCTCGGCGGTCGGAGGCCGGGTCCTGCTGCGGGTCTCGGACACGGGCCCGGGCATCGCCCCGGCCGACCGCGACCGGGTCTTCGCCCCGTTCCAGCGTCTCGGGGACGTGCCGGGCGGCTCCGGGGTGGGCCTGGGCCTGGCCGTCGCGCGCGGACTCACGGAGGCCATGGGCGGTACCGTCACGGTCGACGACACGCCCGGCGGGGGCACGACCTTCGTCGTCGACCTGCCGGCGCGGTCCGAGGGGGGAGGGCTCCGATGACGTTCGTGCTGGTGGTCGACGACGACCCGGCGATCGTGCGCACGCTCGGCATCAACCTCCGGGCCCGGGGGTACGACGTCGAGACCGCGGGCGACGGCCGTTCCGCGCTGCAGGTCGTGGACGAGCGCCTGCCGGACGCCGTGATCCTGGACCTGGGCCTGCCGGACCTCGACGGGCTGTCGGTCCTGCAGCGGCTGCGCGAGCAGCACTCCGTGCCCGTCGTGATCCTCTCGGCGCGGCACGAGACCGATGACAAGGTCGAGGCGCTCGACTCCGGGGCCGACGACTTCGTGACCAAGCCCTTCGAGATGGAGGAGCTCATGGCTCGCGTGCGCGCCGCGGTGCGACGCACCGCCTCGGGGGAACCGCCGCTCGTGGTCACGGGCGCCGGAGTACGGCTCGACGTCACCGAGCGGCGCGCCGAGGTCGGGGGCGAGGTGGTCCGACTGACGCCCACCGAGTGGCACCTCGTGGAGGTGCTGGCCCGTCGGGCCGGCCACCTCGTGTCGCAGCGGGAGCTGCTCCACGAGGTGTGGGGTCCCGGGTACGGGCGCGAGTCGCACTACCTGCGCGTCTACCTCGCGCAGCTGCGGCGCAAGCTCGAGCCCGACCCGGCCAACCCCGTGCTGTTCCTGACCGACCCGGGCCAGGGATACCGGCTCGTGGCTCAGCGGTCGGCGGGATAACCCTCGCGCAGCAGCTCGACGAGCGTCGGACGGCTCGGCGACCAGCCGAGGTCGGCTCGGGCCTTGGCGCCGGACGCCTGCTGGTCGAGCAGCAGCGCCTCACCGAACGGGCCGAGCGCGTCGAGCGTGGCCTCGTCGCCCTGGGCCGTGACGTCGGCGCCGATCGCGTCGCCGAGCTCGCGGACGGTGGGGTTGTCGCCGCTGGCCGCGAGGTAGGCCTGCCCGCCGGGGGCCTCGAGCGCCGCGAGGTACAGGTCGGCGAGGTCGTCGACGTGGACCGTGGTCCAGTGCTGGTCGCCCGTGCCGGGCAACGACTTCTGACCGACGAGCATCGCGGGGATGCCGGCCCCGTGGCCGTACACGACGGCCGGCTGCACCACGGTGGCGCGCAGGCCGGAGTCGAGCAGCTGGTGCTCGAGCGGCACCCGCCACGCGGTGAGCGGCACCGGGTTCGGCTCGCGGTCCTCGGCGAGGTCGGCGCCCGAGCCGTACGTCCAGACGCCACCGGTCAGGACGAACGGGTTGGTCGTGCCGCCGAACGCCGCGATCGCGGCCTCGACGACCGAGGTGTTGAGCGCCTGGTCGTCGGCGTCGCTTCCGGCCGCGGTGTGGATGGCGGCGTCGTGCGTCGTCAGCTGCTCGCGCAACCAGGCCGAGTCGAACAGGTCGCCGACGAGGCCCGTCGCGCCGGTCGGCTCGACCTTCGCGCGGGAGTCGTCGCTGCGCACGACGGCCGTGACCTCGTGGCCAGCAGCGGTGAGGCGGTCGAGGACCGCTGATCCGATGTACCCGGTTCCCCCGGTGAGCAAGATCTTCATACCGGCGTCAACCGGTTGCCGGCCGAGACTGTTCCCGCTGCTGGGGGTTCCGGCCTACCGTGGACCCATGAGCGCGAACTGGCAGGACAAGGCGGCCGTCGACCTGATGCTCGACGATCTCGAGACCTGGGCCGTCGTCGGCCTCTCGACCGACACGAGCCGCACGGCCCACTCGATCGCGGCCCTGCTGCAGCAGCGGGGCAAGCGCATCGTGCCGATCCACCCGGACGCACCGGTCGTGCTGGGGGAGCAGGGCTACGCGACGCTCGCCGACGTGCCGTTCGACCTCGACGTCGTCGACGTGTTCCGTCGCTCCGAGGCCGCCGGCCAGTTCGTCGACGAGGCGATCGAGGTCGGCGCGAAGGCCATCTGGCTGCAGCTCGGCGTGATCGACGAGGCCGCGTTCGACCGGGCCCGCGACGCGGGCGTCCCGATGGTCATGGACACCTGCCCCGCGATCGAGTGGAACCGCCGCTAGTCAGTCGAGCTCCGCCAGCCTTCCTGCCGCGATGCGGAGGCGCCGCGGAGTGCGCCGCGCGATCGCGGTGTCGTGCGTGACGATCGCGACGGTGAGCCCACTGTCGGCGTGGAGCCGCTCGATGACGTCCCAGATCTCGTCACGCATCGCCTCGTCGAGGTTGCCGGTCGGCTCGTCGGCAAGCAGGACCCGGGGTCGCTTGACGAGCGCCCGGGCGATCGCGACCCGTTGCTGCTGACCGCCGGAGAGCTCGGCCGGACGGTGCGTCGCGCGGTCGGCCAGGCCCACCTGAGCCAGTACCTCGAGCGCCCTTTCGCGTCGCTCCGGTGGGGTGACCTTCCCGTCGCAATTGGATGGAAGGATCGCCACCTCGACGTTCTCGGCCGCGGTGAGCGTCGGGATCAGGTTGTAGTGCTGGAAGACGAAGCCGATCTCCCG
The DNA here is from genome assembly GCF_036867135.1 of Aeromicrobium sp. Sec7.5. Taxonomy (NCBI): domain Bacteria; kingdom Bacillati; phylum Actinomycetota; class Actinomycetes; order Propionibacteriales; family Nocardioidaceae; genus Aeromicrobium; species Aeromicrobium sp. Sec7.5. Next base: position 2,253,240 of record NZ_JBAJIJ010000001.1, on the reverse strand, counting down.
CGCCCGAATCCGGGTCAGCTCGGTGTCGCTCAGCACCGCAAGGTCTTCGTCGAAGGCCTTGATGGAGCCGTCGCTCGGCCGGTCGAGCGCACCCAGCATCTGGAGCAGTGTCGACTTGCCACCGCCCGTGGGGCCCTGGATCGAGACGAGCTCACCGTCGTCGATCTGGAGGTCGATGCCCTCGAGGGCGTGGATCGTGCCGCGTTGTCTGGTGGCGTAGGTCTTGGTGAGTCCGGTGATGGAGTACATGTCCTGCTCCGTTCCTTGGGTGGGTGGGTGGTCAGGCGATGGATCGCAAGGCCACGGCGGGACTGAGGCGGGCGGCGCGCCAACCGCCGATCGCGCCGGCCAGGAGACCGCCGACGACTGCCACGCCGAGCGCGATCACGACGAGCTGGGGACTGATCGGGGCGTGCAGCACCAGGTCCACGGTGCTCGTGGCGGCTTCTTCGGCCTGGCCTCCGGGTCCGCCTCCGGGTCCGCCTCCGGGTCCGCCTCCGGACGCGCCGCCTCCGGGTCCGGTCGTGGCCGCCTGTGCCGCCGACAGCGTGATGCCGGCGACGTTGATCCCGACGATCGCGATCAGTCCGACGACCGCACCGATGACGCCGCCGATCAGTGACTGCACGAGCGACTCGCCGGCGACCTGCCCCACGACCCGGCGCCGCGACCAGCCGATGGCCTTCAGGGTGCCGAGCTCACGAGTGCGGCGGTTGACCCCCGAGACCGTGAACAGCGCGGCGAGGCCGAACGCCGCGACCAGGACCGCGATCGAGAGCCAACGACCCAGCGAGCCGGCCAGGTCGGAGGCACTCGACAACGAGCCGGTCACCGAGGACGCCAGGTCCTCCTGCGTCTCGACCGAGAGGTCGGGCAGTGATGTGCTGATCGCGTCAGCCACCTCGCCCACGGTGTCGGCCGAGATGGCCTGCACGTAGACCGTGGAGACCTGGTCGGTCAGGCCCGCGAGGGTCTGCGCGAGCGTCAGCGGGACGTAGACGTTCGACTCGGTCGCCACGCCCTCACCGCTGGTGGAGGTTGCGACGCCGATGACCGTCAGGTCGGTGCCGGCCACCGAGATCGCGTCGCCCACGGCCAGTCCGACCTCGCTGGCGTAGACCGAGTCGAGCACGGCCACGGGATCGGTGTCGCCGGCGCTCGACAGCCCCTCGCCATCGGTGATCTCCATCGTGGTCAGCGGACCGAGCGCATCGGTCGCGGAGTCGATGCCCGTGACGGTGAAGCGGTCGACCGAGAACGAGCTGGGCCCTGTCCCTTCGGTGGGCGGACCATTCTGGCCGGTGCCTCCACTGTTCGAGGTCATGTCCGGAACCTCGCCGCTGAAGATCGAGCTCTCGAGAGTCAGGGTCGCGGCCGCAGCGGCGACGCCGTCGAGGTCGGTGATGGCCGCGAGGTTCGACGATGCGAAGGCTGTCGTCCCCATGGCAGTGCTCAGGCGCTGCTGGGAGAGCTGGGTGGTGCCGTCGGTGGTCTCCCCGGCACCGTCCTCGAACTCGAACCGGTCTCCTTGGCCGGCTCCGCCGGTGCCGGGCTCGGCGGCCTGGGTCACGGTGACGTCAGTGCCGACGCCGTACACGGACTCCAGCACCTCGCTCTGGGCGTCGCGCACGCCGGCGGCGAACGCGTTGACGACGATGACGAGCGTGATGGCGACGGCTAGGCCGATCGCGACGATCACGGTCTGCTTGCGGCGACCGCTCAGCTCGCGCCTCAGGTAGGTGGTGAACACCGGGGTTCCTCTCGGACGACATCAGGGGGGATGACGTCACCGTAGGAAGCCAGGATCGGAACCGACTGGCGCCGGGCTGTGGTGGGACTGTGGGCAGGGTCCATGATCGTCCCGTGGCCATGTTCCGGGAGATCGACGTCCAGCAGACACCCATGGGTGAGCTGATCCTGCGTGAACGGTGGGACCCGATCGCCCGCCAGGACCTGTTGGAGATCAAGCTCAACGACGAGTTCCTGATGTCGAGCCTCTTCACGGTCTCCGAGACCGCGCTCGGCACGCTCGCGATGGCCGACTCGACGTTCGCCCAGATGGACGTCGTGGTGGGAGGCCTCGGGCTGGGTTGCACCGCGGTCACCGTGCTGGAGGACTCGCGGGTCCGCCACCTGGTCGTCGTCGACGCGCTGCCCGAGGTGATCGACTGGCACCGCCGTCACCTGATCCCCGCCGGGGCGCTCCTGACGACCGACGACCGGTGTCGGCTCGTCCACGGCGACTTCTTCGCCGGGGTCCGCGCCGGTGGTGAGCTCGATGCCGAGCGTCCCGGTCGTCGGTGGCACGCGATCGTGCTGGACGTCGACCACACGCCGCGCCACCACCTGCACCCGAGCCACGCGGACCTCTACACCGAGGCCGGGCTGGCGCGCATCAACGACCTGCTCCACCCCGGTGGTGTCTTCGCACTGTGGTCCGACGACGCCCCGGACGAGGACTTCCTGCGCACGCTGGCGGGGTCGTTCCGCGAGGCGCGGGCGGAGGTCGTGACTTTCCCGAACCGACTGACCGGCGGCACGTCGACCGCCACGATCTACCTCGCCCGCACGGCAGACTGATCACCCCGAGGAATGACGAAGGGCCGGAGCTCAGGAGCTCCGGCCCTTCGGTGGTACACCCCCTCGGACTCGAACCGAGAACCCGCTGATTAAGAGTCAGCTGCTCTGCCAATTGAGCTAGGGGTGCGCGGGGAAGAACGTTACCAGCCGAGGCCGCCGTTTTGAAATCGGGCGGGCCCCCGCGCCGGGCTCAGGACAGGTCGAGGTCGCCGATCCCGAGGTGCTCCACGATCGCCGCGGCGGCTGCGTGGCCACCCAGGCCGCTGACGGCCCCACCGCGGCGCGCGCCGCTGCCGCACTCGAGCACGCGCGGGTGCTCGGTGGCGACGCCCCACCGCTCGGCCGGGGTGTCGGCGGTCTCGTCGTCGTCGAGCCAGGGCCAGGCCAGGTCCCCGTGGAAGATGTGCCCGCCGGGCATCGCGAGCGCGGCCTCGACGTCGCTGGGCGTCTTGACCTCGACGCCCAGGACCAAGGGAGTCAGCGGCTCGGCGAGGTGCTCGTCGATCGCGGCCACGACCCGGGCGTAGGCCTCCTGCGCCGCGGCCGCATCGGGGAGCGTCGACGGTGGGGTGTGCAGCCCGAAGTAGGTCAAGGTCTGCGCCTCGGTCGCCGCGAGCTCCGGGCCCAGGATGCTGCGGTCCGTCAGGGTGTGGCAGTAGACCTCGCCCGACGCGCGTGTGGGGAGGTGTCCGGAGGCGGCCTCGGCGTACGCGGCCTCGAGCTCCGTGAGGGACTCGCCCAGGTGCAGGGTGCCGGCGAACGCGATCGCCGGGTCGATCCCGCTGCGCAGGCGGGGGAGTCGTGAGAGCAGCAGGTTGACCTTGAGCTGCGATCCCTCGGGTGGTGGTGCGGACGGGGTCCCCCGGAGCTCGGCCAGCGCCGCGGGAGCCACGCCCGAGAGCACGTGACCGGCCCGCCAGGTGCGTCGCCCCGCCGTGACGGTGACTCCGTCGTGGTCCGGCCGGACGGTGTCGACCGTGGTGGCGGTGACGATCTCGGCACCCGCCTCGCGGGCCACGCGCTCGAGCTCGCCCGTGACGGCGCCCATGCCACCGACGGGCACGCGCCACTCGCCCGTGCCGTTGCCGACCAGGTGGTAGAGGAAGCAGCGGTTCTGCACCAACGACGGCTCGTGCAGCGAGGCGAACGTGCCGATCAGGGCGTCGGTCGCGACGACCCCGCGCACGAGGTCGTTCGCGAACCGCGCCTCGATCGCCTCGCCGAGCGGTCGCTCGACCACCTCGGACCAGGTCGTCGGATCGGTGCGGTCGCGCAGGTCGCTCGCGCGGGGGAGCGGACGGAGAAGCGTGGGCGCGACGACCGCGGCGAGCTCCTCGACGTCGCCGTAGAAGTCACGCCACTGCGAGATCTCGGTGGAGCCGCCAGTGAGGCGACGGAACGACTCGGCGGTCGCTGCCGGGTCGGCGCTGACCAACAACCCGTCCGGGGTCCCGTCGGGGTGGACGTAGGGCGTGAACGAGGCCGTGTCGCGCGAGCGCAGCTCGAGTCGAAGGCCCAGCTCCGCGACGAGCCGGTCGGGGAACAGGCTCACGAGGTAGGAGTACCGCGAGAGGCGGGCGTCGTGGTCGGGGAAGGTCCGGGCGCTCACCGCGGCCCCGCCCACGTGCTCGAGCCGTTCCAGCACCGTCACCGCGAGGCCGGCGCGGGCCAGGAGCGTCGCGGCGACGAGGGCGTTGTGGCCGCCTCCGACGATCACGACGTCGCGGTGGTCAGTGGTGTGGCTCACGGTCACAACCTACGGTGGATCGATGACGAATCACGGGGGAGAGCAGGGGACGGGCGAGGTCAAGGCGCGGTGGCGGCTCATCGGGCCCGGCCTGGTGGTGGCCGGCACGGGAGTGGGTGCCGGCGACCTCGTCGCGACGCTCACGGCCGGTGCGAAGTTCGGCTACGCGCTGCTGTGGGCGGTCGTGCTCGGGACCTTGTTCAAGATCGCGCTGCTCGGGGTCGGCGCGAACGAGCTCTCCAAGGCCGTCACCGGCGTGTTCTGAGGGCCCGCGGCTCGGGGGGCGGTGAGTGTTCCACCCAACGCACCTGGCCCACCCCCGGGAGGGGTCCGAAAGGTGGCTAACTCACCGCCCCACCCCCGCGGGTCAGGCGAGCGTGGGCTGCACGCGGTAGACCGACTGCACCAACGCGATGACCGAGGCGGCCACGGTGCGGCCGGGGTCGGTCAGGGCGTAGTCGACGTGCTGGGCGAGCGTGTCGTGCTCGGCGCGCGAGACGAGTCCGCCGGCCTGCAGCTGCTTGAGGGTCTGCGACAGCATCTTGTCGCTGATGCCGTCGATCCGGCGGCGCAGCTCCCCGAACCGGGCGCTCTCGACGTCGCTCAGGGCGGCGAGGGTCAGCGTGCCCCAGCGGCTCGTGACGAGCTCGAGCGTCTCGCGGGACGGGCACTGCGTCGCGAACACGTCGTAGTCGGGTGCGCTCATGGTCGACCTCCTGGCGTCATGCTAACCCATGGGTAGTGCTATTGGAAAGTAAGTGCTAACGTCTGGAAAGTAGTAAACCCCCCAACCTCAGGAGCACCCCATGACCATCGCCGTCACCGGAGCCACCGGCCAGCTCGGCCGCCGCATCGTCGCCCAGCTGCTCGAGCGCGTCCCCGCGTCCGAGCTCGTCGCGGTCGTGCGCGACGAGGCCAAGGCCGCCCCGCTCGCCGAGCAGGGCGTCGAGATCCGCGTCGCCACCTACACCGACGTGCCCGCCCTCACCGCTGCGTTCGCGGGCGTCGACAAGGTCGTGCTCGTCTCGGGCAACGAGATCGGCCAGCGCGCCGTGCAGCACGGCAACGTGATCGAGGCCGCCCAGGCCGCCGGTGTCTCGTTCATCGCCTACACGAGCGTCCTGCACGCCGACGGCTCGCCGCTTCTGGTCGCCCCCGAGCACGTCGAGACCGAGACGCTGCTCGCCGACTCCGGCCTGGCCCACAGCCTGCTGCGCAACGGTTGGTACCACGAGAACTACGCGCCCAGCATCGACGCGGCGCGCGCCTCCGGTGCGGTCGTGACGAGCGCCGGCGACGGCCGGGTCGCCAGCGCGTCACGCGACGACTTCGCCGCGGCTGCCGCCGTCGTGGTCACGTCGGACTCGCCGGAGCGGGTCTACGAGCTGTCGGGCGACGTCGCCTGGACGCAGGCCGAGCTGGCCGCCGCGATCGGCGAGGTCATCGACCAGGACGTGTCGGTGCTGGACGTCGACGCGGCCAAGCACGCCGAGATCCTCACGGGCGCGGGCCTCGACGAGGGGTCGGTCCACTTCGTGGTCGCGACCGACGGCCACATCGCCGAGGGCCACCTGGCCGCCACGCCGGGCACCCTCGCGACCCTGATCGGTCGCCCGACCACGCCGCTGGTCGAGACGCTCCGCGCCGTGAGCTGAATCCTGCTGCCGGAAGGTGGCCTGCGTCACTAGGCTGCCCCCATGACGCAGGCCTCCTCCGACCGAGCCCGGTACGTCGGAGCGATCGACCAGGGCACCACCAGTACACGCTTCATGGTGTTCGACCACGCCGGCGCCGAGGTGGCGCGGCACCAGGTCGAGCACGAGCAGATCCTGCCGCGTGCCGGGTGGGTCGAGCACGATCCCGCCGAGATCTGGCGCAACACCGAGCTGTGCATCCGCGAGACGCTCGCGGGCGCCGACCTCACCCACGACGACCTGGTGGCCGTGGGCGTCACCAACCAGCGTGAGACCACGGTCGTGTGGGACCGCCGCACCGGCAAGGCCTACACGAACGCGATCGTCTGGCAGGACACCCGCACGGCCGAGATCGCCGCCGAGGCGGACGAGAAGCATGGCGACCTGATCCGGCACCGGTCCGGCCTGCCGCCCGCGGCGTACTTCGCCGGCGGCAAGATCGCCTGGATCCTCGCGAACGTCGACGGCGTGCGCGAGGACGCCGAGGCCGGCCACGCGATCTTCGGCACGATCGACACCTGGCTGCTGTGGTGGCTCACGGGCGGTCCCGACGGCGGCCAGCACCTGATCGACGTCACGAACGCCAGCCGCACGATGCTGATGGACCTCGAGACGCTGGCCTGGGACGACGAGCTGCGCGACGTCTTCGGCGTCCCGAGCTCGATGCTGCCCGAGATCCGGTCGTCCTCGGAGGTCTACGGCACGACGCTCCCTGACGGTCCGTTCGGCGGCGAGGTCAGGCTCGCGGGCGACCTCGGCGACCAGCACGCCGCCCTCGTCGGGCAGGCCTGCTTCAAGCCGGGGGAGCTCAAGAACACCTACGGCACCGGCAACTTCCTGGTGCTCAACACCGGCACCGAGATCGTGCGCTCGAGCCACGGGCTCCTCACGACCCTCGGCTACCAGCTGGGGGGCGAGGCGCCGGTCTACGCGCTGGAGGGATCGATCGCGGTCACGGGATCGGCCGTGCAGTGGCTGCGCGACCAGCTCGGCATCATCGACGACGCCGCCGAGACCGAGACGCTCGCCGCGAGCGTCGAGGACACGGGCGGGGTGTGCTTCGTGCCGGCGTTCTCGGGGCTCTTCGCGCCGCACTGGCGGCCCGACGCGCGGGGCGCGATCGTGGGCCTCTCGCGGTTCAACACCAAGGCCCACATCGCCCGCGCCGCACTCGAGGCCATCTGCTTCCAGAGCAAGGACGTCGTCGACGCGATGGTCGTCGACGCGGGCCTCGAGCTCTCGATCCTGCGGGTCGACGGGGGCGTCACGGCCAACGACCTCTGCATGCAGATCCAGGCCGACGTGCTCGGTGTCGAGGTCAGCCGCCCCGTCGTGACGGAGACCACGGCGCTCGGCGCGGCCTACGCGGCCGGGCTCGCCGTGGGCTTCTGGACGAGCTGCGAGGAGCTCGTCGACAACTGGCAGGAGAGCAAGCAGTGGTCCCCGCAGTGGGACGACGGTCAGCGGGAGTCGTCGCACGCGCAGTGGACCAAGGCCGTCGAGCGCACCCACGGCTGGGTCTAGCGGGTGTGGGCACGGCCGGAGCCTGATTGACTGGGGGCCATGCGATCGGTAGCGCTGTCTCCCCGTCTCCGCCAGGCCTCGCTCGACGCGATGGGCACCCAGCACCTCGACGTGCTGGTGATCGGTGGCGGGGTCGTGGGCACGGGCGCCGCGCTCGACGCGGCCACCCGCGGTCTCTCGGTGGGACTGGTCGAGGCGCGCGACTTCGCATCGGGCACGTCGAGTCGCTCGAGCAAGCTGATCCACGGCGGCCTCCGGTACCTCGAGATGCTCGACTTCCGCCTGGTCGCGGAGGCCCTGGCCGAGCGCAGCCTGCTGATCGAGAAGCTCGCCCCCCACCTCGTGAAGCCGGTGCCGTTCCTCTACCCGCTCACGCACCGCGTGTGGGAGCGCTTCTACGCCGGCTCCGGCGTCCTGCTGTACGACACGATGGCGCGCCTGTCGGGGCGGTCGCGCGGCGTCCCGCACCACACGCACCTGACCCGTCGGGGGGCGCGCAGGATCATGCCGGCGCTCCGCAAGGACGCGCTGGTCGGTGCGCTGCACTACTACGACGGGCAGGTCGACGACGCCCGCCACACCATGATGATCGCCCGCACCGCGGCGGCCTACGGCGCGCACGTCGCCACGCGGGCGCGCGTGGTCGACCTGCTGCGTGAGGGCGGCCGCGTCGTCGGCGCCCGCGTCGCCGACCTCGAGACGGGCCATCAGATCGACGTCCGCGCGCGTCAGGTCGTCAACGCCACGGGCGTCTGGACCGATGAGACGCAGTCGTTCGCGGGCGAGCGCGGGCAGTTCCACGTCCGCGCGTCGAAGGGCATCCACCTCGTCGTCCCCCGTGACCGGATCCGCGGCGAGTCCGGCCTGATCCTGCGGACCGAGACGTCGGTCCTGTTCGTCATCCCGTGGGGACGCCACTGGATGATCGGCACGACCGACACCGACTGGTCGCTCAGCAAGGACCATCCGGCCGCCAGCCGCAGCGACATCGACTACCTGCTCGACCACGTCAACGCCGTGCTCGTCGAGCCGCTCACGCACGATGACGTCGAGGGTGTCTTCGCGGGCCTCCGGCCGCTGCTGGCGGGGGAGTCCGACGCCACGAGCAAGCTGTCGCGCGAGCACGCCGTCTCCACCAGCACCCAGGGCCTCGTGGTCATCGCGGGCGGCAAGTACACGACGTACCGGATCATGGCCAAGGACGCGATCGACGCGGCGGTGCACGCCATGAGCGCCGACCTGGACCGCAAGGTGCCGCCGTCGTGCACCGAGGACGTCCCGCTGCTCGGCGCCGACGGGTACGAGGCGATGTGGAACCAGCGGCACCAGCTCGCCGGCTCCTCGGGCCTCAGCGTCGGGCGCATCGAGCACCTGCTCGACCGCTACGGATCGTTGACGCTCGAGCTGCTGGACCTCGTGCGGAAGTACCCCGACCTCGGCGATCCCCTCGGTGGCGCCGACGACTACCTGCGCGCCGAGGTCGTGTACGGCACGACGCACGAGGGCGCCCGCCACCTGGACGACATGATTGCGCGGCGCACCCGGATCTCCTTCGAGACCTTCGACCGGGGCACCGACGTCGCGGTCGAGGTCGCCGATCTCATGGGGCGCACGTTGGGGTGGAGCAAGTCGCAGCGCAGCCGTGAGGTCGAGCACTACCTGAAGCGGGTCGAGGCCGAGCGCGAGAGCCAGACGATGCCCGACGACGAGACCGCAGATGCCGCCCGGATGGGTGCGCCGGACGTCGTTCCGGTCCAGGTGACCGCGGCCGAGAAGACGGAGCGGCCCGAGAAGGTGTCCCGACGCTCGAAGGCACCGACGCCCGAGGTCCGCTCGGAGCCCCAGGTCGCGGGTCCTGAGGGCTCGGCGTGAGCACGTTCGACCCGGTCGAGCCCGAGATCGACGACCTGACCGACCCGCGGTCGCCGCTGTCGCGCACGCTCATCACGGTGGCCGCCACGGCGGTCGTGGTGCTGCTGGTCGTCGGTCTCGTCCTGGGCGTCGGTCGCCTCACGCGCACCACCGAGACGACGGCCGAGACCTTCACGGCCGATCCGACGCAACCGTTGCGGTTCGTCGTCGAGAACCTCGACGTCCGCGTGGTCCCGGCGTCCGCCGACGACATCACGGTCGACGCCGAGGTCGTCGGCGGCTGGCTCGGCACCGACTACGAGACCGAGCAGACCGGCGGCGACATCCTGCTGACGGCCAGCTGCCAGCCGCTGCTGATCCCGGGGTGCGGGGGCAGCGTCACGATCGGCGTGCCGGCCGGCGCGCAGTTCGAGCTGCAGGCCTCCGGCCAGGACGTCGACCTCGCCGGCATCGACGGCGTCGCGACGATTCGCACCGGTTCGGGCGACGTCACCGGCAGCGACCTGGTCATGGTCGACCTGGGCGTCACGACGAGCTCCGGCGACGTCGACCTCGCGTTCGCGCAGCAGCCGCTCGGCCTCAAGACCACCACCGACTCCGGCGACGTCGACGTCGTGGTCCCGGCCGGCGACGTGACCTACGACGTGGTCACCGTGGCCGACTCCGGCGACGTCGAGTCCGACCTCGAGCCGGGCGGCGACGGCTCCGAGGGGTTCATCGCGATCGAGACCGACTCCGGAGACGTGACCCTCGAGGAGCGCTAAGGACCAGCGGGGCCCGCGACCCTCAGGCGAGCGCCAGCTGGGCCTTGACCTGGGCGACCGACGGGTTGGTCAGCGCGCTGCCGTCGGCGAAGACCAGGGTCGGCACCGTCTGGTTGCCGTTGTTGGCCTTCTCGACGAGCTTCGCGGCCTCGGGGACCTGCTCGATGTCGACCTCGTCGAACGTGATGCCCTCGCGCTTGAGCTGGCCCTTGAGCCGGTGGCAGTAGCCGCACCACGGGGTGCTGTACATCGTGAACGTCTCACTCATGGACTGTCTCCTTCGACCTCTACGCTTGAGTCAACCACGCCCCCCAGCATCTGATTCCTCCCAGGAGCCTCGCATCAGCACGACGTCCCACCCCCTGCTCGACGCACTCGACCCCGAGCAGCGCGAGGTCGCGGTCGCCCTCAAGGGTCCCGTCGCCGTCATCGCCGGTGCAGGCACGGGCAAGACCCGGGCGATCACGCACCGCATCGCGTACGGCGTCGACACCGGCGTCTACAAGCCGCAGGAGGTCCTGGCGGTCACGTTCACCACCCGGGCCGCGGGGGAGATGCGCGGCCGGCTCTCGCAGCTCGGTGCGCCCGGCGTGCAGGCCCGCACGTTCCACTCGGCCGCGTTGCGGCAGCTGCGCTACTTCTGGCCGCAGTTCTACGGGGGCGACCTGCCGGAGATCATCGGCTCCAAGTTCGCCCTCGTGGCCGGCGCCGCTCGCCGCGTGGGGCTGCGCGGCGACAACGCCGTCATCCGTGACCTCGCCTCCGAGATCGAGTGGGCCAAGGTCAGCAACGTCGTGCCGCACGACTACACGGGCCGGGCGGCCGGCCGGGTGGTCGGCGACCTCGACCTGGGCGACGTGGGGGCCACCTACGCGGCGTACGAGGAGATCAAGCGCGAGCGCCGGGTCATCGACTTCGAGGACATCCTGCTCTTCACCGCCTCGATGCTCGACTCCGACGAACGCATCGCGGCTCAGGTCCGGAGCCAGTACCGCTGGTTCGTGGTCGACGAGTTCCAGGACGTCAACCCATTGCAGTCCACGCTGCTCGACCTCTGGCTCGGCGGTCGCTCCGACGTCTGCGTCGTGGGCGACCCGTACCAGACCATCTACACGTTCGCGGGGGCGTCGCCGGCCGCCCTGCGCACCTTCGCCGGCCGGTTCGACGACGCCACCCGGGTCGAGCTGGTGCGCAACTATCGGTCGTCGCCGCAGATCGTGGCCGCGGCCAACGCGGTGTTCAGTGGGTCGCAGCGCACGGGCGTCACGCTCCAGCCGCAGAACCCGGCCGGTGACCCGGTCGACTACACGGGCTACGCCGACGAGGCCTCGATGGCCGAGGCCGTGGCCGACGAGATCGTGGCGCTCAACCGTCGCGGGGTCCCGTACCGCGAGGCCGCCGTCCTGTTCCGCATCAACGCGCAGTCGGAGGCCTTCGAGGAGGCGCTCGGCTCGCGCGGCGTCCCGTTCATGCTCCGAGGTGTCGAGGGCTTCTTCCAGCGGGCCGAGGTGCGCCAGGCCGTCACGCTCCTGCGCGGCGCCGCGGCGGCGGCCGACTCCGGTGACCTCATGGGCGACGTCCGCGCGGTCCTGGCCGGGATGGGCCATCCCGACGAGGCCCCCAAGGGCACCGGTGCCGCTCGCGACCGGTGGGAGTCGCTGCACGCGCTCACCACGATGGCGGCCGACTTCGTCGAGGCCGACCCCCAGGCCACCGTGTCCGCCCTGGTCGCCGATCTCGAGCGACGCGCGGAGTCGGCGCACGCCCCCACGGCCGACGGCGTCACCCTGGCCACGTTCCACTCGGCGAAGGGCCTGGAGTGGGACGCCGTGTTCTGCACGGGCCTGCACGAGGGCATGCTGCCGATCATCCACGCGCAGACCCCTGAGGCCGTCGAGGAGGAGCGCCGGCTGTTCTACGTCGGCGTCACGCGCGCCAGGCGCCACCTGTACCTGACCTGGGCCACGGCCCGCACGGCCACGGCCCGCACCAAGCGCAACCCCACCCGCTTCCTCGACCCGCTGCTGCCGGCCGGTCATGCGGCCCGCGCCAGTCGTAGCGCCGACCGCAAGGTGCGCACGTGCCCGGTGTGCGGCCAGGTGCTCGCGACGTCGGCCGACCGCAAGCGCGGACGCTGCGCCGACTGCCCCGTCACCTACGACGAGGAGCTGTACGAGCGCCTGCGCACATGGCGCACCGAGGTCGCCACCGACCGGAAGGTGCCGGCCTACGTCGTGTTCAACGACAACACGCTGAAGCTGATCGCGGAGGTCAAGCCCGCCGACGGGCCCGCGCTGCTGCGCATCAGCGGTGTCGGACGACGCAAGCTCGACGAGTTCGGCGAGTCACTGCTCGACATCGTCGGCGAAGCCCGGTAGCTCCTCCTCGAGGATCTGCTTGAAGGGCGCGGTGGCCTCGAGCTGGCTCAGCACCCCGATCGCCCCGGTCCAGACGCGGTGGATCAACAGGTACTCGGGCGGCAGGTTGACCTTCATCGCGGTACCCATGCCCTCGGCCCCCGGCGCCGTGACGCGAGTCATCTGCTCCCGCAGCCACGCGCGGCTGAAGCTGAACTCGTCGACCGTGGCGGGCTCGAAGAACGGTCCGACGTAGGCCGCGAGCGTCTCGGGGTCGATCTTCACCCCGGCCCGGATGAAGCCTTCGTCGCGCAGGCCCTGCGACACCGCCTCGGCGTCGCCCGACACGGCCTTGCGCAGGAGGGTGCCGATCGCGGGCGGGAACCCGCCCTCGAGGCGCGCGACGGCACCGAAGTCGACGACGCCGAGCCGCCCGTCGGCCAACGTGCGGAAGTTGCCGGGGTGGGGGTCGGCGTGCAGCAGGCCGCACCGGCGCGGGCTGCCGATCAGGAACCGCACGAACTGCTCACCGTGGGTGTCGCGCTCCTGCTGGGTCCCGCTCGCGATGACCTGGGCCAGGGATCCGGTGCTCTCGAGCCACTCCGTGACCAGCACCCGCTCGGTGTGGGCCACGACGCCGGGCACGGCGTACACGGGGTCGCCGGCGTAGGCGGTGGCGAAGACCGTCTGGGACGCGGCCTCGAGCGAGTAGTCGAGCTCCTCCTCGACGCGCGCCTGCAGCTCGGCGATCAGGGGCTTGACGTCGAGACCGGGGGCGAGGACCGAGAACAGGCGCGACAGCCGCGCGATCTGCCGCAGGTCGGCCCGGAGGGCACGGGCGGCGCCGGGGTACTGGATCTTGACGGCGACGTCGCGGCCGTCGGCCCACACGGCGCGGTGGACCTGACCGATCGAGGCCGCAGCGACGGGCGTGTCGTCGAACGAGCTGAACCGGTCGCGCCAGAAGTCGCCGAGCTCGTTCTGGAGCACTCCGTGCACCGTGGAGGCCGGCATCGCGGGAGCGGCGTCCTGCAGCTTGGTGAGCGCCTCGCGATAGGGCCCGGCCAGCTCGTCGGGCAGGGCCGCCTCGAACACGCTCATGGCCTGCCCGAACTTCATCGCGCCGCCCTTGAGCTCGCCCAGGACGGAGAAGATCTGGTCGGCGGTACGACGCTGGACGTCGGTCAGCACGGCCTGCGCCGGGCGGCCGACCATGCGCTTGCCGACACCGAGGGTGGCGCGCCCCGCGAAGCCCACGGGCAGCGCGGCGAGGCGAGCGGTGCGCCCGAAGGCGCTGCCCGGCATGACGCCCTTCTTGCGGCCGTCGTTGTCATCGCCCTGTGCCACGCATTCAGGATACGGGCGACTCCGCGACGTGCGTGGTGAGCAGGTGGCACGGGCAGTCCGGATGGAAGGCCACGGCCAGGCGCGTGGCGCGGGTCGGTTCGGGTCCGATCGTGAGTCGGGCTCCCACCGTCCTGACCGCTTGGCGGTCGCAGGCGGCCAAGACGTCCGACACGACCAGGGCGGCGACGGCCTGGGCCAGCTCCGCGCCGACGGCGTGCGGGCGGTCCGGACGGTCCAGCGACGGCCAGTGTCCGGCCCACCCGGTGGCCCACGAGGCGCGGGCGTGATCGGCGCAGCGCAGGCAGGGGGTGCGCCCCGCGTCGATCCAGGGGCCCACGACGCAACGGCCCTCGTCGAGCACGACGGGCAGCACCGTGGCTCCGGTGCCCACGAGCGCCTCGACCGTGTCGCGGTGGGGCTCACCCGCGGTCAGCACGACCAGGACGTCGGCCGGGCGGTCGGCGCGCACCGCGAGTCCGCCGATGCGGGCCCCGAGCCGCACCAGGTCGGCGAGGTCGTGACATCCCGGCCCGGCGTGCACGGCCAGCACCGTGCGTGCGCGAGCCGTCATGGCGGCCGGGTCGCGGCCGCGCAGCACCGCCGCGGCGACCTCGTCCCGGGGCGCCCGACACCTGATCCACGCCTGCGCGTCGACGACGGCGCCGCGACGGACCAGGTCGTCGAGCAGCGCCTGTGCCTCGTCGAGCTGGCACCCCGCGGTCTCGGCGGCTGCAGCGCAGACGACGTCGCGGGTCCGCACGCCGTCGATGGCGGCCACCACGGCACGCAGCAGTGCGGAGTCGTCGACGACGACGCCGGGGTGCGACCCGAGGCGCAGCCGGCGGGCGTCGTGGCGGGTCAGGTGGGTGCCAGGGGCGAGTGCGGGGCGTCGGACCATGCGCCCAGCCTCGGGTCGCCGGCCCGGCGCGTCACGCGGTCGTCCACAGCCGGCGTCCAGACGGCGCGGGTCAGGCCTTGCCCAGGATGCGGGTCAGGTTCGTGGAGCACACCGGGCAGACCCCCTTGGCGAGCTTGGTGCCCTTCGCGTTGACCTCGATCGAGCCGCTGGCCTCGCGCTTCTCGCGGCACTTCACGCAGTAGAACTCACCGCTCCAGGTCTCCGACATGGTCGACTCCTTCGTTCGCCGACGTCGTTGTGACGCCGGTCACATGGGAGCATAGGGTCAGCGAGGCCTACGACGGGGGAGGCAATGCGTCAAGCGTTTCCGGAAATCTCTGTCCACCGCTGTGGATAAACCTGGGGACGGCCTGGGGGAATCGCCGCGTGCGGTGTGGACGCACCGGTGGACACGGTGTGGGCAAGTGGCGGCGGCCGTCGGTCCCACCTCGTACCCTCGGCGTCGTGGAGGACGTGGAGATCCGGCGCTCGGCCCGCCGTCGGCGCACCGTGCAGGCGCGGCGCGAGGGGGACCGTCTCGTCGTCATGGTGCCCGCCGGGCTCGACCCCACCGAGGAGCAGCGGCTCGTCGACTCGCTCGTCGCCAAGGTCACCGCACGCGAGCAGCGAGAGGTCCTGAGCGGCGACGACCTCCTGGGTCGGGCGGCACGGTTGTCGGCGCGGTACCTCGACGGCCGGGCCCGACCCTCCTCGGTGCGCTGGGTCACCAACCAGCACGCCCGCTGGGGGTCGTGCACCCCGTCCACGGGCGAGGTCCGGATCTCGCACCACGTGCGCGACCTGCCGGAATGGGTCGTCGACTACGTCCTGCTCCACGAGCTCGTGCACCTCGTGGTGCCCGGCGGTCACACGCCCGAGTTCTGGCAGGAGCTCGGTCGCTTTCCGCGGGCCGAACGCGCTAGGGGTTTCCTCGAAGGCGTCGCCCACCAGCGCTGACGAGGCGTCGCACGTCGTCGTCGGTGGCGGCGGGCAGGTCGTCGACGCCGAACCAGCGCAGGTCCTCGGACTCCTCGGACCGCACCGCCGTGGCGCCCTGGGGCGCGACCGCGACGAGCTGCACGTCGAGGTGGTGCCCACCCGGCACGCAGAACGGCACCGCGTGCCGGGACAGGAGCACCGGGACGGGGTCGATCGCGAGGTCGTCGATGCCGGACTCCTCGACGCCCTCGCGCCGGGCCGCACCGGCGAGCGTGGTGTCGGTCTCCTCGCAGTGGCCGCCGGTCTGGAGCCACAGACCCGCCTTGCCGTGCAACGTCAGCAGGACCTGCCGGTGGTCGGCCGAGAACACCAGGACGCTGCCCGTCAGGTGGTCGGGGCGGCTCGACCGGTACATCGCGTCGTCGCGCTCGGCCAGCACCGCGAGGTAGGTCTGGCGGAGGCGCTCCTGCTCGTGGTCGGGGGCCCGCCACGCCGTGAGCGTCGCGACGGCGTCGGCGTGGAGGTCCTCGGTCACGCGTCGTCGTCGAGCAGGCGACGCAGCTCGTCGTCGAACGGGTCGGCGCCGTCCTCCGTGGAGCGCGGCTCGGCGAAGCCCAGCGGGTCGTCGAGGTCAGCAGGCCCGGGCAGCACGTCGGGGTGCTGCCAGAAGCGGTCGCGGGCCTCGGCGCCCTGACGGTCGCGCACGGCCGCCCAGAGGTTGACGGCGTCGCGCAGACGCCGCGGCCGCAGCTGGAGCCCGACGAGGCTGGCGAAGGTCTGCTCCGCGGGTCCGCCGCTGGCGCGACGGCGACGCATCGTCTCGGCGAGCGCGACGGCGGCCGGCATGCGGTCGTGCGTGGCCTGCGTGACGACCTCGTCGACCCAGCCCTCGACGAGGGCCAGCAGGTGCTCCAGCCGTGCGAGCGCCTGCTGCTGGTCGGGAGTGGGCTCGGGGTCGAACAGGCCGTTCT
The DNA here is from genome assembly GCF_036867135.1 of Aeromicrobium sp. Sec7.5. Lineage (NCBI taxonomy): Bacteria > Bacillati > Actinomycetota > Actinomycetes > Propionibacteriales > Nocardioidaceae > Aeromicrobium > Aeromicrobium sp. Sec7.5. The sequence goes on along the minus strand of NZ_JBAJIJ010000001.1, from coordinate 2,236,547 downwards.
GCAGCGCGTCGACGATCTCCTGCGGTCGTGACGGGTCGAACTCGGCGGCCCGACGCTCGATGGCCTCCAGGTCGATCCGGGTGCCGCGGCCGTACTCCTCGACGGCGGTCACGAGGGCGCCCTTGAGCCACGGTGCTGCCGCGAACAGGCGGTGGTGGGCGCACTCGCGGAGCACGACGTAGAGCAGGACGTCCGAGGTGCGCAGCTCGAGCCCGTCGCCGAACGCGGCGAGGTTGGCCGGCAGCACGGCGGCGACGCCGGTGGGTCCGAGCGGGAGTCCGATGTCGGTCGAGCTGAGCACCTCGCCGGCGAGCTCACCGAGGCCGCGTCCGAGCTGCTGGGCGAACATGGCGCTCCCGGCCTGCGACAGCATGCCGATCAGGGGGCCAGCCATGGCCTTGATCTCGTCGGGCATGGCCTGGCTCATCGCCTCGACGACGTGCTCGGCGACGGGCTCGGCCAGGGTGTGCCACGTGTCGGCGGTGTGCTCGATCCACTCCGCACGGCTCCACGGGGCCGCGGTGGTGGCGCCGCGCGGCAGCTCGGTGGCGTGGTCGAGCCACATCTCAGCGAGCTGCACCGCGTCGGCCACGGCGGCCTGCTCGGCGGCGGTGGGCGACGGATCGGGTCCGGCTCCCGCCGTGGTGTGGCGAGCCACCTCGAGCGTGACCGAGGCGTCGACCGTGCCGTCGTGGGGCTGGAACATCCGCTGGACCTGGGCCATCAGGGCATTGAGGTCGGGTGCCGCACCCCCGGACGGACCGTTCGGCAGGAATCCGGACGGGCCGGCTGCGCCGGACTGTCCGGGCATGCCGAACTGCGAGAAGAGGGCCTCGAACGGCGTGCCCGCGAAAGGGTTCTGCGGGGTGTCGTCGCCGGAGTCGTCGGGGCGGTCTGCGTCATGGTCTGACATGGAGCCACGATATCCGGCTCACCCCAACCAGTGCGGCCCTATCGTGGGCCCGTGTCCCTGACCCCTCCACAGCCCGATCACGATCCCTGGATCGGCTTCGAACCCTCCGTCAGCCGCCGCTACGTCACGGTCGTGGTGGCCGCCGTCACCACGATCCTGCTGACGATCGTCGCGTTCATGCTGCCGGTGCCGTACGCGACCCTGCAGCCGGGTCCGGTGTTCGACACCCTCGGCGAGTTCAACGGCGAGCCGATGCTCGCCGTCGAGGGCGGTGTGGCGACGTACCCGACCGACGGCGCGCTCGACTTCACGACCGTGTCGGTCACCGGTCCGGACGGCAAGGTCGGGTTCAGCGAGGCCCTGCTGGCCTACTTCGACTCCGACGTCCGGGTCGTGCCGAAGGACTTCCTCTACCCGGAGGGCGAGACCGCCGAGGAGTCCGACGCCCAGTCGGCCGCGCAGCTCGCGTCCTCCAAGGACAACTCGACGGTCGCGGCCCTTCGGGCGCTGGGCTACGAGGTGCCCGAGCAGGTGGAGATCGGCGAGGTCGCGGAGGACGGCGCCTCGGTCGACCTCCTGGAGAGCGGCGACGTGGTCGTCGCGGTCGACGGCTCGGCCGTCGCCACGCCCCAGCAGGCGGTCGAGGCGGTCTCGGCCGTGACGCCGGGTGACGTCGTGACGCTCTCGGTCGAGCGTGACGGTGCGCCGCAGGACGTCGCGATCACGACCAAGCCCGCCGCGGACGACCCCGAGGTCCCGCGGATCGGCGTCAGCCTCGCCTCGCGGTTCGACCTGCCCGTGCAGATCGACAACAACGTGGGCGACTCGGTCGGCGGGCCCAGCGCCGGCACGATGTTCGCCCTCGCGATCTACGACCTGCTGACTCCCGGCAGCCTGACGGGCGGCCGGCGGATCGCCGGCACGGGCGAGATCTCCCCGGACGGCGTGGTCGGCCCGATCGGCGGGGTGCGCCAGAAGATGGCAGGCGCGAACGCCGACGGTGCCGAGGTCTTCCTCGTGCCCGCCGACAACTGCGCCGAGGCCGAGGACGGCGACGACTTCGGCATGACGTTGGTCAAGATCACCGACCTCGACGACGCGATCGCCTCGCTGGAGACGCTCGCCGAGGATCCCGACGCGAAGGTCCCGAGCTGCTCATGACCACACTGCCTCCCGCTGGTGATCTCCCTGGCGACGACGGGGTCCTCGAGCTCCACCCCGACTCGCCCCTGCGCCGCGCCGCGCTCGAGATCGAGCAGCACGTCGCCGAGGCGGGCTGGGACCAGCCACCCCGCTTGTTCGCGCTGGTCCGCACCGCCGAGCTCGTGGCGAAGCAGCCGGCGCTGGCCGACCAGGTCGGCGACGGCTCCGACGGTTCCTTCACGCCGATCGAGCAGGACGGCGTGCCCGCCGACGACTTCGAGTCGGCCCTGACCCGGCTGACCTGGCCCGACGAGGTGCACGGCTGCGCCGCGGTGATCGAGCGGTTCATGGTCCCGCCGGAGGCCGAGGAGGGCCTGCCCGACGACCCCGCCGAGGCTGCGGCCGTGCTGGCGGCCCACCCGGACCGCCAGGAGGTCAGGCTCGTCGCGGCGGTGCTCCGCGGCGGGACCTCGCACAGCGCCGTGCGCGGCCGCGGTGCGCCCGACGAGGACTCCGACTCCGACCTGCTCGAGGGCCCTGACCTGGTCCCCGGACTGGTGGCGCTGCTCGGCCAGACCCTCGTTGGGGACGCGTGACGTACAGTTCGGGATCCACGGACTCATCCCTACGCAGGAGCCCAGTGACGCTGTGAGCGACATCTTCGGTACCCCCGACCAGCCCGTCCAGAACGCCCCGGAGCGACGCCGCCGTGTGCTGGTGCCGACGCTCGTCACGGTGGCCGTGCTGATCTTCCTCGGGTCGATCTTCACGAACATCTACACCGACCGCCTGTGGTACAAGTCCGTCGGCTACACCGACGTCTTCACCAAGGTGCTGCTGACGCGCATCGGCATGTTCGCGGCCTTCGGTCTGCTGTTCGCGCTGTTCGTCGTCGGCAGCGCCTACCTCGCGTGGCGCTTCCGCCCCGAGAACCCGCCGATCCGGCGTGACGACCCGGCGTTCCGGTACCGCCAGGCGCTGTCGCCGATCCTGCGTCCCATCACGATCGTCGGCGCGCTGGTGCTCGCGGCGTTCGCGGGCTCGGTCGCCCAGGGCCAGTGGCAGACGTTCCAGCTCTGGCGGGCGGGCGGCTCGTTCGGCGTGACCGACGCGCACTTCTCGCGCGACATCGGGTTCTTCGTCTTCGACTACCCGTGGTTCCGCTTCCTGTCGACGTTCGGGTTCACGACCGTCGTCGTGGCGTTCATCGTCACGGCGTTCACGCTCTACGTCTTCGGCGGCATCCGGGTCATCGGCGGCATCCACGTCTCGCGCGCCGCTCAGGTGCACCTGTCGGTCGTGGTCGGCATCGGCCTGCTGCTGCGGGCCTTCAGCTACTACCTCGACCGCTACGGGTACGCGGTCGGCAACTCGTCGCTGTTCGACGGCATCGGCTACACCGACGCGATGGCCCGCATCCCCGCGCGCAACGTGCTCGCGATCGTGGCGATCGTCGTGGCGCTGCTGTTCTTCGCGATGATCTTCCTGAAGTCGTGGGTCCTGCCCGGCCTGGGGCTGGCGGGCCTGCTGGTGGCCTCCATCGTGATCGGTGGCATCTGGCCGTACGCGATGCAGTCGTTCCAGGTCCGCCCGTCCGAGCCGGACCGTGAGGGCCCGTACATCGCGAAGAACATCGACGCGACGCGCGAGGCCTACGGGGTGGCCGACTCCGAGACCGAGGACTACACGGCCAAGACCGAGCTGACGCCCGAGGAGCTCGCGGGATCGGCCGAGTCCCGGGTCAGCAGCCGCCTTCTCGACCCCACGCTCATCTCCGACGCGTTCCAGCAGCTGCAGCAGGTCCGTGGTTACTACACCGTCCCGCAGACCCTCGACGTCGACCGCTACCTCCTCGAGGGCAGCGACGTCCCGCAGGACGTCATCATCGCCGCGCGCGAGGTCGACCTGGCCGGTCTGCAGGAGAGCCAGCGCACGTGGTCGAACGACCACACGGTCTACACGCACGGCTACGGCGTCATCGCCGCGTACGGCAACCAGCGCGGTGAGCAGGGTGAGCCCGTGTGGGCCGTGCAGGACATCCCGCCCGTCGGTCAGATCGAGACCGACATTCCGCCGCGCATCTACTTCGGCGAGAACTCGCCGAGCTACTCGATCGTCGGTCGCCCCGAGGGCGCCGATCCGATCGAGGTCGACATCCCGCGTGGTGGCAGCTCCAGTGACGCCGCCGACGACGCCGGCACCGACGGCGACGCGCAGGCGACGCAGAACACCTACGACGGCGACGGTGGCGTCGGCATCGGCGGCCTCTTCCGCCAGGTGCTGTACGCGGTCAAGTTCAACGAGCCGAACATCGTGCTGTCGGACCGCGTGAACTCCGAGTCCAAGATCCTCTACGACCGCGAGCCGCGTCAGCGCGTCGAGAAGGTCGCGCCGTGGCTCACGGTCGACGGCGACGTCTACCCGGCCGTCGTCGACGGTCGCGTGGTCTGGATCGTGGACGGCTACACGACGAGCAACTCGTTCCCGTACTCGGAGCACCGGTCGCTGCGCACGGCCACGGCCGACACGCTGACGCAGAACAGTGCCCAGGCGGCACTGCCGTCCGACGAGATCAACTACATGCGCAACTCGGTCAAGGCCGTGGTCGACGCCTACGACGGCAGCGTCGCGCTGTACGAGTGGGACGAGAAGGACCCGATCCTCGAGGCGTGGATGAAGGTCTTCCCCGACTCGGTCGAGAAGAAGTCCGAGATCAGCGACGACCTGATGAGCCACCTGCGCTACCCGGTCGACCTGTTCAAGGTGCAGCGCGACGTGCTCGCCCGGTACCACGTGACCGACGCCCAGACGTTCTACGAGGACGGCGAGCGCTGGCGTGTGCCGAGCGACCCGACCCAGAGCGGTGACTCGGGAGTGCTGCAGCCGCCGTACTACCTGACGATGAGCCGTCCGGGCGCCGACCAGACGCCGAACTTCTCGCTCACGAGCGTGTTCCTGCCGAACAGCCGTCAGAACCTGGCGTCGTTCGTGTCGGTCAACTCCGAGGCCTCCAGCGAGGACTACGGCACGATGCAGATCCTGCAGCTGCCGAGCGACACGCAGGTGCCGGGTCCGTCCCAGATCGCCAACCAGTTCGAGACCGACAGCGCCGTGACCCAGGCCCTGCTGCCGTTCGCCCAGTCGAACGAGGCCAGCATCCTGCGCGGCAACCTGCTGACGCTGCCCGTGGGCGGAGCCCTGCTCTACGTGCAACCGGTCTACATCCAGCGCAGCGCGGGCGACGGCTCGTTCCCCGTGCTGCAGTTCGTGGCGGTCTCGTTCGGCGAGGACGTCGGCTTCGGCACGACCCTGGAGGATGCGTTGGCCAACGCGCTGGGTCTGCAGGCGCCCGACATCCCGGTCGATGACCCGGGCGTGGACGACGGCGGCGACACCGACCAGCCGCCGGCCCAGCCCGGGACGAAGACCACGGCGCAGTGGCTCGCCGAGGCCTCGGCGGCCTACAACGCGGCCCAGGACGCGCTGGCTGCCGGCGACCTCGCGGGCTACCAGGCGAGGCTCGCCGAGGTGAACACGGCGATCACCGGGGCCACCGCGTCCTTGGACCAGCCGGCGTCCTAGACGCTCGAACGACGAAGGCCCCCTGGAGATCCAGGGGGCCTTCGTCGTGCTGTGCCGGTGCTTCCGGCCGACTACTTCTGGAGGAAGTCGAGCAGCGCGGTGTTGAGCTCGTCGGCATGGCTCACGTTGAAGCCGTGCGGGCCGCCCTTCACGACGTGCAGGGTCGCGTTCGCGAGCGACTCCGCCGATCGCTGGCCGGAGACCTCGAACGGCACGATCGCGTCCGCGTCGCCGTGGATCACGAGGACGGGAACGTCGATCTTCGCCAGATCGGCACGGAAGTCGGTGCGGCCGAACGCGTCGATGCAGGCCACGACCGCCTCGTCCCGCGCGGGCGCGGAGAGGGCGAGTGCCTCCTGACGCTGCTCCTCGGTGACCTTGAGGTCGCCGTCGGCGCTGAAGAAGTTCGTCAGGAATCCGTCGAGGAATCCGGCGCGGTCGTCCGTGGCGCCCTTCTTCATGCCGTCGACGTCCTCGTCGCCGAGACCACCGTCGGGGTTGTCGTCGGTCTTGAGCAGGAACGGAGGCACGGCACCGGCCAGCACGGCCGACCTGATCCGCTCCGAACCGCGGGCACCGAGGTACCGCGCGACCTCGCCGCCGCCCATCGAGAAGCCGACCAGCGTGGCGTCGGCGACGTCGAGGTGGTCGAGCACTCCGGCGAGGTCCTCGCTGAACGTGTCGTAGTCGTAGCCGCCGTCGGGCTTGTCGGACTCGCCGAAGCCTCGGCGGTCGTACGTGATGACGCGGTACCCGGCAGCGGTGAGGGCCGGGACCTGCTCTGACCACGACGCGCCGCTGAGGGGCCAGCCGTGGATCAGGACGACGGGCCGGCCGTCGCCGCCTGAGTCGGTGTAGCTGAGGGTGATGTCGTTGGACTCGAGAGTCGGCACGAGGGACCTTTCGTCGAAGTGGACGTGACGTGACCACCGTGCCTCGCGCCGTGACGTCGCGCACGCGGACCCCCTCTGACCTGCGGCGTTGTCGCGGCGTCAATTTTCGGCTTGCCCGAGATGTAACCGGGTGTCACAGTGGCGGAAACATCGGTCTGGGCGAAGGGGTGTCGACGTGGCGGACTCGTTGATCGAGAGGTCCCGGGTGCTGCGCAGCGTCCGGCGCGTGGGCAAGGCGCTGACGACCCCGTTGCACCCCGACGACTACCTCAGTCTGGTCAACCCGTTGTGGTCCGCGCGCGAGCTGCGCGGCCGGATCGAGCGGGTCGAACCGGTCACCGACCGGTCGGCCACGCTCGTGATCCGTCCGGGCTGGGGATGGACCTTCAACCACAAGCCGGGCCAGTACATCGGCATCGGCATGGAGGTCGACGGCAAGTACCACTGGCGCTCCTACTCGCTGTCGTCGCCGCCCCTGGTCGAGGGCAAGACCGTCAGCATCACCGTCAAGGCGATGCCCGAGGGCTTCCTCTCCAACCACCTCGTCGAGGGCGTCGAGCCGGGCACGATCGTGCGCCTCGCGGCCCCCCAGGGCGACTTCACGGTGCCCGAGCCCCCGCCGGCCAAGATGCTCTTCGTCGTCGGCGGCAGCGGCATCACGCCGGTCATGTCGATCCTGCGCACGCTCGATCGCCGTGACCACATGCCCGACGTCGAGCTGGTCTACTCCGCCGTCAACGAGGAGCAGATGATGTTCCTCTACGAGCTGCGCGTCCTCGCCCTGCGGTACCCCTCGTTCACGTTCCACGAGCGGTTCACCGACACCGACGGGATGTTCACCGCCGAGCAGCTCGACGACGTGTGCGCGGACTGGCGCGAGCGTGAGACGTGGGCCTGCGGTCCCGGCCCCATGCTCGACGCGTTCACCGAGCACTACGCCGAGGCCGGGCTCGAGGAGAACATCCACGTCGAGCGCTTCACCCTGCAGCGGGTCGACGGTGGCGACGCCGGTGGCACGGCCACGTTCGGCGTGGGCGGCCCGACCGTCGAGGTCGACGGCGCCGAGACCCTGCTCGAGGCGGGGGAGCGGGCTGGCGTCAACATGCTGTTCGGCTGCCGCATGGGCATCTGCCACACGTGCGACGTCCCCCTGGCTGCCGGTCGCGTCCGCGACCTGCGCAATGGCGACGAGCACGGCGAGCCCGGCCAGTACATCCAGACCTGCGTGTCCGTCGCCGTCGGCGACTGCACGTTGTCCCTCTAGAACCTTGATCCACTCACCATCCGAAGGAGCACACCGTGGCCTATGCCGACGTGCGTGAGTACACCCATCTGACCGACGACGAGGTCGACGCGATCGGGCGCGAGCTGGACGAGATCCGCGCCGAGGTCGAGGCCTCCCGCGGCCAGGCCGACCGAGACTACGTGCTGCGCGTCATCACGCTGCAGCGTCGCCTCGCCGTCGCCGGACGCATCACCCTGTTCGCGAGCATGTTCCCGCCGGCCTGGCTGCTCGGCACCGTCATGCTGTCGTCGGCCAAGATCCTCGAGAACATGGAGATCGGCCACAACACGATGCACGGCCAGTGGGACTGGATGAACGATCCGGAGATCCACTCCAGCAACTGGGAGTGGGACACGACCCAGCCCGCCGAGCAGTGGAAGCACTCGCACAACTACATCCACCACCAGTTCACCAACGTGCTCGGTCACGACAACGACGTGGGCTACGGCATCCTGCGCATGAGCCGCGACCAGAAGTGGACGCCGTACAACCTCGGTCAGCCCGTGTACAACGCGCTGCTGGCGCTGCTGTTCGAGTGGGGCGTGGCCCTGCACGACCTCGACATCGAGGCGATCCGCAAGGGCAAGAAGGACCCGAAGCTGCTCAAGAAGCAGCTCAAGCAGATCGGCGACAAGGTCGGCCGTCAGGCGCTCAAGGACTACGTCGTCTACCCGGCGCTGACCGGCCCGGCGTTCTTCCACACGCTCACGGCCAACGCGACGTCGAACGTGGTGCGCAACCTCTGGTCCTACATGATCATCTTCTGCGGCCACTTCCCCGACGGTGCGGTGCACTTCAGCGAGGAGGAGCTGGAGGACGAGACGCGCGCCGAGTGGTACCTGCGCCAGATGCTCGGCTCGGCCAACTTCGAGGGCGGCAAGCTCCTGCACCTCATGAGCGGTCAGCTCGGCTACCAGATCGAGCACCACCTGTTCCCCGACCTGCCCAGCAACCGGTACGCCGAGGTCTCGGTCAAGGTCAAGGACATCTGCGAGCGCTATGGCATCCCGTACACGACGGGTCCGCTGCACAAGCAGTACGGCCAGGTCATGCGCACGATCCTGAAGCTGTCGCTGCCGAACCGCCGCACCAAGGACGACGCGACCCCGCCGCCGTCGCCGGCGCGCAAGGGTCGTCTGCGTGACGACGAGCGTCCCGATCGCCGGTCCGAGCTGGGGCGGTGGACCAACGCCGCAGCCTCGATCCTGTGAGCGTCATCGAGGGGCTGGACCGGCCCGTCGTCGACGGCGTGCGCCTGCCGTTCGCCTGCGTCGACGACGCGGACGGCGGCCGCCACGACACGGTCGTGAAGGCGCGGGCGATCCGGTGCTCGCTGAGTCGCATCTGTGGCATCTGCGCCGAGGTCCTGACCCGGCCGATCGCGTTCCTCGGATCCACGGAGGAGGCGACGGCGGGGGAGTTCCTCTTCCCGCCGTGCCACACGGCCTGTGCGGAGGGCGCCGTGCGTGAGCACGCGCCTCGTGGGGCCGTGCTGGGTCACGCCGAGGCGCCGTCGGAGTGGACCGTGGTCACCACGGCCGGGTTCGACCTGGTGCGCCCCACCCAGCGTGGCGGTCCGGTGTCGTTCCGGCCGAACTCGGTGATCGGCAGCGCGGTCGTCAGCTGATCGAGCTGCGGTCGATCCTGAGGTCCGGGCCGTCGCGGGTCACCGTCACCTGCAGGGAGCGGGTGAACGTCTCCGACACGGTCTCGGTCCGGGTGCCCGGACCGGAGTCCTCGTCGTCGTCGTCCTCGTCGTCCTTCTTCTTGCCCTTCTTGTCATCCGGTTCCACCGGCACCTCCACGGTCGAGGTGACGGTGTACTGGAGCGTGACGGCGGCGCCTCCGGTGGCGGGGTCGGTCGTGATCGCGGCGACCGTGACTCCCGGCATCGAGACCCATGAGGCCTGGAACGGTTCGAAGCCGCCGACGCCGTCGCGAGCGTCCTCGGTCAGCAGGGCGAATCCTGCGCCCGGGTCGGCGGCCGACGTCGTGACGTACTGACGGACGAAGGCGTCGATCTCCTCTGCCGTGGGAGCAGGAGGAGGAGTGCCGTTCTCGCTCGCGTCGGCGACGTCCGCCGAGTCGTCGCCGCCCAGGCTGAGCGCGATGGCGGCGAGCAGCACCACCGCGAGGGCCCCCACGGCGGGCAGCACGATCCGGCGACGGCCCCGGCCGGAGGACCCACGACGCGGGGGCTGGGGGAGGTCGGGAGTCGGCATCGGGACCGGAGGCAGCCCCATGACGGCAGTTCCGCCGTCCGACACCGGGGGAGGCGGGACCAGGGCCTGCGTCGCGTCCGGGTCGGCCTCAGCCGTGACGAGCGAGAGTGCGGTCGACGTTTCGGCGGCAGTGGGCCGACGGTCCGGGTCCTGGCTCATGAGCCGGGCGACGAGAGCAGCGAGTGGCCCGTTGCCGTCCAGGCGCGGCGGGTCGTCGTGGACGATGCGGAACAGGGTGCCGACGGCGTTCGAGGCCTCGCCGTCGGGGGAGGCGTACGGCGCGCGGCCGCTCGCGGCGTGGAACAGCGACGCGCCGAGCGACCAGAGATCGCCCTCGGGTCCGCCGCGCTCGCCACGCGCGACCTCCGGCGGCAGGTAGGCGGGAGAGCCACTCACGTGGCCCGTGCGGGTCAGCGCGTCGTCGCCGTCGCCGCGGGCGATGCCGAAGTCCGAGAGCTTCACGGTGCCCTCGGGGGTCAACAGGATGTTCGACGGCTTGACGTCCCGGTGCACGATCCCCGCCGCGTGGGCGGCGGCCAGCGCATCGGCTACCTGGCGGCCGACCGAGGCGACCTGGGTCGCGGGCAGCGCGCCGTGCGCCGCGACCTCGTGCGAGAGCGTGTGGCCGGACACCAGCTCCATGACGAGCCACGACCAGCCCTCGTCGTCCTCCACGAGGTCGTGCACCGCGACCACGCTGGGCTCGTTGAGCCGGGCCGCGAGCGTGGCCTCGCGGTGGGCGCGGGAGCGATCGGGGCCGTCGGAGGTGCCCACACCGCCGAGGCGCTTGAGCGCGACGGTGCGACCGAGCAGGGTGTCGTGCGCGCGCCACACGGCGCCCATGCCACCACGTCCGATCTCGCTCTCGAGCTCGTAGCGTCCTGCGATCACGCGTCCGACGGTAGCGGAGAGACCCGACGTCAGCGCTGCGAGTACTGGTCGGCCACGAGGCGGTCGCCGTCGCGCACGACGTGCAGCGTGACCGTACGGGTGACGGTCTCGGCCTCGGGCTCAGGCTCGGGCGTCTCCTCCTCCTCGGGCGTGGGCGTCGGCGTCGGGGTCGGCGAGGGCGTGGGCGTCGGGGTCGGCTTGCGCGTCGGGGTGGGCGTGGGTGACGGTGTCGTCGTGGTGGGCGCAGGGTCCGGCGGCTCGACGGCCTCGTCGGCGGTGCTGGACCGGATGGTGAACGCCGAGCGGCTCGTCTCCACCGTCCACTGACAGGCGACGGACACGGTCCCGGCTGTGGCGTCGGACACGACCTCCGTCACGGAAGCCCCTGCGGCCGGCTCCCAGGAGTCACGGAACGCCTCGATGCCACCCGCCACGGCCTGCGCCTCGGGCGTCAGCATCTCGAACGCCGCATCGGGGTCGGAGGCGGCCGTCTCCACGAACTCGCGCCCGAAGGCGTCGAGCTCCGCCTGGGTCACCGAGCTGGTGGCTCGCGTGTCGTCGTCTCCGCCCAGACCGATGACCAGGCCGCCGATCAGCAGCAGCACCACCGCCAGGACGCCGGCGATGATCCACGGCGTCGAGCTCTTCCGGGCCCGACGGTCCACGGGCTCCGGCTCGACCACGGGATGCGCGGCCGTCGCGGACTCCGGGGCCGCCGCGGCAGCGGCGATCACCGAGGTCGCCTCGGAGTCGGGTGCGGCTCCGCCGGCGAGCGGGCTGATGGCCTGCGTGGCCTCCGAGCGGGAGTCGCCGGCCAGGACGGCCAGGGCGATGGCAGTGCTGGCGGCGTCGGGTCGTGCCTCGGGATCGTGGGTCATCAGCTCGGCCACGAGGTCGGTCAGGCCCCCGCGGTCGGCGAGGCGGGGCGCGGGCTCGTGGACGATGCGGAACAGCACCGCGACTCCGTCGCCCTCGCCGGCGTACGGGGTGTGGCCGCTCGCGGCGTGGAACAGGGTGGCGCCCAGCGACCACATGTCGCCGGCCGGTCCGCCGTTCCTGCCTCGCGCCACCTCGGGCGGCAGATAGGCGGGAGAGCCAGTCACCTGCCCTGTCCGCGTGATCGCGGCGTCGCCCTCGCCCCGGGCGATCCCGAAGTCGGAGAGCTTGGCCGTGCCGTCGCCGGTCAGCAGGATGTTGGACGGCTTGACGTCGCGGTGCGAGATGCCGGCAGCGTGCGCGGCGGCGAGGGCCTCGGCGACCTGACGGCCGATCCGCGCGATCGCCGCGGTCTGCAGCGAGCCCTTCGCGATGGCTTGCGACAGCGTGATGCCGGACACGTGCTCCATGACGAGCCAGGTCCAGCCCTCGTCATCCTCGACCAGGTCGTGCACCGACACGATGTTGGCGTGGTTGAGCTGTGCCGCCAGCAGCGCCTCGCGGTGCGCGCGCTCGCGTCCCGGGCCGTCGGCCGTGCCGATCTCGCCGAGGCGCTTGAGCGCGACGATCCGTCCGAGGCGGGTGTCACGGCCGCGCCACACCGCGCCCATGCCGCCGCGGCCAATCTCTTCCTCGAGCTCGTACCGTTCTGCGATCACTCGCCCGACGGTATCGGAGGCACCCCGATTTGGCTCTCCCGTCACCGGTCTGTAAAGTGGAGCGAGCGACGCGGGGTGGAGCAGCTCGGTAGCTCGCTGGGCTCATAACCCAGAGGTCGCAGGTTCAAATCCTGCCCCCGCTACAAAATTCAGGCTCGGTTCCCTCTGGGGAACCGAGCCTGAAAGCTTTCTAACTTGACTCGGTCATCACAAAGTCAGCCTTATGTGACCAACGCGCTCGCGATGCGCGCCTCCTCGGCCCAGCCCCCACGCCGGTGGCTTCGACGGCGCCGCTACGACAGGGCGATGAACACGCTCATGCTCGCCGCGCTGCCGGCCAACGCCCGCCCCACCTTCGCCTCCACGACGACAGACGACCCTCACCTGACGCGCGCCGGGATCACGCCCGTCGATGCCGCACGCATCGGCGAGGCCCTCGCCGCCGCCCGCACCGACGGCACCCGGCGCCTCTACGACGTGGTCTGGGGCCAATGGCAACGCTGGTGCACCGATCGGGACGTCGCCGCCGTGCCCGCCGACCCACTCGCCGTGTGCGCCTATCTGACTGAACGCGCCGAAGCCGGCCGCGCCACCGGCACCCTCGACATGTCCTGCACCGTCATCCGACATGTCCACCGAACCACCGGAGCCGCCGACCCGATCGCCTCCGAGGTCGTCCGCCAGGTCCGCCGCGGCCTGCGCCGCACGTACGGCGCCGCACCTCGGCGGCTCGCCCGACCGCTCTCGGTCGAGGAGATCCGCCAGATCGTCGGCGCCATCGACCGGACCAGCCCGCACGGCATCCGCGACGCCGCGATCATCCTGATCGGCTACGCCTCCGCCATGCGCCGCGCCGAGCTCGTCACCCTTGACCTGGCCGACGTCGAGCACAACCCCGCCGGGCTACTGCTCAACATCCGGCAATCCAAGACCGATCCCGAAGGGCACGGTCAGCAGGTAGCCGTGGCGCACGGCCAGCGCGCACTGACCGACCCGGTTGCCGCACTCAATGCCTGGCGCACTGTCCGCGGCGACGAGCCCGGCGCGCTGTTCACGCGAATCTGGGGCAACACCATCAGCTCGCAGCGCCTCTCGGGGCACGTGCCCGCACGGATGCTCCGCGCCCGCGCCCAAGCCGCCGGACTCGACGGCACCCGCATCACCGCCCACTCACTGCGCGCCGGGCACGCCACTACCGCAGCGCTGGCCGGCGTCTCTCTCGACCGCATCGCCGCCCAGACCCGCCACAAGGACCTCACCGTCCTCGTCAACCGCTACATCCGGCCCATCCAGGCCCTGGAGAACACCTCCAGCAGGGACCTCGGACTGTGACGCCAGCTCCACTGGATCAGCGTCACGCCGCACGCGGCCAGGAAGCGGCCGACCGAGCGTCGCCTGCAGCGCACCGTCCAGTCCCCTCGCAGCAAAGATTTGACCGCTCTGTCGCCACCGGCGCTATCATCGTCATATGGCGATCAAAGTTGGTAGTGACTCCCTCGCTGCGGGCATCGACGAAACCGCTGCGGCGCGCGCGGCAGCGTGCCTCTTCCGTGGCATGGGCGACGCCTCGCGGGTGGCGATCCTGCGGCACCTTCTGCTCGGAGAGCACAAGGTCGCCGACCTGACCGCGCACCTGGGGCTGGCCCAGTCGACGGTGTCCAAGCACCTCGCGTGCCTGCGCGACTGCGGACTGGTCGAGTCGCGGCCGGTGGGACGCTCGTCGATGTTCTCCCTGACCCATCCGGACTCGGTTCTCAAGGTGTTCGCGGCCGCCGAGGAGCTGCTTGCGGCCACCGGCGACGCCGTCACGCTCTGCCCCGTCTACGGCGAGGGAGCCGCGCGGTGAGCGCCAATCTCGGGATGCCGACCTTCACCGCCGACCCCGGTCGACGCAAGCAGCTCGGTCGCCGGGCCCAGCTGCTCGCCGGCGCCTCGGTCACCTGGAACGTCGTCGAGGCCGTCATCGCGATCACCGCCGGAGTGGTCGCCGGGTCGATCGCGCTGATCGGCTTCGGGCTGGACTCGGTCGTCGAGGTCAGCAGCGGCCTGATCATCCTGTGGCAGTTCCGCCACGCCCTGCCCGAGTCGCGCGAGCGGACCGCGCTGCGGCTGATGGCGGTCTCGTTCTTCGCCCTGGCGGCCTACGTCAGCTTCGAGTCGGTGCGGGCACTCGTGACCGGCGCAGAACCCGACGCCTCACCCGTCGGCATCGCGCTGGCGTCCCTCTCGCTCGTGGTTATGCCGTTCCTGTCCTGGGCCCAGCGGCGCACCGGACGCGAGCTCGGCTCCAACGCGGTGGTTGCCGACTCCACCCAGACACTGCTGTGCACCTACCTGTCCGCGGTTCTGCTCGTCGGCCTGGTCCTCAACGCCACGCTCGGCTGGTCCTGGGCCGACCCCATCGCCGGGCTCGTGATCGCCGCGGTCGCGGTGAAGGAGGGCCGCGAGGCGTGGCGCGGCGAGAACTGCTGCGCCGCGACTCCGGCCGGGGCCGCTGAGGAGGCTGTCTGCAACGACGGCTGTTGCGACGACGAGAAGCGCTGATGGGCGCGGGACACTCGCACGGGTCGCCGGCCGGTCACACCGGCGGTCGCTACCGGACTCGCCTGGCCGCCGCGTTCGTCCTGGTCGCGGCCTTCTTCGTCATCGAACTCGTCACCGGTGTGATCTCCGGCTCGCTGGCGCTGATCTCCGATGCCGGCCACATGGCCGCCGACGTCGTCGCCCTCGGTGCCGCGCTGGTGGCCACCAAGATCGCCACCCGACCAGACTCGACCGGTCGTCGCACCTACGGCTCCTACCGAGCCGAGGTCTTCGCCTCCGGCCTGACCGTGGTGATCATGCTCGGCGTCTCGGTGTACGTCGTGGTCGAGGCGGTCGCACGTATCAACGCAGACGCTGAGGTCAGCTCGACCGCCATGCTCGTCGTCGGCGTGATCGGCCTGGCCATCAATGTGGTGACGATGATGCTGCTGCGCGCGGGGTCCAAGGAGTCGCTGAACGTCAAGGGCGCCTACTTCGAGGTGGTCTCCGATGCCGCCGGGAGCGTGGGCGTCATCGTCGCCGGGCTCCTGGTCGCAGGGACCGGCAACGGCCTGTGGGACACGATCGTCGCGCTGGCCATCGGCATCTTCGTCGCCGTACGCGCCGTCGTCCTCGGCCGCCAGGTACTCGCGGTCCTTGGTCAGCACATCCCGGAGGGAATGGAACTCGAGGACGTCGTCGCCGACCTGGAATCCGTGCCCGGAGTCGCCGACATCCACGACCTCCACATCTGGACGCTGACCTCCGGGATGGCCGTCGCCACCGCTCACCTGGTCGTCGACGACGGTGCGAGTGCACAGACGGTGCTGGTGTCGGCGCAGCGCGCCCTTGCCGAGCGCCACCACATTGAGCACGCGACTCTGCAGGTCGAAGCCGTCAAAGGGAAGCAATGCCATGAACTCGGCTGGTGAGCCTCAGCGAGTTCCGCCACTCGGCTGGCTTGCCGCCGGACTTCTGGCGCAGCGGGGGCTTCCCAGGGGTCGTCGCCCGAGCCGGACATCACGCGGCCTGGCCGGCATGATCCTGGCGGCGAGTCTCGGTTTCCTTGCCTGGGCCGTCAGGGCCTTCCGACACCACGAGACCACGGTCGACCCCCTCGCCCCGGAGCGCGCCAGCCAACTGGTCAGCGACGGGCCCTTCCTGCTCACCCGCAACCCGATGTACGTCGCCATGGCCGGCGTCCTCGTGGCCAACGCCGTGGCCCGCCGCTCGACGCTCGGCTTGCTCCCGGCAGCCGGCTTCGTCCTCCTCATCAACCAGGCACAGATCGAAGCCGAGGAACGCGCGATGGCCGGCAAGTTCGGTGCGGACTGGGACCAGTACGTTGCCACCACGCCCCGGTGGCTGAGCCCTCGATCCTTCCCAGATAGGAAGCCGTCTGCATGAAACGCCGCTCGTACGCAGCCCTCGCACTCACCGCCGTCGTCGGCCTGAGCGGTTGCGCTAGCGACACCGACCGCAACGACCCGAGCGCGGATCCGGCGATCTCGACGCCGAACTCCGACAGCACTCCGACACCGGACGATGCAGCAGTTCCGCCCTGGCCGGCCCCCGTTGACGTTGCCGAACGAGTGGCAGCCGCCGGACTCGACCTGGGCCCGATGGGCACCGCCGAGCACTACCACCCCAGACTCCGCGTCATCATCGACGGCGCCGAGGTACCGATTCCGCCCAACATCGGCGTCGACCCGACCACGGGTGCCATGTCAGCGCTGCACACCCACGAAGGCGACGGAACGATCCACATCGAGGCCGACTCCGTGGGCGAGGTGTTCACGCTCGCCCAGCTCTTCACCCAGTGGGGCGTGGCACTGACCCCACAACAGATCGGCGGCGTACGCGCGGAGCCCGGGCAACGGGTCCAGCTCACCAGCAACGGCGCCAAGGTCACGGGAAACCCGGCTGACCTCCGCCTCGAGCCCGACCAAGAGATCGTCCTGACCCTGCGATAACCGACGTCGAGAGAATCGACCCGTCATCGAGTAGTCCTCGGTTCATTATGCGTGCGCCGGGTGGGGACTGGCGGTCGGGAATCAGCGACGTCAGCAGCGCCGAGAGTCCTGTGCGACGGAGGTGGGACCGGTCGGCGTCGAGCTCTCGGCCAGAAAGCCCGGCGCCGACGCATGAGCACGCCCCGACGGGGTAGCGGCCCTGATCGCGTGACTGATGCTGCTGTCGACCGCGGTCTTCGGGATCGGCGTGAGCGTGGAGAAGAACCAGGGGATTCAGAACCGGGTGTCGAAGAGACCCACACCGATGAAGGCGCCGAGGCACGCGACGAGGGCGAGACCGACGAGGGTCAAGGGTCGAGCCCCATTCTCGCCTCCTTAGCCCGCCGTTGTGGCGGGGCAGACCCGTGGGGTTACCCAGCTGCCGAGATATATCCGCATGGCCACACGGATATGTGGGTACTGTCACCGGCATGACTGACGTGGACGCGACGGCGTCGGGTAAGCATCCCGACTCGAGCGGCGGAGGTGGCATGCGCCACCAGCATCCGGTCGACCCCAAGCGGGTAGCGATGGCGCGCGAGCGTCTGCCCTCGGCCGAGGAGGGGGACCGGCTCACCAGCGTGCTGTCGCTGATGGCCGATCCCACACGCGCACGGTTGTTGTACGCCCTCGACGTGGTCGAGGAGCTCTGCGTCGGCGACCTGGCCCTGGCGCTGTCGGTGAGCGAGGACGCGGTCTCCTACGGCCTTCGGGTGCTGCGCACCGCTGGACTGGTGACGCGGCGCAAGGACGGTCGGGTCGTCTACTACCGGCTGGCCGAGGGGTTCCCCGAACCGCTTCGACAGCACTGCCTGCGTCAGCTCATCGAGATGTCGCGTGCTCCGGTCGACGACGAGGGCTGACTCCCACCCGACAAGCGACCACCGCAGACCCGTCCCACAAACGGAAGGAACGCATCCCATGTCATCGCAGCACCCCCAGCAACCGTCCGAGGCAACCGAGTCGAACGAAGGCGAGAACGAGAACCAGCGGAAGGCTCACGAGCGGCGAATGTATGTGCGGTTCGGGCTGATGATCACCACCTCCACGGCGGTGATGTTCGTCTTGATGTACTCCAACGTCTTCGCTCTCGACCATGTGCGGTGGAGCGAAGAGCGCTTCTACATGGCGCTGCTCATGGCTGGCGCCATGGCGCTGGTGATGTTCGCGTTCATGCGCAGCATGATGTACAAGAACCGCGCCTACAACGTCGTGCTCGTCGCAGTCGCGCTGCTGCTCGGTGCCGGTGGGCTCTACCTCTCCCGGTCCCAGGTCCTGGTCGACGACCAGGCCTACATGAACGGGATGATCCCGCACCACTCCATCGCCATCTTGACCAGCGAGCGGGCCGACATCGACGACGTACGTGTCCGGGAGCTGGCCGACGGGATCATCAAGGCCCAGCGCAAGGAGATCAAGGAGATGGACTGGCTGGTCGAGGACATCGAGGAGAATGGCCCGGCCACCACGCAGGAGGAAGCCCGCCAGCGTCCCGTTCCGGACTTCGAGGGCAGCGCCTCCGGCGACCTCGACAAACTCCACCATATGTTGGCGGCGCTCGGTCTGTTGGGGATCGAGCCGCAGCGCTGACCGGTTCCGGGGTTCGATATCTCGAGGTCTGCAAACCATCCTGAGTTCAACATTCCGGAGAGGTCACAGAGGGGAGCGCGATGTACACGGGGCTGATCATCCTGGCGACTGGTGTGCTGCTGGTCGTGTTCATGGCGTACCTGGTGCACCGGCTGGTCGCGGTCTCGAAGGATCCGCTGGTCGTTCTTCCCTACCAGTCGGGCTGGCAGCCAAATGAGCACGCGCTGTCCAGGTACCACGTCCGTTGGTACCTGGCCACGTTGTTGTTCCTCGCCTTCGACGTGGAGATGCTTTTCATGTATCCCTGGGCCGTAGTTGTCGCAGAGCTGGGGAGCACGGCGATCCTCGAGATGTTCCTCTTCCTCGCCGCGTTGTTCGTCGCGGTTGTGTGGGCGTGGCGGGAGGGCGCGCTGCGATGGGTCTGATTGTCGAGCTCGAGCGGCGCGCAGCCAGGAACGCACACGTACTCGTGGTCGAGGCGCCGGGACACTGGCAGACCCGGGCAGCGGTCGAACGGGCCATTATCGAGCGAGGCTGGACGCTTGCCTCCTCTCCAGCTGACGCAGACGTCTTGGCGGTCTGCGGAGAGATGGGACCCCGGCTCGCCGAGGCGGTCGAGCAGGTGTGGCACCAGTTGCCAGGCCCCCGCGTGCGAGTCGAGGTGTGGCATCGGGACGAGGCGTTGACGCGTCTCGACGACGCCTACGCCGGTCTGCTCGACACGACCCATCATCGCAGCGATGCACAGAGCCGCCCGGCCGCCCAGGACTTGCTGACCGACGGCGACATGGGCCACGGCGACATGGGCCACGGCGACATGGGCCACGGCGACATGGGCCACGGCGACATGGACCACGGCGACATGGACCACGGCGACATGGACCACGGCGACATGGACCACGGCGACATGGACCACGGCGACATGGACCACGGCGACATGGACCACGGCGACATGGACCACGGCGACATGGAGATGTCGCCTGGTGGCATCCCTCTCGCCGAGGGCGGTGAGGACCGTGACGGGTTGGAGATGGACGTGCTGAACGTGCGCCTCGGCCCGGTTCTGCCGCATTGGCCGGCCGGCCTCGTATTGTGCTGCGCCTTGCAGGGTGACGTCGTCATCCAGGCGGAGGCAGAGTTCCTCGACGCCGGGATGTCGCACGCCGTGTCACCCCGGAATGCCACGGCGCGCCGGATGGACAACATCGTCGCCCTGCTCGCGCTAGCCGGATGGGGGGACGCTGCTGCGGAGGCCCGTGTGATCCGCGACTGCCTGCTCGGCGGCGGGCCAGACGCCGAAGCGTCCGCACGAACCGCTCGTCTGGTCCGTCGGATCCGCCGGTCGCGGGTGCTGCGCTGGTCGTTGCGCGGGGTCCGGCCGCTGAGCGAGGAGGACCTTCGCGAGCACGGGCTCCCGACGACGCTGGCTGGCGACACCTATCACCGCCTGCTGCGCATGTTGGAGGAGGCGGAGACCGACGTGGGCGGCGAGCGCGCCTCCACTGACCAGCTGGGTGGACTGGTGACCGGTCTCGACCTGGCCACCGCACGACTGGTCCTCGCCAGCCTGGACCTTCATGAGCTGCAGTCCGGCGCAGCGGAGCGCGGGGCCTCGCATGTCTGAGTGGACGCTCGCGGCCGGGGCCATCACCCCCGGGGTGACGGTGGTTCCCGGCGGCTGGGCGATCCTGGCGCTGCTGATCCTGGGTTCGTTGGCGCTCTTCGCTGCAGCCCTCGATGGTGCGTTGTCCGCGCGAGTCAGTGGCGTGGCGGGCGGTCTGGGGCGGCCGTTCGGGGAGACCGCACGGCTGTTGCGCCAGCGACGCCGGACGACCGTCGAGGCCGACAACCTGCTCTGGCGGACCGGCGGATCGGGACTGCTCGTGACTGCGGCCCTGATGGTGACGGTGGTGCCGCTGGGGGAGTGGACGATCTTCGACCTAGACGTCGGCGTGATGTGGTTCAACGCCATGGACGTCCTGGCCTGGGCGGTGGTGTGGCTGACCGGATGGGGGGCCAACTCGGCGTACCCGTTGGTGGGCGGCTACCGCTTCCTGGCACATGGCCTGGGCTACGAGCTGCCGCTGATGTTCGCGCTGGTCGCCCCGGCGATCGCGGCGGGGAGCCTCAACGTCGGACAGGTCGCGGGGGCACAAGCCGAGCTCTGGTTCGCGGTGTGGATGCCGGTGGCGTTCCTGGTCTACCTGCTCGGTGTCGTCGCGTTCTCCGTGAGCGGGCCGTTCGCGCCGGCGATCGGCACCGATATCGCTGGCGGTGTGCGCGCCGAGCTGTCCGGCGTCGACCGGCTGGTGTTCGAGGCGGGACGCTATGCGCTGCTGGCGGCGGGCGCCGCGTTCGCGGTGCCGATGTTCCTCGGTGGTGGCGCCGGCCCGCTGCTGCCGGGCTGGGCCTGGGTGCTGCTCAAGACCGTGGTCCTGCTGACGGTGTTGGTGTGGGTCCGCCGCCGTGTGCCGGCGTTGCGGCCCGACAAGTTCACGGAGGTCGGCTGGCTAGTGCTCCTGCCGGCGGTGCTCGTGCAGGACCTGATCGTTGCCGTCGTCGCAGCGGGAAGGGGATGAGCATGGTCGTCGACATCGCGTTCTGGGGGTTGGGCATCGTGGCCGTCCTCGCAGGCGCTGCCGTCTTCTACGTCGATTCGATGGCGCGGGCGACGTACGCCCTCGCGCTCTCGTTCGTAGCGGTCGGGGTGCTGGTGTTGTTCCTGCAGCAGAATTACGTCGGCGTGGTGACGATCCTGATGATGGTGATGGAGATGGCCATCATGGCCGTCTACATGGTCATGTTCATGGGGATGAACCCCGCGCTGATGCCGATGAGCATGGTGCACGGCAACAAGACCGCACTTGCCGTCGCCCTCACGACCTTCGTCGGGCTCGCCGCCGGCATCCTGCTCATCGACTGGCCAGAGCGCCGTGGCAGCCCACCAGCCGACGTCACGATGGCTCTCGGTGAGGAGCTGATGGGGCCGAAGATGCTGGTGATGGCGGTCATCAGTCCGGTCATGGTTGCCACGATCGTCGCTGGGGTGGTGCTGGCTGCGCACCGCACGCGCTACGACCGTCTCGGGGACGACCTGAAGCGGCGGCCGACCGACGACCCTCAGCCGGGGGGTGTGGGCCGATGACGCTGGATGCGACTTTGCTCATCGCCGCGGCACTCTTCGCCATCGGCCTCTACGGCGCGATCTCCCAGCAGGTCGTGGTGATGGTGATGATGGGCCTGGAGCTGATGATCAACGCGCTCATCCTCGCCGCGGGTGGCTTCTGGTGGTTCCTCGCACCGCACCCCACCGGTCAGGTTCTGCTGCTCGTGATCATCGCTGCGATGACGCTGGAGATGGCGATGGGGTTCGCCGTCGCCACCCTTCTGCACCGGGAACGGCACTCGGACATGACCGACATGGCCGCGGATCTTTCGGGGTGAGCCGCCGGTGACACGCACCTTGACCGAGAGCGCGCTGTGGCTGCTCGTCCTGCTTCCCGCCGTCATCGGTGCCGCGCTGGCGCTGTCACGGCTCGAACGCGCCGCCGCGGTCGTCTCGCTGGTCACCGGCACCCTCACCGCGGTGCTGGCACTCATCGTGGCGTTCGCCCGCCCGGAGGTATCGGTGCCCTTCATGGCCGGCAGCGACTTCGCGCTAGGGGTCGACGCACTCTCCGCGCTGGTGGTGCCAATGGTCGCCGTGGTCACGCTGCTGGTCGTGATCTTCTCCGCTGGCGAGATCCGCGAGTCGCAGGCGCGGTTCCACGGGCTGATGCTGCTGTTCGCCGCCGCCGCGCTCGTGACGGCCACGGCGCAGAGCCTGCCCGCGTTGCTCTTCTCGTGGGAGGTGATGGGCGCGACGTCGTTCGCGCTGATCGGCTTCTGGTGGCGAGACGACCAACGGGTCTCGGCCGGTGTGACCGCCTTCGTGACCACCCGCACGGCCGACGTCGGGATGTACGTCGCTGCGGGAGCGGCGGTGGCGGGCGGATCCGGACTGGCGCTGGCCGACCTGGCGGAGAGTAGCGCGGGTTGGCGACACGTGATCGCAGCGGGGCTGCTGGTCGCGGCGCTCGGCAAGGCGGCGCAGCTGCCGTTCTCATTCTGGCTGTCGCGGGCCATGGAGGGCCCCAGCCCGGTGTCGGCCCTGCTGCACTCGGCGGCGATGGTCGCCATGGGTGGCTACCTCCTGCTCCGCGTCGAGCCGCTCCTGACGGCAACCGGGTGGGCCGCCGGCGCAGCCGCATGGATCGGCGCCGCGACGGCTCTGCTGCTCGGCGCGGTCGCGGTGGCGCAGCGCGACCTCAAGCAGCTGCTCGCGGCATCGACCGCGGCCCAGCTGGGCTTCGTGGTGATGGCCGCGGGCCTGGGAACGGTGAGCGGGGGAGCCGCGCACCTCGTCGCGCACGCCTCGACCAAGGCGCTGCTGTTCCTGGCTGCCGGGGCGTGGCTCACCGCGCTCGGCACCAAACGCCTCGCCGGGCTCCGGGGCGCCGCGCGTCGCTGGCGGCTGCTCGGAGTCACTGCCACGGCCGGCGCACTGTCGCTGGCAGGAGTGGCCCCGCTGGCGCTCTGGGCCACCAAGGACGCCGTGCTCGCTGCGGCGCTCGAGGAGTCGCCGTTGCTCTACGCCGTCGGGCTCGCAGCCGCGGCGCTCTCGGCCGCGTACGCCGGCAAGATCCTGATGGTCGTGTGGCGGCCGGTGCCGCTGGAGGAGCATGCCGAGGTCGAGGGGCACCACGACGAGGAGCAGCAGGGCACCCGCCACGTCGGTCCGCTGGAGCAGGCGCCGCTCGTCGTGCTGGCGCTCGGCGCCCTCGTCCTGGGAGTGCTCGCCCTCCCGCCTGTCGGAGACACGGTCGCCCGGACGATGGCGGAGGAGCCGCTTCACCCGGCACCGCTGGAACTCGCCGTCTCGGCCCTGATCGCCCTGGCCGTGGTCGGGTTGGTGTGGTGGCGCCGTCGTGTTCCAGAGCCGCGCTGGGCGCTGGGGTGGCTCGGACTCGAGCACATCGCGCACGTGGTCGTCGTACGCCCGACCGTACGGATCGCCGAGCGGCTGGCGCGCTTCGACGACCACGTGCTCGACCGGGTGGTGACCCGGTCGGCGACGGGCGCCCTCACCGCGGCCCGCGGCATGGCCGCCTTCGACGACACGGTCGTCGACGGAAGTGTCGAGGCGGTCTCGCGGGGATCCATGAGCGCTGCCGAGCGCAGCGCCCGCGGTGACAACCGGTGGCTCGACGGAACGGTCGAGCGCGTCGCTTCCTGGACACGCGGCCTGGGCCGACTCGCCCGACGCCCGCAGACCGGACAGCTGCACCAGTACTACATCCAAGCCGTCGCGGTGCTCGCGATCGGCGTCCTGCTCCTCCTCACAGTGAGGTGAACGTGCTCAGTCTCATCGTCTTCCTGCCCCTGGCCGCGGCCCTGGCACTCGTCCTGTTGCCCCGGCTCAGTGACGCCGCCGCACGGTGGTCGTGGGTGGCCGTCGCGACCGTCGACCTGGCCCTGGTGGTCGTGGTGTGGTGGCAGTACGAGACCCCCGCAGAGGGACAGTTGGCGTTCGAGCAGCGGGCCGAGTGGATCCCGGGCGTCAACAGCAGCTATCACATCGGGGTCGACGGCCTGTCGTTGCCGCTGATCGCGATGACGGCGGTGATCTTTGTGGCCTGCGCGGTCTACGCCCTTCGCGAGACCGACCGCCCACGCCTGCAGGCGGCGCTCTTCCTCTTCCTGCAGTCGGTCAGCATGGGCCTGTTCGTCTCCGCCGACCTGATCCTGTTCTTCGTCTTCTTCGACCTGTCCATCGTCGCGATGTACTTCGTGATCGCCGGCTGGGGCCACGGCGACGCCGCCCGCTCGGCGTTGAAGTTCTTCCTCTACACCTTCCTCGGTTCCCTGGCGCTGCTGGTCGGCTTCATCGGCCTCTACATCGCCGCCGACCCCCACACCTTCGACATGGTCGAACTGTCCGAGCAGACACCCCTGGCCGGTTCCTCGCCCGCCGGGGGCCTGGTGCTCGCCGCGATCCTGATCGGCCTGGCAGTCAAGACGCCGACCGTCCCTTTCCACACCTGGCTGCCACCCGCCCACACCGACGCCCCCGCCGTCGGCTCGGCAGTGCTGGCCGGGGTGCTGCTGAAGATGGGCACCTACGGGTTCGTGCGGATCGCGATGCCGATGCTCCCCGATGCGTGGCGGGCGTGGGCCTGGGTGATCATCGTCGTCGGCATCGTCTCGGTGATCTACGGCGCCCTGGTCGCCCTCGCGCAGACCGACCTCAAACGCATGATCGCCTACACCTCGGTCAACCACATGGGCTACATCGCGCTCGCCGTCGGCGCAGCGGGCCTGGTCGCCGGGGACACCGCCGAAGCACGCTCGATCGCCGTCACCGGCGCCGTGACGCAGATGGTCAGCCACGGCCTGATCACCGGTGCGCTGTTCCTGCTCGCTGGTGTCCTGCACGACCGCGCCGGCAGCTACGACATGGACGCCTACGGCGGGCTGGCGGCGCCGGCGCCCCGGTTCGCCGCACTGTTCGCGCTCGGCGCCTTCGCCTCGCTGGGCCTTCCCGGCTTCTCCGGATTCATCGCCGAGTTCCAGATCTTTACCGGCAGCATCGCCGCCGCCCCGGTGACCACCATCGCGGTCGTCGGCATCCTGATCACCGCCGCGCTGTTCCTGCGCGCCCTGCAGCGCATCTTCACCGGGCAAACCCGCGGACAGTCCACCGGGTTCGGCGACCTGCATCCCGCCGAGCTCTGGTCAGTGGGGTCCCTTCTGTTGCTCTCGGTGCTGATCGGCGTGTTCCCCCGACCACTGCTCGACGTCATCGAACCGGCCTCCGAGGTACTCATCGACCTGGTAGGGAGGTAACCGGCCTTGGGTTCGATGGAGATGCGGCCACTGCTGCTCCTGCCCGAGATCATCCTGTTCCTCGGCGGGCTCGTCGTGCTGCTCAGTGGATCCTTCCTCGCGCGCGACCGTCAGTGGGTCACGCGTGTCGTGGCGGCGGTGGCCCTCCTCGCGGCAGCGACCGCGGCTGCCACCAGTTTCGCGGGTCCGGCGGAGATGGCGATGGAAGGCACCTTCGCGGTCGATGTGACCACGGGCGTCGCACGGATCGTGGCCGCTCTCGGCGCCCTCGTTGTCCTGGTCCTGGCCTCCGACGAGATCGATGGCTCGCCCCGAGAGAGCGAGACCTACGCCCTGATGCTGTTCGCCACGACCGGCACGCTCATCCTCGCCGGCGCTGACGACCTGCTCATCGTGGCCGTCGGGTTCCTGCTCGCCAGCATCCCGCTCTACGGGCTGATCGGCATCGCGCGCACCCCGCAGGCCGCCGAGGCAGCATTGAAGACCTACCTCATCGGTGCGCTGTTCGGCATCCTGCTCCTGGCCGGCGTCACCATCCTCTACGGCGTTACTGCCACCACCTCGTACGCCGACCTCACACGTCGTCTCGCTGACGCCCCGGCCGGGGCGGTGGCCGCAGGTGTCGTCGCCGTGCTGGGCGGGCTGATGTTCAAGGCCGGCGGGGTCCCCGGCCACTTTTGGGTGCCGGACGCGGCCCAAGGTGCCGGGGGAGCAGTCGCCGCCTTCCTCACCACCATTCCCAAGATCGGCGCCGTGATCGCCGCCTACCGACTCGTCGCAACGCTCCCGGACACCCTGCCCTGGCCGCTCCTGGTCGGGCTGCTGGCCGTGGCCAGCATGACGCTGGGCAACCTCGCCGCCTACTGGCAGACCGACCCCCGACGGCTGCTCGGCTGGTCCACCGTCAGCCAGGTCGGCTACCTGCTCGTCCCCGTCGCAGTCGCCGGCCGCACCGACCTCGCGCTCCCGTCACTGCTGCTGTACCTCGCCGGCTACACGATCACCAACCTGTCCGCCTTCGCAGTCACCACTGCCTTGCCCGTGCACAGAGACCTCGACTCCTACCGGGGCATGGGTCGGACGCATCCCTGGCTGGGAGCGTCGTTGGTGGTCGCCCTGCTCGGACTGGTCGGGACCCCGCCCACCATCGTCTTCGCGGGCAAGCTCACCACGACCGCCGCCGCCTGGGACGCGGGCCATCCCTGGCTCGTCGTAGCCGTCTTCGTCAACACCGTGGCCAGCCTGTTCTACTACCTGCGCTGGATCGCACCGGTCTATAGCCAACGACCGTCCGGCGAGGTTGCGGAGTCCGGAGAACGCACAGTCTTCGCGCCGAAGGTCTTCTCAGCATCCGCGGCTGCGGTCACAGCGCTCCTCAGCGTCCTGCTCGGCATCGGCGCAGGACTGCTGTGGCAGATCATCACCTGAGCCAGGGGCCGTCCCAACCCGCCGGGGTCGCACGGGAGTCGTCAACCGCACCCGCAGCGGTTCAGGCCCATGGAGTCGTCGACTGAAGAACCGCCTCGGTCAGCGCTCGGCTCCTGAGGTCAGTCACCTCCTGGTATTCCGGATCGGCGACCATCCGGGTGAACGCATCTCGCGAGGGGTAGCGCACTAGCAGGACGGCGTCCCAGCTCTGTCCCGTCTCGGCGACGAGCGACGTCGACCCATCGCCCGCGAAGAGGACTTCACCGCCGTATCGCGGGAGGAACGTCGTCTCCAAAGCTCGGGCGTACTGGTCGTATAGGTCGCGACCGCCTTCGGCGAACCGCAACAGATTCAGCATCACGACCGGTCCGCCGGCGTCCTCCTGGAGATAGCGCTTCAGGTCGGCGCCTCGCGGGTCGATAGCCATGTCCCCGATCTTGGCACGAGCGCCCTCACCCGGATGCCTGGTGCTCCTGCCCGGCTGTGGTCTCGCTCGTCAGGCGTCGGTAGAGCAGGCGTCCGTCCGTGGACGTCAGGCCATGGGCCGCGGTGCTCGCGACCACGATCATGATCCCGGCGCCCAGGACGATGTCGGGTAGATCGAGCTCCTGGGCCTCGAGGGTCAGGTAGAACACGGCCGAGACACCGACCGGTCCGAACCAACCCAGGTACAGCGCGTCCGGCCAGCCGAGGTGGAGCGGACGCTTGAGCAGTAGCAGTACGGGGATTCGACGCAGCAGGAGCACGGCGAGGCTGAGAAGGATTCCGGCCCAGCCCAGCTCGTCCCACGCAGTCCACGGAAGGGTGGCGCCTAGCAGGACGAACATCGGAAGGACCGCAAACCGGTTCACCGCCTCGTCGATCTCCAGGTCCGC
Organism: Aeromicrobium sp. Sec7.5; assembly: GCF_036867135.1. Classification (NCBI taxonomy): domain Bacteria; kingdom Bacillati; phylum Actinomycetota; class Actinomycetes; order Propionibacteriales; family Nocardioidaceae; genus Aeromicrobium; species Aeromicrobium sp. Sec7.5. The sequence goes on along the minus strand of NZ_JBAJIJ010000001.1, from coordinate 2,208,710 downwards.
CGTCCGCTCGCTGCCGGTGCTGGTCAGGTTGAAGGCGAGACCGGCCACGAAGGCGGCCAGGACACCGTCGAGGTGGAGCACGCCCGACAGGCCTAGCACGAGCAGGGCGAGCAGGACGGTGAACAGCAGCATCGGGCCGTGGGACGTCGCCCCATGCTGCTCGCCGGCCCGCAAGGCGCGACCGCCGAGCCAACCGGCGAGCACCCCGAGGGCGACCGCGCCCAGCACCTGCCACAGCGCCTCGGCCACGGCTTCCCCCGCGGTCATGGGTCCCGCGAGGGCCACAGCGGCGAGCACGAACGGCAGCGCGAGACCGTCGTTGGCGCCCGATTCCAAGGAGAGGATCTGCCGATCACGTGAGGGCAGGTCCTCCTCGGCGGGCTTGCCCGTGACCACGCTGGATGCCAGGACCGGGTCGGTAGGGCAGATCGCCGTACCGAGCATCAGCGCAGCTCCCAGCGCGACTCCGAGGATGCCGGCGGTCAGGCCCGTGGAGATCAGAGCCATGGCCGGCAGTGCCACCAACAGCAGGATCACGACCGGCCGCAGCTGTGAGCGCACCGAACCGAAGGGGTAGCGCAGCGCGACCCCGATCACCGAGATCACCAGGAGGACCCGGGTCGCGTCGTGAACGACCCCCTGCTCGGCGGTGATCGGTGGCAGAGGCAAGGCACCGAACACCTCGGGGCCGAGCAACACGCCTACCACCAACGCCAGGAGCGGCTCGGACAGCGGCAGCCGCCTGATGCGCGCAGACAAGGCTGCCACCAGCACACCGAGCGCACCGACCGCGATGAGCAGCACATCGAGGGTCATGGAAGAGCCGTTCCCGGAGCCTCCGTCATCATGCGTGCCGACCGAACCCGTGGTCGGAGCTGTAGGACGCGAGCACCTCCGGGGTCGGGCACCCGGTCCCGAGGTAGGCGCGGTCCACCCTCCCTGCGAGGCTCTCGACGGCCGCAGCGAGCATCTCGGCTGCGTGGCGCACCTCCCGCGAGGATGACGCCCTTCCGGCGTCCACCATCTCCAGCGCGTAGGGGAGGGTCGCGGCCAGCGACATCTCTTCCTCCTCCTCGAGGAAGTAGTACGACTCGGCATATTGCAGGAGGTCTGTCTCGACCTGGATCACGCCCTCAGTCACGGCTTCCAGCATGCGGCTGGCGACGCAGGGCTCTCCGCCGGCCACGACGTCCGTCGCTTGGCCGGAGCGCAGAATGCTCAACCGCTTCGCGACTGAACGGCGCCTGCCCAAGGCGGGGTAGACCTGCAGGATCCAGGAGATGGCGGCGGTCAAGAGGACGAACCCGAGCAAGGCCTCGAAGGGTGTCAGTAGGCGCAGGCCAGGGTCAGCCGGGGTGACGTCGCCGAAGCCGAGCGTTGCCAGGGTGACCAACGACAGGTACAGCGCAGCCAACGCGTCGGAAGACTGCTCGGGGCTGAGTGCGGATCCGAAGTAGAAGCCCTCGGGCATGTGGGGTAGATAGACCAGCGTCCAGCCGATCACCATCAGACCGGTCCACAGCATCACGACCCCGAGGATGCCGATGGGCCCAGCGAGCTGCCGCGTGAGGCTGGGCACCACGTGCTTGGTGACCCGCCACACGAGCTGGAACACCCACTGGGAGAGCCGGCCGAACCCGCCGGGGTGCCACAGGGTGTGGAAGATGTCCCACAGTGTTACCAGGACAACGAACAGGCCAGCCGAGCTGATCATCCATCCCATCCGGACGACTGTAGTCTCATCGCTACACGGTCGGAGCCGACGTCTCGGGCCCTCCGAGGCGCGCCGTCCATGTCCGGGCCAAGGCGGCGGGACTCGGCCTGATCGGTGCTCGGATTTGACGCGTCATCGAAAAGTCAGCGCTTACCGACGTAAGCACCAGCGCCGCGCTTCTGGCCGTCCTCCTGGTCCGGGCCGGGGGAGTGCGACGTCCGCCGGTACAACCCGGCCATGACCACCACCCTCGCCCTCGCACGCACCGTGACCGTGTCCTCCTCACGCCGTTCGGAGGATCTCCCAGTTGGTCTGACCGTGGACGACGCAGTGCGGATCGCTGCCGCGCTCGACGCCGCCCATGCCGAATCCACCCGCATCCTCTACGCCCACACCTGGCGGGTCTGGCAACGCTGGTGCGCAGGCCGAGGTATCCCTGCGCTCCCGGCTGACCCCCATGCGCTGGCCGCCTACCTGGTCGAACGCGCCGCCACCGGCACCGCGGTGGCCACCCTCAACATGGCCTGCACCGCCATCCGGCACATGCACCGCCAGCGCGACCTGGCCAACCCAGCCGAGGACGAGCTCGTCCGCCAGGTCCGCCTCGGCCTGCGCCGCACCTATGGCACCGCACCGCGGCGCCTCGCGCGGCCGCTCACCGTCCCCGAGATCCGCCAGATCATCACCGCGATCGACCGCAGCACCCCCATCGGAGCACGCGACGCCGCGATCATCCTGCTCGGCTACGCCTCAGCCATGCGCGGCTCCGAACTGGTCGCCCTCACCCTGGCCGACGTCGAGACCAAACCGGGCGGCATCCTGTTCAGCATCCGGCACTCCAAGACCGACCAGGAGGGTCAAGGTCAGGTCGTGGCCGTGGCCCACGGCAGCCACGCGGCCACCGACCCCGTCGCCGCACTAGGCGCGTGGCTCAGGGTCCGAGGCCACCAGCCAGGCCCGCTGTTCTCGCGGATCTGGTGCAGCCGCATCAGCGACCAGCCGCTCGGAAACCACGTCGTGGCCCGGATGCTCCGAGAACGCGCCATCGCGGCTGGACTCGATGGAACCCGGATCACCGCCCACTCCCTACGCGCCGGACACGCCACCAAAGCAGCACTCGCGGGTGTCCCACTCCACCGGATCGCCACCCAAACTCGCCACAAAGACATCTCCGTCCTCGTCAACCGCTACATCCGACCCATGGAGGCGCTCGCCACGACCTCAAGCAAGGACCTCGGACTATGACCGCCGCCGGCCCCCGGCGGAAAGCCTCAGCCGCCCGGGCGCGATCGAACCTCCAGCTGAGACCGGGTCGGGGACTGTGCGTCCGACGAACAGCCCTCAGCCTGAGCTGGGCGAGTCGCCTATCCCAGATTGCGCGTTCGTAGGCGTAGGGCGTTGGTGATGACGCTGACCGAGGACAGCGACATGGCGGCGGCGGCGATGATCGGGGAGAGCAGCATCCCGAAGGTGGGGTAGAGGATTCCGGCGGCCACGGGGATGCCGGCCGTGTTGTAGGCGAAGGCGAACACGAGGTTCTGGCGGATATTCGACATGGTGGCTTGGGAGAGCTTGCGGGCGCGCACGATCCCGATCAGGTCGCCCTTGAGCAGGGTTACTCCGGCGCTCTCCATCGCGACGTCGGTCCCCGAGCTCATGGCCAGCCCGACGTCGGCAGCTGCCAGGGCGGGGGCGTCGTTCACGCCGTCGCCGGCCATCGCGACCACTCGTCCCTCGTCGCGGAGTTGCTTGACGATGTCGCTCTTGTGGTCGGGGAGGACCTCGGCCTCGATCCGGTCGATGCCCAGGCGTCGTCCGACCGCTTCAGCGGTGACCCGGTTGTCGCCGGTCAGCATGACCACCTCGATCCCTTCGTCCCGCAGCGCGGCCAGGGCGTCTGCGGTGGTGTCCTTGATGGGGTCGGCGATCGCGAAGATGCCAGCCACGGTCCCCTCAACGCCCATGAAGATGGCGGTGGCACCATCGGCGCGGAGTTCATCGGCCTCTTCGGTCATGGACGTGGCGTCCATGTCGTGGCTGGATAGGAACCCCGCGCTGCCCAGGACCACCTGCTGGCTCTCGACGGTGCCGAGGGCGCCCTTGCCGGTGGGGGAGTCGAAGTCGGTGACCTCTGGGATGGTGAGGCCGGCGGCGTTTGCTGCTTCCACGACTGCTCTGCCGAGGGGGTGTTCTGAGGCGCTCTCGACGCCCGCGGCGAGTCTGAGCAGACTGTCGCGGTCGAAGCCTGGGGCCGCGACGATCTGAGTGACCGAGGGGCGTCCCTCGGTCAGCGTGCCGGTTTTGTCGACGACCAGGGTGTCGACCTTCTCCATGAGTTCGAGCGCCTCGGCGTTCTTGATCAGGACACCTTCGCCGGCTCCTCGGCCCACCCCCACCATGATCGACATCGGTGTGGCCAGTCCCAGTGCGCAGGGGCAGGCGATGATCAGGACCGACACGGCGGCGATGAGGGCGTGAGCCAGGCGGGGGTCCGGCCCGATGGCGGCCCAGGCGATGAACGCGAGCAGGGCCACACCGAGGACCGCGGGCACGAACCAGGCTGCGACTCGGTCTGCCATCCGCTGGATCGGTGCGCGGGAGCGTTGGGCTTCGGCGACCATCTGGACGATGCGGGCCAGCATCGTGTCGCGGCCGATCTTGTCGGCTCGGACGACCAGGGACCCGGTCTGGTTCAGGGTGCCGCCGATGACGGTGTCGCCGGTGGTCTTGGTGACGGGCATGGACTCCCCGGTGACCAGGGACTCATCGAGGGAGGAACGACCGTCCTCGACGATGCCGTCGACGGGGACCTTCTCGCCGGGGCGGACACGCAGTCGGTCGCCGATCTGCACCACCTCCAGGCTCACGTCCTCCTCGCCAGCGTCATCGGTGATCCGGTGCGCGGTCTTGGGGGTGAGGTCCAAGAGGGCCTTGATCGCTCCCGAGGTCTGCTCCCTGGCCCTCAGCTCCAGAACCTGGCCGAGCAGCACCAGCACGGTGATGACAGCGGCGGCCTCGAAGTACACATCGACGGTGCCGCCCATACTGCGGAACGCCTCGGGGAAGGCGCCCGGCGCGAACGTGGCGACCACGCTGTAGAGCCAGGCGACACCGGTGCCGATCGCGATCAGGGTGAACATGTTGAGCTGCATCGTGCGTACCGAGGTCCATCCCCGGGTGAAGAACGGCCAGCCGGCCCACAACACGACCGGGGTCGCCAGGACGAACTGGATCCAGGTCGAGGCCGTCGGACTGACCAGGTCGTCCAGCGCCGGAACCAGGTGGGCGCCCATTTCGAGGATGAGCACCGGGACCGACAAGACCAGGCCGATCCAGAACCGCCGGGTCATGTCGGCCAACTCGGGGCTGGGGCCGGTGTCGGCAGTCACCGTGACGGGTTCAAGCGCCATACCGCAGATCGGACACGCGCCCGGTCCAGGTTGCCGGATCTCCGGGTGCATGGGGCACGTGTACTCCACGGCTCCGTCCACTGCGCCGTCCGCCTCAGCGTCCGGGGCTGTCGGCACGGTCGGCGGGTTGAGGAAGTCACCCGGGTTCGCCTCGAACTTCGCCCGGCAGTGCGCCGAGCAGAAGTGATACGTCGAACCCTCGTGTTCCAGACTGTGCTCGGTCGTCAGACTGTCCACGTCCATGCCACAAACGGGGTCCTTCACAAGCTGAGGCGATGGGTTCATTGTCCGGTCCTCGGTGTCACGGGTCATGAGATGAGCATGCCCCTATGTGGTTGGTGGCCCAATTGCCAACATCGGGGTCAGGTCCGGTATTTGAGGGCGATCATCATGCCGGCCTCGGCGTGGTAGATGTTGTGGCAGTGGGTCATCCAGTTGCCGGGGTTGTCGGCCTGCAGGTCCACCGCGAGCGAGGACATCGGCTTGATCAGGACGGTGTCCTTCCTCAGCCCGCTGGGCAGCGCGAACGTGTGGCCGTGGATGTGCATCGGGTGGGTCATCTGGGTCATGTTCATCAGCTCCAGGCGGACCCGGTCGCCCTCGTTGATCAGGAGGGGGTCGTTCTCGCCGTAGGGGGCTCCGTTGATGGCCCACCGGTACGGCGCCATCTGGCCGCTCAGATGCACCATCTGGGTGGAGTCCGGTTCCCTGGTTGAGAGTCGTGACGCCTGCGTTGGCTGGAGGTCGGCGCCCTGGAGGATGGGGCCGGTTAGCTCGGCGATCTGGATGGCGGGGTCTGGTGCGGCACCGGATCCGGTCCGGATCAGCGCCATGGCTTGGCCTTCCTTGCCGTACGGCGCCGCGATGAGCGGAAACACGCCGTCGCCGAGGGTGACGGTGGCGTCGTACCGTTCGCCCATCCCGAGGTAGAGAGCACCGACGTCCCGGGGCTGGACCGCGAACCCGTCGGTGTGGGTGACGGTGAGACGGTGACCGCTCAGAGCGAGGGTGAAGATGGTGTCAGAACCGGCGTTAATGATCCGTAGTCGGACCCGCTGTCCGGGCTTGCCACGCAGCACGTCGGGGGAGGTCGGGACGCGGCCGTTGATCAGGTAGTGGGGATAGGTCACGTCGCCGGCGTCACCGAAGGGCGGGTCGCCGCCCATCGACATCCCGCCCATGTCCATCCCGCCCATGGAGCCCGTGTCGTCTCCGGACATGCCGGTGAGGTCGGCCAGCACGTCGTCGGGGGTGCGGCTGGTGCCGTCGACCCAGTCGTCGAGTACGACCACCCACTCCAAGTCGTAGTCGCCCGGCTCGTGGGGGTCGTCGATGATCAGCGGTCCGTAGAGGCCGCGGTCGAGCTGGACTCCGACATGGGGGTGGTAGAAATATGTGCCGGGATCCGGAGCAGTGAACTCGTAGAGATACGACGAGCCGGCAGCGATCGGATCCTGAGTCAGGCCAGGAACCCCGTCCGCGACGTTGCGCAACGCGATGCCGTGCCAGTGCACCGTAGTGTCAGTCGGAAGCTGGTTGTCGACCTGGATCCGCAACATGTCACCAGCTGTGGCGCGGATCAGCGGCCCTGGTGCGGTGTCACCGAACGCCCAGGTGTCGACCGTGGTGCCGCCCAGGTCCAGCGATGTCGCCTTGGCGGTCAGCTGGTGCTGCACCACTCGTTGGCCCGCGAGAGGCCGCAGGCGTGAGGGTGTGGCGAAGTTCGTCTGTGCTGTCCCGGGCCCGTTTGAGCATGCGGCCAGGGCGCCGGTCCCGGCGACCGCCAGCCCGCCGAGGAACAGACCGCGGCGCGAGATCTCCTGCATGGGTTTCCTCCAAGTCGACGCCGGATCCCTCATGGAAGCCGGATCACCACACCCACCATCGTGATTTGTTCGCTTCGACTTCTGACCCTGGTTTGGTGAAGATCTGACGAAGGTCCACAGGGTGCAGCGGTTCGCTCAACGGTCAGGGCGTGAGCATCTTCTTCATCGTGGCGATCTCGGTCGTCTGTGCAGCCTTGATCGACTTCGCGAGAGCGACGGTATCGGGGTCCTTGCCGTCGGCGATCTCGGTGTCGGCCATCTGCACGGCGCCTTCGTGGTGGGCAATCATCGACTCGAGCCACATCTGGTCGAAGGTGTCGCCGGTCGCGGCGCCGAGCTCGCTCATGGCCTGGTCCGACATCATCCCCGGCATGCTGTCGTTGCTTCCCGAGTCCATGCCGTCCATGCCACCCATCGACTCATCCGGGACGTCCTCGCCCCAACTCTTCAACCACTGCGTCATGGTGTCGATCTCGGGGCCCTGGGCGGCCTTCATCTGATCGGCCAGGGTCTTCACGTCGTTCGATGAGGCTTGGGTCTGAGCCATCTCGGCCATCTGCACGGCCTGCAGGTGGTGCGGAATCATGTCAGTCGCGAACGCGACGTCCTGCTGGTTGTGACCACCCGTGCTGGCGCTGGAGCCAGTCGTGTCATTGCTCCCGCATCCGGCGAGGGCGAGCGTGACTGCGACGGTGAGAGCCGTGACGCCGAGCGCCTTCTTCATCGAGGTGTCTCCTGCTGAGTGGTCGGGTTCGGCCGCCAGAGCTGTGGATCCCGGCGACATGTCAGGTGCGCGCCGAACTGTTCGCTCGGCCTTCAAAGCCTGACGTGCGTGGCCCGGGGATCCGGCGGAGATCTTGTGAAGATTCGCTGAAGAGCGGCGCCCGGCGTCGGGTCGAACTCGCGCTGGCTACCGGTTGGCCGGGGCCAACCGCACAGTGAACGTCGCGCCGTGTCCAGGGCCGGAACTGAGCGCGGTGAGGGTGCCGCCATGCGCCTCGACGAGGGCCTTGCTGATGCTCAGCCCGATTCCAGAGCCGCCTCGGTTGCGATCCCGGGCTGTGTCGACCCGGTAGAACCGGTCGAAGACATGGGCCAGGTGCTCGGGTGCGATGCCTTCCCCGGAGTCGGCGATCACGAACTCGACCCATCGGTCGTGGCGGCGGCAGCCCAGCGTGACGCTGCCCCCGGTCGGGGTGTGACGCAGGGCGTTGTCGAGCAGGTTGCTCAGGACCTGGCCGATGCGGTCCGGGTCAGCCAGCACCGAGTCGTGAGTGTTCAGGTGGGTGCCGAGATGGACGCCCTTCGCCGTGAAGCGGTCTTGGGCACCCTCGGATGCTGCCGAGGCCAAGGCGCTTGCCTCGATGGCTTGTCGGTGGATGTCGAGGGTGCCCTCTTCTGCCTGGGAGACCGCTGCGATGTCTTCGGCGAGTCGGCCGAGTCTGCGGGTGCTGAGGCGGATCACGGTGAGGGTGTCCTCATCAAGGCTGCGGACGCCGTCCTCGACGGCCTCCAGATGTGCCTCCACGGTCGCCAGGGGGGTCCGCATCTCGTGGGCGAGGTCAGCAAGCATCCGCCGCCGAATCCCCTCAACGTTCCCGAGCCGCTGGGCCAGAGAGTTGTAGCTGTCGGCGAGCGTGGCGAACTCGACTCCGAGACCGGGGTCGGCAACCCGATCGTCGTAGCGTCCGGCAGCGACCTCGGAGGCCGCCGAGGCCACCTGGCCGATCGAACGCTTCACGCGGCGGGTGAAGTACCACGTCACTGCCAGCGCGGTGATGGTTGCGGCCAGGAGCGCGACCGAGATCGAGATCAGCAGGGCAGCCCTGAAGGCCTCCTCGACGTGCCGGCCCTCGGCCGACGTGTGTGAGACCCCGGCCCGGTGCAGGTGGTCACGGAAGATGCTCGGCCCAACGAATGACGCGACGACCCACGTCGTCACGGCTCCAGCGACGAGCACCAAGGCTTGGGCCGAGAGGAGGCGCGAGGCGAAACCCCACCGCACTCGGCCTTCGGCGCTCACTGGCCAGTTCCCATCCGGTAGCCAACGCCGCGCACCGTGCGGACGTAGAGGCTGTCCGCTGCGTCGTCGCCAAGTTTGCGGCGCAGGTGGCCGATGTGGACGTCGACCAGGTGCTCGTCCCCGACCCAGGAGGGGCCCCAGACGTCGTCGATGAGCTGGCGCCGGCTGAAGGCCATCCGGGGGCGGGCCGACAATGCCGCCAGCAGGTCGAACTCGGTCCGGGTGAGAGCGACGGGTACGCCGTCGAGCCAGACATCGCGCCCGTCGGTATCGATGCTCAAGGCGCCAAATGTCCGCACCTCGGCCAGGGGGTCACCGGGGTCGGCGAGCTCTCGTGACTGTCTGGGACGGCGCAGCATCGCGTGCACCCGTGCCATTAATACGCGGGGACTGAACGGCTTGGTCAGGTAGTCGTCGGCGCCGACAGAAAGGCCGATCAGGGTGTCGATCTCGTCGCTGCGCGCGGTGAGCATCACGACGTACGCATCCGAGAAGGTCCGGATCTGACGACAGACCTCGACCCCGTCCAGGCTCGGCAACCCCAGGTCGAGGACAACGACGTCGGGATCGACCTCGCGGGCAAGCGCCACCGCCTGTAGGCCGTCGTGGCTGATGGAGGCCTCGAACCCGTCGCGCTCGAAGTAGCTACCGATCAGGTTCGCCAACGAGGTTTCGTCCTCCACCACCAAGGCCCGCATGCCAGATGGTGGCCGCTGGGACGACGCCGTCGCCTCCGCCACCTGGACCGTGGGCTCGGCAGCGTTGGGGTTGGACATGGCCTTCATGGTGCCAGCCGAGAGCAGCTGGGATCACGCCCTGCACGGCAGTGGACCACTTCTTCAGTGAACCTTCACAGAACCACGACCGGGCAGCCGTGGTCCGGAGAGCACAGTGGAGACAACGAACAACCAAGGAGCTGAGCACAATGATGGGTTGGTACAACAACGGAGGCATGGACACCGGGAACTGGATCGCGATGATCCTGATGATGAGCCTGTTCTGGGGCGCCGTGATCTTCGCCGGCATCATGATCTTCCGAGGCACCAGCAACGGTCGCGGCGACCGCAACAGCGCGCCGATCAACCAGACGGCTCACCGTGACCCGATGGACATCCTCGACGAGCGTTTCGCCCGCGGCGAGCTCGAGAACGAGGAGTACGAAGCACGTAAGGCCGTCCTGCTCGGTAGCAAACGCTGAGCCGGCGACGTTCTCGCGGCATAAGTCGCGAGCGGACCTCAACGAGAGCGGGCAGTCGGCCTCTCTCGGGTATCGAAGGACATCAGACATGACCAAGACCACCCTCGTCGCACTTCCGTTCGCAATCGGCCTGCTCATCGCTCTGCCGAGCGCCGCGCAGGCGGATCCAGGGTCGGGGAACTTCGGCCAACACGTATCCACCTGTGCTCAGACCATGGGACTTAGCGGCGGGGACTGCCCCCGGTTTGGTTGACACCTGACGTGTGAGGATTCGTTCCTCGCAGGAGAGGATGTCGCCATGCCAGCGCCCTATCCCAAGGAGTTCCGCGACGATGTCGTGGCTGTGGCCCGTCAGGGCCAGGCTCCGTTGTCGCAGATCGCCAAGGACTTCGGGATCTCTGAAGGGACCCTGTCGAACTGGTTGAAGAAGGCCGACATCGAGGACGGTCACCGGCCCGGGCTGACCGAGGCCGACCGTGCCGAGCTGCGTGAGGCCAAGAAGCGGATCCGGCTGCTCGAGCAGGAAAACGAGGTCCTGCGGCGGGCTGCGGCGTATCTGTCGCAGGCTAATCTGCCGGGAAAATAGCCTTCCCGCTCGTCCGCGAGATGGCCGCGGCCGGCGCCCCTGTTCGGGTGCCGGTCGCGGTGGCGAGCAGGGTCCTGGGGCTCTCGACCCAGGGGTACTACAAGTGGCTCAAGGACCCCGTCAGCCAGCGTGACTTCGACGACGCGCACCTCATCGACGTGCTCTACGACCTCCACGAGGACGACGCCACGTTGGGCTACCGGTTCCTGACCGACGAGCTCGCCGATGAGCACGGCATCACTGTCGGTGAGAACCGCGTCCACCGGCTCTGTCAGGTCGCTGGCATCACCGCCTCGCACCACAAGAAGCGGTCCAAGGCCGGCAGCACCGGGCCGCCGCCGCACGACGACCTTCTGGCCGTGGTCGACGAGCACGGTGTCGTCCGGCACGAGTTCGTCGCCGACGCCCCGAACAAGGTCTGGCTCTGGGACATCTCCGAACACCCCACCCGCGAAGGCAAGCTCTACATCTGCGCAATCAAGGACGTCTTCTCCAACAGGATCGTCGGCTACTCCATCGACACCCGGATGAAGGCATCGTTGGCGCAGTCGGCGATGCGCAACGCGATCGCGCTGCGCGCACCAGAGGCCACGGTGTGTCATTCGGACAGGGGCGGTCAATTCAGGGCCAAACGCACCCAGGCCCTCTTGGCCAACCATGGGCTGGTCGGCTCGATGGGCCGCTCCTACGGCGCCGGGGACAACGCGAGCATGGAGAGCTTCTTCGCCCTCCTGCAGAAGAACGTCCTCAACACCCGCCGCTGGGACACCCGCGACGAACTCCGCCTTGCGATGGTCCGCTGGATCGAGACCAAGTACAACCGACGACGCCGACAACGCGCCCTCGGCAAGCTCACCCCGACCGAGTTTGAGATGATCTACACGACCGCAACCGCGGCCTAATCAGCACAAACCCCGAGTGTCAACCAAACTCGGGGCAGTCCCGCGACCACAATCCCGGAATGCATCACGGAGCCAGCGGCTGGGACGGCATGCCCTGCTGAGCCGCATCCCCGGATCTCACCTTCGGGCTGAAACCCGAGTCAACGACGGGTCGGAAGCACCAGCCATGTACGTATACGGCGCCGTTGTTGTCGGTCTGAGTCGAGCGATCCTAGCCGGCCAGAGATTCAACACGTCATCAGAAGATCATCAGAAACGATAGGCAACTGTCCCGAGACGTTCCGATACAGTTGGAGGCGTCCGATGGGGAACCTCCTCAAGAACCCGAGGTTTTCCAAGGGGACCCGAGAGTTGAAGTAGTCCGGGACAGGCTTCTGATCACATCCAGAGGTCACAGGTTCAAATCCTGTCCCCGCTACCAGTGAGGCCCGGGTCTCCAGTGAAAACTGGGGCCCGGGCCTTCGTCATTCCTGGATCAGACTTTCGGATGGTCCGCCGGGGGCCTGGCGTCCCTACGCTGAGCGGGTGAGCACTCCACTGCGTTCCCTGCTGGCCGAGCCCCGGCCCCTGGCCCCGCCGGTCCGGCTGCGGCGGGACTGGGCACTGGTGGTGTCCGTGATGGTCCTGGCAGTGCTGGAGGGTGTCCTGAGGCAGGACATGCCGGTCCCCGTGCTCTCGGTGGTGCTGACCGTCGGCCTGGCGCCGCTCCTGCTGTCGCGACGGGCACACCCCTTCGCCGTGGTCGCCACCACCTTCGGCCTGATCGCGCTCGTGGACATCGGCCTGGTCGTGGCCGACGCGCCGGCGCTCGACGTGTACACGATGCTCTACGTCCTGCTGCTGCCGTACTCGGTGTTCCGGTGGGGCTCCGGTCGCGAGGCGGTGACAGGTCTGGGGATCATCCTGGTCCCCGCCACCCTGGCGATCTTCGTCAGCTGGACCGGGTTCGCCGAGGCGATCGGCGGGTTCGCGGTGCTCCTCTCCGCCGTCGCCCTGGGGTGGGCCGTGCGTTCCCAGCACGGCGTCCGCGAGCGACGGCTGGAGCAGGTGAAGTCGCAGGAACGGATCCTGCTGGCGCGCGAGCTGCACGACACCGTGGCGCACCACGTCTCGGCCATCGCCATCCACGCCCAGGCCGGGCGCGCGCTCGCGGCGACCAGTCCGCTGGCACCGCTGGAGGCGCTGGAGGTGATCGAGGTGGAGGCGACGCGCACGCTGGCCGAGATGCGGTCCATGGTCCGTGTCCTGCGCAACGAGGCTCCCGTGGACTACGCCCCCCAGCCCGGGCTGGCCGACCTCGATCGACTGTCCGGGGTCGCGCCCGGCGGCCCGCGCGTGGAGGTGACGGTCTCGGGCGACGTGGCCGCGCTCCCGGCGGCGCTCGACGCGGCCGTCTTCCGCATCGCCCAGGAGGCGGTCACCAACGCGCTGCGGCACGCCCGGAACGCGAGCGTGGTCGACGTGCGCGTCACCGGCGACCGGTCCTCGGTCAGCCTCCTCGTCCACGACGACGGTGATCCGGTTCCCGCCGGCCCGGACCCCGAGGCGGGGTTCGGACTCACCGGGATGACCGAACGTGCCCTGCTCCTGGGCGGGGTGTGCCAGGCAGGCCCGGGCCCGGGTCGCGGCTGGTCGGTCAGCGCGACGCTGCCGCTGCGGGTGTCGGCATGACCATCCGGGTGCTGGTGGCCGACGACCAGGACCTCGTGCGCACCGGACTGCGGCTGATCCTCGGCACCCTGGACGGCATCGAGGTCGTGGGGGAGGCCCGCGACGGGCAGGAGGCGGTGCGGTTGGCCCGCGAGCTCCGTCCCGACGTGTGCCTCATGGACATCCGGATGCCCCTCCTCGACGGCGTCGAGGCGACCCGCCTCCTCGCCGGCCCGGGCGTGGTGGACCCCGTCGCGGTCGTCGTGATCACGACCTTCGACCTCGACGAGTACGTGCACGGTGCGTTGGCGGCCGGTGCCACCGGGTTCCTGCTGAAGGACGCCGGAGCCGAGCTGCTCGGCGAGGCGATCCGCGCCGCCACCCGGGGTGACTCGCTCATCTCGCCCAGCATCACGCGCCGGCTGCTGTCGACGTTCGCGCGCACAGGCCAGGCCGCACCTCCCGCGCAGCCGATCGACCCGCTCACCGATCGTGAGGAGCAGGTGCTGCTCACGATCGCGCGGGGTCGCACCAATGCCGAGATCGCCGCGGAGCTGCACATCAGCCTCAGCACGGTGAAGACCCACATCGGCAGCCTCATGGCCAAGCTCGGTGCGCGGAACCGGGTGGAGATCGCCATGTGGGGCTACGAGACCGGCCGGGTGCGGGACTAGCGGCCGCTCGTACTTTCGGTCAGGTCAAGACCGGTCGATCAACCGATACGCGCACGTCGCGATGTCGCGAGGCTTGACCCCATGATCACCGTTGACTCCCTGACCCGCAGGTACGCCGGCTTCACCGCCGTCGACGACGTCTCCTTCACCGCCCGGCCGGGCCGCGTGACCGGGTTCCTCGGTCCGAACGGCGCCGGCAAGTCCACCACGATGCGCCTCGTGGTGGGTCTGACCGCTCCGACGTCCGGCTCGGCCACCATCGACGGCGTCCGGTTCGTCGACCTGCCCAACCCCGGCCTCGAGGTCGGGGTCCTCCTCGACGCCTCGGCCCAGCACGCCGGTCGCACCGGTCGCGAGATCCTCACCATCGCCTCCGACACGATGGGCCTGCCCCGCCGCCGGGTCGACGAGATTCTCGAGCTCGTGAGCCTGACCCCCACGGAAGCCAGGCGCCGTGTGCGGAACTACTCCCTGGGAATGCGTCAGCGTCTCGGCATCGCCACTGCGCTGCTCGGCGACCCACGGGTGCTGATCCTCGACGAGCCCGCCAACGGTCTCGACCCCGCCGGGATCCGGTGGATGCGTGACCTCCTGACGGACTTCGCCGGCCGTGGTGGCACGGTGCTGCTGTCCTCGCACCTGCTGCACGAGATCGAGGTCATCGCCGATGACCTGGTCGTGATCGGCCACGGCAGGATCGTCGCCTCCGGCAGCAAGGACGAGCTCCTGGCGGCAGCCGGGACGCTGGTCCGCTCGACGGAGCCGCACGACCTCGCTCACGCCCTCGAACGAGCCGGGATCCCCAGCACGATCGCCGGCGACGGGGCCCTCCGCACGGACGCCGATCCTGCCCGGATCGGAGCCGTGGCCCTCGCCGCCGGCATCGCCCTCACCGAGCTCCGGTCCGCCGAGGGGGCCGGGCTCGAAGACATGTTCCTGTCGCTCACGGCCGACACCCAGCGCGAAGGGGCGGCGGCATGAACGCCACGACGATCCCTGCCACCCGGCTCGCCCGCGTCGAGCTCCGCAAGATGTTCAGCACCCGCTCGGGATTCTGGCTGCTCGTCAGCATCGGCCTCCTGACGCCCATCGCAGCCGGCTCGGTCGTCGTCCTCGCTCCCGACAGCGACGTCACCTACGAGAGCTTCACGAGGGCGAGCGGGTTCCCGATGTCGCTGATCCTGCCGATCATCGCGATCCTGGCCGTCACGAGCGAGTGGAGCCAGCGCAGCGGCCTCACGACCTTCACGCTCGTGCCGAGTCGCGGACGCGTCATCGGTGCCAAGGCGGCCGCGACCCTGGTGGTGGGTCTCGGGTCCGTGGCCCTCGCCTTCGTGGTGGGCGCCCTCGGCAACGTGATCGGGTCGGCGCTCGCCGGCGTCGACATCGTCTGGGACATCTCGGTGACCATGGCGCTGCAGATGGTGCTCTTCAACCTGATCGGCATGGCGATCGGCTTCACGCTCGGTGTCGTGCTGCGGAGCTCCGCGGCAGCGATCGTGGGTTACTTCGTCGTCTCCCTGGTGCTGCCGGGCGTCCTGCTGCTCCTGGCCCAGCTGCGCCCGTGGTTCGAGGAGCTGCAGCCGTGGGTCGACTGGAACGAGACGCAGGTGGCGCTGCTCGAGGGCGCCATGGACAGCGCCCGCGAGTGGGCGATGCTCGGCTCGACCACGCTGATCTGGATCGTCGTGCCCCTCGTCGTCGGGCTGCTCTCCCTGCGTCGCTCCGAGGTCACGTGATCCTGAGACTTGTGCGCCAGGCGCTGAACGACGTGAGCCGTTCGTCCGTGGGCGGTGCGAGCCACCGCCACGGGCGCGAACGTCACGGCGAGCGACTCGCCGGCCGGCTCCTGAGGCACCTGGCAGCGGAGGGCCAAGCGCACGAGTCGGCCGGTCCGGCTCTCGTGGTGTAACTTCGTGTTACCGATCTCACACGGAGGCTCCACGTCATGCGCACACCCCGAATCCTGGGCGCCATCCTCGCCCCGCTCGCGCTGGTTGCGGGGCTCACCGCCTCGCCCGCCCAGGCCGCACCGCCCGAGCCGCCGTTGCCCGTGCCGTACTCGTTCCTCCTGCCGGCCGTGATCGCCGGCCTCGGACTGGACGCCGATCCGCCCGGAGCGAACGACTGGTCCTGCCAGCCGTCGGCCGAGCACCCCACCCCGGTCGTGCTCGTGCACGGCCTGACGGGCAGCAAGGCCACCAACTGGCAGACGTACGCGCCGTTGCTCGCGAACGAGGGCTACTGCGTCTATGCGCTGACTTACGGCCAGGTCAAGAACGTCGTCTCGCCGCCCTACGACCAGGTCTTCGGCGGCTTCGGGGCGATCGAGGAGAGCGCCGAGCAGCTGTCGGTGTTCGTCGACCAGGTGCTGGCGGCCACGGGTTCGGAGAAGGTCGACATCCTGGGCCACTCCGAGGGCACGCTGATGCCGAACTACTACGCCAAGTTCCTCGACGGTGCCGCCAAGATCGGCAAGTACGTCTCGATCGCGCCGCTGTGGCACGGCACTGACGTCGCCGGACTGGCCACGCTCAGCCTGCTCGGCACGCCGTTCGGCGTCACGCCGGTCATCAACGCCGCCCTCCAGCCGCTCTTCGCGGCGGGCCCGCAGCTCCTGACAGGCTCCCCGTTCATCGAGAAGATGCGCTCCGGTGGTGGGCCTGCGGTGCCTGGCATCACGTACACCAACATCGTGACCCGGCTGGACGAGCTCGTGATCCCGTTCACGAGCGGCATCGAGCCCGGCATGACCAACCAGATCGTCCAGGACTACTGCGCCCTCGACCTGAGCGAGCACTTCCAGATCGTCGCGGATCCGGTGGCTGCCGCGCTGGTGCTCAACGCCCTCGACCCGGCCAACCCCCGGCCGGTGCCGTGCCAGCTCGTGCTGCCGTTCCTGGGCAACATCCTCTGAGGTTGCCCAGGCTCAGGCGCCGGGTGTGACGAAACCCCCGGCGCCTGGAGGGGTGAGACGCCGTGGGCGGGGTACGGCTGAGTCATCTGTTCCCCCTCGAAAGGTTCCTCGATGCTTCGCTCGGTCCTGACCCGCCCCGCCCGAATCGTGCAGCACACCGCCCTCGGTGTCGTGCACACCGGACTGAACACGGTGGCCTCGGTCATCTCGGCCGTCCGCGGCGGAGGCGGAGGCGACAGCTCGCCCGTCCCGGCGCCCAACCCGGCCCCGCCGCGCACCGCGCCGAAGGCGGCGAAGGTGGAGGTGGCCCCGGAGCCTGCCGCGAAGAAGGCGCCCGCCAAGAAGGCACCGGCCGCCAAGAAGGCTCCGGCTGCGAAGAAGGCACCGGCCGCCAAGAAGTCCGCTGCCAAGAAGGCCGCCCCGAGTGCGGTCCCGACGCCGGCCGACGTCGCCGCCCGCGCCAGCCGCCCGGCCGACGAGCCCGAGCACGTCGAGGTCGAAGAAGTCCTGGCCTACAGCACGGGTCCTGACACCAGCACGACGGTTGCTGACGAGGTCGAGGGCAGCGCCAAGAGCTAGGCGGCGTCGTCGAGCTTGAGCTCGATCGTGAGGGCGCGTCCGGGTCCGGTGTCGCGGAGGTGGTCCAGGAGTGCGGGTGTGATGTCGTGGCCTTTGTAGGCATGGTGCGGTTTGCATCGCCATCGCAGGTTGCTGCCCCGGGTCGGGCCTTCGGGCCACGGGATGTGGTGGTCGAGCTCGCATTTCTCGGCCGGGGTGAGGCATCCGGGTGTGGTGCAGACTCCGGACCTGAAGGTCAGGGCCCGTCTGAGGATCTCCGGTGGGCTGTAGCCCGTGTACTCGTGGGCCAGGACGTCGGCGGTGATGGGGTCCAGCAGCATGCGGTGCCAGAACGCTTCGCCGGCGAACGCTGACTCCAGGAGCCAGTCGGCGGGGACCTGCCAGGACCCGTCGGCGGCCTCGACGGGTCCGTCGACGGCCCCGGTGAGCACGGCGGCGTCGATCGTGACCGCGATGTCGCACCGCAGGCCGGGGGGTGCCGGGCAGGTGGTCGGTCGGGGCCGAGGTCAGCACGTGGACCAGCAGGTCCGCACGGCGTTGCGCATGGGACCGCTTGATGCCGTCGGCCTTGTCGGTGCTTTGGTGGGTCTTGGCGAGTCGTTCGAGGCGGGTCTCGATCGCTGCGGCCTGGTGCGAGGGCAGGTAGGCCTGCAACCAGGCCATGCCGTCGTCGGTGTGCTCGACCCGCACGTGCCGCTTGGCCCGTTCGGTCTCAGCCCGCTCGCCCGTCAGGTCGGCCTCGACCCGCGCGACGAACCGGCGCAACCAGCGGCGCAGCTCGGCCACGGTGTGGGTGCGGGCATAGGGGACGGCTTCGTCGTCGAGACGTTGGCGTGAGTCGTCGCGCTCGAGCTTCTCGATCGCCAGCGAGATCTCCCGCACCCGGCCGGCGTCGAGGTGTCCGCGACCGAACGCGACCCAGACCTTCGGCCCGTGCTCGATGACCCGATCGGTCGCAGCGAGACGGTGGACGACCTGCCCCTCCGACATTCCGGTCTCGGCGGCGATCTGCAGGGTGACGGCCGAACGCTCCAGCATCTGCCGCATCGGCGTGGCATCACGGCGCAACCGGGTCAGCGCACCATCGCGGTACCCGACCATCGCCGCCCACTCCGCAGCCTCCGCCTTCGCCCGCTCCCGCGTGACACGACGCAGGTCGCGCAACGTCGGGAACGAGGAGGAGGCCATGAGTCCATTGTACTTGAACAGACGTTCGAGGACAAGACTTTTCCACTGGCACTGCAGCACATTCGCGGCCTTTGGTCGGGTCGACCGGGAGCGCTGTCGCCCTCAGCTCCGCAGGACCTTCTCCATGGCCCTGCCCTTGGCGAGCTCGTCGACGAGCTTGTCGAGGTAGCGGATCTTCTGCATCAGGGGGTCCTCGACCTCCTGCACCTTCACGCCACACGCCGACCCCGTGATGAGGGCGGTGTTCGGGTTGAGGTCGGCCGCGTCGAAGAAGTCCAGGAACGTGGTCCCGTCGTCCAGGTGCTGCTGGAGCTCGGCGTCGTCGAACCCGGTGAGCCACGTGATGACCTCGTCGAGCTCGGCCTTCGATCGGCCCTTGCGCTCGACCTTGGTGACGTAGTGGGGGTAGACGTCCTTGACCGCCGTGGTGAAGATCCGGTGCACCTAGTCAGGGTACGACCGCGAGGCCTCAGACGTCAGCGATCTTCGCGTGGTCGCCGCCGTCATAGGGCTCGCCCGTGATCTTGGACTTCACGAGGCTGATGACCGTGGCCACGCGTCCACCGGGGTTGTCCCAGTACTCGGCCGACTCGACGTCGACGCGGATCAGGATGGCGTTGGGGTCCTCGGGTCCTTCGGGGATCCAGGCCTCGGCGAACGTGCTCCAGAGCTCGCGGAGCGTGTCGAGGTCGTCGACGACCTCGGCCTTGCCCGCCAGGGAGACCCACGAGCTGTCGGTGCTGACGGTGACCGACACTGTCGGGTCGGCCTGGATGTGGCCGACCTTGCGGGAGTCGCGCGTCGCGATGAACCACAGCTCGGTCGAGACGTCGACGTCCTGGCGGGCCATCGGTCGGCTGATCAGGGTGCCGCCGGAGTCGACGGTGGTCAGCATGCAGGAGCGGGAGTCCTGGGTCAGCTCCACCAGGCGGTCGATGTCAGAGGTGCTCATGTCGGGGGAGTACCCCCGGCTCGGGTGATCATCCGCCGACGAGGGCGTCGGGAGGCACGGTGCCGACGGACCGGTCGGTCGCGAAGAACAACGGCCTGGCGCCGCACCGCAGGTCCCTCATCAGGCGATGGGTCATGGCGCACCAGGCACGGTCGTCCTTGGTGAGGCCGGCCGCTCCAGGGCGGGCACGCATCACGGCGACCGACGCGCCCGACTCGCCCCCGCACAGGACGGCGTCGTGGACACCGAGAAATTGCCGCATCGCCTCCTCGTCGGGACCGTCCTCGAGCTCGTCGTCGTAGATCTGGACCACGGTGGGCAGGAGGCGGTCCTCGGCGTCGATGTAGACGGCGAACATCTGCGGGGCGTCGTAGCCATGGCCTCCGTCGATGAACTCCCAGACCTTCGCGAGGTCGCGCACGGTTCGGATGGGGCGTTCGAGATCAGGTGTCATTCCGGCAGTGTCGGGGGAGAGCCGGCCCGGACAGGTACCGGTTTCCACAGTTCTGCCGGGGTAGGACTCGCCTGGGGAAGCCCGGTGGACGCGGATGCATGACGACGACAGGCTTGACCCATGACAGGTGCATCCCAGATTGGTACCGTCGGTCCCATGAGCACGCAGATCGCCGTTCGCCTGCCCGATGAGCTCGTGGCCTGGCTCGACGAGCAGGTCACCGCGGGCGGTGGGTCCCGCGCCGCGGTCACCACACGCGCTCTGCGTCGGTACCAGCGACAGGTCGCCGCGGAGCACGATGCTGAGATCTATCGCACGATGGAGCCGGTTGCGTGGTCCGGGCCGAACGCAGACGGTCGGGTCTACCCGATCCTCGACTGATGCGCTCGATCCATCTCGTGCAACTCGACAAGACCCGACCGGCCGTGGTGCTGACGCGCGAGATCGCGCTGGGCGCGATGACCTCGATCACCGTCGCGCCGGTCACGTCGATCGTGCGAGGACTCTCCACCGAGGTGGCGGTGGGACCGGCCAACGGTCTCGATGCGGCCGGCGTCATCTCGTGCGACAACATCCAGACCGTCGATGTCGCGCAGCTCGGCCGCCGGGTCGGGATGCTGCTCGAGCATCAGGAGCCGGCCCTGGCCCGCGCGCTGGTGAACGCCTTCGACCTCCGTGTGGAGGAGCTCGCCTGACGACGGACCGGGCCGGTCCCTGAACAGCCCCGGGCCTCAGGGCAGGAGCACGAGCTTGCCCAGCACACCGTTCGCCAGCTCCGCGTGGGCGTCGCCGGCCTTCTCGATCGGGAAGGTGGCGGGGACGTGGGCGGAGAGTCGACCGTCGGCGACCAGGTCGGCGATCGCCTTCAGTGACTCCCGGTTCGGAACGACCCCGATGCGGACGAGTCGAACCCCTCGTTCCGCGGCAGTGGCGGCGGCCGCGTCGTCGAAGTCGAGCAGGGACGCGACGACGCCACCGCTGCGTGTCACGGCGAGCGAGCGGATGATGTTGTCGCCGCCGAAGGGGTCGATCGTCACGTCGACCGGGGCGACGACCTCGGTGAAGTCGGCCGAGGTGTAGTCGACGACCTGGTCGGCGCCGAATCTCGTGACCGCCTCGATCTTGGCCGGGCTGGCGGTCGCGACGACCTCGGCGCCCCGCGCCTTCGCGATCTGGATCGCGAGGTGTCCGACCCCACCGCCTCCGGCCTGCACCAGCACGCGCTGGTCGGCGCGGACGTCCGCGACCTCCACCAGTGCCTGGTAGGCCGTGAGGGCAGCGAGGGGCAGGGCTGCGGCATGCACGTCGTCGGTGCCGTCGGGTGTCTTGACCAGCTCGTCCGCCGGAGCCACGACCTGCTCGGCGTAGGCAGCGGCCGAGCTCGGGAAGTGCGGCATGCCGAAGACGCGGTCGCCGACCGCGAGCCCGGTCACGCCCTCGCCGACGGCGTCGACGTGACCCGCCACGTCCCAGCCGACCGTGAACGGCGGCTCGCCGAGGAGTGGGAAGTGGCCCGCGCGGACGGCGGCGTCGACGGGGTTGACCCCGATGGCTCCGACGGTGACGCGGACCTCGCCGGGGCCGGGCACGGGGCTGCTGGTCTCGACGACCTCGAGGACCTCGGGTCCGCCGAGGGTGTTCTGGATGACGATGCGCATGATGCTCTCCGTTCTTGACGTGGTGTTCCGGTCCTGTCACCGTAGGAAGCAAAGGAACGAGAAGTAAGTAGGCACCTAAAAGTGCCTAGGTCACGAAGGGGTTCCCATGGCGACGACGACCGCGGCCCAGCGCCGCGCGGAGGCGAAGGTCGAGTTCGACGCGTACCTGGCGAGCTGCCCGTCCCGCCAGCTGCTCGACGTCATCGCGAACAAGTGGGTGTGCCTGGTCCTGACGGCCCTGGCCGACGGCCCGAAGCGGCACAGTGAGCTGCGCCGGGCCATCGTGGGGGTGAGCCAGAAGATGCTGACGCAGACGCTTCGCGAGCTGGAGCGCGACGGACTTCTGACGCGCACCGTCACCGCCTCCGTGCCGGTCCGCGTCGACTACGAGCTCACCGAGCTGGGGCAGGACCTGCAGCGTGTCGTGCACGACCTCAAGATGTGGGCGGAGCAGAACATGGCCAAGGTCCTGGCGGCGCGCGCGGCTGCCGCCTGACCGGTGTGACGCCCGACGCGTGACCGGACGCACGCCCGACATGTCTCGCGCCATACCGTCGGTATGTGTCACTGTCGATGTCATGATCCTCCCGCCGCCGCCCAGCATCGACGTCCTGATCCGCCGGTCGGAGCGGCTGGCCGCGATGCCCGGGCTGACGCAGCAGGCCCTGCAGTGGCACCACGACGCGGTCGACCAGCGCGCGGTCGTGGCCCGCGACGCGAAGCGTCTGGCGACGCCCCGGCTCTGGCCCGACACGCTGGGGTCGCTGTTCTCGATGGGGTGGCGGATCGTCACGACCGCGGCACCGGACGTGCCGATCCAGCTGCTCGGTGCCGCGTCGGCCGCGGTGGGCCTGCGTGTCGAGCCGCCGAACGCGAGTGCGGGCACGCTCGAGCGCGCGCAACGCCTGGTGCGGGCCGGTGGGCCCACGTACGTCAAGCTCGGCCAGTTCATCGCCACCGCCGACGGCCTGCTCCCCGACGAGTGGGTCACGGCCTTCGCCTGGTGCCGCGACGAGGCACCCGCACTGCCGCCCGGGGTCGCGCTCGAGGTCGTCGAGCGCGAGCTGGGGCCGACCCGTTCCCAGCTGGAGTGGATCGACGAGACGCCGCTCGCGGCGGGCTCGATCGGCCAGGTGCACCGCGGTCGGCTGGTCGACGGCACCGAGGTCGTCGTGAAGGTGCGCCGTCCTGGCCTGCGCCGGCGTTTCCGCGCCGACATCGAGACCCTCGCGATCGCCGCGGCCGCGGCCGAGAAGCTGCACGAGGGCACCCGGGCCGCGAACCTCACGGGATTCGTCGAGCTGTTCGCCCAGCTCGCGCTCGAGGAGCTCGACTTCCGTCTGGAGGCGGCGAACCTCGTCGACTCGAGCGCCGTGCTCGAGGCCCTCGGTGCCGACCACATGCACGCCCCGCGACCGCTGCCCGGCATGGTCACGGAGCGGGTCCTCGTCATGGAGCTCCTGCCGGGCGTCTCGTACTCGCGCCTCGACCCGTCGGCGGACCTCGACGGCGACCGCCTGCTGCACCTGGGCATCAAGGGCGTCGTGGAGGCGACCCTCAAGCACGGCGTGTTCCACGGTGACCTGCACGCGGGCAACGTGCTGGTCGACGAGGCGACGGGGTCGTTCTCGCTCGTCGACTTCGGCATCGCGGGACGGCTCGACCCGGCCCAGCGTGCGGGCCTGGTCGAGTACCTGACGGCGTGGGCCATGAACGACGCGGCCGGGCAGATCACCGCGATGCAGTCGTTCGGTGCGATCGCGAAGGACGCCGAGATCGACGCCCTCGTCGCCGAGCTCCAGGTCGAGCTGGACCTCCTGCAGGACCGGTCGCGTGGCGCCGTGACGTTCGACCAGCTCGGCATCACGCTCGGGCGTCTGCTTCAGGTCCTGGCCCGCAACGGCTTCCGCATGCCCAAGGACCTCGTGCTGTTCTTCAAGAACCTGCTGTACCTGTCGGGCTTCGCGGCGAGCGTCGCGCCGGGTGCCGACGTGCTGGAGGTCGTCCAGGAGATCCTGCTCGACCTGCTGGCCGACCCGGCGGCGGGCCTGGACGAGGCGGTCGGCGCCTGAGTGTCCTCATCGGGTCGTCGTGTTGAGCCGGGCGGCCTGACGGGTGAGGTGGTCGCGTTCCGCCGTGCTGGTCGCGCGGGTCGCCGCCTCGGCGTAGAGCCGTGCCGCGGTGGGGAGGGCGCCGTCCATCTCGTGAAGGTGCGCGGCCACGGCCGTGTACCGGGGGAGCGAGGCGTCGAGCTCCGCCAGCGCCGTGAGTCCGGCCCGAGGCCCGTCGGCCTCGGCGAGGGCGACCACCCGATTCAGGCGCGCGACCGGATTGTCGGTGAGGCTGACGAGCTCGTCGTACCAGTCGACGACCTGCGCCCAGTCGGTCTCCTCGAACGTGGGGGCGTCGGCGTGGAGCGCGGCGATCGCCGCCTGGGCTTGGAACTCGCCGAGGCGGTCGCGCGACAGGGCGAGCTGCAGGATCGCGACGCCCTCGGTGATGGAGGTGGTGTCCCACTGGGTGCGGTCCTGCTCGGCCAATGGCACGAGCGAGCCGTCGGACGCGGTACGCGCCGGGCGTCGGGCGTGGTGCAGCAGCATGAGCGCAAGTAGTCCGGAGACCTCGGGGTGGTCGGCCGCGACGGCGAGCTGGCGGGTGAGCCGGATGGCCTCGGCCGCGAGGTCGACGTCGCCGGAGTAGCCCTCGTTGAACACCAGGTAGAGCGTGCGCAGCACGGTGCCCACGTCGCCGGGCTCGTCGAGACGCACACTCGAGACGGTGCGCTTGGCGCGGACGATGCGCTGGGCCATCGTCGCCTCCGGCACCAGGTAGGCGTCCGCGATCTGCCGGGTCGTGAGTCCCCCGACCGCGCGCAGGGTGAGCGCGACCGCCGAGGACGGGGTCAACGACGGGTGGGCGGACAGGAAGTAGAGCTGCAGCGAGTCGTCGGCCGGTGCGGCCGGTCCTGGCTCGGGCTCGGCGTCGACCCGCTCCTCCCGCTGGCGGCGGGAGATCTCCGACCGTGCGGCGTCGAGGTGGCGTCGCCAGGCGACCGTGACGAGCCAGCCCTTGGGGTCGCGCGGCGGATCGTCCGGCCACGAGCGCCACGCCTCGACGAGCGCCTCCTGCACGGCGTCCTCGGCCGCCGCGAAACCGGCTCCGCGGCGGACGAGGATCGCCAGGACCTGCGGGGCCAGCGCCCGGATGGTGGCGGGGTCGAACGACGGCTCCATCAGTCCTGCACGAGCGGCGGCTCGCCGTAGAGCGGGCGGACCTCGAGCCACTCGTGGATCGGCTCGCCGTTCTTGCCGGGTGCGGCGGAGAGCTCGCCGGCGAGCTCGACGGCTCGCTCCGGGGTGTCGACGTCGATGATCATCCATCCGGCGATGAGGTCCTTGGTCTCCGCGAACGGACCGTCAGTCACCGGGGGCTTGCCCTCGCCGTCGTACTGCACCCACAGCCCGGTCGGCGCCAAGGCCTGGCCGTCGACGTACTCACCCGTGCCCTCGAGCCTGGCGGCGAAGTCGTTCATGTACTGGATGTGCGCCGAGACCTCCTCGGGCGACCACTGGTCCATCATCACGTCGTTCCTGGCGGCGGGTGCGCCGCGGTAGTGCTTCAGCAGCAGGTACTTGGCCATGATCTTCTCCTTGTGTGCGGCGACCTGATGGTCGCTCTCACCCCGGGGTCGGAGCCGTTCGTCGGTTCTCGACATCCTTGCGCGACATTTTTCGGTCCGCGAGGGGGAGACGTGATTCACACCTCCGGCCGATTGCACTCCAGCCATCAGAGTGCAAGACTGCACTACATGGCGAAGAGTGCAAACGAGGTGCGGCGGCAGCGCACGCTGCGTGCCATCTCGTCCTGCGCCCGCAGCCTGGCCGACGAGCACGGGCTGGACGGCTTCACGATGGACCAGCTCGCCGAGAGCGTCGGGGTGTCTCGTCGCACCCTGTTCAACTACGTCCCCGGCAAGGTCGACGCGGTCCTGGGGATTTCTGAGCCGCCCGAGTCCGAGCTCGTCGAGACCTTCATGCGGGGCGGTCCCACGGGTCACCTCCTGACCGACGTCAAGGAGCTCATCGTCGTGCTGCTCGACGACGAGGGCCCCACGCCGGCCGAGGTCGCGCAGGTCCGTCGGCTCATCCGCTCCGACGCCCGATTGCACGCCGCCGTCCACGAGCGGTTCGCCGAGGTCATGGAGCGTTTCTCCGACGGCATCGCCCAACGCGAGGGGGAGGACGTCGAACCGCTCACGGTCCGCCTGGTCGCGACGCTCGCACTCAGCCTGTTCGACATCGCGCTCGACCAGTCCCTCGCGGACGACAGCATCAGTCTCGCCCAGCACTACGCCCGGGTCTTCGAGGCCGCCATGGTCGTCACCCGCCCCTGAGCTTTCCCCCCATCAGCCACCTACCCAGGAGATCCCTGACATGGCCACCCTGCTCTACCGACTCGGCAAGACCGCCTACCGGCGCTGGCCACTCTTCCTCGCCGCGTGGGTCATCGCCCTCGTGACCCTCGGCGCCGGCGCCGGACTGCTGTCCAAGCCGATGTCGAACACCTTCTCGATCCCGGGCGTGGAGTCCGTCGACACGGCCGAGCTCCAGCAGGAGCTCTTTCCCGACTCGGCCGCCGTGGACGCCCCGTCCGCGACGATCGTCGTCGCCGCCCCCGACGGCAGCACCCTCGCCGACGAGCCCTACGCGGACGCCGTGAGCACCCTGGTCACCGACCTCGGTTCGCTCGACACCGTCGTGGAGGGCGTCGTCGGTCCGGTCGAAGGTGCGGCGGGCCTCGAGGCCCAGGTCACGGCCGGGATCGACGAGGCCGAGTCGCAGGCGACCGCCGCAGGTCAGCCGTTCGACCGTGACGCCGCGCTCGCGGCGGCGCAGGCACAGATCGCCTCGGCGACCCCGCTGTCCGACGACGGCCGCATCGGCACGATCTCGTTCACCTTCGACGAGCCCACCCAGCTCGAGGTGACGCCCGAGATGCAGGACGAGGTCCTCGAACTCATGGACACCGCGCGGGACGCGGGTCTGACCGTCGAGGTGTCCGGCCCCGCGATGCAGGTCATGGAGGCCGGTGGTGCGTCCGCCGAGCTCATCGGCATCGCGCTCGCGATCGTCGTGCTGGCGCTGACGTTCGGCTCCCTCGTCGCGGCCGGCATGCCGATCATCACCGCGCTGATCGGCGTGGCCGTCGGGGTCACCGGCATCACGGCGATGACCGCGGTGATCGAGGTGCCGTCGACGACGACGGCCCTGGCCGTGATGCTGGGCCTGGCCGTCGGCATCGACTACACGTTGTTCATCCTGGCGAGGTTCCGCGGCGAGCTCGACCACACCGACGACCGCCAGGAGGCCATCGGCGTCGCCGTCGGCACTGCCGGGTCGGCCGTGGTGTTCGCCGGTCTGACCGTGATCATCGCGCTCGTCGCGCTGAGCGTCGTCGGCATCTCGTTCCTGACCGCAATGGGCATCGGCGCGGCAGTGACCGTGGCGGTCGCCGTCCTCGTGGCGCTGACCCTCCTGCCCGCGATCCTCGGGATGCTGAAGTCGAAGTCGTTCGGCGGCACGTTCCGCCGCTACCGACCCGCTCGTGAGGCCGGCGGCGTGATCCTCAACAACGGGGTCCGCTGGGCCCGGGCGGTGGGCAAGGCGCCGATCGTCGCGGTGCTCGTCGTGGTGGCGGGCCTCGGGGCCCTCGCGTTCCCGATCCAGGACATGCGTCTGGCGCTGCCCACCGACAGCACCGCCGCCGAGGGCACGACCCAGCGCGAGGCCTCGGACCTGGTGACCGAGGCGTTCGGCCCCGGTCGACTCTCGCCGATGCTGGTCGTCGTGGACGCCCGCGACGTCGCCTCGCCCGAGGAGCAGCAGGCCGGGTACCAGGCCGTCGCGGCCTGGGCCGCCGGTCAGGACGACGTGACCAGCGCGATGGTCGTCACGAGCAACGAGAACGGCGCGATGGTCCTGGTCGAGCCCTCCTCGGGTGCCGAGGACCCCGCGACCGAGGACCTCCTGCAGTCGCTGCGCGACGGCGAGGCCCAGATCGAGTCCGAGACGGGCACGACGGTCGGTGTCACGGGCCTGACCGCGATCCAGACCGACGTGTCGGAGAAGTTGGCCGACGCCCTGCCGATCTACCTCGCGATCGTGATCGGGTTGGCGTTCCTGCTGCTCATGATCGTGTTCCGGTCGATCCTCGTGCCGCTCACTGCGACGCTGGGCTTCCTGCTCTCGATCATGGCCACGCTGGGGGCGACCGTGGCGCTGTTCCAGGAAGGCCTCTTCGGACTGTTCCCGGGCCAGCCGATCGTGAGCTTCATCCCGATCTTCCTGGTCGGCGTGGTGTTCGGGCTCGCGATGGACTACCAGGTCTTCCTCGTCACGCGGATCCGCGAGGCCTACGTGCACGGGGCGACGTACCGCGAGGCGGTCGTCGACGGGTTCCGCAACAGCGCCCGCGTCGTGACGGCGGCCGCGCTGATCATGACGGCGGTGTTCGCCGGGTTCATCTTCATGGACGACCCGATCATCAAGTCGATGGGCTTCGCGCTCGCCGCGGCGGTCATCTTCGACGCCTTCGTCATCCGCATGGTGCTGATCCCGGCCCTGATGTACCTGATGGGTGACAAGGCCTGGTACCTGCCGAAGTGGCTCGACAAGATCCTGCCAAACGTCGACATCGAGGGCGAGAACCTGCACCGGCCGCACCTCGCGCGCACCGTCGACGCGGAGAAGGTCACGGCGAGCGTCTGAGCGTCAGGGCGCGCGATCGGTGCGCGGCGGCGATGCTGGAGGGGTGCTGATCCTCTCTCGCGACGTCGCCGCGCACCCCGACCGTGTCTGGCACCTGCTGACGGACCTGGCGGCGTGGCCGCTCTGGGGGCCGACCGTGAGGCGGGCCGAGATCGACGGGGAGTTCGTGACCGGCGCGACGGGTCGGGTCTGGCCCGCGGTCGGCCCGGCCCTGCCGTTCGAGCTCACCACGGTCGTGCCGGGACGTCGGTGGTCGTGGAAGGTCGCGGGTGTGCCCGCCACGACCCACGCCGTCGAGGCGTCCGGCGCCGGCACCCGGCTGAGCATGGGCATCCCGGTCTGGGCTCCGGCCTACGCGCCGGTCGTGCTGATCGCGCTGCGTCGGATCGAGCAGCTGGCTCTCGCGTGAACCGGGGTCGAGCGGGTACCCCGACGCCATGACTCCCATCGACCCGAGCCAGAAGGACCCGAAGGACTGGACGCCGGAGGACGCCCTCGCGGTCAACGCCGTTCCTGACGAGGTCCGCCTCCACTCCGACCCCTCCGAGACCGAGATCGCCCAGCGCAGTGACGGCGTGGTCGTCGACCCGGAGGCGGACGCACCCACCGGTGGTTGTCCCCCTACGACTCCGTCGTGGGAGGTGCCCCCAGTGTGAGCGCGCTCTGGCGCGCGAGCTGGGTCCTGAGGTGCGACGAGCTCTGCGAGGAGCCTCGAAGGGCGAGACCTCGGCCAGCACAACGACTGTGGTGACCATCGAAGATCGATGTGACCAGCGTTTCGAGGCTCAGGCGCCAGAGCGCCTTCGCACCTCAACGACCGGTTGGGGGGAGTCCAGCGCTCAGCCGTCGAGGTTGGCCTTCTCGGCGCCGATCGTGGTGTCGTCGCCGTGGCCGGTGTGCACCACGGTCTCGTCGGGCAGGGCGAAGAGCTTCGCGCGGATCGACGCCTCGATCGTGGGCCGGTCGCTGAACGAGCGGCCGGTGGCGCCGGGGCCGCCGTTGAACAGGGTGTCGCCGGTGAACACGGCACCGAGCTCGGGGGCGGACAGGCAGACGGCGCCCGGCGCGTGGCCGGGCGTGTGCAGCACCGTGAGCGACGTGCCGGCGACCTCGATCGTGAGGCCGTCGGCGAGGTCGTGGTCCCAGATGATCGCGTCGCCGTGGGTCAGCTCCCACACCGGACGGTCGTCGGGGTGCAGGTAGATCGGTGCACCGGTGCGCTCGCGCAGCTCCGGGGCCACGCGCACGTGGTCGTCGTGGGCGTGGGTGCAGACGATCGCGGTCAGCGTGCGCTCGCCGACGAGCGCGAGGATGTCGTCGACCGAGTGCGGGGCGTCGATCACGACGCACTCGGTGTCGTCGCCGACGACCCACACGTTGTTGTCGACCTCGTGGGTCTCGCCGTCGAGGCTGAAGATGCCGCTGGTGACGGCGTGGTCGATGCGCGCGGCCATCAGAGCACCACGACCGATCGCAGGACGTCGCCGTGGTGCATCCGCTCGAACGCGGCTTCGACACCGTCGATCGCGATCTCCTCGGTCACGAACGCGTCGAGGTCGAGGCGTCCCTGCTGGTAGAGGTCGACGAGCATGGGGAAGTCGCGGCTCGGCAGGCAGTCGCCGTACCAGCTGGACTTGAGCGAGCCGCCGCGTCCGAAGACGTCGATCAGCGGCAGCTCCGGCACGGTCATGTCCGGGGTGGGCACGCCGACGAGGACGACGGTGCCGGCGAGGTCCCGGGCGTAGAAGGCCTGCTTCCAGGTCTCGGGGCGGCCGACGGCCTCGACCACGATGTCGGCACCCTCGGCGCCCGGGTACGTCTGGGCCGCGATCTCCTTGATCGCCTCGACCGGGTCGACCTTCGAGGAGTCGACCGTGTGGGTCGCGCCGAGCTTGCGGGCCGTCTCGAGCTTGTTGGCGTCGATGTCGACGGCGATGATCGGGCTCGCCCCCGAGAGCGCGGCGCCGGCGACCGCCGCCACGCCCACGCCTCCGCAGCCGATGACCGCGACGGACCGGCCACGGGTGGCGCCGCCGGTGTTGATCGCGGCCCCGATGCCGGCCATGACGCCGCAACCCAGCAGGCCGACGGCGGCAGGACGCGCCGACGGGTCGACCTTGGTGCACTGGCCGGCGGCGACGAGGGTCTTCTCGGCGAAGGCGCCGATCCCGAGCGCGGGGGAGAGCTCCGTGCCGTCCTCGAGCGTCATCTTCTGGGTCGCGTTGAACGTGCTGAAGCAGTACTGCGGCTCACCACGGTTGCAGGCACGGCAGTCGCCGCACACCGCCCGCCAGTTCAGCACCACGAAGTCGCCGGGCGCGACGTCGGTGACGCCGGGGCCGACGGCCTCCACCAGGCCCGAGGCCTCGTGGCCGAGCAGGAACGGGAACTCGTCGTTGATGCCACCCTCGCGGTAGTGCAGGTCGGTGTGGCAGACCCCGCACGCCTGGACCTGCACGACGGCCTCGCCCGGACCGGGATCGGGCACGTTGATCGTCACGAGCTCGACCGGAGCCCCCTTCGCGCGCGCGATGACGGCCTTGACCTGCTGCATGTGATGCACCTTTCGTTGACTGCTCATCAGTCTGTCAGAGGCGTGAGCGGCGTCACCCGCGCATGGTCCCGGGACCAGCGGGTACGGGTGCACCAATCGGCGGGCAGTCGGTCCGCCGTCTCATTCCAGGAGGAACCATGCTGAGGAAGACCACGATCCTGGCGGCCGCTGGCATCGGCTACGTGCTCGGCAGCCGCGCCGGGCGCGAGCGGTACGAGCAAATCGTGTCCGCGGTCGACGGCGTGAAGGCCAACCCGCGGGTGCAGAAGGCTGCCGCCCAGGCCCAGGACTACGCGGCCGAGCAGGTGCCGGTCGTCAAGGAGAAGGCCCAGGAGGCCGCCGCCGGTGCTCGGGACAAGGTCAAGGACGTCGTCTCCTCCGACGACGCCACCGGTCCTGACACCTCGGTGCCGGGTGCTCCGAGCGGCACCACCCCGAAGTCGCACGGCGACCCCCTGTCGAGCTCGCCCGAGAACTCCACGCAGGCCGACCATGGCTGATCGTGACCCGCTCCACGACGCGACGGTCGGCGAGCTCGCGGTCCAGCTGACGGAGCAGACCAGCCGGTTGGTGCACGACGAGGTGGAGCTGGCCAAGGCCGAGATCCGCGAGAGCGTCAAGCATGCCGGCCTCGGAGCCGGCCTGTTCGGCGCCACCGGCCTGCTGGCCGTGCTCGGATTCGGGACCCTGGTCGCCGCCGCGGTCGCCGCGCTCGCCCTGGTCGTCGAGGTGTGGCTCGCGGCGCTCATCGTCGCGGGCGTCCTGTTCGTCGCGGCTGGCGCCGGGGCGATGCTGGGCGTGAAGCAGATCCAGGAGGTCGGACCGCCGCACACGGCCGAGAACGTCAAGAAGGACATCGCCGCAGCCAAGGGAGAGCACGCATGAGCGCCACCGAGCGTCCCGGACCGGGAGCGTCCGCGTCCGAGATCGAGGCCGACATCGAGCGGACCCGTGAGCACCTGGCCGACACGATCGACGAGCTCGGCGACCGGCTGGCACCGTCGCACGTGGCGGCGCAGGCCAAGGACGGAGTCGTCGCCCGCGGGCCGCAGCTCGCGGTGCTGGCCGTCACGGCCGCGGCGATCGTCGTCGCCTGGCGACGCCTCTAGCTGATTGAGCCCGGTGCTCGGCGGGTACTCCCTGACCATGACCACCATCAGCAGAACGTTCACCGTCGACCCCCGTCCTGCCGTCATGCTGGACTACCTCAAGGACTTCGCGAACGCCGAGGACTGGGACCCGGGCACCGAGAAGTGCGTGCGTCTCGACGACGGCCCGGTCGCCGTCGGCAGCACCTGGAAGAACACCTCGAAGATCGCCGGCGTCTCGACCGAGCTGGTCTACGAGCTCACCGAGCTCACCGACGCCAAGGTCGTCTTCCACGGCACGAACGAGACCGCCGACACGACCGACACGATCGAGGTCGTGGCGTCGGGCGACGGCTCGGAGATCACCTACACCGCCGTCATCGAGATGAGTGGGGCCGCGAAGCTCGCCGCTCCGGTGGTGAAGCTGGTCTTCGAGAAGATCGGCAGCGACACCGAGGACGACATGGTCACGGTGCTCAACCGTCTCTGAAGCTCCCGACCGCGGATGAACGAAGGCCCTGACCCGAGTGATCGGGTCAGGGCCTTCCCCGCATGCGTGATGCGGGGGTCTCAGGGAGCGGCGGGTCCGTCGGGACGCGGCTCGGTCTGGGGCTCGGGCGCGACGTCCGGATCGGCGGGGCCGGGGAGTCCCGGCTCGATCACGGGCTCGGCTCCGGGGATGCCCGGTTCGACGGGCTTGACCGGCTGGTCAGGCTCAGGCGGTGCGACGGTCATGTCGTTCCTTCCATCGAGGTCGTCGGGGGAGTACCCCGCTGTGGGCGGTTCATGCACGATGTCCGCGCGAACGTGGCTCAGCTGGCCAGCTGCGTGAGGCCCATGTCGTCGCGGATGCGCTCGATCACGGCGCTGAGGCGTCGCGAGACCTGCATCTGGGAGATCCCCAGCTCGCGGCCGATGTCGGCCTGCGTCCGGCCCTCGACGAACCTCATGCCGAGCAGGCGCCGGTCCTGCAGGCTCAGCTGGCGCACGCTCGGCCCGACGGCCTGCAGGTCCTCGGCGCGCTCGAGATGACGGTCGATCGAGCCGATCGTGTGCCCGAAGGGGGTGCTGTCACCCGGCGCCGGGGCGTCGAGCGATCGCGGCGAGAACGCGCCGATCACGGAGTCGGCCTCGCGCAGCGACCCCTCGCTCTCGCCGATGCGCTCGGCCACCTCGGCCGGCGTGGCGTCCCGCGACAGCTCGCTGCGCAGGTCCTCGCGGGCCACGTTCGCAGCGGCCTGCACCTCCTGCAGGTGGCGTCCGGGCCGCACGACCCAGGCGCTGTCGCGGAAGTGGCGACGGAGCTCACCGAGGATCGTCGGGACGGCGTAGGCGGTGAAGGAGCGCCGGTCGGCGTCGAAGCGTCGGACGGCCTTCAACAGGCCCAGACGTGCGACCTGCTCGAGGTCGTCGGAGGCCACCCCGCGACCGTTGTACCGGCGGGCGAGGCGGCGAGCGAGCGCGAGATTGTTCTCGAGGACCTCGTTCTGGAGGGCCTCGCGGCGCGGCGACAGCTCGTCGCGGGCCTGGGCGAGGAGCAGGTTCGACTGCTCGTCAAGCGTGGTGTGAGAGGACATGGCACGTTCCGTTCTCGAGGAAGGGAAACGGCTGGAGGCTCAACCGGTGAAGCGTTGACTTGTTCCTCCACGGAACCACGGCCCGGCAAACCCGGCAAGGCGAGCCTGCGGCTCGGCCCGTGGATCCACGGGTGGCGGGCGGAGCTCCGCCCCGTGAGGTGCGACGAGGAACGAGGAGCCTCGACAGGGGTTCTCAGCCAGCGGACGACGTCAGGACCACGAGTCGTTGGGTCGCGCGGGTCATCGCGACGTACCGGTCGACGGCACCCTCGGTGCCCGTCCCGAACCTCTCCGGGTCGATCAGCACGACGAGATCGAACTCCAGGCCCTTGGCGAGCGCGGGCGTGAGTGATCGAACCCGTTCCGACGTGACCGGGAGCGCGGGAGCCGCCGAGCCGATGACGCACGCGACACCCTCGTCGCCCGACGCCAGCCAGTCGCGCAGGACCGCGGCGAGGTCGGACACCGGCCGGTGCTCGACCGGGACGCCCGACGCGCGGACCGACGTCGGCACGTTGGCGTCCGGGACGGCGGCGCGGATGAGCGGCTCCGCCTCCTCCATGACCTCCGACGGGGTGCGGTAGTTGATCGTCAGCGACGCGACCCTGGCTCGGTCCACCCCGACGCGCGCCAGGCGTTCCTGCCACGACTCGGCGAAGCCGTGGCGTGCCTGGGCGCGGTCGCCCACGATCGTCAGGCTTCGCGACGGGCACCGCGCGAGCACCATCTGCCACTCGGCGTCCGTGAGCTCCTGCGCCTCGTCGACGACGACGTGGGCGAAGGGGCCGACGAGCGTGTCGGGGTCGACGGCGTCCACCGCGGCCTCGTCCTCCAGCGACACCTGCATGTCGTCACCGCGCAGCGTCCGCATCAGCAGCAGCTCCGAGTCGTCGCTCGCGATGAGCTCGTCGACCACCAGGTTCATCTGCGCACGTTCCGCGGCCAGGGTCCTCTCCCGCTCGCGCCGGCGCCGCGAGGAGTCGGGGTCGCCGAGGCGTCGACGCGCGGCGTCGAGCAGGGGCAGGTCGGACGTCGTCCACGCGTACGGGTCGTCACGTCCCAGCAGGTTCACCTCGTCCGCGGTGAGACCGGGAGCGCAGTGACGCAGGTAGGCGGGCACCGACCACAGGTCGGCGACGAGATCGGCAGGCTCGACGACGGTCCAGGCGCGGTCGAACGCGTCGACCAGGGCGGCGTTCCGCTCGAGCGCGCGACGCAGCGGCTCGATCGGGGGTCGCTCGTCCTCGACCCCGTCCTCGTCGAACCCGCCCGTGACGTGGAGGTCGGCAAGGATCTCGACCAGCGCGTCCCAGACCTGGTCGCGCGCCTCGTTGTGGGGTGTCCCGGGGTCGGCCGCGCCGAAGGCCTCCGCCCAGTCCGTGGCGCGTAGGCGCACCGTGGTCCACGGCGTCTCGACGTCCAGCGGCTCGGTCGGCGGCTCCTCGTACAGCGCCACCGCAGGCTCGATCGCCCGCACGAGCTCGACGGCGGCCTTGAGGCGCGCCACCTCCGGGTCGTGCTCGGGGCTCGCGTCGCGCCCCTCGGGCACGAGGTCGCGCACGGTGCAGGTGCGCACGCCGTCCTCGCCCAGGCTGGGCAGCACGTCGTCGACGTAGGCCAGGTACGGCTCGTGCGGCCCCACCACCAGCACGCCGCCGCGTCCCGGCCGCAGGCGTGGGTCGGCGTGCAGGAGGTACGCGGCGCGGTGCAGGGCCACGACGGTCTTGCCGGTGCCGGGACCTCCGTCGACGACGAGCGCACCGGCGGCCCCGGCACGGATGATCGCGTCCTGGTCGGCCTGCAGCGTGCCGAGCACGTCGCGCATGCGGTCGGACCGGCTCGCGCCGAGACTCGCGACGAACGCCGACCGGTCGTCGAGGGAAGCGGTGCTCCCGAGGCCGGTGGGTGAGAAGACCTCGTCCCAGTAGTCGGTGATGAGGCCGCGCGTCCAGCGGAAGCGCCGGCGGCTCGCCAGACCCATGGGGTGGCCGTGGGTCGCACCGAAGAAGGGCTCGGCCGCGGGTGAGCGCCAGTCGACGAGCAGCCGCTCACCGGTGCCCGACGTGAGCCCCAGCCGTCCGACGTACGTCGCTGTGCCGTCCTCGGCGACCATGCGACCGAGGCAGAGGTCGAGCCCGAACCGGCGCAGCGTGCGCAGGCGGGCCGTCAGCCGGTGCACCTCCTGGTCGCGCTCGACCGCGGCCGTTCCTTCCCGCGCCACGAGCCGACGCGCCTGGTCGAGCTGCTCGGACAGCTCCCCCACCTGGTCGGCCAGGCTGGTCGCGATGCCAGCGAGGTGCACCTCGTCGGCCCCGATCAGCGACGGCACCGACTTGGCGGCCAGCCGGTCGGGCAGCGCGAACGGACTCGTGACGGACGTCGGACGATGACCCATGAATTCCCCCTCAGGACGGCCGGTATCCCGGCACGGTCGGCCATTCTGGGGGGTCCGCGGGGCCTTGCGGCAAGCCCCCGGACGGGATATAACCTGAAGTAGCAGGAGCCGCGAGGCTCCTTTTTTCATGCCCTCGCCGCGCCGACGTGCGCGCTGGGCCCGGACGGTTAGCGTCGATCGTGACGCAATCGATGCACCCGATCCGGGAGGAGCTCGCATGAGCACGCTGCAGGGCAAGAAGATCGCCGTCCTCACGTCGCAGGAAGGCGTGGAGAAGGCCGAGCTGGAGTCGCCGATCGCCGCGATCCGCGAGGCCGGGGGAACCGCCGTCCACGTCGCGCCGAAGCTCGAGCCGGTGCAGTCCATGGTGGGCGACACCGACAAGGACGCGACGTTCGATCCCGACGCCACCGTGGCCGATGTCGACGTCGCCGACTTCGACGCGCTGGTCATCCCCGGCGGCACGGTCAACGCCGACCACGTCCGCGGCGACGCCGCGTCGGTTGCGCTCGTGACCGCGTTCGCCGAGGCGAAGAAGCCCATTGCCTCCATCTGTCACGGACCGTGGGCGCTCGTCGAGGCCGGGGTGCTGCCCGGCAAGACGCTGACGTCGTTCCCGACGCTGCGGACCGACATCGTCAACGCCGGAGGCACCTGGGTCGACGAGACCGTCTTCCACTGCCCGGGCCGCGGCTGGGACCTCATCACCTCGCGCAACCCCGACGACCTGGAGGCGTTCAACGCCAAGATCGCCGAGGTCGTCGGCGGCTGACACCGCCCTGGGGCTGAGGTGCCCCTTTCGAGGCTCGTTCGTTCCTCACTCGCGCCTCAAGGGGCGGGGCTCCGCCCTCGCCCGGTGGTTGAGGTGTGAGTGCGCTCTGGCGCGCGAGCCTCGAAACCTCGGTCAGGTTGTGGGCTCGGGTACCCCTTTCGAGGCTCGTTCGTTCCTCACTCGCACCTCAAGGGGCGGGGCTCCGCCCTCGCCCGGTGGTTGAGGTGTGAGTGCGCTCTGGCGCGCGAGCCTCGAAACCTCGGTCAGGTGGTGGGCTCGGGTACCCCTTTCGAGGCTCGTTCGTTCCTCACTCGCGCCTCAAGGGGCGGGGCTCCGCCCGCACTGCGAGGCCTCGGTCAGGTGGCGGGGGCCTCCCACGCGACGTCGGCGGCCTCCAGATCCGTCCGCAGGCCCTTCCAGGCGGGGTGGCGCAGGTGCCCGGCCGGCGTCAGCTCGGCGTAGGTGACCTCGCCGACGAGCCGCGGCGTGACCCACCGGGCGTCGCTCGCGGCGTCCTTCGGGACGTCGGCGAACGGTGAGGTCTTGCGCTCGGACCGACCGAGCCTCCGCTCGAGGTCACGCAGCGTGCGTTCGTCGAATCCGCTCCCGACCCGGCCGACGTAGGTCAGCCCGCCGTCCTCGGGCACGCCGAGCAGGAGCGACCCGATCGAGCCCGAGCGCCTGCCCCGACCCGGTCGCCACCCACCGATCACGACCGACTGGGCCGAGAGGTGCTTGATCTTGATCCACGACCCGGACCGCCGTCCCGGGAGGTAGCGGGAGCCGAGGCGCTTGGCCACGACCCCCTCGAGTCCCCGGTCCCGGCTGAGCCGAGTCGCGGCGTCGAGATCACCCTCGACGGCGGGCGGCACCTCGACGTGATCGAGGTCGTCGAGGCCGAGCTCCTGGAGGACCCCGCGGCGCTTGGCGTAACCGGATCCCGTGAGGTCCTTGCCTCCGGCCCGCAGCACGTCGAACACGAGGAACTTCACCGGCACCTCGTCGCGGGCGGCCGCGATCTCGGCGTCGCCCGTGAGCTGGATCCGGTGCTGGAGCAGCGAGAAGTCCGGCGCGCCGCGCCGGCCGAGTGCGACGATCTCGCCGTCCAGCACGAGGGACTGATCCGGTCGCAGCTTGCCGAGGCCCTCGGTCACCTCGGGATACGTCGCGGCGACCTTGCGCCCCGAGCGGCTGAACAGGGCGACGTCGCGCCCTTCGAGGACCGCGATCGTGCGGACACCGTCCCACTTCAGCTCGAACGCCCAGTCGCCGTCGTGCTCGACATCGGCGGCCGAGCCCAGCGTGGCCAGCATCGGCTCGACCGCGGCCTCGCGCAGCGAGCCCCGGTTGGACGACCCCTTCAGGTCCATGACGTGGGCGAGCCAGTTCTTCTTGCCCGTGCGCACGAGAGCGAGCCGTCGAGGCTGCCCCTCGAGACCGCCGTCGCGGCTGCCGCGCAGGGTCACGATGACCTCGCCGTCGTTCCACTTCTCCGTGTCGTACTCGCCGGTGTCCCAGATCAGCGATTCGCCGCCGCCGTACTCGCCCTGCGGGATCGTGCCCTCGAACGTCGCGTACTCCAGCGGGTGGTCCTCCGTGGGCACCGCGAGCCGGTTCCGCTTCGGGTCGTCGGGGATGCCCTTGGGCAGCGCCCAGCACCGCAGCACGCCGTCGCGCTCGAGGCGCAGGTCCCAGTGGAGGCTGCTCGCGTGGTGCTCGTGGACGACGAACAGGCGGCCCTCGCCGGAACCCGCGGGGGCCGGGGTGGCCGGGACCGGTTCGGGCGTGCGGCGGGCGTCGCGCTTGGACCGGTACTCGCGCAGCAGGTCGGTCTCGTCGCCGGCGCCGGCTCCCACGGCGTGGCCGAGGGCCGCCATCGGGTCCTTGCGGCGCTTCATGCGGGCCAGCACCTCGTCCATCCGCAGGTGGCGGAGGTCGGGGTCGTTCAGCTCGCGCCACGTGCGGGGGACCGCGACGTAGGGCTCGTCGCGACCGCGCAGCGAGTAGGGCGCGATGGTCGTCTTGTTGCCGTTGTTCTGGCTCCAGTCGACCAGGACCTTGCCCTGGCGGTCGGTCTTGCGCATCGACGAGACCACGAGGTCCGGCAACTGCTCCTCGAGCGCCTGGGCCAGACGCTTGGCAAAGGCGTTGATCGCGTCAGAGTCGTTCGAGCCGTCCAGCGCGGCGTAGAGGTGGAGGCCCTTGCTGCCGCTGGTGACGGGATACGGGTCGAGTCCGATGTCCTTCAGCAGCGTGCGGGCGTGCTTCGCGACCTCGACGCACTCCGGGAGCCCGACCCCCGGTCCGGGGTCGAGGTCGAGCACCAGGCGGTCGGGGTTCTCGTGCGCGCCGTCGGCACCGACGCGCCACTGCGGGACGTGCAGCTCGAGTGCCGCGACCTGACCCGCCCAGGCGAGCGCCGCCGGCTCCTCGAAGCGGGGGTACCGGGTGCGGTGGTCCCGGTGGGCGATCTCGACCCGGGGGATCCATTCGGGAGCGGAGTCGGGCAGGTTCTTCTCGAAGAAGACCTCGCCGGGCGCGCGCTCGGTGCCCACCCCGTCGACCCAGCGCTTGCGGGTCAAGATGCGCCCGGTGACGTGGGGGAGCAGGTACGGGGCGATCTCGACGTAGTACCGGATGACGTCGGCCTTGGTCGTCCCGCTCGCCGGGTACAGCACCTTGTCGGGGTGGGTCAGCCGGAGCTGACGACCGCCGATCTCCGTCGTGACGGCAGGTGCCACGTCACGCCGACTTCTTCTTGGCCGCAGTCTTCTTGGTGGCAGTCTTCTTCGCGGGGGCCTTCTTGGCGGTCTTCTTGGCCGTGGCCTTCTTGGCCGCCGACTTCTTGGCCGCAGTCTTCTTGGCGGCTGCCTTCTTCGCGGGCGCCTTCTTCGCGGCGGACTTCGTCGACAGGCTCCGCTCCAGCGCCTCCATCAGGTCGATCACGTTGTCGCCGGAGTCGTCCCCGCTGTCGTCGGTGACGAGCACCTCGGCGTCGTCGCCCTTCTCGAGCTTCTGGGCGATCAGGTCGCGCAGCTGCTCCTGGTACTCGTCGGTGAACGCGCCCGGGTCGAAGTCGTCCGACATGGACTCCACGAGCTGCGAGGCCATGTCGCGCTCGCGCTGCGAGAGCTTCGGGGCGGTGCCCAGCACGTCGAACGCCGGCGACCGGACCTCGTCGTCCCAGAGCATGGTCTGCAGCACCAGGACGTCGCCGCGCACCCGCAGCGCGGCCAGACGGGTCTTGCGCCGCAGGGCGAACTGGACGATCGCGGTGCGGTCGGTGTCCTCGAGCGCGCGTCGCAGGAGGGTGTACGGCTTGAGGGCCCTGTCCTCCGGCTCGAGGAAGTACGCCTTGTCGAGCCGGAGGATCTCGACCTGGTCGGCGGGCACGAACTGCACGACTTCGATCTCGTGGTCGCGCTCGGCGGGGAGCAGGTCGAAGTCCTCGTCGCTCAGGACGACGCGGCGGCCGCCCTCCTCGTAGGCGCGGTCGATGTCCTCGTACGGCACGACCTTCCCGCACTCCTCGCACCGACGCTGGTACTTGATGCGCCCGCCGTCCTCGGCGTGCACCTGGTGCAGGGGGAGATCGTGCGACGAGGTCGCGCTGTAGACCTTGACGGGCACCGAGACCAGACCGAAGCTGATCGCGCCCTTCCAGATGGCTCGCATGCCTCAGTCAACCGCGATCTCCGCAGCGACGCACCACATCGGGTCAGGTCGACGGCTCGCCGGTCGGGTCCGGGGGCAGGGTCTGCGCGCCGTCGGGGCCGTCGTCGTCGGAGCCCGCGTCGGGCTCGAGCGGCTTCTCGGGCTTGCCGTCCTCGACCTCGGAGGCGTCGGGGGACGGCTGGGTCGGGGGCGTGTCGGTGTCCGGCTCGGTGTCCGGGGAGGTCTTCGGGTCGACCGGTGCGTGCCCGTCGGTGCCGGGGCCGGCGTCGGGGTGCGAGGGGGTGCTCATGGACAGGAGGTACCCGCCCCGTGCCGGTTCACGCATGGAGGACGGTGACGCGGGTACATCGCCACCATGAGCACTCTCACCGATGAACAGCTGACCGCCATCCAGAACGTCGTCGACCGCGTCGCGAACTACCAGGACGGCGCCCCCGAGGGCACCGTGGCCGAGGAGCTGCGCAAGGGCCTCGACGAGGCCGGCGTGACGCTCGACGGCGACCAGGTCGACCGCCTGGCGAAGGCCATCGACGACGCGGACGGCGACGTCTCCGCGTCCGACGTCCTGGGCTGAACCAGCGCACGACCGACTCGGCAGGCGGACTTCCTCACACGGTGGGGGAGTCCGCCTCGTCGATGGCGGACCCGTCGGCCCGGGGCGCGCGTGTCGAGCGGCCTGCCGACGAAGATCGGCGGCTGAGTGGCGCGTGACCCAGGGGCCACTGCGGGTCGTCTAGCGTGGGCGCATGACCGGAGGCCACGCGCACGCCGCCCCCGAGTCCCGCCGTCTGCGGACCATCGCGCTGCTCGTCATCGCGCCCATCGCGCTCCTGACGCTCGCTGCGATGGTGTGGCTGTGGCCGTCGGGCGACACGCAGGGGGCCGAGGACGCCGCCGGCACGCAGGTCGCCGGCAAG
Source organism: Aeromicrobium sp. Sec7.5 (assembly GCF_036867135.1). Classification (NCBI taxonomy): domain Bacteria; kingdom Bacillati; phylum Actinomycetota; class Actinomycetes; order Propionibacteriales; family Nocardioidaceae; genus Aeromicrobium; species Aeromicrobium sp. Sec7.5. The sequence continues at coordinate 2,167,234 of NZ_JBAJIJ010000001.1, read as the reverse complement.
GTCACCTCGATTGACCGCGTGTCGTGCGAGGACGGCCTGACGGGGGAGACCAACGGGTGCGGCACGGCACAGGTGCGGCTGCTCGACGGCGACGCCGCGGGCCGCGACGTGGAGGTCGACCTGCCCAACGGCAGCGGTGCGCCCGAGATCGGCGAGGGCGACTCGGTCGTCGTGCTGGTGAGCGACACCCCCGACGGGGACGTGTACTCGGTCGTCGACCTGCAGCGCGGCACGGGTCTGTGGCTGCTGGTACTCGCCTCGGCGCTGGCCCTGTTCGCGTTCGGACGGTGGAGGGGGATCACGGCCCTCGCCGGCCTGGTCGTGACCTTCGCGGTGCTGCTGTGGTTCATCGTCCCGGCGATCCTCGACGGGGAGTCGCCGATCCTGGTGGCCCTCGTGGGTTCGGCCGCGATCATGCTCTCGGTCCTCTACCTGACGCACGGCTTCACGCTGGCGACGACGGTGGCGCTCCTCGGCACCGTGGCCAGCTTCGTCCTGACCGGTCTGCTGGCGTACGTGGCGGTGGCGGGCCTGCACCTCACGGGCGTGACGGACGACCTGTCGGAGGCGGTCGGGACGAACTACGACATCGACATGCGCGGGCTCCTGCTCGCCGGCATCGTGATCGGTTCGCTCGGCGTGCTCGACGACATCACGGTGACGCAGGCGGCCACGGTGGGTGAGCTCGCCCGCGCCAATCCCGGGTACGGCTTCCGGCAGCTCTACGGCTCCGCGAACCGCGTCGGGCGGGCCCACATCGCCTCGGTCGTGAACACGATCATCCTCGCGTACGCCGGGTCGTCGCTGCCGGTGCTGGTGCTCGTGGTGGCCGACAACGGCTCGCTCGCCGAGGCCGTGACGGACCAGTTCCTCGCGCAGGAGATCGTGCGCAGCCTCGTGGCCACGCTCGGCCTGATCGCCGCGGTGCCGATCACCACGGCCCTCGCCGCGGTGGCGTTGAGCCGGGTCCGGGACGAGCCCGTTCCGGCGGACGACTGACGACGGGGCGGATCCGACGGTGCGTGGGCAACGTCATGAGTGACTCGAGGGGTTGCCTGCTCACCGCCCGCGCCTGAATCATGCCGTCTTGCGTCGTCAGGCGGCGTGGTTAGCGTGGAGTCATGACCTCTCGCAACGCACTGCTCGTCCTGACCAGCCACGACGACCTCGGTGGCGTGCGCAAGACCGGCTACTTCGTCGGCGAGGCCGCGCACCCGTGGAAGGTCTTCACCGACGCCGGGTGGAACGTCGACCTCGTCTCGATCGCCGGCGGCCAGCCGCCCGAGGACGGACGCGACGAGGAAGATCCGATCCAGGTCGAGTTCCTCGAGAACGACGCTGTGAAGAAGCAGCTCGCGGACACCAAGCGCCTCTCCGAGATCAGCGCCACCGACTACGACACCGTCTACTTCGTGGGCGGCCACGGGGCGATGTGGGACTTCCCGAGCGATCCCAGCGTCGGGTCCGTGGCTCGCACGATCTACGAGAACGACGGCGTCGTCGCGGCGGTCTGCCACGGGCCCGCGGCCCTCACCGGCATCACGCTGGGCAGCGGTCGCTCGATCGTCGCCGGCAAGAAGGTCGCCGGTTTCACCAACGACGAGGAGGAGGCGGCGGGCCTCACCGACGCCGTCCCGTTCCTGCTCGAGACGAGGCTCACCGAGCTCGGTGCGACGGTGCAGACCGGCCCGAACTTCACCGAGAACGTCGTCGTCGACGGCCGCCTCGTGACGGGCCAGAACCCGCAGTCCGCCGCAGGTGTGGCCCGTGAGGTCGTCGAGGTCCTGCACTGACCGGCCCGCACGATCCCCAGGCTCGAGACATGACCGCTGCACACCCCCGCCTCGTCGACGCCCCGTGGCTCCAGGAGCGCCTCGACGACCCCACGATCCGCGTCGTCGACGCCACGGTGCACCTCACGTTCGACGAGAACGGGGCCCACACCGAGTCCGGTCGCGACACGTACCGCGAGGCCCACGTGCCCGGTGCCACGTTCGCCGACCAGGCCCTCGACCTGACCGAGCACGACGGTGAGGCGCCGTTCGCGGCCGTGCCGTCGGAGCGTTTCGCCGAGGTCGTCGGCGGGCTCGGCATCGGCAACGACCACACCGTCGTCGTCTACGACCACGTCAACGGCATCTGGGCGACGCGCCTCTGGTGGCAGCTCGGCCTCGAGGGACATGACGACGTCGTGGTGCTCGACGGAGGTCTCCAGGCCTGGAAGGACGCAGGTCTGCCGGTCGCGGCCGGCGGCGCGAGCTACCCGGCGGCGACGTTCACTGCGACACGTCGATCCGAGCGCGTCGTGACGACCGCGGACGTCGAGGCAGCCACCCACGACCGGTCGACGTTGCTGATCAACTCGCTCGCGCGTGAGTCCTTCGCCGATGCCCGCATCCCGGGCAGCGTGAACGTCCCGTTCGACGAGCTCGTCGACGAGAGCGGTCGGTTGCGCGCCGCCGACGAGCTGCGCCCGCTGTTCGAGTCGGTCGGAGCGCTCGACCCCGACGTCGCACCGGTCACGTACTGCGGCGGCGGCATCGCGGCCACCGCGGTCGCCTTCGCGCTGCAGGGCCTGGGTCGCGGCGACGTCGCGATCTACGACGGCTCGATGACCGCCTGGACGTCCGACGCGTCGCGGCCGCTCGAGCGCGACTGACTCAGCGACGCATGAAGTCCGCGATCAGGCGGACGGCCCGGCGGCCTTCTGGAGTGAAGGTCGCCGCGGGGTACACGTGGAAACCGCTGGGCTCGACGTGAAACGTCAGGTCGACGCCCGTGTCGAGGGCGCGCTCGCAGAACTTCAGCGAGTCGGCCAGCAGCACGTCGTGCCCACCCTGGAGCACGAGGGTGCGCGGGAGGCCGGCTGGGTCGGCGAAGATCGGGCTCACCCGTGGGTCGGTGGCCTCGCGCGCGCCGGCCCACTGTCGTCCGGCCCACGCGGCCCCGGGGATGTCGAGCATCGGATCGACCTCGACCAGACCGGGGGCCACCGGGTTGGAGGCCGAGGGATCGAGCCACGGGGCGATCAGCACCAGACCGTCGACCTGCTGGCCGTGCAGCGCCAGGCTCACCGAGAGCCCGCCGCCGGCGGAGTCGCCGCCGAGGTACACGGGCCGACCCGCGGCACGCTGACGCACCGCCTCGAGCACGGGCGGCACGAACGCGAACGCGTCGTCGACCGTGTGCTCGGGTGCCAGGCCGTAGAGCGGCACCGTGACGGTGGCACCGGTCCGCGCGACGATCTTGCCGAGGAACGCCCAGTGCGCCGGGATGATCGCCGCCACGTAGGCACCGCCGTGCAGGTACACGAGCTCGGTCCCCGTGCCCTTCGCGCGGGGCGTCAGCGTGATGACCGGGAACCCGCCCACCGTCTCGGTCGTCACGTCGCAGGTGCTGCGGAGCCGGCGTGAGACCTCGGCCGGGCCCTCACGCTCGGCCACGCGCTTCTGCGCGGACTCGACGGAGGTGAGGGTCTTGGGCCGGCGCGCGAGCACGGCACGGGCGAGGGACATGCTGAGCGACATGCCGTCAGGCTAGGTCAGCGGGGCATTCCCGCCGCCGGGGGTCGGCGTCGTGGTCACCGTTGCTAGCGTCGAGGAATGTCGTCACCCGTGCTGATCGCCGCTCCGTTGCAGTCCGATCTCGCTGACGAACTCGTGCTCCGTCACGGGGCCGTGACGGAGCCGGAGCGGGGAGTCACGGTGGCCGTCACGACCTCCGCCCACGGCCTGACGGCGGAGCAGATCGGTGAGCTGCCGGACCTGAAGGCGATCGTGAGCTTCGGTGTGGGCTACGACTCGATCGATCTCGACGCCGTCCGGGAGCGCGGGATCGTGGTGAGCACCACGCCGGACGTCCTGACCGACGCGGTGGCCGATCTCGCGATCGGTCTGCTGATCGACTCGGTGCGGCGGATCAGCGACTCGGACCGCTACGTGCGGGCCGGCAGCTGGGTCACGCTCGGCACGTACCCGCTCACGGGTCACGTGACGGGGCGCAGGGTCGGCGTCGTCGGACTCGGCCGGATCGGGCAGGCGATCGCCGACCGGCTCACCGCGTTCCGCTGCGAGATCGGCTACCGCAACCGGCGCGAGGCCGACGTCGCGTATCCGTGGTTCTCCTCGGTCCGCGACCTGGCCGAGTGGGCCGACGTGCTGGTGCTGGCGGCCCCCGGTGGCGGGGACCCGCTCGTGGGTGCGCCCGAGCTCGAGGCGCTCGGCGCCGACGGGCACCTGGTCAACGTCGGCCGCGGCAGCCTGGTCGACGAGTCCGCGCTGATCGCGGCACTGACGGCGGGCACCATCGCCGGCGCCGGACTCGACGTCTTCGCCGACGAGCCGGACGTGCCACGGGAGCTGCGAGCGCTCGACTCGGTCGTCCTGGCCCCGCACGTCGGTTCGGCCACCCACGACACGCGTGGAGCGATGGCCGACCTGGTGCTCGCCAACGTCGCGGCGTTCCTCGAGCGCGGCGAGCTCGTGACCCCCCTCTCGTAGGCTGGGCCGATGCTGGAGGGGGCCGGGGGCGACGCGACCTCGCTGGAGCGGCGCCTGCTGCGCTGGGCGCGGTCACACCTCGAGGTGGCGCCGTCGACCGGGTGGCGCGGGTACGTCGTCGAGCTCCTCGTCTTCGGCGTCAAGCAGGCCTGGGCCTGTGTGTTCGGTGCACTGCTGCTGCTCGTGCTCGTCGTCACGGCGCTGACCTGGCCGGACGACGCCGCGCTCCACCGCAACGACCTCGCGAGCTCTGGGTCGTGGTGCTCTTCCACGTCGCCGGAACCGGCATGGAGCTGTTCAAGACCTCGGTCGGCTCGTGGAGCTACGAGGCGGGCGGCGTCCTGCACCTGGGGTCGGTCCCGCTCTACAGCGGCTTCATGTACGCCGCGGTCGGGTCGTACCTCGTGCGGGTCATGCGGTTGTTCGACCTGCGCTTCGACCGGTACCCGCCGGTGTGGGCGTCGGCACTCGTGGCCCTCGGGATCTACGTCAACTTCTTCACGCACCACTACGTGCTCGACGGTCGCTACGTGCTTCTCGCCGCGGTGGTCCTGCTGTGGGGACGCTGCACGATGCACTTCCGCGTGCACCGTCACGTGCTCCGCATGCCGGTCGTCGTGGCGTTCGGCCTGGTGGCGTTCTTCATCTGGGTCGCCGAGAACGTCGCGACCGCGGCAGGGGCGTGGTTCTACCCGAGCCAGCTCGACGGCTGGGAGCTCGTGCCCCTCACGAAGTTCGTGGCCTGGTTCCTGCTGATGATCGTGTCGGTCGTGCTGGTGACCCTCGTCTACCGGCCGCGACCACCGGAGTCCTGATCCCGGTCGAGCCGGATCGCTCCGGTGCCCCGCTCGGCCAGGACGTCGTCGGGGTTGTACAGCGTGCACGAGCGCAGCGACAGGCAGCCGCACCCGATGCACCCGTCCAGGTCGTCGCGGAGCGACTCGAGCCGGTTGATGCGGGCGTCGAGCTCGGTGCGCCACGTGCGTGACAGCCGGGCCCAGTCCTGCTTGGTGGGGGTGCGGCCGTCGGGCAGGGTCGCGAGGGAGGCGGCGATGTCGGCGAGCGGGATGCCCACGCGCTGCGACACCCGGATGAACCCGATGCGGCGCAGCACGTCGCGGCGGTAGCGGCGCTGGTTGCCGGTCGTGCGTTCGCTCTCGATGAGCCCGTTGCGCTCGTAGAAGTGCAGCGCCGAGATCGCCACACCCGATCGGGTCGCGACGTCTCCGGGGGTCATGAGGTGGCGTGTCGTGGTCATTTGACCTCAACTTTAGTTGAGGTTGTTGCATCAGTCCATGCGAGCGATCAGACATCATGAGTTCGGCCCTCCCGACGTCCTCGTGCTCGAGGAGGTCCCCGACCCGCGACCCGCCCCGGGTCAGCTCCGCGTCCAGGTGGAGGCGGTCGGCGTGCACCTCCTCGACACGTCGATCCGGTCAGGGGAGTCCTTCGGGCCGATGGCGCGACCGGACCTGCCGACCGTGCCGGGGCGGGAGGTCGCCGGCACGGTCGACGCCGTGGGGGAGGGCGTGTCCGCGGCCTGGCTGGGTCGGCGCGTCGTCGCCCACCTCGGACCGACGGGCGGTGGGTACGCCGAGCAGGCCGTCGTGGCTGCCGACCGGGCGCACGCGATCCCGGCGGGCCTGACGGCCGAGCTCGCGGTCGCCGCGATCGGGACCGGACGCACTGCGACCGCGATCCTCGACCTGGCGGAGCTCGGGCCGGGCGACGTGGTCGCCGTGACGGCCGCCGCCGGCGGTCTCGGGGTGCTGCTGGTGCAGGCGGCCGTGGCGGCAGGTGCTCAGGTCGTCGGGCTCGCCGGCGGTCCCGCGAAGGTCGAGCTCGTCCGCACGCTGGGCGCCCAGGTGACCGTGGACTACCTGGCCGACGGCTGGGTCGACCTGGTGCCGGAGCCGACGATCGTCCTCGACGCCGTGAACGGGCCGGTCGGACAGGCGCTCTACGAGCGACTCGCGCCCGGCGGACGGATCGTCCGCTACGGGTGGTCCTCGGGCGAGGAGAACGCGTACGACGACCCTGACCGACCGGTCGTCGACGTGCTCGGTCCGACGCTCCTCGCCCGCCTGCCCCAGCTCGAGCGCGAGTCGCTCGACGCGGCTGCTGACGGCTCCCGGGTGCCACTCGTCACCACCTTTCCGCTGGCCGGAGCTGCCGCGGCACACCGGGCCCTCCAGGAGCGTCGGACGACCGGCAAGGTCGTGCTCGCGGTGGGCGCGGAGCGGTGACCGTCGAGGACGCTCGCCCCGTGGTGGACTCCCCGTGGGGCCGTCAGCACGCCGGGGTGACGCTCGGGGTCTTCTCGCTGGCGTTCCTGTTCGCCTTCGAGGCCCTCGCGGTCGCGACCGTCATGCCCGAGGTCGTGCGCGACCTCGACGGCTTGTCGCTCTACGCGGTGGCGTTCGCAGCGCCGCTGGCCACGTCGATCCTCGCGCTGGTCGTGGCCGGACCGACGGCCGACCGGGTCGGTCCGGTGCCGGTGCTCAACGTGGGCCTCGTCGTGTTCTGTGCCGGCGTGCTGGTCGCCGGGCTGGCACCGTCGATGCCGCTCTTCATCGCCGGGCGGCTGCTGCACGGCGCCGGTGGTGGTGCGCTCGGTGTCGCGCTCTACGTCGTGATCGCCGAGGCCTACCCCGGCGTGATGCGGCCGCGGGTCTTCGCGATCCTCACGAGTGCGTGGGTGCTGCCGGCCGTGATCGGCCCGAGCATCGCGGCGGGGATCGCCGCGACCGTCGGGTGGCGGTGGGTCTTCCTCGGCGTCCCGGTCCTCGCGATCGGGGCCTGGTGGCTCGTCCGCTCCGCCGGCGTCGTGCACCAGCCGGGTGGCACGAACCCGTTGTCGGGCCGGCGCATCGCGCTGGCGTCGCTCGCGGCGAGCGGCGTGCTGGCCGTCAGTGCGGGAGGCCAACGCGGTCTCGCTGCCTGGCCGATCCTCGTGGGGGGCGGGCTCGCCGTGGCGATCGGTGCAGGCGTGCGTCTCCTGCCGCGCGGCGCCTGGAGCGGTGCTCGAGGTGTGCCCAGCATGATCGGGACGCGCGGCGCGGTCGGTGCGTCGTTCACGCTCGCCGAGGTCAACCTGCCGCTGCTGCTGGTCCTCGGCCGGGACCTGCCGCTCGTCGCGGTCGGCGCGGTGCTGACGTCGGGGGCGTTCACCTGGTGCGTCGGCGCCGTCCTCTCGGCGCGGTGGGACCGCCTCGCCGACAAGATCCTGCGGGTCCGCCTCGGTGCGGGCCTGGTCGCGATCGGTGTCGCGGGGTCGATCCTGGCCGCCGTGCCGGAGGTACCGCTCGTGCTCCCCATCGCGGCGTGGGGCGTCGCCGGGCTGGGCATCGGCATGGCCTTCTCGACCATCTCGGTGCTCGTGCTCGACGCGTCCGTGGACGGGAGGTACGGCGTCAGCGCGTCGGCGCTGCAGCTCAACGACTACCTGGCGGCGAGCGCCGTGCTCGCGGTCGGCAGCGTCGTCTTCGCCGGCTTCGTCGACTCCGCACCCGTCGCCGGAGCGGCCCTGCTCGTCGGTCTCGCGGCCAGTGTGGCCCTGCTCGCCTCAGTGACGGCGGCGCGGATCCGCACGACCTAGAACGGCGGCCAGGGGACGGCCGGCATGGGGCCGCTCGGCGTGGGGAAGGTGGCCGTCGCGTGCAGGTGGTCGCACCGTGCGGCGAGGGCCTCGACCTCCTCGGCGGTCACGTGCTCGGTGAGGGCTGCGCCGAGGTCGCCGACGAGCGCGTCCCGGACGCGGTCGACGCCCGCGAGCTCCTCGTCGGTGAGCGGCTCGCCGACCCAGCCCCACAGCACCGTGCGCAGCTTGGGCTCCGCGTGGAGCGTCAGCCCGTGGTCGATGCCGTGCCGGTGGCCGTCGGGCATCTCCAGCACGTGACCACCCTTGCGGTCGGCGTTGTTGACCACGACGTCGAACACCGCCATGCGACGCAAGACGACGGACTCCTCGTGCACGAGGGAGACCACGTTGTCCTGCGCGTCGAGACCGTCGAAGACATGGTGCCAGCCGTCCGGGAGCTGCCCGGCCGGGACGATCGTGACGGCCTCCTGGGTCAGGTCCGACTCCCGCCACAGCTGCACCATGCCGGGTCCGAGCGGACCGTCACGCAGCCACGTGCGCGGCACGAGATCCCAGCCCATGACCTCCGACACGAGGTACGCGGCGACCTCACGGCCGGCCAGCGTGCCGTCCGGGAAGTCCCACAGCGGCCGTTCGCCGGTCACGGGCTTGTAGGCCACGTCGACGGCGCCCTCGCCCTCGCCGATCCGTCCGGCCAGGGTCACGTTCGACGCGGAGCGGATCTGCGCCGTGAGCGTCAGCTCGTCATGGGCGAGGTCGGGACTCACCGGAACCCGTCGGGAAGCTCGCAGACGTGGCCGTCCTCCATGGGCTCGCCGCAGAGCGAGCACACCGGTCGGCCGGCCCCCACGACGTCGCGGGCCCGCTTCGCGAACGCCCGCGCGCTGCCGACGGGGATCTTGACGCGCAGGAGCTCGTCGGGCTCGAGATCGAGCTCGACGACCTCGGCGTCGAGCTGGGAGGCGAGGTCCTCGAGCTCGATCTCCGCGATCGCGAAGGCCTCGATCACGATCTGCGAGGTCGCGGGGTCCCAGCCGAGGCTCATGGTGCCGGCGCGGAACAGCTCGTCGACCGGCTCGTCGAGCGGGTCGAGGTCGTCGAGCTCGACCGGGGTGCCGTCGGGGACGCTGAACGGGTTGCCCTCCTCGGCCTTCAGGGTGTCGAGCACCTCGTCGATGCGGTCGGCCAGGGCTGCCGCCTGCTGCTTCTCGAGCGACACGCTGAGGACGTCGAGGCCTGTCTTGACCTGGAGGAAGAAGGTGCGCTGACCGGGTTCGCCGACCGTGCCGACCACGAAGCGGTCCGGCCAGTCGAAGGCATGCACGGTGGGGGACATGCTTCCCATGCTAGGAGCGTCCCCCTGGAGTCGCCGCAGGCCCGGCCCCGCCGCCGATCGCGGCGTCCTCCTCGGGCCCGTCCGCCCCGGGAGTCGGGGCCAGCCAGGCGAGGTCACCCGCGTGGGTGTTGACGCTGATCACGTGGGGGCGCGATCGTCCGTACCGGATGATCGTGACCGAGGCGGGGTCGGCCTGGACCCGCTGGAACAGGTCGAGGTGCATACCGTAGGCGTCGGCGACGACGGCCTTGATGATGTCGCCGTGGCTCACCGCGGCCCACACCGCGCCGGTGCCGTGCGCGGCCTCGACGGCGGCGTCGTGGGCACGGACCGCCGCGACCGAGCGTGACTGCATCGCGTGGATCGACTCCCCACCGGGGAACGCCGCGGCGGACGGATGGCGCTGCACGGTCTCCCACATGTCCTCGCCGGCCAGGTCGACCAGCGACCGGCCCTGCCAGTCGCCGTAGTCGCACTCGGAGATGGCCTCCTCGACCGTGACCTCGGGGGGCGAGGCCTGGCGGCGGCGGATCTCCTCGGTCGTCTGGCGGCAGCGCTCGAGCGGGCTCAAGACGATCGCCGCGAGCGGCACGACGGCGAGCCGTTCGCCCGTTCGGGCGGCCTGCTCCTCGCCGGTCTCGTCGAGCAGGACGCCCGGGGTGCGACCGGCGAGGACGCCTGACGCGTTGGCGGTCGTCCGGCCGTGGCGGACGAGGATCAGGGTGGCCATGGTGCGAGCCTAGGTCTCTCTGGAAAGGTGCCGTCATGAGCATCGACGTCGAACGCCGGGGACCGGTCACGGTCGTCACCATCAACCGACCCGAGGTCCGCAACGCGGTCGACACCGAGCACGCCCACGCACTGCACGCCGCGTTCCGCGCGTTCGACGCGGACGACTCCGCGAGCGTCGCGGTCCTGGCGGGCGCGGGCGGCACGTTCTGCGCGGGCGCCGACCTCGGTGCGGTGAGCGCCGGACGCATGCACGTGGAGCCGCCCGGGGGAGACGACGTCCCGGGGCCCATGGGGCCGACCCGGCTCCTGCTGGGCAAGCCGGTCGTGGCCGCGGTCGACGGCCACGCGGTCGCGGGCGGGCTCGAGCTCGCGCTGTGGTGCGACCTCCGCGTCGTCGACCCCGCCGCAGTGTTCGGCGTCTACTGCCGCCGCTGGGGCGTGCCCCTGATCGACGGCGGCACCGTGCGCCTGCCGCGGTTGATCGGCCACTCCCGCGCGCTCGACCTCGTCCTGACCGGGCGGTCGGTCGAGGCCGACGAGGCCCTCTCGATCGGTCTGGCGAACCGGGTGAGCGAGCCGGGCGGCGTCCTCGACGCGGCCGTGGAGCTCGCGGGCCAGCTGGCCGCGTTCCCGCAGACCTGCCTGCGCCGCGACCGGCTCTCGACCTACGAGCAGGACGGCCTGGACCTGCCGGGCGCGATCGACCGCGAGTGGGAGCACGGGCTGGTCTCCCTCCAGGAGGCGACCGAGGGCGCGTCCCGGTTCGCCGGCGGCCAGGGCCGCCACGGCTCGTTCAGCTGACGGGACGCACCTTCGACGCCGCCTCGGTGGCCCGGGCGCGGGCCTCGTCGGTGGTGTCGGCGCCGGCGACCGCGACGCCCATGCGCCGGCGGACGAAGCTCTCGGGCTTGCCGAACAGGCGCAGGTCGCTCTCGGGGACGGAGAGGGCCTCTGCGACGCCCTCGAACGCGACGCCGACGCCCTCGACCCCGCCGTACACGACGGCTGAGGCGCCCGGCCGGCGTAGCGTCGGGTCGACGGGCAGGCCCAGGATCGCGCGGGCGTGCAGCTCGAACTCGTTCTGCCGCTGCGTCGCGAGGGTCACCAGACCCGTGTCGTGCGGTCGCGGGCTGACCTCCGAGAAGATCACCTCGTCACCGCGCACGAAGAGCTCGACCCCGAACAGGCCCCGTCCGCCGAGCGCGGCGGTGATGCGGGCTGCCACGTCGCGCGCGCCCGCCAGGGCGGCCGGCGTCATGGCCTGCGGCTGCCAGGACTCCACGTAGTCGCCGTCGACCTGGCGGTGGCCGATCGGGTCGCAGAAGAAGGTCTCGACGTCGCCGGACGGGCCCACGGCGCGGACCGTGAGCTGGGTGATCTCGTAGTCGAAGTCGACGAAGCCCTCCACGATGACGCGTCCGGAGTCGACCCGGCCGCCCGTCGCGGCGTGCGCCCAGGCATCCGCGACCTCGCCCGGTCCGCGCACGAGGCTCTGGCCCTTGCCCGACGACGACATGACGGGCTTGACGACGCACGGGAAGCCCACGGCCTCCGCGCCGGCGGCGAGCTCCTCGGCGGAGTCGGCGAAGCGGTACGGCGAGGTCGGCAGTCCGAGCTCCTCGGCGGCGAGCCGGCGGATCCCCTCGCGGTTCATCGTCAGCGAGGTCGCCCGACCCGTCGGGATCACGGTGGCCAGGCCGTCGGCCTCGATCGCCAGCAGGGCGTCCGTCGCGATGGCCTCGATCTCGGGCACGACGAGGTGCGGGCGCTCGGTCTCCACCACGGCCCGGACGGCTGCCGCGTCGGTCATGTCCACGACGTGGCTGCGGTGCGCGACCTGCATCGCCGGGGCGTCGGCGTAGCGGTCGACCGCGATCGTCTCGACGCCGAGCCGCTGCAGCGCGATCGTGACCTCCTTGCCGAGCTCACCGGCTCCGAGAAGGAGGACGCGCGTCGCGTTCGGGCTGAGTGGGGTGCCGATCGTCATGGGGCCATCATGGTGCCGTGAGCCCGTCGCCCGTCGTCCCCCCTCCGCTCATCGAGGTCGTCGCGGCCGTCGTGGTGCGTCCCGACGGCCGGACCCTGCTCGTCCGCAAGCGCGGCACGGCGGCGTTCATGAACCCCGGCGGCAAGCCCGAGGCGGGGGAGGAGCAGCGGGACGCGCTGGTGCGCGAGCTCCAGGAGGAGATCGGGCTGCTCGTCGAGAGCACGGCGCTCCAGCCGCTCGGCACGTTCGAGACGGACGCGGCGAACGAGCCCGGCCATGCGTTGGTCGCGCACGTCTTCCTGCTCGAGCTCGCGTCGGCCGATCACCGCGTGGCGGCCGAGATCGAGGAGTCCCGCTGGGTCGATCCCGCGGCGCCGGGCGACCTGCCCCTGGCTCCACTCGCGGCCGAGCACCTCCTGCCGTGGCTGCTGGCCCACCGATGAGCATCGTCCGGCTGGCGAGGGACGTCTTCTGCGCGGAGGGGACCGCCGTCAACTGGGTCCTGGTCCGCGACGGTCGTGAGCTGACGCTGATCGACGCCGGCTACCCCGGGGACCTCGAGACCCTCCTGGCGTCGATCGCGGCGATCGGGCACCGGCCCGAGGACGTGCGCGCCGCCCTGGTCACGCACGCGCACGTCGACCACGTCGGTGGCCTGAACCACCTGCACGAGCACTTCGGAACACCGGCCCTCATGCACGCCGACGAGGTGCCCAACGCCACGGGGGAGCGGCACGAGAGCGCCACGACCGCCGACGTGCTCACGCGGGCCTGGCGACCGGCCGTGCTGCGCTGGTCGCTCGCGATCAGCCGCGCCGGTGCCACGCAACCTCCGTTCGTCGCGCACGCCGAGCCTTTCCCCGGCGAGGGGCCGCTCGACCTGCCGGGCGGACCGGTCCCGGTGCACCTGCCGGGTCACACCTCGGGCAGCACGGCCTACCTGCTGCCCGAGGCCGGTGTCGTGGTCACGGGCGACGCGCTCGTGACCGGACACCCGCTCTCGAACCGCTCCGGACCCCAGCTGTTGCCGGAGTTCTTCGACCACGACCGACCGGCAGCGCGCGACTCCCTGCAGCGGCTCGGGAGGCTCGAGGCCGACCTCGTGGTGCCCGGACACGGCCTGCCGTGGCGCGGCGACCTGGCCGCGGCCGCGGAGCGGGCTGCCAGACTGGTCCCGTGACGCCCGACGCCGACCTGCCTCTCGACTGGGCCCCGCACGCCGACGAGGTCGTGCCGTGGTCACAGACCGTGCAGCAGGGCCCGAAGGCCGACCGCACGGTGCGCGAGATCGTCGTGCAGCGTCCGCCCCTGATCGCGGAGCTGGACTTTCCGTACGACCGCTCGCTGAAGGTCACGATGGACTCGGCGCTGGCCGGCCTCGCCCAGCTCGACCTGACGCACGGTCGCAAGCTCGGGGCGCTGAACCAGCTGCTGCTGCGCACCGAGTCGGTGTCGTCGTCGAAGATCGAGAACATCGAGGCGAGCCTGGGCGACTACGCCAAGGCCATGCACGGCAAGAGAGCCAATGCCTCGGCGGTCTCGATGGCCGCGGCCACCCACGCGCTCGCCGACGTCATCGCCGACGCCGGGCGCACGGGGACCCTGCGCCAGGAGGCGATGCTGGGTGCCCACCACGCCCTGTTCCGTCGCCATCCCGACATGGCGCCCAAGGCGGGCCAGCTGCGCACGGTCCAGAACTGGATCGGGGGCAGCGACTACTCGCCGCGCAACGCGCTCTTCGTGCCGCCGCCGCCGGACTCCGTGACCGGGTTCCTCGACGACCTGTTCGCGTACGCCAACCGCAACGACGTGCCGGTCCTCGTGCAGGCGGCCGTGGTGCATGCGCAGTTCGAGTCGATCCACCCGTTCGTCGACGGCAACGGACGGATCGGACGCACCCTGATCCATGCCGTGCTGCGTCGGCGCCTTGCCACCAAGAACCTCACGGTGCCGATCGCCTCGGGCATCGTGGCGCACCGCGACCGCTACTTCGACGCGCTGGGCGCCTACCGCCGGGGGCACGCCCGGCCGCTCGTGGGCATGCTCACGAACGCCACGCTGATCGCGAGCCACGAGTCGCGCCGCACCGCCTCGAGCCTGCACGAGATCGGCCGCGAGTGGGAGGACGCCCTCGGCGGTGTCGTGGTCGGCAGCCCGGAGTCCAGGCTCCTTCGGCTGCTGGTCGCCGAGCCGATCCTCACGACCGAGCTGGCGTCGCAGCAGACGGGTTACACCGGCGCCGAGCTGCGTCACGGCATCGACCGTCTGGAGGCGGCGGGCGTGCTCACCGCGAAGGGTCGCCGCAGCCAGCGGCTCTGGACCGCCACGGCGATCCTCGACGAGCTGCAGGACCTGACGGTCCGCATCGAGTCGGTGACGCGTCGCGCCGACGCCATCGAGCCCGGCTAGCGGCAGCTGTGGTTGCTCGGACCAGCAGCCACGGACGAGACAGCGTGGCGGGCGACGGAGTCTGAGACGGCCAGCAGCTCGAGGGGGACTTACCCCTCGTCGTGGAGGATCGCGACGTCGCTGACCCGCATGACGTGGGCGTGCATCGCGGCTGCGGCGGCCGCCGGGTCCCCGGCGCGGATGGCGTCGGCGATGCGACGGTGGGCCGCGAGCGACTCGCGCGGCCGGCCGGGCTGCCCGAGCGACTCGATCCGGGTCTCGAGCACGAGCTCCCCGATCTCGCGCATCATCTTCGACAGCAGCCCGGACGCCGCTGCGCCCGTGACGGCCGCGTGGAACAGCTCGTCACCCTCGACGCCGCGGCCGCCGGCGTCGATGTCGGCCTCCATGGCGTCCAGCGCCGCGTCGATCTCGGCGAGGTGCGCGTCGGTGCGACGCTCGGCGGCGAGTGCGGCGATCTTCGACTCGAGGGCGTCGCGGGCGTCGATGATCTCGGGCAGCCGGTTCGCGTGGGCGCGGATCGCCTCGACGATCCGCGGGGTGCCGGCGACGTCGGTCACGATCGCGCCGTCGCCGTGGCGGACCACGACGGCCCCGACGACCTCCAGCGCGACGAGGGCCTGGCTGATCGTCGCGCGGCTGACGCCGAGCTGGGTCGCGAGCTCGCGCTCGGGGGGCAGCCGGTCGCCGGAGCGGACCCCGTTCGTGGTGATCCACTCCGTGATCTGGCCGGCGACCTGCTCGTACAGCCGCGGGCGTTGCACGGGCTTGAGCTGCTGGAGGCGGGGCGATTCCAGGCGTGACATGACGCCATCGTATTGACGTTCGTCACATTGACCTATTGGCTAGGCCACTGGACGCGTCAGCGCCGTGATCCAGGTCTGCGGGTCACCGACGCGCAGCGCCACGGCGTCGCCGAGCCCGTGCTCCTCCCACGTCAGGAGGAGGACGGGCTCGCCGAACGAGCGCCCCAGGAAGCTGGTGGTGGTGGAGGCCGCCGTCAGGTCGTCGCGGGCGACGAGGACCTCCGAGCCCGCCGTGGCGGGCACGAGGACGACCACGTCGTCGGTGCGCACCAGCGTGCCGACGGTCGGGCTCTGGTCCCGCCCCACGGAGGCACGCCCGAGCAGCACGGCGACCTCCCGATGACCACCGAGCTGCCGCAGACGGCGACGGGCGCTGCGGGTGGCGCGCAGGAAGCGCCAGGCGCCGAGGGCGACGACGGCGAGCACGGCCACGAGGACCACGGCCACGGCGGTCAGGACGATCTCGAGCACGGACCCACTCTGCCCCAGGGGTGAGGTCTCAGCTGCAGGGGATCGGCAGGACCAGGAGGTAGCACTGGCGCGGCGCCGTGGGCGCCGGCGTCGTGGGTGCCGGGGTGGCGTTGGTGGGGGGCTTCGGTGCTGCCGTGGGTGCCGGCGTGCTGGCCGGTGTCGCGGGGCGGTCGCTGCCGGGCTGCGGTGAGGCGGCGCCGGAGCCAGCCTGCGTGGTGGGCGCGGCGGTCTCGTCCGGCTCGGGGGCCGGCCGCGGAGCAGCCTCGGCCGTGACGGCGGCGGAGGCCGGCGCACCGGCGGTGGGCGTCACCGAGACCGTCGGTCGGTCGGACTTGGCCTCGGCGCGGGGGCCGCGGTCGCCGATCGCGTCGGACGTGAAGGCGAAGGTGATGATCGCCGCCACGCTCAGCGTGGCGACGACGGTGATCACGACGAGCCTGGTGAGCCGGTTCGTGAGGAGCATGGGACAGACCTCGGATCGGGGAGACGACATTCCACCGTACGGCGACAGGGCGCCGCACGGAAGTGGAACGAGGCAGATGTCTCAGTTGATCGACGCGACGGTACAAGCGGCATGTTAGCGTCCGGCATGCAGTTCGACGTGCCGCGTGACGCGGCTGAGGTCCGCCCGTCCCTCGTGCTGGTCAACTCCGTGGTCGCCGCGCCCGACGAGCGCGACGCCCTCGCGGAGGTGGCGTCGGCGGCTGCGTGGTTCGTGGCGGTGGCGGCCACGTCGGCACGGGGTGAGCTGGGCGACGACCTGGCCGTCGACGGTGAGCGGATGGATGCCCTCCGCGAGATGCGGGGCGCGGTCGAGCAGATCCTCCTCGCGCGGCCCCGGGCCTCGTCGCTCGCGGTGGTCAACCGCCACGAGACCGAATCCGCGCCGTCCTGGGGGCTGGACCTCGACGGGCGAGGCGAGCTGCACGTGAGGCGACGGCTGTGGGGACCCGGCGTCGAGTCGTGGCTGGGCATCGTCGCCGCCGACTGCATCGACCTGGTGCGGCGAGGTGGTCGCGACCGCATCGCGACCTGCGCGACCCCGGGCTGTCGCATCGTCCTGGTCCCGGACCATCATCGTCAGCGGTACTGCTCCTCCGTGTGCGCGCACCGCACGCGCCAGGCGAGGTACCAGCGGACGCGACTTCGTGCCGATGGATCTGCCTGACGGATCAATCGTATCCTACCGTCAGGCAGGATCACGGCCGGTGATCGAGGTCACGGCCGAGGGTGAGTCGGGTCAGGCCTGGTCGCCGGCCAGGATCCGGTACAGGCCCCGCCGCGTGTCCTCCAGGAGGGTCGCCGCCTGGCGCCGCTGGTCGGGCGTGCCGTCGGACGTGACCTGTCGGAACGCGCCCATCAGGGACCGCAGGGCCTGGCCGAGCTCGGGCACGCCCTCGCTACCGGCCTTGGCCGTGGCCCAGGGCGTGCCGAGGTCGTCGGCGTGCTCCTCGACGTAGGTGTGTCCGGCTGCGGTGAGCGAGGCCGTCTTGCGGCCGTCGACACGGTCGAACTCGACGAGGCCCTCGTCCTCGAGCTGCTGCAGGACGGGATAGACGGAGCCGGGGCTCGGTGACCACATGCCGTCGCTGCGCTCCTTGATCTCCTGGATCAGGTCGTAGCCGTGGCGCGGCCGCTCGGCGAGCAGCAGGAGGGCGGCGGCGCGGACGTCGCCGCCGCGACGGCGACGGCGACCGCGCCCGCTGCCCCGGCCGAGGTCACGGAACTCCCCGAGTCCGGCGAAGTCGCTTCGGGGGTGCGGGCCGCCGCGGCGGGCGCCCGCCTCGCGATGCCCGTCGGTCCGGAACGGGTGCTGGTGGTCGTGCTCGGGGTGCTGGTGGTGCGGGTGCACGGGAGGCCTCCGGTCCTGGGTCGAGACGGACCCGGGCGCCGCGGAGCGCGGCGGGTCGACGCCATCGACGATGCATGGGTGATGCGTTAACGATATATCGCTAACGCATCGACGACAAGTGGAGCCGAGCCCGTGGGCGAACGACCCGGCTCAGCGATCGAAGTCGAGGACGTTGCCGAGATCGCGCTGGCGGTCGACCTCAGGCTCGGCCTCGTCGTCCCAGCCGTCACCGTGGGGCTCGGTGTCGGGGAAGTGCCCGAGGTAGGCCATAGCAGCGTCGTGGAGGCGACCGTTCGTGGCGATCGCGTTGGCGCCCCACGGCCCGTCGCGACCGGCGAGGGACGTGAACCGTCCGCCGGCCTCGCGCACGATGACGTCGAGCGCGGCCATGTCCCACAGGTTCAGCTCGGGCTCGGCCGCGATGTCGACCGCGCCCTCGGCCACGAGGACGTACGACCAGAAGTCGCCGTAGGCGCGGGTGCGCCAGCACTGGCGGGTCAGGGCCGCGAAGGCCTGGGCCTTGCCGATGTCCTCCCAGCTCGGCGCCGAGCTGAACGACAGCGACGCGCTCGCGAGGTCACCGACGCGCGAGACGCGGATCTCGCGACCGTTCATGACCGACTTGCCCGTGAAGGCGCCGCTGCCCTTGTGCGCCCACCACCGGCGCCCGAGGGCCGGTGCCGAGACGACCCCGGCGACGATCTCGCCCTCTTCCTCGAGCGCGATGAGCGTGGCCCAGACGGGGACGCCGCGCACGAAGTTGGAGGTGCCGTCGATCGGGTCGACGATCCAGCGGCGCGACGACGAGGCGGCACCCTCCTGGGCCCCGCCCTCCTCGCCGAACACGGCGTCGCGGGTGCGGGCCGTGCGGAGCGTGCGCCGGATGCCCTCCTCGACGGCCTGGTCGGACTCGGTCACCCAGGTCATGTCGGGCTTGGTCGAGACCTCGAGGTCGATCGCCCCGAATCGATCCATCGACAGGTTGTCGGCGGAGTCGGCGAGGACGTGCGCGAGACGCAGGTCGTCGGCGTACGAGTGGGCCATGAGGGCCACGGTAGTGGTCAGACCTGCTCGCGGCTCTGAAGGATGCGTCGGAACGACGCGAGTCGTGCCGGGGCGAGGTGTCCCTCGGCGACCGCGACGTCGAGCGCGCACTCGGGGTCATCGCCGCTGTGGTGACAGCCGCGCGGGCAGTCGCGGGTCAGCGCGTTCAGGTCGGCGAAGGCGCGCACGATCTGGTCGACCTGCACGTGGGCGAGCCCGAACGAGCGGAATCCGGGGGTGTCGACGATGCGTCCGCCGCCGGGCAGGTCGAGCACGACGGCCGAGCTGGACGTGTGGCGCCCGCGGCCCGTGACGGCGTTGACGTGGCTGGTGGACCGCAGGGCGTCGGGCACGAGCTGGTTGACGAGGGTCGACTTGCCCACGCCGCTGTGTCCCAGCAGCACGCTGGTGCGGTCGGCCAGGGCCGCGCGCACGGGATCGAGGTCGGCCCCCGGGCCGATCACCAGCACCGGCACGTCGAGTGGGGACAGTGCGGCGATCATGTCGTCGGGCGAGGCGAGATCGGACTTG
The DNA here is from genome assembly GCF_036867135.1 of Aeromicrobium sp. Sec7.5. Classification (NCBI taxonomy): domain Bacteria; kingdom Bacillati; phylum Actinomycetota; class Actinomycetes; order Propionibacteriales; family Nocardioidaceae; genus Aeromicrobium; species Aeromicrobium sp. Sec7.5. Next base: position 2,147,966 of record NZ_JBAJIJ010000001.1, on the reverse strand, counting down.
GTCAGGATCACGAGTGGGTCCATGCCGGCGTCGTACGCCGCGACGAGACAGCGGTCGACCAGGGCTGGTCGGGGTGGCGGGTCGGCCAGGGCGGTGACGACGACGAGCTGGTCGGCGTTGGCGACGACGATGCGCTCGATCGGGTCGTCGTCGTCGGCGGTGCGGCGCAGGACCGTGGTGCGCGGGAGGACCTCGGCGATGCGGGCCAGCGTGCCCTCGTCGGCCGAGACGTCGCCGTCGAGCCGCACGAGGTCGCCCACCACGACACCGCGGATGCTGCGGGCCTTCGACGCCGTGACGGCGGCCCCGACATCGGCCTGGCTGCCGTCGGCCTGCGCCTCCTCGACCTGCACGGTGTACCGGCCGCGGTCGACCGTGACGACCCGTCCGAGCGGGAGACCCGAGTAATCGGGCCGGTCCTTCGTGCGGGGGCGGGTGCGTCGTCGCGGCCGCTCGAAGCGCGCGTGCTCGTCGTCGTCGCGTCGACTCATGCGTCGACCAGCCGCTCCCAGACAGGGGCGAAGTTGGGGTACGTCTTGACCGTCGTGACGACGTTCTCGACGAAGACGTCCGGCACGCGCAGGGCGAGCACGACGGCGGCGTGGGCCATGCGGTGGTCGTGGTACGTGCGGAACACGTCACCGTGGAGCGGGCGAGGCCTGATCTCCAGACCGTCGTCGAGCTCCTCGACGTCGCCGCCGAGCCGGTTGAACTCCGTGGCGATCGCCGCGAGGCGGTCGGTCTCGTGGCCGCGCAGGTGCGCGATGCCGGTGAGGCGCGAGGGGGTCTCGGCGAGGGCCGCGACAGCGGCCACGACGGGCGCGAGCTCCCCGACGTCGCCCAGGTCGAGGTCGACGCCGGACAGGGTTCGGGGCCCGGTCACCACCAGGTCGTCGCCGTCGAGCTCCGCCGAGCCGCCGAAGGCCACGGCGAGGTCGCGCCAGGCGTCGCCGGCCTGGTCGGTCGAGGAGGGCCAGTTGCGGACGCGCACCTCGCCGCCGGTGACCAGGGCCGCGGCCACGAACACGCCCGCGTTGGACAGGTCGGGCTCGATCTCGGTGTCGAGCGGGGCGACCGGTCCCGGGGCGACGGTCCAGCGGTGGCCGCCGGGGGTGTCGACCTGCACGCCTCGGGCCCGCAGCTGCTCGACCGTCATGGCGACGTGCGGGGCCGACGGCATGGGCGGCCCCTGGTGGGTGAGGTCCAGGCCGTGGGCGAAGCGCGGCGCGGCGAGCAGCAGGGCGGAGACGAACTGGCTCGACGCCGAGGCGTCGATCGTGACGGGCCCGCCCTCGACCCGGCCCGTGCCGTGCACCGTGAACGGCAGCCGGCCGGCGTCGCCGTGCTCGTCGACCTTGACGCCGAGCGCGCGGAGCGACGAGATCGTGACGGCCATGGGCCGCTCCCGTGCCCGCTCGTCGCCGTCGAACGTGACCGGCGCCGAACCGAGCGCGGCCAGCACGGGGGCGAACCGCATGACGGTGCCGGCCAGGCCGCAGTCGACGGTGACGGGCGCCTCGAGCGACGGGTCGATCGGGTGCACGGTCCAGTCGATGCCGTCACGGTCGACGCGGGCGCCGAGGGCCGTGAGGGCGCCGATCATCAGGTTCGTGTCGCGGGAGCCGAGGGCGCGGGTCAGGACCGACGGGCGCTCGGCGACCGCGGCAAGCACGAGCGCACGATTGGTCAGCGACTTGGAACCGGGCACGATGATCTGGCCGACCACGGGTTCACGGGGTGTGGGAGCCAGCCACGGCAGGGGTTCAGTCATCGCGGGCCAGCGTAGCGTCCGCGACGGCTGCCGTGCCGCAGCGGACGATCTCGAGGCTTCAGCGCGAGATCTGCGCCGCGACGGTGTCCTTGGCCTCGACGACCTTGTCCTTGGCGCGGCGCACCAGGATCTTCTTGTGCGGGTCGGGGTCGAGCGTCGACATCAGCAGGCCACCGATCATCGAGAGGTTCTTGAAGAAGTGGACCTGCTGGTTCGACCGGGCGGCCGGGTCGGACTCGGTCCAGAACTTGTGGCCCTGCACCGTGGTGGGCACGAGGTTGCCGGCGAGCAGGAGCGCGGCCAGGCGGGGGAACCGGCCCGTGGCCAGCGCGAGACCGCCCAGGAGGCTGATGGCACCGTGGGCCCGCACGACGTTCGTGGGGGTCACGGGCAGCTGCGGCGCGAGCGGCGCCAGGGCGTCGGAGACGGGCTGTGCGGCCGGCGCGAGCGCCTTCGCATGACGCAGGGAGTTGATGCCCCCCACGACGAACATCGAGGCGAGCATCGGACGGGCCACCGTGCGCAGGACTGTCATGGTCCTTGTCTACCGCATCACGGCGTACCGGCAACCCGTCGCGGGCGCGGCTCAGAACAGCAGCAGGATCGACGGGCTCACGAAGGCGCCCGTGTTGTTGCCGGAGTCGGGGTCCTCGTCGGCCACGAGCGTGACCGTGCCGGCCGGTCGGATGCCCGCGAAGGACAGCGCGAACCGTGCGTCGCCGCCCGCGGCGACCGTCGTGGAGCACGTGACGCTCGAGACCCAGGTGCGGGGTGCGCCCGAGCAGGTCCAGCCCGCAGGAACCGCGCGCAGCTGCACGGTCCGGTCGAAGTCGACCCGCACCGAGACCGAACGGTCGGCCGGGACGCCGCCGGTCGTGGTGCCGGTGACGGGCACCGTCATGGTCCGCTGGAGTCCGATGCGGTCGTTCGCGACCGATGGCGTGCCGAGCGCGAAGTCGGTGCCGACGACGGGCGGGGGCGGCGGGGCGGGGGGCTCGGTCTCACCCTCGCCCTCGCCGGGGGAGTCCTCGTCGTTGTCGAGGTCGGCGTCGGCGGTCGGCGTGGGGGTCGGCTCGGGGGTCGGCTCGGACTCGTCGGTCTCGTCGGGCTGGTCCGTCTCGTCGGGCTCCTCCGGCTCCGACACCGGCTCGGTGGCGGTCGGCGCCGGGAGCGTGGGGCTCGGCGTGGGCTGGGTGATCCGGATGCCGTCGTCGAGCACGACCGGCGACGTGTCCTGGATCGGTGCGGTGACCGGCATCGTGGCCGGGTCCGTGACGGCGGAGGTGGTGGCGACGACGCCGACCGTGGCGGCGCCGGCCAGGGCGACCGTGGCGACGGCGGCCGGGGTCGACGAGACCAGGCTCGTGCCGACCGCGAGCCGGGCGGGGGCTGACGCGACGCGGGCGGTCTCGAGCATGATCGTCTTGGTCGACATCGCGAGTCCGGCAGCCGTGCCGGCGCCGAGGACGCCGAGACCGCCGATGGAGACGGCCGTGCCGAGGTAGCCCGTGGCCGCGGCGCCGAGCACGACGGGGCCGAGGACGGCCGCGAGGCTCGAGTTCACCTCACGCAGCTCGAGGTGCAGCCCGGTGCAACGGGCGCACGTGTCGAGGTGGGTCTCGACCTTGCGGGTGTCCCGGGCGGCCAGGCCGTGGCGGACGTACGCCCCGAGCTTGCTCGTGGCATCGCGGCACTCGGCGTCGAGCGTGGGCGCGAGGTGCTGCTGGAGGTACGCGCGGCGCAGGCCCTCGCGGGCGCGGTAGGCCAGGGCGGAGACGCTGTTGGGGGCCATGCCGAGCAGCGGTGCGATCTCGGCCGGGTTCTGACCCTCGACGTCGAGGTGCCACAGGACGAGCTGCCAGCGTTCCGGCAGCGAGCGGAACGCCTCGCCGGCGGCGCCCCGGTCGAACTCCATGGCGGCGGGGTCGACGAACTCGACGGCCCGGTCGAGCTCGGCCTCGTCGTCGGTGGAGCGCTCACGCTTGGCGGAGCGGATGCCGTCGATGTGGAGGCGGCGCACGGCGGTCAGGAGGTAGGCGCGGAAGGCCTCGTCGGGCCCGGCCCCGCGCTGCAGGACACCAAGGACCTTGAGGAACGCCTCGGACACCAGGTCGTCGGCGCCGGGTCCCGAGACGAGCTGGCGGGAGAGGCGATTGGCGGCCGTGCGGTGACGCTCGAAGAGGGTGCCGTAGGCCACGGTGTCGCCCGAGCGCACGGCGGCGATGAGAGCGGCGTCGGACATGCTCGCGGGGTCGACGACGTCGTCGACCGCTGCGGCTCCGCTCCCGGAATTGCTCACGCGCCTCCCTCTCTCCCCAACATTCAACGACTGATGGAGGGTCCATGTCACGCGGTTGGGCGAAGTAGGGACCAAGGTCCCACGGCGTGGGTCCTCGAGCGAGCGGGAAAAAATGTTCGCGAAGTCGCGTCACGACCGTGGACCGGCGCCGTTCCCCTGATGAGAACAGCACGATCGAGGGAGGGCCGGATGAACGACTACGACGTCGCGACCGCCGCGTTCGCCCGTGCGGTTCTCGGTGATCGGGAGTCCCTGGTCGACGTTGCACTCGTGGTGGGAGCGAGTGCAGCGTCGCACGGGATCTCGCTGGTGGAGGCGATCGAGACGATGGCCGACCTCAGTCCTGGTCGCGAACCCCCTTACGTGGCAGTTCGCTCGGTGGTGGAGGCGTGGACAGGGAGCGCTCCGTCTCCCGCCGCCGACGCGGACTGTCATGATCCGCTCACGGCACTCACGTCGGTGCCGCACCTGCGGACCCGGCTCGATGACGTGTACCGGCAGGCAGGACATCGCGGATGGGAGCCCGCGGTGTCGCACGTGCTGGTCGTCGTCGAGCTGGGGCGTCGGGGGGCCCATGCGCTCGAGGACGACCTCTGGGGACTCGAGGTCGGGCACGCGCTCGCCGTGGCGTTCCCGGCGCACGAGACCGTCGCCCGGCTCGCGCCGGACCGGTTCACCGCGTTCACGCACGCCGATGACGCCGACGCCGTCGGACTGGCAGTGCTGGCACGCCTCCTGCGCGAGGGCCTGGCGGGAGAGCCCGAGCCGCGCGTGTGGGTCGAGCGGCTGCCGGTCGACGCCGACGCCGTGACCTGGTTGCTGTCCCGACTCACGGAGTAGCTCTGCACGGAGCAGCTCCGCAGCGGGTGGTCCGCAGCGGGCCGGTCTGCCACGCTGGCAGCATGTGCGGCCGCTACGCCACGACCCGAACCCCCCAGAAGCTGAGTGACGACTTCGGGGCGGACCTCGCCGCGGGTGCGGACGAGATCGGCGCCGACTTCAACATGGCGCCGACCAAGCGCGCGCCGCTCGTCATCGCGCGAACCGCCGACGACTCCGCTGCGACCACGCGAGAGCTGCTCACCGCGAAGTGGGGACTGGTGCCGAGCTGGGCCAAGGACGTCTCGATCGGTAACCGCATGATCAACGCCCGGTCCGAGACCGTCGACGAGAAGCCGTCGTTCAAGCGGGCGTTCGCGAAGCGTCGCGCCGTCGTCCCGCTGGACGGCTTCTACGAGTGGTACCAGGGCCCCGACACCGGGGCCGGCAAGCCGCCCAAGCAGCCCTTCTTCATCACGGGCCGCACGCCGGACGGCGGGGGCGAGGGCCTGGGCGTCGCCGGGCTCTACGAGTTCTGGAAGCCGAAGGACGCCGACGTGCCTGACGGCGATGAGGCCGAGTGGCTCGTGACCTTCACGATCCTCACGACCGCGGCCGAGGGCGAGGACGGGCGCCTGCACGATCGCGCGCCCTGGCTCGTGCCGACCGAGCATCTCGACGCCTGGCTCGACCCGGCCCCGCACCCGAAGCACGAGCTGTTCGCCCTCCTCCAGCCGGCCACGCCGGGGCGGCTCCAGGCCTGGCCGGTATCGACCGCGGTCAACAACGTGCGTAACAACGGACCGGAGCTGCTGCGGCCGCTTCCCGCGGAATAGGTCCCCGACGGTCGTCGTTGACGATCGGGAAGGAGGACTCATGCCCGTCTGCGAAGCACCATCCACGGTTCGGCCGGTACGATCGACCCCAATGGATGACATCGACCGCACGGCCGACACGACCAGTGCCGACGAGAGCCCGGAGCAGCGCCAGGCGCGCTTCGAGACCGACGCGCTGCCGTACCTCGACCAGCTGTACTCGGCCGGACTGCGGATGACGCGCAATCCGGCTGATGCCGAGGACCTCGTGCAGGAGACGTTCGCCAAGGCGTTCTCGTCGTTCCACCAGTTCCGTCCCGGCACCAACCTCAAGGCCTGGTTGTACCGGATCCTCACCAACACCTACATCAACTCGTATCGCAAGAAGCAGCGCCAGCCGCAGCAGGTCAGCGAGGACATCGAGGACTGGCAGATCGCCGCGGCCGCGGCGCACACCTCGACCGGCCTCAAGTCGGCCGAGATGGTGGCGCTCGAGCACCTCCCCGACTCCGACGTCAAGGACGCGCTGCAGGCGCTGCCGGAGGACTTCCGCTACGCGGTGTACCTCGCCGACGTCGAGGGCTTCCCGTACAAGGAGATCGCGGAGATCATGGACACGCCCATCGGCACCGTGATGTCACGGTTGCACCGAGGGCGTCGCCAGCTGCGCGAGCTGCTCGCCGACTACGCCCGCGACCGCGGCATGGCGGGCGCGGCCCCGGCGACGGCGGAGGTGACGTCATGAGCTGTGACGGACCCGACTGCGGCGACGCGCTGCAGAACCTCTACCTGTTCATCGACCGCGAGATCGACGACGCCTCCTGCGAGGAGGTGCAGACGCACCTCGACAGCTGCAGCGACTGCCTGACCGAGTACGACCTCGAGCAGGTCGTGCGCAGTCTCGTGTCGCGCTCCTGCCAGGAGGCGGCGCCCGAGCCCCTGCGCCAGAAGGTGCTGCAGTCGATCCGCGCCGTGCAGGTCGAGATCGATGGCTCTCGCGTCACGCGCACCACGATCACCGAGACCCGCATCATCGAGTGAGGCACCGAGCTTCGCTCGCCCGTGGTGCCACACGACAAAACCCCCGCATTTTTGCGGGGGTTTCGTGTCTCACGCAGAAGTCACGCGTTGGGGCGCTTGCCGTGGTTCGCGCCCTTCTTGCGGCGTGCGCGGCGCTTGCGTCCGGTCTTGCCCATGGGATCCTCCTCGAAGAATTGACCCCCCATGGTCGCACACGTCAGAGGCGGCCGAGGAATCGCTCCCGGTCCACGATCGCCCGCACGACCGTGCCGCGGGCGACGACCGTGTCACCGTCGCGCGCCTCGACGGCGAACGTGGCGACCCGGTCGGTCCGCTCGGTGACGTCGGCGTGCACCTCGACCATCGTCCCGATCGGCGACGGGGCCAGGTGTCGGACGTCGACGTGGGTGCCGACGCTCGTGAGATGAGCCTCGAGCTCCAGCTCCGCGCAGGTCGCCGCCTCGCACCAGGCGACCACGACCGGCGTGCCGAGCACCTCCAGGTCGCCGCTCCCCACGGCAAGGGCGGTGTCGTCGGCAGTGACGGTGCGGGTCAGGACGGCCATGGGGGAAGTCTACGAACCCGACCAGGCGTGCCAGAGGGTCGCGTACTGGCCGCCGGCGGCGACGAGCTCGTCGTGGGTGCCCACCTCGACGATGCGTCCGTGGTCCATCACGACGACGCGGTCGGCGCTCTGGGCCTGGGTGAGCCGGTGAGCCACCACGAGCGCGGTCCGGCCACGCACGATCTCGGAGGCGGCGATCTCGAGGTCGCGGGCGCCGGACGACCCGGCCTCCGCGGTGGCCTCGTCGAGCACGACGAACGGCGGGTCGAGGAGGGCGACTCGGGCCAGGGCGAGCTGCTGGGCCTGCGCGCTCGTGAGGGCGTGGCCGAAGCTGCCCACCCGGGTGTCGAGACCCTCGGGCAGTGCCGTGGCCCAGCGACGCGCCCCGACGACCTCCAGCGCGGCGAGCAGGGCGTCGTCGTCGGCCTCGGTGTCGGCCAGCGACAGGTTGTCGCGCACCGTCCCGGTGAAGACGTGCACCTCCTGGCTCACGACCGCCACGTGCCGGCGCACGGTGGCCGTGCCGAGGTCGTCGACGTCGCGACCGGCCAGGAACGTCCGACCGGAGGTCGGGGAGGTCAGCCCCGCCGCGATCGCCGCGACGGTCGACTTGCCGGCGCCGCTGGCGCCCACGACGGCGACCCGTTCACCCGGCTCGACGACGAGGTCGACCTCGTGCAGCACGGGGGTGCCCGGCTCCCACGCGTGCCCGACGCCCCGCAGCTCGAGACGGGCCGGTCCGTCGAGGGCCCCGACGCGGTCGTCCTGCTCGGGCAGCAGCGCGACGCCGGCGAGTCGGGTGAGCGACGCCCCGGCGGACTGCACGTCGTCGAACACGAACAGCACGCCGCCGATGGGGTTGAACAGGCGATGGAAGTACAGGGCGGCGGCCGTCGCGGCACCGACCGTGACGACGTCCTCGCGCACGAGGACGAAGCCGGCCGTCAAGATGATCAGGACACCGATCGCCTCAGCACGATTCATGCGCGCGCCGTAGCGCATCAGCACCCAGAAGGTCCGCAGCGCGAGCTCGCGGGCGTTGACCGAGGTGCGGTCGATCTCGCCCAGGGCCGGTCCCTCCCGGCCGAACGCGCGGATCGTCGGTGCGTGCTCGAGAGTCGACATGAGGGCCTCGGCGCGCTCGCCCTGCGCGACGCGCTCGGCGCGGTAGACCGGACCTGACCGGGGGAGGTACCAGCGCAGCGCAGCGACGTAGCCGGGCACCGCGAGTGCGCCCGCGAGCCCGAGTCGCCAGTCGAGCGCGAACAGGCCACCGGCCGTGAACACGATCGCCATGAGCGAGGTCAGCAGCACCGGGACCGCCTCGTCGAGCGAGTCGGTCACGGTGCGCACGTCGTCGCCGACCCGGGCCATGACGTCGCCTGTGCCGGCCTTCTCCAGCTGCCCCGAGTCCAGGTGCAGAGAACGGTCGAGGACGTCCTCGCGCAGCTCCGCGAGCACCGGGATCGTGGCCTGGGCGAGAGCGCCCACGGCGGCCGAGGCGGCGATCGCCCCGACCACGGCGGCGATCACGATCGCCAGGACGGGCAGCATCAGGTCGCCGGAGTCACCGCCGGTCTGCACGAGGTCAACGATCTCGCCGAGGGCGCGCGGGGCGACGATTCCGGCGGCTCCCGTGAGCAGGAACGCCGCGACCGCCAGCGCCACTGCGCCAGGACGTCGGCGGAACCGGCGGGCGACCAGGCGAGTCGTGTCGCGTCCGGTGGCGACGGGGAGAAGCTCGCGTGCCGGGATCGGGGCGCTCATCGCAGCACCTCCTCGCGGTACTCCGGATCCTCCTGCAGCACGTGGTGCGGGGCGACGCGGGCGACGCGTCCCGACCGGATCCAGACGACGTGATCGGCAGCGGCCAGCAGGGTCGGTGAGGTCGTGACGACGAGCGTCGCGGTCTCGCGCCCCAGCCGGCCCTGCAGCCCGCGGGCGATCTGCTGCTCGGTCACGGCGTCGATCGCGGTCGTGGGGTCGCGGAGCACGAGCACGGGCGGGGACACGGCGAGCGAGCGCGCGATCGTGAGGCGCTGGCGCTGGCCGCCCGAGAGGCTGCTGCCGCCGGACCGGACCGCGTGGTCCAGGCCGTCGTGGTGGGCCGCGACGACGTCGTGCGCCGCCGACGCCGTCAGCACCTCGTCGAGGGTCGTGGCATCGAGGGTGCCGTCCGGGTCGATCGCCGACCGGATCGTGCCCTCCGGCGGGTTGGCCTCGTGCGGGACCACCAGGAGGGTCGCGCGGCGGTCGACGCCCGCCAGGTTCTGCAGGTCGACGCCGGCGATCGAGACCGAGCCGCCGCTCGGGGCGGCCGACCCGTCGAGCAGGGCCACGAGGGAGTCGGCGCTGTCGGGACTGTCGCAGGCCACGGCGACGAGCTGGCCGGGACCGCAGCGCAGGTCGACCCCGGTCAGGGCGGGGGTCGTGACGCCGTCGAACCTCAGGTCGCGCGGGACGCCCGGCGGCAGGTGGTCGGGACCGTCCCGGACCCGCACCGGGGTCGCGAGGGCCGTGTGGAGACGGCGGGCCGACGCGGTGCTGGCGGCGAACTGGGCCGAGAGCGCGCCCAGCATCGAGATGGGCTCGGCGAGGAACTGCGTCAGGCCCACGATCGCGACGAGCTCGCCGAGCGTCAGGTCGCCCTCGATGGCCTTGGAGCCGGCCAACCACGCCACGACGGCCAGGAAGAGTCCGGAGACCAGGGTCGTGAGTCCGGACATGTAGCCCCAGGACCGGGCGGTGACGATGCTGGAGGTCCGGGCCGCCTGGCTCGCGCCGCGGTACCGGCGGCTCGCCGCGTCCTCGGCACCGATGCCCTTGAGGGGGCGCAGGCCTGCGACCAGGTCGCCACCGAGGCCGGCGACGCGCGCGATCGCTGACTGCTCGCGGTCGGTGCGGCGGGCCACGACGGGGGAGACGAGCTGGGTGATCCCGACCGTGATGGGCAGGCCGAACAGGATCACCAGGGCCAGGGTCATGTCGGTGCGCGTGAGGTAGACCGCGGTGGCGGTCACCGTCACGAGGGACGCGACAGTGAAGCCGAACTGGCGCACCAGCAGTGACACCTTGTCGGCGTCGGAGGTGGCGAGCGACAGCCACTCACCGGCGAGCTTCGGGTCGTCGGCCGGCTGCACGGCCTTGTCGGCGATCTCGAGTCGGATGCGGTGCGACTCGAGCTGCACCGCGCGGTTCATGAAGATCGCGCCGAAGCGGTAGCCGTAGCTGAGGAAGGTGAAGATCACGACGATCGCCAGGCACGAGAGCAGGAACGGCCGGAGCTCGCCGGTCTCGATGCCGACGTCGATCGTCACGCCGATCATGACCGGGACCAGGGCCTCGCACATCTGCCACAGGACGATGAGGGGGGTGCCACTGGCGATCAGGCGGCGGTGGTGGGTGATCGGGCCGAAGAGGATCTGGCGGGAGGTGCGCACCGTCGCCGGCGTCGTCCTGCTCCCCGTCCCCACCAGATGAGGCTACCCTCACCTTCTGGGTGGGGGCAGAATGGGTCCGTGCCAGGTGCTGATCAGACCCGCGGTGTCCGCGAGCTCGAGGTGATCCGGCGCGAGATCGTGACGCCGCGCATGGTGCGGGTGGTCCTCGGTGGCCCCAGTCTGGCCGGGTTCTCGAGCGGCGTCCCGGACGAGCACGTCAAGCTCGTGTTCCCCGACGCCGACGGCACGATCCGCCCGCCGGTGCTGGCCGCCGACGGTGCGACGCTCGACTGGCCGCGACCGTTCCCGCCGCACCGTGACTACACGATCCGCCGGTACGACCCGGTGGCTGCTGAGGTGTGGGTCGACTTCGTGGTGCACCCCGGCGGCCTGGCCTCGGACTGGGCCCAGCGGGCCGAGCCGGGCGAGTCCCTCTGGGTCGCCGGGCCGAAGTCGTCGCTCGAGGTGGTGCCGGATGCCGACACGCTCGTCCTGCTGGCCGACCACACGGCCCTGCCGGCCGTGGCGCGGTGGCTGGAGGAGCTCGCCGACGGGACCGAAGCCCTCGTGGCGGTGCTCGTGCCGGACGCGGCCGAGGAGCAGGAGCTCGCGCTGCGCCCGGGGGTGTCGGTGACGTGGTTGCACCTGGACGATCCGGACGTCGCCGCTGCCGGCGACGACGTGCTCGGTCGTCACCTCGATGCGCTGGTGCTCCCGGCCGACCGTCGGGTGTTCCTCTGGGCCGCCGGCGAGGCCGGGGTGCTCAAGCCGATCCGTCGCTGGGCGCGGGCGCACGGCTACGCCCGCGGCACGTGCGACATCGCCGGCTACTGGCGCAAGGAGCGCACCACCGCCGTCCGCACCACCCGCCGCTGACGTTCCCCTCGCGAGAGAGTTTGTTGGTGGTCAGGAGCGACTTTGTTGGTGGCGAGGAGCGACTTTGTTGGTGGCTCTCGCGGCTGACTAGATGCCGAACGTGGCCCGGGGGTAGGCCGCGTCGACGTCGGTGAGCACGTTGACGAGGTACGGGATGCCGGACGCGAAGGCGCGGTCGATGGCCGGGCCGATCTCCTTCGGGTCGGTCACGAGCTCACCGCCACCGCCGAGCGCCGTGACGACCTGGTCGTACCGCGTGCCCGGGGCGAGGTCGGCCGCGACGTCGTAGCCGTAGAGCATCTGCATGGGCCCCTTCTCGAGACCCCACGCGCTGTTGTTGCCGACGATCATGACGACCGGGAGGTTGTGGCGCACCAGCGTGTCGACGTCGATCAGCGACATGCCGGCGGCACCGTCGCCGAACAGCAGCACGACCTGGCTCGACGGGCGGGCGATGCGCGCGGCGATGGCCGCGCCGAGGCCGGCGCCGAGGCAGCCGTACGGCCCCGGGTCCAGCCATCCGCCCGGACGACTCGGCTCGACGAACTTGCCGGCGAACGACACGAAGTCGCCGCCGTCGCCGATCACGACGGCGTCATCGGCCAGTCGGGGGAGCAGCTCGCCGTAGATGCGGGCGGGGTGGATCGGGTCGGCGCTGGCGGTGAGCAGGGCGTTGTCGCGCTCGACCCCGGCCTTGACCTGGTCCTGCAGGTCGGCGAGCCACCCCGACCAGTCGGGCTTGGCGCCGCTCGTGGACTGCAGACCGGACAGCACGCCGTCGAGCACGCGCGTCAGGTCGCCGGAGGCGCTCGCGGCGAGCTCGGCGTGCGTCGAGACCTGGGCGGGGGAGTCGGCCAGGTGGACGACCCGCGCCGGGGTGGTGTCCTCCTTGCCGCCGAACACGCCGTAGCCGAGACGGAAGTCGAGTGGCGTGCCCACGACGATCACGAGGTCGGCCCCGTTCAGCGCGGCGGAGCGGGCCTTGGTGACGAGCTGCGAGTGGCCGCCGGGCACGATGCCGCGCCCCATGCCGTTGGCGATGACGGGGATGCCGGTCTCGGTCACGAGGCGGAGCGCCGCCTCCTCGGCGCCGTCGGCCCACACGTCGGTGCCGAGGATCAGCAGCGGGCGCTGGGCACCGGCGAGCAGGTCGGCGACCGTGGCCAAGGCGTCGGCGTCGGGCTCGATCGGGTCGACGGCGCCCGCGGTGGTGTGACGGGACGCGGTGCCGAAGAACTGGTCCATCGGCACGTCGAGGAACGCGGGACCGCGGTGCGACGACCCCGCGACGCGGAACGCGTCGTCGACCGTGGGGCCGATGTCGGCCGTCGTGCGGGCCGTCGTGGAGAGCGCCGTGATGGTCTCGAGGATCGGCGGGTGGTCGAGCTCCTGCAGGCTGCCCTGGCCCCAGCGGTTGTCGGGTGCGCGGCCGCCGATCACGACGAGCGGGGAACCGGCGAACTGCGCCTGCGCGATGGGGCTGACGCCGTTGGTGACGCCGGGGCCGGCGGTCAGCACGGCGAGGCCCGGCTTGCGGGTGAGCTTGCCGATGGCCTCGGCGGCGAAGACGGCCGACGGCTCGTGGCGGACGTCGATGATGGGCATCGGCGGCTCCGCCTTCACGGCCCCGTCGTACATCGGGAACACGTGCGCCCCCGAGAGCGTGAACATCGCCTCGACGCCGTGCGCCCGGGCGACCTCGGTCGCGATCACTCCACCGTGTACCGGCTCGTCAGTCATGTGACGGAGGTTACAAGGTGGCGGATCGGCCCGGCGGGACGGGCGTGCGTGAGGTGGGTCGGTAGAGCCACGGGCTCTCGGAACGGATCTGGTCGAGCACCGCGAGCAACAGGTCGGCCCGGCCGGCGGGCTGCTCGGCGAAGAGGTCGGCATCACCCCGCAGGTCCGAGCGGCCCTGCACGCCCAGGGCGAGCTGCAGGTGCAGGGCCCGCAGGAACGCGGAGGTGTTGCGCGCCTCGGTGGTGGGCCACTCGGCGTCGAGGTGTCCACGGGTCCGGGGTGGCTGCAGGCCGGCGCCGAGCCGGGCGAGCCAGGGCTCGACGAGCGAGGTGTCCAGGGCGTTGCGGTGGAGCAGGGTCATGACGGCGAAGGCGAGTCGGTCGTCCTCGCCGTGGCGCCACGCGTAGGCCGTGGGTGCCAGGACGCGGTCGGCCACGACGTCGAGGAGCACCGTGAGCTCGAGGGCCCCGAAGTGACGCGAGCGCGCCAACGCCGCGAGCAGATCGGCGCCGTGGGCGATCGCGTGGGCCCAGCCGATCTCCGGGATCCAGCCCCGGTGGTCGAGCTCGCGGACGTACCAGCTCGTGGCGGCGTCGCCCCACGCCAGCACCGACGCGGCCTGCACCAGGTGGACGTCGTTGTCGCGGCCGACGATCTCGGCCAGCATCAGGGCGCTGTACGAGCGACGGATCACCGAGGAGTCCTCGGCGCCGTCCTCGTCGGGGGTGCCGTCGCGCCCCAGGCCGTACCCGAGGCCCGACACGATCCCGTCGCCGAGCCCGCTGAGCAGGTCGTCGTAGACGCCGCGCTGCAGCCACGCCGTGAGGATCGGGTACGCCAGCTCCTCGCGTAGTCGCGGGGACGGGTCGCCGAGCATCTGGACCAGCTCGGCCGTCATCGCGTCGAGCGGTCGGTCGGCGGGCACGTCCATGCCGGTCGTGCGCACGGACAGCCAGGTCGACTCGGTCATCGCTCCCATCGTGCCACGTAGGGTGACCCCGTGGGCCAGCTCGAGGACATGACGCGCTCGCGCAGTGCCGTGTCCGTCGACGACGCCCGCTGGCTCTACGCCCTCGTCGCCGACTGGCAGCTCATCGCCGACCTCGCGTTCTCCGACCTCGTCCTGTGGGTGCCCGAGGCGGAGGAGTCCGCCGTGTGTGCCGTGGCCCAGGTGCGGCCCACGACCGGACCGACGGCCCTGCTGGAGGACGTCGTCGGGGTCTCACTGCCGTCGGGGTCCGCCCCGCTCGTCGAGCGCGCCTTCGTCCGAGGTGTCACGGTCGACGGCGAGGTCGACGCGGCGGGTCGCTCCACGCAGTTCGTGCCGGTGCGGCGCGACGGGCGGATCATCGCCGTCGTCGAGCGCCGCCGCGAGGCACCGGGCCTCCGCAGCGCCGGTGCGCTGGAGTCGGCGTACCTCGACGTGGCCGGCGACCTGCTGGAGATGATCCGTTCCGGCGAGTTCCCGGAGTCCGCCGACCGCTCCACGGTCGTCGACCTGCTCCGGGTCGGCGACGGCTTCGTCCGCACCGGGCCCGACGGGCTCGTGCGCTTCGCGAGCCCGAACGCGCTCTCGGCGTACCGCCGGCTCGGCCTCGTCGGGGACCTGATCGGCACCCGCATGGTCGATGTGACCGCCGGCCTGATGGACCGCCGGACCCCGCGCCACGCCGTGCCCGGCCTGCTGGTGGGTCTGGAGGGCGGTTCAGGCGAGCTCGAGAACGCGGCGGCCTCGCTGCGGGTCCGACGCATCCCGCTCACGTCGTCGGGACGTCCGGCCGGCGCGCTCATCCTGCTGCGCGACGTCACGGAGCTGCGCCTTCGCGAGCGTGAGCTGATGACGAAGGACGCGACGATCCGCGAGATCCATCACCGGGTCAAGAACAACCTGCAGACCGTGGCCGCGCTGCTGCGCCTGCAGGCTCGGCGGATGTCGACCGACGAGGCGCGACACGCGCTCCAGGAGGCGGAGCGACGGGTCGGCTCGATCGCCCTGGTCCACGAGACGCTGAGCCAGTCGTTCGGTGACGTGGTCGACTTCGACGACATCGCCGACCGGCTCCTGCGCACGGTGCTGGACGTGGCGGGGGAGCGGTCGATCGTCGCGACCCGGATCGGGTCGTTCGGCCAGCTCTCGGGCGAGGTCGCCACCCCGCTGTCGATGGTGCTGACCGAGCTGATCCAGAACGCCGCCGAGCACGCGTTCGGCGACGGCGGAGGTCAGATCACGGTGGCGTCGAACCGCATCCGTGACCGGATCCGGCTGCGCGTCAGTGACGACGGGGTGGGCATGCCCGAGGGCTTCCGCACCGGCGACAGCCTCGGGCTGTCGATCGTGACCGCGCTGGTGCAGACCGAGCTCGACGGCACCCTCACGTTCGAACGGCGCCCCAGTGGCGGGACGACCGTGTCGATCACGCTCGACGCGTAGCGGGGGCGCGGCTCAGGCGGTGCGGATGCGGGCGCGAGCGTTGCGGCGCTTGAGAGCGCGACGCTCGTCCTCGCTCAGACCGCCCCAGACGCCGTGGTCCTGACCGGACTCGAGGGCCCAGGTGAGGCACTGGTCGCTGACGTCGCACCGACGGCACACGAGCTTGGCCTCTTCGATCTGCATGATCGCGGGCCCGGTGTTGCCGATCGGGAAGAAGAGCTCCGGGTCCTCGTCGAGACAGGCCGACTTGTGGCGCCAATCCATGGCGGATGCTCCTTCCCGAGAACTTCGGGTAGCGATGTGAAAAGTAAAGTGTGGCGCGAGGGCTCTTGTCCAGATGTTGGAAGGAAAATCCCTCGTGAACGCGCTTGTTCATGATGATTTCAACAAACCGGACTGTTTACAAGGATGTAGCAATTCAGATCGTGTTCGATCCGTCACACAGGCCTGCCTCACTCCTCGTTCTGCTGCCATTCCGTAGGCTGGCGCCGTGTCCGACACCTGGCCTCCGACCGTCCGCCGCCTTCTCACGGTCGCGGCTGCCGTCGTCACGGTGGAGGCACTGGCCGTCATCGCGCTGGCCGTCGCCGATCTCGGCTCGATCAACGGCGAACGTGTGGCGGTCGGCGTGGGCGTCGCCGTCTTCTTCCTCCTCTACGGCGGCACGCAGCTCGTGGCCGCTGTGCTGCTGCTGCGGGGTCGCCACGGCGCGCGAGGACCGATCGTCATGACGCAGCTGCTGCAGCTCCTGATCGCGTGGAGCCTGCGCAACGTCGACGGCGATGTCCTGGCGGTGCGCTACCTGCCGCTGGGCGCCGGTCTGGCCGCCCTCGTCGTGCTGGTCTGCGTGCTTGCGCCCCCGGTCAACCGAGCGATCGTCGAGCGCGCGGCGAGCGAAGGGTCCTGACCAGCCCTGACAGGGGCCTGTGGCACGATGGATGACGGGCACGACCTGCCCCCGTTCCGGGCGTTCCGCGCCACCTGCTCCGCCGAGGCTCGATCCCTCCGGTGTCCCGAGCCGCACGACCTCAGTCGTTCCCTTCTCCCAAGACTCGAGCCCCACAGCACACATGGTTGCCACCGACATCGACATCACGACGCCCCTCGACCCCGACGACCCCGTCTTCTCGCTGCACCGCGGCGGCAAGATGGAGATCGCCGCGACGGTCCCGCTGCGTGACTCCGACGACCTCTCCATGTCGTACACGCCAGGTGTCGCCCGCGTGTGCGAGGCGATCCACGCCGATCCCGAGGTCGCGCACGAGTACACGTGGGTCTCCAACACCGTGGCCGTCGTGACCGACGGCACCGCGGTGCTGGGCCTGGGCGACATCGGTCCGGCCGCGTCGATGCCGGTCATGGAGGGCAAGGCCGTCCTGTTCAAGCAGTTCGGCGGGGTCGACGCCATCCCGATCGCGCTCGCCACGACCGACGTCGACGAGATCGTCGAGACCGTGGCCCGGCTCGCACCGTCCTTCGGCGGCATCAACCTCGAGGACATCTCGGCACCACGCTGCTTCGAGATCGAGCAGCGCCTGATCGAGCGCCTCGACATCCCGGTCTTCCACGACGACCAGCACGGCACGGCGGTCGTCACGCTCGCGGCACTCATCAACGCGGTGCGACTCACCGAGCGCGACATGACCGAGCTCAAGGTCGTCATCTCGGGGGCCGGCGCCGCCGGCGCCGCGATCATGAAGATGCTGCAGGCCGCGGGCGTGCGTCGCATCCAGGTCACCGACCGGTCCGGCGTGATCCACGGGGGCCGCAGCGACCTGAACGTCGCCAAGCAGTGGATCGCCGACCAGTCCGCCGAGTACGCGCGCCCGGGCACGATCGTGGACGCCCTGCACGGCGCCGACGTGTACATCGGGGTCTCGGGCGGCACCACGCCCGAGGAGGGCATCGCCCAGATGGCGCCCGACGCGATCATCTTCGCGATGGCCAACCCGACGCCCGAGGTGCACCCCGAGGTGGCGCAGCGCTACGCCCGCGTCGTGGCCACGGGCCGCTCGGACTTCCCGAACCAGATCAACAACGTCCTCGTCTTCCCGGGCATCTTCCGAGGTGCGCTCGACGTGCGCGCCACCCGCATCACCGAGGGCATGAAGCTCGCGGCCGCCCAGGCGATCGCCGACCTGGTCGGCGACGACCTGCACGAGGGCTACGTGATCCCGTCGCCGTTCGACCCGCGCGTGGCCCAGGCCGTGTCGCGCGCCGTCACCGACACCGCGCGCCGCGAGGGCGTGGCGCGCCGCCCGTACTGAAAGGCTCACGCATGTTCGCCGTCTACGCCGGATCCATCAATCCCGACGACCCGTTGGCCGGACTCGTCGTCGGCGAGCGCCCCGATCCGGAGGTGCCGGACGGCTGGACCACGGTCACGGTCAAGGCCGCCTCAATCAACCACCACGACGTGTGGAGCCTGCGCGGGGTGGGATTGAAGTCAGAGTCGCTGCCGATGATCCTCGGTTGCGACGCCGCCGGGTACGACGAGGACGGCAACGAGGTGCTCGTGCACTCGGTCATCAGCGACCCCTCGTGGCGCGGTGACGAGACGCTGGACCCGAAGCGGTCGCTGCTGTCGGAGCGGCACGCCGGCACCTTCGCCGACAAGGTCGCGGTGCCGCGTCGCAACGTGATCGCCAAGCCGGCCGGCCTGTCGTTCGAGGAGGCCGCGTGCCTGCCGACGGCGTGGCTCACGGCGTACCGCATGCTCTTCACCCAGTCGGACCTGAAGCAGGGCGACACGGTCCTCGTGCAGGGTGCCGGTGGCGGTGTCGCGACGGCGCTCATCTCGCTCGCGGCCGCGGCAGGATTCCGCGTCTACGCCACGAGCCGTGACGAGGACAAGCGCACCAAGGCGCTCGAGCTCGGCGCGCACGAGGTCTTCGAGTCGGGGGCCCGTCTCCCGTCGAAGGTCGACGCGGTGATGGAGACGGTCGGCGCCGCCACGTGGTCGCACTCGGTGCGCGCGATGCGTCCCGGCGGCACGATCGTGATCTCCGGAGCCACCTCGGGCGATGCCCCGCCGGCGGAGCTGACGCGGATCTTCTTCCAGCAGATGCGCGTGCACGGCTCCACGATGGGCACCCGCGACGAGCTGCACCGGCTCGCGCAGTTCCTCGACGTCACGGGCCTGCGTCCGCTGATCGACTCGGTCATCCCGATGGAGCAGGCGGCCGACGGCCTGGCCAAGGTCATCGACGGCTCGCTGTTCGGCAAGATCGTCCTGACGCGCTGACCGCGGGTCTACTGCCCTGAACGGACGTGCATCCGCTCGCCCTGCGGGCCGAACAGGCCGAGGATCTCGGCCGGGATGTCGCCCCGGTTCGCCACGACGTGCGGCGTTCGGGTGTCGAACTCGACGACCTCACCCGGACCGACGTCCGTGACCTGGCCGGCGAGCTCGAGGTGCAGTCGCCCGGACAGGACGTAGATCCACTCGTAGCCCTCGTGCACCCTCGGTGCGTAGGGCTCGGGCGGGTCATGCGGCGGGATGATGATCTTGAACGCCTGCAACCCGCCGGGGCGGCGGGTCAGCGGGATGAACGTGCGACCGTGACGCACGACCGGCTTGGCCCGGACGCGGGGGTCGCCGGTCTCCGGGGCGTCGACCAGCTCGTCGAGCGGCACCTGGTGCACGCGCGACAGGGGCAGCAGGAGCTCGAGGCTCGGACGGCGCTGCCCGGACTCCAACCGTGACAGCGTGCTGACCGAGATGCCCGTGTCGGTGGCGAGATCGGCGAGTGTCGCCCCGCGCGCGACCCGCAGGGCACGCAGGCGAGGGCCGACGCCGTCCAGCACCTGCTCGATCTGGTCGTCCATGGCCGCGATCTTGCCACAACGGCAAAGGAAGTTGCCACGACCGGGCCCGGCCGGAAGGCTGGACCCATGACCGAGCATCAGCACGACAACGCCCACGACCGCGACGCCGCCGACTACTTCGAGGTCCCGGGCTGGGACGAGCGGTACTCCACCGGCGACAAGATCTGGAGCGGCAAGCCGAATCCGCAGCTCGTCACCGAGATCTCGACCCTGAAGCCGGGCACCGCACTCGACCTCGGATGCGGCGAGGGTGGCGACGTCATCTGGCTCGCCCAGCAGGGATGGACCGTCACCGGCGCCGACTTCTCGTCCGAGGGCCTGGCCCGCGCCGCCGAGCACGCGGCCGCGGCCGGCGTGGCCGACCGCACCGACTGGTGGCAGGTCGATGCGCGTGCGTTCGAGGCCGAGGGGCGCTCGTTCGACTTGGTGACGACCCACTTCCTGCATCCCGGAGCCGCGATGGTCGATGTCGTCCGCCGGCTGGCGGGAGCGGTGGCGCCCGGCGGCCACCTTCTCGTCGTGGGTCACGCGCCGTCGGAGGTGTTCGAGCAGCTCTCCCGCAGGCAGCACGACGCCATGTGGCACGCGGCCGACCTGCTCCCCGCGCTGCCGGAGGACGTCGAGGTGCTCGTCGTCGAGGAGCGGCCGCGGGTCGTGGAGCGCGACGGGAAGAGCGTCGAGATCGAGGACGCGACGCTGCTGGCGCGACGCGTCGGCTGAGCCGATCACCGGTGGTTGAGGTCTGCCCCGCCACCGGTGGTTGAGGTGCGAGTGCGCTCTGGCGCGCGAGCCTCGAAACCTCGGTCGGCTGACGGGTGCCTCAGCCGACCGGGCCTCGACAGTCAGACGGCCTTCGGCTGTGGATCACTCGACCTGACTCGGCCGTTCCCTCGCCGAGCTCGGTCAGACCTCGTCATCGTCATCGTCCAGGCGCGCTAGCCAGGTGGCGAAGCGCTCGATCTGGACCTCGAACTCGGGATTGGTGTCGACGAACTCGCCCAGCCGGTCGGCGAGCCACGCCAGGGTGACGGTCTCGTCACCCCGGCGCGACTGCAGCTCCTCGATCCCACGATCGGTGAAGTACATGCGTGCTCCGTCGGCTCAGGCGAACGCGCGGTCCAGCAGCTCGCGCGCCTCGGCGACGTGGCGCGGGTGCGAGCCCACGGCCGTCGTGGAGGACTCGGGCCGCGTGACGCCCTTCAGCGGTGCGCCGTCGAAGGCGCCCGTGAAGTGGTGCTTGACGTGCGGCCAGGCGCCCTGGTTCTCGGGCTCGTCCTGGACCCAGCGAACCTCGTTGAGCTTCGGGAAGCGACTGAGCTCGGCGGCCAGCTCGGCGGCGGGACGCGGGTAGAGCTGCTCGACCCGCACGATCGCGGTGCGGGTGTCCTCGCGCTTCTCGCGCTCGGCCAGGAGCTCCCACGTCAGCTTGCCGGTGACGAGCAGCACGCGCTCGACCTGCTCGGGATCGATCTTGTCGTCGCCGATCACCGGGCGGAACGTGCCGCTCGTGAACTCGTCGGGCTGCGACGCCGCGGCCTTGCTGCGGAGCATCGACTTCGGCGAGAGCACGACCAGCGGACGGTGCTCGGCCTCCAGCGTGTGCTTGCGCAGCAGGTGGAAGTACGACGCGGGCGACGACGGCTGGGCGATCGTGATCTCGTCATTCGCCGCGAGCGCCAGGAAGCGCTCGATGCGGGCCGACGAGTGGTCGGGGCCCTGGCCCTCGTAGCCGTGCGGCAGGAGCAGCACGACGCCGGACTTCTGGCCCCACTTCGTCTCGCCCGACGACAGGTACTCGTCGATGACGGACTGGGCGCCGTTGATGAAGTCGCCGAACTGGGCCTCCCAGATCGTGAGTGCCTCGGGTCGAGCGACCGAGTAGCCGTACTCGAAGCCCAGCGCGGCGTACTCGCTCAGCAGGGAGTCGTAGATGAAGAACGGCGCCTGGTCCTCGGCGATGTTGGACAGCGGGGTCCACTCGTCGGCGTTCTGGCGATCGATGATCGTGGCGAAGCGCGACGAGAAGGTGCCTCGACGCGAGTCCTGACCAGCCATGCGGACCGGACGGCCGTCGAGCAGCAGCGAGCCCATCGCGAGGATCTCGCCCGTGCCCCAGTCGATCGGGCCGGCCGTGATCGACGCGGCGCGACGCTGCAGCTGCGGGAGGACCTTCGGGTGGACCGTGAAGCCCTCCGGGACGTTGGTGTACGAGTCCGCGATCGCCTTGAGCACCTCGGGCGTGATCGCTGTCTGCAGCGCGCCGGGCAGCTCGGGCTTCTCCGGGTAGTCCGGCGTGCGCGTGTAGTCGAGGTCGGAGTGCTCGGCGTCCTTGACGTCCTTGAAGTTGCGCTCGAGTCGGGCCTGGTAGTCGGCCAGTGCCGCCTCGGCCTCGCCCATGGTGATGTCGCCACGACCGACGAGGGCCTCGGTGTACAGCTTGCGCACCGACTTCTTCTTCTCGATCGTGTCGTACATCAGCGGCTGGGTGAACGACGGGTCGTCGCCCTCGTTGTGGCCGCGACGGCGGTAGCAGATGAGGTCGATGATGACGTCCTTGTGGAACGTCTTGCGGTACTCGTAGGCGAGCGCCGCGATGCGGATGCAGGCCTCGGGATCGTCGCCGTTGACGTGGAAGACCGGCGCCTGGATCATGCGGGCGACGTCGGTGCAGTACGTGGAGGAGCGCGACGAGGACGGGCTCGTGGTGAACCCGACCTGGTTGTTCACGATGACGTGGATCGTGCCACCGGTGCGGTAGCCACGCAGCTGCGAGAGGTTGAGCGTCTCGGCCACGACCCCCTGACCGGCGAACGCGGCATCGCCGTGCACGAGGACCGGCAGCACCGGGAACTCCTCGCCGCGGTTCAGGACGTCCTGCTTGGCGCGGGTGATGCCCTCGAGCACCGGGTCGACGACCTCGAGGTGCGACGGGTTGGCCGCGACCGAGACCTTGATCGTGTCGCCGTGCTCAGAGGTGAACTCGCCCTCGACGCCCAGGTGGTACTTGACGTCGCCGGAGCCCTGCACGGTGCGTGGGTCGATGTTGCCCTCGAACTCGCGGAAGACCGCGCCGGGGCTCTTGCCAGCGATGTTGACCAGCACGTTGAGGCGGCCGCGGTGGGCCATGCCGATGCAGACCTCCTCGAGGCCGTCGCCGGCGGCCTCCTCACAGATCTCGTCGAGCAGCGGGATCGTGGTCTCGCCGCCCTCGAGGCTGAAGCGCTTCTGACCGACGAACTTGGTCTGCAGGAACGTCTCGAAGGCCTCGGCCTCGTTGAGCTTGGCCAGGATGCGGAGCTGCTCCTCGCGCGGCGGCTTGGTGTAGCCGCGCTCGAGGCGCTCCTGGAACCAGCGACGCTCCGCCGGGTCCTCGATGTACATGTACTCGGTGCCGATCGTCCGCGAGTACGAGTCGCGCAGGATGCCGAGGATCTCGCGCAGCTTCATGTAGCGGCGCTCGCCGCCGAACGACGGACCGGTGGGGAACTCGCGGTCGAGGTCCCACAGCGTCAGGCCGTGCGACGCGGTGTCGAGGTCGGGGTGGCTGCGCTGCTTGTACTCCAGCGGGTTCGTGTCGGCCATGAGGTGACCACGGACGCGGAACGCGTGGATGAGCTCGAGCACGCGGGCCTGGCGGTCGATGTCGTCGTCGTGGCTGACGGCGATGTCCTGGGCCCAGCGGATGGGCTCGTAGGGGATGCGCAGCGCGCGGAAGATCTCGTCGTAGAAGCCCTCGCCGCCGATCAGCAGCTGGTGGACGCGCTTGAGGAACTCACCCGACTGGGCGCCCTGGATCACGCGGTGGTCGTAGGTGGAGGTCAGCGTCATCATCTTGCTGATCGCCATCTGCGCGAGCGTGTGCTCGGACGCGCCCTGGAACTCCGGCGGGTACTCCATCGAGCCGACACCGACGATGACGCCCTGGCCGGCCATCAGACGCGGTACGGAGTGGTTGGTGCCAATGCCACCGGGGTTGGTGAGCGAGACCGTGGTGCCCTGGAAGTCGGAGACCTCGAGCTTGCCGTCGCGGGCCTTCTTGACCATGACCTCGTAGGCCTGCCAGAACTGCGCGAAGCTCATCGTCTCGGCGGCCTTGATGCTCGGCACGAGCAGCTGGCGGCTGCCGTCGGGCTTCTGGAGGTCGATCGCGAGGCCGAAGTTGACGTGCTCGGGCTTGAGCTGGACCGGCTTGCCCTTGTCGTTGGTCTCGTAGCCGGTGTTCATCTCCGGCAGCGAGGCGACGGCGCGGACCACGGCGTAGCCGATGATGTGCGTGAACGAGACCTTGCCGCCGCGGGCGCGGGCGAGGTGGTTGTTCATGACCGTGCGGTTGTCGAAGAGCAGCTTGACCGGCACGGAGCGGACCGAGGTCGCGGTGGGCACCGCGAGGCTGGCGTCCATGTTCTGGGCGGTACGGGCGGCGGCGCCCCGCAGCACGACCTTCTCGACCTCGCCGGGGTCGGTGGGCGGCGTGGTGGCGGGCGCGACACCGGTGGCGGCGGTGGTGGACTTCACCACGGTGGGCGAGGCCTTGGCGACGGGGGACTTGCTGGATCCGTCGGGCACCGTGCCGTTGGAGACGGCCGGCGTGGTGCTGGTGGGCGTGACGACCGTGGGCTCGGCCTTCGGCGCGGTGGCGGCCGTGGACTGGTTCGCGCTCGCGGTGGCCGCAGCGGCCTTCGCGGGGGTCTTGGCCGGGGTGGCGCCGTTCGTGGCGGTCGCGGCGGATCCGCCGTCGGGCGTGCCGCCCTTCGCGAAGAAGTCGGCCCACTCGCCGTCGACGGACTTCGGGTCGGCCTGGTAGCGCTCGAACATCTCCTCCACGAGCCACTGATTGGGCCCGAAGTCAGGCTGGGGGGAGTTGGAGTTGTCAGTGGTGGAGGACTCGGCCACGGCCCAGATCGCCTCTTCCGAATAGCGCGGTGAACACAGGGGATGTGTGCTCACCCTAACGCGCCGGACCTCGGCCGAACTCCCGGGTTCACAGTGTCGTGACGACATTCGCGCGCGCCGGCCCGACCGTGTGGGAACTACCCACGAGTAGACGGTGTCGGCGGCCTGCGGTCGAGGTCGCGCGGCGCCTGGTTCAGCCCGTCACGAACGCGCGGAAGCGGTCGATCTCGGCGGTCAGATGACGACGCTCCGACGTGGTCAGATCACGGTTCGCGGTGGTCTCGACCGCGACCTGGTCGCCCGTGACGGTGCGACGCCAGTGGCCGCAGAGGCGCCCGTCGAGGAACAGCAGCCCGGTGGCGAACATGGCCTCGTCGTAGCCGGGGCCGACGTCGGCCCTGACCGTCGCGTCGCGGACGTGGGAGATGACCTCGTCGAAGTTGGGCAGCAGCAGCACCGGCGGCACGTCGACGAGGACGGGCTCGCCGAGCGACCAGAGGTCCTGACCGGCCACCGTGGCGGGCCGGAGGTCGGCCAGCTCGATCGCGGTGCGTGCCTGGCAGACCGTGAGGCTCGACCACCAGGCGAGGTCGTGGGCCGTGAACGGTCCGTGACCGCGCGCGTAGGTGCGGGCGAGCCAGGCGAGGGAGTCGTCGAAGGAGGGGAGCGGGGCGAGCTCGAGCGGGTAGTACTCGTGCTGACCGGGGCGACGCTCGCCCCCGATCTCGCCCCGCAGCTCAGCGGTCATCACGACGTGAGCGAGCCGGCTGGACTTTTCCTCGTACCCGGCCTCCCGGAGGCGTTCGGCGATGTGATCACGCGTGCAACCGGGCCTCTCGCGCACCGCCTGGGTGACGACCTCGCTGGCTGCGAGGAGTCGAGCCTCGTCGAGGCCGGCCCGCCGCATGGTGGCGAGGACCTGGCGCATCACGCGGTCGGAGGTGGCGGCGATGGCGTACGGCAGGTCGGCCGTGTGCACGTAGTGCCACGTGGTGCGCAGGACGTGCGTGCGGACGACTCCGGCCGGCCAGAGCCCGTCGAGCACCTCGGTGAACGTGGCTCCGCACCGGCGACCCACCGCCCACGGGGCCCAGAGGTGCTCCTGCGACTGGACGGCGCCGAAGTGCCGTACGACACCGGCGGGGGTGTCGGGCCGTGGGCGACCCGAAGGTCCGGCGGGGGTGTCGGGCCGTGGGCGACCCGGAGGGTCGGCGGCCAGCAGCTGCGGACCCAGGCGCCAGGGCGCGAGATCGGACCTCATGGGGTCATCCTTGCCGAAGCCCGTGACAGCATCGGGGCATGAAGGCGCCCATGAACGACTACCTGGCCGAGCTGCTCGAGATCTGCGGCGAGGACGACGGGGCGGTCGCCGACTACATCCCCGAGCTGGCGGGCGCCGACCCCGACCGCTTCGCGGTGGCGATCGCGACGCTCGACGGTCAGGTGTACAGCGCCGGTGACGCCGACGTGGAGTTCACGATCCAGTCGATCTCCAAGCCGTTCACCTATGCCATGGCGATCCACGACCAGGGCCTCGCGGGAGTGCTGGAGCGGATCGACGTCGAGCCGTCGGGTGACGCGTTCAACGAGATCTCGCTCGAGCCGTCGACCGGACGGCCGCGCAACCCCATGATCAACGCCGGTGCCATCGCGGCCCACGCCCTGGTGGCGGGCGACGACGCCGACAAGCGCTCGGAGCGCATCGTCGACCTGTACTCGCGCCTGGCCGGCCGCGACCTGTCGGTCGACGAGCAGGTGTTCGAGTCCGAGCTCTCGACCTCCGACCGCAACATGGCGATCGCGTACATGCTCAAGACGGTGGGGACCCTGACCGACGACCCGGCCGACGTGGTGCGCGGCTACATCCGCCAGTGCTCGGTCTCGGTGACGGTCGAGGACCTCGCGCGCATGGCGTCGGTGCTCGCCGCCAACGGCGTGGCGCCCGACGGCACTCGCGTGCTCGAGCCCGGCGTGACCCGCCAGGTGCTCAGCGTCATGGCGACCTGCGGCATGTACGACGCGGCGGGCGACTGGCTCACCACGGTGGGTATCCCGGCCAAGAGTGGCGTGGCCGGCGGGCTCATCGGCGTGCTGCCCGGGCAGGTCGGCATCGCGGTGTTCTCGCCGCGGCTCGACGAGCACGGCAACAGCAGCCGGGGCGTGCGGACGTTCGAGAAGCTCTCGGCCGACATGGGCCTCCACCTCATGGAGGCACCGGAGTCGGCCCGGTCGGTCGTGCGGGTGCCCAAGGCCCAGGCCGACGACGCGCCCTCGGTGCACGAGGTGGCGGGCGACCTGCGTTTCATCGAGGCCGAGCGCGTGCTGCGCGGCCTGGAGGCCGAGCCGGAGGATGACGGCGTGGTGGTGATCGACCTGCACCGCGTGCACCGGGTGCACGACGTCGCACGGCGCATGCTGCTGGAGGGCATCCGTCGCCTGCGTATCGACGGGCACGAGGTGCGACTCGTCGACCCCGACGGACTCCTGCCCGACCCCGACGTCGACGTCAGCGAGCCCGGTGACGACACCCCGTCCGAGGACTACACCCCCCAGGTCTTCGACACCGTCGACGACGCCCTCGACGCCTGACCGTCCCCGCTGGTCGAGCGGGGGAGGCCGCCCGCGGCGCTCCTGCACCACCGGTGGTTGAGGTGCGAACGCCGCCTGCGGCGCAAGCCTCGAAACCTCGGTCGGGTGATGGGCTGAGGGAGCCCTTTCGAGACACCCCTTCGTCGTCGACCTCGAGCGGCGGAGCAGTCGACGTCGGTGTTCCCGTGGCGCCGCACGCGCTCTATCGCTCGAAGATCAGGTACCAGACTCCGGCGCCGACCAGGAACTTCGTCTCCCCGTCGCCATCGTCACTGCCGTAGCGGGCCCGGTACGTGCGCTCGAGCCACGGTGCGAGCAGGGCGATCGCAGCGCCGATGGCTACGTGGGCAAGGAACTGCACGGGCGAGAGCCTAAGCACGTGGCTTCGGCGCTGGTGCGGAACTGACACGTTCGTCCTACATTTCTGTCAGGACGGAACGAACAGGAGCCAAGGGTGTTCGAGGACTATCTGCGACGCGGAGGCCCGTCGTCGCGGTCCAGGGCATGGGGCTACGCGGTCCTCACCTTCCTGTTGGTCGGGATGCAGGTCATTGCGGGGGACATCTTCTGGCTGTATGGGTTCTGGGCTGCCGTGACCGGGATGGCGGCGGTGTACTGGATCTACAAGTCCTGGCGCCCGGATCACCCGGACGGCGGAGTGTCTGGGTCACGCGGACCAACGGAAGATGCTCGCTTCGGTGATTCAGTGGTGGGGGCGTTCTTGTTCGGGGCTGCGTTCGCGGGACTCGGCGTGTGGTCGATCTCTGACGGTGAGGCGTACGTGGGCTGGGGATGGGTGGCGATCGCGGCCTGGTGGGCGGGACTCGGAGTCCACCGATTCGTCATCAGCCGGGCGAGAGTCTGATCGAGACCCCACCTCCGGTTGAGGTGTGAGTGCCGCCCACGGCGCGAGCCTCGAAAACTCGGTCCGGTGACCTACCCTGACCTCGTTGTCCACAGCCCCCGTCTCGGGTGGTTGCAGGGTTTGCGGGGGTCGGGCCAGTCTCGTCGGCACGACTTTCCGAGGAAAGGGATCTGGGGTGGATCCTGCAACGACCTTGACGACGCGCGTCCGTGAGCTGGTGCGGGAGCGCCGGATCGACCCGCGTGCCGATCCGGCCGCGGTGCGGCAGGCGGCCCAGGACGTCGTGGCCGATCACGAGCGGGCCAGCCTGACCGGGGCGGTGCGCACGCTCGACGAGACCGACGTCGAGGTCGCTCGACTGGTCGCCGACGTCGCCGGGCTCGGGGTGCTGCAGCCGTTGGTCGATGACCCGTCGGTCGAGACATCTCACGTAGCCACCGCACTCTGACGGCAGGCTGACCGTCCGTGTTGATTGTGACCGGCAAGGGCTGGGACTAGACTCATTCCGACTCCGCTTGACCGCTTGAAGTGTCCGCCTCCGCGAGGAGGTTCCCGAGGTGTTGTGGAGACACCGAGGGCTTGTGCCTCGAGTACTCATTGGACGCTGCGGCAGTGGTGGTTCAGCGAACAGGACCCCAGCACGATTGCTCGTGCTGGGGTCCTTCGCGTCGTGTCGGGTCACGCGGTCTCGGCGGCGGCCTCCATGGCCGCGTCGAAGCCCTCGAGAGTGGTCTCGAGACGCATCTCCTCGCTGTCGAGGTCGACGGTGAGGGGCATGGCGGGCGGCAGGGTGTAGCGGTGGCCCCAGACGCGGTGCTCGTCCCAGACCTCGCCGGTGGTCATGCAGTGCCAGAGGCAGCCGATGAGTCGGTTCCCGAGGTTGCGCAGAGCGGCCGCGTGGCGCTCGCCCTGCTCCCGGCGAACGCCGTAGTGCATCTTTGCGCCGGGAGAGAAGCGGGCGGCGCTGAAGGCCCACATGTACATCGCGTTGTTGAGCCTGTTGTTCTTCACGCGGCGCCGGTTGACGACCATGGACTTCCCGGACGCTCGAGTGATGGGCGCCGTCCCCGCGTAGGAACGGATCGAGTTCTTGTTGTCGAACCGGTAGGGGTCGTCGCCGATCTCGCCGAGGAGTCGGGCGGCGATGGTGTCCCCGATGCCGACGATCGGCTGCAGCAGCGGGTAGTAGTGGTGCTGGCGGACGGCGTTCATCATCTGCTCCTCGATGGTGCGCTGCGCGGTGACGGCGCCGTCGAGCGTGGTGATGAGGGCCTGCAGTCGGGCGCCGAGCGCGGCCTCCTCGACGGGGTCGACCCGCAGGGTCGGCGCCCGGAATGACTCGATGCGGCGGGCGGCGTCTCGGTCGATGTACTTCACCCGACCTGAGTCGCGGAGCAGAGTTTTCCACCCGGCGGCGCGCTTCGCGGCCGCAGCCGTCGGAGTGGGCAGGGCCCGGAGGACGGTGCGCGCTTCGTCGCTGACGAGGGTCTTGGTGGGATAGACCTCGAGGGCGGTCGGGTAGTAGGTACGCAGCACGCTGCGCATCTCGGCCGCGATCGACGTGACACGCCAGATCTCGTCCTGATGGGCGCGGGACAGCACGGTCATCGCGTGACCGCTCGGCGTGATGTTCGGCAGCGCACGGTGGTCGTCGGGGTCTGTCCGGACGATGTTGGCGATCATCATCGCGTCGCCCTTGTCGCTCTTGCCGCGGCTCGTTGCCTTGCGCGTGCGGTAGTTCGAGACCTTGAGCGGGTTGATCGCGTAGACGGCGTAGCCCCGACGACGCAGGTTGGCGACCGTCAGGCCCTTCTCGGTCTCGATCGCGATCGTGGGCAGGGTGCCGGTCTCGGGGTCAGCGAGAGCCCTGATGCGGGCCTCGAAGTCATCGAAGCCGTCCGGTGTCTCGAGGAACCGTCCTCCCTCGATCTTGGTGCCTTCGTGGTCGACAGCAGCCCAGTCTTGGTAGGACTCACTCCAGTCGATTCCGACGTATGCGGGCATGGGTGTATCTCCGTTCTGTGGGTGGTTCAGCGGGTGTGGAGTCGCCGGTGGAAGGGTGGAGGCCACTGGCGGCGACCTACGTCAATCAGTGCTCAGGGCACGACATCTCACATGGCCGTTTCAGCAGCCTCCAGCGACCGACACGACCCGCGCTCTCAACGAAGCACTCACGGTGCGGGAGATCTGAAGCGGTTTCGTGACGGCGGCTCGGGACTGCTAACGCAGTGCTGGCCGGTGAGGTCAAGGACCTCTCCTTCCTGTGGGTTCCGAGCCTGTTGGGTTGGCGCATCGGTCTAGGGCAGAGCACTCAAGGTGCGGCATCTCACGGGGTCGTTCGCCATACCCAGCGACCACCACAAACCGTCCGTCTCTCAGAAGGGCTCGAAGCCCGCGCAGTCCGTAGACGTGTTTGTGGTGGCGGCTCGACATGACCGGACGTTCCCGTCCGACCGCCGGACGAGTCCAGTCGACACGCCGCAGGGACCAAAACTGCGTTAATCAGCGTTAATGCAGTGCACACGGCAGACGGTTGACGGTAGGGATACATAGGATCGTGCCGTGATTACAGCGAGTGCTGAGCGATCTGCCTGCAGGCGTAAACAGCGTGAGTAACGATGAGCAGGACTACCGCGAGTGTGTTGATTGCTCGCTGTTCCCCGACGCGACCAGTCGCCCGGCCGAAGGTCGTTCACCGCGATGCATCTTCCACAGAGCCATGCGCAAACGTTGGACGGGTCGAATGCGGGCGCGACGCCGCGAGGGTCGGCTTAACGCGGACGAGCCCTACGTGGCCGAACCTGCTCCAGACTTCCCCGGGCAGAAGTGGCTCACGCTCGAGGAAGCCCAACGCATCGACGAAGCGATGTCACGCGCCAACCGGACGCTCGTGACGATCACCGATGCTCTCCTTCACAAGAAGCACATCGCGCGCGATGCTGTTGCAGCGCACGCTGCGGCCACTACTGCGCTTCTCGCTGATCTCCGACTCGTGATCTGGCGCGAGGGTGGACGACCTCCGACGTGGCGTGAACGGAGCCGGTAGCAACGCCCTAGGAGATCTGGATCAACGCGCCGGACCGGGTGTTCGTGGCCCGCGGCGGTCGGCACGAGCTGACGAGCATCATCCTCACGGCCGACGGGGTGCGCGAGCTGGTCGAGCGGATGCTGTCGACCACGGGCCGGCGCCTCGACGTGAGCCAGCCCTTCGT
The DNA here is from genome assembly GCF_036867135.1 of Aeromicrobium sp. Sec7.5. Classification (NCBI taxonomy): domain Bacteria; kingdom Bacillati; phylum Actinomycetota; class Actinomycetes; order Propionibacteriales; family Nocardioidaceae; genus Aeromicrobium; species Aeromicrobium sp. Sec7.5. The sequence goes on along the minus strand of NZ_JBAJIJ010000001.1, from coordinate 2,116,803 downwards.
CGATGCCAACCTCCCCGGCGGACATCGCCTCCACGTCGTGCTCGACGGGATCTCGAATGGCTTCACCGCGGTCAACATTCGCAAGTTCGTCGCCCGGGCCCACGACCTCGAGGCACTCGTCGACCTCGGCACCCTCGACACCGCGACGGCCCGGTTCCTGCGCGGCAGCGTGGTGGCTGGCCTCAACATCGTCGTCTCCGGCGCCACCCAGGCCGGCAAGACCACGCTGCTCAACTGCCTTGCTGGGGCGATCCCGGGACACGAACGTGTCGTCTCGGCCGAGGAGGTCTACGAGCTGCAGATCACCCACCCCGACTGGGTCCAGCTCCAGTGTCGTCCACCCGGGCTCGAGGGCAACGGCGAGATCGACCTCCGCGCGCTGGTGAAGGAGTCGCTGCGCATGCGCCCGAGTCGCCTCATCATCGGCGAGGTGCGGGCGGCGGAGTGCCTCGACCTCCTCCTGGCGCTGAACTCCGGGCTGCCGGGACTGGCATCGATCCATGCGAACTCCGCGCGCCAGGCGCTGATGAAGCTCAGCACCCTCCCGCTGCTCGCCGGTGAGAACATCGGTGCGGGGTTCGTGGTGCCGACCGTCGCCAGCACGGTCGATCTCGTGGTCCACACCGCGATGGACTCCTCCGGCCGTCGCGCCGTGCAGGAGGTCGTCGCCGTCACGGGCCGGGTCGAGTCCGGCAGCGTCGAGAGCGAACCGGTCTTCGAACGACGCTCCGGCGACCTCGTTCGGGCCGTGGGGCGGCCCGCCCGCCGCGACGCCTTCGAGCGCGCCGGGCTTGACCTCGACTCCCTGCTCGGAGGTGGCTCGTGGGGGTTCTGATCGGGTTGGTGGTCGGCCTCGGGCTCACGCTGATCGTCTCGTGGTGGTCCACGCCGAATCCGGGACGCTTTCGCCGAGTCTCGGCCCGACGGTCTCCGGTGGCGTGGCGCAGCATCGGATCCGGTGCGGGGTGCGCCGCCGGCGCCTGGGTCGTCACGGCTGGGCTGACTGGTTCACCCACGATCGGGCTCGGTGTGGGCCAGCTCGCCTCGGTGCTGCCGGGCGCCGTCCGGCGTGGCCGACGCGAACGGCTGCTGCGGGAGCGGAGGGCCGCGTGGCCCGATGTCGTCGACCACCTCGCCGCCGGCGTGCGGGCGGGCATGTCCCTGCCCGAGGCCGTGGCGGCCCTCGGTCGGCGCGGCCCGGAGCAGCTGCGGCCGTACTTCGCGCAGTTCGGACGAGACCACGCCTCGTCGGGCCGGTTCGACGACGCTCTCGACCGGTTGAAGTCGCGCCTGGCCGATCCCACCGGCGACCGGGTCGTCGAGGCGCTGCGTTTGACCCGTCACGTGGGCGGCCGGGACCTCGGCCGGGTCCTGCGCTCGCTCTCCGGCTTCCTCCGCGACGACCTTCGCACCCGTGGCGAGCTGGAGTCGCGGCAGTCGTGGACCGTCAACGGAGCGCGGCTCGCGGTGGCTGCGCCGTGGCTGGTCCTGCTGAGCATGGCGGGGCGATCCGACGTCGTCGACCGCTACTCCACGCCGACCGGTGGGCTGATCGTCGTCGGCGGGGCCGTGGTGTGCGTCGTGGCGTACCGGTTGATGATGCGGATCGGCCGACTGCCGAGCGAGCGGCGGGTGTTCGCGTGATCACGCCAGCGACGGGCGGAGCGATGGCCGGGGCGTTCGCCCTCGGGGTGGTGCTGCTCGGCGCCGGGTGGGCGGGCACCCGCCGTCCGGCGCTGCTCGACCGAGTCGCGCCCTACGTCCGTGACGTGTCGCCGATCCCGGCCGACGACTCCGTGTCGGTGTCGTTCCCGGACCGCCTGCGAGCGATCGGCACGGCCGTCGTCACGGCGATCGGAGGCGACGACGACGTCCGACGGCGTCTGGACCGCCTCGGGTCCGCGGTGCGCGTCGAGGACTTCCGGCTCCGTCAGCTCCGGTGGGTCGGCGCGGCCTCGGGCATCTGCATCGCGATCAGCCTCCTCGTCGCCGCGCGTCGCCCGACTGCGCCAGTGGCGCTCCTCGTCTTCTGCTGGGTGGGCGCACTGGCCGCCGCCTGGTGGTGTGATCGCGACCTGACGCGTCGCGTCGTGGAGCGTGAGCGCGCGATGGAGCAGGAGTTCCCCACCATCGCCGATCTCCTGGCGCTGGCCGTTGCCGCCGGCGAGAGCCCGACCGTCGCGGTGCAGCGCGTCTCGGCCCTCGCCCACGGCGAGCTTGCCGATGAGCTGCGCCGGGTCATGGCCGACGTCCACGCCGGCGGCACGGTCGCCGAGGCGTTCGACGCCCTGGCCTCTCGCACCGGGGTCGGCAGCATCTCCCGGTTCGCCGAGGCACTGGCCGGTGCCGTCGAGCGCGGCACCCCACTGGTCGACGTCCTGCACGCCCAGGCGGCCGACGCACGTGAGTCCGCGCGTCGCTCCTTGATCGAGTCCGGCGGGCGCCGCGAGGTCCTGATGATGGTCCCGGTGGTCTTCGCGATCCTTCCGGTCACGGTGGTGTTCGCGTTCTATCCCGGCGTGGTCGGCCTGCAGCTCACGTCCGGAAACTGAGAGGAACACCATGACCAGACACCCCATCGTCCGGCCTCGCACCGTCGTGCACCACTTCGTCCGCCGACGTCGCCACGACGACGCCGGCGACGTACCGGGCTGGGTCATGATCACGGTCATGAGTGCCGGGATCGTGGCACTGCTGACGGCCATCGCCGGCCCCGAGCTGGCGCGCATCCTCGAGCAGGCGCTCGCCTCAGTCGGTGGCTGAGCAGCAGCGCGGCAGGTGCGACGACTCGGGTGCCGCCGTCGTCGACTTCGTGCTGGTCATGCTGGTCGTCATCCCCCTGGTGCTCGGCATCATGCAGGTGGCCCTGGTGATGCACGTACGCAACGTCACGACGGCGGCAGCGGCCGAGGGCGCCCGCGCCCAGGCCGCGCTCGACGCGCCACCGGGTGCGGGGGAGCAACGGACACGGACGCAGGTGGAGGCGGGCATCGGCGAACGCTTCGTCCGCTCGATCGCGGTGGCACCCACGACCGTGGCCGGGTCGCCCGGGGTGGAGGTCACCGTCGTGAGCGAGGTGCCGGCGCTCGGTCTTCTGGGTCCTGGCATGACGGTGGAGGTCACCGGTCACGCGGTCAGCGAGGTCGCACCGTGAGCTCCCGTCGCCGCCGCGAGCGCGGTGCGGCGACGGTCGAGTTCGTCTGGCTGACGGTCCTGCTGCTCGTGCCGCTCGTCTACGTGCTGTTGTCGGTGTTCGAGGCACAACGGGCAGCCTTCGCGGTGTCGTCCGCGAGCCAGGCGGCGGGGCGCGCGTTCGTGCGGGCGCCTGACGTCGCCACGGCCCAGGTGCGCGCCGACCAGGCCGCGCGGGTGGCGCTGGCCGACCACGGCGTCACCGGGGCTGTGATCGACGTCGTCTGCCTGCCCACCCCGGCCGACTGTCTGCTGCCCGGCTCGAGCGTGCGAGTCGTGGTGGCGGTCGACCAACCGCTGCCGCTGCTGCCGACCGTGCTGGGCGACGACCTCGGCGTCATCTCGGTCGACGCCACGCACACTCATGCCTACGGAACGTTCCGCGAGGGTCGGCGATGAGTGCGCGACGAACCAGGTCTGACCGCGGCCAGATCACGCTCGTGACCATCGGGTTCTTCGCGGTGGTCGGCCTGTTGGCGGTCGTCGTGGTCAACGCGTCGGATGCGTTCCTCGAACGTCAGCGGCTCAACGGCCTCGCCGACGGGGCAGTGGTGGCGGCGGCGGACGCGCTCGACCTCGACGCGTTCTACACCGCGGGGGTGACGGTCATCGACCCTGACGCGGCCCGTGCCCGGGTGGCCGAGCACGTGGCCGGCTCAACCGGGGTCCGTGTGGTCGCGGTGCGACTCGACGGCGACACCGTGACGGTGCGTCTGGAGCGTGACATCACGCTGCCGCTCGCCCCACCAGGCCTGACCTCGGCCACCACGATCGTGGCTGAGGCGTCCGGACAACTTCGCCGGACCGAGCCCGGGTGAGCTCGGTCCGGCGAAGGTCGATCAGTCCGTCTGGAAGTTCGTGACGACCCAGTCGCCGTCGACGTCCTCGATCGTGAACGTCGTCACGTAGGACTGCGTCTGACCGGTCGAGATCTGCTCGATGGTGTAGTCGATGTCGACCGTGGCCTCGGTCGGATCCTGCTCGTCATCGAGATCGGTCGTCTCGATGTCGTAGTCCAGCAGCTCGAACGTGCCCGGCATGATCTCGGCGAGGCAGGCGGCCTCGTCGGGCCAGTTGTCGGGGGCCAGCTCGAGGAGCGTGGCGCAGTCGCCGTCGTAGTAGGAGGTCGTGAAGTCCTCGACCGTGTCGACCCACGGGCCGTCGTCGAGGTCGACCTCGTCGTCGTCGGGATCGTCGGTGGGCTCGTCGTCCGGGTCCTCCGAGGTCGTGTTCGTCGGCTTCGGATCCGGATCGTCGTCGTCGCCCCCGGTCAGCAGCAGGACCGTCGTGATGGCGCCGCCGATGAGCAGCAGGGCCAGGACGATCGCACCGATGATCAGACCCGTCTTCTTGCCTCCGCCGCCTCCGGGAGGCGTCGCGTTGCCCTGCGGCGGGAAGCCGGCCGGCGGGTAGCCGCCGGGCGGTGGCGGCGTGGCCTGGCCCGGTGGCGGAGTCGGCTGGCCCGGAAGCGGCTGGCCGGGAGGGGTGTTCGCGCCGGGCGGGGGCGGGATGCTGGGATCGTTGCTCATGGTGGTGACGCCGTTCCTTCTGTTCGGGGTGTGGGGTTAAGGGTCGTCGCGCCGCGATCAGACCGAGTCGTACTCGGTGATGATCCAGTCGTCGCCGTCCTTCTCGAGCGTGAACTCGACGGTGTAGTCGTCCTCGTCGTCATCTTCGAGGTCGAACTCGGTGAACGAGACCTCGACGGTGGCCTCGGTCGGGTCGGCGTCGTCGTCGACGTCGGTGGCCTCGAGCGAGCTGATCTCGATCTCGACATCGTCCGGATCGGTGTACGGGTACTCGTCCTCGCACTCCTCGACGTCGTCGAACTGGTCAGGGTAGAGGTCCAGGATCGTGTCGCAGTCGCCGTCGTCGTAGGCGGCGAAGTAGTCCTCGACCGTCGTCACGTAGGCCTCGTCGTCGTTCTGCGAGGTGTCGTCGTCGGTGTCGTCGCCCTCGTCATCGCCGCCGGTGAGCAGGATGATCAGGGCCGTGGCCGCGCCCGCGACCAGCAGCACGACGGCCGCCACGATCGCGATGATGAGTCCGGTCCTTCCGCCGCCGCCACCGCCCGGAGCGGGCTGCTGCGGGAATCCGCCGGGACCGCCGTGGCCACCACCGCCGTACTGGGGCGCGGGCGCTCCGTACTGCGGAGCCGGCGGGCTCTGGCCGGGAGCCGGGGGGAGCGGAGCGCCCTGCGGGCTGGGCTCGGACGGCGGAGGGCCGGGGACCTGGGATGACATGGGCGCGCCTTCGGCTCGGGGACGGTTCGAACGTCAGAGAGGCCCATCGCGAGGAATGTTCCCGCTCCTGGGCCACCATCTTGGTGCATCACGCACCCATCCCGCGAGCCGTGGGGGTCGTGCGGCGTCGCCGGGAGCGTCCCTGGTTGTGGTGGAGTGGTGCCATGCGGGGGCTCGGGGTGGTGTCGACGGTGCTGGTGCTGCTGATCGCGGCGTCGGGGTGCAGCGGCGGGGAGGAATCGCCGGAACCGCGGCCCGCGACGAACGAGACGTCCGCCGGCTCGGTGATCGACCGCTCCGACGACCTTGTGGCGGTCGAGCAGACCCACGACGTGCGACTCGGGGTCTGCGCGCTCGACACCGGATCGGGCGACAGCGTCGAGCACCGGCCCGACGAGCGCTTCGCCTTCGCCTCGACCATCAAGGCGTTCCTCGTGGGTGCGCTGCTCGAGCAGGAGTCGACGAGGGTCCTGGAGCAGGAGGTGCCGATCTCGACGGACGACCTGGAGGAGTACGCGCCGACGGTCAAGGACGCCTTGGCGCAGGGGCGCACCACCATGACGGTCGGCGAGCTCGCCGACGGCGCGGTGCGATTCAGCGACAACGCGGCGGCCAACCCGCTCCTGGGCCTGGTCGGCGGCCCGCCCGGGCTCCAGGAGGCCCTGCGCGCCACGGGCGACGACGTGACGAGCTCCTCACGCACCGAGCCCGAGCTCAACGAGGCCGTGCCCGGCGACGATCGCGACACGAGCACGCCCCGGGCCATGGTCGCGACGCTGGAGCACTACACGCTCGGCGAGGCGGACCAGGGCGCCCGCGACACCCTGCTCGATCTGATGCGCCGGAACACGACCGGTGACGCCGTCATCCGTGCGGGCGTGCCCGCCGGGTGGGAGGTCGCCGACAAGACCGGTTCCGCGTCCTACGGCACGCGCAACGACATCGCCGTGGTCTGGCCGCCGGGAGGTGCGCCGATCGTGGTCGCGATCCTGACCTCGCGCGACGCGCAGGACGCCGGCACGGTCGACGCAGCGATCGCCGACGCCATGGCGATCGTGGCCGAGGCCCTGTCCTGAGCAAGGCCCCGTCCTGATCAGGGCTCTGTCCTGCTGGGGGGGTCTAGGGTGCGGACATGGCCGAATCAGCGCAGAACGACCCCAAGTCCGACATGAAGGCCAAGTTCCGCGAGGCGCTGGAGAAGAAGAAGGACAAGCACCACGCGACGGCTGAGAGCGCCGAGCGCGACGGCAGCGAGAAGTCGCACGGCGCGAACGGTCCCACGCAGTCGCCGGAGTTCCGCCGCAAGAGCATCTGACCCCACGCGGTAGCCTCAGCACGTGGCTGCCGTTGATTTCTCCGAGCTCATCAAGGAACTCGATCAGACGATGACGTCGATCGAGAAGGTCCTCGACCTGCCCAAGCTCCGGATGGAGATGGACGAGCTCCAGGAGCAGGTCGGCGCCCCCGACCTCTGGGACGACCAGGCCAACGCGCAGCGGGTGACCGGCCGGTTGTCGGTGCTCCAGGCCGAGGTCGAGCGGGTCGAGTCCCTGCGTCAGCGCCTCGACGATGCCGAGGTGCTGGTGGAGCTCTCCCGCGAGGAGGGCGACGCCGACTCCCTGACGGAGGCCGAGAACGAGATCCGCCGCCTGCAGACGGCGGTCGAGAGCCTCGAGGTCCGCACGCTCCTCTCGGGCGAGTACGACGAGCGAGAGGCGATCGTCACGATCCGCTCCGGCGCCGGCGGCGACGACGCCACCGACTTCACCGAGATGCTGCAGCGCATGTACACGCGCTGGGCCGAGCGCCACAAGTACCCCGTCGAGGTCTACGACACGTCGTGGGCCGAGGGCGCTGGCATCAAGTCGTCCACGTTCGCGGTCCGCGCCCCGTACGCCTACGGCACGCTCTCGGTCGAGTCGGGCACGCACCGCCTCGTGCGCATCTCGCCGTTCGACAACCAGGGCCGCCGACAGACGTCGTTCGCCGCGGTCGAGGTCGTGCCGGTGCTGGAGCAGACCGACGAGATCGACCTCCCCGAGGAGGAGGTGCGCATCGACGTCTACCGCTCGAGCGGGCCCGGCGGCCAGAGCGTCAACACGACCGACTCGGCCGTGCGCCTGACCCACCTGCCCACGGGCACCGTGGTGAGCTGCCAGAACGAGAAGAGCCAGCTGCAGAACAAGGCCAGCGCCATGGTCATCCTGAAGGCCAAGCTCCTCGCCCTGAAGAAGGCGGAGGAGCGGGCTCACCTCGACGAGCTGCGCGGCGACGCCAATGCCTCGTGGGGCGACCAGATGCGCAACTACGTGCTGAACCCGTACCAGCTGGTCAAGGACCTGCGCACCGAGCACGAGAGCGGCAACACGCAGGCCGTGCTCGACGGCGAGATCGACGACTTCATCGAGGCCGGCATCCGCTGGCGTCGCAGCGGCCAGACCGACTGAGCGTGACGGCATGAGCGAGCGTCAGCCGGCACCGAAGCGGTCACGGGGCAACCCGTCGATGGGCGACGTCGTCCGCAGCGTCGTCGTGCTCTCGATCATCGTGCTGGGCATCTGGGTGTTCGGGCTGCTGCAGACCGACACCCCCGAGGACCCGATCGGCGACAGCGTGCCGTACGCCGCCACGGCCGAGAGCGCCCGCGACGTCGCGACCTACGGGCTGCTCGCCCCGGCCAACCTGCCCGACGACTGGCGCGTCAACGGCGTGAGGTTCGCCCCGACCGGCACCCAGGCGTGGCACCTGGGCGTGCTGACCGACGAGGACCGGTACATCGGGCTGGAGCAGGAGAAGGAGTCGGTCGACGACCTCGTCCAGACCCACGCCGAGGGCGCCGAGGAGGCGGGCACGCTCGACATCGACGGCGTCGTGTGGCAGCGCTTCGACGGTCCGGGCAAGTCCGTCACGTTGGTGCAGGAGACGCCCGAGGTGACGACCCTGGTGACCACCAGCACGGCGCCACTCGAGGACGTCGAGGACTTCGTGCGTCGCCTGACGACCAGCTGACTCAGTCGGTCTCGGCGTCGCTCGCGGTGCCGCTGGCCGCGGCGAGCCGCTCGCGAGCACCGTCGAGCCAGGTCTGACAGATGCGGGCCAGCTCCTCGCCGCGCTCCCACAGGGCGAGTGACTCCTCGAGCGTGGTGCCACCGGTCTCGAGACGCTGCACCGTGGCGATGAGCTCGTCGCGGGCCTGCTCGTAGCTGATCTCGGGCTGGTCAGTCATCGACGTTCTCCTGCGGGTCGGGGTGGACGGAGGTGCGCACGACGGAGACGTGCCCGTCGGCGAGGCGCACGTGCAGCCGCTCGGGCACGTCGTGCACCGACGTGACGACGTGCCCCTCGGTGGTCTGCGCGACGGCGTAGCCGCGCTGGAGGGTGGCCAGCGGCGACAACCCGCGCACCCGGGCCAGATGATGGCCGACCTCGTCGCGAGCGCGGTCGAGCCGCTGCTCGAGGGCGCGGCGGGAGCGGTCGCGCGCGGTGAGCACGAGCTCGGCCTGGGCGTCGACCAGCGTGGTGGGGCGCGCCAGCGCGGGCCGGCTGCGGATCGCCGCCAGACCGTGTCTCTCGCGCTCGAGCATCTGGCGCACGGCGTGGTGGCTTCGCTGCTGCATCGAGGCGACGGCCTCGCGCTCGAGCCGGGCGTCGGGGACGATGCGCTTGGCGGCGTCGGTGGGTGTGGAGGCGCGCAGGTCGGCGACGAGGTCGAGCAACGGGGTGTCGGGCTCATGACCGATGGCCGAGACCACCGGGGTGGTGCAGGCGAACACGGCCCGCACCAGCGCCTCGTCGCTGAACGGCAGGAGGTCCTCGACCGAGCCGCCACCGCGGGCCACGACGATGACGTCGATGGTGGGGTCGGCGTCGAGCTCGGCGACGGCGGCGATCACGGCACGAGCGCTCTCGGCACCCTGCATCAGCGCGTGGATGACGCGGACTGGTGCGGCGTCCCAGCGGAGCCGGACGTTCTCGAGGACGTCGCGCTCGGCGGCCGACTCGCGCCCCGTGACCAGGCCGATGCCGCCGGGCAGCACCGGGAGCGTCTTCTTCCAGCGGGGCTCGAACAGGCCCTCGGCGGCGAGCAGCTGCTTGCGGCGCTCGAGCTGGGCGAGCAGCTCGCCCTCACCGGCGGGGCGGATCTCGCGGACGTCGAGCGACAGGCTGCCGTTGGGGCCGTAGAACGTGGGCTTGGCGTGCACGATGACGCGAGCACCGGCCGTGACGGGTGCGGCACAGGCGTCGAGCACGCTCACGTGGCACTTGGCGCCCATCGACACCTTGGCCTCGAGATCGCGCAGCGTGAGGAAGCACATGCCGGGACGGCGGTTCATCTGCGCCACCTCGGCCTCGATCCACACCGCTCCGAGGCGGCCGATGTACTCGCCGACGGCCTGCGAGATCGTGCGCAGCGGGGCGGGGGAGTCCGCGCTGGTGTCGAGGGCCATGGCGGCCACCCTAGAGGGAGCCTCCGACGACGAGGTCCGCTCGCCACCGGGCCGTTAGGATGGTGACATGTCTTCTTCGGTATCCCTCGGCATGCCCGCTCTCGGCGGCCAGGTGCTCCTCGCGGACCCGCGCGGCTACTGCGCTGGCGTCGATCGCGCGGTCATCACCGTCGAGAAGGCCCTCGACCTCTACGGCGCACCGGTCTACGTGCGCAAGCAGATCGTGCACAACAAGCACGTCGTCAACAACCTCGCCGACCGCGGCGCGATCTTCGTCGAGGAGCTCGACGAGGTGCCCGAGGGTGCCACGGTCGTCTTCTCGGCCCACGGCGTCTCGCCGATGGTGCACGCCGAGGCCGCCGACCGCAGCCTGAAGACGATCGACGCCACGTGCCCGCTCGTCACGAAGGTGCACCACGAGGCCCGGCGCTTCGCGCAGGAGGGCAAGCAGATCCTGCTGATCGGCCACGAGGGGCACGAGGAGGTCGAGGGCACCGCCGGTGAGGCACCCGACCACATCACCCTCGTCGAGCACCCCGACGACGTCGATGCCCTCGAGTTCCCCGAGGGCACGGCCCTGTCGTGGCTCTCGCAGACCACGCTCAGCGTCGACGAGACGATGGAGACGGTCCGCCGCCTGCGTGAGAAGTTCCCGCAGCTGGAGGACCCGCCGTCCGACGACATCTGCTACGCCACGCAGAACCGTCAGGTCGCGGTCAAGGAGATCGCCAAGGACGCCGACCTCGTGATCGTCGTGGGCTCGGCCAACAGCTCCAACTCGGTGCGCCTCGTCGAGGTCGCGCTCGAGGCCGGAGCCGCGGCGTCGTACCGCATCGACGACATCTCCGAGATCGACGACGCCTGGCTCGAGGGCGTCTCGACCGTGGGCGTCACGTCGGGCGCCTCGGTTCCCGACGACCTCGTGCAGGACGTGCTCGGCTACCTGGCCGAGCGGGGCATCGGCGACGCCCGTGCCATCCGCACGGCCGACGAGAGCCTCATCTTCGCGCTCCCGCCGGAGCTGCGTCGCGACATGAAGTCGGCCGGCATCTCCACCAAGGCCTGACCGACCCCGAGGGCTCAGCCCTCAGAGCCGCCGGCGACCTCGTAGCTCCAGATCTCGCTGTGGGTCGACACGGGCTTCGGGGCCTCGCCGCCGCTGCGCTCGGCAGCCGAGCGGTGCCCGTGCGCGAAGGCGGGTGAGGCGACCCAGGCCTGGAAGCTCTCCTCGTCGCGCCACCGGCTCAGCACGAGCCACTGGTCGCGCTCGTCGGTCGGCTTGAGCAGCTCGAAGCCCTCGAACCCCTCGGCGTCGTCGACGGCACCCGCACGCGCGGCGAAGCGGTGCGCGAGCTCGTCGCCGGAGTCCTGCGGAACGGTGATCGCGTTGATCTTGATGACGGTCATGGGACCGATCCTGTCAGGCGGGCGGGCGGTGAGTCCGTGACCTCCCGCCCGGGGTGGCGGTGAGTGAGTGACCTTTCCCCACGCCGGGCGGTGAGTGAGTAACCTCTTGCGGCCGGCTTGAGGTCACTCATCCACCGCCGGCCGGAGGGAGGGGTCGCTATCTCACCGCTTCGCCACGGAGGCCTCCGGAATCGGTTGAGGATCCCGATTCGCCGCTGATCTCCCGCGGGTGATGGGGTCGGTGTCACGATGTCTCTCGTGGACACCGCCCTGACCATCGTCGTCGCCGTGAGCCTGGCCGTGGCGGTCTCGACCCTCGCGGGCCGACTGCCCGTCGCCTCGCCGCTGGTGCTGATCGTGTTCGGTATCGCCGGCTCGTACGTGCCGTTCATCCCCGACGTGGAGCTGACGCCGGAGATCGTGCTCGTCGGCCTGCTGCCGCCGTTGCTCTACGCGGCCGCGATCCGCACGCCGCTCGTCGACTTCCGCGCGAATCGTCGTCCCATCGCGCTGCTGAGCATCGCGCTGGTCATCGTGACGACGACGGTCATCGGGTTCCTGGCGAGTGCGCTCCTCGACGTGCCCCTGGCCGTGGGATTCGCGCTGGGTGCGGTCGTGGCGCCGCCCGACGCCGTGGCCGCCACCGCCGTCGCCCGCCGCATCGGTCTGCCGCGCCGCGTCGTCACGATCCTCGAGGGCGAGAGCCTCGTCAACGACGCCACGGCGATCGTGCTGCTGCGCACCTCGATCGCGGCGATCGCGGGCTCGGTGAGCCTGTTCGAGATCGGCGTCGAGTTCCTGGTCTCGGCGCTGGGTGGCGTGCTGATCGGCGTGGTCGTGGCGTTCGTGGTCATTCAGGTGCGCCGGCGGATCACCGACGACCTCACCGACGTCTCCCTCTCGCTGCTGACCCCCTGGCTGGCCTACGTGACGGCCGAGGAGATCCACTGGGCCGGGACCGATGCGCATGCGTCGGGCGTGCTGGCTGTGGTGGTGGCGGGACTGCTGATCGGTCACACCTCGCCGATCATCCAGTCGGCCACGTCGCGCCTGTTCGAGCGGATGAACTGGGCGACGATCTCGTTCGTGCTGGAGAACACGACGTTCCTGCTGATCGGCCTGCAGGTGCAGTCGATCGTGGCTGACGTGGGCGACAGCGAGCTCTCGGCCGGGCGCGTGGCGGTGGTGAGCCTGGTCATCCTGGCCGCCGTGATCGGCACGCGGCTGGTGTGGGTCTTCCCGGCCACCTACCTGCCCCGTCTCATCCCGGCGGTGCGGCGGGCCGACCCGGCGCCGCACTGGACCGTGCCGTTGCTGATCGGCTGGGCCGGCATGCGCGGCGTGGTCACGCTGGCGGCGGTGTTCCTGCTGCCCGAGGACACCCCGCAGCGCGAGGTGCTCGTCATGATCGCCTTCGTCGTGACAGTGGGCACCCTGCTGCTCCAGGGCCTGACGCTGCCCTTGCTCGTGCGGGTGCTGGGGGTGCAGGGTCCCGACCGGCACGAGGACCACCTCACCGAGGCGACGGTGCACCAGGCAGCCGCGAACGCCGGCTTGCGCTACCTCGACGAGGAGATCGCCGGCACCGTCTCGGACGACGTGCTGGAACGCCTGCGGACCCGAGCCCAGGACCGTGCCAACGCGATCTGGGAGCGGCTCGGCAGCGCCGAGACCCCGGCGGCGCAGTACAGCCGGGCGCGCGCGGCCACGCTCGCACGTGAGCGCCAGGAGCTCATCCGCATCCGGGGCGAAGGCACCGTCGACCAGTCGGTGCTGCAGCGCGTGCTCAACGCCCTCGACGTGGAGGAGTCGATTCTCGACCGCCTGGCCGAGGACGAGTCGACCGTCGACCGGGAGGTCGACCTGCGGTCGACGTACGACCCGGCCGGTGCCTGCGAGCACCTGCGGGAGGCGTGCGAGGTGCCCGCGCCGCTGACGCCCACCGGGTGTGAGGAGTGCCTGCGCGACGGGGCGACGTGGGTGCACCTGCGGATCTGCATGCAGTGCGGGCACGTGGGGTGCTGCGACTCGTCGGAGGGCAAGCACGCCACGGGGCACTTCGAGGAGACCGGGCACCCGGTCATGCGCAGCTTCGAGCCGGGCGAGGCGTGGCGCTGGTGCTTCGTCGACGAGGAGACCGGTTAGGTCACCCGGTGGTGCAGGAACCCCTTTCGAGGCTCGCTCGTTCCTCGCTCACACCTCAAGGGGCGGACGTCCGCCAACCCCGCTGGTTGAGGTGGGAGCGCGCTCTGGCGCGCGAGCCTCGAAACCACTCAGCCGGGTGGTTCAGTGCAGGCCGAGGCGGCGCAGACCGATGGCGGCCAGGGCCAGCACCTCGGCGAGCGCGAGGGTGACGCCGCTGGCGACGGTGCCGGCGAGCACCCGGCCGGCCGGGCCTGCGGAATCCGGCATGCCCTCGGGGGCGATGGCGCCCGGCGCCACGATCGCGACGACCACGAGGGTGCCGATCAGGAGCACCGGTGGCGCGAACAGGGTGTTCCACAGCTGGTGCGGGGCCACGGCGAGCGGCACCGTGAGGGACGCCAGCACGACGCCGATCGAGGTGACGACGCCGACGCGGCCGTCGGTGAGGTCGAGCAGGGCGGCGGCCCCGATCAGGAGCACCGCACCGCACGCCGCACCCACGAGGGTGAGGTCGCGTTGCGCGAGGGCAGCGGGCGCTGCCATTCCAGCCATGTCTCGACCGTAGGCCCCGGGTCGGACGGTTCGTCGGACGCGAGAGGCAGACTGGGGCCGTGTCGACCACGGACGAGCCCGACCAGGAGCAGCGGGGCTGGTATCCCGAGGTCACGACCGACCGCTTCAGGCTCCGCCCTTTCGAGCACGCCGACGCGGCCGACGTGCTGGCGATCCACTCCCGGCTCGAGGTCGTCAGGTGGCTCGACAACCCGCCGTTCCGGCTCATGGCCAGTGAGGCCGAGGCGCGGGAACGGATCGACGGCTACCTCGCCGAGGAGGCCGGCGACCCGCTGGCCGCCCGGCGTGCGATCGAGGAGGCGGCGTCCGGCCGCGTGGTCGGCAGCGTGCTCGTGTCGCGGTGCTCGCGCCTCGACGGCGGCTTCGTGGGTGAGTACGAGCTCGGCTGGCACCTGCACCCCGACGCCCACGGTCGCGGACACGCCACGGCGGCCGCGCGCCTCCTCGCCGCGCAGGCGTTCGTGGCGGGCCACGAAGAGCTCGTGATCGGCATGTACCCCCACAACGAGCCGTCGGCCGCGGTGGCCGTCCGGCTCGGCGCCGACGACCTCGGCATCGGACCCGACCCCTGGTACGGCGGCGATGGCCACCACTTCCGGCTCCGCTCCGAGCACCTCACGCACGTCGAGACCGAGCGGCTCGTGCTGCGCCGGTTCACGCGGCACGACCTCGACGTGCTGGCCGACCTGTGGTCGCGGCCCGAGGTCGCGCGCTGGAGCGGCCCCCGCCGCCCCCGGGCCCGCGAGGAGGTGCGCGAGGGCCTGGCCAACCAGCCCGGACGTGCCGGCACCCATCCCTCGACGGCCATGCTGGCGATCGTGCCGAAGGGGCAGACCCACCCCGTGGGCGTGGCCCTGCTCGTGCCGCTGCCACCCAGCTCGGGATCGGATCGGCAGGACGTCGAGATCGGGTGGCACCTGTTCCCCGAGGTCCAGGGGCGCGGCTACGCGACCGAGGCCGCTCGGGCGCTGGTCGAGCGGGCAGCCGCCGGCGGCATCGGCGAGGTGCACGCCGTCACCGATCCGGCCAACGAGGCGTCGCAGGCCGTGTGCCGGCGCCTGGGCATGACCGACCTCGGCATCCGCGACGACTGGTACAACTCCTCGCTGCGCGCGTTCCGTCTCGCCACGTCCTGACCCGGCGGCGATTCGGCCGGTCGCAGCACGCCCAGTAGGCTGGCTCCTCGTGGCTCTCTCCATCGGCATCGTCGGCCTGCCCAACGCCGGCAAGTCCACGCTCTTCAACGCCCTGACCAAGAACGACGTGCTCGCCGCGAACTACCCGTTCGCCACGATCGAGCCCAACGTCGGCGTCGTCGGGGTGCCCGACGAGCGGCTCGGCAAGCTCGCCCAGATCTTCGGCTCGGAAAAGATCCTCCCGGCCACGGTGCAGTTCGTCGACATCGCCGGCATCGTGCGCGGCGCCTCCGAGGGTGAGGGCATGGGCAACAAGTTCCTGTCCCACATCCGCGAGTCCGACGCGATCTGCCAGGTCACCCGCGTGTTCCGCGACGAGGACGTCACGCACGTCGACGGCGAGGTCAACCCCAGCAGCGACATCGAGACGATCTCGATCGAGCTCGTGCTGGCCGATCTGCAGACCGTCGACAACGCCCTGCCGCGCCTCGACAAGGAGTCGCGCAAGGACAAGTCGCTCGTGCCCGTGCTCGAGGAGACGCAGAAGGCCAAGGAGTCGCTCGAGGCCGGCACCGGCGTGCTCAAGGCGGGGCTCGACCTCGACCTGCTGCGCGACCTGCACCTGATGACCTCGAAGCGCTTCATCTACGTCTTCAACTGCGACGCCGACGAGCTGGCCGACGACGAGCTCAAGGACCGCATGCGGGCCCTGGTCACGCCGTCCGAGGCGATCTTCCTCGACGCCAAGGGTGAGGCCGAGCTGGTCGAGCTGGGCGACGACGAGGACGCCGAGCAGATGCGCGCCGAGATGCTGGCCGACATGGGCGTCGAGGAGCCCGGGCTCGACGCGCTCGCCCGCGTCGGCTTCGACACGCTCGGCCTGCAGACCTACCTGACGGCCGGGCCCAAGGAGTCGCGGGCCTGGACGATCCCGAAGGGCGCCACCGCCCCGCAGGCCGCCGGCGTGATCCACACCGACTTCGAGCGCGGCTTCATCAAGGCCGAGATCGTCTCGTTCGACGACCTCGTCGAGGCCGGCAGCATGAACGCGGCCAAGTCCGTGGGCAAGGTGCGCATGGAGGGCAAGGACTACGTCATGACCGACGGCGACGTCGTGGAGTTCAGGTTCAACGTCTGAGGGGAAGTCGGGTGTCGTGAGTCGGCCTACGTCGGGACAACGTGCTGCCAGCGCCAGGAGGCGGGGTGGTTGGGCGCGTCTGTCGGAGTCGGTCGAGTCACGTCTGTGGCCGATCCCGGTCGCGGTGATCCTGGTGGCCGTCGCGGTGGGCCTCGCGCTGCCGCGGATCGACCTCCTGGTCGACGAGGCCCTGCCGCTGGGCGTGGACTCCTTCGTGTTCAACGGCGGTGCCGACACCGCACGCTCGGTGCTGTCGTCGATCGCGGGATCGCTCATCACGGCGACGTCGTTGACCTTCTCGCTCACCGTGGTGGCACTGCAGCTGGCCAGCAGCCAGGCGTCGCCGCGGGTGCTGCGGATGTTCGCCCGCGACCGACACGTGCACTGGACCCTCGCGACCTTCCTCGGCACGTTCGCGTTCGCGATCACGGTGCTGCGGACGATCCGGTCCCAGGACGACTCGGTGGCGGAGTTCGTGCCGCGCGTCTCGGTCACGCTGGCGTTCGTCCTGACGCTCGTGAGCATGGTCATGCTCGTGCTGTTCCTGGCTCACCTCGCGGCGCAGCTGCGGGTCGAGACCATCCTCAAGGACATCCATGCCGAGACCGAGGACGTGATCGATCGCGAGTCCGAGCGGCACAGCGCGGCGGTCGCCTTCGACGGGGTGATCCTCGTGCCGTCGGACCGCCACGCCGTGACGGCCTCGGAGAGCGGTTTCGTCACGAGCCGCGACCGTCTCGCACTCCTGGAGTCGGCGACGGAGCGGCGCATCGTGATCCAGGAGGCCCGGCTCGTGGGCGAGAACGTGGTGGCAGGCACGCCGCTGGCCTACTGGTGGAGCAGTGCGCAGGCGCCGGCGCCCGATCACGAGGCCGTCGAGGCGATCGAGGACGCCGTGCGCTGCGCCCACGTGGTCGGGTACGAGCGCACGGCCTCGGAGGACGTCGACTTCGGTGTCCAGCAGATCCTCGACATCGCCCTCCGGGCCCTCTCGCCCGGCGTGAACGACCCGACGACGGCCGTGCACGCCCTCGGCCACCTGAGTGCCATCACCGCGCGCACCGCGGCGATGGCGCAGCTTCCGGCTGGTCTGGCCGACGAGGCGGGCGACCTGCGCGTTGTCACGGCGCAGGTGCTACCGGCTGACCGCATCCACGCGTCGCTGTCGCCGATGCGCCATCACGGCGCCGACAGCCCGGCCCTGGTGGCGCGATTCCTGCAGGCGATCGACGAGCTGGCGTACGGCACGGACGAGGGCGGGGTGCACGAGGAGCTCGGGCGGCAGCTCGACGCGCTCGAGGAGCAGCTGCGCGGGCTCGACGACGACCCGGCCGCCGTGCGCGAGTCGCTGGCGCGGCTCGCGGCGAGTCGGGAGCGGCTCGACCTCAGCGCGGCCGGCCCTGGTTTCGCCGGGACCTGACCTGCTCGACCGCTCGCTTGATCCGTGCCTGGTTCTGGGGCTTGCGGGCTTGGTCGTAGACCATCTTGGCGACACCCAGTGCTCCGGCCCTCTTCTTCATGCCCATGCCTCAGGCTAAGCGGGCGGGGGTGACGCCGCTCGTCCGCCTGCGGATCGGCCGGGGCGCGTCTAGGTTGCTCGTGGACGAGGACAGCAGGTGAGGCCGTGCCGATGCGACGACGACCCCCGTGGGCGCGCTTCGCGCTGCGCGCCAACGCCGTGGTGCTGGCGGTGTGCGCGGCGGCCGGGGCGTTCGGGGCCTTCGTGTCGGTGCGCGGTGGGGAGCTCGGCACGTTCCTGGCGTGCGCGGCGGTCACCGTGCTGACGGTGTGCGGCGCCCTCGCTGCGGTCCGCGAGTCCGAGAAGTAGTCTCGGGGCGCGACCGCCGGGAGAGGCGGCAGCGGGCAGCACCTGCGGCGACGTCCCCGCCCCAGACCATCGTCAGTGAGGGAAGCGCATGTGCCGAGTTCTCGCCTACATCGGACCGGAGATCCCGCTCGAGAACCTCCTCCTGAAGCCGGAGAACAGCCTCGTCAACCAGACCCTCGACTCGGAGCGGCATCCCCAGCTCCAGCTCGCCGGGTGGGGCTTCGGCATCTGGAGCGAGCACCTCCTGAAGCCGGAGGAGCCGCTGCTCTACCACCGGCCGATGGCGGCCTTCTACGACGACAACGTCGAGACCATCGTGCCCAGCCTGCAGGCCAGTACGCTGCTGGCCCACGTGCGGGCGGCCGACTACAACTCGCTCACCGTCCTGGCCGACGAGAACTGTCATCCGTTCTCCTATCGCGAGACGCCGTGGATCGTCGCCCAGAACGGCGACCTGCCGAGCTGGAAGCTGCTGCAGCGCGAGCTGCTGGCGCACTGCCAGGACCGGTACCTGGAGCAGATGAGCGGCACCACTGACACTGAGTTCCTCTACGTCCTGCTGCTGTCCCTGCTCGAGGGCGACAGCGACGACGACGTCCAGCGGGCGGTCGAGAAGCTGGTACGGCTCGTCGTGCAGGCCATGCAGGACCTCGACCTGGGCGGGCTCGCCAAGCTGAAGATGGCCCTCGTCTCGCCCGGCCGAGTCATCGGCGTCAACACCGGGACGGGCCTGCGCGGCGAGAGCGACCCGGAGGGTGACTGGCGGAAGCTGCGGCAGGCCGAGCCGGGCACGGACGAGTTCGCGCTCGGCATGCTCCTGGAGCCGATGTACCTGCTGATGGGTCGTGACTTCGAGCACGACGACACGACCTACGGCTTCCGGACGTGCTCGGTCGACCAGGCCACGGCCGCGGTCTTCGCCTCCGAGCCCCTGACCGAGGAGGTCGACGACTGGTCGACCCTCGAGTTCGGGGAGATCGTCTTCCTCGAGAAGGTCGGTACGCACGTGACCCGGAGGGTCCGCACGCTCGACGTCTGATCAGTCGGCGCGCGTCGAGCCGTCGGTGGTCCCACCGGACGCGATGAAGTCGCGCAGCAGCCGGGCGAACCGGTCGGGGTCGTCCAGGTGGGGGAAGTGGCCCGCACCGTCGAAGATCTCGACCTGGCACTCCGGCAGCGACTGCTCGACGCTGCGCGCGTGGGAGGCGGGGATCATGTGGTCCTTCGAGCCCCACACGATCAGCGTCGGGATGGGGAGCGAGTCCTCGAGGTGGTCGTGAGCACTGATGCTCTGCCCGCCGATGTCGATCACGGCACGGGTCGTGGCCAGGAACGAGCGGCGGCTCTCGCGGTCGCCGAGGGAGCTGAATCCCTTCCAGATCGCACTGATGTCGGCACCGGGCCGCCAGCCGGCCCTCGTCGCGAGGTTGCCCAAGGCCTCCACCTGCGAGAGCACGGGCGCCGACGCCGCGACGCTCAGCACCTGGGCGGCGCCCGGGAGGGTCGCGGCGCGCAGGACGACGTTGACCTCGCGGCCGAGGCCGCCGCTGGAGACCAGCACGAGGCGCTCGACCCGCTCGGGGAAGAGGTAGAAGAACTGCATTGCGATGCCGCCGCCGAGGGAGTGCCCCACGAGGGTGACGCGCTCGACGCCGAGGTGGTCCAGCAGGTCGCGCATCGTGGCGGCGTGGGCGCTGAGCGAGTAGTCGCCCACGGGCTTGGCCGACTCGCCGTGACCGAACAGGTCGGGCAGCACCACGCGGTGGTCATCGTCCATCCGGTCGACCAGGTGCGACCACTGCTGCTGCGAGCCGAGGATGCCGTGGATGAACAGCACGACAGGACCCTCACCGTTGTCGGCGTAGGAGAGCTCGTGTCCGTGGAGCACGACCTTCTGGGGAGCGACGTGCGACATGGTGGTCATCCTCGACGTGGTCGGTGAACCGGGCACGCCCACCGTAGCGCCGCGCGGGCCGAGGGGACGCCGGCGACGTCCGCGACGCCTAGCCGCGGTCGGGCACGAAGGCCCGGGCGACGGTCTCGCGCAGGGCGGTGCGTCGGTGACGGTGGGCGCCCTCGTCGTCGTCCGGGGCGGCGGTGAGGGTGCCGCTGAGTGGTGACCACGAACCGGCGATGCCGATCACCATGGCGTAGAGAAGGTCCGGGGTGACGGTGTCGACCACCAGCCCGTCGGCCTGAGCCTGCTCGAGCGCGGCCCGCTTGGGCTCGGTGAGGGCGCCGTGGCCGGCCAGAAGGTCGCCGACCGGGACGCGCTCGAGCCGGTTCCAGCCGACCAGGCGGATGATCTCCGGATCGGTGAGGTAGCTGTCGTAGAGGGCGACGGCGTAGCCCGGGAGGTCGTCCGCGGTGAACGGGACCGCGTCGACGATGCGGTGCAGCTGCGCGGCGAAGACGGCGTCGAAGAGGCCGTCCTTGGACCCGAACCAGGCGTACATCTGCTGCTTGTTGACCTTGGCGGTCCCGGCGATGCGGTCGACGCGCGCGCCGGCCAGCCCATGGGTGGCGAACTCCTCCGTGGCCGCGGCCAGGAGTCGTCGGCGGCTCGCGTCCCCGTCTCTGCGCATGGGTCCACCCTAAGACCAACCAACTAGTTGGTACGATTTTGGCATGGCCTCCTCCGACCTGATCAGCAGCCCGTTCGACGACACCACGACGGCCCTCGAGGTCGTCAAGGGCGTCGACCTCACGGGCCGTCGCGCGCTGGTGACCGGCGCGGCGTCCGGCATCGGCGTCGAGACCGCTCGGGCCCTGGCGCACGCCGGCGCCCAGGTCACCCTGGCGGTGCGCGACGAAGCGGCAGGGGGCCGCGTGGCCGCCGACATCGCTGGCACCAGCGGGCGGACCTACGTCCGGGTGGTGGCGCTCGACCTGGCCGATCTGGCCTCGGTCGACGCCTTGACGAGCGCCTGGACCGGACCGCTCGACCTCCTCGTGAACAACGCCGGCGTCATGGAGACCCCGTTCGGCGTCACCGCCCAGGGGTGGGAGACGCAGATCGGCGTCAACCACCTCGGTCACTTCGCCCTCGCGACCGGCCTCCACCGGGCGCTCGCTGCGGCCGACCGGGCGAGGATCGTCTCGGTCTCGTCCAGTGGCCACGCGGCGTCCCCGATCGTCTTCGACGACCTGTTCTTCGAGCGCCGCGACTACGACCCCGGTCTGGCCTACGGCCAGTCCAAGACGGCCAACTCGCTCTTCGCCGTCGAGGCCACCCGGCGGTGGGCGGGGGACGGGATCACCGCCAACGCGCTGATGCCCGGTGGCATCTGGACGCCCCTGCAGCGTCACTGGTCGGCCGAGAAGCGAGCCGCTGCCGAGCAGCAGGCGCAGCAGGCCCAGGCCGCCGGGCTGTTCCGGATGAAGACCACCGAGCAGGGTGCGGCCACCTCGGTGTTCCTCGCGGTCTCGCCGCTCGTGGAGGGCGTGGGCGGTCGTTACTTCGAGGACTGCCACGAAGCCGCCGTCGTCGACCAGCTGGACGGCATCCACGGCGTCCTCCCGCACGCCCTGGACCCCGAGGACGCGCGCCGCCTCTGGGACGTCTCGGAGGACCTGCTGGCGGCCGCTCGGTAGCGGCAGCGCTCCGACGGATCCTGCGGGGGACCTCGCATGGACGTGCGTGCGATGCTGAGGGTGACCAGCCCGCGATCGCCCGGGCGCACGAACGTCCGTCCGTGTCCGTCGCGTCCTGGGGAGCTGAGCAACGCCGTGTCCGACGACGTCACCGCTGCACTGCTTCGCGCGCTGGCCCGGGCCATCGACGAGCCGTCCCTGGCAACGCAGCTGCGCGGCCAGGTCGGGGACTGGGAGTCGCTGGCCATCGTGCTGGAGCTCGGCGAGGGCTATCGCAACGCGTCGGGCTACGCGTACGCGTCCGACGGGTCGGTGTCGCCGGTGGCCTGCAGCTGGAGGGCCATCGGTGCGGCCGTGAACGCCTTTCTGGCCAGCCACGTCGCAGCGGGGCAGCCGCGGCCGGTGGCGTTCCTCGTGCAGCTGGAACGGAGCACGGGCCGCTGCGAGGTCACCTTCGAGGAGACCGACGAGGAGCGGTGGAAGACCCGGCCGTCGAACTTCCAGGAGATGCGCCAGCACCTGCGTCCGCGCTTCGACTGACGCGTCAGTCGCCGCCGAGCAGCTCCCGGTAGCGGGCCTCGTGGTGCTCCGAGGGCGTGGGCGTCACATCGGGCTCGAGCAGGTCGTCGGGGTCGTCGGCGCTGATCGCGACACCCCGCGACCGGCACTCCGCCACCAGGGCGGTGTAGTCCTCGTGCGACCACTGGCCGTACTCGTCGACGAGGGCCTCGCTGAGCGTGGCGCCGCGCAGCAGCTCGAGCTGCCCCTCGGTGTCGAGCGCGACCACGGGAGCGGCGTCGAGCGGGAGGCCGCCCGGGCCGCGCCAGTAGCCGAAGGCCACGCCCTCCTCGACGTTCTCGGCGACCCAGGTGATGAGCGCAGTCGTCTCCTCCATCGCCCGGGTGCTGGCGGCGATGTCGGGGTTCGCGCGGTCCTCGTCGGTCAGGTACCCGGTGTCGAGGGCTGCGGGCCGTTCGCCGTCGGCCGGGAAGCGCAGGCTCTCCGAGAGCGGGTTCGGCTGCCTGGCGTCCTGGAGGCGACGCCACACGGCGAGGTCTTCGGGGATCGACGACATGCGTCCCATGATGACCCAGGTCGACATCGCCGTCCTGCGTGGCGCGTCGGGCAGACTGCAGGAGTGTCCGACCCGCTGAGCAGGCTGCTCGCCGCGCCCCCTGACCTGCCGGTCACGGCGGGCCTGGCGGCGCTCGAGGACGCGCTCCGGACCCGTAGCGTCGCGGTGGTCCAGGCACCACCCGGCACCGGCAAGACGACCCTGGTGCCGCCCGCGGTCGCAGGCGTGGTCGAGGGACGGGTCGTCGTGACCCAGCCGAGTCGCATCGCGGCCCGCGCTGCCGCTCGCCGGCTGGCGCACCTGCTGGATGAACCGGTGGGGGAGACGGTCGGGTACTCGGTGCGCGGCGACCGGCGCACCAGCGGCCGCACGCGGGTCGAGGTCGTGACCACCGGCCTGCTGCTCCGGCGGCTCCAGCACGACCCCGAGCTGGCCGGCGTCGGTGCCGTCGTGCTCGACGAGGTGCACGAACGCCATCTCGACGCCGACCTCACCCTGGCGCTGCTCATCGACGTCCGGGCCACCCTGCGCGAGGACCTGGCCCTGGTGGCGATGTCGGCGACGATCGAGGCCGAGCGCACGGCCTCGTTGCTCGGGGGCGCTGCGGTGATCCGCGTCCCGGGCGCCCTGCACCCGGTGGCCACCGTCTGGTCCCCGCTTCCGCCGGGGGCCCGCCGCACCGACGACCGCGGCATCACCCCGGCGTTCCACGACCACGTCGCCGCGACGGTGCGCCGGGCCATCGCCGAGCACGGGGGCGACGTCCTGGTCTTCGTGCCGGGCGTCCGTGAGGTCGAGGCGGTCAGGCGTCGCCTGGCCGGTGTGGACGCCGATGTGCACGCCCTGCACGGACGGCTCCCCGGTGCCGAGCAGGACCGGGCGCTCAGTGAGGGACCGCGGCGCCGCGTGATCGTCTCGACCGCGATCGCCGAGTCGTCGCTGACGGTTCCCGGCGTCCGCGTCGTGGTGGACGCCGGGTTCTCGCGGGAGCCGCGCACCGACCACCGCCGCGGACTGGCATCCCTCGTGACCGTCGCGGTCAGCCGGGCCGCGGCCGAGCAACGAGCGGGGCGCGCCGGTCGTCTCGGACCGGGGACCGTGCTGCGCTGCTGGTCGGAGGCCGAGCACGCGCACCTGGTGCCCCACCCGGCACCGGCGATCGCCACCGCCGACCTCACGGCCTTCACCCTGGAGGTGGCGTGCTGGGGTAGCGGCGACGCGCGGGACCTGACGCTGCTCGACCAGCCACCGGTGCACGCGGTCGCGGCGGCGCGGCAGGTGCTGACGGACCTGGGAGCGATCACCGAGGACGGCCGCGCCACCGCGCGGGGACGGGTGATCGCGGCCGTGCCCGTCGACCCCCGGCTGGCCCGGGCCCTGATCGACGGTGCCGGTCTCGTCGGCGCCACGCGGGCCGCGGAGGTGGTCGCGATGCTCAGCGAGGACGTCCGTGCTCCCGGTGCCGACCTGGTGGCCGCGCTCCGGTCGCTGCGCGGCGACCGGCGGGCCGGCTCCTGGCGCAGCCAGGTCACGCGGCTCGAGGCCATCGCGAGGTCGGAGCGTGGCGAGGGCGGATCGCGGGACGACCCCCGAACCCTGACCGACGATGTGGCCGTGGGCCTGGTGGTGGCCCTGGCCCACCCGGATCGCATCGCGCGCAAGCGCCCCGGTGGCTCGAGCTACCTGATGACGTCCGGCACGGGTGCCGCCCTCGACCGGCGCGACCCGGGCCCGATGGCCGGCCTGGAGTGGCTCGCGATCGGCGACGCCGATCGGCGCCCCGGGGAGCGTGAGGCCCGGATCCGCGCGGCAGCCCCGATCACCGAGGACCTGGCGCTGGAGGCAGCGGGTTCGTCGTGGACCGAGGTGGACGACGTCAGCTGGACCGGCGGGCGGGTGCTCGCGCGGCGGCGCACGCTGCTCGGTGCGATCGAGCTGGGCTCCGTCCCGATCAGCGATCCACCGGCGCTGGCCGTGGCCGCGGCGATCCGGGAGGCGGTGGAGGCTGACGGGATCGAGCTGTTCACGTGGTCGGAGTCGGCCACGGCGCTGCGGGCCCGGCTCGACTTCCTGCACCGGGCTCTCGGCGACCCGTGGCCCGACGTGGGTGACGCCGCACTGACGCAGGACCTGCAGACGTGGCTGGGACCGCAGCTGGCGCGCGTGCGCTCGGCCCAGGACCTGCGCCGCATCGACGTCGGCGCCGCGCTGAGGGCGTTGCTGCCGTGGCCCCAGGCGGGTCGCCTCGACGAGCTGGCCCCGGAGCGCGTGGAGGTCCCCAGCGGCTCGAGCGTACGGATCGACTACGCCCAGGAGCAGCCCGTGCTGGCCGTCCGGCTGCAGGAGGTCTTCGGCTGGGACACCGTGCCGGTCCTCGCGGGCGGCCGGGTCCCGCTCCTGCTGCACCTGCTGTCACCCGCCCGGCGCCCGGCGGCGATCACGGCGGACCTGGACTCCTTCTGGGACACCGGCTACCCGGGCGTGCGGGCCGATCTGCGCGGGCGCTACCCCAAGCACGCCTGGCCCGACGACCCGCGTAGCGCGCCGGCCACGCGGCGGGTCAACTCGCCCCGCGCTCGGCGCTGAGCCCTGGGCGAGGCGGCACGGTTCGGGCCGGCCACCCCGGTAGCGTCCGGGGGTGGCCAGTCCTCGTCGATCCGGTGCTCGCCGGGGCGGTGCTCGCTCACGGGGGTCGTCGCGCCGCGGCGGGACGCGCCAGCCGGCGCGGCCCGTGCCGACCGCGGGCCCGGGGGAGCGGGTGTGGGTGCTCGACGTCCCGTACGGCACTCAGGTCGACGGGGCGACCTGGCACCCGGTGGTCAAGACCCACCTGCACGTCGGCCGCGCGCTGCCGGCGCACCTCGCGCCCTACGCCCCGGGGCCCCACACGCTCGGCCGGTTCATCGAGAACTCCCTCAATCCCGACGACCCCACGCCTCCCGACCCCGAGCCGTCCGAACCGCTCGAGCCCCGGCGGATCCAGTTCGAGGCGGCCGACGCGATCGCGGCGCGCGCCGCGGCGGGGGGACGGCAGTTCCTGCTGGCCGACGAGCCCGGCGTCGGCAAGACGATCTCGGCCGTCCTCGGCGCGCTCGCGGTGGGCGACCTCCGCGGGGCCCGACGGGTTCTGGTGGTCGCCGACCGGCCCGCCGCGATCACGATCGGGCACTGGTGCCGCACCATCTCGGCCCTGGGGGACGGCGGCCTGGAGTGGGTCGTCATCACGTGGGACCGGCTGGAGAAGATCACCGGCACGTGGGACGTGATCATCGCCGACGAGGCACACGCGCTGCGACGGACGACGACCAAGCGGTGGAAGCACTGGGCGCGGATCTCGGGCCACGGGAAGGCGCACGACGCGGCGCCGTTCGTCATCGCGACGACGGCGACGCCCGGGCACACGCCGCTCGAGCTGCCCTACCTCGCTCCGGCCTATGCGCAGGTGCTCGGCGAGCCGATGCGGGAGTGGACCTCGGCGACGCAGCCCGGGACCGCGTTCGCCGCTGCGCTCGAGCGCCACGGCGTGGGGGTGGAGAAGGGGCGCTACGGGGCAGCGTGGACCGCCGACCCCGCGCGCCGCGGGGCCGACCTCACCCTGGTGCGCGGCTGGCTGGCCGACGAGCGCCCCCCGGCGATGCTGCACCGTGCGGCGCCGTGGGGGCCGGTGCAGATCTCCGGCATGCCGGTGACGCTCACCCCGGCGGAGCGCACGGCCTACGAGGCCGAGTGGGGTGAGTTCTGTCGGGAGATGGACATCGCCCGACGCGGTCGCAACGTCGCCAAGGGCCGGTCGGCGCTGCTGCGCTTCCGGCAGAAGGCCGGACTGATCCGGGTCGACTCGACCGTCGCCTGGATCGACCAGCAGGTGCAGGCCGAACGTCAGGTCGCGTGCTCGGTCGAGTTCGTCGCGACCGCTGCCGACCCGATCACCGACCGGCTGCGTGAGTCCGGCATCGAGGTCGCCACGATCTACGGCCGCGACCGGTTCGACGTCGAGGCCGAGCGGCTCCGGTTCCAGACCGGCGAGGCGAAGGTCTGCGTCTTCACCACCGTCGCCTCGATCAGCCTGCATGCCGGCGAGACCCTGCCCGGCGGCCGCACCGCGAGCACCGATCCGCGGGTCGGCATCTTCCACCAGGCACGGTTCTCCGGCATCGCCGGACGCCAGGTGACCGGCCGCACCCACCGCGACCACCAGGTCTCCCCGTGGCACATCGCGTACGCGGAGGGCACGGTGGAGGAGCAGGTCGGCAAGGTCATGGTGGAGCGGATCGCCGCCGCCTCGGACACGGCAGGAAGCGACACCACCGGGCTGACCGACCTCGCTCACCTCTTGGGCGCCGACTGGCTGCCGGTTGCGGCACTGGCGGAGGACGGCGCTTGAGCGGACTCCGGTCGGGGGCGTCCCATTTCAAGGCGCGAATCGGGATGCTCGACGAGGCTCTGGCCTACACACTGATGCTCAGGCGCTGGATGAGCCCGGAGCCGTCGAGGGTGAACGCGAACCGCAGGTCGACCTGGCCGCCGGGGAAGTTGCCGGTCAACCGGTCCGTCACCGTCGTGACGTCGCCGGTGGACTCGGCCGAGAGTCGGGTCGAGGTGGTCTCGAACTCGCTGGCCGGACCGTTGAGCCAGGCCAGGACCTTCTCACGTCCGCGGTAGTCGTGGCCGTCGTCGGTCACGTGAGCATCGGGTACGAACACGCGGATGGTCTCGGCGCGGTCGGTGCCCTCGGAGAGCGCGAAGTAGTCGCTGACGGCGGTGGGCAGGGTGGTGGTGGGAGCGGTCATGGTTCCTCCTGGTGTGGCGAGACGTCGATGGAGCTGACGGCGTTCGGGAGCGCCGTGGGGCCCACGATGGACCTTCCCCCAGGGGGAGGGTCAAGGATGGGGTCGTGACCTCGACCATGACGATCGGTGACTTCAGCCGGGCCACGCGCCTGAGCGCCAAGGCGCTGCGTCACTACCACCGGCTCGGGCTGCTCGAACCCGCTGAGGTCGACACGTTCACGGGGTACCGGTCCTACAGCGTGGAGCAGGTCGCCGATGCCCAGCTGATCCGGCACTTCCGCTCGCTGGAGATGCCGCTCGACGTCATCTCGCAGGTGCTGTCCGCCGAGGAGTCGGTGCGGTCCGAGCTCATCGGGGCGCACCTTCAGCGCATGGAGCAACGGCTGGCGGAGACCCGCGACGCCGTGACCGCGCTGCGCAGTCTGCTGGCGTCCGGGTCGCCCGCCGCCGCGGTGGAGCGCCGCGTCGTCGACGCGACACCGGCGCTGGTGGTGCGCGACGTGATCGACCTGACTGACCTGGGCGAATGGTTCACGGCCGCCCAGATCGAGCTCGACCGTGCTGTCGAGAGCTCCGGCCTGGAGCCGACGGGCGCGCTCGGCGGTCTGTGGTCGACCGAGCTGATCCGCGACGAGGCCGGGGATGTGGCGCTGTTCCGTCCCATCGCAGCGGTCGACCATGTCGTCGCCATGGGTCGGGTCGAGTACGAGGTGCTGCCGGCGACGGTGCTGGCGGTGGCCACCCACTCGGGGTCAGACGCCACGATCGGGCAGGTCTACGCCGAGCTCGGAGCACATGTGGCGCAGTACGAGGTGAGCCTCGACGGCCCGATCCGCGAGACCTACCTCGCGGGTGTGCCCGGTGGCGAGGGCGTGACCGAGATCGGGTGGCCCGTCCGCGCCTGAACGACTCGGACGGTCGAGGGCGGGATGTCGCCCGGAGCGGGAGCGGCTACTCGCCGAAGTTCCTGAACGCGACGATCGTGAGCAACTCCACTCCCAGCAGGTAGATCGCGAGTAGCAGCACGGGGGAGGTGATCCAGAAGCAGAAGATCAGCGTCGTGCGCCAGTCGATCTCCTGGCGGCGCGGCTCCTGTTCCATGCAGGAACGATAGGGCGTTGGTCGATCGGCCGTCCTGAGTCGGCGCCGTCTCAGAGCTTCAGCACGGCGCTGATGCGGGTTCCGCTGTCGCGCTCGATCCACCAACGGTCGGCGAGCAGGTCGACGATGGCGAGCCCGCGGCCGGAGAGGGCCGACTCGTCGACGTGCATGACGTGCACCGTGCCGCTGTCGCCGCCGTCCTGCACGCTCAGCAGGAGGCCGTCGTCGCGGAGCGCCCACCGGGCCTCGAAGGTGCCGTCAGGCCGCGGGGCCCCGTGCCGGACGGCGTTGGCCGCCAGCTCACCCAGCACGAGCAGGGCGTCGTTGGCGACCATCGCACGGACGCCGTTTTGCGCCAGGAAGGTCATCAGCTCGTGGCGGGCCGTGCGCAAGGATCGCGAGGCGAAAGGCAGCTGCATCACGCCCGTCGCTGCCACGCCGTCCTCCTCGTCCGCGGGGCGCTCACCCCCGCACCGTCGTCACCTTAGGCCTGATCGGCGCACGTGGCGCGTCGGAGCATGGCCGTGGTGCGGACGTCGGTGGACGACGTGGGCGGACGATAGGATCGACGTCGAACATCGCTCCGGGAGAGGCGGTGGCGACCCGGTGACGTCGCCACGGTTCTCTCCCGTCGTCGCAGTCGACCTCGAGACGGGACACACCATGGCGGGAGCGGGGCTGACCCCGTTCGGGGCGTCGGACGCCGAGGACGCGCCGTGGCTCGCCCTCGCGGTCGAGGCCGCCGGCGTCGGGGTTTTCGACTGGGACCTCGCGACCGGTGAGCTCCGCTGGGACAACCAGCTGCTCGACCTGTTCGAGCGCGACCGCGCCGCGTTCGCGGGCACGATCGAGGCCTTCAACGAGTACGTCCACCCCGACGACCGCGACCGCGTCGGTCGCGCCCTCTCCGTGGCGATCGCGTCCCTGGGGGAGTACGAGGCCGAGTACCGAGTCACCCTGCCGAGCGGACGCCTGCGATGGATCCGTGCGCGCGGCCGCGCCCTCGCGGGCACCGACGGCACCGCCGCCCGGGTCGTCGGTGCCGCGATCGACAGCGGAGCCGGAACCGACGAGGAGACACGGGCGTTCAAGGTGCTCGAGGCGATGCCGACCGCCTTCTTCGCCCTCGACCGCGAGTGGCGGTTCACGTACGTCAACCCGGTCGCCCAGCGGCTGCTCGGTGCCATCAGCTCCGATCCCGTCGGCCAGAACATCTGGGAGCTCTTCCCCGACGCACTGGGCACCGAGTTCGAGTGGAGCTACCGTCGCGCGGCGGCCCATCACGAGTCGGTCTCGTTCGAGGCGTACTACCCGCCGCCGCTCGACGACTGGTACGAGGTCCGGGCGTGGCCCACGCCCGACGGCCTGTCGGTCTACTTCCTCGACATCACCGAGCGCCGTGCGGCCCAGGAGACCCTGGAGCGCCACGCCCGGCGCAGCTCCCTGGTCGCGGCCGTCTCCGGGGCCCTCAACGACACGATGGATCCCGAGGCCGGGGTCGCGCGCCTCGCCGCGCTCCTGGTCCCCGAGCTGTGCGACTGGTGCCTCGTCACGATCGTCGACGGCGAGCCCGGGTCGTCCGGCTTTCGACGCCAGCTGCGCGACATCGGTGCCTGGCACGCCGATCCCGACCTCCAGCCGGCCGTCGACCAGTACGCCGCGTCGCGCCTGCCCGCGCTGCAGGACGACGCCTTCCTGTTCGCCGTGCTCCGCGGGGCCGACCCGGTCCTGATCGAGTCGGGCGCGACCGAGCGGATCTCCGCCGTGCTCGAGCCCGGTCCCGCGCGAGACGTCTACCGCGGACTCGCGCCGGAGTCGGCCGTGATCATGGCCCTGCGGGGACACGGGCGCACGACGGGACTGATCACGCTGTTCCGCGCCGCTGGGCGGGCCCCGTTCGACCGTGACGACCTCGACGTCCTGGCCGACATCGGCAGCAGGGCCGGCCTGGCCCTGGGCAACGCCCGAGCGTTCGTGGAACAGCGCGACATGGCCGAGGCCCTGCAGCGCAGCCTCCTGACCGCGCCGCCCGAGCCCGACCACCTCCACGTCGTCGTGCGGTACGAGCCCGCAGCCGAGGCCGTGCAGGTGGGCGGCGACTGGTACGACTCGTTCCTGCAGCCCGGTGGTGCCACCAACGTCGTGATCGGCGACGTGATCGGGCACGACACGGCCTCGGCCGCGGCGATGGGGCAGATGCGGTCGCTGCTGCGCGGGATCGCGATGACGACCGACGAGGGGCCGGCCGACGTTCTGCGCCGCATGGACGCGGTCATCGACGGCCTGCGCGTCGACTCCTCGGCCAGCGCCGTCGTGGCCCGGTTCGAGCAGACCGAGCAGGAGCGCGCCGACGGGGTCACCCGGATGCGGTGGTCGAATGCCGGCCACCCGCCGCCCCTGGTCGTGATGGTGCGCGGCGACGAGGGGGTGGTCGACCCGGCCGACCTCGCCGCCCCCGTGCCTGAGACCGCGGTCGAGGTGCGGGAGCTGTGGGCCGACCAGACGAACATGCTGCTGGGGCTCTTCCCCGACGCCCCGCGCACCGAGAGTGTCGTCAGCCTGCCGCGCGGCGCCACCGTGCTGCTCTACACCGACGGGCTCGTCGAGCGCCGTGGTGAGGGCGTGGAGCAGGGCATCGCGCGCCTGGCCGGCGTGCTGCGTGATCTCGTCGCCGAGGGGCTCGACCTCGAGAGCGCGTGCGACGAGGTGCTTCGCCGCATGCTGCCCGGTCGCCCCGAGGACGACGTCGCCCTCGTAGCCGTCCGCCTGCACCGTGAGGACCAGCCACGGCCGCCCGAGGCGGGGCCGTCCGACCCACCGATCGACTGAGTGCGGCTCCCGCGAGCAGGCTCAGGTGTGCGAACCGACGTTCACGACCCGCCCTGACGTGTCGCGGTAGAAGAAGCGCGTGACGCCCCAGGGCTCTGCTGTCAGCGGATGGACGATCTCGACGCCGGCCTCCCCGGCTGCGGCGAGCGCCGCGTGGACGTCGTCGACGAAGACGGACACGTCGGGGCTGACCGGGGCCGTCGCGTCGCTCGTCATCAGGCTGAGCTGGTGGCCGTCGTGATCGGCGAGCGTCACGATCCAGCCGTGGTCCATCACGACGTGCAGGCCGAGCACGTCGGTGTGCTGGCGGACCGCTGCGGCGAGATCGTCGACCAGGAGGTTCGGGACGACGCGTTCGACCTTCATGGGTCGAGTCAACCAGTGCTGGCCGCGGAGGTCGACCCTCAGAACACGTCGCGGAGGCGATCGACGAGCGAGTCCTTGACGGCCTGCTCGACGGCCACGCCGACCTGGCGCTCCAGGTCGTCCTGGTCGGTCAGGTTCTCCAGCAGGTCGCGGATGTCGAGGTCGGCGATGGCCCGGGTGAGGACGTCGTCGGTCTTCAGGGCCGTGTCGATCACGCCGTCCGGGAGCGCGCGGATCGCGGACTTCAGGAAGCCGTTGAGGTCCGCCGAGTCGAGCACCTCGTCGACCAGGCTCGACGCCGGGGGCAGGGTCTCGTCGGCCTCCAGGCGCGCGACCGCGGCTGTGAGCCCATCGCGGAGCGCGTCGATCTCGGCATCCGTGCGGTCGCCGGGCTGAGCGAGCCGCAGAGTCAGCTCCTCGCGGCTGACCTGCAGGGTGCACGCCGCCTCGTCGACGGCGATCAGCACCAGCTGCTCGGTGAGGCCCTCCACCCCGTCTGAGCGAGAGGTGACCTCGCGCTCGGCGCACGGATCGGCGGGACGTAGCGGCTCGTAGGACCCGCCGCCGTTGGCCACCTGCACGCCGATCACGGCAGTCACGAGGACGAACGCGAGCACCGGCAGACCGGCCCACCGCGCCGCCGGGTTCATGCGGCCCTCCGGCGGCGCAGGGGCACGAGAGTCAGCAGTGCCGCCAGGGCCAGAGCGGCGCCGATCAGGAACGAGTCGCGGAAGGCGCGGGTCGCGGCGCGCTCGAGCTGGTCGTCGAGGTCCCGCTCGAGCCGGTCGACCGCGGCTTGCTCACCGGGGTCGACATCGAGACGGTCGAAGGCGGGTGCCAGGTCCGGCACCTGCCCCTGCTGGTCGGTCAACGCGCCACCGAGGGCCTCGGCGACCGCGATCTTGTCCTGCGCCCGGAGGGGGGAGTCGAGCACGAGCGACGTGACGGCCTGCTGGGCGGGTTCCTGAGCGTCCTGCAGGTCGGCGGTGAAGACCGGCGTGAGGATCGCGAGCCCCAGCACGACGCCGACGTGCCGCGCGCCGATCGTCCATGCCGCGTGGTCGGCCCGGGGCAGGCGCATCTCCATGGCCCGTGAGGTGAGCTGGTCGACCGTCATGCCGAGCCCGAGCCCGACGAGCGCCTGCGGCGCGACGCTCCAGATCAGGTTCGACGACGGGGGGATCGCCAGCGCGACGAGGCCACCGGAGACCAGCACGCACCCGACCGCGATCTCGACCTGCGGCGGCGGGCGGAAGAGCCGGGCCAGAGGACGCGCGGCCAGTGCCGCGACAGGCACGACCGAGACGGTCAGCGCTGCCGTGGCGGGGGAGCGGCCCCAGCCTTCGACGAGCAGGAGCACCAGCAGGAACAACGCGGCCGTGAGCGCCGCCGAGAGCAGCGCGAGGGTCAGGTTGGCGCGGATCGCCGGGCGGTGCCGCTCCAGCACCGGCGTCGGCGCCGAACGCACCGCCAGGGCCGCCGGCACCGCGAGCACGGCGAACGGCACCTGGACCACGAAGATCGCCTGCCACGAGATCGCCTGAGTCAGGAGTCCGCCCGCCACGGGGCCGACCGCCGTGCCGATCACGCCGGCGGCGACCCACCACGCGACCCCGCGACGCTCCCCACGCTCGACCACGAGCTGTTCGAGGCAGCCCACCAGCGCGAGCGCGCCGCCCACTGCCTGCACGCACCGCGCGAGGATCAGCACCTCGATCGAGTCGGCGAAGGCGCACCAGGCCGAGGCGCCAGCGAACACGGCGATGCCGATCGCGGTGAAGATGCGCGGCTGCGCCCGGGAGAACGCGTACGCCGCGGGCACGGCGCCGAGCGCGAGCACCAGGTTGTAGGCGATCAGGACCCAGGCGACCTCGCCGACCGTGGCGTCGAGACGGAACAGGATCTCCGGCAGCGCGAGCGTCACGATCGCCGAGTCGGCGAGCACCAGACCCACCGTGACGGCGAGCAGCGGTGCTGTGGCGTGACGCATCAGGCCATCCTCCCAGCGGGACCGATCGGGCGCTCACGGGCGCCGAAACGGGGCACCTACCCGCTCGCGACGACCGTGCCGATCCCGTAGCCCTCGGATGCCGTGCCGCCAAGCACCAACCACCCGGTCGCCGTCCCCGTGACCTGACCGCCGACCAAGATGGTGTAGCCGTTCCCGCCCCGGAGGTCATCGGAGGAGTAGATGTATGAGTTCGATGCCTTCGGGGTGGTGAAGGACGCCATCTGCGTCCCGGCGTCGTCGGCGATGGTGATCAGCGTGCCGGCCGGCACCGTACCGCCGAACGTCAGTGCGAGAGTCGCCTGGGTGGAGTCCTGACCCGGTGCGACCGCCATCGTGGCCATCCCGCTGGCGGCCAGGGTCCCGCCGGAGATCGTGAACGAGTCGTCGACGTCGAGGGCGCCGTTGCGGACGTCCTCGGTGCCGGAGACCACCAGGGTGCCGCCCGTCATGACCAGGGAGCCGTTGACGTCCACGCCGTCGCTGGTCGTGTCGATCACGTAGGTTCCGCCGCTGAGTTCCAGGAAGCGGTCGCCGTTGTCACCTTCGGCCGGCCCTCCGAAGCCGCTGCCGTCCATCGCTGCGACCGTGACTGACGCGAGATCGGAGGCCGGTTCCGCTGTGGGGTCCTGGGTGTCGACCTGTGGGCCACTGCCCGGGGGCCCACCGGCCGCATCGGGTCCGACGGCCGCGTCGGGTCCGACGGCCGCGCGATCGGCGGTTTCCTCGGTCGAGTCGGTGAGTTCTTCCACGCCACCGGACACGTTGATGCCGTCATCGCTGGACACCACGGTCACGGTCCCACCGGACAGGTACATGTACGCGCCCTCGATGCCTTCGACACTTTCGGTGATGGCGATCTCGCCGCCCGCGATGCGCAGCACGTTGTCGGAGTGAATGCCGTCGTCGCCCGCGGCGACCTTCACCGTGCCGCTCTGCACCGTGACCTGACGTGCAGCATCCATCGCGTCGGAGCCGGCGACGAGGTCGAGACTTCCTCCGTCGATCCAGATGACACCCACCGCTGCATCCGGATCGTCGGTGATTGCCTCGTTGTCCGAGCGCAGGGCGTCGCCCTCGACGTTCAACGAGAGGCTTCCGCCCGTGATCACCAGATGGTCCTTTCCTCGTACACCGTCGTCCGCCGCGACGACCGTGACGTCGCCGCCGGTGACCACGAGGGAGTCCTTGGAGGTGATCGCGTCGGCCGCATGGGCGGTCACCGACAGTGATCCCGTCCCGGCAAGCCACAGGTCGGCACGGGAGAACAGCGTGGCATTGGGTGCGTCCTCGGCTGTCTCGTCCACCGTGGTCCCGTCCGCATCGGCGAGCTTGTTGTCGCTGCCGTCGGCGAGCCAGACCACGACGTGGTCTGCCTCGACCACGTTGATCGCGGCCACGTCGGCGGCCGTGATGTCGACGCCGTCGAGGATGAGGCTGACGACCCCCTCGCCGGCGTCGACCGTGATCGAACCCGATGTCAGCGTGCCGTGGAGCCGGTAGGTTCCGGCAGTATCGATCGTGATGGTGTCGCCGTCGACACTCACGCCGTTGCCGGCCGCGGATGCGCCGTCGTCGAGGGTGACGTCGATGGCCTCGGTCAGGTCGAACGACAGGTCCGCATCGTCGATGCCGAGGTCGTCGTAGCTCACCTCGGCAACCGGGCCCGTCACCGATGAAGCGGTGTCGGCCGCTTCGGAGGTGCCGGCGCTGCAGCCGCTGAAGATCAGCGTCGCGGTCACGACGAGGCCAGCGAGGAAGGGGCTGTGGTGCTGGTTCATGTCAGGCCTTTCAGACGGCCGCGAGTGGTGCGGGAGCGGGCAGGTCTCGGCGGATGGCCCGCGACCACCTGTTCGAGGGGAGCTCTGGACGCAGGACGGCGAGGGACGTCCCGTACTTGCTGATACGTGAGGGACGAGAGCCGCTGGCCCACAGGGCACGATCGGCCGCGCCGGCCGCGCCGGCCGCCTTTGACTCAACGATCAACAGGTCGCCGTAGTCCATGTGGCGACCACGGCAGTCGGTCGCCGTAACCTGGCGGTCCACGGTGACCCGCGCGTCGTCGGTCACCAAGGTCACCCGGTGGTAGGACGTGGTCAGTACCTCCGACATTCGGTAGGCCGCCTCGCCGATCCGATCGAACCCGCCGACGAAGGTGGCGGCCTCAGCCGGCAGCAGGTTCCCGTCCGGGACCGTGCTCGCGTCGAGCCACTGCCGACTCTTGACCGTGGTGCCCGAGGCCGAGCGCATCTTCACCTCGATTGCGCTCCCGCCAGTGTCCAGGTAGCGCCTGGTGCGCACCTTGTAGCGGTGCGGCCTTCCGCGAGCTGCGTCCCGGTAGCTGTCCAGGTCGGCCGTGTCGTAGTAGGTCGACGAGTACCGGAAGCTGCGACGACCCTCGATGTGGAGCACCCTCGGCTCGTGGCCCAGCGAGGCCAGAGCGTTGCCCCACGCGGCGGCCGTCACGACGTACTTGCGGTCGACCCTGGTCTGCAGGGCAGCTTGTTCCTCCACCTCGCCGAGCGTCAGGGTTGGCAGCGCCCGCACGGTGTCCAGCCAGGTCGTCACTGAAGAGCCCCGGACGTGGTGACGGCTGTGGACGCGGGGGAGTCAGAGCCCACGCGAGCATCCGGAGCAGTGTCGAGGGCCGTGCTCGCGCTGGGGAGGGTGAACCGCACGTCGCACACGGTGCTCTCGGAAATGAGGTCGACCTTCCGCAGCGTCACGCGGTCGATGCGAGCACTCAGGATGGCGCCAAGCAGGTCACGAGCCACTGCCTCGTCGGTCACGGCACGGTCCAGGACCATCGTCTGCTGACGGGTGCGGGGGAGCAGCGCAGGGCTGTCGCCCACCGCGATGACCCCCAGGAGCACGGCCATCAGCGTGAAGCTCACCTGCGGTGAGATCGAGGGGAAGCCGCCGAGGAGACCGAGCGCGATAGCGGTGAAGTAGTAGGCGATCTCGGCGTGGTCCATCTCCGTGGACCGCAGGCGAATGATCGACAGCACAGCAAAGATGCCGAGACCGAAACCGAGCGACAGCTCAGCCGTGGCCATCGCGTAGGTGACTCCCATGACGCCGACGTTGATCGACAGGAATGCGACGATCAGGTCGCGTCGGCGGTGGCGGGGGAAGTACAACGCAAAGACCATCAGGCCGATCGCGACCAGATCGGCGGCGATGAAAGCGAACACAGACATGGGGGTCCTTTGACATTCGGGGAACGGGTGGGTGCGGGGCGACACCCATAGGACATGGCCCGTGTCGGTGAGCCCTGTGCTTGTCCTGTGGGTGACCTGCGAATCTGAGCCGCGCTGCCGTCCGACGGCCTCGCGCCCGGGGAGTCGATGTCCACAGGCGTAACTCGTCCACAGGCGGCTTCAGGTCGGGCGCGGAGCCAGGTGCTCCCGCCCTAGCGTCCGTCGGAGTGCTCCAGCGGACGAGAGGCCACATGATGAGCAAGCACCGGAACAACGCCAACGGGACGTCATCACCATCGTCATGGAATAACGCGATGCGAGGTCTCCTCGCGTGCCTCGTCGTGGGAGCGGGCCTGGTGGTCACCGGCTCCGCGTCCGAGGCCGGCGTGAGGGTCGCGGGTCAGGCCCACGCCGCCACGTACGTCGGCGTGGAGACGTTCGAGGGTGTCATCGGCGTGTGCACCGGCAACGGGCGCGCCGCACCCACGGTCACGACCCCGCCGAGCCGGGTCCACGCGCCGCTCGCGGCGTGGGCGCTCCACGTGGCCGGTCCCGACGGCTCGGGACTGGATGACACCACCGGCGCGGCGATCGCGACGATCGTGAAGAACGACCCCGCCGTCCCGAACAACCACAAGAACGCCACACCGGACGTCGGCGTCCGTGCGCGCGTCGACCAGATCGTCGCCGAGGCCACCGCCTACGCAGGGGCGCGCTCGATCCCGCTCAGCGTCGCCTCCAGCTCGCCGACACCCGGGCAGACCTGGCAGCTCACCGGCGTGGGCATCCAGGCTCCGGGTGCCTGGATGCCCAGCCGGGCGATCGACCTCGCGATCTCCGGACCGGTCGTCTTCGAGGCCACCGGCACGAGCACGATCACGATCACGTCGACCGGAGCCCCCCAGACCCTCAACCTGCGCAGCACCGGCAACGGCGAGTTCACGGTCACGGCGTCGACCACCGTCCCGTCGAACGACGTGCACTCGCACCCGGCCGAGAGCCCGGGGCACCAGATGATCACGACGCGTGTCGGCGACGAGCCGCTCACCGGCTCGACCGGCGCGGAGCTCGCGGTGCTCGAGTACCGCCCCTCGGCGGTCACGAACACCAGCGTGGTCACGGTGGCCGAGCCCGGCGCCGAGGTGCACGACCGCATCACGATCACAGGCGCCCGTCCGTCGTCGACCGTGACGGGGCGCTCGACCCTCTACGGGCCCCTGGCCGAGAAGCCCACCGAGTCGGCGGAGGCGCCGGAGGGCACCCCCGTCGTCGGCACGGCGGAGTACGAGGTCACGGTCGACGAGGCCGGATCAGCCACGGTCGAGACTCCCGCGCTGACCCTGCCGGCGGCGGGCTACTTCGTGTGGCAGGAGGAGATCGACGGCGAGCCCGACGACGCGCCGAGTCCACGGAACCTCGGGTTCCGAGGCCGCTACGGGGTCGGCACCGAGACCTCGCTCGTCGCACCGCCGCCCGACGTCGTCACGGAGGTGAGTCGTCAGGAGGTCATGGTCGGACAACCCATCAGTGACACCGTCACGGTCGTCGGCACCGTGTACGACCACGACGGGCTGGGGCCGACGAGCACCGTGCTGACCGGCCGGGTCCACGGCCCCGTCGCCCCGGTCGACGGCAGGTGCGGCGACGTGAGCTGGAGCGCGGCGCCCATCGCCCACGAGTTCGGACCCATCACCGTCTCCGAGGGGCAGCAGCAGCTCGTCGGCGTGGGGGAGTTCGTTCCTCGCGAGGGTGGTTGCTACTCGTACGGCGAGTCCCTGGTCGCGACCAACAGCCAAGGTGAGGAGATCTACCGCGTCGACCACGCAGCCGGCCGGATCGAGCAGACGACCGTCGCTCGCACCCCCGAGGCCGTCACGCAGATCAGCTCCGTCGTCGTCGCCCCGGGCGGGTCCTTCCACGACACGGTCGACATCTCCGGGACCGCGGGTGCCACGGGCACCTTCGAGGCGACGCTGTGGGGGCCGGTCGCACCCGACCCGGAGCTCGGCTGCTGGCTCGGCACGGAGCGCTGGTCCGAGCTCATCGCTGCCAACGAGGCGAAGGAGCTGAGCACCCAGGCGATGGCGTTCACCGGCGACGGTGCGGTCGTGACGTCGCCGGTCACCGTGACCGAGCTCGGGTGCTACACGTGGTCGGAGATCTTCGCCTTCGACGACGCACCGGGTACCGAGCTCTACTCGCCGCCCGGTCTGGAGACCGAGACCGGGCTCGTCGCGGAGCCGGCGATCGCCACGGTGGCCCAGGCGAGCACGACCTACCTCGGGGGCGAGCTCAGCGACGTCATCACGGTCTCGGGCACGCAGGACATGCCGGGCACCATCACGGGCGACGTCCTCACGGCACCACCGGTCGACGGCGCCTGCACCGCAGTCGACTGGGGTCAGGCGACCAAGACCGGTCAGATCGAGCCGATCCCGACCGTCACCGACGGCGTGCACACGTCGAGCGCCACCGTGATCGACGGGGGTCAGGCGCTGTGCGCCACCTTCGTCGTCGCGTGGACCCCGGTGCACGACAAGCTGATCGGAGCCGCGGCCGTCGACGAGGCCGGCCTCCCGGCCGAGACGATCCTGTTCGTGCCCGACACCCCGGCCGTCCCGGCGGGGAGCCCGACCGACGCGTCGGTCCCGATCTGGCTCGTGCTCGGACTGCTGCTCATGACCGGAGGTGCCGGTACGTCGATCTGGCAGCTGCGGCGAGGCGTGGCGTCCGATGCGTGAGCGGCTCGTCCGGCGTGGTCTGCTCGTCGGGCCACTCGTCGCGGTCCTCGTCGGTGCTGGTCTCG
This sequence comes from Aeromicrobium sp. Sec7.5, assembly GCF_036867135.1. NCBI lineage: Bacteria > Bacillati > Actinomycetota > Actinomycetes > Propionibacteriales > Nocardioidaceae > Aeromicrobium > Aeromicrobium sp. Sec7.5. Next base: position 2,076,924 of record NZ_JBAJIJ010000001.1, on the reverse strand, counting down.
TGGTGCTCGGCTGGCCGGACGACCGCCCCGAGCCCGTCAGCGCGTTCACGGCCCCGAACGCCCACCCGCAGGGTCCGCGGACGACGAGGTCCACGGCTCCGCACGACCTCGAGCCGGGCACGATCTTCATCCCGGCGCTCGACGTGTACGCCGCGCTGAGCCCGGTGGGCGTCAGCGACGGTGCGCTGGAGATCCCCACCGACCCCGCTGTCGTGGGGTGGGACGAGCATTCTTCAGCCCTCGGGGCCACCGAGGGCTCGACCTTCCTCGCTGGTCACGTCGAGGCCGGCGGCGTCGACGGTGCGCTGCACGAGCTCGCGCGCATCCCGCCAGGGTCGAGGATCTTCACGCGTGACGAGGCCGGCACGCTCCGGGAGTGGGTCGTCACGGCCTTGCAGACCTCGCGGGACAAGGCCATGGAGCCGGACTACTTCACCACCACGGGCGAGCGGCGCCTGACGATCGTGACCTGCACCGGCCCCGTCGTCGAGACCGCTGGCCGGCGCGGGTTCCGCGACTCCGTCATCGTCACTGCGGTGCCGACATCGATATCTTCGACTGCATGACGACGCTCGCCCACGTGCGGACCGCCGTGAAGCGGCTGGCTGAGGTGTCGCGGACCGAAGCTGGCGTCGAGTCGTTCGCGGTCGACGGCCAGGAGTTCCTGGCCGTCGCCGCGGACCGCTCGGCCATCGAGCTGCACCTGCCGGCCGATGACGCCGAGAACGTGCTCGTCGACATCCCCGGATCGAGCCTCGTGAAGGCGGGATCCCGCACGGTCGGAGTGGTCATTCCACTGGACGCGATGAACGGGATGCAGGCCAACGCCGTGATCGGGCGCGCCTGGGCACACCGTGCTCCGGACCGGCTCACCCCGACCTCGGCCCACACGGTGTCGGTCGACGGCGACCTCCCGCGGTCGATCGGCCGACCAGCCACGGCGGCGCTCCACGGCGCCGGCATCGCCACGCTGGCCGAGCTGGCCACACGCTCGCGGGCCGAGATCGGCGCGCTGCACGGCGTCGGCCCGAGGGCCCTGCGCCTGCTCGGCGAGGCGATCGAGGCCGCCGGGCTCTCGTGGGACTGAGTCAGGTGGGGCTGAGTCAGTCCTCGGCGGGGGGCTGCACCCGGCGGAGGGTGACGCTGCGGAGCTGACCCTCGTCGTCGAAGACCGCGTCGGTGCGGGGCTTCTCGTCGTCGGCGGAGGGGAGCACCGCGCCGGCCTTCTTCTGGCTCTCGAGGTCCTCGCGGGCATCGCCACGTCCGGGACTGAAGATGTTCTCGACCAGGCCGAGTCCGTTGCCGCCGGTGCCGAGACCGGCGCGACCACCGGGCTGGTCGAGCGAGCGCTGGAAGAGCCAGACCGCGAGGAACCCGGCGACGAGGATGCCCCCGATGACGAGGACGGGCTCCAACCAGGACATGTCGAAAGCCTACGCGTTCTCCGGGCGTCGCACCCGCCTCCCGGCTTCCTCCGGCTCCTCCTGCGCCGGCGGCGCGAGCCAGACGGCGAACGCGGTCGTGACCGGGACCGCGAGGACCAGCCCGATCGCGCCGACGAGCGTGCGCACGACCTCCTGGGCGATCTCACCGCTGGTGAGCACGTCGACCAGGCCACGCTGGTAGGCCGTGATCAGCAGCATCACGGTCATGGCCGAACCGGCGTAGGCGAACACGAGCGTGTAGACGCTGGACGCGATGTGGTCGCGCCCGATGCGCATCGCGGACCGGAACAGCTCCCACGCCGATGCAAAGGGCTGCAGGGCGCGGAGCTCCCACACGGCGCTGGCCTGGGTGACGGTGACGTCGTTCAGGACGCCGAGCCCGGCGATCACCATGCTCGCCGCGACGATCCCCTGCATCTGCAGCTGGGGCGCGGTGGCCAGCAGGAGGGCGTCGTCCTCCGACGTGAGGCCGGTGAGGTGCGACCAGTCGGTGCCGATGGCACCCGCGGCTGCCGTGAACGCGATGCCGAACAGCGTGCCGAACAGCGCCGAGGTGGTGCGGATCGATATGCCGTGCGCGAGGTAGAGGACCGCGATCATGATGCCGGTCGAGCCCACGACCGCGATCAGGAGTGGTGACTGGCCGGTGAGGATGCCGGGCAGCACGAACGTCGCCAGTGCGACGAGTGTGACCCCGATGCCGACCAGGGCGAAGAGGCCGCGCCAGCGGCCGATCAGCGCGACCAGCACCGCGAAGACGATGGCCAGCGCGGCCAGGGGGAAACCGCGCACGAAGTCGCGGAACTCGTAGCCGAACGACCCGTCCTCGATCTCGTACTGGACGAGCCGGACCTGGTCGCCCTCGGAGACGGTCCCGGCCACGAAGTTGGTCGAGTTGAGCTGGAACTCCGCGGTCTGGCCGGTCGCGTCGCCGCTCTTCACCTCGGCGGTGACGTTCGCGCAGCTGCCGGCCACCGTCGGCGTGCTGTCGATGTCGACCTGGCCGGTGCTGCCGCAGTCGAACGGCTCGAGCGAGGTGACGGTGGCCTCGACGGTCGAGACGCCCTCGCCGCCGAACGGGTCGATGTCACGAGGGACGTCGTCCGACGACGGCCACAGAATGGCCATCGCGATGCCCGTGGCGACCGCGATGGCGGCCACGACACCTCCGAGTGTGCGGGCGAGCTGGGGGCGGGCGGGCCCGCTGTCGACGGGTCCGTGACCGTGGCTGTGTGACACGATGACAGGGTGCCACGCGACGTCGCCCCGTCCGGAGAACCCACGCCGGTCGACCCCGTTCCCGAGCACCTGCCCGGTGGTTCCGGCGGGGTCTGGAAGGTCGGCCGCACGGTCCGGCGGCCCACCGGCCCCTGGACGCCGGCCGTGCACGAGCTGTTGGAGTGGCTTGCGGCCGAGGGCCTCGGCGGCATCCCGCACGTCGGGGGCGTCGACGACGACGGGCGCGAGATCCTCTCCTACGTCGAGGGCCGCGGTGTGCCCGTCGACGACGAGGTCGTGCTCGACGGCGTCCTGGTCGAGGCGGTGGGCTGGTTGCGCGACTTCCACGACCTGGTCGACTCCTACCGCCCCGACGGCCCGCGCGTCTGGCGGCAGACGGGGACCGAGCCGGTCGCGCTCGAGCCGGGCCAGATCGTCTGCCACAACGACCCGGGCGCCTACAACTGGATCATCCAGAGCGGCCACTTCGTCGCGATGATCGACTGGGACCTCGCCGGTCCCGGTGACCCGATCGACGACCTCGCCTTCCTGTGCTGGACCGGCATCCCGCTGTACCGCGACATCGGGGCCGCCGAGACCGCGCGACGCCTCGACCTGGTGGTCGACGCCTACGCCGAGTGGGGCCCGATGACCCTGCTCGACGCGGTGGAGCGCCGCATGACGACCGCGACCGAGCGGATCGCCGCCGGCATCGAGCGCGGCGACCCGGGCATGCTCAACCTGCAGACGCGCGGTGAGCCGCAGCGCACGCGCGACCGCCTGGCGGCGTTCCGCGAGCGCCGTCCCGACATCGAAGGGGCACTCTCGTGAGCGAGATCGAGCGGCTCGGCCTGGAGCAGCATCCCGAGGGTGGCTGGTTCCGCGAGACCTGGCGCTCGCCCGTCGAGGTCACGCTGCCCGACGGCCGGACTCGCGCGACGGCCACCTTGATCCACTTCTTCCTGCCGGCGGGGGAGTCGTCGGCCTGGCACGTCGTGGCCTCCGACGAGCTCTGGATCGCCCAGTCCGGAGCGGTCGGCCTCGAGCTCGCCGGCGCGGGGGAGCAGCCCGGTGCCCACGTCGAGCGGCGCACCTGCGCCGTCGAGGCCGAGCCGCAGGTGCTCGTGCCGTCCGGGGTGTGGCAGCGCACCGTGGCGTCCGACGCCGACGCCCTCGTGAGCTGCCTGGTGTCGCCCGGCTTCGACTTCGCCGACTTCCGTCTCGCCGACTGACGCGAGGCGTCCGTCCTGCGACGGGTGCACATCGCCCAAATCAGGCTCCTGTGAGCCTCGTGTGCGCTTTGATGTGGCCATGATCGGGCGGCTGAACGTATCGGGAGTGGTGCTGCTGTGCGCGGTTCTGCTCGGAGTGCTCCCGGCGGGCTCCGCGTCGGGGATCGACGCCGCGACGGCCTACACGCCGTCGCCCACGTCGCCGTTCGTGGACGTTCCAGGACCCAGCTCGGGGCGCCAGCACACGTTCTACCGTGAGATCTCCTGGCTTGCCGAGCGGGGCATCACGACCGGGTACACCTCGCCGCCCGCACGACGGTTCGACCCGTCGGCGCCCGTCCTGCGTGAGCAGATGGCCGCCTTCCTCTACCGCCTGGCGGGCGAGCCCGACGTCACGCTGCCCTCGGAGTCCCCGTTCGCCGACGTCCCGACGACGCACGCCTTCTACCGAGCCATCGTCTGGCTGCAGTCGACCCAGGTGACGACGGGCTACACCGGGACGGACGGCACCGTCACCTTCCGTGGAGGGCAGCCGGTGCTGCGCGAGCAGATGGCGGCGTTCCTCTACCGGTTCTGGACCTGGCAGGACGACGGCGCCAAGCCACCCGTGCCCACGGGAGCGACCTCCTCGTTCACGGACGTGTTCACGGGTGAGACCTTCGAGCGGGAGATCCGCTGGCTCGCGACGACCGAGGTCACCACGGGCTACGCGGAGCCCGGCGGCACGCGGACCTTCCGCGGCACGCAGTCCGTGCTCCGGGAGCAGATGGCCGCCTTCATGTTCCGCTTCGACCACGCGGTGAGGACCTCGTTCGCCGGCACCGATGGCGCCGTCGCAATGTCGACCGACGGACGCCTCGTCCTGTTCACGTCGACGCGCACCGACCTGGTGCCGGGTGACACGAACCAGGCGTCGGACGTGTTCGTGCGCGACACGTGGACCGGCCGGACGGAGCGGGTGTCGGTCTCGAGCACGGGCGTGCAGGGCAACACCGACGTGAGTCGCTACGGGGCGCCGCACATGTCGGCCGACGGCCGGTTCGTGACGTTCGCGTCGCCGGCGAGCAACCTCGTGCCCGGCGACGTGAACGCCAGGGAGGACATCTTCCTGCACGACCGCACCACCGGGGTCACGGAGCTGGTGTCGGTCAAGAGCAACGAGGAGCAGTCGCCCTCCGACTCGAGCCTCTTCGGGTCGGTGGTCTCCGACGACGGACGGTACGTCGCGTTCCACTCGCTCGCCGACCTCCTGCCGCCTGACACGAACCGCTCCGGGGCGGGCAACAACGTCTACGTCCGTGACCGACAGGCAGGGGTGACGGAGCTGGCGTCCGTCTCCACCGTGGGCCAGCCAGCGGGCCACCAGCAGGTCAGTCAGTTCGACATGTCGGCCGACGGCCGGTATGTCGCCTTCGTCACGCAGGCGGCCCACGTCGTGCCGGGCGACACCAACGAGGCCGATGACGTCTTCGTGCGTGACCGCACCACCGGGGTGACCAAGCGGGTGTCGGTGTCGACCGGCGGCGCGCAGACGCCCGCTTACGGCGGCCAGTCGGGCGAGGTCGCGATCTCGGACTCCGGCCTGGTGGTCTTCGGCTCCACTGGCGCGAACCTCGTCCCCGGCGACACGAACGCGGACTCGGACCTGTTCACGCACGACATCAGGACGGGCGTGACGGCGCGCCTCGCCCCGGCGACGCCCGGCCAGCCCGGTGGCTCCGCGGGCGGCTTCGCCCCGGCGATCTCGGACGACGGACGCTACGTGATGTTCACGTCCTACCGGCCGAACCTCGTGGCGGGGGACACCAACAACCGCGAGGACGTGTTCGTGCACGATCGTCGGACCGGCGTCACCGAGCGCGTGTCGGTCACGACGGCGGGCGCGCAGGGCAACGGTCGTCACGGCGGCGGGGCCATCTCGGGCGACGGTCGGTTCGTCTCGATCGGCACGACCGACTCCCCGCTCGTGCCCGGTCTCGAGACCCCCTACGACAGCACGTTCCTGCGAGACCGCGGCGACGTCTGACGCCCCGACTTCGCGAAGCTCAGGTCGGGTCGGGTGCGCGGACGTCCTTCTGGCGCGCGGCCCAGTCGCGGTAGCGGTGCAGGAACACCACGGCCGCCTCACGAGTAAGCGCGGTCTCGGGCCGGAACTCCATGCCGGCCGGCACCGACCACCCGGCGGTGATGCCGGTGGCGGCGAGCCACTCGATCGCGACGGCGTGCTCGTGATCGGGGGCGACGTCGATGAACCGCGGCTTCTTCGGCAACGCCACCGCGGGGGATCCGGCGAGCTCGTGGACGAGGGCGGCGAAGGCGGCGCGGTCGGCGGTGGCCCCGGCGTCGGTGGAGACGGCCTCCAGTGCCCCGGCGCCCGTGGCTCGATGGCCCGACGGGCCGCCGAAGTGCTTGAGGAAACCGGCGAGGGCTGCGTGGTCGAGTGGCTCGGCCGGGCGGAACTCGCGCTGGCCGTCGACGGTCCACCCGGTGGCGACGCCCTCGGAGGACGCCCACTCGATGTGGCTGAAGAACGGGTGTGACGTCGGCACGTCGGTGAAGGTCGGGGCGGCGTCGCGCATGCGGCTGACGGCCTCGGTGGCGGGCCCGTCGAACTTCACCTCGCCCCCTGAAAGCAGGATGCCGCGGTCACACAGGCGGGCGACCATGTCGAGGTCGTGGCTCACGACGACCAGCGTGCGGCCGGCCTCGTGCAGCTCACGGATGCGGGCCAGGCACTTCTTCTGGAACGGCTCGTCGCCGACCGAGAGGATCTCGTCGACCAGCAGGATGTCGACCTCGGTGTGGATCGCAACCGAGAACGCCAGGCGCAGGAACATGCCCGAGGAGTAGTGCTTGACCTCGGTGTCGATGAACTTCTCGATCTCGCTGAACTCGACGATGTCGTCGAAGCGCGCGTCGATCTCGTCGCGGCTCATGCCGAGGATCGCGGCGTTGAGGTAGACGTTCTCGCGACCGGACAGATCGGGGTGGAACCCGGCACCGACCTCGATCAGGCCGGCGATGCGGCCGCGGGTGCGGATCGAGCCGGCGTCGGGACGCAGCACGCCGGAGACGAGCTTGAGCAGCGTCGACTTGCCGGACCCGTTGAACCCGAGCAGCGCGACGGACTCGCCGGCCTCGACGGTGAAGTCGACGCCTCGAAGCGCGTCGAACGTCGAGGTGACGACCTTGCCGCGCAGCTTGGCGACGAACGCCTCCTTGAGCGAGTGCGTGTGGCGCAGGCGGAACGTCTTGCGGACGTCCTCGACGACGATCGCCGTGGATTCGGTGACGCGGGTGGGTCCCTCAGAGGTCCTGGGCAAAGCGACCCTCCAGTCGGCGGAAGACGAGCTGCCCCAGGGCGAGCGTGGCGATCGAGGTGACGAGGGCGATGCCGGCGTAGAGCCAGACGTCGGGAGCGATGCGGCCGCCGTCGGTCGTGGGCTGCCAGAAGCCGTGGTGCATCAGGTTCACGGCGGACGTGAGCGGGTTGAGCTGGTAGAGCGTGAACAGCCAGTCGGGGACGACGTTCCTGACCATGTCCCACTGGTAGAGCACGGGGGAGGCCCAGGGCGCCACCATCACGATGAGCTCCACGAAGTTCTGCGCGTCGCGGAACGCCACGTTGGCGGCACCGAACAGCATGCCGAGGCCCAGCGCGAAGACCGTGACGATCACGATCGCGAGGAGGACACCCAGCACCTGGACGATCGAGGGCGACCACCCGACCGCGAGGCACACCCCCAGCAGGATCACGACCTGCGGGAGAAAGTTCACGATCGCGACGTAGATCGTGGCCACGGGGAACAGCTCCCGCGGGAGGTAGATCTTCTTGATCAGCGCACCGTTGTCGACCAGCGACCGGGTGGAGTTGATGAAGGCCTCGCTGAACAGGTTGATCAGGATCAGGCCCGAGAACAGGTACACGGGGTACCGCTCGATCGAGTCGTTCAGCCGCAGGAACACGCCCAGGGCGAGGAAGTAGACCGTGAACAGGGCCGCGGGCTTGACGAACGACCAGGCCCAGCCGAGCGCCGATCCGCGATAGCGGACCTGCACGTCCTTGCGGGTCAGCAGGTGCAGGAGATAACGGCGTCGCGCGACGTCGACGAGGCCGCGTCCGCGACCCGGGTCGACCATCTCGGGCACCGGATCAGCCGTGCGAACCGACACTTGCTCTCCTCATGCGCTCCGGCACCGGCGGCGCCCTGATGGTCGGAGCGAGTGTAGCCCGCGGCCTCCGGTAACGTTGACGGCTGCGCCTCGCACGCTCGACGTCCTCCAACGACAAAGGAACTTCCGTGGTGAATGCTGATCTGCTCGTCGTCGGTTCGGGCTTCTTCGGACTCACGATCGCCGAGCGTGCGGCCGAGCACGGTCAGAAGGTCGTCGTCATCGACCGGCGCTCCCACCTCGGTGGCAACGCGTACAGCGAGTTCGAGCCGGAGACCGGCATCGAGGTGCATCGCTACGGCGCCCACCTGTTCCACACCTCCAACGAGCGCGTGTGGGAGTACGTCAACCGCTTCACCGCGTTCACGAGCTACGTGCACCGCGTCTACACCGTCCACCGGGACGAGGTGTACCCCCTGCCGATCAACCTCGGCACGGTCAACCAGTTCTTCCGCTCGGCGCACTCGCCCGACCAGGCGCGCGCGCTGCTGGCCGAGCAGGCCGGCGAGTTCGAGTCGGCCACGGCGTCGAACCTCGAGGAGAAGGGCATCAGCCTGATCGGCCGCCCGCTCTACGAGGCGTTCATCCGTGACTACACCGCCAAGCAGTGGCAGACCTCGCCGACGGAGCTGCCGCCGGAGATCATCAGCCGCCTGCCCGTGCGCTACACGTACGACAACCGGTACTTCAACGACACCCACGAGGGCCTGCCGGTCGACGGCTACACCGCGTGGCTGGAGCGCATGGCCGACCACCCGAACATCGAGATCCGCCTCGACACCGACTTCTTCGATGACTCGCACGACGCCAGCAAGGCGCAGACGCTCGGTCAGCTGCCGATCGTCTACACCGGTCCGGTCGACCGCTACTTCGACTACGAGGAGGGCCGTCTCTCGTGGCGCACCCTCGACTTCGAGCAGGAGGTGCTCCCGGTCGGCGACTTCCAGGGCACCCCGGTCATGAACTACGCCGACGCCGACACCGCCTACACCCGCATCCACGAGTTCCGTCACTTCCACCCCGAGCGGGACGCCCCGAAGGACAAGACCGTGGTCATGCGGGAGTTCTCGCGCTTCGCCGAGGGTGACGACGAGCCGTACTACCCGGTCAACACCCCCGAGGACCGCCAGATGCTCCTGGCGTACCGCGAGCGCACCGCGGCCGAGCCGCAGGTCCTGTTCGGCGGCCGTCTGGGCACCTACCAGTACCTCGACATGCACATGGCGATCGGCGCGGCGCTGTCGATGTTCGACAACCAGCTGCCCGAGCTCATGCCCGCCCTGAACGACGTCACGCCCGCGAGCCAGGCGTGAGCTTCCGGTACACCGCTGCGCTCGCGGCGGACATCGAGCAGCGCTGGCAGGACCGCTGGGAGGCCGAGGGCACGTTCCACGCGGTCAACCCGGAGGGTGACCTCGCGGATCCCGGTGCCGGCGAGCCGGGCGAGAAGTACTTCCTGATGGACATGTTCCCGTACCCCTCGGGTGCGGGTCTGCACGTCGGGCACCCGCTCGGCTACATCGCGACCGACGTCGTCGGGCGCCACCAGCGCATGCTCGGCAAGAACGTGCTGCACGCCCTCGGCTACGACGCGTTCGGCCTCCCCGCCGAGATCCACGCGATCTCCACGGGCGAGCACCCGCGGGTCAACACCGAGGCCAACATGGTCAACATGCGCCGCCAGCTGCGGCGCCTGGGCCTGGGGCACGACGAGCGGCGCTCGTTCGCCACGATCGATCCCGACTTCGTGCGCTGGACGCAGTGGATCTTCCTGCAGCTGTTCGGCTCGTGGTTCGACCCCGACCTGCAGAAGGCGCGGCCGATCGGCGAGCTGATCGAGAAGCTGGGCACCGACGACCCCGCGGTCATCGACCAGCACCGCCTGGCCTACGTCTCGGACTCGCCGGTCAACTGGTGCCCGGGCCTGGGCACCGTGCTGGCCAACGAGGAGGTCACGTCGGAGGGACGCTCCGAGCGGGGCAACTTCCCGGTGTTCACCCGCAACCTGCGCCAGTGGAACATGCGCATCACGGCCTACTCCGACCGTCTGATCGACGACCTCGACCGCGTCGACTGGCCGGAGCCGGTCAAGCAGATGCAGCGCAACTGGATCGGGCGCTCGCACGGCGCGCACGTCGACTTCTCCTCGTCGGCCGGCGCGATCCGGGTCTTCACGACCCGGCCCGACACGCTGTTCGGCGCGACCTTCATGGTGCTGTCGCCCGAGCACCCGTTGGTCGACGCACTCACGACGTCCGAGCAGGCCGAGGCGGTCGCCAGCTACCGCGAGGCCGCTGCCGCCAAGACCGACGTCGATCGCCAGGCCGACAAGCAGAAGACCGGCGTGCTGACCGGCAGCACCGCGACCAACCCCGTCAACGGCGAGCAGGTCCCGGTGCTCGTGGCCGACTACGTCCTGATGGGCTACGGCACTGGCGCGATCATGGCCGTCCCCGACGGCGACGCCCGCGACGCCGAGTTCGCCGAGGTCCTCGGCCTCCCGAGCGTGCAGGTGCTGGAGGGGGAGACCTTGGTCAACTCCAGCAACGCCGAGGTGAGCCTCGACGGCCTCGCGGTCGAGGAGGCGAAGACGCGCATCATCGCGTGGCTCGAGGAGCACGGCCACGGCACCGGCACCACGACCTACCGCCTGCGCGACTGGCTGTTCAGCCGCCAGCGGTACTGGGGCGAGCCGTTCCCGATCGTGTACGACGAGGACGGCCACCCCATCGCGCTGCCCGACTCGATGCTGCCCGTCGAGCTGCCCGAGGTGCCCGACTACTCGCCGCGCACCTTCGAGCCCGACGACGTCACGAGCGAGCCCGAGCCGCCGCTGGGCCGCGCCGAAGAGTGGGTCCACGTCACGCTCGACCTCGGCGACGGCCCGAAGCCCTACCGTCGCGAGACCAACACGATGCCCAACTGGGCCGGCTCCAGCTGGTACGAGTTGCGCTACACCGACCCGACCAACGCCGGCCAGCTCGCCTCGCCCACGAACGAGGCCTACTGGCTGGGCCCGAAGGCTGCCGGCCAGACCGGGGGCGTCGACCTGTACGTCGGCGGCGTGGAGCACGCGGTGCTGCACCTGCTGTACGCCCGCTTCTGGCACAAGGTGCTGTTCGACCTCGGCCACGTCTCGAGCGAGGAGCCGTTCCACCGGCTCTTCAACCAGGGCTACATCCAGGCGTACGCCTTCACCGACGCCCGCGGCACCTACGTGCCGGCCGACGAGGTCGTCGAGACGGTGTCGGACAGCGGCGAGTCGACGTTCACGTTCGACGGCCAGCCCGTCCAGCGCGAGTACGGGAAGATGGGCAAGTCGCTCAAGAACGTCGTGACGCCCGACGACATGTACGACGCCTACGGCGCCGACACGTTCCGCGTGTACGAGATGAGCATGGGACCGCTCGACGTCTCGCGACCGTGGGAGACCCGGGCCGTGGTCGGCGCGCAGCGCTTCCTGCAGCGGGTCTGGCGCCTCGTCGCCGACGAGGAGACGGGCGGCACCCTCGTCACCGACGACCCGCTCGACGACGCGACGCTCAAGGTCCTGCACAAGACCATCGACGGCGTCGCCGCCGACATGGACGGCCTCCGGTTCAACACCGCGATCGCGAAGCTCATCGAGCTGACCAACCACCTCACGAAGGCCGAGATCACGGCGCGCGCCGCGGTCGAGCCGTTGGCACTGATGCTGGCCCCCTTCGCGCCGCACCTGGCCGAGGAGATCTGGGCCCGACTGGGTCACGATGCCACGATCGTCCGTGCTCCGTACCCCGTGGCCGATCCCGCCCACCTGGTCGACGAGACCGTGCTGTGCGTCGTGCAGGTGCAGGGCAAGGTTCGAGCCAAGCTCGACGTGTCGGCCACGGCGACCGAGGAGGAGCTCACCGAGCTGGCCCTCGCCGAGGCGAACGTGCAGCGGGCGATCGACGGCCGCGAGGTCCGCAAGGTCATCGTTCGCGCGCCGAAGCTCGTCAACATCGTGGTCTGAGGCGCACGGCTCGTACCTCGCCGTTCCACCGGTTCGTTCCTCACCGGTGCCGGGCTGCGCCCGGGCGCTCGCCTCGCCTTCGGCTCGGTCGTGGATCCGCCGGTCGACCAGCCGGCGGCACGTCCCGCTGTACGGTTCTCCCATGGCCGGGAAGCGACGCACGAAGAAGTCCGCGGCGTTCCCCGGGGGCGTCGCGGTCGTGACCGACTCGACGGCCTCCCTGGATCCGGACGATGCCGAGCGCGAGGGCATCGCGGTCGTGCCGCTGAGCGTCATCGTGGGTGCCGACACGTACACCGAGGGTGCCGACGCCTCGGCCGACATCATCGCGGCCGCCCTCAAGGACTTCGTGCCCGTCAGCACCTCGCGCCCCAACCCCGACGAGTTCGCGGAGGTCTACCAGGCCCTGGCGAAGCAGGGGGCCACCGCGATCGTCTCGGTCCACCTGTCCAGCCGGATGTCGGGCACGCTCGACTCGGCGACGCTGGCGGCCAAGCGGTCACCGGTGCCGGTCTCGGTGGTCGACTCGCGTCAGGTGGGTCTGGCCACCGGCTTCGCAGCGGGCCTGGCCGCCCGGGCCCGTGGCGAGGGCGTCAGTGCCGAGGACGTCGCGGAGGTCGCGCGCGTGGCCGGCCAGGACTCCACGGCCCTGATCTACGTCGACACCCTCGAGTACCTGCGCCGGGGCGGCCGCGTCAACGCGGTCGGTGCCCTGATCGGATCGGCCCTCGCCGTCAAGCCCCTGCTCACGATCACCGACGGCCTCGTGGTGCCGCTCGAGAAGGTGCGCACCTCCGGCAAGGCCATCGCCCGCATGGAGACCCTCGCCGCCGAGGCCGCCGAGCAGCACGCCGCGTTCGACATCGGGGTGCAGCACCTGGCGAACGCCCAGGTCGCCGAGCAGCTGGCCGAGCGCCTCGCCAAGCGGCTCGACCTCGAGTCCCTGCCGGTCGACGAGGTGGGCGCCGTGATCGGCGCCCACGTGGGCCCGGGCACGGTCGCGGTCACCGTCACGCCGCACTGACTCCTTCGCACTGACTCCTCCGCGCTGACTCTGCGCACTGACCTCTCCGCCCAGCTCCGTCCACCGGTCTCCGTCGTCCACAGGCGGCGTCGTCGTGCCTCCGCAGGGCCTCAGTCGCGCCTAGCGTCGACCTGTGGAGACCGAGGAGACACGGGCCGAGATCGCCCGGCGCCGGCTGGCCCAGCTCGTGGCGTCGTTCGAGGACCACGTGCCCCCGGCCCCCGGTGGCTCCGCCGCGCAGGGCGTGCCGACCGCTGCCACGGACTCCGCTCGCCCAGACCCCGCTCGCCCAGACCCCGCTCGCCCTGACCCCGCTCGCCCTGACCCCGCTCGCCCTGACCCCGCTCGCTCGCACGTCCGGCGTCGTGTCACGCAGCTCCACGTGCGGGTGGTCGGTGCGGTCGTGGTCGCCGTGGTCGTGCTCCTCGCCTGGTCGGTCCTGTCCGGGCGACCCCAGTCGGCGCCGGCCGGCACGCCCGGCACCTCCGTGGCCGGACTCTCGACCGGCCCGGCCGACGGCCCCGCCTCGGGCGGGGGCGGTCCGGTCGAGACCGGCGAGATCGTGGTCGACGTCGCGGGCCACGTCCACCGACCGGGCATCGTGACGCTCCCGGCCGGGTCGCGGGTGCACGAGGCGATCGAGGCAGCGGGCGGCTTGGCCGGGGTCGTCGACACGACCTCGCTGAACCTGGCCCGCAAGCTGGTCGACGGCGAGCAGGTCCTCGTCGGCATCGCGCCGGTCTCGCCGGCCGGCGAGACCGGATCGGCGGGCGGGGCGGTGAACCTCAACACCGCCACGGTCGACGACCTGGACGAGCTGCCGGGGGTCGGCCCCGTGACGGCCCGGTCGATCATCGACTGGCGCACCGACAACGGTCCCTTCCGCAGCGTCGACGACCTGCTCGAGGTGCGCGGCATCGGCGAGGGCACCCTGGGCGACCTGCGTGACCTCGTCACCGTCTGACGAGACCGCGAGGCGCGCGCCACCACTGCGGCCACGCCACGACGCGCGCCTGGTCCCGGCGGCAGCGCTGGCGTGGGCGCTCGCGGCGTGGACTGCCGGAGAGGCGTCGACCGTCGCCCTGGGCGCGACAGGGGTCTGCGTGCTGACGGCGATGATCGTCGCCCGGCACCCGGTCGTGGTGGTCACGACCTGCCTCGTGGGGGTCGTCCTGGCGTCGACCGCGTGGCAGCTGGCGGCGGTCGAGGGTTCTCCGCTGAGGGAGTGGGCCGGCCAGGGTGTCACGGTCGAGGCCGTCGTCGCGGTCACCACGGACGCTCGCACCTACCGAGCACCCGGTGGCGACGGCATCGTCCTGAGCGCTTCGGTCCGCGAGGCGAGCTCGCGCCTGGGGCGAGTGGTTGACGGGGGTGCCGTCACGCTCTTCCTGTCGGGTCAGGCAGCCGCCGGCGTCGAGGCCGGCGAGCTGACGGTGGGCCGGTCGGTGCTCGTCTCCGCCCGGGCGTCACGCTCCGACGACACCGACGAGGTCGCCGTGCTGCGCGTCGTCGACCTGGAGCTCCTGCCCGGTGTCCCGTGGTGGTGGGGCATGAGTGAGCACGTCCGCGCCGGGGTGCGTGGTGCCGTGTCGCACGCGCCGCTCGAGCCGCGCGCCCTCGTGCCGGCCCTGGTCGACGGTGACGACGCGGCGATCCCGGACGACCTCGACGAGGACTTCCGCCGCAGCGGTCTGACCCACCTGCTGGCGGTCTCGGGCACCAACCTGACGATCGTGCTGGCTTCCGTCCTCGCGGTCGCGCGCGTCGTGGGGGTGCGGCGACGCTGGTGGTCACTCCTCGCGGTGCTCGCGGTCGTGGGTTTCGTGCTGGTCGCGCGGCCGGAGCCGAGCGTGCTCCGGGCCGCCGCCATGGGGATCGTGGGCGTCGTCGCCCTCGGCATCGGCGCGGCCGGGGGCGTCCGGGCGTTGTCGGTCGCCGTCATCGGGCTCCTTGCGATCGACCCGTGGCTCGGTCGCTCGCCCGGCTTCGTGCTCTCGGTGTGTGCCACGGCCGGGATCGTCGTGCTCGCCCCACTGTTCGTCGAGCGGATGCGATGGTGCCCTCGCTGGGTCGCCGTGGCCCTGGCGGTGCCGCTCGCCGCCCAGGTCGCGTGCACGCCGGCGCTCGTGGCGCTGAGCGGCGAGGTCTCACTGGTCGCCGTGCTGGCCAACCTGGTGGCGGGACCGGCCGTCGCCCCCACGACGGTCGCGGGTCTGCTCGGGGGCCTGGCGTGGCTCGTCTGGGAGCCGCTCGGGTCGATGTCCGGCACCGTGGCGGCGTTCGGGGCGCGGTGGATCGTGGCGGTCGGGCGCACGGCCGGCGGGCTCGAGGGTGCCGCGGTCGACTGGGAGGGGCCGTGGTGGCTCAGCCTTGTCGCACTGCCCGTGAGCGTCGTCGTGCTGTGGTGGATGCTCCGACGCCCCGCGGTGGCGGTCGGGGTCGTCCTGGCGCTCGTGGTCCTCGTGTGGCGCCCGCCCAGCCCCGGGTGGCCGCCGGACGACTGGGTGCTCGTCGCGTGCGACGTCGGTCAGGGTGACGGGCTCGTGGTCGACGCCGGCGACGGTCGGGTCGTCGTGATCGACACCGGCATGGAGCCCGGACCCGTCGACCGGTGCCTGCGCGCCCTGGGCGCCCAGCACGTGGGCGCGCTCGTCATGACGCACGCGGACGCCGACCGCGTGGCCGGATGGGCCGGTGTGGTCCGCGGGCGCCAGGTCGACGCGGTGGTGACCGGTCCGTCGGGCGGTCCCGAGGTCCCGGACGTCCCGGTCGTCACGGCGGCGGCGGGTGACGTCATCGAGGTCGGTGAGGTGCGGCTCGAGGTGGTGTGGCCGCTGCAGCGCGACGCCGAGCCGGGGGAGGACCGCAACGACCTGAGTCTCGTGCTGCGCCTGGAGGTCGACGGGATCGAGTTCCTGCTGACGGGCGACGTCGAGCCCGAGGCCCAGCGCGCGATCCTGCGTGCGGGGGTGGACGTGCGGGCCGACGTGCTGAAGGTCCCGCACCACGGCAGCGCCCACCAGGACCCGGACTTCATCGCCGCCACCGGGGCCGACGTCGCGCTGCTCAGTGCTGGTCGGGACAACCCGTACGGGCACCCGGCGCCCTCGACGCTGGACCTGCTCGCCCGTCTCGGGGCCTCGTGGTGGCGCACCGACCTGCAGGGCGACCTGGGCGTCGTCGTGCGCGACGGTCGGCTGCGTGTCCTGACGCGCGACTAGACTCGGCCCGTGCCCTCGGTCTTCGGCAGGATCCTGCTCATCACGGGCGGTTCGGAGTTCCTCGCCGACCGCACCCGGCGCCGGGCCGTCGCCGCGGTGCTCGCCCAGGAGCCCGAGTGCGAGGTCACCGAGGCCGTCGCCGGGCAGCTGGTGCCGGGTGAGCTGCTCACGATCACCAGCCCCTCGCTGTTCAGTGCCTCGAGCGCCGTCGTGGTCCACGACGTCCAGGACCTCGCCGACGACGTGCAGGCCGAGCTGCTGGCCTACGCCGCTGAGCCTGCCCCCGAGGTCGCGCTGGTGCTGGTGCACGGGGGTGGCCAGAAGGGACGCGGGCTGCTCGACAAGCTCCGCAAGATCTCGATCGTGTCGGAGGCCAAGCAGGAGCCGCCGAAGTACGAGCGCGACCACGCCGCCTGGGTGCGGCAGGAGGTCCGCCAGCTCGGCACCTCCATGTCCGAGCCGGCCGCGAGCACCCTGGTCACCGCGATCGGTCTCGACCTGCGCGCCCTGGCCGGCGCCGCCGACCAGCTCGTGGCGTCGGTGCCCGAGGGCGAGGAGGTCTCGGTCGAGATCGTGCGACGCTACTTCGGCGGGCGTGCGGAGGTGCGCGGCTACGAGATCGCCGACGCGGTGTTCGACGGCCGCCTCGACATCGCGATCGAGCGCCTGCGCTGGGCCTTCGCGGCCCGCACCTCGCCCGTCGTCATCGTCTCGGCCGTCGCGTCCGGCCTGCGCCAGCTCGTGCGCCTCGCCACGGCACCGCAGGGCCTGCGCGACGCCGAGCTCGCCAAGCACGTGGGCGCGCCCCCGTTCAAGATCCAGGGCATGCGCCGCCAGCTGAACCAGTGGGACCCGGCCGGGCTGCAGGGCGCCCTCGCCGCCGTGGCCCAGGCCGACCTCGACG
The DNA here is from genome assembly GCF_036867135.1 of Aeromicrobium sp. Sec7.5. Lineage (NCBI taxonomy): Bacteria > Bacillati > Actinomycetota > Actinomycetes > Propionibacteriales > Nocardioidaceae > Aeromicrobium > Aeromicrobium sp. Sec7.5. The sequence continues at coordinate 2,059,713 of NZ_JBAJIJ010000001.1, read as the reverse complement.
TCAAGGGCGCCACCGCCGACGCCGAGTACGCCACCGAGCGCATGGTGCTGCGGGTGGCATCGCTGCGCCTGCGCCCGAGTCGAGGATGATCGCGTGACGGGCCTGCGCGAGGGGCCCGGCCGCCTCGTCGGCATCGACCTGGCGCGGGCCCTGGCCCTGCTCGGCATGATGCTGGCGCACCTGGGCCCGCCCTGGACGGGCTACGGCACGCCCCCGGTGTCGGAGTGGCTCGCGTCCGGGCGCGCGGCCCCGCTGTTCGCCGTGCTGGCCGGCCTCAGCATCGGCCTGATGACGCGGCTCGATCCCGACGGCGTCGGAACGCGGTCCGCCGTCGTGCGCCGTGCGGTCGCGCTGCTCGTGATCGGACTGGGGCTCGCCGCTCTGCCCGACCTCAGGATCCTCGTGATCCTGCCCTGCTACGCGGTGCTGATCGCGGCCACCGTGGCGGTGCGTGGGCTCTCGACCCGCGCGCTGCTGGTCCTCGCCGGCGCGTGGTGCGTCCTGTCCCCGGCGGTTCTCTACGCGGTGCGCCAGGTCGTCGACGAGCCGGTCAGCGCCGTGATCCAGCCGTCGTTCGGAGGTGGTCTCGCGGAGCTGCCGGTGTCGCTGCTCCTGTGGGGTGGTTACCCCGCCGTCGTCTGGTTCGGCTACGTCCTGGTCGGCCTGGCCCTGGCCCGCCTCGACCTGCGCAGCGCGGTCGTCGTCCGTCGCCTCGTGGTCGGGGGAGCCGTCACCACGGTCGCGGCCCTCTGGATCGCCGCATCGGCCCTGTTCCTCGGGGCCTTCCGCGACGCCACGGGCGAGCCGCGGCTGGAGCAGCTGTTCCTGTCGCGCTCGGCCTACGACCCGCTCGACCCCACCTGGTTCTGGGCCGCGGGCCAGCACACCTCCACGCCCCTGAACGTCATCGGATCGGCCGGTTCGGCCGTGCTGGTGATCGGCCTGTGCCTGTGGCTGTGCCGCAGCGCCGTCGCGGCCCGCGTCGTGTCGCCCCTGCGCGCGGCCGGGTCGATGACCTTGACGCTCTACGTCATGCACGTCGTGCTCACCTGGGCCAATCGCGAGCTCGACGCCGCGTTCACCGGCGGCTACTACAGCGAGTGGTGGGTGCAGGTGCTCCTGCTCGTCGTGCTCGCGTTCCTGTGGCGGCTCATCGCGGCGCGCGGCCCGCTCGAGGCACTCGTGCGCTGGGTCAGCACCGCCCGGCGATGGCCGGTCCGACCGGCTCCCGCGGAAACCTCCCGGACGTGACACGACCCCGGCCGTGGGGCCGGGGTCGTGTCAGGTCGTGCGAGGTGTCAACGACTCAGAGAGCGGACGCCTTCTTGGCGATGGCCGACTTGCGGTTGGCCGCCTGGTTCTTGTGGATGACGCCCTTCGAGGCCGCCTTGTCGAGGCGACGGTTGGCCTCATTGGCCAGCTTCTTGGCCTCGTCGGTGTTGCCGGCGTCGGCAGCCTCGGTGAAGCGGCGGACGGCCGTCTTCAGGGCCGAGCGGACCGACTTGTTGCGCTCGCGAGCCGCCTCGTTCTGACGGTTGCGCTTGATCTGCGACTTGATGTTCGCCACGGGGCGTACCTGTTCTTTCGATGGAGACGTGCAGGAGGAGAAGTCTGGTGGCGCGCCGCGGCGCGCGACCGCCAACCCTACCACCGGCCTCCGGTGCCTCCCAAATCCATGGAGGTCACTACGATCGGCCCTCATGGAGACTCTCTACGACGTGCTGGTGTGGGTGCACATCGCCAGTTGGGCAGCGGTCCTGCTCGGCTACGTGCTCGTGCTGTCGTCTCCGAAGATCAACGGGCTCATGGCCCACGGGCTCAGTGCCGCGTGGCTCCTCGGCATCGTCCTCGTCGCGATCGCGTCGGCGAGTGATGACGTGGCCGACCCGAACCATGCCAAGGTGGCCGTGAAGCTCGTGATCGCCACGGTCGCCGTCGGCCTGGCCCACGGCACGCGCAAGCGTCCCGACCCCAACCCCTTCGCCCACGTCGTGGCGGCGCTCGTCGTCGTCAACGTGGGCCTGGCCTACCTCTGGTGACCACTCCATGACGCCCCCCACGCCTGCCACGAAGCTGCCGCAGCCCGGCTCCACCGCCCCGGAGCTGCTGCGGAACTTCTGCATCATCGCCCACATCGACCACGGCAAGTCGACGCTCGCCGACCGCATGCTCCAGATCACGGGGGTCGTCGACGAGCGAGCGGCCCGTGCGCAGTACCTCGACCGGATGGACATCGAGCGTGAGCGCGGCATCACGATCAAGAGCCAGGCCGTGCGCATGCCGTTCACCAAGTCCGACGGTGACGACGCCGGCACGGCCTACGTCCTGAACATGATCGACACCCCCGGTCACGTCGACTTCACGTACGAGGTCAGCCGATCGCTCGAGGCCTGCGAGGGCGCGATCCTGCTGGTCGACGCCGCGCAGGGCATCGAGGCCCAGACGCTCGCGAACCTCTACCTCGCGATGGACGCGGACCTGCACATCATCCCCGTGCTCAACAAGATCGACCTGCCCGGCGCGCAGCCCGAGAAGTACGCCGCGGAGATCGCCGGCATCATCGGCGGCGAGCCCGACGACGTGCTGCGGGTCTCGGCCAAGACCGGCCAGGGCGTCGAGGCGCTGCTCAACCTCATCGTCGACGAGGTCCCGGCCCCCACGGGCGACGCCGACGGCCCGCCGCGCGCCCTGATCTTCGACTCGGTCTACGACACCTACCGGGGCGTCATCACGTACGTGCGCGTGTTCGACGGCAAGCTCAGCCACCGCGACAAGATCAAGATGATGTCGACCGGTGCGGTGCACGAGATGCTCGAAGTCGGTGTCATCTCGCCCGAGCCCGTCAAGGCCGATCACCTCGGCATCGGCGAGGTCGGCTACCTGATCACCGGCGTGAAGGAGGTCCGGCAGTCGCGCGTGGGCGACACCGTGACGGCCAACGGTCGCCCGGCCGAGGAGCCGCTCGGTGGTTACGCGCACCCCAACCCGATGGTGTTCTCGGGCCTGTACCCCATCGACGGCGACGACTTCGCGACGCTGCGCGAGGCGCTCGAGAAGCTGCAGCTCAACGACGCGGCCCTGGTCTACGAGCCGGAGTCGTCCGGCGCGCTGGGCTTCGGCTTCCGCATCGGTTTCCTGGGCCTGCTGCACCTCGAGATCGTGCGCGAGCGGCTCGAGCGCGAGTTCAACCTCGACCTCATCGCCACCGCGCCGAACGTCGTGTACCGCATCGAGCTCGAGGACGGATCGGTCCACACCGTGACCAACCCGAGCGAGTACCCCAACGCCGGCAAGATCGCGAAGGTCTTCGAGCCCGTCGTGTCCGCCACGGTGCTCGCGCCGAGCGAGTACATCGGCACGATCATGGAGCTCTGCCAGGCGCGTCGCGGCCAGCTCGTCGCGATGGACTACCTGTCCGAGGACCGCGTCGAGATCCGGTACACGCTGCCCATGGGCGAGATCATGTTCGACTTCTTCGACGCGCTCAAGAGCCGCACGAAGGGCTACGCCTCGCTCAACTACGAGCTGTCGGGCGAGCAGGCCGCCGACCTGGTCAAGGTCGACATCCTGCTGCAGGGCGAGATCGTCGACGCCTTCAGCGCGATCGTGCACCGCGACAACGCGTACTCCTACGGCGTGGCGCTCGCGGGCAAGCTCAAGGAGCTCATCCCGCGCCAGCAGTTCGAGGTGCCCATCCAGGCCGCCATCGGCGCACGCGTTATCGCCCGCGAGAACATCCGCGCGATCCGCAAGGACGTGCTCGCCAAGTGCTACGGCGGCGACATCAGCCGCAAGCGCAAGCTGCTCGAGAAGCAGAAGGAGGGCAAGAAGCGGATGAAGATGGTTGGTCGCGTGGAAGTGCCGCAGGAGGCCTTCATCGCCGCACTCTCGACGGGCGACGGCCCGTCCTGAGCCATGACGTGTCAGGCGGGCCCATCCGCCGGTACGTGCCGGGCGCAACCATGGATGACCTGCGCAGACGGTACGTTAGGGTGATCCGCACCACACGCCCCCATGCCCTGTGAGGACCGCATGAGCCCCCTTGTTCTGACCCCGCAGCAACAGGCCCAGATCGACGATCGAGCCCCGAGCATCGGCCGCCTCTTCTTCGACCGCGTCGCCGAGACGCCGCAGCGCGAGGCCTTCCGCTACCCCGACGCGAACGAGCGCTGGCACTCCCTCTCCTGGGGAGAGGTCGGTGAGCGGGTCACCAAGCTCGCGGCCGGTCTGGTCTCCCTCGGTCTCGAGCCCGAGGCCCGCGCCGCGGTGGCCTCCGGCACCCGCGTCGAGTGGATCCTCGCCGACCTGGCGATCAACTCCGCCGGTGGCGCCACCACCACGGTGTACCCCTCGACCGTCTCCGACGACGTCGCCTACATCCTCTCGGACTCCGGCAGCGTCATCGTGTTCGCCGAGGACGACGAGCAGATCGCCAAGCTCGTCGAGAAGAAGTCCGAGCTCCCCGACATCTCCAAGGTCATCACGTTCGACGGCGCGACCGACGGCGACTGGGTCATCAGCCTGGCCGACCTCGAGAAGATCGGTGAGGCCCACCTCGGCGACCACCCGACCGTGGTCGAGGACCGCGTCTCGGCGATCAAGCCCGAGGACCTCGCCACCTTGATCTACACCTCCGGCACCACGGGCCGCTCGAAGGGTGTGCGCCTGAGCCACGACGGCTGGGTCTTCGAGGGTGCGGCCATCCAGGCCAACGGCATCCTCACGGTCGACGACCTCGAGTACCGCTGGCTGCCGATGGCGCACTCCTTCGGCAAGGTGCTGATGATGACGCAGCTCCAGATCGGGTTCCCCGCCGCGATCGACGGTCGCGTCACCAAGATCGTCGACAACCTCGCCGTCGTGAAGCCCACGTTCATGGGCGCTGCGCCGCGCATCTTCGAGAAGGCCTACGGCCGGGTCGTCGGCATGATGGAGGAGGAGGGCGGCGCCAAGCTCAAGCTCTTCCGCTGGGCCGAGAAGGTCGGCCTCGAGCGCTCGCGCCTGGTGCGTTCGGGCAAGCCCGTCCCGACCGGTCTCCGGCTCCAGCACGGCCTCGCCGACAAGCTCGTGTTCTCGAAGGTCCGCGACCGCTTCGGCGGCCGCGTGCGCTTCTTCATCTCGGGCTCGGCGGCGCTGTCGTCCGACGTGGCCGAGTGGTTCCACTCCGCCGGCGTCATCATTCTCGAGGGCTACGGCCTGACCGAGACGTCCGCCGGCTCCACGGTCAACCACCCGGACCACCTCAAGCTCGGCTCGGTCGGCATCCCGTTCCCGGGTGTCGAGATCAAGATCGCCGCTGACGGCGAGGTCCTGATCAAGGGCCCGAACATCATGAACGGCTACCACAACCTCGACACCGCCACGAAGGAGACGCTCGACGCCGACGGCTGGCTCGCCACGGGCGACATCGGCGAGCTCGACTCCGAGGGCTTCCTGCGCATCACCGATCGCAAGAAGGACCTCTTCAAGACGTCGGGCGGCAAGTACGTCGCGCCGTCGCACGTCGAGGGTGTCTTCAAGGGCGTCTGCCCGCTGGCCAGCCAGATGATCGTGCACGGCAACGACCGCAACTTCGTCTCGGCGCTCATCACGCTCGACCCCGACGCGATCGCGGCCTGGGCCGAGAGCCACGGCAAGTCGGGTCAGTCGTACACGGAGGTCGTCCAGTCGCCCGAGATCGAGAAGCTCGTCGCCGGCTACGTCGAGGAGCTCAACGCCAAGCTCAACCGCTGGGAGACGATCAAGAAGTGGAAGATCCTGCCCCAGGACCTCTCCATCGAGTCCGGTGAGCTCACGCCGAGCCTCAAGGTCAAGCGCAAGGTCGTCGAGCAGAACTACCGCGAGGTTCTCGAGGGGTTCTACGCCGGGTCCTGAGACCGGCAGGGCTCGACGAGGAGACGAGGGGGACGGCCACGGCCGTCCCCCTCGTTCCGTCGGCGCCCGTCGGGCGTGGCGTCAGAGCTCCAGCAGCAGGCTGGCGGCGGTCAGCCAACCGCCGATGACGACGACGTTCACGGCACCGGTGGCGAGAAGCGCCCGCGGCCGCGACTCCATGCGGCGCAACATCTGGATGTTCGCAAAGCCCACCAGCACGCCGACCGCCACGCCGACCAGGCAGCTCACGAACCCGAGCAGCACGGGGGCGGCGGCCCACGCGACCTGCCACTCCGGAAGCGGCTCGATCGCCGCGTAGGTCTGGCCATCGACCAGGAGCTCCGGGACGTCGAGCCCGAGGTTCACGGCCTTGAACCGGGCGTCGACCTGTGTGCCGTCGTCACGCGTCAGCGTGAAGCTGCCCTGGCGGGGCGGGGGCACGCCGTCGAGGAAGAGGCGCTTGGTGCCCATCGTGGTGACCTCGACCTCGAGCGCCTGACCCTCGAAGCCCGGCACGTCGTAGGCGTAGCGGACCATGTCGCTCCTGGGGTGTCGGGGCCGGAGACCCTTCAGCCTAGGCTGGGCGGGTGTCATCCTCAGCCGGCTTCGGCGTGTACGTCCACGTCCCGTTCTGCTCGGTCCGGTGCGGCTACTGCGACTTCAACACGTACACCGCCGACGAGCTCGGCGACGGGGCCACCCGCGCGACGTACGCCGACTCGGCGATCGCCGAGATCCGTCGGTCCGCCGAGCAGACCGGTCCGCGGACCGTGCAGACGGTCTTCGTCGGCGGCGGCACCCCCACGCAGCTCGCGGCGCACGACCTCGTGCGCATCCTCCGTGCGATCGACGAGGCCTGGGGCCTCGCGCCGGATGTCGAGGTCACGACCGAGGCGAACCCCGACTCCGTCGACCCCGCGATGCTGGCGATCCTGCGCGCCGGCGGCTTCAACCGGATCTCGTTCGGCGTGCAGTCGGCCGTGCCCCACGTGCTGAAGGTGCTCGACCGCACGCACGCCCCCGAGCGCGTGCCGGAGGCCGTGCGCTGGGCCCGCGAGGCCGGCTTCGAGCAGGTCAGCGTCGACCTGATCTACGGGTCGCCGGGGGAGTCGATGGACGACTGGCGTCGCACGGTCGAGCACGCGGTCTCGCTCGAGCCCGACCACGTGAGCGCCTACGCCCTGATCGTCGAGGCGGGCACGGCCTTCGCCCGCAAGGTCAACCGCGGCGAGGTCGTGATGCCCGACGACGACGAGACGGCCGACAAGTACCTGCTGGCCGACGCGATGTTCGAGGAGGCCGGACTCGGCTGGTACGAGCTGTCGAACTGGGCGCGCGACGACGCGGCGCAGTGCCGCCACAACGTCCTGTACTGGACCGGCGGTGAGTGGCTCGGCATAGGTCCCGGCGCCCACTCGTACCTGGGTGGCCGACGTTGGTGGAACGTCAAGCACCCCGCGGCCTACGCCCAGCGGCTCGACGCAGGCCAGTCGCCCGAGGCCGATGGCGAGGACATCGACGCCGACGCGTCCCGCATGGAGGACGTCATGCTCCGCACCCGCCTGCGCACCGGCCTCGACCCGCGTGGCCTCCCGTCACACACCCACCTGGTCGCCTCCGGACTCCTGGAGCCGGTCGAGGATCGTCTGGTCCTGACGAGAAAGGGCCGCCTCCTCGCCGACCACGTCGTCCGCGAGCTGACCTGACCCACCAGATGTGTGCAGGAGCTCGGCTCGTTCGGTGGCTCAGAGCCGAGCTCGCGCAGACATCTGGAGGGGCTCGGGCTACGCCGGGCCGTCGGCGGTGACGAAGTCGATGAGCTGCTCGACCTGGCCGAGGAAGACCGGCTCGAGGTCGGTCCAGGTGCTCACGCTGCCGAGGATCTTCTTCCAGGCGCGGGCGATGTCGGCCTGCTCGGCGTGCGGCCAGCCGAGCGCCTCGCAGATGCCGTGCTTCCACTCGACGCCGCGGGGGATGACCGGCCAGGCGTCGAGCCCGAGGCGCTTCGGCTTCACCGTCTGCCACACGTCGACGTAGGGATGGCCGACGACCAGCACGTGCGGCTCTTTCGAGAGCGTCTGCGCGATGCGCCACTCCTTGGAGCCGGTGACGAGGTGGTCGACGAGGATGCCGAGCCGGCGGCCGGGACCGGGGTCGAAGGCGTCGACCTCGCCCTTGAGGTCGTCGATGCCACCGAGGTACTCCACGGCCACGCCGACGTGGCGCAGGTCGTCGCCCCACACCTTCTCGACGAGCTCGGCGTCGTGGCGGCCCTCGACCCAGATGCGGCTCGGCTGGGCGACCTTGGCCCGCTCACGGGGGCCGGCCACGGATCCGGAGGCCGTGCGGCGCGGCGCGGCGGCTGCCACGACGGGTGGGCGCAGCGTGACGGGCTTGCCGTCGACCCAGTACCCCGGGCCGAGTGTGAAGCTGCGGCGCTTCAGGCGGCGGTCCTCGAGCACGACCATGCCCATCTGGGCGTCGATCGTGACGACCTCGCCGACGAATCCGCTCGTGACGTCCTCGACGACCAGCCCCAGCTCGACGGGCAGGTCGGTCGACCGTCCCTTGGGCGGGCGCTTCCAGTCGCCCGACAGGACGTCCTGCCCGTACCGGTCAGACATGGTCGTGCCCGGTGCCGTCGCCCGTGCCGCCGGGCCCGGTGTATCCCGGGTGGAGCAGGCCGAGCAGGCGTTGGTGGAACTCGGCGAGGTCCTCGCGCGCGACCTCGCCGGTCGAGGACAGAACGGTCGTGCCGGGACCGGTGAGCCCGATCGCGAGGTCGACCGCGACGGGCCAGCTCGGGGGCACCTCGCCCGCGGGCTCGCTCACGAGGTCGCCGAGCAGCACCGTGTCGGCATCGGGCACCACGACCACGAGCTCGCCGCCGAGCGGACCGCCGCCGAGGTGCACGACCTCGACGAAGCGGTCCCCGAGGTCGACCGCCCAGACCGAGCTGAGCGAGCCGCCGCGCGACTCGTGCGCGACCCACGTGCCGTCGTCCAGGGTGACCCGGCGGGACCGGTAGGTGAGGGCGCGGTCGCGCCCGGGCACCACGATCGTGTCCGCGGTGCGCGCGATCTGCCTCATGGCCTGAAGTCCATCACGCTAGACTGGCAAACCAGCACCGAGAGTGCCAGCGACGCGCCGAAGGGGGAGGTCCCATGTCCGACGACCGTCGCCTCGACGTCCTGCGGGCCATCGTCGAGGACTACGTCGCCACGCAGGAGCCCGTCGGTTCGCGCGCCCTGGTCGAGCGCCACCACCTCGGGGTGTCGTCGGCCACGATCCGGGGCGACATGAAGGTCCTCGAGGACGAGGGCTACCTGACCCAGCCGCACACCTCGGCCGGACGCATCCCCACCGACAAGGGCTACCGGATGTTCGTCGACCGCCTGGCCACGGTCAAGGCGTTGTCGCCGGCCGAGCGTCGCGCGATCGAGCGCTTCCTGTCGGAGTCGGTCGACGTCGACGACATCGTGCAGCGCAGCGTGCGTGTGCTCGCCCAGCTCACGAGCCAGGTCGCGGTCGTCCAGTACCCCAGCCTCACCCGCTCGACGGTCCGTCACGTCGAGCTCGTGGCCCTTGACGGGCACCGCGTGCTCGTCGTCGTCATCACGAGCTCGGGCCGCGTCGAGCAGCGCACCGTCGATCTCCCGTCGCCGCTCGGCGACCGACTGCTGGCCGACCTGCGCGCCCGGATCCTGCCGGTCGTCCTCGGCGTGCGCCTGTCCGACGCCGCCGTCAAGGTCGCCGACCTCATCCCGGCGTTCGAGCCCGAGGACCAGCCGGTCGTGGCCACGGTCGTCGCCACGCTCGCGCAGACCTTCTCCGACGAGCGGTCCGACGCCCGCATCGTCGTGGGCGGCACCTCCAACCTCGCCCGGTTCGGCGCCGATTTCGACACCACGGTCGGCCCCGTGCTCGAGGCTCTCGAGGAGCAGGTCGTGCTGCTCAAGCTCCTCGGCGAGGCGTCCGGCGGCGTCACGGTCCGCATCGGCGGCGAGACCGGCCTCGACACCCTCGCCGGCACCGCCGTGGTGGCGTCGGCCTACGGTGGAGACGGCAGCCGCGCGACCCTCGGCACCGTGGGCCCGACCCGCATGGACTACCCCGGCACGATCGCCACCGTCGCGGCCGTGGCCCGCTACGTCGGCCGCATGCTCGACGACGCCTGACGGCCCTCCCGACCCTGTACCGAACTCCCAGCCCGAAAGCACCTCATGGCCTCCGACTACTACGCGCTGCTCGGCGTGGACCGCTCTGCGACCCCCGAGGAGATCAAGAAGGCGTACCGGCGTCTCGCGCGCCAGCTGCACCCCGACGTCAACGACGCGCCGGACGCGTCCGAGCGCTTCAAGGAGGTCTCGCAGGCCTATGAGGTGCTGTCGGACCCGCAGAAGCGCCAGGTCTTCGACCGTGGCGGCGACCCGATGAGCGGCCAGCGCGGTGGCGGCGGCTTCGGCCAGGGCTTCAGCTTCGACGACATCATGGACGCGTTCTTCGGCCAGTCGTCGCAGCGCGGGCCGCGCTCGCGCGTGCAGCGGGGCCAGGACGCCCTGCTGCGGCTCGAGGTCGAGCTCGCCGAGGCCGTCTTCGGCGTCACGCAGGAGCTCAAGGTCGACACCGCGGTCGTGTGCGAGGTGTGTGACGGCAGCGGCGCCGAGGAGGGCTCGCAGCCCGTCACGTGCGGAACCTGCCACGGCCAGGGCGCGATCCAGCACGTGCAGCGCTCGTTGCTCGGCGACATCCGCACCGCCCGCCCGTGCCCCACGTGCCACGGCTTCGGCTCGGTCATCCCCGACCCCTGCCGCGCCTGCGACGGCGAGGGTCGCGTGCGCTCGCGTCGCAACCTCACGCTCACGATCCCGGCGGGGGTCGACCACGGCACCCGCATCCAGCTCACCGGCGAGGGCGAGATCGGCCCCGGTGGCGGCCCGGCCGGTGACCTCTACGTCGAGATCCAGGTGCGTCGTCACCCCGTCTACTCGCGGACGGGTGACCACCTCGAGTGCCACGTCACGCTGCCCATGACGGCGGCCGCCCTCGGCACGACGCTCGACCTGCCGTCGCTGCGGGCCGACCTCGAGGAGCACGAGGGCCCGGACGCGATCACGGTCGACGTCGAGGTCGGCACCCAGTCCGGCGAGGTCGTCGTGGTGCGGGGCGAGGGCGTGCCCCGGCTGCGCGGCATCGGCGCGGGCGACCTGCGGGTCACGGTCGTCGTCGAGACGCCCGACAAGCTCGACGACGAGCAGCGCGAGCTGCTGCAGCAGCTCGCCACGCTGCGCGGCGAGGAACGGCCGGAGGCCCGGCTCGGTGCCACGCACCGCAGCGTGTTCGGTCGCATCAAGAGCGCCTTCCGCGCCGCCGGCGAGTGACCTCGTCCCCGGTGCGGTAGGACTGGACCATGAGTGACGACTGCCTGTTCTGCAAGATCGTCGAGGGTGAGGTCCCGGCCGACGTCGTGGGCGAGACCGAGCACACGATCGCCTTCCGCGACATCAACCCCCAGGCGCCGACCCACGTCCTGGTGATCCCCAAGCGGCACGAGCCGGACGTCGCGAGCCTTGCCGCGGCCGACCCGGAGGCCACCGTCGACCTCATCACCCACACGCGTCGGATCGCCGACGAGCTGGGCACCGGCTCGTACCGGCTGGTCTTCAACACCGGCGCCGACGCCTTCCAGACGGTCTTCCACTGCCACGGGCACGTGCTGTCGGGTCGCTCGCTCACCTGGCCCCCGGGCTAGGGCGCACGGCTCGTCCCTCGCCGTCTCACCGGTTCGTTCCTCACCGGTGCCGGGCTTCGCCCGGGCGCCTGCCTCGCCTTCGGCTCGGCCCGTGGATCGGCCGGTCCTAGCGGAGTCTCGATCAGCGCGCGCCCGCGAACTCGACGTCTGCGATTCGAGTCGTAGACTGGAACTACCCATGACTGAGCACCCCACCCACACCTTCACGGTCCCCAGCAGCATCGATGCGGTCGCGCTCTTCGGAGCCGGCGACGAGTTCCTCCGCCTCATCGAGCGCGACTTCGAGGCCGACATCCACGTCCGCGGCAACCGCGTGAGCGTCACCGGCGAGCCCGGCGAGGTCGCGCTGGTCGAGCGGCTCCTCGACGAGCTCACCACGATCGTCCGCACGGGCCAGGGCATGACCCGCGAGACCGTCGAGCGCACCGTCGGCATGCTCCGCACCGAGACGCAGGAGCGGCCCGCGGAGGTGCTGAGCCTCAACATCCTGTCGAACCGCGGCCGCACGATCCGCCCCAAGACGCTCAACCAGAAGCGCTACGTCGACGCGATCGACGAGAACACGATCATCTTCGGCATCGGCCCGGCCGGCACCGGCAAGACCTACCTCGCGATGGCCAAGGCCGTGCAGGCGCTGCAGTCCAAGCAGGTCAGCCGCATCATCCTGACCCGGCCTGCGGTCGAGGCGGGGGAGCGGCTCGGCTATCTCCCGGGCACGCTGAGCGAGAAGATCGACCCGTACCTGCGCCCGCTGTACGACGCGCTGCACGACATGATGGATCCCGAGGCGATCCCCAAGCTCCTGACGGCCGGCGTCATCGAGGTGGCGCCCCTGGCGTACATGCGTGGCCGCGCGCAGCCGGTCGATCGGGCCGTCATGACCCCCACCGGCTGGCGGCGCATCGGTTCGCTGCAGGTGGGCGACCTGGTGACCGGCAGCAACGGACGACCCACTCCGGTCCTCGGGGTCTACCCGCAGGGTGAGCGAGACGTGTTCCGTGTGACGGCGCAGGACGGTGCATCGACGCTGGCGTGCGGTGAGCACCTGTGGACCGTCCGCACGATCGACGACCGCCGCCGCGGGACGTCGCGCACGCTCCAGACGTCGGAGATGGTCGGTAACCTGCGCCGGATGCACGCCCGACGCTACGAGCTGCCCGTCGTCGGCCCGGTCGAGATGGAGGCGCAGGACGTCCCGATCGACCCCTACGCCCTCGGACTCCTTCTCGGCGACGGATGCATCACGACCGCAACGACACCGTCGTTCACGTCGACCGACCCCGAGCTGGTCGACGAGTTGGAGCGACGCCTGCCCGGCATCGAGCTGAAGCACAAGGGCCGGTACGACTACGTCCTGCGTCACGTCGACGGCGGCCGAGGCGGTCTGCGGACCGCCAACCCGGTCACCACGGTGATTCGTCAGCTCGGGCTGGCCCACACGACGTCCTCGACGAAGTTCGTCCCCGTCGTATACCTGCACAACTCCCGTGAGGTGCGCCTGGCCGTCCTGCAGGGACTGCTGGACACCGATGGTGGCCCTGTGGCGCAGCGCGGTCGCACGTGCCGCGTGCAGTACACCACCACGTCGCAGCGCCTTCGTGACGACGTCACGTATCTGGTCCGTTCGCTCGGCGGAGTCGCGTACGCGCGCACGAGACCGGCCGCTGGTCGCAAGCCGGGTCATGCCAACGGCCGCGACGTTGGCTACGTCCACGACGCGCACGTGCTCGACATCCGGCTGCCCGCCGGAGTCCAGCCCTTCCGCCTCTCGAGGAAGGTCGCGAAGTACGACCTCGCAGGCGGCGGGCGTCCGATGCGGTTCGTCGAGTCGATCGAGCCAGCAGGTCGATCGGAGACCGTGTGCATCTCGGTCGGCGCCCAGGACTCGCTGTACGTGACGGACGATTTCATCGTCACGCACAACACGCTCAACGACGCGTTCATCATCCTCGACGAGGCGCAGAACACCACGGCCGAGCAGATGAAGATGTTCCTGACCCGCCTGGGCTTCGGCTCCAAGGTCGTGGTCACCGGTGACGTCACGCAGGTCGACCTCCCGACCGGCCAGCGCAGCGGACTGCGGATCATCCAGGGCATCCTCGACGACATCGACGACATCCACTTCTCCCAGCTGACGGCACAGGACGTCGTCCGCCACCGCCTCGTGGGCAGGATCGTCGCGGCCTACGACCAGTTCGAGAACGGTGCGGAGGAGCTGGAGCGCAGTGAACGTCGACGTCCTCGATGAGTCCGGCACGGGCGTCGATGTCGTCGCCCTGACCCGACTCTGCCGCTTCGTCATGCGGCGCATGCGCCTGCACCCGGCCACGGAGCTCACGGTCCGCCTCGTCGAGCCCGACACGATCGCCACGCTCAACGAGCAGTGGATGGGCAAGAAGGGTCCGACCGACGTCCTGTCGTTCCCGATGGACGAGCTCACGCCCGGCCGTGACGACGAGGAGGCGCCCGAGGGCTACCTCGGCGACATCGCGCTGTGCCCGCAGATCGCCGAGCAGCAGGCGCCCGCCGCAGGCCACTCCACCTCCGACGAGGTCGACCTCCTGCTGGTGCACGGCATCCTGCACCTGCTCGGCTACGACCACGCCGAGCCCGACGAGCACCGGGAGATGTTCGGCCTGCAGGGCCGACTCCTCGTCGAGTGGCAGCGGGCCGAGCTCGGCGTCGACCCCGAAGGACCCTGACCTCGATGTTCGATCCCGCCAGCTGGACCCCGGCCGTCATCGCGGTGGTTCTGGCCTTCGTGGCCGGCCTGCTCACGAGCACGGAGGCCGCGCTGTCGTCGTTCTCGCGCGCCCGCGCCGAGGAGCTCGACGACGAGGGGCGTGCTGGCGCGGCCCGCCTCATGCGGATCCTCGACGACCCCGCGCCCTACCTCAACAGCCTGACGCTCGTCCGGGTCCTCGCCGAGACGGCCTCGGTCGTGCTGGCCGCGATCTTCGTCGCCGGTGAGATCGAGGGCCTCTGGCAGCAGTTCGTCGTGGCGACGCTCGTGATGGGCCTGGTCAGCTTCGTGTTCATCGGCGTCGGTCCGCGCACGCTCGGGCGCCAGCGCGCCGAGGCGGTCGCGGTGTGGTCCGCCTGGCCGGTCATGGCGCTGGAATGGGTCCTCGGGCCCATCCCGAAGGGGCTCATCGTCCTCGGCAACGCCCTCACGCCGGGCCGTGGGTTCACCGACGGGCCGTTCGCCTCCGAGGTCGAGGTGCGCGAGATGGTCGACCTCGCGGCGGCCTCGTCGCTCATCGAGACCGACGAGTCGAAGATGATCCACTCGGTCTTCGAGCTCGGCGACACGATCGTGCGCGAGGTCATGGTGCCGCGCACCGACGTCGTCTCGGTCGAGCACACCAAGACCCTCCGCAAGGTCATGTCGCTGTCGCTCCAGAGCGGCTACTCGCGGCTGCCGGTCGTGGAGGAGAACCTCGACGACGTCGTCGGCATCGCCTACCTCAAGGACGTCACCAAGCGGGTGTTCGACAACCACACGGCCGAGCAGGTCGAGCGCATCGCCACGATCATGAGGCCCTGCCTGTTCGTGCCCGACACCAAGCCCGTCGACGACCTGCTGCGCGAGATGCAGGCCAGCCGCACCCACATCGCGATCGTCGTCGACGAGTTCGGCGGCACCGCCGGCCTCGTCACGATCGAGGACATCCTGGAGGAGATCGTCGGCGAGATCACCGACGAGTACGACTCCGAGCCCGACGAGGTCGAGGCCCTCACCGACGGCTCGTGGCGCGTCAGCGTGCGGCTCGACATCGACGACCTCGCCGAGCTCACCGGGATCGACGACCTCGAGGACGAGGAGGTCGACACCGTCGGCGGACTGCTGGCCAAGTACCTGGGCGAGGTGCCCCTCCCCGGGTCGCACACCGAGGCCCTGGGCCTGCACCTGCTGGCCGAGGGCACGACCGGTCGCCGCAACAAGGTGGGCCACGTCCGCGTGACGCGACTCACCGAGGTCGACGAGTCGGTAGCCTCAGGCTCATGAGCCACGAACACAGCGTCGAACTCGAGGCGGAGGACGCCAAGCTGGTCACCCTGGCCCGGGCGTCCCGCGCCCGCACCAGCGCTGCCCAGGGGGCCGCGGTCCGCGACCAGGACGGCCGCACCTACACCGCCTCGACCGTCGAGCTCGAGGTGCTGCAGCTCGAGGCGCTCGACCTCGCGGTCGCGATGGCCGTCTCGTCGGGGGCCACGGGCCTGGAGGCCGGCGCGGTCGTGGGTCCCGAGGACCGCATCGTCAACCTCGACGCGTTCCGCGAGCTGGCAGGCCAGGAGACCCCGGTCTACTCGGCCACCCCCGACGGCACGGTGCACGCCGTCAAGCACACCTGATGCCCGCTCCCGAGGCGACCGACGAGGGCCCGCGGTTCCGATCGGGCTTCGCCTGCTTCGTGGGCCGGCCCAACGCGGGCAAGTCCACGCTGACCAACGCCCTCGTGGGCGAGAAGATCGCCATCACGTCGTCGAAGCCGCAGACCACGCGGCACGCGATCCGTGGTCTCGTCCACACCGAGGGCGCGCAGCTGATCCTCGTCGACACGCCGGGCCTGCACCGCCCGCGCAACACGCTGGGGCAGCGGCTCAACGACCTCGTGCGCGCCACCTGGACCGACGTCGACACGGTCGCGATGTGCTTCCCGTCGGACCAGAAGGTCGGGCCGGGTGACAAGTACCTGGTCAAGGAGCTCGCCGGCCTGCGCAAGAAGCCGGTCCTGGCCGTGGCCACCAAGACCGACCTCGTCTCGCCGGACCGGTTGGCCCAGCACCTGATGTCGATCCAGGCCGCCGGCGAGGAGGCCGGACTGCGGTGGCAGGACATCGTCCCCGTCAGCGCCAAGGACGGCAGTCAGGTCGAGCTGCTGCGCGACCTGCTGATCGCGACCTTGCCCGACGGTTCGCCCCTCTACCCCGACGGCCAGCTGACCGACGAGCCGGCCGAGACGCTCGTCGCCGAGATCGTGCGCGAGGCGGCGCTCGAGGGCGTGCGCGACGAGCTGCCGCACTCCCTGGCCGTCGTGGTCGACGAGATCGTGCCGCGCGATGACCGCCCCGAGGGCAAGCCCCTCACGGACGTGCGCGTCAACGTCTACGTCGAGCGTGACAGCCAGAAGGGGATCATCATCGGCAAGCAGGGCGCCCGGCTCAAGGAGATCGGGGCCACCTCGCGTCGTCAGATCGAGAAGATCATCGGCACGCCGGTGTACCTCGACCTGCACGTCAAGATCGCCAAGGACTGGCAGCGCGACCCCAAGCAGCTGCGCAAGCTCGGCTTCTAGGTGTACTCGGCTGACACGTTCATGACAGTCGGCTGATCGGGGGTCGTCCTCCGAGGGCTGAGTGGCGTCGTTGATTGTTGTAGTGCTCGAGCCAGGGTGCAAGGGCTTCGGTGCGGGCGGTGTTGCTGGTGAAGACCTGCCGGTAGGCCCACTCGACCTGCAGGGTGCGGTTGAAGCGCTCCACTTTCCCGTTCTGCCAGGGGCAGTGCGGTCGGATGGTGATGTGCTTGGCGCCGAGCTCCTCGATGGCGGCGGCGAAGTCGTTCGAGCGGGTGTAGTTCAGGGCGTTGTCGCTCATGACCTGACGAATCGTGATGCCGTGCGCGGCGAAGAACTCGCCGGCTCTGCGCAGGAAGTCTGCGCAGGTGGGTCCTTGTTCGTTGGGCAGGATCTCGGCATAGGCCAACCGGGAGTGGTCGTCGACGGCGGCGTGGACGTAGTCGAATCCGATGCGGGCCTTCTTGGCCGCGGAGGTCGATCCCATCTGGCGACCGTGCGCTCTCCAGCCGCCGCCGTCGGGGATCCGGCCGATCTTCTTGACGTCGATGTGGATCAGATCGCCCGGGAACTCGCGCTCATAACGCCGGGACGTGGTCTTCGAGGCGCGGATGACGTCTCCGGTCAGTGGGTCGCACTCGCGCAGCAGCGGGACCCGGTGACGGGCCAGGATCGCCCCGACCGTCCGGGCGGGGACACCCAGCTCGGGACCGAGAACGTCGGGGCCCTCACGATGAGTCCGGCGACGGGTCAACACCGCGGCCTCGATCACCGCTGGTGTTCGCCGCGGCTGGCGACGCGGACGCGACGACCGATCGCGAAGCCCGGCCTCGCCCTCGGTGCGGAACCGATTGACCCACCGGCTCGCGCACTGCCGTGAGACCCCCAGCTCTTTCGCGACATGGGCGACCGGCCGGCCGTCATCGATCACCCGCCTGGCGAGCAGACGACGACCATGAATGTTCAAACGGGCATTAGCGTGGGACACGAGGACCTCCTGGGCCTGTGGGCGACTTCGACATCTCCACTAAGCCCGGAGGTCCTCACCTTTCACAAGACCCCACCGTCACCAACGTCTCTGCTGAGTACATCTAGGCGCGCGGCCCGGACGAGGTCGGGTGACGATGGGTCCATGGACCCGGTCGAGGCACTGGACGAGATCGGCTTCTGGCTCGAGCGCGGCCGGGCGTCGTCGTACCGGGTCGAGGCGTTCCGGAAGGCGGCGCGCGAGCTGGATGGACGCAGTGCCGCCAGGGTCCGTGAGCTCGCGGCGTCGGGCCGCCTGCGTGACCTGCCGGGCATCGGGGAGCGCACGGCGACGGTGGTCACCGAGGCACTGGCGGGGGACGTGCCGGAGTACTTGGCTGACCTGCGCGTGCAGGGCGAGGGCCCGCTCGTCGAGGGCGGTGAGGCGGTCCGAGAGGCTGTGCGCGGCGACCTGCACGTGCACTCGGACTGGTCCGACGGCGGGTCGCCGATCGACGTCATGGCGCGGACGGCCCGCTGGCTCGGGCACGAGTACGTCGCCCTCACCGACCACTCACCGAGGCTGAAGGTCGCGAACGGGTTGTCGGCCCACCGGCTGGCCGAGCAGCTCGACGTGGTCGCCGCGGTCGACGCAGAGCTCGATGACTTCCGTCTGCTGGCCGGGATCGAGGTCGACATCCTCGAGGACGGCTCGCTCGACCAGACGCCCGCGATGCTCGACCGCCTCGACGTCGTCGTGGCGAGCGTGCACTCGAAGCTCCGCTCGGAGCGCCGCGTGATGACGCGGCGGATGCTGCGCGCCGTCGAGGACCCGCACACCCACGTGCTGGGCCACTGCACGGGGCGGCTGGTCACGGGCTCGCGGGGCACCCGCCCGCCGAGCGAGTTCGACGCCGAGGCGGTGTTCTCGGCGTGCGCGGAGCACGACGTCGCGGTCGAGGTCAACGCCCGACCCGAGCGGGCGGACCCGCCCGACGACCTCCTGCGCCTCGCGGTCGACCTGGGCTGCCTGCTGTCGATCGACTCCGACGCGCACGCGCCCGGACAGCTCGACTTCCTGGACCACGGGTGCGCTCGCGTCGCGGGTACCGACGTGCCGCTCGACCGGGTCGTGACGACCTGGCCCGTGGACCGCCTGCTCGCCTGGACGCACGCGAAGCGCTGATCCTGGCGCGGGGAACCTCTCGTCGACCGGCAGCGTTGACCGAGGGAGGCCATCATGGAGACCCAAGTGTGAGGAACGTGCATGAGCCAGGTCAGCAGCATCGTCGAGCGGGTCGAACGCGTCATCGACGGAAAGTCCGAAGCCGTCGAGACCGCCCTCGTCGTCCTGCTGGCGGAGGGCCACCTCCTGATCGAGGACGTGCCCGGTGTCGGCAAGACCGTGCTCGCCAAGGCCCTCGCCCGGACTCTCGGGTGCTCGGTGAGCCGGATCCAGTTCACGCCCGACCTCCTGCCGTCCGACGTCACGGGCGTGGCGGTGTACGACCAGCAGTCGGGTGACTTCGTCTTCAAGCCCGGCGCGGTCTTCGCGAACGTCGTCATCGGCGACGAGATCAACCGGGCCTCGCCCAAGACGCAGTCGGCCCTCCTGGAGTCGATGGAGGAGCGCCACGTCACGGTCGACGGCACGACGCACCCGCTGGCCTCGCCGTTCGCGGTCATCGCGACGCAGAACCCCGTCGAGATGGAGGGCACGTACCCGCTTCCCGAGGCGCAGCTCGACCGCTTCATGGCGCGGATCTCGATGGGCTACCCCGACGAGGACGCCGAGCTCGCGATGATGCGCGACCGCGACGCGGGCGACCCCATGGACGCGATCATGCCCGTCACCACCGCCGAGGGACTGCGGTCCATGATTGCCGCGGCGCGAGCGGTGCACGCGTCCGGCGCGGTCGAGCAGTACGGGGTCTCCTTGGTGCGCGCGACCCGCAGCGATCCGGACGTCCGCCTGGGCGCCAGCCCGCGCGCCGCACTCCACCTGGTGCGCGCCGCCAAGGCCCGGGCCTACGTGCACGGGCGCGAGTTCGTGCTGCCGGACGACCTCGCGGCGCTCGCCTCGCCCGTCCTGGCCCACCGCATCGCCACGCATCGCGGCACGGGCGACGACGCGGTGGCGCGGGTGCTCGCGGCCACCCCGGTGCCGGCCGGCGCCCGCCACCAGCGCTGATGGGGGCCGTACGGCCCACGGGGCGGGGGCTTGCCCTGCTGACGATCGCGCTGGTCGCGCTGCTCGTGGCCGGCCGCTGGCGGGTGGAGGCCCTGCGGCCGGTGGCGGGCCTGCTGCTCGGCCTGCTGCTGCTCGCGACCGTCGCCGTCCTGCTGGTGCCCCGCCGGCTCTCGGTCGAGCGGTCGGCGCCCACCCGGACCCTCGACCACGGAGCCGTCGTCACTGCGCGGGTCGCCGTCGTCAACCGGTCGCCCCTGCAGAGCCTCGACCTGCGATGGCGGGCCGACCTTCCCGCAGCGCTGGGGGGACCGGCGGAGGGCGAGCTCGGATCGGTGGGTCCGGCCAGCTCGTCCACGGCCTCGGCCGAGGCCGCGGTCGGGGTGCGGGGGGAGTCACGCGGACGGCACGCGCTGGGCCGCCTGGTGGTCGAGGCCCGGGACCCGTTCGGTGTCATGGTCCGTCGGCGCCGGGTCGACGACGACGTCGACGTGGTCGTGCTCCCGAGGCGGGTGCCGCTGCCCCGCTTGTCGGCGGTCCACGGCTCCGTCGCGGCGCGGTCCGGGCGCGCCACGGCCCGGCGCCGCGGTGACGGTGAGGACGACGTGGTCTCGCGGACCTACCAGCCCGGCGACGCCCCCAGGCGCATCGACTGGCGCACCACGGCCCGCCGGGGCGAGCTGATGGTCCGGCAGGACGAGTCCGTCACGGTCGACCAGGTGGCGGTGGCCGTCGACCCTGGCTCCGACCCGGGTCCGACCGAGTGGGCGTTGGTCGCTGCCGCCTCGGCGATGAGCCATTTCGCCCATGACGGCCACGCGGTCGCCACGCTCGTCCCCGGTTCCGAGTCGCCGGCGGTGGTGACCGGAGGCGACTCGCTGCAGGCCGCCCTCGTGGCGCTCGCGGAGCTGTCGCCTCGCCGCGGAGGACCGATCGAGGGTGCACTCCAGGACCGGCGGCCGGTCCTGGCCGTGGTCGGCGTCATCGACGTCGCGCGCGCCCGCCAGTGGGTGGCCGCCCTGACGAGGTCGGATCAGGTCCTGGCCCTGGTGGCGGGCGACAGCGGCGACGCCGTGCTCGACGTGCTCCAGTCGGCGGGGTGGCGGGTCGTGGCCTGGGACGAGACCGATGACGTCGTCACCGCCTGGACGGCGCTGGGCCGGGAGGTCGGTCGTGAGAAGGCGTGACGAGGTGACGCGGAGCGGGCTCCTGGTCGAGCGCCTGGTGCTGCTCGGCGCGATGGCCGTGCTCGCCGGAGGATTCGTGCCGGTGCTCAGCGGCACGTGGTGGTGGGTCACGGTGGTCGGCTACGCCGCGATCGTGCTGCTCGTCACCGGCGCGTTCCGCGCGCTCGCCCTCCGGGGGGCTGTTGCGGCCGGAGTCGTGACCGCGGTGATCGCCCTGCTGTGGGGCTTCGCGCCGGCGTCCCTGGCCCTGGGCTTCGTCCCCACGCCCTCGAGCCTGACGACGATGGTCGACCTGCTCGCGCGGGCGCGGACGGTCGTGGCCGAGCAGGCTCCGCCGGTCGATGCGACCACCGCCATCACCCTCGTGACCGCCGGATCCTTCTCGCTCGTCGCGCTGGCCGGCGACCTCCTGCTGCAACGCCGGCGCGGCGTGCCGCTGATCGGTGTGCTCTTTCTGGTGCTCTACCTGGTCCCGGCCGTTGTCGTGGAGGAGGTGCCGTCCTTCGTCGTGCTGGCGGTTCCGGCCGCGGCCTGGCTGCTTCTCCTGCACCGCTCGGAGCGGCCGGCCGTCGCGGACCGGGCGGGGTCCCGCGCGGGGTCCCGGGCGCCATTCCTCGGTCCTGCCTCCCTGACGGTGGGTCTGGGGGCCGTGGTCCTGGCCTTCGCGCTGGCGCCAGTCCTGCCCGACACCTCCTCGCTGACCGGTGTCGCCGACGACATCGAGAGCGGTCCGTTCAACGACGGGATCAACCCGATCCTCAGCCTCGGCGACGATCTGCGGAGCCCCTCGACCGCACTGGCCCTCGAGTACACGACCGACGGGCCGCCGCCCTACCTGTCGGTCGCGATGCTGCGTGACTTCACGGGCGACACGTGGGAGCCGGTCGAGCGTGACTCCTCGGGTCCCGCGGAGGGCCGAGCCGACCTCGCCGAGGGCGTGGAGGTCGATCTTCAGGTCGTCGAGGTCGAGATCCGGGACCTCCGCACGACGATGCTCCCCGTCCCGTACCCCGCGGTGGACGTGCGTGGCCTCGTCGGCGACTGGGACGCCAACCGCGCCGGCCTGACCTTGGGGTCGGACTCTGGCGACTCGCGCGGCCAGACCTACACCGTGACCAGCCTGGACCGCCAGCCCACGGCGCAACAGCTCGCGACCGCGCTTGAGACCTATCCGACGCGGCTCGATCCGTACCTGGAGCTGCCCGACGACCTGCCGGGGTCCATCAGCGACACCGCGGAGCTGGTCGCTGGGAGCGCGGTCGGGGCGTACGCCAAGGCCCAGGCGTTGCAGCAGTTCTTCCGCTCGGGCGCCTTCGCGTACTCCGAGACCGCCCCGGTCGACGGGGAGTACGACGGCAACGGCATGGCGGTCCTCGACCGCTTCCTGGAGGAGCGCAGCGGGTACTGCGTGCACTTCTCGTCCGCCATGGCCGTCATGGCCCGTTCGCTCGGGGTGCCGGCCCGCATCATGGTCGGCTACGCGCCGGGTTCGCTCGTGGAGCCGGGGCCCGACAGCCAGGACGACGAGGAGCGCTACCGCGTCACGGCCGACCAGCTCCACGCCTGGCCGCAGATCTACGTCGACGGCGTCGGGTGGATCGAGTTCGAGCCCACGCCGGGGATCGTCGACGGCCAGGGCACGTCGGACGCTGACGGCGGGACGCCGGAGCCGACGGCCGCTGCGCCGAAGCCCCAGCCCGAGGCGGCCACGGCCGAGCCTGCGCCGGACGCGCTCGAGGACCCGGCCGACGTCGCCGCGGCCCAGGCCGAGGTGCAGGAGCTGCGCCGCGAGGTGCTGCTGGGTCTCGGGGCGGTGCTGCTCGTGCTGGCCCTCGCGCCCGGCACGATCCGGCTGGCGCTGCGGCGTCGCCGGCTCCGTGCCTCCGCGACGGCCGACGACTGGTGGCGCGAGGTGGTGGCCACGGCCGAGGACCTCGGTGTCCCGGCCGAGACCTCGACCACGGTGGCGGCGCACGTCGCCGTGCTCGACCGGTACGTGCGTCCGGAGACGAGGGAGTCGTTGGCGCGGCTGCGCTCGGTCCTCGAGGAGCGGCGCTACGGACCGCACCAGGGACGGTTGCTGACGCGTGAGTCCACCGCCCGCGACGACGCCGTCGCCGTCGTGGACGACCTGCTCGCGTCAGCTCCGCGGGGCCGACGTCGGCGGGCGCGCCTGCTGCCGGCCTCGCTCGCAAGGTGGCGCTGAGCGGCCGGGCTCAGCCCACGAGGTCAGCCACGAAGCCGGCGAACTGCGGGCAGCTCGTGATGTCGTGCTGCGTGCAGTCGAAGGCGTGCATGGTCATGTCGCGCGAGCGCTGCATCTCGGCCATGCGCCGGTCCAGGTCGGCCACGTGGTCGAGCAGCACCTGGTGACGGTCGGGCGCGTCCTCGTCGAGGAGGACGCGGATCTGGTCGAGCCCCATCCCGGCCTCGCGGTTGCGGACCACGACCGCGATGCGCACGACGTCCTGGTGGTCGTAGCGACGCCGACCGCCGCCGTCGCGGACCGGACGCAGCAGCCCCATGTCCTCCCAGTGACGCAGGACGTGCGTCGGCAGCCCGAACTTCGCGGCGGTGTCGCCGATGCTCCAGGTCTCACTTGACTTCATGTCGACATGAAGTCACAGAGTGGGGCCCGACGACAAGCTCGACCTCGAGGAGACACCCATGACCACCACCTTCGACGCCCTCGTGATCGGCGGCGGCCCGGCCGGACTGCAGGCCACGCTGAGCCTCGCTCGCGTGCACCGCACGGTGCTCCACGTCGACTCGGGCGTCTACCGCAACGCCGCCGAGCGGCACGTGCACAACCTCATCGGTCACGACGGGCAGGCTCCGGACGCACTGCGTGCTGCCGCACGCGGTGACATCGCGGACTACGACACCGTGACCAGCCGCTCGGCCCGGGTGGAGACGCTGACCGGTGGGGCCGGCGAGTTCGTCGCGACGCTCGACGACGGCTCGATCCATCGCGCGCGGCACGTCGTTCTCGCGACCGGGGTCCGCGACGAGCTCCCGGCGATCGACGGCCTCGCCGCGCTCTGGGGGCGGGGCGTCGCCCACTGTCCGTTCTGCCACGGCAACGAGCTCGCCGGCGGCGCCGCCGGCGTCATCGGCACGGTCCCGGGCCACCTGTTGCACCTCGCCGGGTTCTTCACACGGATCTCGCGGACGTTCGACGCATTCTCGCGCGGCTCGGACCTCGACGCCGAGACCCTCGCCCTGCTCCGCGCCTACGGCGCGACGGTGCACGAGGCGGCGGTCGAACGAGTGACGCCGGACGGTGACGGCGTGCTGGTGCACCTGGCCGGTGCCGCGCCGGTGCGGCTCGACGGCGTGTTCGTCGCACCGACGATCCACCAGGCGGCGCCCTTCGCCGAGCAGCTCGGGCTCGAGGTCTCCCCGCTGGGCTCGATCCTCGTCGATGCGGTCGGTCGCACGAGCGTGCCGGGCGTCTACGCGGCCGGAGACGCCGCCCACCACCGTGAGCTGCCCATGGCGATGGCCACGGTCGCGAACGCGATCGGCGCGGGCTCGATGGCCGGCAGCGTCTGCGTCGCCGACCTCATGGCCGCCGAGCGCGCGACACTCCGCCCGGCCGCTGGCTGACGGAGGTTTCGAGGCTCACGCCGCAGGCGGCGTTCGCATCTCAACCACCGGTGGTTGAGGTGCGAGGAGCTCTCGGCGACGAGCCTCGAAACCTCCGTCGTCGGGAGCTCAGCCAGCCACCGTCGCGGCGACGGTGCCACCGAGCTCGGTGGCGTTCTCGAGGTGGTCGGCCGAGATCTCGCCGGTGAACACGAGCGGCTCGGCGACGAGGTTCCAGCCGAGCCCCGTCGTGATCTGCTCCATCGCCCGCTCGGCACCGGTCGTGTCGTAGCCGCCGTGGATCCAGTACGAGAACGGCCGCTTGGCGGTCGGCTCGCGCACGTGGTCGTAGACCGTGTCGAAGAAGTGCTTCATCGCGCCCGAGATGTACCCGAAGTTGGCCGGCGTCCCGAGCAGGTACCCGTCGGCCGCAAGGACGTCCTCGATCCCCGCCTCCAGCGCGGGCAGCACCTGCACCTCGACGCCTTCGAGGTCCGGGTGCCTCGCCCCGGCCAGGGCGGCGTCGGCGATCGCGGCGAGGTTGTCGGTCGGCGTGTGCTGGACCACGAGCAGGCGCTTCATGCCTCGACGCTAACGCGGTCGGCCTCCTGACTCACCCCGGCAGGAGCTGCTTCTTCTGGACCTTGCCCATGTGGTTGCGGGGGAGCGCCTCGACGAACATGACCTCGCGGGGACGCTTGTGCCAGGACAGGTCGTCGGCGACGTGGGCCACGAGGGCCGCGGCGAGCTCGTCGGTCGCACCGGCGGACTCGGCCACGACGTAGGCCACGATCCGCTGGCCGAGGTCCTCGTCGGGCGCACCGACGACCGCGACCTCGAGCACCTCGGGGCGTGCGAGGAGCGACGCCTCGATCTCGCCGGCGCCGATGCGGTAGCCACCGGACTTGATGAGGTCGACGGACTCGCGACCCACGATGCGGTGGAAGCCCTCGCTGTCGACGACGGCGAGGTCGCCGGTGACGAACCACCCGTCCTCGGTGAAGACCTCGGCCGTGACCTCGGGCAGGTTCAGGTAGCCGTCGAAGAGCATGTCGCCGCGCACCTCGAGCCGGCCGATGGTCTCGCCGTCGGCGGGGGCGTCTGCCCCGTCGTCGGTGCGGATGCGCGTCTCGGCTCCCGCGACGGGCACGCCCACCCAGCCGGGACGGCGCTCGCCGTCGGCGCGGGTGCTGAGCGTCAGCAGCGTCTCGGTCATGCCGTAGCGCTCGATCGGCGACTGGCCGGTGAGCTCCCGCAACCGCTCGAACACCGGCACCGGCAGGGGAGCGCTGCCCGAGACCAGCAGGCGGGCGGAGCCCAGCTGACGTGCCGACTCGGGATCGCGGGCGATGCGGCCCCAGATCGTGGGCACGCCGAAATACATCGACGCACCGGCAGCGGCATAGCGCTCGGGCGTCGGCCTGCCCGTGTGGTGCGCCCGTGAGCCGATGTGGAGGGAGCCGAGCACGCCCAGGACGAGTCCGTGGGTGTGGAACAGGGGAAGCCCGTGCGCGACGGTGTCGGCGTCGGTCCAGCCCCAGGCCTCGGCGAGCCCCTCGATGCCGACGCGCAGGGCGTGCTGGCTCATGAGCACGCCCTTGGGGGCGCCCGTGGTCCCGGACGTGTAGAGGATCGTCGCGAGCGTCGCCTCGTCGACCGCAGGTGGCAGCGGCACATCGACCTCGGGGCGGACGTCGGCCGTGCGGACCTGGTGCGAGACGCCGTCGCGGTGCGGCCCGACCCAGCTGGTCGCGCCCGAGTCGTCCAGCACGTGCGCGAGCTCGGCCGGACCGGAGTCCGGGGCGATCGGCACGACCGGGACCCCGGCCAGCAGACAGCCCGTCACCGCGACGACGGTCTCGAGCGTCGCCTCGGCGCACACGGCGACCGGCCCGGCCCCGTCCAGGGTCCTGGCGAAGGCCGACGCCGCCGACCGCAGCCCGGACCACGAGATCGACTCCTGGTCGATGCGGATCGCCTGGTCGTCGTCGGGGCGGGTGGTGTCGCGCAGCGCGGCGAGGAACGTCATGAGAAGGCCATCCCGGGCAGGATCAGGGTCAGGGTCAGGGCGACGGGACCGACCACGACCATCGACAGGCCCCATCGGGTCAGCAGGGTCGTCATGCGCGGTCGCTGCTCCTCGTCGACGGTGGTGGCGACGTAGGTGGCGCCGACCGTGGAGAAGGGTGACACGTCCACGATCGACGCGCAGACACCGATCGCGCAGATCATGGCCCAGCCGGGGATGCCGCCCTCGGAGATCAGCGGCAGGGCGAGCGGCACGAGCGCGGCGAGCATGCCCGTGGTCGACGCGAAGGCCGAGATGAGCCCGGCGGCGGCGCACAGCATGAGGGCGGCGATCACGGGTGCGCCGATGTCGGCCGCCTTCTCGCCGAGCAGGTCGATGACACCCATCTGGGTCAGCACGCCGACGTAGGTGATGATGCCGCCGACGAGCAGGACCGAGCCCCAGTCGATGCGCGACATCGCGGCCTTGCCGGCCCTCGGGTCGATGAGGGCCAGCGCGGCGCCGAGGGCGAAGCCGATCACGCCGATGTCGGGGTTGGCGTCGCGCAGGGCCAGGACGACGACCAGCACCACGAGGACGACCATCGACCCGAGCGTGAGCGCCTGCAGCCCGGTCGGCCGGCCCACCGGACCGCGCTCGTCGTCGGAGGCGCGACCGGTGTCGAGGTCCAGCGACGACTGGCCGTACGTCGGCAGGGCGTTCCTCCGGGCCTCACCTCCGGCGACCATGGCCTTCGCGAACTCCGGGGTCGTGGCCGAGCGGCGACCGCGTCCGAACAGCAGGTGAGCGACGGCGAGCAGCACGACGTTGGTGACGACCGCGACCGCGAACAGCAGCAGCGGGCTCAGCTCGATGCCGGCGGAGTCGGCCGTGCCCCACGTGATGATGCCGAACAGGCTGGTCGGCGCGAAGGCGCCGGCGCTGAGACCGCAGCCCATCGCGAGGGCCATCAGCATGGGGTCGATGCCGCGCTTGTGCGCGACGCTCATGCCCATCGGCGCCATGACGAGGCCGCCGAGCGGTGCGCCCATCGCCGAGATCAGCGCGGTCAGGAGGAAGAACGCCGTGGGGAGCAGGGCGACCCGGTCGCCGACCTTCGCGAGCGAGGCCTCGATGAGCCAGTCGATCGTGCCGTTGCTGTGCGCGATGCCGAAGAAGTAGGTCACGCCGACCAGCAGCACCAGGATGCTCAGCGGGAAGCCGGCCACGACGTCCTCGAGCGCGATGTCGGCGATCCAGAGACCGACGACGCAGGCGACGGGGAACATCGCGATGCCGATGTTGACGTTGCGCACGGCCGCGATCGCGAACACCGCGACGAAGATCGCGAGCGCGATGAGTTGTTCGAGCATGGGGTCGTCTCCCGGGGATGAGGGTGCGTGACAATCGGTCCAACTGGTGGCACAATGGTCTGACTGATGGACCGTTGCTGTAACCTAGGACACACCCCGGACGAAAGGCAAGCCATGGCCACGACGAGCGTCGTCTCCGCGTTCCGGGTGCTGGAGGGCGTCGCGCGGCTGCAGCCCGTGGGCCTGTCCGAGCTCGCCCGCGAGGTCGAGCTGCCCAAGAGCACCGTGCAGCGGTGCCTGCTCACGCTGCAGGAGGTGGGGTGGGCGGAGTCGTCGGCCAGCGCGCCGACGCGCTGGAGCATGACGCTCCGCGCCCTCTCGGTGATCGGGGGATTCGGTGCGCGCGAGAGCCTGCGCGACATCGCGGTGCCCGTCATGAACGAGCTCCAGCTGTCGACGACCGAGACCGTGCATCTCGCCGCACCGGACGGTGACGTGCTGGTGCTGCTCGAACGGTTGGACACCTCGCACCAGCTGCGCGCCTTCCTGCCGCTCGGCGCCCGCATCCCGCTGCACGCCTCGGCGACGGGGCTCGCGTTCCTCTCCGCCTGGGACCGCACCCAGGTCGATCGCTACCTGGGCGGACCGCTGGAGGTGCGCACCGACGACACCCTCGTCGACCCCGACGACATCCGGGCCGAGCTGGCCCACATCCGTGAGCGGGGCTACTCGGTCAACGTCGGCGGGCTGACGAGCCACATCAGCTCGGTCGGTGCGCCGATCCTCGACCGCACCGGTGCCCCGGTCGCCGCGGTCTCGATCTCCGGGCCGTCGACTCGTATCGAGCCGGGCCGCTTCCCCGACCTCGGCACCCAGGTCGCGCGCGCCGCGGCACGCATCACGCAGCGCCTGGGCGCCTGACCTGCGGTCGGCGGCTCAGAGCCCCTCGCGCCCGTGCGGGGTCAGCCACACGGCCGGGTCGGGCCCCTGCGGCACGATCTGCGTCGGGTTGATGTCGGTCTGCACGACGTAGTAGTGCGCCTTGATCTGCTCGAAGTCGGTGTTGTCGCCGAAGCCGGGCGTCTGGAACAGGTCGCGCGCGTAGCCCCAGAGGTTCGGCATCTCGGTGAGCTTGTTGCGGTTGCACTTGAAGTGCCCGTGGTAGACGGCGTCGAACCGCGCCAGCGTGGTGAACAGGCGCACGTCGGCCTCCGTGATCGCGTCGCCCATGAGGTAGCGGCGGTCGGCCAGACGCTCCTCGAGCCAGTCGAGCGCGGTCCAGAGACGCTCGTACGCCGCCTCGTAGGTCTCCTGCGAGCCGGCGAAGCCGCAGCGGTAGACGCCGTTGTTGACCTCGGTGAAGATCCGCTGCATGACGGTCTCCATCTCCTCGCGCACGTCGTCCGGCCACAGGTTCGGTGCGTCGGGGCGGTGGAACTCCTGCCACTCGAAGAACAGGTCGTGCGTGATCCACGGGAAGTCGTTCGTGACGACCTGCTTCGTGGGGACGTCGACCATGGCCGGCACCGTGATGCCCTTGGGGTAGTCGGGGAAGCGGGCCAGGTACGCCTCCTGCAGGCGCTCGTACCCGAGCACGGGGTCGACGCCGCCGGGATCGAGGTCGAAGGTCCAGCTGCGCCGATCGTGGGTGGGCCCAGCCAGACCGAGGCTGATGACGTCCTCCAGACCGAGGAGCTGGCGCACGATGATGGCGCGGTTGGCCCACGGGCAGGCCTTGGCCGCGACGAGGCGGTAGCGCCCCGGCTCGACGGGCCACTGGTCAGAGTCACGCGTGATGCGGTCGGGGATGTAGTCCATGTCGCGGTCGAACTCCGCGCCTGCGGTGACGTAGGCGCCGGAGGTGGAGCGGTCGGAGTCCGCGGAGGTGGGGGTCGTCATGCTGCTACGCTAGCCGGGACATGCGTATCGCGAACCTCCTCCTTCGCTGCCGCGTCGAGGTCTGATCAGGTCGGACACCTCGCCGCGGAGTCTCGCCATCGCCGATCGCTTGAGACCGCACACTTTTCGAGGATTTCGACCATGAAGAACAACATCGTCTCTCCGCAGACCCCGTCCGCCATGCCCATCGAGCGGTACCGGGCCTTCCCGCCGATCGACCTGCCCGACCGCACGTGGCCCAGCCAGGTCATCACGCAGGCGCCGCGCTGGCTCTCGACCGACCTGCGCGACGGCAACCAGGCACTCATCGACCCCATGACGCCGGTGCGCAAGCGCCGCATGTTCGACCTGCTCGTCCGCATGGGCTACCAGGAGATCGAGGTCGGCTTCCCGTCGGCGTCCGAGACCGAGTTCGAGTTCATCCGCTCGCTGATCGAGGGCGACCTGATCCCCGACGACGTGACGATCTCGGTGCTGACCCAGGCCCGCGAGGACCTGATCGAGCGCACGACCCAGTCGCTGGCCGGCGCCAAGCGCGCGAACATCCACCTCTACAACGCCGTGGCCCCGATGTTCCGCCGCGTCGTGTTCAACGCCTCGCGTGACGAGGTGCGCGCGATCGCGACGCGTGGCACCGAGCTCGTCATGAAGCACGCCGAGCAGAACATGGCCGGCACGGAGTTCGGCTACCAGTACAGCCCCGAGATCTTCACGGGCGCCGAGCTGGAGTTCTCGCTGGAGGTCAGCGAGGCCGTCATGGACGTCTGGCAGCCCGAGGACGGTCGCGAGATCATCCTGAACCTGCCCGCCACGGTCGAGATGGCCACGCCCAACACGTACGCCGACCAGATCGAGTGGTTCAGCCGGAACGTCAGCAGGCGCGACAACGTCGCGATCAGCCTGCACCCGCACAACGACCGCGGCACCGCGGTGGCGGCCACGGAGCTGGGCCTGATGGCCGGAGCCGATCGTGTCGAGGGCTGCCTGTTCGGCCACGGCGAGCGCACCGGCAACGTCGACCTGGTCACCCTCGGCATGAACCTGTTCAGCCAGGGCATCGACCCGCAGGTCGACTTCTCCGACATCGACGAGGTCCGTCGCACGGTCGAGTACTGCACCAACCTGCCGGTCCACCCGCGCCACCCGTACGCGGGCGACCTGGTCTACACCGCCTTCTCCGGCTCGCACCAGGACGCGATCAAGAAGGGCCTGGAGGCGCTCGACCGTGAGGCGGCCGCCCAGGGCGTGCCCGTCTCGGAGATCGCGTGGGAGGCGCCCTACCTGCCGATCGACCCGCACGACGTCGGTCGCAGCTACGAGGCGGTCATTCGCGTCAACAGCCAGTCCGGCAAGGGCGGGGTGGCCTACATCCTGCGGTCCGAGCACCAGCTCGACCTGCCGCGCCGCCTGCAGATCGAGTTCAGCCGCGTCATCCAGAACCTGTCCGAGGGTGACGCGGGCGAGGTCGACGCCAGCACGATCTGGTCGACGTTCCGCGGCGAGTACCTGGAGCGCACCGAGCCGTACACGCTCACCTCGTTCAGCTCGACCACCTCGAACGACGGTCGTGACCAGCAGGTCGTCGACCTCGTCGTCCGTGGCGAGACGCAGTCGTTCAAGGGCGAGGGCAACGGACCCGTCGACGCCTTCGTCGACGGCATGCGCCAGGCCGGTGCCGAGATCCGCGTGCTCGACTACTCCGAGCACGCGCTCTCGGCCGGCGGCGACGCCCACGCCGCCGCCTACGTCGAGTGCGAGATCGCCGGCGAGATCGTGTGGGGCGTCGGCATCCACGCGAACATCGTCCGGGCCTCGCTCGAGGCCGTCGTGTCCGCCGCCAACCGCGCGGTGGGCGTCACGATTCCGCACGGCTCGGCCGGCTGACCGTCCCCTGATCGGCCACCTCGACCCGTCTCGCATCGCGGGGCGGGTCGAGGTGCGTCCAGGTGCGTCGGCTCGATAGGGTCGCTCACGAGCACATGCCGACGACGGGGGAGTCGTGACCGCACCTGCCATCACCATCGAGCACCTGACCAAGCGCTTCGGCGCCGTGACGGCCGTCGACGATCTGTCGTTCACGGTCGCACCGGGCCGGGTCACCGGCTTCCTGGGCCCGAACGGATCCGGGAAGACCACCACCCTGCGCATGCTGCTGGGTCTCATGCAGCCCACCTCGGGTCGCGCCATCGTCGGGGAGCGCGACTACCGCGACATCCGCCGCCCGGCCCAGCTGGTCGGGGCGGCACTGGAGGCCTCGAGCTTCCACCCGGGCCGCACGGGGCTGGGCCACCTCCGGACCCTGGCGCCGCAGGCCGGGGTCCCGGACTCGCGCTGCCACGAGGTGCTCGAGCTCGTGGGTCTCGACGGCGCCAAGAAGCGGCGCGTCGGCGGCTACTCGATGGGCATGCGACAGCGCCTGGGCCTGGCCGCCTCGCTGCTGGGCGACCCCTCGATCATCATCCTCGACGAGCCCGCCAACGGCCTCGACCCGCAGGGCATCGCCTGGCTTCGCGGCCTGCTGCGCGCCCTGGCGGCCGACGGTCGCACCGTGCTCGTCTCGAGCCACGTCCTGGCCGAGGTGCAGCAGTCGGTCGACGACGTCGTCGTGATCGGCAGCGGCCGGCTCATCCACGCCTCGACGCTCGCCGAGTTCGAGCAGCTGGCCTCGCACGACGTGCTCGTGCGCACCGTCGACTACCAGGTTGCGGACCGGGTGCTGCGCGAGCAGGGCTGGCGCGTCGACCCGCACCTGGAGCACCACGTGGTCCACGACGTCGATGCCGCCCAGATCGGTGCCGCCCTGCACCGTGCGGGCCTCGAGGTGCACCAGCTGGCCGACCACGGAGCCGACCTCGAGGCCGTGTTCCTGCGGCTCACCGAGTCGTCCGACGCCCCGACGAGCCAGTTCACGGGCCACGGAGCGGTCACACCGCCCCCGCCCGTCGACCCCACGCCACCGCCGCCGCCGACCGCACCCACGGCAGGAGGAGCCTCATGACCGCCGCCCTCGTCGCGGAGTTCCGCAAGTTCTTCTCCACCCGCCTGTGGTGGATCCTGGCGCTCGCCATGGTCGTGTACCTGGCGTTCATCGCCGGCGTCTTCGGCTTCTCGCTGACCGTCGACACCGGTTCCGACACGCAGCCGTCGTCGTTCCTGTCGCCGAAGGAGATCGCGCAGAGCATCTACGCGCTCACGAGCCCGATCGGCTACGTCTTCCCCCTCATCATCGGCAGCCTCGCGGTCACATCGGAGTTCCGGCACCAGACCGTCACGGGCAGCCTGCTCGTGGAGCCGCGCCGGACGTTGTTCGTGGTTGCGAAGCTGGTGTCGAGCATCCCCATGGGTCTGGCCTACGGGGTCCTGGCCACGGCCACCGTCGTGGCCGCGGGAGCGCCGGTGCTCGCGCTCGCCGGTGACGGCGCCTTCCTCGGTGACAGCGAGGTCATCGAGACCTTGGTCCTGTCGATCGTGGTCATGGCGCTATGGACGATGATGGGCGTCGCCTTCGGCACCGTGCTCACGAACCAGGTGGCGGCCATCGTGGTCGTGCTGGCGTTCACCCAGCTCATCGAGCCCATCGCACGGGTCGCGCTCGGGGCCTTCGACGCCACGAGCGAGGTCTCGAAGTACCTCCCGGGTGCGGCGGCCGATGCCTTGCTCGGCTCGAGCTTCTTCAGCTCGTTCGGCGGTGGGGGTGGCGTGGACCTGTTGCCGCAGTGGGGTGGCGCCGTCGTCATGGTCGCCTACATCGTGGTGCTGGCCGTGGTCGGACGCCTCACGACGTTCCGCCGCGACATCGGCTGAGCCGGGCTCAGCGGGTGCGGATCACCACGGTGTCGATCGCGGCCTCCGACGCGACCCAGCCGTCGGGGGAGTCCATGACGCTCCAGCGGCGACCGTCGAACGAGACGCTGGTGATCCCGAGGTGCGAGGCGTTCGCCACGGCGTAGTGGGCCAGCGCCCAACCGCGGATGCGCGTGTCCTCGGCCGCCCCGGTGAAGCGGGTCACGACGTCGTCGCCCTGGACCACGCCGCCGAGGCTGCCGAACGCGGCGTCGACGTCGGCGAGCACGGCGCTCGCGCTGCCACGTCCGGTCTCGTTGAGCTGGCACGTGAACGCGGCCGGGCTGTACCCCCGCAGTGACGACGCGAGCGACCGCGAGGCGGGCTCGTGCTGGGCGTAGGCCTGGGGGAACGCGGAGCGCTGCACGGCCTGGGCCGCGGCCGTGATCTCGAGCGTGGTGTAGTCGGCGACCTTGACCAGGCCGTCGTAGAACTCCCCGATCGAGTAGGGCGGCTGCATGATTTGCTCGACGGTGCCCCAGCCCTGGGACGGACGCTGCTGGAACAGGCCGACGGAGTCGCGGTCGCCGTAGTCGATGTTGTGGATCCGCGACTCCTGGTACGCCGTGGCGATCGCGATCGTCGTGGCCCGCGGCGGCAGACCGCGGTTCTGGGCCATGGCGGCCATGAGGGACGTCCACCGTGCCTGCTCGAGGTCGACCTGGGCACGAGTGCCCTCGACGTCGGCGACGCAGTACTCGGCGCGGTTGGGCTCGCGGTCGTTCAGGGTCGCGGCGACCGTGATCGTGGCGAGGCCCAGGGCTCCGGCGAGCAGCCAGCGCAGCTTCACGAGGTGGTGGTGCTCCGGTTCAGTTGGCGTGGAGGGCGGCGTTGAGCTCGATGCCGGCCCGCTCGCCGCGGGGGCGCGCCTCGAGGCGACCGGTCTCGGAGTTGAGCAGGAACAGCAGGCCGTCCTGCCCGGACAGCTCGAGGGCCTTGACCACGGTGCCGTCCGGCAGGGTGACCTTGCTCCCGGCGGTGACGTAGCAGCCGGCCGCCACGACGCAGTCGTCGCCGAGGCTGATGCCGATGCCCGAGTTGGCGCCCAGCAGGCTGTTGGCGCCGATGCTGATGACCTGCGCGCCGCCGCCGGAGAGCGTGCCCATGATGGAGGCTCCACCGCCGACGTCGCTGCCGTCGCCGACCACCACGCCGGCCGAGATGCGGCCCTCGACCATCGCGTGGCCGAGCGTGCCGGCGTTGAAGTTCACGAAGCCCTCGTGCATCACCGTGGTGCCCTCGGCCAGGTGGGCGCCGAGCCGGACGCGGTCTGCGTCGGCGATGCGCACCCCCGACGGCACGACGTAGTCGGTCATGCGCGGGAACTTGTCGACGCTCGTGACCGCGAGGTGGTGGCCGTGGGCACGGGCCCTGGCCCGCGCGGCGCCGACGTCGGGGACGGCGACCGGGCCGAGCGAGGTCCAGGCGACGTTGGCCAGCAGGCCGAAGATGCCGTCGAGGTTCTGGCCGTGCGGCCGGACGAGGCGGTGCGAGAGCAGGTGCAGGCGGAGGTAGACGTCGTACGCGTCTCCCGGGGCCTGGGTGAGGTCGTCGATGACGGTGTGGACCACGAGGACCCGCACGCCGCGGACGGCGTCGTCGCGGCCGGCGGCCGTGAGTGCTTCGGGCTCGTGGTCGTGGTCGCCGGGGGCGCCGAGGCGCGGCTCCGGGTACCAGACGTCGAGGACCGTGCCGTCCTCCGTGAGGGTGGCCAGTCCGAAGGCGTGGGCGCCGGGGTGCTCCGTCGTCATGGCCCCCACGCTACCGACACGGCGGTCGGGCGAGCGCGACGGCTCAACGACCGATCGCGACCCCGGTGACCGCCGAGAGGATGCAGGCCAGGGCCATCACCGTGGCCGATCGCATCGCGTCGGCCCGGCCGGAGTCGACCCATCGGATCGCGGCGTCCAGGCTCGCCGAGCTGAAGGTCGTGTAGCCGCCGAGCAGACCCGTGCCCACCGCGGCGTGCCAGCTCTGGTCGGCGGTCGACGACACGAGGAGGCCCAGGCAGAACGAGCCGGTCGCGTTGACCAGGAGGAGCGCCCAGGGGAACCGGTCGCGTCGCGGCACCAGCTGGTCGACCAGGTGGCGGAGCGCAGCGCCAGCGCCGCCGGCGACGGCGACCGCCAGGGCGAGCGTGAACCCGGTCATCGTCGTCCCCACCGGAGGCCGACCACGGCGAGCGCGAAGCCGCCCAGCACGGTCACGAGGGCGTAGGCCGCACCGAGCGCGATGTCGCCTCCCGTGCCGAGGTCCTGCACCTGGACGGCGAACGCGCTGTAGGTCGTGAACCCGCCGATCAGGCCGGTGCCGAGCATCAGGCGCAGGCGTTCGGGCACGCCGCGCCCGACCAGCAGCCCGAGCGCGAGCGACCCGACCAGGTTGACCAGGAGCGTGGACAGCGGCAGGTCCCGCACGACGCCGACCGACTCGTCGAGCCCGTAGCGCGCGAGCGTGCCGATGGCACCGCCCGCTGCGACGAGGGCGAGCTCCCGGGTGCGGTCCACGTCAGGAGAATAGGCCGAACATCTGACCGGATCGACTGTCAGATGGCCTCGTTGCCGTCACACTGTCCCCATGCGGATCTTCGTCACGGGCGCGAACGGCTTCATCGGACGGCACCTGATCGAGCGGTTCGCCGCCGACGGCCACGAGACCCGGGGGATCGACCTGGCCGCGGACCCTGGACGAGGTGTCGTCGCCGGCAACGTCGGCGAGCCGGACGGGTGGCGGGACCAGCTCGAGGGGGTGGACGCGGTCATCCACACCGCGGCCCTCGTGTCGAACTCGCCGACCCTCGAGCAGGCCTGGCAGGTCAACGTCGTGGGCACCCGGCACGTGCTGGACGCTGCCGTCGCTGCAGGCGTCTCCCGGTTCGTGCACCTCTCGTCGATCCGAGTGTTCTCCGACCTGGGGTTCCCCGACGGCGTGACCGAGGACCACCCGGTGCGTCCCGACGGCAATCCCTACGTCGACACGCGGATCGCGTCCGAGCAGGTCGTGCTCCAGGCCCATGCCGCGGGTCAGATCGACGTCACGATCGTCCGTCCGGGCGACGTCTACGGGCCCGCCTCGCGGCCGTGGACCGTGCTGCCGGTCGAGATGATCCGCAAGCGCCAGTTCTTCCTGCCGGCCCGAGGTCGTGGCATCCACAGCCCCGTCTACGTCGACGACCTCGTCGACGGCATCAGCCGGGCGACGCTCCGGCCCGAGGGGGTCGGTCAGGTCTTCACGCTGGCCGGGGGTGTCGGCGTGCCGACGGCGGAGTTCTTCGGCCACTACTCCCGGATGCTCGATCGTCGCCTCGTGCTGCTGCCGACGTCGCTCGCCCTCGCGATCGCCGGCGGTGCCGCGGTGCCGGCACGCCTGGTCGATCCCGGCACCGAGATCAGCACCGTCTCGGTCCGGTACTTCTGCCGCACGGGGACCTACTCGATCGAGAAGGCCCGACGTCTCCTGGGGTACGAGCCGCAGGTCGACCTCGCCGAGGGCATGGTGCGGGTCGAGGCGTGGCTCAGGAGCGAAGGGCTCCTGTAGGGAACCGGCTCAGCCCTCGATCGCCGCAGGCTCCGTGGAGGCGCGCGGCGCGGTGAGCCGGTGCGTGAGCGCCAGCACGAGCACGCCGCCGACCGCCCAGCCCAGCAGGACGAGCCACGGACGCCCGCCCGCGCCGTCGCCGAAGAGCGCCAGACGACCGGCGATCTCGGCAGCCGCCCCGTGCGGCATCCAGCTGCCCACCGTCTCGATCGGCGTCGGCAGGAGCAGCGGGTGCGGCGCCCGAGCCAGTACCCAGGTGGGCAGGACGAACAGTGCCGCCACGACGCCGAGACCCCAGACGCCGATCACGCGCACGGCAGCGCTGGTGACGGCGGCGGAGATCGCGACGAGCAAGAACCCGAGGGCGATCCACGACGGGGGTGATCCGGGCAGCCCGGCCAGGAAGGAGGCGGCGCCGAGCACCACGCCGTACAGGAGGGCGTCGGTGCCGATCTGCTCGGCGAGGTGCCGCGGCGGTCGGGATCCTCGGAGGAACCGGCCGGCCCAGCGTCGCGCCAGGACCAGGACGGCACCGGCCAGCAGCCCGACGGCCACGATCCACCCGGGGAGGTGCTGCGGGACGTCGGCGGGGTGCACGTCCTGCACCGCGATCGTGCGGTCGAACGGGGCCAGCGAGTCCTCGACGGCGGCGACCACCGCCGCGTTGACGCGCGATCCGTTCGCACCGGCGAGGTACAGGGTGTCGCTGGGTGTCTCGAAGTCCACCGACAGTGCGGCGATCAGCGTGCCGTCCTCGACCAGCGCACGAGCGCCCTCCGGCGAAGCGCCGACGATGACGTCGAGCGTGCCGGAGCCGTTGGCGGCCACGGAGTCGAGGACGGCCTCGGTGACCACGGGGTCGGCGGTGAGGGCGATCGTCGCGCCCTCGGGGTCGGTGGGGACCGGCCGCAGCACCAGGACGACGAGGACGAGGACGGGCAGCACCACGGCCGCGACGACGACGGGGACTCGGGCGCGCGACATGTCGCCAGCCTAGGGTGGCGGGCACAGCCCGACCGAGGAGGAAGCGCGTGACCCGTCCCGTCATCGCCGTGACCGGGTGCACCGGTGCGGTCGGCGGCGCAGTTGCCCGGCTGCTGGCCGATGCCGGTGCGTCGCAGCGTCTCCTGGCCCGCTCGCCCGACCGCGCGCCGGCACTTCCCGGCGCGGAGGTCCGCGCCTCCGAGTACGCCGATGCCGCCTCCTCCGCCGCGGCGCTCGAGGGCGTCGACGTGCTCTTCATGGTCTCGGCGCACGAGACCGCCGACCGCGTCGACCAGCACCGGGCCTTCATCGACGCCGCGGCCCGGGCCGGGGTGCGGCACGTGGTCTACACGTCCTTCCACGCAGCAGGGCCCGACGCCGTGTTCACGCTGGCACGCGACCACGGGGCGACCGAGGAGCACCTGCGAGGCTCGGGCCTGGACTGGACGTTCCTGCGCGACTCGTTCTACCTCGACTTCGCCCCCCACCTCGTCGGCGACGACGGCGTCATCCGAGGTCCTGCGGGGCAGGGTCGCTACGCCCCGGTGGCGCGGGCCGACGTCGCCCGGTGCGCGGCCACGGTGCTGCAGGATCCCGCGGCCCACCGCGGCAGCACCTACGAGCTCACGGGGCGCGAGTCGCTGACGATGGCCGAGGTGGCCGCCACGATCGCGGCGGCCACGGGGTCCGCCGTGAGGTTCCACGACGAGACGGTGGCGGAGGCCCACGCGTCGCGCGCGCCCTACGGGGCTCCGGACTGGCAGGTCGACGCCTGGGTCTCGACCTACACCTCGATCGCGTCGGGGGAGCAGGACGTGCTCTCGAGCGACGTGCTCGACCTGACCGGCCGCGTGCCCGTGACCTTGGCGGAGCACCTCGCGTCCGAAGGCTGATCAGCCCGACTCGCCGTCTCCGCCCTCCCCGCCGGTGCGGCCCACGCGGACGCGTGCGTGTCGGCTAGCCTGCGAGACGTCGTGAGTGACCGCCCGACGGTCCGTGCCGTTCGTCATGGAGTGGGGGAGACGTGGGACCCGAGCAGCTCGTCCTGACCGGCCAGGCCGGCGACCTGGCCGCCGACCGGTGGTCGGCTGCCGAGGAGCGCGGCGTCGTGCTGCTGCTCCACGGGGGCGGGCAGACGCGGCACTCCTGGCACCGCAGCGGCGCCCGCTTCGCGGCGTCCGGCTGGACCACGATCGCGATCGACGCCCGC
This sequence comes from Aeromicrobium sp. Sec7.5, assembly GCF_036867135.1. NCBI lineage: Bacteria > Bacillati > Actinomycetota > Actinomycetes > Propionibacteriales > Nocardioidaceae > Aeromicrobium > Aeromicrobium sp. Sec7.5. The sequence continues at coordinate 2,020,067 of NZ_JBAJIJ010000001.1, read as the reverse complement.
GGGCACGGTGACAGCGCCTGGGCGCCCGACGGCGACTACTCGATGGACGCCCTGGTGGGCGATCTCGCCGCCGTCGTGGACGGGTTCGACGTCGCGCCGGTGCTGGTCGGCGCGTCGATGGGCGGCATCACCTCGCTGCTGGCGGTGGGCGAGTCGGCCGTGGAGGCCGGGGCCCTCGTGCTGGTCGACGTCGCGCCCCAGGTCGAGGCGGCCGGCGTGCAACGCATCCTGGACTTCATGGCCTCGGCGCCCGACGGCTTCGCGTCGCTCGAGGAGGTCGCCGACGCGATCGCCTCCTACAACCCGCACCGTCCGCGGCCGTCGAACCTCGACGGCCTGAGGAAGAACGTCCGCCAGTGGGACGACGGACGCTGGCACTGGCACTGGGACCCGGCCTTCCTCGGGGTGCGCGACGAGCCCAGCCGGGCGACACGGCGCGACCGGCTGCGGGCCGCCGCCGCGCAGGTCGCGGTGCCGACCATGCTGGTCCGCGGGACCCAGTCCGACGTCGTTTCGGCGGAGGGCGCTGACGAGCTGCAGCGGCTCATCCCGCACGCCGTGGTCCGAGAGGCCAAGGCGGGTCACATGGTCGCGGGCGACGACAACGACGTCTTCGCGCAGCAGGTCCTGGAGTTCCTGGAGTCCTAGCAGCGCGAGGCGGGTTCAGTCGGCGAGCTGGCGGAGTGCCTCGCGGGCCTGGGCGAGGCGGTCGGCCTCGTCGACCTCCCACCAGTACGGGCCTCGCTCGCCGAGCCCGGTCTTCGCGAGCTGCACCCGATCGCGAGCGGCCTGGATCGCCGTCTCGTCGGCGTCCGACTTCGCCTTCTTGACCGCGGATCGTGCGCGTCCGAGGTGGGACTTCAGCGACTCGACGACGTCGTCCGGCAGTGACGGGTCGGTGCGCCGCCACCGGCGTCCGTCGATCACGAGCCAGCGGGCGTCCTCGTCGGTCATGTCGGGGGAGTACCCACCAGACGCAGAAAGCCCGGACCGCTCGGGTCCGGGCCTGTCCAGCGAGTACCCCCGGCAGGATTCGAACCTGCGCTTCCGCCTCCGGAGGGCGGCGCTCTATCCCCTGAGCTACGGGGGCCCGGCGTCCGGCAGCGTGCACCGGACCGTCCGTTTCCGCGCCGAGCCTACCGGACCGCGGATACCGTGAGACAGGTGGAGGAGCTCACGGGAGTCGGGACGGGCCGGCGTGTGCTGGTCGTCGACGACACCGCCTCGATCCGGTTCCTGATCCGGATGAACCTCGAGCTCGCCGGCTTCGAGGTCGACGAGGCGGTCGACGGCATCGACGCGCTGGAGATCCTCCGGTCCGCACCGTCCCTGCCGGACGCCGTGACGATCGACGTCATGATGCCGCGCATGGACGGCATCGCCGCGACGCAGGCCATCCGCGCCGATCCCGCGCTGTGCGACCTCACCGTGATCATGGTGACGACCCAGGGTCACCCGGCCTCGGTCCAGCGCGGCTGGGACGCCGGCGTCGACGAGTACGTCGTCAAGCCCTTCGACCCTGACCACCTCGTGGCGACCGTGGCGGAGCTGGTCCGGAACGGGCGTCGATAGACTCCGCGGGTGACTCCCGAGCAGCTCAGTGACGTGATCGTGTCCGCCCTCGGCCGCCTGGCCGACGACGGGCGCCTGAGCTCGTCGGAACCGCTGCCCACCGAGGTGCTCGTGGAGCGCCCGAAGGTCAAGGAGCACGGCGACTACGCCACCAACATCGCGCTGAAGCTCGCGAAGAAGGCCGGTCGACCGCCGCGCGAGCTCGCGCAGGACCTCGCCGACGTGCTCGCGGAGAACGACGGGATCGCGGCCGTCGAGGTCGCGGGTCCCGGCTTCCTCAACGTGCGCGTCGCAGCCGGTGCGCAGGGCGTCGTCGCGGCCCAGGTGCTCGCTGCGGGCGCGGCCTACGGGCGAAGCGACGTCTACGCGGGCCAGAAGGTCAACCTGGAGTTCGTCAGCGCCAACCCCACGGGTCCGATCCACATCGGTGGCGTGCGCTGGGCCGCCGTCGGCGACTCACTGGGCCGGCTGCTCGAGAACATCGGTGCCGAGGTCACGCGCGAGTACTACTTCAACGACCACGGCATGCAGATCGACCGCTTCGCCCGGTCGCTGCTCGCTGCGGCCCGGGGCGAGGCCGCCCCGGAGGACGGCTACGGCGGCCAGTACATCCACGACATCGCCGACGCCGTGCTCGCCGAGCACCCCGGCGCCGAGGAGCTGCCGGACGCCGAGGCCACGGAGACGTTCCGGGCCGACGGCGTCACGCGGATGTTCGGCGAGATCAAGCAGAGCCTGCACGACTTCGGGGTCGACTTCGACGTCTACTTCCACGAGAACGACCTGCACGAGTCCGGAGCCGTCGATCGCGCGATCGGCCGCCTCGAGGAGCTCGGCAAGATGTACGAGCGCGACGGTGCGCGCTGGCTGCGCACCTCCGACTACGGCGACGACAAGGACCGGGTCGTCATCAAGTCCGACGGTGAGCCGGCCTACATCTCCGGTGACCTGGCCTACTACCTCGACAAGCGTGAGCGCGGCTTCGACCGCGCGATCATCATGCTCGGCGCCGACCACCACGGGTACGTCTCGCGGATGCTGGCCATGTGCGCGGCGTTCGGTGACGAGCCGGGCGTCAACCTCGAGATCCTGATCGGCCAGATGGTCAACCTGCTGAAGGACGGCGAGCCGCTGCGCATGAGCAAGCGCGCCGGCACCGTCATCACGCTCGAGGACCTCGTCGGAGCGATCGGTGTCGACGCCGCGCGGTACGCGCTGGCGCGCTACTCGACCGACTCCCAGATCGACCTCGACCTCGACCTCTGGGCCAGCAGCAGCAGCGACAACCCCGTCTACTACGTGCAGTACGCCCACGCGCGGCTGTCGTCGATCGTGCGCAACGCGGGCGACCTCGGCATCACGCCCGACGTCGACGTGCTGGTGCCCGAGCTGCTCGACACCCCGCAGGAGGGCGACCTGCTGCGGGCGCTGGCCGAGTACCCGCGGCTCGTGGCCCGGGCCGCGGAGCTGCGCGAGCCGCACCGCGTCGCCCGCTACCTCGAGGACACGGCGTCGAAGTTCCACAAGTTCTACGACGTCTGCCGGGTCCTGCCGATGGGCGACGAAGAGGTCGCGGACGTGCACCGTTCCCGGCTGGTGCTGGTGGCGGCGACGCGTCAGGTCGTGGCCAACGGTCTGGGTCTGCTCGGTGTGGGTGCTCCCGACCGCATGTGATGCGACAGGATGTGACCATGCGTTCCCACGAGGCCGGCGCCCTGCACGGCCAGGCCGGCGACCGAGGTCCCGCCTGGCTGCACCGCCCTGACGACGTCAACCAGCTCGTCACCCACCTCTGGTCGCGTCACGCGGCCAAGAGCGATGGGGTCCTCACGGTCGCGGGGGAGTCGGCCACCGAGCTCGCGGCGGAGCACGGCACGCCGCTGTACGTCGTCGACGAGGACGACTTCCGGCAGCGGGCGCGCGCGTTCCGTGACGCCTTCGCCGAGGCCGACGTGTTCTACGCCGGCAAGTCGTTCCTCTGCGTGGCCACGGCCCGGTGGGTCGCGCAGGAGGGGCTCAACCTCGACGTGTGCACGGGCGGCGAGCTCGCCGTCGCGCTCCGCGCGGAGTTCCCGCCCGCCCGCATCGCCTTCCACGGCAACAACAAGTCCGAGTCCGAGCTGCGCCGGGCAATCGAGGTCGGCGTCGGCCGGGTCGTCGTCGACTCGTTCGACGAGATCGACCGCCTCGCCCGCCTGGTCGACGAGCTGGGGGCCACGGTCCGGGTCATGGTGCGGGTCACGGCGGGCGTCGAGGCCCACACGCACGAGTACATCTCCACCTCGCACGAGGACCAGAAGTTCGGCTTCTCGATCGCGGGCGGCCAGGCGCTCGAGGCGGTCCGACGCATCACGAGCACGACGGGTCTGCAGCTGCTGGGCCTGCACTCGCACATCGGCTCGCAGATCTTCGTGACCGACGGCTTCGAGGTCGCGGCCCGCCGGGTCCTGCGGTTGCACGCCGAGATCGAGCGCGAGCTGGGGGTGACGCTTCCGGAGCTCGACCTCGGCGGCGGCTTCGGCATCGCCTACACGACGCAGGACGATCCGCGAGCTCCCGACGACCTCGCTCGCGAGATCACCAAGATCGTCGACGACGAGTGCCACGCGCTCGACATCGGTGTGCCCAAGCTGTCGATCGAGCCCGGCCGGGCGATCGCCGGGCCGTCCACCTTCACCCTCTACACGGTCGGCACCACCAAGGAGGTCGCCCTCGACGGGGGCGCCTCGCGCCGGTACGTGGCGGTCGACGGCGGCATGAGCGACAACATCCGACCGGCGCTCTACAGCGCCGACTACTCCGCCACCCTCGCCTCGCGCCTGTCGGAGTCGCCGGCGGTCCTCAGCCGCGTCGTGGGCAAGCACTGCGAGTCGGGTGATGTCGTGGTCAAGGACGAGTACCTGCCCGCCGACCTGGGGCCGGGCGACCTGCTCGCGGTCCCCGGCACCGGTGCGTACTGCCGCTCGCTCGCGAGCAACTACAACCACGTGCCGCGACCGGCGGTCGTCGCCGTGCGCGAGGGCGAGGCCCGCGTCATCGTGCGACGCGAGACCGAGGACGACCTGCTCGCCCTCGACGTCGTCTGAACCTCAGCCGTAGCAGTAGACGATGCCGTTGGCGCCCGGCGCGGTCCTGGACTCGACGGTCCGACCCGAGCGGGTCGTCGTGCAGGTGATGGTCGAGGCCCGGGGGCCGGCCTGGGCGATGATCAGGACCGACGGGTCCGTGGAGCACTGCACGACCGAGACCGAACCGGTGGACTCGTTGGGGTAGTAGTCCATCTCACCACCGGACGTGAGGTAGCCCGCAATCGCGATCGGCGCGTCCGACGTGAACCCCATCGTGAACGTCTCGTTGTCGCACCCGGCCGAGAAGCCGCCGCTCGGAAGCCCGAAGTCCGCCGGGTCGAGACTGCCGAGCCCGGTCGATCCCGGCGGGGGGAGGGTCGGTGTGCCCGAGGGGATCGCGAAGGGGTCTCCGGCGGACCCCTCGCCCTCGCCGACGACCGGCTCGGTCGCCGCGTCGTAGATCAGGTAGGCCGCGATCGCGACGAGGAGGAGCGCGACCCCGCCGATCAGGAGCGCCTTGCGCCGGCGGTGGGCCCACCTGCGGACCCTGCGCCACCTGTCGGCTGCCATGCGTGCTCCTCTCGAGTCCCCCGGTGGACGGGCCCGTGATCGGACCCGGTGAACAGACCCAGTGCGACGGCCGATGTTACAACGAGCGGTGACGTCCCAGGGGTACGGAGCGCGGCGCACGACCTGTGGCCGGCCGCCGATAGGCTGGTGTTCGTGAACTCCGTCGATCGTCCCCCTCGTGACCACCCGTTGCGCGTCGCACTGCTCGGGTGCGGCGTCGTCGGCACGGAAGTGGCCCGACGCCTGACGCGCGACGCCGACGAGCTCGCGCGCCGGGTCGGGGTGCCGCTGGAGCTCGTCGCGATCGCCGTGCGCGACGTGGCCCGCGAGCGCGACCTCGACGTGCCGGCGGAGCTGTTCACCGACGACGCCGAGGCGCTGGTGCGTTCGGGCGACCTCGACATCGTGATCGAGGTCCTGGGCGGCATCGAGCCCGCCGGTGACCTCATCCGCGCCGCGCTCGACCACGGCGCCTCGGTCGTCACGGCCAACAAGGCGCTGCTGGCCGACCAGGGAGCCGATCTGTTCGCGGTCGCCGAGAAGGCCGAGCGCGACCTGTCCTTCGAGGCCGCCATCGCCGGCGCCATCCCGATCGTGCGCCCGCTGCGTGAGTCGCTCGCGGGCGATCGCGTGAGCCGCGTGCTGGGCATCGTCAACGGCACGACGAACTACATCCTCGACCAGATGTCGACCCTGGGGCAGAGCTTCGACGAGGCGCTCGCCGAGGCGCAGCGTCTCGGCTACGCCGAGGCCGACCCGACGGCCGACGTCGACGGCCACGACGCCGCGGCCAAGGCGGCCCTGCTGGCCGGCCTGGCGTTCCACACCAACCTGACCCTCGACGACGTGCACTGCGAGGGCATCCGTTCGGTCACCGCCGAGGCGGTGCGCTCGGCCTCGGAGATGGGATCGGTCGTCAAGCTGCTCGCGATCTGCGAGCAGATCGAGACCCCCGACGGCCCCGCCGTCAGTGCCCGGGTGCACCCGGCCATGGTGCCGCTGTCGCACCCGCTGGCCAGCGTCCGCGGCGCCTTCAACGCGGTGTTCGTCGAGTCCGAGGCCGCCGGTCAGCTGATGTTCTACGGGCCGGGCGCCGGGGGTGCCCCCACGGCCAGTGCGGTGCTCGGCGACGTCGTCTCGGTCGCACGCAACCGCGTCAGCGACGTCTTCGGGCCGGGCGAGACCTCGCACGCCGACGTCGAGCTGGTCCCGATCGGCCGGGCGCGCACGCAGTACCACCTGGTGGTCGACGTCGACGACCGTGCCGGCGTGCTCGCCACGATCGCCCAGGAGTTCGCGCGATTCGGTGTCTCGATCCGCACCCTGCGCCAGGAGGGTCACGACTCCGACGCCCAGCTCGTCATCGTGACGCACGAGGCCGAGGACGAGTCGCTCGCCGCGACGGTCGAGGGCCTGCGCGGCCTCGACGTGGTGCGCGGTGTCTCGTCGGTCATGCGCGTCGAGGGAGGTCAGTGATGGCCAGGCCGTGGCGGGGCGTCATCGAGGAGTACCGCGAGTGGCTGCCGTTCGACTCCGGCGTCGTGGCACAGACGCTGGGTGAGGGCGGCACGCCGCTCGTGCACTCGGCGTGGTTGTCGCAGGTCGTCCAGGGCGACGTCTTCGTCAAGGTCGAGGGCCAGAACCCCACCGGTTCGTTCAAGGACCGCGGCATGACGACGGCGATCTCCGCGGCGGTCGCGCAGGGCGCCAAGGCCGTCGTGTGCGCCTCGACCGGCAACACGTCCGCGTCGATGACGGCCTACGCGGCGCGGGCGGGCCTCACGCCCATCGTGCTCGTGCCGCACGGCCGCATCGCGGCCGGCAAGATGGCCCAGGCGGTCATGCACGGCGGCGACATCATCCAGGTCCGCGGCAACTTCGACGACTGCCTCGACCTCTCGCGCGGGCTCGCCAAGGAGTACCCGGTCGCGCTCGTGAACTCGGTCAACCCGATCCGCATCGAGGGCCAGAAGACGGCGTCGTTCGAGATCGTCGACGTGCTGGGCCGGGCCCCGGACCTGCACGTGCTGCCCGTCGGCAACGCCGGCAACATCACGGCGTACTGGAAGGGCTTCGTCGAGTACGAGGCCGCCGGGGTCGCCTCGAGCCGGCCGCGGGTCTGGGGCTTCCAGGCCGCCGGCGCCGCGCCCATCGTGCTCGGGCGGGTCGTTCCGGAGCCCGACACCGTGGCCACCGCGATCCGCATCGGCAACCCGGCGTCCTGGACCCTCGCCGAGAACGCCCGCGACGAGTCGTTCGGGCGCATCGACATGGTCGACGACGAGCAGATCCTCGCGGCCCAGCGCGAGCTCGGCGCGCGCGAGGGCATCTTCGTGGAGCCGGCGTCGGCCACCGGGGTCGCCGGTCTGCTGGCGGCCGCGGCCGCCGGCGAGGTCGAGCCCGGTCTCACCATCACCGTCACCGTCACGGGCCACGGGCTCAAGGACATCGACACCGCGATGGCGCACCGGGGCGACCTGATCGACGCCGTCATCGACGTCGACGTCGACGCGGCGGCCGAGACCGCCGGCCTGCGGTGAGCGTGCGCACGAGCCCCGTCACCGTGCGGGTGCCGGCGACCAGCGCGAACCTGGGACCCGGGTTCGACACGCTCGGGCTCGCGCTCGACCTGTACGACGAGATCGAGGTCGAGGCCACCGGTTCCGGCCTGCACATCGACGTGACCGGAGCCGGCCAGGGGGAGGTGCCGCTCGACGAGACCCACCTGGTGGTGCGCTCGATGCAGGCGGCCTTCGACCTGCTGGGCGAGCAGCCGTCCGGCCTGCGCCTCACGTGCCGCAACGTCGTGCCCCACGGGCGCGGCCTCGGCTCGAGCGCTGCGGCCATCGTCGGCGGCCTCGTGGCCGCACGCGCCCTGGTGCAGGGTGAGGACCGGCTCGACGACGCGGCGCTGTTCCAGCTCGCCACCGACCTGGAGGGTCACCCCGACAACGTGGCCCCGGCCCTGTTCGGGGGTCTCACGATCTCGTGGGTCGACGGCGCGGCGGCAGCCGTCGAACGCCTCGACTGCCAGGTGCCCGTCACGGTCTTCGTGCCGCCCACGGCGGTCTCGACCGCGCAGGCGCGGGGCCTGCTGCCCGAGACGGTCCTGCACGCCGACGCCGTGTTCAACGCCGGACGCTCGGCCCTGCTCGTGGCCGCGCTGCTCCACGCTCCGCACCGACTCATCTCCGCCACCGAGGACCGGCTGCACCAGACCTACCGCAGCGTCGCGATGCCCGAGTCGTACCAGCTCGTGCGCTCGTTGCGCGTCGAGGGCGTCCCGGCCGTCATCTCCGGCGCCGGGCCCACGGTCCTGGCCTTCGCCCGCGGCATCGACGACGCGCTGCCGGACGGATGGACCCTGCACCATCTGGATGTCGACGCCGGGGGCGCCGTCGTCCGGTGATACGGTGGTGACGCCGGAGTCGAGAACACACTCCCCGGCACGCCACGGGAACCTACCTTCCGGTTCGTTCATCTCTGACCGCCGTCGCGCGGACGTGGCGAGACCATCGTCTAGAGGGAAACCCATCTGTGACTGACACGACCCAGGCTCCCCAGGAGCCCACCAACGACGCACCCGCCACCCGCCCCGCCCGCCGCACCAGCGGTGGAGCGCTCGGCGGCAAGGTCATCGCCGAGCTGCAGGAGATCGCGGCCGAGCTCGGCATCGAGGGCGCCAACACGCTCCGCAAGGGTGCGCTGATCGACGCGATCAAGGCCGCCCGCGGCGACGCCCCGAAGGCGGCCCCCGCCACCACGACTCCCGCGCCCGAGACCGGGTCCGCCGACGACGCGCCGAAGTCGGCCCGCTCCGGCCGTGGCCCGAAGAAGGACGCCGGCGAGCGCCCGGCCAAGCAGGAGAAGGCGGCCAAGCAGGCCGACGCCGGCAACGGCGAGCAGCAGGACCGCGCGCCGAAGCAGGATCGTGGACCCAAGCAGGACCGCGGCCCGAAGCAGGACCGCACCGACAACCAGGACTCGACCGATCGCGCCGATCGCGCCGAGCGCGGCCAGGGCCGCGGCCAGCAGAACGGCGGCGGCAACAACGGCGGCGGCAACAACGGCGGCCAGTCCAAGCAGCAGAAGAACCAGAACGACCCGAAGAACCAGAACGACCAGAAGAACCAGAACGACCCGAAGGGTCAGGGCGACCAGCAGAACCGGTCCGCCGACCAGGGCCCGCAGGACGACGACGAGGCCGGCGGACGCCGCCGCAACCGTCGCGGCCGCGGCCGCAGCGGTCGGGCCGCCGACGGTGACGTGCAGGTCGCCGAGGACGACGTGCTGGTCCCCGCGGCCGGCATCGTCGACATCCTCGACAACTACGCCTTCGTGCGCACGACCGGCTACCTCCCGAGCGAGAACGACGTCTACGTCTCCCTGTCGATGGTCCGCAAGTGGGGCCTTCGTCGTGGCGACGCGGTCGTCGGTCAGGTGCGCCAGCCCCGCGAGGGCGAGCGCAAGGAGAAGTTCAACCCGATGGTCCGGGTCGACTCGGTCAACGGCATGACCCTCGAGGAGGCCAAGGCGCGCTCGGAGTTCGAGGCGCTCACCCCGGTCTTCCCGACGCAGCGACTTCGCCTCGAGACCGACCAGCAGAACGTCGTGGGCCGGGTCGTCGACCTGTTCGCGCCGATCGGCAAGGGCCAGCGCGGCCTGCTCGTCGCCCCGCCGGCGGCCGGCAACACCAGCGTCCTGCGCCAGCTCGCCGCGTCCGTCACGGCGAACAACCCCGAGTGTCACCTCATGATCGTGCTCGTCGACGAGCGTCCCGAGGAGGTCACCGAGTTCCAGCGGTCGGTCAAGGGCGAGGTCATCTCCTCGACGTTCGACCGCCCCGCGGGCGACCACACGACCGTCGCGGAGCTCGCCATCGAGCGCGCCAAGCGCCTGGTCGAGCTCGGTCACGACGTCGTGGTCCTGGTGGACGGCATCACGCGTCTCGGTCGTGCCTACAACCAGGCTGCTGCCGGCCAGGGCCGTGTGCTCGCCGACGGCATCGACGCCTCTGCGCTGTTCGCGCCCAAGCGACTGCTCGGCGCGGCGCGCAATCTCGAGGACGGCGGCTCGCTGACGATCCTGGCCACCGCGCTGGTCGACAGCGGTTCACGCATCGACGAGCTCATCCTCGGCGAGGTCCGGGGCACCGTCACGACCGAGCTGCGGCTCGACGCGGACGCCGCCTCGAAGCGTCAGTTCCCCGCGATCGACCCGGTCGCGTCGAGCACGCGTCACGACGACCTCCTGCAGTCCGCCGACGAGCTCGCGGCTGCGCGGGCGTGGCGTCGCGAGCTCGCGGAGCTGGCCCCCTCGGCCGCTGTCGCCGCGGTGCTGGAGCGTCTCGGCTCTGCCACCACGAACGCCGAGGTCGTCCGCCGACTCGTCTGACCGCTCAGGACCGGTTCGTCGCCACGTGGGCGACGAGCCGGTCCTGCTGCAGGATCCCGCAGAAGCGCCCCGCTGTGTCGGTACAGACCAGCGGGGCGTCGTCGTGTCCGGGGACCCGGTGCAGCGCGCGTTCGAGTGCCTGCTCGGGGGTGGTGTCGACGTGGATCGTGAACGGGCGCTCGGCGGCCCACCGGCCGGCGCGCCGGACCAGCAGCGACACGGGACGCCCGCGGTCGTCGAGGACCACGGTCAGGTCCTGGCCCGCCTGCTCGGCGGGGCGTGCTTCGAGCTCGGTGTCGCCGCGGACGGTGAAGGCGCGCTGCACGAGGTGACGCAGCGTGAGGTCAGGGGAGCCGCGGTCGGCGGATCTCCGGAGCGCCCGGTGCGCCTCGCGCGAGACCGAGGGCCACGGCCACGCGGCGACGCCGACGACGGGACCCTGCGCCAGGGGGACCTCGAGTGAGGCGAGTGCGGCCAGCTCGGCCCCCGTCGCGACGTCGTCGGCCAGGATCCACGCGTCGAGCTGCGACGCCAGCCGGCCGATCGCGGCGAGCACGCCCTGCTTGGTGCGGTCGACGTCGAGATCACGCACCCAGGAGCGGCCCAGTCGGAGGATGGCCGGTCGCAGCTCGGCGATCGTGCTCAGCGACGGCTGGTCCTCGAGGCGGCTCCCGGTCGACAGGAGGGCGCCCGCGTCACGCACAGCCTGCAGGTGACGGCGGGCTTCCACGCCGAGCCGTTCGGGCCGGTCCAGGTGCACCACGACACCACCGAGGTCGCCGGAGCTCGTCATGAGGTCCGGCCACGCGGGGTCCGCGAGGTCGTCCGGAGCCACCGGGACGGTCAGGAACGTGTGGGGCGGCAGTGTGGCGCGCGCCTCCAGTCCGGCGCGCGTGGCGTCGCCCGCGTCCAGGTCGGCACGCGGGACCACCTCGAACCCGGCCGCGGTCCGCCGGGCGACGTCGAGCACGGGTCGCAGACCGACCGAGGGCCCCGCGACGGCGAGGTCGAGCGCCTGGTCGGTGAAACCCGGCGAGACGTTCACGCCACGTCGCGGATCTGGCTCCGGACGGCGTCCACCAGGTCGGCCGGCACTTCGATCAGGCCGTGGTCGGCGCGGGCGTGGATCGCGACCGCATGGAGGACGTCGTCCTCGGTGTCGCAGACCCAGGTGGCGTCACAGCCGGGGACCACGTCCCCGCAGGCAAAGGACTTCATGATGCTCTCCCTCAACGACCCTCCCTGGTCGGTCCGCAGATGGTCCGACCGGTCGCTCCTCGAGTCTAGAGCCGTCCGACCTACCGATGGATGGTCCATCGGAGCGGTTCCCGGCGGGACTTTCGACCTGGTCCGTTGGAACTACTCGGCGGTGGACACTCATCTGCCACGTTCGGCGGTCCACCCTAGGGTGGTCGGCATGACCACTGCTCATGACTTCTCCGCCACCGGAATCGACGGCGCCGAGCGGCACCTCGCCGACTACCGCGGCAAGGTGCTCCTCGTCGTCAACACTGCGACCCAGTGCGGGTTCACCCCGCAGCTCACGGGCCTCGAGGAGCTGTACAAGACCTACGTCGACCGCGGCCTCGTCGTGCTGGGCTTCCCGTGCGACCAGTTCGGCCACCAGAACCCCGACGGTGACGACGAGACCGCGTCGTTCTGCGAGAAGAACTACGGCGTGACCTTCCCGCTGTTCTCCCAGATCGAGGTCAACGGCGACGGCGCCCACCCGCTCTACCAGTGGCTGAAGAAGGAGAAGGGCGGCGTCGGCCCCTCGAAGATCAAGTGGAACTTCACGAAGTTCCTGGTCGACACCGAGGGCAACGTCATCAAGCGCTACGGCTCGACCACGGCGCCCGCCAAGATCGCCGGCGACATCGAGAAGCTGCTTCCCGCCTGAGCTTCGCGTGTCGCCCGCCACCCTGAGGCCCGGACGGACCCGTTGCGCTTGGTTTCGGCCCGGGGGAGTGGCAGAATAGGACGTCGGCCCTGGTTCACGTACGCAGCCCTGCGCACGACCCAGCGTCACTGAGAGGACACCATGAAGAGCGACATCCATCCCGCGTACGTCGAGACCCAGGTCACCTGCACCTGTGGCAACTCGTTCACCACCAAGAGCACCGCGCCCGAGGGCTCCCTCCGCGCCGACGTCTGCTCGGCCTGCCACCCGTTCTACACGGGCAAGCAGAAGATCCTCGACACCGGTGGCCGCGTGGCCAAGTTCGAGAAGCGCTACGGCAAGAAGTAGCTGCTCCGCGACGCCGGTCATCCCCGTCTGGGGATGACCGGCGTCGTCGTCTGTCCAGCCGTCCCCGCCGTAGGTCCACGCACCGCACCGCCAGGAGCCCGCATGTTCGACGCCGTCACGACCCTGCTCGAGGAGTACGCCGACCTCGAGCACCGGCTCGCGGACCCTGCGGTGCACGCCGACCCGGCCGTCGCCAAGCGCGTCGGGCAGCGCTACGCCGAGCTCGGGGGCATCGTCCGCACCCACCGTGCGCTGCAGGAGGCCACCGACGACCTCGAGGCGGCTCGCGAGCTGGAGCTCGCCGACGAGGTCGCCGAGCTCGAGCCGCAGGTCGCCGGGCTCGCCGCGCGGCTGCAGCGCCTCCTCGTCCCACGCGACCCCGCCGACGGCAAGGACGTCATCGTCGAGATCAAGGGCGGTGAGGGGGGCGACGAGTCGGCGCTCTTCGCCGCCGACCTCCTGCGCATGTACTCGCGCTACGCCGAGACGCGTGGCTGGAAGGTCGAGGTCCTCGACAGCACCGAGACCGCGCTGGGTGGATACAAGTCCGTCACGGCCTCGGTCAAGTCCGGCAAGGCCACCGATCCGGGCGAGGCTCCGTTCGCGCTGCTGAAGTTCGAGGGCGGGGTCCACCGTGTGCAGCGGGTCCCGGTCACGGAGTCGCAGGGCCGCATCCACACCTCCGCGGCGGGGGTCCTGGTGCTCGCCGAGGCCGAGGACGTCGACGTCCAGGTCAACGACGCCGATCTGCGCATCGACGTCTTCCGGTCGTCGGGTCCGGGCGGACAGAGCGTCAACACGACCGACTCCGCGGTCCGGATCACGCACCTGCCCAGCGGCATCGTCGTGAGCTGCCAGAACGAGAAGAGCCAGCTGCAGAACAAGGAGCAGGCGCTGCGCATCCTGCGCTCCCGGCTGCTCGAGGCGGCCCAGGCCGCGGCCGATGCCGAGGCGTCACAGGCGCGGCGCTCGCAGATCCGCACGATGGACCGTTCCGAGCGGGTCCGCACGTACAACTTCCCCGAGAACCGCGTGTCGGACCACCGCACCGGCTTCAAGGCGTACAACCTCGACGCCGTGATGGACGGCGCGCTGGGCGACGTCATCACGTCCCTCGTCGAGGCCGACCTCGCCGAGCGGCTCGCAGCCCTCGCGTCGGACGCGACATGAGCGTCCGGAGCCAGGCCGAGCGTCTCCTCGAGCAGGCCGTCGAGACGCTCCAGGCCGGCGGGGTCGCGTCGCCCGAGGTCGACGCGGAGCTCCTGCTCTCGCACGTGTGCGGCGTCCCCCGGGCCATGGTCCGACGCGCGCCGGTGCAGGAGATGCAGCGCCGCACCTTCCTGGAGATGATCGACGCCCGGGCCCGGCGCGTGCCGCTGCAGCACATCACCGGCACCGCGGCCTTCCGCTACGTCGACGTCGAGGTCGGGCCGGGCGTGTTCGTGCCGCGGCCCGAGACCGAGGTCATGACCGGGTGGGTCATCGAGCAGGTGCAGCACCTGGAGGCGCCCGTCGTGGTCGAGCTGTGTGCGGGCTCGGGCGCCATCTCGCTCAGCATCGTCCACGAGGTGCCCCAGGCCCGGGTGCACGCCGTCGAGCTCGACGAGGGCGCGATGGAGTGGGCCTTCCGCAACCTCGCGGGCACCGGTGTCGACCTGCGGCAGGGCGACATGGCGGGCGCCTTCCCCGAGCTCGACGGTGCGGTCGACGCGGTCGTCGCCAATCCGCCGTACATCCCGCTCGACGCGTGGGAGAGCGTCGCCCCGGAGGCACGCGACCACGACCCGGCCCTGGCGCTGTGGTCGGGCCTCGACGGGCTCGACGCGATGCGCGTCGTCGAGGAGGTCAGCTGGCGCCTGCTCCGCCGTGGCGGCGTCCTGGCTGTCGAGCACGCCGACGCCCAGGGTGAGTCGGCTCCGGCGGTGTTCGCGGAGCGGTGGAGCGGTGTGCGCGACCGGACGGATCTGGCCGGGCGGCCGCGTTTCGTCACGGCCCACCGACCCTGAGTGGTACATTCGTCCAAATTTTCCGACGGACACTCTGCACAAAGTCGTTGTGACGCGGGTCACCCGCGTTTACAGTGACTCAGCGCAGGATCGACGCGAAGGGGACGCATGGGACGGCAGGGCGGCGTGACCGTGGGGCGCAAGCCGTCGCGGACGTCCGGTCTCGTGCGATCTGCGGGTGGCAAGTTCTGGGGTGGGATCGACACGTTCGGGGCCATGGTCATCCTGGGCCTCGGCTCGCTGCGCTTCCTCGCCACTGACATCGTGCTCCGGCGGTTCTCCTGGCGCGAGTTCTTCGACCAGTCCTGGTTCATGACGCGGGTCGCGTTCCTGCCCACCGTGCTGGTGGCCATCCCGTTCGGCATCATCATCGCGATCCAGGTGGGCGCGGTCGCGTCGCAGATCGGGGCGGTCTCGTTCACGGGGGCCGTCAACGGCATCGGCATCCTGCGCCAGGCCGCGCCGCTGGTCACCTCGCTGCTCATGGCCGGGGCGGTCGGCTCGGCGGTCTGCGCCCAGCTCGGTGCCCAGACCGTGCGCGAGGAGGTCGACGCGATGAAGGTCATGGGCCTCAACCCCGTCCAGCGCATCGTCGCCCCGCGGGTCGCGGCGGCGATGGCGGTCGGCTTCCTGCTCAACATCGTCGTCGCGGCCACCGCGATGCTCACCGGCTACGTCATCAACGTCGGCGGGGGCTCGGTCAGCTCCGGCGCGTACCTCTCGTCGTTCATCGCCTTCGCGCAGCCGACCGACCTGATCCTGGCCGAGGGCAAGGCTGTGATCTTCGGCTTCCTCGCCATGGTCATCGCGGCCTACAAGGGCCTCAACGCCTCCGGAGGCCCGAAGGGCGTGGCCGACGCGGTCAACCAGTGCGTCGTCATCGCGGTGATCGTGCTCGCCGTCGTCAACGTCGCGATCACGCAGGGCTACGTCATGCTCGTGCCGGCGAGGATCGCATGACCACCGAGCGGGTGGGTCGCCCCCGCGCGGCGAGCCGGGTCGTCGGGCGCGCGTCGGACGCCGCCACCGACCAGATCGCGACGATCGGCACCTTCACGACATTCCTCGTCCGCGCCGTGGCCGCGGTGCCCACGACCCTGCGGCACTACCGGGCCGAGACCTTCCGGATCCTGCTCGACATCAGCTGGGGCACCGGCGCGATCCTCGTCGGCGGCGGCACGGTCGGCGTCATGGTGCTGCTGGCGCTCTCGGCGGGCACGTCGCTCGGCATCGAGGGCTTCAACGGACTCGAGACGATCGGGCTCGCGCCGCTCACGGGCTTCGTGTCGGCCGTGGTCAACACCCGCGAGCTGGCCCCGCTCGTCGCGGCGCTGGCCCTCGCGGCGCAGGTCGGGTGCCGGTTCACGGCGCAGCTGGGCTCGATGCGCACGAGCGAGGAGATCGACGCGCTCGGCGTCATGGCCGTGCCGGCCATCCCGTACCTCGTCACGACCCGCATCATCGCCACGATGATGGCGATCCTCCCGCTCTACATGATCGGGCTGGCCGGGTCCTACCTCGCGTCGCAGATGGCGGTCACGGTGCTGTTCGGCCAGCCGAGCGGCACCTACGAGCACTACTTCGGCACGTTCATCGCCCTGTCGGACGTCCTGCTCTCGGTCGTGAAGATCGTCGTGTTCGCCTTCGCGGTCGCGGTCATCCACTGTTGGTACGGCTTCATGGCGAAGGGTGGCGCCGAGGGCGTCGGCGAGGCCACGGGCCGCGCCATCCGCGCCAGCATCGTCGTGGTCGTCCTGCTCAACATGGTCATGACGCTGCTCTTCTGGGGCGGCGACCCCGGCGTCAGGATCTCGGGGTGACGTCATGAGCGAGCGCCAGCGAGTGAACATTCCGGGTCGGGTCATGGCGGTGCCGCGTATCGTGGCGTTCTTCCACGCGGTGACGTCATGACGGCGGCGTACATCTCACGCGACCTCGAGCACCGCCGGGGCAGTCTCGTGCAGCGAGGCATCGCGACGCTCGTGGTGCTGGGCCTGGCGGTCGTCGGCTTCGTGGCGGCGCAGGGTGGACTCTTCAGCGACCGGGTCGACGTCGCCGCGCAGGTCGACGACATCGGTGGCGCCTTGGTGGTCGGCAACGACGTCAAGATCCGGGGGGCCATCGTCGGTCGGGTCACGTCGATCGACGCCCGCGACGGCGGGGTCAGGCTGGGGTTGTCGATCGACCCCGACGAGGCCGACCGGCTCCCGGCGGAGGTCACCGCTCGCATCCTGCCGGCCACGGTGTTCGGCACGTCCTTCGTCGACCTGGTGCCGCCCGAGCGCGGCGCGGCCGGCGACACGCTCCGGGCCGGTGCCGTCATCCCGCAGGACCCCTCGACCGAGACCCGGGAGCTGCAGGACGCGCTCGACACGAGCTACGAGATCCTCACGGCCGTGGAGCCGGCGCGCCTGGCCACGACGCTCGGGGCGTTCGCCGAGGCCCTCGACGGTCGCGGCGAGTCCCTGGGTTCGACCTTCGTCACCCTCGACTCCTATCTGGAACGGCTCGAGCCGCAGCTGCCGAAGGTCCGGGAGGACCTCCAGCTGCTCGCCACCAACCTCTCCACGATCGCCGACGTCTCCCCGGACCTGCTGGACTCGCTCGAGAGCTCCTTCGTCACGACCCGCACGATCGTCGACCGACAGGCCGACCTCGCGACGGTGCTGACCGGGGGCGACGCGCTCGTCGACGAGACGCAGCTCCTCGTGGCCGGGAACCAGCAGGCGCTGATCAAGGCGCTCGACCAGTCGGCGCCGATCGTTGAGACGATGTTCGACCGGCGGGCCGGTTTCTCGAAGACGTTCGACTCGCTCGTCGAGCTGTCGACGATCGGCGCGACGTCATTCACCGACCCCGACGCGGGGGCGACCTCGGGCGGGTTCCTCGAGACGACGGTCGACATCGTCGTCAACACCGACCCGCCGTACACGGGCGCCGACTGCGCCGTCTTCGGTCCTGAGGAGTACCGCGCGTACGGCCCGAACTGCGGCGCGACGTCCGCCCCGGGGCCCGGCCCGACGGGCGACACCGGCCTCGTGGCCGAGATCCAGGGCCTGCTGGCCCAGCTCGAGGCGGTTGCCGACGCGGACCCGAACGGCATCGGCGACCTGCTCACCCGCGGATTCGTGGGAGGTGACCAGGGATGAACTGGGGCGTCCGGATCAAGTTCTCGGTCTTCGCGGCCGTCGCGCTCGCGATCATGCTCGTCATCTACAACACGATGGTGAACCAGGTCAACGGCGAGTCGACCCGCTACACGGCGGAGTTCACCTCGGTCTCGGGCCTGCGCCCGGGCGATGACGTCCGCGCGGCCGGCGTCCGGGTGGGCCGCGTCGAGCAGATCCGTCTGGAGGGCACCGACCGCGCCCGCGTGGAGTTCACCCTGGGCGCCGACCAGGCCGTCACCGACACCACGGTGATCTCGGTGCGCTACCAGAACCTGCTCGGGCAGCGGTACCTCTCGCTGATCCCGGGCGAGCAGGCGGGCGCCGAGGTCGAGCCGGGCGACGTCGTGGGCACCGACCAGACCGATCCGGGATTCGACCTCACGGCGCTGCTGAACGGCTTCGAGCCACTGTTCGAGACGCTCGAGCCGGAGGCGCTGAACCGGCTCGCGACCTCGATCGTCGCCGTGCTGCAGGGGGAGGGGGGAACCGTCGAGGCCCTCCTGGCCGAGACCGCCGCGCTGACCCAGGACCTCGCCGCCAAGGACGACGTCATCGGCGAGGTCCTCGCCAACCTGACGCCGGTGCTCGAGAACTTCACGGCCCAGGAGGCGGCGTTCACGAACACCGTCGACCAGCTCTCCGCGCTGATGACCGGGCTCGCCGCCGAGCGCGACGCCTTGACGGGCTCGTTCGACGGCGTGTCGGAGCTGGCGCAGGCCGCGGCCTCGCTGACGCAGGAGATCCGCCCCGACCTCGACACGACGATCGCCTCGCTGCGCGACGTCGCCGACACCCTCGTGGGCCACCAGGCCGCCCTCGACGAGCTGTTCGAGGCCGCACCCCTCGGGTTCGACTCCTTCGCCCGGCCCACCAACACCGGTACCTGGCTCAACATGTACATCTGCATCATCTCGGTCGACGTCGTGCCCGGAACCTCCCTCTACCTCGGCAACCAGGCCGGCCCGTACTCGGAGGTGTGCTCATGACCCGGTCCACGCGCGGACTGTGGCGCGAGCCGCGCGCCGTGGGGCTCGTCGGCGTCATCGGCGTCGTGGTCCTCGGCCTGCTCGTCATCGGCCTGAGCAGCGCCACCTTCGGCAAGCGGCACCTCACGGCGATCATCGAGCACACCGCGGGCCTCCGGGTCGGCGAGGAGGTCCAGGTCGCGGGCGTGGGGGTCGGCGAGGTCACCGAGATCCGTCTCACCGAAGAGGCCGTGGCCGTCGAGTTCACGATCGACAGCGACGTCGCGATCGGCAGCGGCACCTCGGCGGCGGTCAAGGTCGCCACGCTCCTGGGCACGCACTACCTCGAGGTCACGCCGTCGGGCACCGGCGCCCTGGCCGACAACACGATCCCGCTCGAGCGCACCCGCGTGCCCTACAACCTCCAGGACGTCATCGAGGGCGCCCAGACCCAGCTCGAGGCACTCGACGAGGACGTCCTCGCGGAGTCGATGACGGTGCTCGCCGACGTCCTGGGGCGCACGCCCGAGGAGACGAAGGCCGCCGTCGAGGGGGTCGCCGCGCTCTCCTCGGCCGCGGTCCAGCGCACCGACGAGCTGAAGGCGCTGCTCGAGGCCACCGGGTCGTTCACCGGCACGCTCGTCGACCAGCAGGACGAGATCCTCGTGCTGCTGGACCAGTCGGCCCTGGTCCTCGACGCGCTGACGTCGCGGCAGGCGGCGATCGACGCGCTCCTCGTCGACGCGCAGAGCCTGGCCACCGAGGTCAGCGGGATCCTGAGCGACACCGCTGACGACCTCGACCCGCTCATGGTCAACCTCACGGCGTCGCTCGACCACCTCTACGAGGTGCGCGACACCGTGCTGGCCACGGTCACGAGCCTGTCGAGCATGACGGTGTACCTCGCCAACGCGTCCGGCAACGGACCGTGGGTCGACCTGCACGTGCCGTCGGCGATCCCGGACAACCTGTTCTGCCTCAGCCCCAGCCGGGAGTGCTCATGAGCCGCGCGATGCCCGGACGCCTGGTCCGGCCGATCCTCGCCCTGGTGCTGGCCCTGCCCCTGCTCGGGGGCTGCGCCGCCCTCGGCCAGGACCAGACCCGTCTCACGGTCCAGTTCTCGGACGCGACCGGCCTGTTCCACGGCAACGACGTCGGCATCCGGGGCGTCACCGTCGGCACGGTGGAGTCGATCACCCCGGCCGGCGCCTACGTCGACGTCGAGATCGTGGTCGACGGAGACGTCAAGCTGCCGAAGGACGTCGGAGCCGTCATCGTCTCGCGCTCGGTCGCGACCGACCGCTACGTCGAGCTGACCCCGGCCTACACGTCCGGCCCCGAGGTCGAGGACGGCGCCGTGATCGCGGTCGACCGCACCAGGACGCCGGTCGAGTTCGAGCAGCTGCTCGGATCGCTCGAGGACGTCTCGGCGGCCCTCGGCACTCCGGAGGGAGGCGCAGGCGGGTCCGACGGGCCGCTCCACGACCTGCTGTCCGCGAGCGCCGCCAACCTCCAGGGCAACGGTGGCACGATCGCCAGCGGTCTCTCCGACCTCGCGACGGTCCTGTCCTCGCTGTCGGGCACGATGCCGGCCGTCGAGCAGAACCTGACCAACGTGGACACCCTGACCCAGACCCTGGCGTCGAACGACGCGCTCGTGCGCAGCTTCGTCACGCAGGTCACCGACGCGACGGTCATGCTCGACGGCCAGAAGCTCCAGATCGAGGCCACGTTCGACGCGATCACCGCGATGCTCCAGGGCCTCACGGACTTCTCGGCAGCGCACCGCGACCAGATCGCAGCCCAGATCGACGACTTCGTGGCGTTGTCCGACGAGCTCGTGGCCCATGAGCAGGACATCACCCAGCTGCTCAGGAACGGACCGCTCGTGACGCAGAACCTGCCGAACGCGATCGACGACCGCGGACGACTGCGCTTCCTGACCAGGCCCGCCGACCTCATCCCGGGGCGCTCGACGGCGCACGAGGTCTGCGAGTCCGCAGCGACCCTCTGCGAGACCATCGACCTCGAGAACGCCTCGCTCTTCGACCTGCTCGACCTGCTGCGAGGGGAGCGCCAGTGAACCGGCTCAGGACGGGTCTCGTCGGCGTCGCCGTGGTCGCGGTCCTCGGCGCGGGCCTGGCGGGCTGCGGCACCACCGCCGCCGACCTCCCGCTGCCCGGCACGTCGATGCCGGGCGACACCTACCGGGTCTCCGCCACGTTCGACGACGCGCTCAACCTCGCGCAGGGCGCCTCCGTCAAGGTCAATGGCGTCGTGGTCGGTCGGGTCGTCGAGATCGGGGTCGAGGACCTGAAGGCCGTCGTCTCGATGGACATCGCCACCGACACCCGGATCGGCACCACGGCCGACTTCCGCCTGCGGACGACGACGGCGTTGGGCGAGCTCTTCGTCGACGTCGTGGAGAACCCTGCTGCGGCCGCACCCGCGACCGACCCAGCCGCGACCGACCCAGCTCCCGGTGGTGCTTCCCTGCTCGAGGACGGGGCCCGGGTCGACCCCGACCGGTCGTCGGCCGCCCCCACGGTCGAGGACACGCTCTCGGCGGCCTCGCTCTTCATCAACGGCGGAGGGCTGAGCCAGATCCAGACCATCGTCGACGAGACGAACCTCGCGATCGGCGGTCGCGAGGACACCGTGCGTGACGTGCTGCACCGCATCACCTCCACCGCGTCCACCGTCACCGACATGAGCGCCGACATCGACGCGGCACTCGCCGCCGTCGCCGAGGCCTCCGGCGTCCTGGCGGCTCGTCAGGGCACGATCGACCGGGCCCTGACCGAGATCGCACCGGCCGCGCAGGTGCTCGACCAGAACACCGCTTCGCTCGTCGACCTCCTGACGTCGATCGATGCGCTCGGGGCCGTCGTGGTGCCCACGATCGCGCAGACCCGTGACGACATCGCGGCCATCGCCGCGCAGGCGGGGCCGATCTTCGCCGAGGTCGCCTCGGTCGAGCCGCGTCTGGACGCGGGGGTGGAGCAGATCCTCGCCTTCGTGGCCGGCATGCAGTCGGGCGTGCCGGGCTCCTTCCTCAACACCCACCTCGCGCTCCGGGGATCACTCGGCATCGGCGATCTCAGCCTGATCGCTCCGTCGAGCGACGGCTCCCCGCTGCCCGAGATCGCTCCCGACCTGGTCCAGGACCTCAACCAGCTGCCGCTCATCAGCACGCTGACCGGACTCGCGCCGACCCCGGGCTCGAGCCCGGCTCCCGGGGCCACCGCGCCGGGCGGCAACCCGCTCGACGACCTGCTCAAGGGACTCACCGGAGGTGCCTCGTGAAGCGTCTGCCCCTGAGCCTCATGGCCCCCGCCGTGGCGCTGCTGGCCGTCTTCGTCCTGACGACCGTGTACGTCTACCAGTCGTTCCTGGGGGGATCGATCGCGCAGCGGCCCACGACCGTCACGGTGGAGCTCAGCGAGACGGGCGGACTGTTCGAGCGCTCGTCGGTCACCTACCGCGGGGTCAAGGTGGGGCAGGTCACCGAGATCCGCACCACCGCGACGGGCGTGGAGGCCGAGCTCGCGCTCGACCCCGGCATCGAGGTCCCGGCGTCCTCGCGGGCGGTCGTCCGCAACCTGTCGCCGGCGGGGGAGCAGTTCCTGGACCTCCAGCCGGAGAGCGAGTCCGGCTCCGTGTTCGCCGACGGCGACACGATCGCCCTGGACCGCACCGAGACGCCGACGACGATCGCGGAGTCGCTGAACGCGATCGACACGCTGATGTCGCAGGTCGAACCGGCCGACCTCCAGGTCACGCTCGACGAGCTCAGCGTCGCGTTCGCCGATCCCGACGACCTGGCGACGGTCGTCGACTCGAGCCAGCAGATCCTGGAGACCCTCGACGCCTACTGGCCCGAGACCGAGCGGATCATCGCGAACTCGGGCACCGTGCTGCGCACCGGGGTCGAGCTCGAGCCGCAGCTGCGCACGCTGGCGCCCGCCGCTCTCAGCCTGACCCAGTTCCTCGCCGGCTACGATCCCAAGCTGCGCACGATGCTGCAGGACACCCCGGCACGGGTGACGGAGCTCCGCTCCTTCACGTCGACCGTGGGGCTCAAGCTCCCGGCCATGTTGACGGCGATGGGCGAGTTCACCGACATGACCCTGCCGTACCGGCCCCATCTGTGGCAGCTCTTGGCCGACCTGCCGGAGGGCTTCACGGAGTTCGCGTCGACGATCAACGGTGGCTTCCTCAACGCCGTCATGCTCGTCGACACCAGGCCCTTCGCCGAGGCGGTCTGCCGCTACGCGCCCGACCCCGTGCCCACCGATCCGACGCGGCTCGCGGTCGACACGTCCCGGGGCTGCTCGGCCGACTTCGGCCTGCAGCAGCGCGGCTCGGCCAACGCGCCCGGTCCGGTCGGGGTGCTCGCTCCGTGAGCGGCCGGGACGAGCGGTCCGTCGCGGCCTCGGTGGCCAGTCGCCTGCGTCGCCAGGAACGCTCACCCCTCGTGCTCGCCCTGGCCGGTGGCCTGGTCCTGGCCCTGGTGGCTCTCGCAGTCGTGGGCTGGCAGTGGCGGGGCGACGCGCAGCGCTACGGCGCCGAGCAGGACGCGCGCGAGGTGGCGGAGGAGCTTACCGCCCAGATCCTGACGTGGAAGGCCACGACGCTCGACGACGACGCCGCCTGGGCCGACGACGGCGCCACGGAGTCGTTCCAGGACGACTACGCCGCGATCATCGACGGGTTGCGCGAGACCTACGGCGCGCTCGTCGCCTCCTCGAGCGGCTCCGTGCTCGCGTCGTCACCCCGTGCCGTCTCCGCCGACGAGGTGGAGGTCACCCTGTACGCGCAGCAGAGCGTCGCGCAGGGCTCCTCGGCCTCCACGACCTGCGTCCTGTCGTCGATCGTGCTGACCATGCTGCGCGCCGACGACGCCTGGCTGGTCGACGACCTCGAGGCGCCGGGCGAGCCCGTCGCGGTCCCGTGCTGAGGCCCGGTCGTGATCTCGTGGCGAGCGCCGGTGCCGGTGCGGTGCTGAGTCCCGCGCGACGCTGCCGATAACCTGCCCGTCATGGGAGACCTCGCGCTGGTCGCGACGGCGTTCGCCTTCGGCGTGGCCTCGTCGATCCTGCCGGTGTTCCTCAACGCCGAGGCCTACGTCATCGTGCTCGGCACGTTGACCGAGAGCCCGGTGTTCCTGTTCTGGTTGATCATGTCGCTGAGCGTCGGCACCGTGCTGGGCAAGGTCGTGGTCTTCGACCTCGCGCGCAAGGGGCGACGACGACTCGCCAAGCGCGACCGCGAGCCCCGGCCGCCCCGCAACCGATTCACCGCTCGGGTGCGCGCCTTCAGCGACTGGTTGCTCGGCCTGCTCGACCGGCCCTACCTCGGGGCCACGACGGTGTTCGTCTCCTCGGCGTTCATGGTCCCTCCGCTCGCGATCGTCTCGATCCTGGCGGGCGCCTCCCGGCAGCCGATGTGGCTCTTCTCGCTGATGGTGTTCACGGGCCGGACGCTGCAGTACCTGGCGATCGCGTTCGTGCTCCACCACGCCGTGTCCTGAACGGGTACCGCGTCCCGCCACGCCGGCGTCGTGCGGCGTAGGGTCTTCGTGTGGCACGCACCCCCGTGGTCGCCGATGGCATCGGCCCGATCCTCACGGTCCCCAACGCGATCACGGTCGTGCGCACCGTCGTCAGTCTCGGTCTGGCCCTCGTCGCCCTCCAGAGCGACGACCGCCTGCCGTGGGTCATCGCGGCCTACCTGGTGTACTACCTCGGCGACAGCGCCGATGGCCTCGCCGCCCGACTGCTGGGCCAGGAGACGCGGGCCGGGGCCGTGCACGACATCCTGAGCGACCGCCTGTGCACCGCGGTATGCGCGACCAACCTGATCCTGCTCCAGCCCGACCTGGCGGTGCCGGTGGGGATCTTCCTGCTGAACTTCATGGTGCTCGACTGCTTGCTGTCGCTGTCGTTCCTGCTCTGGCCCATCGTGAGCCCGAACTACTTCGCCGTGGTCGACGAGCTGGTCTACCAGCTCAACTGGTCGCACCCGGCGAAGGCGCTCAACAACATCGGCATCATCGTGGCGGTCGTCGTCGGGAACCTGCCGCTGGCCCTCGTCATCGTGATCGCCCAGGTCGCCGTGAAGGCCTGGAGCGCCCATCGCGTCGTCGGTCGCATCCGGGAGCTCGAGGCGAGCCGCGAGGTCGCCGTGTGACGACGGCCGCGGTGGTGCTGGCGGCCCTGGCCTACGGCATCGGCTCCGCCCTCATCCCGGTCCTGAACGCCGAGGCGTACGCCGCCGCGACGGCGCTGCTCCTCGACGGCATGGACGTCGTCTGGATGGTCGTGTTCCTCTCGATCGGCACCGTGGTCGGCAAGGTGGTCCTGTTCCAGGCGGCCCGGGCCGGGCGGGACCTGAGTCGCCGCCGGCCGCCACGAGAGCCTCGTACCGGCCGCCTGGCTCGCGGGGTGCAGCGTGTCGGCGCGGTCCTGATCGGGTGGCTCGACGATCCGATCCGCGCCGTCGTCACGGTGCTCGCGTCGGCCTTCATCGGCATCCCGCCGCTGCTCGCCGTCGCCGTGCTCGCCGGGGCCTCGAGGATGCGGGTCGTCGTGTTCGCCGCATCGGTCCTGGTGGGCCGCGCGGGAAGGTTCGTCCTGATCGCCGGTGCGGCCCACGGCCTCGTCTGACCGACCTCGCAGACTGACGCCTTAAGGTGACATCGTGATCGAGCGCAGCGAGGGCACCGACGGTTCGCTCATGGGATCGCCGAACTACCGTGCTCTTTCTGGTGAGGTGATCCCAGTGATCGAGCGCAGCGAGGGCACCGATGGCTCTCTCATGGGATCGCCGAACTACCCTGCTGTTTCGGGTGAGGTGATCCCATGATCTTCGACTGCCGTGACGAGGCGCAGCGACGCGACGGCGTCGAGGCGGCGCGGACCGCCGTGCGTGCCGGCGAGCTGGTGGTCGTCCCCACCGACACCGTGTACGGCATCGCGGCCGATGCGTTCTCGCCCGCCGCCGTGCAGAGCCTGCTCGACGCCAAGGGCCGCGACCGCACGATGCCGCCGCCGGTCCTGATCGGAGCCACGTCGACGTTGGAGGCGCTCGTCGCCGAGGTCCCGGGCTGGCTCCGCAGCATGACCGAGGAGATGTGGCCCGGTGCGCTCACGGTCGTGTGCCACCAGCAGGCCTCGCTCGACTGGGACCTCGGGGAGACCCACCGCACCGTCGCGGTGCGCGTGCCCGACGACGTGGTCGCCCGCGAGCTGCTCGGTGCGACGGGGCCCCTCGCGGTCAGCAGCGCCAACCGCACGGGACAGCCGGCGGCGACGACGGCCGCCGAGGCCCGGGAGCAGCTGGGCGACTCGGTCGCGGTCTACCTCGACGGTGGCACCTCGCCGGGGGGAGTCCCGTCCACGATCCTGGACGTCACGGGGCCGACGCCCCGGGTCCTGCGCCAGGGCGCGGTCGACCTCGCCGACCTGCACCGGTTCAACAACACGATCGAGCCCGCCCCGGGCACGGCACCGGCGGGGGGACCAGCCGGTGCGTGAGTACCTCGCCGTCTTCGGCATCGCCCTCGGCGTCACGTACCTCCTGGCCTCGATCGCGAGGCTCGTGGCCGTGCGTGTGGGCGCCCAGGCCCGCGTGCGCGACCGCGACGTCCACGCCGTCCCCACGCCGTACTTCGGAGGGCCGGCGATGCTCGGCGGCCTCGTGGCGGCCACGCTGCTCGCCGAGCGCCTCCCGTTCCTCGGCTCGGCCGACGCGACGGTGTTCCACGACGTGCGCGCGATCCTGGCGGGCGGAGCGCTCATCTGCGCCGTCGGGGTCGTCGACGACCTGATCGAGCTCGACGCGCTCACCAAGTTCGCGGGGCAGGTGCTCGCGAGCGTCGTGGTGGTGGCCCTCGGCGTGCAGTTCGTGTACCTGCCCCTGCCGGGAACCTTCATCGGGCTCGACCAGGCGCAGGCGATGCTGCTGACGATCGTGCTGATCGTCGGGTCGGCCAATGCGGTCAACTTCGTCGACGGCCTCGACGGCCTCGCGGCCGGCATCGTCGCGATCGGGGCCATCGCCTTCTTCGTGTTCGCCTTCATCCTCGCGGTCGAGAACGGCGAGACCCGTGCGATCGCGGCGGCCATGCTGACGATCGCCCTGGCCGGCGTGTGCCTGGGGATCCTGCCCCACAACTTCTATCCGGCGCGG
The DNA here is from genome assembly GCF_036867135.1 of Aeromicrobium sp. Sec7.5. NCBI lineage: Bacteria > Bacillati > Actinomycetota > Actinomycetes > Propionibacteriales > Nocardioidaceae > Aeromicrobium > Aeromicrobium sp. Sec7.5. The sequence continues at coordinate 1,992,881 of NZ_JBAJIJ010000001.1, read as the reverse complement.
ATGTTCATCGGCGACTCCGGGTCGATGCTGATCGGCTTCGTCATGGCGTGCTCGTCGATCAGCCTCACCGGTCAGTTCCCGCCCAGCAGCCTCGCGCAGGGCGTCGGCGACGCCGACGCGAGCTTCCTGCCGGCGCTGCTGCCCTTGATCCTGCCGTTCATGGTGCTGGCGATCCCGTTCGTCGACATGCTGCTCGCCGTCGTGCGCCGCACCCGCGAGCGCCGCTCGCCGTTCAGCCCCGACAAGATGCACCTGCACCACCGCCTGCTCGAGATGGGGCACTCGCACCCGCAGGCGGTCCTCTCGATGTACGCGGTCGCGGGCCTGTTCGCGTTCGGCAGCGTCGTGGTCAGCCTGCTGAGCGGGTGGCAGTCGATCGTGGCGTTCCTGGTCCTGCTCGTGCTGAGCGGCATCGCGATCATCCTGGCCCCCAAGCTCAGCTCCAAGGTCGGTCCGTAACTGCAAACCTCGGCAAGGGGGCACTCCGGCCCAGATTTGCTCGCGAATCCACCGTTCTTCCTCAATGGTTCGGTGGATACGGCAGCAAATCTGGGGAGGGGGCGGGTGAGGGAGCGATCAGGCGGAGGGCGGCCTGACCCACGGCACACCTCGCCGGTCCGTGCCGCTTGTCAATCCGATGAACCGGACCTCGCCACCTCGGGGAACCGGTAGTGCCCCGGGATGGGAGCATGGCCCCATGCAGATCCTGCGCCGCGTCGTCGTGCCGTGCCTCGTCCTGATCGCGGTGACCGCGGTCGTCGCGGGCTTCATCGGAGGCCGGGAGGCCCTCTCTGGGGCCTTGGTCGGCGGGGTCCTGGTCGTGGCGTTCCTGGGGTCCAGCCCGGGCCTGCTCGACCCGCTGGCCAAGAAGAACCCGATGGCGTCCCTGCCGATCGCGCTGGGCTTCTTCACCGTCAAGGCGGTGGCCGCGATCGTCGTGCTGGCGGTGCTGCTGGACGAGGACGGGATCGGCCAGCACCTGGAGCGTCAGGCCGTGGCAGCGGCCATGGTCGTGACCGCGATGGCGTGGATCGGGCTGCACCTGATGACCCTCCGTCGGTCGCGCACCCCGATCTACGACCTCGAGTAGGAGTTCGCCGAGGGGGCCTGATAGCCTTCCCGCAGCGAGTCAAGGACGTGATCTGCGACTCGCAATGACGCTGGCCGTACGCCCGGATCGCGACTCATGGTCGCGCGACCGCGCCATGATCTGAGAAGGAGACCGAGTGTCCCTCGCCTCCGGCCTTTCCGCCGCATCGAGCCCCCCGAGCCCCGGCCCGGCCGACTTCAACCTCCCGGCGATCTTCGAGGTCGGCGCGCTCGAGGTCACCAAGCCGATGATCCTGCTGGCGATCTCCGCGGTGCTCATCGCTGCCCTGTTCGCCGCCGCCGCGCGTCCTGCGGCCGTCGTCCCGGGCCGCCTCCAGTTCGCCGGCGAGATGGTCTACGGATTCGTCCGCAACGGCGTCGCGCGCGACAACATCGGCAGCAGCGACTTCCAACGCTTCGTGCCGTTCCTGTTCGCGATCTTCACCTTCGTGTTCGTCAACAACTACTACGGCCTCATCCCGGTGGTGCAGTTCCCGTCGATGTCGCACATCGGCTTCCCGCTGGCGCTCGCGGCCATCACCTGGATCGTCTACAACGGCGCCGGCATCGCCCGCCACGGATTCGTCGGCTACCTCAAGCACGAGACGGTCCCCGCCGGCATGACGGGCCCCATCCTCATCCTGCTGGTGCCGCTGGAGTTCCTCTCCAACATCCTGCTGCGTCCCGTGACGCTCACGCTGCGTCTGTTCGCCACGATGTTCGCCGGTCACCTCCTGCTGCTGCTCTTCTCGCTCGGCGCGGAGTACCTGCTGCTCCACTCGGAGAACACGCTGGCCATCCCGGCCGGCATCGCGTCGGCGATCCTGTTCGTCGGCATCAGCTTCCTCGAGATCCTCGTGATGTTCCTCCAGGCGTACGTCTTCACGCTGCTCGCCTCCATGTACATCGGTGAGGCGCTCGCCGACGAGCACTGATCCACCCGGATCGGCTCGTCGGTGTCTCACCGGCACAACTTCACATCCAGACCCGAAACTTCGGCACGGACGTACCGTGCCGACGACGAAAGGAAATGCCGTGGACGGCAACCTGAACATGATCGGCCTCGGCCTGGCCGCGATCGGCCCCGGCATCGCCGTCGGCCTCATCTTCGCCGCGCTGGTGTCGGGCGTCGCCCGTCAGCCCGAGGCCCAGGGGACGCTGCGTCAGCTCGCGATCCTCGGCTTCGTCCTCGCCGAGCAGTTCTTCATCATCGGCCTGGCGCTCGCGTTCGTTCTCTAGTCCGTAGCCCCAGCCACCGACTCCGACAGAAGGCTCACGCATGATCTCGACTCGACTCGTCGCGGCCACCGAGGGTGAGGAGCTCAACCCCCTCATCCCGCACGCCGCGGAGATCGTCCTCAGCGCGGTCGTCTTCCTCCTGCTCCTCTTCCTGATCGTCAAGTTCGTCGTTCCGGGCTTCGAGAAGGCCTACGCAGCGCGTACGGCCGAGATCGAGGGCGGCATCGAGGAGGCGCAGGCGGCGCAGAAGGAAGCCCAGGCGGCGCTCGAGCAGTACAACGCTCAGCTCGCCGAGGCACGTCACGACGCCGCTCGCATCCGCGAGGAGGCCAAGGAGCAGGGCGCGCAGATCCTCGCCGAGCTCCGGGCCGACGCCCAGGCCGAGGCGCAGCGCATCACCTCGGCCGCGCACGCGCAGGTCGAGGCCGAGCGTGCCCAGGTCGTGGCGCAGCTCAAGAGCGAGGTGGGCACGCTGGCCACCGAGCTCGCGAGCCGCATCGTGGGCGAGGCGCTCACCGACGACGCGCGCAGCCAGCGCACCGTCGAGCGCTTCATCGCCGAGCTCGAAGAGGAGTCGGCCAACTGATGTCCACCACGCAACTCCGCGGTGCCTCCGCCGCCTCGCTCGACACGGTCCTGGCCGCGGTCGACGCGAGCGGTGACTCGGGTGCGGAGCTCGGCGAGCAGCTCTTCGGAGTCGTCGCCTCGCTCGACTCCTCGCCGGCACTGCGTCGGGTCCTGACCGATCCGTCGACCGAGGACGAGGCCAAGCGCGGTCTCGCCTCGTCGGTGTTCGGGAAGGCCGTCTCGGCCGCCACCCTCGAGGTCGTCCGCACCGCGGTCGGCGCTCGGTGGCGTGTGGGGCGTGACCTCACCGACGGCCTCGAGGTCGCCGGCGTCGTCGCCATCCTCAAGGGTGCGGCCGCCGCCGGCCAGGTCGATGTGCTCGAGGACGAGCTGTTCTCGGTGGCGAACCTGGTCACCTCCACCCCGGAGCTGCGGTCGGCGCTGTCCGACACCACGGTCCCCGGGGCCGGCAAGTCCGACCTCGTCGGCTCGATCCTCGACGGCAAGGCCCAGCCGGCCACCGTCGCGGTCGTCCGCCAGGCCGCCCGCGCACGATCCGCGTCGTTCGAGCGCACCCTCGGGGCGTTCGCCGACCTGGTCGCCGCGCGTCGCAGTCGCCTCCTCGCCGAGGTGCGCACCGCGCACGAGCTCGGCCAGACCGAGCACGACCGGCTCGCCGCGGCGCTCACGGCCCGTTACGGCCGCGACGTCCACCTGAACGTCGTCGTCGATCCGTCCGTCATCGGTGGCCTCGCGGTCAGCGTCTCCGACGACGTCATCGACGGCACCATGTCCAGTCGCCTCGAGGCTGCCCGCCGGCAGCTCGCGGGCTGAAGTCTTCGCATCCCACCCAGTAAGGCAGGCACACCATGACGGAGCTCTCGATTCGTCCGGAAGAGATCCGGGACGCGTTGCAGAAGTTCGTGGCCGACTACACGCCCAGCGCGGCCAGCACCGAAGAGGTCGGCATCGTCTCCGACGCCGGTGACGGCATCGCCCACGTCGAGGGTCTGCCCTCGGCGATGGCCAACGAGCTCCTCGAGTTCGAGGACGGCACGCTCGGCCTCGCGCTGAACCTCGACGTCCGCGAGATCGGTGTCGTCATCCTCGGCGACTTCGCCGGCATCGAGGAGGGCCAGAAGGTCCGCCGCACGGGCGAGGTCCTCTCGGTCCCCGTGGGCGAGGGCTACCTCGGCCGCGTCGTCGACCCGCTCGGCAACCCCATCGACGGACTCGGCGACATCGAGACCGACGGCCGTCGTGCCCTCGAGCTCCAGGCGCCCAACGTGATGGAGCGCAAGAGCGTCCACGAGCCGCTCATGACCGGTCTGAAGTCGATCGACTCGCTCACCCCGGTCGGCCGCGGTCAGCGCCAGCTGATCATCGGTGACCGCCAGACGGGCAAGAGCGCGATCGCGATCGACACGATCATCAACCAGAAGGAGTTCTGGGAGTCGGGCGACCCGAGCAAGCAGGTGCGCTGCATCTACGTCGCGATCGGTCAGAAGGGCTCGACCATCGCCGGCGTCCGCGGTGCCCTCGAGGAGGCCGGCGCCCTGGAGTACACGACCATCGTCGCGGCGCCCGCGTCCGACTCGGCCGGCTTCAAGTACCTCGCCCCGTACACCGGCTCGGCCATCGGCCAGCACTGGATGTACGCCGGCAAGCACGTCCTGATCGTGTTCGACGACCTGTCCAAGCAGGCCGAGGCGTACCGCGCCGTGTCGCTGCTGCTGCGTCGCCCGCCGGGCCGCGAGGCCTACCCCGGCGACGTCTTCTACCTGCACTCGCGTCTGCTCGAGCGCTGCGCCAAGCTCAGCGACGAGCTGGGTGCCGGTTCGATGACGGGCCTGCCGATCGTCGAGACCAAGGCCAACGACGTGTCGGCCTACATCCCGACCAACGTCATCTCGATCACCGACGGCCAGATCTTCCTGCAGTCGGACCTCTTCAACGCCAACCAGCGTCCCGCGGTCGACGTCGGCATCTCGGTGTCGCGCGTCGGTGGCGCGGCGATGCAGAAGTCGATGAAGGCCGTCACCGGCTCGCTCAAGGTCGAGCTCGCGCAGTACCGCGCGATGGAGGCATTCGCGATGTTCGCCTCCGACCTCGACGCGGCGTCCAAGGCCCAGCTGGCCCGTGGTCAGCGCATCATGGAGCTGTTCAAGCAGGGCCAGTACCAGCCGTTCGCGGTCGAGCAGCAGGTCGTGTCGCTGTGGGCCGTGCAGAACGGCAAGGTCGACGACGTCCCGATCGACGACGTGAGCCGCTTCGAGACCGAGTTCCTCGACTACATCAAGCGCTCGCACAGTGGCATCTTCGACGCGATCCGGGAGACCGGAAAGTTCGAGGACGACACTGCTTCGTCGCTCGAGGACGCTTACACCTCCTTCCTCGACCAGTTCGAGACGAGCGACGGCCAGTCGATCAAGCCGGGCTCGCAGGACGTCGAGGCCCTGGACGACGAGGACGTCGAGCAGGAGCAGATCGTCAAGCAGAAGCGGGGCTGACCCATGGCAGCGTCGGTACGAGAGCTACGCGCGAAGATCAGGTCGACCCAGGCGACCAAGAAGATCACGCGTGCCATGGAGCTCATCGCCGCGTCGCGCATCATCAAGGCGCAGCAGCACGCGGCGGCGGCAGCGCCGTACGCGCGTGAGCTGACCCGGGCGGTCTCGGCGGTGGCGACGTTCTCGAACGTCGACCACCCGCTGACGACCGAGAAGGAGAACCCGACCCGCGCCGCGGTGCTCGTCATCACGAGTGATCGCGGCCTGGCCGGCTCCTACTCCTCGAGCGTGCTCAAGGAGACCGAGCGCCTGGCGGAGAAGCTGCGCGGTGAGGGCAAGGAGATCGACTTCTACCTCGCCGGTCGCAAGTCGGTGGCCTACTTCAAGTTCCGCGACATCGATCACGTGACGTCGTGGACGGGCTTTTCCGACAAGCCGCAGTACGAGGACGCGCGCACGATCGGCGAGGCCCTCGTCCAGGCGTTCGCCGAGGGTGAGGACATCGAGTCCGACGCCCACAGCGAGGTCGAGGTCCGACCGGTCGACGAGCTGCACGTCGTCTTCACCCGCTTCAAGTCGATGCTGACGCAGGAGCCCGACGTGATCCGTCTGCTCCCGCTCGAGGTCGTCGAGGGCACGGAGGCCCCCGAGGAGCACGAGCTGCTTCCGCTGTACGAGTTCGAGCCCTCGGCCCACGAGGTCCTCGACGCGCTGCTGCCGAAGTACGTCAACAGCCGCATCTACTACTGCCTGCTCCAGGCGGCCGCCTCCGAGCTCGCGGCCCGCCAGAAGGCCATGAAGTCCGCGACCGACAACGCGCAGGACCTCATCGAGAAGTACACCCGAACTGCCAACCAGGCCCGCCAGGCTGGCATTACCCAGGAGATCAGCGAGATCGTGGGTGGCGCTAACGCGCTCGCCGACGCCGCCGCTGGTCAGGAGTGAGAGAACATGACTGCCACCGTTGAAGAGAAGACCACGCCCGCCACGGGTGCCACCGGTCGGGTCGCGCGCGTCATCGGCCCGGTCCTCGACATCGAGTTCCCCTCGGACCAGATGCCCGAGATCTACAACGCCCTCCTGGTCGACACCGAGGTCGCCGGCACCAAGGAGACCTTGACGCTCGAGGTCGCCCTGCACATCGGTGACGGCCTGGTCCGCGCGATCAGCCTGCGTCCCACCGACGGTGTCGTGCGCGGCACGCCGGTCATCGACACCGGCGGACCGATCTCGGTCCCGGTCGGCGACCGCACGCTCGGCAAGGTGTTCACCACCACCGGTCAGGTCATGAACCTGGAGGAGGGTGAGGAGCTCGAGGTCGGCGAGACCTGGGGCATCCACCGCAAGGCTCCGGCCTTCGACCAGCTCGAGGCCAAGACCGAGATGTTCCAGACCGGCATCAAGGTCATCGACCTGCTGACGCCGTACGTGCTCGGCGGCAAGATCGGCCTGTTCGGTGGTGCCGGAGTCGGCAAGACCGTGCTGATCCAGGAGATGATCGCCCGCGTCGCCAAGGACCACGACGGCGTGTCGGTGTTCGCCGGCGTCGGTGAGCGCACCCGTGAGGGCAACGACCTCATCGCCGAGATGGAGGAGGCGGGCGTCCTCGACAAGGTGGCGCTGGTCTTCGGCCAGATGGACGAGCCGCCGGGAGCGCGTCTGCGCGTCGCCCTGTCCGCGCTGACGATGGCGGAGTACTTCCGCGACGTGCAGAAGCAGGACGTGCTGCTGTTCATCGACAACATCTTCCGGTTCACGCAGGCCGGCTCGGAGGTCTCCACGCTGCTCGGCCGCATGCCGTCCGCCGTGGGCTACCAGCCGACCCTGGCCGACGAGATGGGTGTGCTCCAGGAGCGCATCACCTCGACGCGTGGTCACTCGATCACCTCGCTGCAGGCGATCTACGTGCCGGCCGACGACTACACCGACCCGGCGCCGGCCACGACGTTCGCGCACCTGGACGCCACGACCGAGCTCAACCGTGAGATCGCGTCGATGGGCATCTACCCGGCCGTCGACCCGCTGACGTCGACGTCGCGAATCCTCGACCCGCGCTACATCGCCGACGACCACTACCAGACGGCGAACCGCGTCAAGAGCATCCTGCAGCGCAACAAGGAGCTCCAGGACATCATCGCGATCCTCGGTGTCGACGAGCTCAGCGAGGAGGACAAGACGATCGTCTCGCGCGCCCGTCGCATCCAGCGCTTCCTCAGCCAGAACACCTACGTCGCCAAGCAGTTCACGGGGATCGAGGGCTCGACCGTCCCGCTCGACGAGACGATCGACGGCTTCACGAAGATCTGTGACGGCGACTACGACCACGTGGCCGAGCAGGCCTTCTTCATGTGTGGCGGTCTGGAAGACGTCGACGCGAAGTGGGCCGAGATCCAGAAGAGCTTCTGATGGCAGGCACGTTGCAGGTCGAGCTCGTCGCGGCCGACCGCGTCGTGTGGTCGGGCGAGGCCGTGCGCGTCCTCGCCCGCACCGCCTCGGGTGACCTCGGTGTGCTCGCCAACCACGCGCCGCTGCTGTCGGTGCTCGTGCCGGGCGTCGTCGAGATCGAGGCCACCGGCGGCGAGCGCCTGCGGGCGGCCGTCGGCGACGGCTTCCTCTCGGTGGCCGACAACCGCGTGTCGATCCTGAGCGAGGACACCTTCCTCGCCGACGAGATCGTGGAGTCCGACGCGCGCGCCGAGCTCGAACAGGCGAAGTCGGACGGCGACGACCTCGCCGCCCAGCGCGCCGAGGCCAAGCTGCGCGTGCTGCAGCGTTCCTGACGACGACGCGGGAGGGAGAAGGCGCACATGCCGCTCTGGCTGTGGCTGGTCGACTCCCTCCTGCTCGTCATCGTGCTGCTGGCCCTCGTGGTCGTGCGGCGTCGCTCGATCGAGCGGCGCTCCGGCGCGTTCGAGCTCACGATCAGCCGCCGGGCCTCGGGCGCGGCAGGCTGGTCGATCGGCACCGCGGTCTACCACGACGACCACCTGGAGTGGTACCGCACCTTCTCGCTCGCGTGGCGGCCGTCGGTCGTGCTGCCGCGACGCGGGGTCGAGATCACGGGTCGCCGCCATCCCGACACGGCCGAGTCGCACGTGCTCGCGCCCGGGACGATCGTGGTCGATCTGGTGAGCACCGAGGGCCGACTCCGGCTCTCGCTGGCGCCCCCGGCTCTCACGGGCCTGTTGTCGTGGCTGGAGTCGTCACCCCCCGGTCGCGGCATCAACACCGTTCTCTGAACGCGGGTCCTTGACGACTTCTCGCCGGTCGAGGCAGGATCGTCAGATCGTCGGGACACCGACGACTCGTTCCAGCTGGGGGAGAAGTCGCATGGTCAAGAAGCTCATCGTCGCCGCCGTCGTCGCGGTCGTTCCGGTCCTGGGCGTCGCCGCCCCGGCAGACGCCGCCCCCAAGAAGCCGGGTGGCGTCGTCACCCAGGCCATCGACTGGCACTGACACCTGCACTCCGACACCCGCCTCCCGACTCCGGGAGGCGGGTGTCGCTGCGTGCGGGCCCGTTCTGCTCACAGTCATCTGCGCGGGCGCGTGAGGAAGGTTTGACGCAACTGGCACGCGGGGGAACGACTGGCGACACGGCGGGTTCCGAGGATCGGTACGACCGATTCGCCCCGAGGAGCCCGCATGACCGCCATCCAGCAACAGCCCCCCGTGACCGACACCGCGTCGTCGACCGCACCCTTGCGACGGCGGTGGATCCGAGACTGGAGACCCGAGGACGAGACCTTCTGGTCGTCGACCGGCGCCCGTGTCGCACGGCGCAACCTCGCGTGGTCGATCTTCGCCGAGCACCTCGGCTTCTCCGTCTGGCTCATCTGGAGCGTGAGCTCGGCGTTCCTGGTGTCGCAGGGCTTCTCGTTCTCACCTGAGCAGCTGTTCTTCCTGGTCGCGATCCCGAACCTGGTCGGCTCGCTTCTGCGGGTCCCGTACACGCTGGCGGTGCCGAGGTTCGGCGGGCGCAACTGGACCATGGTCAGCGCGGCTCTGCTCCTGGTGCCCACTCTCGGGTTCGCCTACGCCGTGACGCAGCCCGGCACGCCGTACTGGGCGTTCTGCCTCATCGCGGCGACGGCCGGGATCGGCGGCGGCAACTTCGCGTCCTCGATGGCGAACATCAACTTCTTCTACCCGCCCGCCAAGAAGGGTGCCGCCCTCGGCCTCAACGCGGCTGGCGGCAACCTGGGTGTCGCCCTGATCCAGTTCCTGCTGCCCGTCATTGTCGGAGGTGCCGGGATCTTCGGCCTCGTGAAAGCGAGCGAGGGCGGCATTCACCTGGAGCGTGCGGCGTGGCTGTACGCCGCCCTCGCGGTCGTGGCGACGCTCGGCGCATTCTTCTTCATGGACAATCTCGAGGGTGTCGAGTCGCGTCCCCGCGAGCAGCTCGGCGTCATCACGCACCGTCCGATCCAGGTCATGTCGCTGCTCTACATCGGCACGTTCGGCTCGTTCATCGGCTACTCCGCCGCGATGCCGCTGTTGATCAAGCTCAACTTCTGGCGGCAGCCCGTCCCGGGCGTCGAGGGCATCGGCATCAACTTCGTGTTCTACGCCTTCCTCGGGGCGCTCGTGGGTTCGGCCACCCGGCCGATCGGCGGTCGGCTGGCCGATCGGTTCGGTGGAGCCCGGGTCACGCTCGTCGCATTCATCGGCATCATCGCGTCGACGCTCCTGGTCCTGGTGACCTTGAGTCGCCTGCAGACCCTGCCCGCGCCACCGACACCGGACCAGCTCGCCACGATCGCGGCCGATCCTGCGGCGTTCCAGTTTCCCGACGCGGTGCGGTCGGCGGTCGAGACCAATGCCGCCGTCTTCCCCTGGTTCCTGGCCGCGTTCCTGCTGGTCTTCGTGTTCAGCGGCATGGGAAACGGCTCGACCTACAAGATGATCCCGTCGATCTTCCGCCGCGACGCCGAGCACGCGACGAGCCCGGGCACGCCGGAGCGTGACGTCGCCCTCCGTGCAGAGGGCAAGCGTTCCTCGGCGGCCCTGGGCATCGTCGGCGCGATCGGCGCGATCGGGGGCTTCCTGATCCCCATCACGTTCAACAGCCCCTGGGTCAGCGACCCGCTCTCGGCAACCAAGACGGCCTTCTGGATCTTCACGGCCTTCTACGTCGTGTGTGCCGCCGTGACGTGGGCGGTCTTCCTGCGCAGGTCCGCCTCGCTCTACCGGGACGTCTGAGTGACCGACACCCACTGCCCGTACTGCAGCCTCCAGTGCGGCATGACCCTCGTCCGCGAGGGGCGCACCCTGGCGGTGCAGGCCCGCGAGGACTTCCCGGTCAACGAGGGTGCGCTGTGCCGCAAGGGCTGGACCGCGACAGGGCTCCGCAGCTCGCGCGAGCGGCTCACGACGCCGCTCGTGCGGGACCGGGCCACGGACGCGTGGACGGCCGTGTCGTGGGACGAAGCCCTCGACGTGGTGGCGGGCCGGCTCGCGGTGATCCGCGACGAGCACGGCGCCGACGCGAACGCGGTGTTCGGCGGCGGGGGACTGACCAACGAGAAGGCGTACCAGCTGGGCAAGCTCGCACGGGTCGCTCTCGGCACGCGGATGATCGACTACAACGGCCGTTGGTGCATGTCGTCGGCCGCGAGCGCCGGCAATCAGGCGTTCGGCGTCGACCGAGGGCTGCCGTTCCCGTTGGCCGACGTCGAGCAGGCCGACGTCGTGGTCCTCGTGGGATCCAACATCGCCGAGACCATGCCGCCGGCGGTGCGCCATCTCGACCGTGCCCGGGAGCGCGGTGCGCACGTCGTGGTGGTCGACCCGCGGCGGACGCTCACGGCCGATCGCGCCGACATGCACGTGCAGCCCGTGCCGGGCACCGACCTGCCGCTCGCCTTGGGGCTGCTGCACCTCGTTGACGCCGCCGGGGGAGTCGACGAGAAGTACGTCGCCACACGGACGTCGGGCTTCGACGACGTTCGTTCCGCAGCGGCGGCGTGGTGGCCCGAGCGTGTCGAGCGCGTGACCGGAATCGCCGTCGCGCAGCTGCGAGAGCTCGCGACTCTCCTCATGAGCTCGCCCCGCGTCATGGTCATGACGGCCCGAGGGGCCGAGCAGCACGCCGATGGCACCGCCACGGTGCTCGCGTGGGTCAACCTCTCGCTCGCGCTGGGACTTCCGGGGCGGCCCTTCGCGGGGTACGGCTGCCTCACGGGCCAGGGCAATGGCCAGGGCGGCCGTGAGCACGGCCAGAAGGCCGACCAGCTTCCCGGCTACCGCATGATCGACGACCCGGCCGCCCGGGCCCACGTTGCCGGTGTCTGGGGCGTCGAGGCCGACAGCCTGCCCGGCAAGGGGCTCTCGGCGTACGAGCTGCTCATGAGCCTGGGCACCGACGGCGGGCCGCGCAGCCTGCTCGTGCTGGGCTCGAACATTGCCGTGTCGGCGCCTCACACCGCGCGCGTCGCCGAGCGTCTCGCGGCCCTCGACCTGCTGGTCGTGGCCGACATCGTCATGAGCGAGACCGCAGCCCTGGCCGACGTCGTGCTGCCCGTGACGCAGTGGGCCGAGGAGACCGGCACCATGACCAATCTCGAGGGCCGGGTCATCCTGCGGCAGCAGGCCGTCACGCCGCCCGATGGCGTGCGGTCCGACCTCGAGCTGATGGCCGGCATCGCCGAGCGTCTCGGCGCGGCGTCGACGTGGTCGACCGACCCCGAGGAGGTCTTCGACGAGCTCCGCCGGGCGAGTGCCGGCGGCCGGGCCGACTACGCGGGCATCGGCTACGCGCGCATCCGCGCCGAGGACGGGGTCTTCTGGCCGTGCCCCGATGCCGACCATCCCGGGACCCCGCGCCTGTTCGAGGAGTCGTTCTTCCACGCGGACGGCCTGGCCCGTTTCGTCGCGGTCGACCACACGGGCCCCGTCGAGCCGGTCGACGGCGAGTTCCCGGTGCACCTGACCACCGGGCGCGTGCTGGCCCAGTACCAGTCGGGAGCGCAGACGCGGCGGATCAAGGACCTGCCCGACACGGGGCCGTTCGTCGAGCTGCACCCGTTCTTGGCCCTTCGTGTCGGTGCTCACGACGGCGACCCGGTCTCGGTCCGCACGCGGCGCGGCGTCCTGCGGGCCCCGGCGCGGGTCGTCGAGACGATCCGACCCGACACGGTCTTCGTCCCGTTCCACTGGGTCGGTGCCAACCGGCTCACGTCGGACGCGCTCGATCCCTCCAGCGGGATGCCCGAGTTCAAGGTGTGCGCCGCCGAGGTGACGACATGAGGACCGTCGTCGTCGGCAACGGGATGGCGGCCGTGGCCCTCGTGGAACGGCTCGTCCAGCACGGTGTCACGGGCGTGACCGTGCTGGGCGAGGAGACCTGCTCTCCGTACAACCGCATCCTGCTGTCAGCGGTGCTCGAGGGCTCCCACCGTCCCGGGGCGATCTCGCTGCGCAGCCCGAGCTGGTACGCGGCGCACGCCGTCGGCCTGCGTCTGGGCGCCGGCGTCGTCGCGATCCACCGGAGCGCGCAGGAGGTCGAGCTCACCGACGGCGAGCGGGTGCCCTACGACCGGCTCGTGCTGGCGATCGGCAGCATCCCCGAGCTCCCGCCGATCCGGGGCCTGGTCGATGCCGACGGGGTGATGGACGAGCGCGTGCACGCGTTCCGCACCCTGGCCGACTGCGACCGCCTGATCGCGGCCGCGTCGAGTGCTTCGAGTGCGCTGATCGTCGGCGGCGGCCTGCTCGGACTTCAGGTCGCCCGGGCGCTCGGCGTCCGGGGGATGCGCGCCGAGCTCGTCGAGGTCGGCGACCACGTCCTGCGCCACCAGGTCGACTCCCAGGCCGGCCGCATCCTGGCGCGCAGCCTCGAGCAGCTCGGCACGGCGGTCTACGTCGGCGTCCGCGCGACCCGGCTGACCCCGTCCGGGCTGCGGCTCGACAACGGCTACGAGCTCGACGCCGATCTCGTGGTGCTCACCGCGGGCAGCCGCCCCCGCATCCGCCTGGCCAGTGCGGCCAGCCTGGTCACGGGGCGTGGCATCGTCGTCGACGACACGCTCGCGACGTCCGACCCGCACATCTTCGCGATCGGTGACTGCGCCGAGCACTCCGGCCGCACCCCCGGTCTCGTCCCGCCCGCGTGGGAGCAGGCCCGGATCCTGGGCGACCGGTTCGCCGGTTCACCCGCGACCTACACGGGTCACCGCACCGTCGCGCGCCTGCGGGCGACCGACCTGGACGTCGCGGTCTTGGGGGAGCCCGAGACCGCCCAGGGCCAGGTCGTCCAGGTGTCCAACCCGGTGACCGGCACGCACAAGAAGCTCGTCGTCGACGGGGGAGTCATCGTCGCGGCGACGTTGGTCGGTGACCTCTCCCGGATCGGCCTGATCACGCAAGCCTTCGACCAGCGCACGGTCCTCGCGGCGGGCGAGCCGGGCGAGCTCCTGATGACCCCCCGCCCCTCGGCGCCACCCGAGCTGCCCGACGACGCTGAGGTCTGCGCGTGCGCCGGGGTCAGCGTCGGCCGCATCCGGGCGTGCTCCTCGCTCGAGGAGCTGCGCGAGAGCACCCGGGCCACGACCGGCTGCGGTGGTTGCCTCTCGACCTGCACGAACCTCCTGTCTCAACTGGTGAAGGGATGAAACCGATGAGTCCACACCTGCGCAAGCGCCTCGTCGTGATCGGCCACGGAATGGTCGGCCACCGATTCGTGCAAGCCGCGGTCGAACGCGGACTGTCCGAGACGTACGACATCGTCGTCCTCGGCGCGGAGTCGCGTGCGGCCTACGACCGTGTCGCGTTGACGTCGTTCTTCGAGGTCGGGGCCGACAGCCTCAGCCTCCTGCCGTCCGGCGACTACGAGGACCCCCGCGTCACGCTGCGGCTCGGCGCGAACGTCGCCGGGCTCGACCTCGAGTCTCGCACCGTCACGCTCGACGACGGGGAGACGGTCGGCTACGACGAGCTCGTGCTCGCGACCGGATCGGCACCCTTCGTCCCACCCGTGCCGGGCCACGACCTCGAGGGTGCGTTCGTCTACCGCACGATCGAGGACCTCGAGGCCATCCGGGACGCGGCAGCCGGCGCGAGCACCGGCGTCGTGATCGGCGGCGGTCTGCTGGGTCTCGAGGCCGCCAACGCACTGCGCCAGCTCGGCCTCGACACCCACGTCGTCGAGATGAACCCGCGCCTGATGTCGGCGCAGGTCGACGAGGCCGGCGGGCGCATCCTGGGCCGCCACGTCGAGAAGCTCGGCCTCACGATCCACACGGGCGTTGCGACGGAGCGGATCGAGGGTGGGCGCGTCGAGGGCGAGGAGCGCGTCACGGGCATCACGTTCGCCGGTGGCGAGACCGTGCCGCTCGAGGTCGTCGTGTTCTCCGCCGGCGTCCGGCCCCGCGACCAGCTCGCGCGGCAGGCCGGGCTCGTCGTGGCCGAGCGTGGCGGTGTCGCGGTCGACGACCAGCTCCGCACGAGCGATCCGCACGTCTGGGCCATTGGCGAGTGCGCGGCGCACCAGGGTCGCATGTACGGTCTCGTGGCGCCGGGCTACACCATGGCGGAGATCGCGGTCGACGCACTGCTCGACGGCGGAGGCACGTTCACGGGCGCCGACATGTCCACCAAGCTCAAGCTCCTCGGGGTCGACGTGGCGAGCTTCGGCGACGCCCACGGCACCACTGACGGCAGCATCGACCTCGTGTTCTCCGACGCCGTGGCCGGGATCTACAAGAAGCTCGTCATCAGCGGCGACGGCCGCCACCTGCTCGGCGGCGTGCTGGTGGGGGACGCCAGCGCCTACGGCACCCTCCGTGCCATGGTGTCGAGCCGGATCGAGCTGCCGGCGAACCCCGAGGAGCTCATCCTCCCCGCCTCCAGCGGGGCGCCCGCCATCGCGCTGCCGGACGAGGCCGTCGTGTGCTCCTGCAACACCGTCACGAAGGGCGACATCGAGGGCGCGGTCGAGGGTGGCTGCGAGTCCGCGGCCTGCGTCACGACGTGCACGACCGCCGGGTCGACCTGCGGCTCCTGCAAGCCGCAGGTCAAGAAGATCGTCGAGGACTACTTCGCGTCGCAGGGCAAGGTCGTCGACCGCTCGCTGTGCGAGCACTTCGCGATGACACGGTCCGAGCTCTTCGACGTCGTGCTCGTCCACGGCTACCGCACGTTCGACGAGATCGTGCAGGCGCACGGACGCGGCCGGGGGTGCGACGTGTGTCGTCCCGTCGTCGCCAGCGTGCTGGCGAGCCAGCTCAACGGTCACGTCCTGGCCCCTGGGCGGCGCACGCTGCAGGACACCAACGATGCCTTCCTGGCCAACATCCAGCGCAACGGCACCTACTCGGTCGTGCCGCGCATCCCGGGGGGCGAGATCACGCCGGAGAAGCTCATCGTGATCGGTGAGGTGGCCCGGGACTTCGGGCTCTACACGAAGATCACCGGCGGGCAGCGGATCGACCTCTTCGGCGCCCGCACGGAGCAGCTGCCTGCGATCTGGAAACGGCTCGTCGACGCCGGCTTCGAGTCAGGGCACGCGTACGGCAAGGCCCTGCGCACCGTGAAGTCGTGCGTCGGGTCGACGTGGTGCCGCTTCGGCGTGCAGGACTCCGTCGCGATGGCGATCGCACTGGAGCTGCGGTACCGCGGCCTCCGCTCGCCGCACAAGCTCAAGGGTGGCGTCTCGGGATGTGCCCGGGAGTGCGCCGAGGCGCGCGGCAAGGACTTTGGGGTGATCGCGACCGAGAAGGGCTGGAACCTTTACGTGGGCGGCAACGGGGGCGCCGTGCCGGCCCACGCCCAGCTGCTCGCCGGTGACCTGGACGACGACCAGCTCGTGCGCTTGATCGACCGGTACCTCATGTACTACATCCGCACGGCCGACCGCCTGCAGCGCACGTCGACGTGGATCGACAGCCTGGAGGGCGGGCTCGACCGTGTGCGCGAGGTCGTCGTCGACGACGCCCTGGGACTGGGCACCGAGCTGGAGGAGGCGATGGCGCGTCACGTTGATACCTACGTCGACGAGTGGAAGGCCACGATCGAGGACCCGGAGAAGGTGCGCCGGTTCGTCTCGTTCATCAACGCGCCCGACACCCCCGACCCGAACATCAGCTTCGGCAGCACGCGCGACCAGATCGTGCCGGAGGCCAGCACGGGCCCGGTCTCGTTGGGGAGCTCGATCCCGGTGGGTCGGCCGTGACCGCCCCGTCCACGCAGCGGCTCGTCGCGATCTGCCGTCTGGACGACATCGACCCCGAGGGCGGGGTCGCGGCCCTGGTCGGTGGGGAGGTCGTCGCGGTCTTCCGCACGTACGCCGACGAGGTGCTCGCCCTGGACAACTACGATCCGTTCGGTCGTGCCTCGGTCCTGTCGCGCGGCATCGTGGGCACACGCGGCGACCGCGATGTCGTGGCGTCGCCCCTGCACAAGCAGGTGTTCGACCTCCGGACGGGGGTGTGCCTCGACGACGAGACCGTGCGAGTGGCCGTGCATCCGGTCGTGGTGCGTGACGGGGTGGTGCACGTCGAGATCGCTCCCGCGTGACGTGTCGGCCCGCCAACGCCGACGGCTCAGGGGGCGAGCATGACCTCGACGAGCATCCCCGCCTCGACGCGGCTGATGTCGGCGGGAACCACGGCCCAGGCGTCGGCGTGCGCGAGGGACCCCACGAGGTGGGACCCGGAGTGGCCGGCGGACGCCGGCCGGACGGTCCAGGCGGCCGGGTCGGTCGTGTCGAGCACGACCGGGACGTACTGGCGCCGGTCCGGCGGTGAGGGCCAACCCGTGGCTGCCTGAAGACGCATCGTCCGGTGGGCGGGGCCCGAGCGCCCCTGGAGCGCGAGGAGTGCCGGCCTGACGGAGACCTCCCAGGACGCGGCAGCGCTCACGGGGTTGCCGGGCAGCCCGAACAGCAGCTGCCCGGAGGCGGTGACGCCGAAGCCCTGCGGCTTGCCGGGCTGCATCCGCACCCGGAGGAAGTCCATGAGTCCCGCGCCACCGAGCGCCGACTTCACTACGTCGTGCGCCCCCGTGCCGACCCCGCCCGTCAGGACGATGACGTCGGCCCTCGTGGACAGCTCCCGGATCAGGTCAAGCAGCGCCGCGTCGTCGTCACCGGTCGACCCCAGCTCGACGACCGTGGCGTCGGCGGCTCGCGCGAGCTCGGCCAGCATGGGGCCGTTCGACTCCGGGATCTGTCCGGGCGCCAGGTCCGAACCGTCCGTGACGAGCTCGTCACCGGTCGACAGGATCGCGACGCGAGGGGTGCGGCTGACCTCGACGGTGACGTGTCCCGCGGACAGGGCCGCAGCGACCTGCATCGCCCCCAGGCGCGTGCCGCCGTGCATCAGGAGGTCGCCCGTGGCGACGTCCTCGCCGCGGCCACGGACGTGGCGGCCATGCCCGGACGGCGCCGACAGCACGGTGATGCGCTCCACGCCGGCGTCCAGGCCCTCCCGCGTGTCCTCGAACGGCACCACGGTGTCGGCCTGCGTCGGGATCGCCGCGCCGGTCATGATGCGCACCGCCTGCCCCGGCAGCAGGTCGGGATCGAGCGAGGAACCGGCAGGCACGTCGGCCACGACGTCCAGGGCGACGGGCCGCCCGGGCGCCGCATCGCGGACGTCGGCGAACCGCACCGCGAAGCCGTCCATGCCGGAGTTGTCGAACGTCGGCACGTCGCGGGCGGCCACGACGTCGGCGGCCAGCGTGCGTCCCGCTGCGGAGCGGAGGTCGACCTGCTCGGAGGCGAGCCGAGCCGCAGCGCGCAGGATCCGCTCCTGGTGCTCGTCGACCTCGACCAAGGAGCTGGTGGGCGTCACCGGACCCGCCCCGTCGGGGGTGCCCGGGGTCATGACGGTGCGATCGTGCGTGACGGGTCCGGCATGATCAGCATCATGACACCTCCGACCTTCGATGCGATCGTGCTGGCCGGCGGCCGGGGCTCGCGCCTGGGCGGCATCGACAAGTCCGCGCTGGTGCACCGGGGCTCGACGCTGCTTGAGCACGCACTGGAGGCCGTCACGGACGCCCGGCGCGTCGTGGTGGTCGGTGACCGTCCGCCGGTCGACGGGACGCTTCACACGGTCGAGGACCCGCCCGGAGCAGGTCCGGCCGCGGCGGTGGCGTCTGGGCTCGCGACGCTGGTCGACCCGGCTCCGCTGGTGGCGGTCCTCGCGAGCGACGTGCCCGAGATCGTGGCGGCGTTCGCGCAGCTCCGTGTGCTCGGTGGGCCTGCGGTGGCGATCGACACGACCGGGCGACGCCAGCACCTGCTGGCGCTGTACCCCGGTCCCGAGCTGAAGGCGCGCGCGCAGCGCGGCGCGCAGGAGGGAAGAAGCATGCAGGAGCTCGTCGAGGGCCTGGACGTGCGGGAGGTCCAGGTCGACGTCAGTGACGTCGACCGCCGCGAGGACGCCGCCCGGTTCGGGATCGAGCTGTGACCGACCAGGCCACGGTGCTCGCGTCCTGGGCCGCCGACGTGGGGCGCGAGCTCGGCCTGGACCTCGAGGTCGACGTCGAGGCCGTGCTCGACCTCGCGGGCGACGCCGCGCATGCGGTCGTGCGTCCTGCGGCGCCGCTCACGACGTTCCTGGTGGGCGTCGCGGTCGGTCGCGGCGCGAGTCTCGTCGACGCGATCGAGGCCGTGGGGCGCGTCCTGGCCAGACGCGCGGCGCAGCCGGAGTGAGGGCCTAGGCCTGGCGCTCGCCGCCGGGCACCCACAGGACGTCGCCCGTGCCCGCCGCGTGGTTGGCCACACGGCCCAGGATGAACAGCAGGTCGCTCAGCCGGTTCAGGTACTTCGCGGTGAGCGGGTTCATGGTCTCGCCGTGCTCGTCGATCGCGGCCCACGCCGCACGTTCGGCGCGACGCGTCACGGTGCGGGCGACGTGCAGCTGGGCGGCCGCGCGGGTGCCTCCGGGAAGGATGAACGAGCGCAGCTTCTCGACCTGCTCGTTGTAGGTGTCGCACCACTGCTCGAGCCGCTCGACGTAGTCGGGCTCGACGCGCAGCTGGGGGTACTCGGGGTTCGCCACGATCGGCGCGCCCAGGTCGGCGCCCACGTCGAAGAGGTCGTTCTGCACGTGGGTCAGGACCGTCGCGACGTCGTCGGGCAGCTCGCCGAGCGACTGCACCACCCCGATCTGGCTGTTGGCCTCGTCGACATCGGCGTAGGCCACGAGCCGCAGGTCGTTCTTGGAGGTGCGGCTCATGTCGACCAGTGCGGTCGTGCCGTCGTCGCCGGTGCGCGTGTATATCCGAGTGAGGTTGACCATGTCGTGACAGTAGCCGCGGGGCCGGGTCGGGAGAAAGCTCAGTGGTGGCCGCCGGTGGCGGACACGGTCGTCAACCCGTCGCGGCGCTGTCGAACGTCGAAGGGGGTTCCCAGCTCAGGGTGCGTGCGGCCCGCTCGAAGCGCCGGACCACCAGGTCGACGACCTCGTGGTCGGGCGAGGCGCTGAGCAGGGGCGCCGTGACGAGATCGGCTCCCACGGCCAGCAGGGTGTTCTGGAAGTACCCGGGCGCGAGCAGGTAGGACGCGACCACGATGCGTCGGGCGCCGTCCTGGCGGGCCGCAGCGACGACCTCGGCCGCGGGGGTGCCGAAGCGCCCGAGGTGTCCGACCCGGACCGTTCCGCCCCAGTGGGCCCGCAGGAGCGCCGCGGCGGAGTCGACGTCCTGCAGGGCCCGCGGGTCGCTCGAGCCCGAGCCGGCGAGCACGACGACGTCGTCGTGCGTGGCGCCGATGTCGTGCAGACGGCGTGCTCCGAGAGCGGCGAGCGCCGGTTCCGGGCCGAGTGGCCGCGCCACGACGGCGGCCGGGTGGTCGGCGACGGCCTCGGTGATGTCGTGGTGGAGGTGGAAGCCGCCGGAGAGGAGCAGCGGGACGACCACGGCGGGGCGGCGGAGGTCGGCCAGCACGCCGCCGAGCCGGTGGTCCTCGACGTCGACGACGGATTCGTGGACCTCGAACGGGTGGGCCGCCCGCCGGACGGCCGCCGCGACGCGACGGATCACCTCCTGGCCGGCGGGGTCAGCGGTTCCGTGGCTGCACAGGACCAGGGCCGGGTTCATCGGGTCACCCCCGGATCGAGCCCGGAACCGGGACCAGAATCGAGCCTCGTGTCGAGGACGTCGAGCCGGTACCCCCGCTTGACGACGGTACGGATCGGGGCGCCGGGGCCGATCGCGTCACGCACGCGGGCGATCGCGACCTCGGCGTTGTGGGGGTCCGTGGACTCGCCCGGGAGGGCGGTCAAGATCTCACCGCGCGAGACGACGGCACCGGGATCCGCGCAGAGGCGACGCAGGACGCACACCCCGGTGGGGGAGAGCGGGACGAGCTCGTGGTCGATCGTGACGGACGCCGCGTGCACCCGGAGGCGGCCCGCGGGCGTGGGGATACCGCCGCCCTCATGGCCCAGGTGGACGATCATGGCGCGCACCAGGGCGCCCAGCCTGCCGCGATCGGGCACCAGCGGGATGAACCCGGCCCGCAGGAGCGGCTCGGCCGTGACTGGACCGACCGCTGCCAGCGACAGTCGGCCCGCGCGGTGGAGCGCGAGGGTCGCGTCCTTCGCCCCGTGCTCTCTGACGGCTGAGAGCCAGGCGGACGCGCCGGGCGCGGAGGTGAAGGCGACGGCGTCGTACGCGCCGCTCGCGGTGTCACGCACCGCGCGCTCGACCGCGGCGGGCTCGGGCGGCGGACCCCAGCGGTAGATCACGAGGCTCGTGACCTGCGCGCCACCCTCGACCAGGACGTCCTCGAGCCCGTCGTCGCCGGCGCCGTGGTGCTGGATCACGATGCGAGCCCCCTGGACGCCTTCAGCTCGGAGGAACTCGCCGATCTCCGCGGACGTCTCCGACTCGGCCACCCAGTCGGCGATCAGGCCCACCGTCTGCAGCGCGCCCCGGGCCTTCGGGCCGCGGGCGACCAGCCGCACCTGCGCGAGGGCCGCGTGAAGGTCCTCGGTGAGGTCAGCGGCCTCCGCGGTCTCCCACCACCCGCGAAAGCCGATGCCCGTCGTGATGACCACGAGGTCCGGGGGGCTGGCGATGACGGCTCGTGTGCGGGCGAGCAGGGTCTCCTCGTCGAAGTGGGACTGCACACCCAGGGTGGCTGCCACGTCGACCTCGGCGCCTCGGCGCGCGAGGGCGATCGCGAGGTCGGCGGCCCGGCGCTGCGCCGTGACGAGGATGCGGGTGCCGGTCAGCACCATCCCGCTCGGCGTGCCGCCACGGCTTCCGGTGGGGTTCACCGCGGTCGCACCTCCACGATGTCCTCGATGGGGCGCGTCTGCCGCGCGCCGAACGTCCCCCGAGGATAGGGGAGCGGGCGGCCGGCCTCGCGCGACGTGCGGGTCATCGGGCTCCTCCTTGGACGTACCGACCGGCGGTCGGACGGCGACGGCCTCGACGCTAGGAGCGTCCCGTTACCGCCGGCGTCGCGGCGAGGACGCGTCCTGTTACGTCTTCCTCGCAGTCGACGGGAGGTCGATGTGAGACGCCGGCAGTGCCCCCGGGTGACTCGCATCACGCTCGTGCGGTGTCCCTCCGGTTTACCGCGCGGTAATCTGCCCCCATGCCTGACAAGATCGTTCCGGACAAGCCCTGGGTGATGCGGACGTACGCTGGCCACAGCTCCGCGGCCGAGTCGAACGCGCTGTACCGCAAGAACCTCGCGAAGGGACAGACCGGCCTCTCGGTCGCCTTCGACCTGCCGACGCAGACGGGCTACGACCCCGATCACGAGCTCAGCCGCGGCGAGGTCGGCAAGGTCGGCGTCCCGATTCCGCACCTGGGCTCGATGCGCCGTCTCTTCCAGGACATCCCCCTGGAGGAGATGAACACCTCCATGACGATCAACGCCACCGCGATGTGGCTGCTCGCCATGTACCAGGTGGCCGCCGAGGAGCAGGGCGCCCCGCCCGAGAGCCTGGCCGGCACGACGCAGAACGACATCATCAAGGAGTACCTGTCGCGCGGGACCTACGTGTTCCCGCCCGAGGCCTCCCTGCGGCTCACGACCGACATGATCGCGTACACGGTCAACAACATCCCGAAGTGGAACCCGCTCAACATCTGCAGCTACCACCTGCAGGAGGCGGGCGCCACGCCCGTCCAGGAGCTCGCCTTCGCGATGAGCACCGCGATCGCCGTGCTCGACTCGGTCAAGGACTCCGGCCAGGTCGACGAGGCCGACTTCGAGAAGGTCGTCGGCCGCATCTCCTTCTTCGTCAACGCCGGGGTGCGGTTCATCGAGGAGACGTGCAAGATGCGCGCCTTCGGCCAGCTCTGGGAGGAGATCACCCGCGACCGCTACGGCGTGACCGATCCCAAGATGCGGCGCTTCCGCTACGGCGTGCAGGTCAACTCGCTCGGCCTGACCGAGGCCCAGCCCGAGAACAACGTCCAGCGCATCGTGCTGGAGATGCTGGGCGTCACGCTCAGCAAGAACGCCCGCGCCCGCGCGGTGCAGCTGCCGGCCTGGAACGAGGCCCTCGGTCTGCCGCGCCCGTGGGACCAGCAGTGGTCGCTGCGGCTGCAGCAGGTCCTGGCCTTCGAGTCCGACCTGCTGGAGTACGACGACATCTTCGAGGGCAGCCACGTCATCGAGGCCAAGGTCGCCGACCTCGTCGAGGGCGCCAAGGCCGAGATCGACCGAGTCCAGGCCATGGGCGGTGCCGTCGCCGCGGTCGAGACCGGCTACATGAAGCAGGCCCTCGTGTCGTCGCACGCCGAGCGTCGCTCGCGCATCGAGGCGGGCGAGCTCAAGGTCGTCGGCGTCAATTCGTACACCGAGACCGAGCCGTCGCCCCTGACCGCCGATCTCGACGGTGCCATCATGGCGTCGGACCCGAAGGCCGAGGCGAACGCGATCGCCGACGTCCAGCAGTGGCGCAGCGAGCAGGACCGTGCTGCGGTCGAGGAGGCCCTCGAGCGGGTCGCCACCGAGGCCAAGACCACGACCAACCTCATGGAGGCCACGCTCGCCGCGGTGCGCGCCGGCGCCACCGTGGGGGAGTGGGCGCACACGCTGCGCGGCGTGTTCGGCGAGTACCGGGCCCCCACGGGGGTCTCGGGTGTCGTCGGCGTGGCCGAGGCCGGAGCCGAGCTCACGGCCGTCCGCGAGAAGGTCGCCGCCACCGGTGAGCAGCTGGGCGGGCGCCTGCGCTTCCTCGTCGGCAAGCCGGGCCTGGACGGTCACTCCAACGGTGCCGAGCAGGTCGCGGTGCGCGCGCGCGACGCGGGCTTCGAGGTCATCTACCAGGGCATCCGCCTGACGCCGTCCCAGATCGTCGCAGCCGCCGTGGCCGAGGACGTCGACGTCGTCGGGCTGTCGATCCTGTCGGGCTCGCACATGGAGCTCGTGCCGGACGTCCAGAAGGGCCTGGCCGAGGCCGGCCTCACCAACGTCCCGGTCATCGTCGGCGGGATCATCCCCGACTCCGACGGCCGCCGTCTCGAGGAGTCCGGGATCGCCGCGGTGTTCACGCCGAAGGACTTCGGCATCACCGACATCATGGATCGCGTCGTCGACGAGATCCGCAAGGCCAACGACCTCGACTGAGGGAGGCCGTATCCCGCTGGTTGAGGTGTGACGAGCTCTGCGAGGAGCCTCGAAACCTCTGGTGGCTTCGAGGCTCGCGCGCCAGAGCGCACTCGCACTGGGGGCACCTCCCACGACGGAGTCGTAGGGGGACAGCCAGCGGGAGAAGTGGTCAGTTCAGGACGCGGAAGTTCGACGGCAGGCCGCCGCCGGCCACGATGTCCTTCGTGAGGTCCTGCAGCGCCATGAGCGCGACGGACTGCGAGAACGGGCCGTACGAGACGCGAGCCACGCCGAGCTCGGCCTGGCGGGCGAGCGGGATCGACCCGGGGTAGCCGATCGTCGTGAGCCGCTGGGGGCCGTAGGCCTCCACGAGCTGCGTGACGTCGTCCTCCGAGAGCGGGCCCGGCACGAACACGACCGGGGCGCCGACGTCGAGGAAGGCCTTGCCACGCTCGATCGCGTCGGCGATGACCTCGTCGTGCGGACGGTCGCCGGCCTTCGCGACGACGTCGGTGCGGGCGTTCAGCACGAAGGGGATGCCGGCGGCCTCGCCGGCCTTCACGACGGCCTCCACTGCGGCGACCGCCTCGGCCAGGGGCTTGACCTGGTCCTCCAGGTTGGCCCCGACGATGCCGACGTCGATCGCCTTGCGGGTGGTCTCGCCCGGGTTGCCGTAGCCGGCCTCGAGGTCGGCCGTGACCGGCAGGTCCGTGGCGGCGGCGATGCGGCCGACGGCCTCGATCATGAGGTCGACGGGGATGTTCTCGCCGTCCTCGTAGCCGTACATCGCGGCGATCGAGTGGCTGGCGGTGGCGAGGGCCTCGATGCCGTCGACCTCGGAGACGATCGTGGCGGTGATCGCGTCCCAGACGTTGACGACGGTCAGGAGCTCGGGGGAGGAGTGGAGATCGAGGAGGCGGTGGGCGCGTGCGGCGATGTCGGTCATGGCATGACGGTAACGCGGGCCGTCACCTGCTGCACAGCACACCGAGAAGGCAAGCCGAACCTTCGGCAGGTCAGCCATTCCTTGCTGGAATCGCAGGCTTCGCCGGGAGTAGTGTGACGGCGTCGCCGGATGGGACGATCGGCGACGACCACGGGAGGAGGAGAGGGACGATCAGGCTGCGGCGAACTTCTTGCCCGACTTCTTCGACGTGCCCTTCGAGACCTTGACGAGCTTGCGCTTCTTGACGGTGTAACCGTCCGGGAGCGTCCCGTCCTTGAGCATCTGGATGGGGCACCGCTTGCACCGCGGCTTGCTCACGCAGCACTTGTCCTTCGGCTTCTTGCCCTTCTTCCCCACCGCCTCACCGTACACCGCACGGTCGAGGTCGACCCTTTCGGAAAGGACCACCACCATGGCTTCATCCGCCTTCGTCGCACGACTCAACGAGCAGCTCGGCTACGAGTTCGGCGCCCACCAGCAGTACGTCGCGATCGCCGCGTACTACGACGCGCTGACGATGCCGCAGATGGCCGCGCTGTTCTACAAGCAGGCCACCGAGGAGCGCGACCACGCGATGATGATGGTCCAGTACCTGCTGGACGCCGATGCGGAGATCCGCATCCCCGCCCTCGAGGCCCCCGAGATGAGCTTCGCCGACGTCATCGCGCCGGTGAAGCTCGCGCTCGACCAGGAGAAGCGGGTCACCGACCAGATCAACGAGCTCACCCGCATCGCCCGTGACGAGAACGACTTCGCGTCGGACCAGTTCATGCAGTGGTTCGTCAAGGAGCAGGTCGAGGAGGTCGCGAAGATGGGCGACCTGCTGGCCGTCGTGACTCGCTCGGCGAGCGACTACGAGCGCATCGAGGACTGGGTCGCCCGCGAGGACAGCGGCGTCAGTGACGACCCGACCGCGCCCCGCAAGGCCGGCGCCTGACCCGATCCACACGCAGCCCCCGGAGCCCTGGTGGCCCCGGGGGCTGCGCCGTCCCCGGCCCCCCGACTCGGGTCTGGCGCGGCACTCATTGCTCGGGGGTGGGGAGGCGGTCGAAGGTCAGGTCCATCCAGCTCGTCCACGCACCCTCGACCTGACGCTCCCACCGTGCGCACATCTGGTCGGTGCCGTGATCGGTGCGGAACCAGCTGCGCACGCCGACACCGTGGAGCAGGAGCAGACCCGGCTCCTCCAGCGTCAGACGCATCGTGCTGGGCGCGGACGCGGTGTCGAACGCCACCATCTGCCAGCCACCCTCCGGGTGCTCGCCGCCGATGACCTCGTGCGTCAGGGCTCGGTGCCCGTCGCCCATCGCGACGTCGACCTCGTGCGCGATCCACGTGCCACCCGGCAGCAGCGTGTACGTGTCGCTCCCGGAGATCTCCACCACGACGTGACCGTGCTCGTCGAGCACCTGACCGGACGTCCGCCAGTGGCCCAGGACCGGGTGGAGCGCAGTCAGGTCGGCCATGGCCCCAGACAACGCGATGCCCCGTGTCCGCGCAACCTTCCTCGGTCGGAACCGGGACGGAGCGGCGGTGGCGAACTAGACTCCGGGGCCCAGACCCAGCGACCACCCGGAGCTCACCATGGCCCCTGTCCGCCTTGGCTACACCCTCATCGCCGTCGTCGGCGCCGGCTTCGCCCTGGCGTTCGCCGCCATCGTCGTTCCTGCTCTGGTCCGCGATGGTGGCGACGTCGTGGGCGGGCTGGCGGCCGGCTTCGTCAACCCGTACTCGAGCGGGTACTCGCTCGACGTCCTCTGCTGCTGGGCCGTCCTGGCGATCTGGATCGTCGTCGATCGCCGCGAGCTGCAGGTGCGGCACGGCTGGGTGTGCCTCGTCCTGGGGATCGTCCCCGGCGTCGCCACGGGCTTCGCGGCCTACCTGCTCCTGCGGCACTCCGCGTCGTCGAGGCGTGGCCGGAGGGAGTCCGCACTCGGCGGGACGGCCGCCTGAGCGAAGCTCCGCCCGGTCGTGGCCCGGGACGTCAGAACAGCCGCAGGCTGGGGTCGTCGATGCCGCGGAGGGCGTCGTAGTCGACGACCAGGCACTCGATCCCACGATCGGTGGCGAGCGTGCGGGCCTGCGGCTTGATCTCCTGGGCCGCGAAGATGCCGCGCACCGGTCGCAGCTTCGGGTCACGGTTCATGAGCTCGAGGTAGCGGGTCAGCTGCTCGACCCCGTCGATGTCGCCGCGCCGCTTGATCTCGACGGCCACTGCCGCTCCCGCTGCGTCGCGGCACAGCAGGTCGACCGGGCCGATCGCGGTCATGTACTCCCGGCGTACCAGGCTCATGCCGTCGCCGAACGTCGCCGTGTGCTCCGCGAGCAGCTCCTGGAGGTGCTTCTCGACCCCGTCCTTCTGCAACCCCGGATCGATCCCGAGGTCGTGCGCGGAGTCGTGCAGCACCTCCTCGATGCGGATGCGGAGCGTGTCGTCGGACTTCGTGGCCGACACGGTCCATTCCGCGACGCCGTCGTCAGCGACGCCCTCGCGCAGGGTGCAGGGCGGACTCATCCAGTTGAGCGGCTTGTAGGAGCCTCCGTCGGAGTGGATCAGGACCGACCCGTCCGACTTGACCATGATGACGCGGGTGGCCAGGGGCAGGTGGGCGGTCAGGCGGCCGGCGTAGTCGACCTGACAGCGTGCGACGACCAGACGCATCAGCGGTGCTGCCTCACCGGCGCGTGAGGGTGCCGAGGTCGAACACGAGGCCCTCGGGCGTGACCTGGCCGACGAGGTCGTTGCCGTCGAGCCCGGCGAACGTCACGACCCCGTCCTCGAGCGTGTAGCTGCCCGTGAGGAAGTCGACGTTGCCCTGGTAGTCCCACGTGAAGGTGCCGTCGTCCTCGAAGTACGCGGTCCAGTCGGCGGCGTCGTCGCGCCAGGTGCCGACGAGGTCGGACGCGGTCTCGGGGAGCGCGGAGGCGGTGTCGGTGGGCGCCGGGTCACTCGACTCGGCCGACGACGTCGGCGACGGGGTCGAGGAGGACTCCGGATCGGGCTGGTCGTCGCCGCACGCCGTCAGCACGAGGCACGCGGCCAGGGCCGCACCGGTGGTCCAGATCTGCGTTCGTGACAACTTCCGCTCCCTCTCGATCAGTTCCTCGGCGGCTTGTCCGTCAGGCGGAAAACACACGCTAGTGTGTCACGACCCCTCACGTTACCCAGGAGTAGACATGCAGGAGATCGTCGACCGTCTGACCGCCTCGGACCCCGCAGCCGAGACCGCGCGGACCCTCGTCCTTCCGTACCTCAACCATGCCGCGACGATGCTCGAGAGCGGCTACGCGACCCGCGCCGACATCGACGCGGGCATGCGGTTCGGCTGCGGCTACCCGGTCGGACCCATCGCCCTGATCGAGGGCCTGGGCGCCCAGACCGTCATCGACGGCCTGAACGACCTGCACGCGAGCACGGGCGACCCGCTGCACGTGCCGGCCCCGATCCTGGCCGACATCGCGGGCGCCGCCGCTGCCGAGGAGCCCACGCCGCAGCTGCGTCACGACGTCACGAGCATCGGCGTCGTCGGCACGGGCACGATGGCCTCGGGCATCGTGCAGGTCTTCGCCCAGGCCGGCTACGACGTCACCTACGTGGGTCGCTCGCAGGACAAGCTCGACGGTGTCATCGCCTACATCACCAAGAACCTCGATCGGGCCGTGGCCAAGGGCAAGCTCGACGAGGACGGCAAGTCGTCGGTGCTCGAGCGCCTGACGGGGTCGACCGAGCGCGAGGCCCTCGGCGGTGTCGACGTCGTCGTCGAGGCCATCGCCGAGGATCTCGAGATCAAGCGCGAGCTGTTCCGCGACCTCGACCGCATCGCCAAGCCGGGCGCGATCCTGGCCACCACGACGTCGTCGCTGTCGATCGCTGACCTGGCGGCCCAGACCGGCCGTCCGGGCGACGTCGTGGGCATCCACTTCTTCAACCCGGCGCCGATCATGAAGCTCGTGGAGGTCGTCTCGGCCGAGACCACGTCGCCCGAGGTGTCGGAGACGGCGAAGGCCTTGAGCCTCAACGTCGGCAAGCACCCCGTGTCCTGCGGCGACCGGGCCGGCTTCATCGTCAACGCCCTGCTGTTCCCGTACCTCAACGACGCCATCAAGCTGCACGAGGCCGGCGGCGGCACGCTGGAGGAGATCGACACGGCCATCAAGGAGAACGCCAAGCTCCCGATGGGTCCGTTCGAGCTGCTCGACGTCGTGGGCAACGACGTCTCGCTCGCGATCGAGCAGACGCTGGTCGGTGCGTTCGGGCACGAGGGCTGGGCCCCGGCACCCACGCTCGAGAAGCTCGTGGCCGAGGGCAAGCTGGGTCGCAAGACCAAGGTGGGCTTCCACACCTACTGAGACCTGCTCCCACGTCGTACGACGAGGCCGGTAACCCCAGGGGTACCGGCCTCGTTGTCATGACAGGGGAAGACAGGACGGTGGCGCGTGACGACTCTGCACCGAGTCGCGATGTGGGTACGGCGTGCCACGTTGACCGTCACGACGGCGGCTCTCGTGATGGCCGTCGCGCTGGCGATGTTCGACGCCGGACGTCAGTCCGCGGGTGATCGCGAGCTGACGGTGTCGCCGTCGGGCTCCTCCGACCTCGTGACGGCGGCCGTGGCCGACGTCGAGGCCCGTGGACTCAGCTGTTCCCGGGCGCCCTCGCTGGCCGACAGCATCGTGCTCGAGCGGCTCGACGGCACGGTCGACCTGGTCTCGTTCGACGAGGCGCTCGAGGCCTCACGCTCCGGCGCCGGATGGGTCCGCTGGTACTGCTCCCCGGTGGTGCCGGCTCCGGCCGAGGTCATCGCACCGGCCTAGGATCGGGGGGTGCCTCGCCGACGACCGCCCCGCCAGGTCGGACGACGCCTCGTCGTGGGCCAGACCACGGAGGTCCGGGCCGGACGCGAGTGGCACGTCCGTCGACTGACCGGCGCGACCTCCGGGAAGCCGTACACGTGCCCGGGATGCCACCGCCCCATCCCCGCGGGCACCGGGCACGTCGTGGTGTGGCCGGCGGTCGCCGCGCTGCTCAGCGCCTCCGCGCTCGACGAGCGGCGCCACTGGCACACACCGTGCTGGGAACGCTCCTGAGGAGCGCCCCGCCCCCCGGTGGGCAGCAGGCCTGACTCAGCCCTGCTGCGCCTCCGGGCGATCGGTCTGGGGATCGGCCGTCTCGGTCTTCTCGACGTCGTCGACCTCGTCGGTGGACGGCTCCTCGGCACGCGGCTCGGAGGACTCGGCCGCTTCTGCCTCCTCGGCCGCGGGGGCGGCCGACGGGGCGAAGGTCGCGACGATGTCACGGAGCTGACCCATCTGCGACACGATCCCGTCGCGCTTGCGCTCGAGGTCGGCCACCTCCTGGCGCAGCGCCCGCGTGTGGCGCTCGACCTCGGTGGTGGTCGTGACGCGCACGTTCTCGGCCTCCGCGCTGGCCTGAGCGACGATGTTGCCGGCCTCGGTGCGCGCGTTGTCGATCAGCTGAGCC
This sequence comes from Aeromicrobium sp. Sec7.5, assembly GCF_036867135.1. NCBI lineage: Bacteria > Bacillati > Actinomycetota > Actinomycetes > Propionibacteriales > Nocardioidaceae > Aeromicrobium > Aeromicrobium sp. Sec7.5. The sequence goes on along the minus strand of NZ_JBAJIJ010000001.1, from coordinate 1,962,528 downwards.
GACTCACGGCTGGCGTCGTCGCGAGCCTTGGCGGCGTTGCCGAGGACCTCGCGCGAACGGTCGTCGGCGGCCTGGGCCCGAGCCTCCGCGTCGGCGACGAGCTTCGAGGTCTTGGCGACGGCGTTCTCGTGGTTCTCGGACGCCTCGCGAGCCAGGCGCTCCTTCTCGACCGCCAGCACGCGGCGGGCCTCGGAGACCTCGCGGTCCGCGGCGGCCCGTGCCTGCTCGACCTCGCGGGTCGCGGTGAGGCGCATCGACTCGGCGTCCTGCTCGGCCGCGACGCGCAGGCGCTCGGCCTCACGCTCGGCCTGGTCGCGCAGGTCGGCGGCGTACGCCTGGGCCTCGGCGTTCTTGGTCTCGGCCTCGTCGAGGAGCGCCCGGCGCTTGGTCTCGATCTCGCTCGTGGTGCGGGAGCGCAGCTCCTCGCTCTCCTGCTTCGCGGCGGCGACCATGAGGGTCGCGTCCTCGCGGGCCTTCGTGACGGTCTCGTCGGCCTCCCGGCGCGCCTTGGCGCGGACCTCGTCGGCCTCCTGCTCGGCCAGGCCGAGCAGCTGCGCCGCGTGGTTGCCGAGCCCGGTGTAGGTGGGGCGCTCGACGGCCTCCACCCGGTCCTTGAGCTGCTCCAGCTGCTTCGTCAGGTCGGCGTTCTTGCGGTTGGCCTCCTGCACGGCCTTGGCCGCCTTGGACAGCTCGGCCGACTGCGAACGGACCCAGGCGTCGACCGCGTCCGGGTCGTAGCCACCCCGGCGCGCCGGCGGGAACGAGGCCGACGACGGTGACTTGCTGGCATCGAAGATCGACAATCCGGACTGATCGGACATGGATGTTCCTCGCGGGATAGGACGACGAAAGGCGGGCAGCGCCCACTGTACCGACGACGGAGGGCGTGGCCCACGGCCACGCCCTCCGGTGAGAACTGCTGGATCGAACGTCCGGCTCAGATGCCCCGGAAGCGGTTGATCTTGTCGAGGTGCAGCTCGCGCTTCTCGTGGTCACGCACGCCGAGGCCCTCCTCCGGAGCGAGGGCGAGCACGCCGACCTTGCCCTGGTGGAGGTTGTGGTGCACGTCCAGGGAGGCCTGGCCCACGTCCTCGAGCTTGTACGTGCGCGAGAGCGTCGGGTGGATCTTGCCCTGGTCGATCAGGCGGTTCGCCTCGAACGCCTCGCGGTAGTTGGCGAAGTGGCTCGAGATGATGCGCTTGAGGTTCATCCACAGGTACCGGTTGTCGTACTCGTGCATGAAGCCCGTGGTCGACGCGCAGGTCGTGATCGTGCCGCCCTTACGGGTGACATAGACCGAGGCGCCGAAGGTCTCGCGGCCCGGGTGCTCGAAGACGATGTCGATGTCCTCGCCGCCGGTGAGCTCGCGGATCTTCTTGCCGAGGCGCTGCCACTCCTTGGGGTTCTGCTTGGTGCCGTCCTCGTTCCAGAACTTCCACTGCTCCTCGGAACGGTTGATGACGTGCTCGGCGCCCATGCTGCGGACGATCTTGGCCTTCTCCTCGTTGGAGACGACGCAGATCGGGTTGGCGCCACCGTTGACGGCGTACTGCGTCGCGAAGCCGCCGAGGCCGCCCGAGGCGCCCCAGATCAGGACGTTGTCGCCCTGCTTCATGTTGCCGCCGTTCTTGGAGACGAGCTGGCGGTAGGCGGTGGCGTTGACCAGACCGGGGGAGGCGGCCTCCTCCCACGTCAGGTGGTCGGGCTTGGGCAGCAGCTGGTTGGACTTGACGAGCGCGACGTGCGCGAGGCCGCCGAAGTTGGTCTCGAAGCCCCAGATGCGCTGCTCGGGATCCATCATCGTGTCGTCGTGGCCGTCGGGAGCCTCGAGCTCGACGGAGAGGCAGTGGGCGACGACCTCCTGGCCGGGCTTCCACTTGGTGACGCCCGGGCCCGTCCGCAGCACGACGCCGGCGAGGTCGGAGCCGACCACGTGGTAGGGCAGGTCGTGGCGCTTGGTCAGCGGCGAGAGGCGGCCGTAGCGCTCCAGGAAGCCGAAGGTCGAGACGGGCTCGAAGATCGAGGTCCAGACCGTGTTGTAGTTGATCGCGCTGGCCATGACGGCCACGAGGGCCTCGCCCGGACCGAGCTCCGGCAGGGCCACGTCCTCGACGTGGATCGACTGACGCGGGTCCTTGTCGCGGCTGGCGACACCCTCGAACATGTCGACCTCGTCCTTGTGGACGGTCGCGGCGAGGTAGTGGTCGGGGACGTCAAGGTTCGCGAAGTCCTCACCGGCGGTGTCGCCGGCCATGATCGCGTCCAGGATGTGCTGCACGAAGAGCCTCCAAGGGTCGTGTAGGTCGCGGCGATGTTACCCGCGGGAAACATGGCGCGCCACGGAGTTCCGTGTGACGCGGGTCTCGCAGGGGTCAGTGGCCGCCGTCGGTCGCGGGCTCGACGAGCTCCACGAGGACGCCGCCGGCGTCCTTCGGGTGCACGAAGTTGACCCGGCTCCCGCCGGTGCCCGTGCGTGCCTCGTCGTACAGCAGGCGGGCGCCGCGCTCGCGCAGCGTCGCCGAGACGACGTCGAGGTCGCTCACGCGATAGGCGAGCTGCTGGATGCCCTGGCCGTTCTTGGCCAGGAACTTGCCGATCGTGGTGTCGGGCGAGAGCGGCGCGAGCAGCTGGATGAAGGAGCCGGAGTCGCCGACCGCGAGCATCGCCTCACGCACGCCCTGTTCGTCGTTGGTCTCCTCGTGGACCGACTCCAGCCCGAAGAGGGAGGAGTAGAAGCTGATCGCCTCGTCGAGGTCGGGGACGGCGATGCCGACGTGGTCGATCGCGATCAGCAGGTGTGCGGGGACAAGGGGCTCGGTCGCAGACATGGGGGCAGCGTAGAGCAGGTCGTGGCAACCGCCCGGCGGGGTCGGCCGACGATCCGGATCGCTCTGTGGGCCGTGCCCTCGACCAGGAGGCGCTGGTCGGGACCCGTCGCCGGCGTGATCCGAGCCACGCCCCGCGACGGCGGCACGTTACCTCTGGGTAAAGTGGCCGCACCGTCCTCGGCACCGCTGCACCGGGGACCGCCTTCTAAGGAGCTCATCCATGACTCAGACCGTGATCGTCTCCGGGGCCCGCACCCCGATCGGCCGCCTCCTCGGCGGACTCAAGACCCAGTCCGGTTCCGACCTCGGTGGCGTCGCCATCAAGGGCGCCCTGGAGAAGGCCGGTGTCACCGGCGACCAGGTCGACTACGTGATCATGGGCCAGGTCCTCGGCGCCGGCGCCGGCCAGGTGCCCGCGCGCCAGGCGGCCGAGAAGGGCGGCATCCCGCTCGGTGTCCCGGCCCTGACCATCAACAAGGTCTGCCTGTCGGGCATCCACGCCATCACCCTGGCCGACGCACTGATCCAGTCGGGCCAGTACGACGTCATCGTCGCCGGTGGCCAGGAGTCCATGACGCAGGCGCCGCACCTCCTCACCGGCTCGCGCGAGGGCTTCAAGTACGGCAAGACCACGATGCTCGACCACATGGAGTACGACGGCCTGTGGGACGCCATCACGAACCAGGCGATGGGCTCGCTCACCGAGAAGCGCAACGTCGACGTCGAGACGTTCACCCGCGAGGAGCAGGACGCGTTCGGTGCCCGCTCGCACCAGCTCGCCGCGACGGCCCAGAAGAACGGCGTCTTCGACGACGAGATCGTCCCGGTCGAGATCCCGCAGCGCAAGGGTGACCCGGTCGTTGTCAGCACCGACGAGGGCGTCCGTGGCGACACGACCGCCGAGTCGCTCGGCAAGCTCCGCCCGGCGTTCTCCAAGGACGGCACGATCACGGCCGGCACCGCCAGCCAGATCTCCGACGGCGCGTGCGCGGTCGTGGTCATGAGCAAGGCCAAGGCCGAGGAGCTCGGCCTGCCGATCCTCGCCGAGATCGTCTCGCACGGCAACGTCGCCGGCCCGGACTCGAGCCTGCAGGACCAGCCCGCCAACGCCATCGCCGCGGCCCTGGCCAAGGCCGACCTGTCGGCCTCCGACCTCGACCTCGTCGAGCTCAACGAGGCCTTCGCGACCGTCGGCCTGGCCTCGACCAAGAAGCTCGGCATCTCCGAGGACATCGTCAACGTCAACGGCGGCGCGATCTCGCTGGGCCACCCCATCGGCATGAGCGGCGCGCGCGTGGTCCTGCACCTCGCGCTCGAGCTCAAGCGCCGTGGCGGCGGCGTCGGCGCGGCCGCCCTCTGCGGTGGCGGCGGTCAGGGCGACGCCCTGGTCATCCGCGTGCCCCAGTCCTGACGGCACCGTCCTGACCTCGGTCAGCAGAACCATGCGCCGTGACGACGACGTCTCCACGCTCGTCGAGACGGCACGGGGCGACGGTCCGGGCAAGGCCCGGGCCGTCGCCCGCCTGATCTCCCTGGTCGAGGTGGACTCACCGAAGCTCCGTGAGGTGGCCCAGCAGCTCGTGCCCCACACGGGCTCCGCCCACGTCGTCGGACTGACGGGATCGCCGGGGGTCGGCAAGTCCACCTCGACGTCGGCCCTCGTGGCGGCACTGCGTCGCTCGGGGCGCACGGTGGGCGTGCTCGCGGTCGACCCCTCGTCGCCCTTCAGCGGCGGCGCGCTGCTCGGCGACCGCATCCGCATGTCCGACCACGCGACCGACCCGGGCGTCATGATCAGGTCCATGGCCAGCCGGGGGCACCTCGGCGGCCTCGCCGCAGCCGCCCCCCAGGCACTGCGGGTGCTCGACGCCGCGGGCTGCGACGTCGTGCTGGTCGAGACGGTGGGCGTCGGGCAGTCCGAGGTCGAGATCGCCGGCCTCGCCGACACGAGCCTGGTCCTGCTCGCGCCCGGCATGGGTGACGGCATCCAGGCCGCCAAGGCCGGCATCCTGGAGATCGGTGACGTGTTCTGCGTCAACAAGGCCGATCGCGACGGCGCCACGACCACCCGGCGGGAGCTGCGCGGCATGCTCTCGATGACCGATCGGGCCGACGGGGCCTGGAAGCCGCCCATCGTGCTGACGGTCGCCACGACGGGCGAGGGCATCGAGGAGCTGCTCGCGGGCATCGACGACCACCGCGAGCACCTGGAGTCGTCGGGGGAGGGCCGCCGCCGGCGCCTCGCACGGGCGCGCCGCGAGATCGAGGCGATCGCCCTCGGCGAGGTCACCCGCCGGTTCGGCCACCTCTCCGGCGACGCCCGGCTCGACGGACTCGCGGCGGACGTCCTCGGCGGCACCACCGATCCGTACCGGGCGGCCGAGGTCGTCCTCGACCAGATCTGACGGGCCCGGCGCGCCTCCCTCGCTCGGCGGGCTCGATGGCCTAGAAATGATCCCGTGGTGAAGAAGGCTCTGGCGCTGCTCGTGATCGGGTTTGCCGTCTACTACTTGCTGACCGCGCCGACCGAAGCGGCCGACGCGGTCGAAGGCGCGTTCAACGCCGTCATCGACGCCTTCGGCAACGTGGGGGTCTTCGTCCAGGAGCTCTTCGAGTAGCGGGTCGTCCATGATCCGAGCGCTGGCCGCGCGCGTCCCCGAGCAGCAGGTGGACCGCCACCTGCTCGCCGACGAGGGCGAGCACGTCGTCGACCTCGTCCGGCACCACGCGATCGTCTACGCCCTGCCCAGCGTCGAGCTGGTCGGCGTGGGCGCCCTGTGGCTGCTGGCCCTGTTCGGCCCGATCTCGTGGGGCTGGGTCTTCCTGCTGCTCTCCTTCGGGCTGCTGGCCCACGCCGTCTTCGTCACGGCGCGCGAGCGCCGGGACGTGTTCGTCATCACCAACATGCGGGTGTTCCGAGCCTCGGGCGTCTTCAACGTCAAGATCGCGACGATGCCGATCACGCGCATCCTCGACATCACGGTCGACAAGCCGCTGCTGGGTCGCCTGCTCGGCTACGGCCACTTCGTGTTCGAGTCGGCCGCCCAGGCGCAGGGCCTGCGTGACATCCGCTTCATCGGTGACCCCGACCGCCGCGACCTCACGATCCAGCGTGTCGTGCAGCGTGCGGGCCTGCGCGGACCGCGCGGGGGAGTACCGCCTCACCACCTTCTCTAGGATGGGTGCATGAGCTTCTCGCGCCCGGGTGCCCTCGATCTGTCCGCCCTCGCTCGACCCGCCGCACCTGCCCCAGGGCAGGGCGGATCCACCTCCGGTGGTTGGGTCGTCGACGCCACGGAGGCCGACTTCCAGCAGGTCGCGCTCGACGGGTCGCTCCAGCACCTCGTCGTGCTGAGCCTGTGGTCGCCCCGCGCGCCCGAGAGCGCCGAGTTCAACGCCCGGCTGGCCGCGGCGGCCAACACGTACGACGGTCAGATCCTCCTCGTGCAGGTCGACGTCGACGCCAACCCGGGCATCGGCCAGGCCCTCGGCGCGCAAGCGGTCCCGCTCGTCGTCGGACTGGTCAAGGGCCAGCCCGTGCCGTTGTTCCAGAGCGCGGTGCCCGACGAGCAGATCCGCGGCTACTTCGAGGAGCTCATCCGGCTCGGCGCCGAGCACGGGGTCACGGGGCGCGCGCCCGCACCGGGTGTCGCGGCCGAGACGCCGGAGGAGCCGGAGGACGACCCGCGGTTCGCCGAGGCCGATGCCGCGTTCAACGCCGGCGACCTCGACGGTGCGATCGCGGTCTACGAGAAGCTCGCTGCCCAGAGTCCCGGCGACGCCGAGGTCGCCGAGCGCCTCGCGGGCGTGCGCCTGATGGCCCGCACGCAGGGCGCGGACCTGCAGCAGGCCCGCACCGCCGCCGCGGACGTCCCGGGTGACGTCGACGCCCAGCTGCTCGTCGCGGACCTCGACGTCAGCGGGGGACACGTCGACGACGCCTTCGACCGCCTGATCCAGCTCGTCGCACGCACCACGGAGTCCGACCGCGACCGCGTGCGCGAGCGCCTGCTCGAGCTGTTCGTCGTCGTCGGAGCCGACGACCCGCGCGTCGCCACGGCACGTCGCCGACTCGCCACGGCCCTCTTCTGAGCCGAGCCAGGTCCGAGATCCGCCCGGCCTGACCGCGCGTCGCACCTCCAGGCACCTCCGCGCCGGTAGGGTCGGCCGAGCGGTCCAGCGAGGGCGGGCCGGCTCGCTGGGAGGGACGGTGCGCGCGATGGGGCGCAAGGTCGGGGCGTGGGCACTGACCGTGCTCGGCGTGCTCATCGCCGTCGCCGGCATCGCCGTGATGGTCGTGCTCGGACCTGACGGTCGGGTGACGACCGGGCCCCACGCGATCGACACCGACGCCGCCGCCGTGGTGACCGCCCCCGGCGTCGTCTCGATCGTCGGGGTGCAGGTCGACCTCCTGGTGGAGGTCCCGATCGACAAGCCTGTCTTCGTGGGCGTGGGCAACACCGTCGACGTCCAGGACTACCTGCAGGACACCGCCCGGGTCGAGGTGACGTCCTACGAGGCGCCCTGGACGATCGAGACGCGCGACGTCGAGGGTCAGCCCAACCTCCCCTCCGCGCCGACGGCGCTCGACTGGTGGTTCGTCGCCCAGGCCGGCCTCGGCGGGGCCGACATCAGCCTGACCCTCCCGGACGAGCCGCTCTCGATCGCGGTCGTCGCGGTGGGCTCGACGAACCTCTCGGGCCTGGAGGTCACGATGGCCTACGGGATCCGCGGCGGCTTCGGGCGCGGCGCCGGCATCGCCCTGCTCGGCATCGGTCTGGCCTGGTTCGGTGTGCTGCTGCGGCGGCGCCACGTGTGGCGCGTCGACCAGCCGGTCGACGACGTGCTGCTGGCGGAGGAGGTCGAGGAGGTCGAGGTCTACGTGTACGTCGACGAGCACGGGGTGGAGCACGAGATCGACCCGGCCGAGCTCGACGGCTTCGAGGTCGTCGACGAGCAGCCGCCCCAACCGGTCGCCAGCCCGAACCCGGACCCGGGGCCCGAGATCGCGGCCGTCTCGGAGCCGGCTCCTGACGAGGTGACGGCCGTGTACGTCTGGGTCGACGACGACGGGGTGGAGCACGAGGTGACCGAGGACGAGCTGCACGAGTTCGAGGTCGTCGACGACGAGCCGGACGAGGAGTCACGATGAGAGCCACGCGAGTCCTGACGGCCCTGATCTCGTGCCTGGCGCTCGTGGCCTGCATGGTGCCGCACCAGCGCGACGACACCCAGGCGAGCAAGCCCGCCATCGAGGAGTCCGACGTCGATGACGTCTACGCCCGCTACCGGGAGGTCTATAACGCCGCGGTCGACATCGCCTCGGCCCAGCCGCTCTCGGTCGTCGAGCGGGGGAGCGTGCTCGACATCGACACCGCCGCCTTCCAGGTCGACGGAGGGGCGGGCACCACGACGCTACGGGCGGACGAGGTCGCCATTCCGCGGTTCCGCGCCTATCCGCTGTGGTTCATGGCGGTCGCCTCCACCGACGACGGCGACGAGCGACGGGTCCAGGTGTTCAGCCGGGCGAGCTCGGTCGACACGTGGGCCCTCGTCGCCAGTCCGCAGATCGTCGCCGAGGCGGTGCTCCCGGAGCTGCGGGCCAGCGGCGACGCCAATGCCGTCGCCGTCACGCCGGACGACGACCGGGGCATGGCCCTGTCGCCCCAGGCGGCGGTCGACGCGTACGTCTCGACCCTGTCGATCCTGCCGGAGCAGGCCGGCGACGGCGTGGCGCGCGACGACGCGTTCCTGCAGCAGATGCGCGACGCGTTCGGACAGAGCCAGGGACTCGCCGACGTCGCGTTCAGCCAGGCGTGGACCGCCGATCCGGTGGAGTATGCGGTGCGCACGGCCGACGGAGGCGCCTTGGTCTTCGCCACGCTGCACCGTGCCGACCAGTTCCAGGTCACCACGGGGCGCACCGTCACGTACCCGGACGGGACCGTGCAGAAGGCCCTCGCGCCGGAGGGCATCACCGGCACCGGCACGGTGCGCTTCGACCACCAGGTGCTGCTGCTGGTGCCGCCGGGTCAGGGCGACGTCCGCGTCCTGGGCCAGTTCGGCGGCGTCGTCGCCGTCGAGTGAGGCGCGCCCGCTGAGCCGTCGGCCCTCCGTGGCCGCGGACAAGCGGCCACGGAGCGCACCACGGGTTGGCGCGGTGAGCAGGCAACCGTTCCCGGGGGCAGGAGGTTGGTGAGTCACCGCTGACCATGGGCGCCGGTGGCGCAGCAACCTCACCTGACGTCCAGAAGGTTGCTGGCTCACCGCCCCCCCTCTGGTCCATGCCGCTTGTCCGGGAGCGCGGAACGCCGTCAGGTCAGCGTGCTGGTCACCTACTCAGGGGCGAGGGGGGCCTCGCGATAGCTGTCGACGCCGGCCTCCACCGAGGCCAGGACCTCGATGGCCGCACTGGTGGCCCTCTCGCGGATCGTCGCGACGTCGCACCAGTGCACCGCGGCGATCTCCGTGGGCTGCAGCGTCATGGTCGCCGTGATCGACTCGTCGGCCACCCCGAGGTCGAACAGGAAGATGCAGGCGTCGTCCCATCCGCGCCAGGCCGGCAGCCAGCTGACGGTGACGAGGTCACCGACCTCGACGTCCAGGCCCAGCTCCTCGAGCAGCTCGCGACGCAGGCCCACGGCGGGCGACTCGCCGACCTCGATGACACCTCCGGGGAGGTCCCACTCCTGCTTGTAGGTCAGCTCGCACAGCAGGACACGACCCGTGTGGTCGCGCCAGAGCCCTTGGGCGATGACGCGCTTGGTCGGCAGTCCGGCGTTGAGGATCGCGATGAATCCGTCGCGGGACCGCGGCGGCGGATCGGTGGCCAGGCGCGCCATGAGCACCCGGTCGGGCTCGCCCTCGGCCCCCCGCAGCAGGCCCTCGCGACGCAGACCGCAGATCGAGGCAGCGCGGACGTCGGCAGTCCGGTCGACCGGGATCCGCGCCTCCACCCGGCCCGCGCCCAGCTCGCCCAGGACGTGGTCGACCGCCAGACCCACCGCGTGCAGGGCCCAGCGCATGGAGGAGTCGCCGGTGCCGACGTTCCACCGGATCGACCAGCCCGCCCGCGACTCCTTGCGCAGCGCGACCGAACCCACCCGCTCGCCGTCGGCCCAGACGCTGTAGCCGTCGAACTCGGCCTGGGAGCGCTCGGGGCGCAGGGTGACGGTGTCGTCGGCGATCTCGCGTGCGTCCATGCCTGCCTCTCGTGCGGCCCCCGGGTCGCGGGCCCCGACCACCGTACGCGGTCGCGCCGGTGCGCCCTATGCTCGGCGACATCGACGAGACGGGCCACCCGGGCCGCGACGTGACGAGCGGCTCGAGGGCCGCGGGCGAGGAGACTGACGTGGGAGAGTTCGTGCGGCTCGAGGTTGCCGACGGGGTGGGAACGATCCGCCTCGACCGTCCCAAGATGAACGCGCTCGACGCCCAGGTGCAGCGTGAGCTCATCGAGGTCGCCCGCGAGGCCGACACGCGCGACGACGTCGCCGCGGTCGTGGTCTACGGCGGCGAGCGGGTGTTCGCCGCCGGTGCTGACGTCAAGGAGATGGCGGACATGACGTACCAGGAGATGGTGCGGCATGCTCACTTGCTCCAGGACTTCACGCGGGCCATCGCGGCCATCGGCAAGCCCACGGTGTCGGCCATCACGGGTTTCGCGCTCGGCGGAGGATGTGAGCTGGCGCTGAGCACCGATCTGCGGTTCGCGGCGGAGAACGCCAAGCTCGGCCAGCCCGAGATCCTGCTGGGCATCATCCCCGGTGCCGGCGGCACGCAGCGACTCGCCCGACTCGTCGGACCGTCCACCGCCAAGGACCTGATCTTCACGGGACGTTTCGTCGACGCGCACGAGGCGCTCGCGATCGGCCTGGTCGATCGGGTGATTCCGGCCGAGGACGTCCATGCCGAGGCCGTCGCCTGGGCCGCCCAGTTCGTGGGCGGTGCGTCGCTGGCCCTGCGGGCTGCCAAGGCCGCGGTCGACCGCGGCCTCGAGGTCGACCTGCAGTCGGGGCTCGAGATCGAGCGCGTGGAGTTCACCGGACTCTTCGCCACCGACGACCGCACCGCCGGAATGACGTCGTTCGTCGAGAACGGTCCGGGCCAGGCGACCTTCACCGGGCGGTGACCCGCCTCGAGCACCCCTGATGCGTCCCGGGGTCCCGCTCGGGAATTGCATGGACGCGAGTGACTATTGAGGCATACTGATGCGGACGTGACCCACCATGCCCGCGAGGAAAGGGAGTCATGAGCGACTCAGACGAGAAGCCGACGACCGGTAGCGCTGCTTCCGACCCCTTGCGGGTCGCGGCAGAGATGATCGAGGACTCCGGTGACGAGCGAGCTTCTGCGGCCTCGACGGGCTCCGCCGGTCGGCCGTTGTCCGCGCGGGAGCGACGTGCCGCAGCCAAGGCGGCGCGTCTGGAGGCCGCCAAGCGGCGCCGCGACGAGCGCACGTCCCGCAAGTCGTCCGATGACGAGACTCCCGAGGTCCAGGAGGTCTCCGCCGAGGTCGAGGCCACCCCGGCCCCGGCCGAGCCGCAGACCCTCGCCCAGAAGCTCGAGGCGGCACGCCACGCCGCCGCGCAGCGCAACGACACGAGCGAGTCGACGCGCGAGATGAGCCGCGACGAGATCTCCGACGAGATCCAGCGTGGTCAGGAGCCCGAGGTCGCGGCCCGCCCGGACCCGCTCACCGACCCGCTCACCGACCCGTCGCCCTACGCCGACCGCGAGCTGGCCGACGACGGACCGCGGGAGTCCGTGTTCGGTCGCCTGTGGAGCGCCGCCACCGCCGGCGAGCTGGCCGCGGAGGACAGGAAGGACGCGGAGCCGGCGGCAGAAAGTACCCCGGAGCCCGAGCCCGAGCCCGAGCCGCAGCCTGAGCCGGTGGCCGAGAGTGCTCCGGAGCCCGAGCCGCAGCCTGAGCCGGTGGCCGAGAGTGCTCCGGAGCCCGAGCCGCAGCCTGAGCCGGTGGCCGAGAGTGCTCCGGAGCCCGAGCCGCAGCCTGAGCCGGTGGCCGAGAGTGCCCCGGAGCCCGAGCCGCAGCCTGAGCCGGTGGCCGAGAGTGCCCCGGAGCCCGAGCCGCAGCCTGAGCCGGTGGCGGAGAGTGCCCCCGAGCCCGAGCCCGAGCCCGAGCCCGAGCCGCAGCCTGAGCCGCAGCCTGAGCCGGTGGCCGAGAGTGCCCCCGAGCCCGAGCCCGAGCCCGAGCCGCAGCCCGAGCCGGCGTCCGAGCTCTACGTCGCCCCGGCGCCAGTGGCGGCCGGTCCGACCTTCGCCGAGAAGCTCGCCGCGGCCAGTGCTGCCGCCCAGGGCCGCGTCGCCGCGGCCCGGGCCGAGGCGGCCCGGCTCATGGAGGAGGCGGCTCGCGAGCGGGCCGACCTGGAGGCTCGGCTCGAGGCCGACGAGATCCGTCAGCGTGAGGCAGCCGCCCAGAAGCTCCAGGCGGCCGAGGAAGCCGCCGAGGAGCGTGTCGCCGCGGCCCGGGCCGAGGCCGAGCGTGTCAACCGTGACATCCAGAGCGAACGTGCCGCCGCTGCGGCCCGCATCGCTCAGCTCCAGCGCGAGTCCGACGAGCGGGTCACCTCGGCGAAGACCGAGGCCGAGCGCTCCGCCGCCGCTCGCATCGCCGAGGCCGAGGCCGAGGCGCACCGTCTCGTGCAGGCGGCCGAGGACGAGGCGGCTCGCAACACCGAGAAGCGCATCGCCGAGGCCGAGGCCGAGGCCGAGCGCACGGCCCAGGAGCGGTTGAAGGCTGCTGAGGAGGATGCGGAGCGTCGCATCCAGGCCGCCCAGGCCAAGGCCGACGAGGTCGCGCGCCAGGCCGCGCAGGAGCGGGAGACGGCCCGGGCCCAGCTCGCCGCCGAGCGCGAGGAGGCCGACCGCCGCCTCGCCGAGGTCAAGGCCGAGGCCGACAAGATCGTGCGGGACGCCGAGGAGACGTCGGCCAACCACATCGCCGCGGCGAAGGGTGAGGCCGAGAAGTACGCCCAGGAGGTCGCGGCCGAGCGTGTCGCGATCGCCGTCCGGGTCGCTGACGCCGAGCGCGCCGCCGAGGAGAAGCTCGTCGCGGCCAAGGTCGAGGCCGAGCGCCTCGCCTCCGAGGCCGCATCCCGGCACGAGGCGGCTGCGGCCGAGCTCGCTCGCGAGCGCGACGAGGCGAAGTCCCTCGTCGCCGAGGCCGAGGCCCAGGCGCGCCGCCTGGCCGAGGAGTCGGAGGCACAGCGCGTCGAGGCCGCCCAGCGGCTGGCGGACGCGGAGCGCATCGCCGAGGAACGCGTGCGTCTGGCCCAGGCCGAGGCCGAGCGGGTCGCCGCGGAGGCCGCGGAGGCCGCCCGTGTGGCGGCCCAGGCCCGTGCCGAGGGTGAGCGCCAGCAGGCGCTGGCTGCCGAGGAGGCCCGCCGAGACGCCGAGCACAAGGTGGCCGAGGCCGAGCGGTCCGCGGCCGAGAAGGTGGCCGCTGCGCAGGAGGAGGCCCGTCGGGTCGCCTCCGCGGCCGAGGCGGAGTCCCAGCGGCGGATCGCGCAGGCTCAGTCCGAGGCCGAGCGCGTCACGATCGCGTCCAAGCGTGAGGCGCAGGAGCGCCTGAGCCAGGCTGTCGCTGCCGCCCGTGAGGCCGCCGAGCAGAAGCTGCAGGAGGCCGAGCGCACCGCGATGGAGTGGGTCGCCGCCGCCGAGGCCGAGGCCGAGCGCGTCGCCCAGGAGCACATCGTCATGGCGAACCAGGTCGCGAAGGGCACGCCACTGGCGCCGTCCGCGCCGACGGCGTCCGAGTTCATCGACGACGGCGGGGACGCCGTCGACGACGACTCGGACGAATCGCTCCAGGAGGTGAGCGGTGAGTCGGGGGCCCTTACCTCCCCGACCAGAAAAAGAGTCGTTCGACGTAAGTGAGGCACCTCGGGAACCGTCCGACTCGGACGGTCTCGAGCGACGTGTCGCTGGCCGCACGGTCGCCGGCACGAGTCCGCTGCAGCGTGCCCTCGCGGGCCTGACGACTGCGGGGGAGTGGGCCGCACAGGCCGAGGCCGAGGAGCGCGCGTCCGCCGAGCGGCACGAGCCGCCGCTCGCCACCGAGGACACCGAGGACACCGAGGACACCGAGGTCGACCACGCGGACGACTCCGCCGCGGCCGTCGACCTGGTGTCCGACGCCGCTCCTGACGAGCCCGCGGAGCCGACGCCCCGCGAGCTGGCGCGTCAGCGGAAGGCCGAGGCGCGCGAGGCGCGTCGTGCCGAGAAGGTGGCGCACCGCGAGGCCCGCAGGTCGGCGCGACAGGCCCCGAAGACCGCTGTGGAGCCCGCCGCGCCCGTGGACGCCGCCGAGGTGCCCGAGGACCAGCTCGTGCCGGCCCCCGAGGTCGCCGCGCCGCGTTCCGACGTCCGCGCGCGCCGCACCGCCGCCAAGGAAGCGCGCCGCGAGGCTCGTGCGGCCGCACGACAGGGCTCGCAGGCCGATGTCGAGCCTGCGGCACCTGAGCGCTCGGCCGAGTCCGAGACGGTCGACGAGCAGCTCCCGCCGACCCCCGAGGTCGACGCGGCGCAGGACGGCTACCTGTCGGTCGTGGACACGTCTGCGGCCGCTGCCCCGCGGCCTGACCGTCGCGGACGTCGCACCGCGGCGAAGCACGCCCGCCGTGCCGCTGCCGCCGAGCGCCGGCAGGCGCGCGCCGAGGCGAAGAGCCGCCGTGACGACGTGGTCGAGCCGGCGCCCGAGAAGCACGACGATGTCACCCGCGATCGGGAGCCGGACGAGATCGATCGCGAGCTCGCCGCAGACGACGCTCCGACCGAGCTCGCCGCGGTCGCCGCCGCGGCCGCGGCCGAGGAGCGCCTGGAGGCGCAGCGGGCGGAGGCGGAGCAGCTCGAGGCCCAGCGGCTGGAGGCCGAGCGCCTGGAGGCGGAGCGCCTGGAGGTCGAGCGACTCATCGCCGAGGAGCTGGCGGCCGAGCAGGCCGAGGCGGAGCGTGTGGAGGCCGAGCGGGCCGAGGCGGAGCGTGTGGAGGCCGAGCGGGTTGCCGCTGCTGCCGCGCTCGCCGACACCCGGACCGACTCGCTGCCGGAGGACGAGCCCGGTGCCGAGGACGTGCCTGGTGTCGAGGACGTGCCTGGTGTCGAGGAGCAGGTCTCCGCCGAGCCGGAGGTCGACTGGGAGGACGTCGAGCGACGTGCCACCGAGGCGGCCGTGGCCGTCTCGGCCCGAGCGACGGCCCGCGAGCAGAAGGCGTCAGACCGGCAGCGCAAGATCGAGGCGAAGGCAGCCGCGAAGCTGGAGAAGCAGCGTGCGCGGCACGAGTCCCGCGACATCGACGATGTGCCCGAGCCTCCCGACGTGGCCGGCGGTTCGGCTCGTACGTCCCCGCTCACGGTGCTCGCCGCCGTCGTCGGGGCCGGGGGCCTGATCCTGTCGGTCCTGCTGGCCGTCGGAGCGATGCTCGCAGCGCTCGGCACGGACTCCGGCACGTTCTACTCGGTCGTCTCCACGATCTGCGACGGGCTCACCGCCCCGCTCGGTGGTCTGGTCGACTTCTCAGGGTCCAACGCCGCCCAGAAGGAGGCGCTCGTGGCCTGGGGCCTGGGTTCCATCGTGTACCTCGCGATCGGCCTCGGAGCCCAGTCCGTGCTCCGGTCCCGCACCGACGACGACTGACGGAGCCGGGCCGGTGTGACGCAGTCGATGCCGCGCCCCGGTCGCCCCGAATGCTACGAGTGGGTAACATGCAGGTTGCTGAGGGTCGCCTCACTGTCGCTGGTTTCGCAGTGGCACAGTGTCCCCAGGTGTCACCGAACCGGTGGCCGCGACGCCGATCCCGGCGCCGTGAATCCCGAACCTTCCAGGAGGGTCCCCGTGACCAAGATCGTTGTTGCGGTCAAGTACGTCCCGGATGCGACGGCCGACCGAACCTTCACGTCCGACAACACCGTCGACCGTGAGGGTGTCGACGGGCTGCTGTCCGAGCTGGACGAGTACGCGGTCGAGCAGGCGCTGCAGGTCGTCGAGGCCGGCGAGGGCGAGGTCACGGTCGTGACCGTCGGCCCCGAGGACGCCGCTGACGCCGTGCGCAAGGCGCTGCAGATGGGCGCCTCGGCCGGAGTCCACGTCGTCGACGACGCCATCGCCGGTTCCGACGCGTTCGCGACCTCGCTCGTGCTCGCCAAGGCCATCGAGAAGCTCGACTACGACATGGTGTTCTTCGGCATGGCCTCCACCGACGCCAGCATGGGTGTCGTCCCGACGCTCGTCGCGGCGCGCCTCGGTCTGCCGGCCGTGACGTTCGCGTCCGAGATCACGGTCGACGGCGACACGGTCAAGATCCGCCGCGACGGCGACGCCGCGACGCAGGAGATCGAGGCGACCGGCAAGGTCGTCGTCTCGGTCACCGACCAGACCGGTGAGGCTCGCTACCCGTCCTTCAAGGGCATCATGGCGGCCAAGAAGAAGCCGATCGACGAGTGGTCGCTCGCCGACCTGGGTGTCGAGGCCTCCGAGGTCGGTCAGGGCAACGCCTGGACCGCCGTGGAGTCCTATGAGCCCCGCCCGCCGCGCACCGCCGGCGAGATCGTGACCGACGAGGGCGACGGCGGCTCCAAGCTCGTCGAGTTCCTCGCCTCCAAGAAGTTCGTCTGAAAGGGAACGGGACATGTCTGAAGTTCTCGTGCTGATCGACGCCCCCGAGGGCAAGGTCACCAAGCCGTCGCTGGAGCTCCTCACGATCGCCCGCCGCATCGGCGAGCCGTCGGCCGTCGTCTTCGGCTCCGAGGTCCCCTCGCAGCTCGCCGAGTACGGCGCTGAGAAGGTCTACCAGCTCGACGACGCCGTCTACGGCGAGTTCCTCGTGGCCCCCAAGGCCGAGGCGCTCGCGCAGCTCGTCGCCGACAAGAGCCCCGCCGCGGTGCTCGTGCCCGCCACGACCGAGGGCAAGGAGATCGGCGCCCGCGTGGCGCTGGCCACCGAGTCCGGTCTGATCACCGACGCCGTCGACGTCTCCGTCGACGGTGACACGATCACCACCACCCAGAGCGTCTTTGCCGGCAACTTCACCGTTGACGCGAAGGTCACCCAGGGTGCGCCGGTCATCGCCGTCAAGCCGAACTCGACCTCCCCGGAGGCCGCCTCGGCCGCCGGTACCGTCGAGGCCGTCTCGTTCGACGTCACCGACGCGGGCAAGGGCGCCAAGATCACCTCCAGCAAGCCCAAGGAGGCCTCGGGCCGTCCCGAGCTGACCGAGGCCGCGATCGTGGTCTCCGGCGGCCGTGGCACCGGTGGCGACTTCTCCGAGGTCGAGGCGCTCGCCGACTCGCTCGGTGCCGCCGTGGGCGCCTCGCGCGCCGCGGTCGACTCCGGCTGGTACCCGCACTCGTTCCAGGTGGGCCAGACCGGCAAGGTCGTCTCGCCGCAGCTGTACGTCGCCAACGGCATCTCCGGTGCGATCCAGCACCGCGCCGGCATGCAGACGTCCAAGACGATCATCGCGGTCAACAAGGACGAGGAGGCGCCGATCTTCGAGCTCGTCGACTTCGGCGTCGTGGGCGACCTCAAGGCCGTCCTGCCGCAGGCCACCGAGGCCATCGTCGCGCGCAAGGGCTGATCCTCGCCCCTGAGCGACACCGCACGACCTGCTCGACACCAGACCCCCGGACCCTCGTGGTCCGGGGGTCTGGTCATGTCCGCGACCGTTCGACGTCGACGCGCGTCCACCGCGGGTTCGGTGTCGATTCGATGAAGTAGCCCGTCGGGACTACTGCGACGTGGTCCGTTGGTGATACTCATGGTGGATTCATCGGCTGGCCCGTGCCACCGCACGGGCCACCCATCAACAGGAGGAATGGATGCGACTCACACGACGAGTCCGCCACACGGGCGTTGCCCTGGTGGCCGCGAGCGCCTTGGTGCTCTCCGCATGCGGCGGAGGTGGGTCCGACAAGGACACCTTCCGCATCGCCTACAACGGCGACGGCGGCCACAAGGAGTGGGCCGACGCCACGGCGAACCAGATCAAGAACGTGCTGGGCATCGACGCCTCCGGCCAGTCGTACGCGACGTTCGACGACCTGCGCACGGACGTCACCGAGCGCACGATCGAGACGTCCTTCCGCACCGGTTGGCAGCCCGACTACCCGTCGATCTACAACTACCTCGGCCCGCTGTACGGCACCGACGCAGGATCCAACGACGGCGACTACTCCGACGAGGAGTTCGACGACCTCCTCGAGCAGGTCAGCGCCGCGCAGGACGACACCACGGCGTTCGCGCTGCAGGACCAGGCCCAGGAGATCCTCCTGGAGGACCTGCCGGCCATCCCGCTGTGGTACTCCAACAACTCCGGGGCGGCGTCGACCAACGTCGAGAACGTCGAGTTCACGTGGCAGAACATGCCCGACTTCGGTGCGATCACGAAGCCGGCGGGCGGTCCGATCCTGGCCTACGGCGGACAGCCGCAGAACCCCCTGATCCCGACCGCGACCAACGAGAACCTCGGCGGCCGCATCATTGACGAGCTCTGGGAAGGTCTGGTCCGCTACGAGAACGACGGCACCGCGGTCAACGCCGTGGCCGAGTCGATCACGTCCGAGGACAACCTCACCTGGACCGTCAAGATCAAGCCGGGCCTGACGTTCTCCAACGGCGAGCCCATCAACGCCGAGTCGTTCGTGACGCCCTGGAACTACGGTGCGGTGGGCGCGAACTCGCAGCTCAACTCGTACTTCTTCTACCCGATCAAGGGCTTCGACGAGGCGCAGGCCGACGAGGCCGACAGCCTCTCGGGCCTCACGGTCGTCGACGACCAGACGTTCACGATCGAGCTCAACCAGCCCGAGGCCAGCTTCCCGGACCGCCTCGGCTACTCGGCGTTCTACCCGGTGCCGGCATCGGCGTGGGACGACCTCGAGGCGTTCGGGCGCAACCCCGTCGGCAACGGTCAGTACAAGCTGGCCTCCGCCGACGCCTGGCAGGACGACGTCGAGATCGCACTGGTGCCCAACGAGAACTACCAGGGTGAGGTCCCGGCGGCCAACGCCGGCCTGACCTTCAAGTTCTACGCTGACAGCGCCGACCCGGCCTACACCGATCTCCAGGCCGGCAACCTCGACGTGATGGAGCAGGTCCCGGCGAGCGCGCTGTCGACCTTCGAGACCGACGACAAGGTCCAGGCGTTCAACTCGCCCGGCTCGGTGTTCCAGTCCTTCACCATCCCGCAGGACGCGCCGCACTTCGAGGGCGAGGAGGGCCGCCTGCGTCGCCAGGCCATCTCGATGGCGATCAACCGTGAGGAGATCTGCGACAAGATCTTCAACGGCACCCGTACGCCGGCCACGGAGTTCAGCTCCCCGGTCATGCCCGGCTACAACGGCACCATCGCCGGCAACGAGGTCCTCCAGTACAACCCGGAGAAGGCCAAGGAGCTGTGGGAAGAGGCCAACGCGATCAGCGAGTGGAAGAACTGACGCTCGCGAGCTGATCGACGAGATCGCGCCTGTGGGGCGACGCCTGGCGTCGCCCCACAGGCGCGGTCCGCCCGGCGCAGTCCCACCAGGACGCGTTCACGCGGCACCCTCCCGGCGAACCCGGGGGAGCCGTCCCCATGTTGACCTGACTCCAACCCCCGGAGGCACCCGTGTGGTGGTACATCACCAAGCGTGTCCTGCAGACGATCCCCGTCGTGCTCGGCGCGACCTTCATCATCTACGCCTTGGTCTTCCTACGACCCGGTGACCCGATCGTCGGCCTGTTCGGTGACAAGCCGGTCAACGAGGCCACGCGCGCCGCCCTGGAGTCGCAGTACAACCTCGACAAGCCGTTCCTCGTGCAGTGGCTGCTCTTCCTCAAGGACGCCCTCGTCTTCGACTTCGGTCAGTCCTACACGGGCCGCTCGGTCAACGAGCTCCTGGCGACCACCTTCCCGACCACCATCAAGCTCGCCTTCATGGCGCTGTTCATCGAGCTCGTCCTCGGTGTCCTGGCCGGCACGATCGCCGGACTCCGCAAGGGCAAGCTCTTCGACTCGACGATGCTCGTGGCGTCGCTGCTGGTCATCGCGGTCCCGATCTTCGTGTTCGGCTTCGTGATGCAGCTGTTCTTCGGGGTGAAGTGGGACCTCGTTCCGCCCACGGTGGGCAACAACGACAGCTTTACGAACCTCCTCCTGCCGGCAACCGTGCTGGGACTGGTGTCGTTCGCGTACGTGCTGCGCCTGACCCGCTCGGCCGTCGCCGAGAACCTGCTGGCCGACCACGTCCGCACCGCCCGCGCCAAGGGGCTCTCCGAGGGCACCGTGACGCGGCGGCACGTGCTGCGCAACTCGCTGATCCCGGTCGTCACCTACCTCGGCACGGACCTCGGTGCCCTCATGGCGGGCGCGGTCGTGACCGAGGGCATCTTCAACATCAACGGTGTCGGCGGCCTTGCCTACGATGCGATCCGCACCGGCGAGAGTCCGACCGTCGTCTCGGTCGTGACCGTCATGGTGCTCGTGTACGTCGCCACGAGCCTGCTCGTCGACCTCCTGTACGCCGTTCTCGATCCGAGGATCCGATATGCCTGACGTCTACCCGGGCCAAGAGCGCTGGGTCGCTCCTGTGGCCGAGACCCCGCTCAAGGACGTCGACGCCGTCGACACCGAGGCCGCGCCGGAGAGCCAGTGGAAGGAGGCCTGGAAGCGGCTGCGCCGCAACCCGCTGTTCTGGATCTCGTCCGGCCTGCTGACGCTGCTCGTGATCGTGCTCGCCGTGCCGGGACTGTTCACCGACGCAGACCCGGCCTACTGCGTCCTGACCGACAGCCTGGCCGATGCTCGCGCAGGCTCGCCCTTCGGCTTCGACAAGCAGGGCTGCGACGTCTGGTCCCGAACCCTCTACGGGGCGCGTGCGTCGGTTCTCGTCGGGGTGCTCACGACCCTGCTCGTGACGCTGATCGGCATCGTCACCGGCGCCATCGCCGGTTTCTACGGCACCTTCCTCGACGCGATCATCTCGCGCCTGGGCGACATCTTCTTCGCGATCCCGCTGCTGCTCGCCGCGATCGTCACGCTGTCGATCATCAACAACCTCAACCCCGACCGTGGGTTCTGGGGTGGCAGCCTCGCGATCGTGCTCACGCTCGCCCTGTTCGCCTGGCCGCAGATCACCCGTCAGATGCGAGCCTCGGTGCTGCAGGTCAAGAACCTGGAGTTCGTCGACGCCGCGAAGGCCATCGGCGCCACGCCGCGCGTCAACCTGATGCGCCACATCGTGCCGAACTCGCTGGCGCCGGTCATCGTCACGGCGATGATCTCGCTCGGCGTGTTCATCACGACCGAGGCGACGCTGTCGTTCCTGGGTCTCGGGCTGCCCAGCAGCGTCGTGTCCTGGGGCAACGACATCTCCGCGGCGCAGAACCTCGTCCGGTCCGGTCAGGACCTCTCGGTCATGTTCGTCCCGGCCGGCGCGCTGGCCCTCACGGTCCTCGCGTTCATCCTGCTCGGCGACGCCGTCCGCGACGCCCTCGACCCGAAGGCGGGCAAGTCATGACGCAGACGCCGACGCCCACACCGCTGCTGGAGGTGCGCGACCTCGACGTCGCCTTCCGGGTGGACAAGGAGGAGGTCCCGGCGGTCCGAGGGGCCAACCTCACCGTGTACCCCGGGCAGACCGTCGCGATCGTGGGGGAGTCCGGCTCGGGCAAGTCCACGACCGCGCATGCCATCATCGGGCTGCTGCCCGGCACGGGGCATGTCACCGGCGGGCAGATCCTGTTCGAGGGCCGTGACATCGCCCAGGCGCGCAAGAAGGACATCATCGCGCTGCGGGGCTCCTCGATCGGCCTCGTGCCGCAGGACCCCATGTCGAACCTCAACCCGATGTGGCGTGTCGGGGCACAGATCAAGGAGTCGCTCAAGGCGAACGACATCGCCTCGGGCAAGCTGGCCGACCAGCGCGTCGTCGAGCTGCTCGAGGAGGCGGGTCTGCCCGAGGCGCAGCGTCGGGCGCGGCAGTTCCCCCACGAGTTCTCCGGGGGCATGCGCCAGCGGGCCCTGATCGCGATGGGCCTGGCGGCACGGCCCAAGCTCCTGATCGCCGACGAGCCCACCAGCGCGCTCGACGTCACGGTGCAGAAGCAGATCCTCGACCACCTCGACACCCTCACGGACGAGCTCGGGGTCGCGGTGCTGCTCATCACGCACGACCTCGGGCTGGCCGCGGAGCGGGCCGACCATCTCGTCGTGATGTACAAGGGCCAGGTCGTCGAGTCCGGGCCGGCGCTGGAGATCCTGCAGGACCCGCACCACCCGTACACGCAGCGGCTCGTGGCCTCCGCCCCCTCGCTGGCGTCCCAACGACTCTCGTCACTCGAGCACCGGGCCGAGGTGCGCGAGCAGGCGCTCCAGGCCGCCGGCGAGGCGGCCTCCGGGGTCGCTGATGGTGCCGAGTCGCCCGGACCGGGTGCGGACGACGTCATCACGGTCGAGAACCTCTCGAAGGTGTTCAAGCTGCCCGGCAAGAGCCCGTTCTCGCGGTCCGACTTCCTGGCGGTCGACGACGTCTCGTTCTCGCTGCGTCGCGGCACCACCACGGCGATCGTGGGGGAGTCCGGATCGGGCAAGTCCACCGTCGCCCGCATGGTGCTGGGCCTCCTCGAGCCGACGTCAGGAACCGTCAGGTTCGACGGGGTCGACGTGGAGAGCATCGAGAGCAAGGCCGACCAGCTGCGCCTGCGCCGTCAGATGCAGCCCGTGTTCCAGAACCCGTACGCCTCGCTCGACCCACAGTTCACGATCTACCGGTCGATCGAGGAGCCGCTGCGCACGCACGACATCGGCACCTCGAAGGAGCGCGAGGCCAAGGTCCGCGACCTGCTCGACAAGGTGGCGCTGCCCACGAGCGTCATGCGGCGCTTCCCGCACGAGCTGTCCGGCGGTCAGCGGCAACGCGTCGCGATCGCCCGCGCCCTCGCGCTCGAGCCCGAGGTCGTGATCTGCGACGAGGCGGTGTCGGCGCTCGACGTGCTCGTCCAGGCGCAGATCCTGACGCTCCTCAACGACCTGCAGGCCGAGCTGGGCCTCAGCTACCTGTTCATCACCCACGACCTCGCGGTGGTGCGGCAGATCGCCGACGACGTCGTCGTGATGCAGAACGGGCGCGTCGTCGAGGCGGCTTCCGTCGAGCAGGTCTTCAGCTCGCCGCAGCAGGACTACACGCGTGCGCTGCTCGAGGCGATCCCCGGCGGCTCGATCCCGCTCGGTGCCGTGGAGGCCGGCGACGACCTGCCCGAGGTGGGCGTCGACGACTGACCAGCAGGTGACGCAGACGCGACGAGGGGCCGTGAACCAGATGGTTCACGGCCCCTCGTCGTTCGGTGCTAGCGCCCGCTCTTGTCGGACCGGCGCATCGCGCGCTTGATCCGCACGTCGACCGGATCGCCGAGGTGGTCGTCGAAGTTGTCGACGAGCTCCTCCGTGACCTGACCGGCCAGCTCGGTCTGCCACTCGCGCTCACGGGCGCGACGGGCCAGGCGGGTGATCTCTCGGTGCTCGGTCTTCAAGGCCTTGTAGGTCGCGAAGGCCATGGCGATCATCACGACGCTGAACGGGACCGCTGTGAGGATCGCTCCCGTCTGCAGGGCGCTCAGGCCGCCGGCCAGGAGCAGCCCGATCGCGACCGCACCCTCCATGACGGCCCACATGACCCGGCTCCACGTCGGCGGCTCAGGGTCGCCGCCCGAGGCCAGCATGTCCACCACGAGCGAACCGGAGTCCGAGGACGTGATGAAGAAGATCGTGACCAGCACGATCGCGATGCCGGACAGCAGCCCGCCGGCGGGCAGGTTGTCGAGGAGCTCGAACAGGACGTTCTCGGAGCTTCCGCCCGCCAGGTCACCCTCGTTCATCTCGCGCATGATGGCCGTGCCACCGAGCACCGTGAACCACAGGGCGGTGACGATCGTGGGCACCAGCAGCACGCCGGCGACGAACTCACGGATCGTGCGTCCGCGGGAGATGCGGGCGATGAAGACACCGACGAACGGCGCCCAGCTGATCCACCAGCCCCAGTAGAACGTGGTCCAGGCGGCCTGGAACTCCGGGCCACCCTGGGTCAGCGCACCGGTCTCGAAGCTCAGCGGGACGATGCCGATGAGGTAGTTGCCGATGTTCTGGACGAAGTCGCGCAGCAGGAAGAGCGTCGGGCCGAGGGCGGCGACGAGCACCAGGAAGACGGCCGCGAGCGTCAGGTTGGCGTTGGAGAGCCACTTGATGCCCTTGCCCACCCCGCTGACGACCGAGACGATCGCCACCGACGTGATCGCGACGATCACGATGACGCGGATGGGATCGGTGGGCGCGTCGATGATGCCCAGCTGGGCCATGCCGGCGGTGATCTGCTGGACACCCAGGCCCAGCGAGGTGGCGACACCGGCCACCGTGCCGACCACGGCGATGACGTCGACGACGTCGCCGAGCCGCCCCTTGACCCGGTCGCCGAAGATCGGCTCCAGGGTCCAGCGCAAGGAGACCGAACGTCCCTTGCGGTGGATCGCATAGGCCATCGCCAGGCCCACCACGACGTAGATGGACCACGCGTGGAAGCCCCAGTGCAGGAACACCTGGGTCATGGCGGCGTTCGCGATGTCCGCGTCGCTGCCGTCGACGCCGGGCTTGGGGTCGTTGTAGAACGTCAGCGGCTCCGCGGCACCCCAGAACACCAGGCCGATGCCCATGCCGGCCGCGAAGAGCATCGCGAACCAGGCCTTCAGGCTGAACTCGGGGGACTCGCCGTCCTTGCCGAGCGTGATGTCACCGAAGCGACCGATGCCCATCCAGACGGCGAAGACGACGAACCCGCTGACGGCGAGCGTGTAGTACCAGCCGATGCCGGAGACCACGTTGGACTGGGCCGAGGAGAGCACCTCCCCGGTCTTGTCCGGGAAGACGATGCTGGCCAGCACGACGGTCAGCAGAATGGCGACCGAGGGGTAGAAGACCCCTGGTGCGACCGAGGAGTACCACGGCCTCCGCTCGGGTGTCGAGGACGGTTTTTCGGCCGTGGGGGTGGCCATGAACAACTCCTTAGACGTAGCTATCGTGAGCCCTACGACCATGCCAGCCGTGACAGAAGTGGTCAAACGCGACTTGACCTGTTCGAACGAGTGTTCGATGATGGGCGAGTGGACCTGGACGAGCTGAGGCGACGAGTGGCACGCCTCGAGGGGCGTCCCGTCGACACGGCCACGGTCCCGGTCCACCCGGCCCTCGCGGGGCTCCTGACGCCCCGGGTCGGCGGGGTCTACGGCGTCGACGCCGCGAGCCTCGCGCTCACGCTCGCCTCGGGCCCGTCGGCGGCGGGTGCGTGGTGCGGGGTCGTCGAGTGCCCCGATCTCGGCCTGACAGCGGCCCGCGAGGCCGGCATCGACACCGACCGTCTCGTGGTGGTGCCCGATGCCGCCGAGCTCTGGTGGGAGGTCGTGGCGGCACTGGTCGACTCCCTCGCGCTCGTCGTGGTGCGTCCGCCGGCCCGGGTCCCGGCGCGCGACGCCGCCCGGCTGGCGGCGCGCCTGCGCACCCGGCAGTGCGTGCTGGTCGTGTGGGGGGAGTGGCCCCGGTGCGACGGGCGGCTCTCGCTCGTCTCCTCGCAGTGGTCGGGGGTCGGTCACGGGCACGGACACCTGCGCTCGCGGCGTGCCGTCATCGAGGCGCGCAGCGCCGTCGCGGTCTCACAGCGCCGCGAGGTCTGGCTCCCCGGCGACCCGGGTCACGGCGGGGGCGTCGGGCCGTGGGCGGCGGACGCTGCTCATGGCGGGGGTGCCCTTCGAGGCTCGCAAGCTCGCACCTCAGGAACCACCGGGCCGTGGGCGGCGGACGAGGCAGAGCCCGCGTTGCAGCTCCTGCGCGGTGCCTCGTGAGGACCCTCGTCGTGTGGTGCCCCGACTGGCCCGTCGTGGCAGCCGGCCTGCCGGCCACCGTGCCGGCGGCGGTGCTCGCCGGCGGGGAGGTGCTGGCCTGCTCGCCCGCGGCACGGGCGTCCGGGGTCCGGCGCGGCATGCGTCGACGCGACGCCCAGGCGCGGTGCCCCGAGCTGCGCCTGGTCGAGCGTGCTCCCCAGGTCGAGGCGCAGCGCTTCGACGACGTCCTCGAGGCGCTCGAGGAGCTCACGCCTGGCGTCGCCCCGATCCGTCCCGGACTGTGCGCGCTGCGGGTGCCCCCGCGCTACTACGGGGGTGAGCGCGAGACCGCCGCGGTCCTGGCCGAGCGGATCGTCGAGCTGGGGGTGTGGGACGTCCGGTGCGGCATCGCCGACGGCGTCTTCGCCGCCGAGCACGCGGCCCGCCGGGCCCTCACCCAGGACGTCTGGATCGTGCCGCCGGGCGGATCGGCCGACTTCGTGGGCGAGCTCGGCATCGACGTCGTCGAGGACGTCGCCCTCGCCGACCTGCTGCGTCGCCTGGGGGTTCGCACGCTCGGCGCGTTCGCCCGGCTCGCGCCCGGTGACGTGCGCACCCGCTTCGGCGACACCGGCGCACTGCTGCACCGGCTCGCCCGGGGCGAGGACCCGCAGCCCGTGGCCCGTCGCCAGGCACCGCCCGAGCTCGTGACCGGCACGGCGTTCGAACCGCCCCTCGAGACCTCCGAGGCCGCGGTGTTCAGCCTGCGCACCACGGCGGAGCAGTGTGTCGAGACGCTCGCCCAGCACGGACTCGTGGTCACGGCGGTGCGTATCGAGGTCGACTCCGGCGACACCACGGTCCAGTCCCGCACGTGGCGCCACCCCGCCTGGTTCGACGCCCCGGCGCTCCTCGACCGCCTGCGCTGGCAGCTCGCGGCTGCTGGTGACGATCGATCGGCCTGGCGCGAGGGCATCGGCGCGGTGCGCTTCGTGCCCGAGGAGACCTCGAGCGTGGGCGAGCACGCCGACACGCTGTTCGGCTCGGGCCCCGACGCCAAGGTCGAGGCCGGCGCAGCGCGAGTGCAGGCGTTGGCCGGTCCTGAGGCGGTGCAGGTGCTGCGCCCGCAGGGTGGGCGCG
Organism: Aeromicrobium sp. Sec7.5; assembly: GCF_036867135.1. Lineage (NCBI taxonomy): Bacteria > Bacillati > Actinomycetota > Actinomycetes > Propionibacteriales > Nocardioidaceae > Aeromicrobium > Aeromicrobium sp. Sec7.5. The sequence goes on along the minus strand of NZ_JBAJIJ010000001.1, from coordinate 1,935,705 downwards.
GCCCCGGCGACCAGGTGCACGCGGCGCCGTGGGGCGAGCGCGTCCCGGTCGCGCGCCCGGCCGAGCGGCCGTGGCCCGGTCAGATCCCGGCCCCGGCGCCGGCCACGGTCTTCGCCTCACCGAACCAGGCCGCCGTCGCCGGGGCGGAGGGGCAGCGCATCCTCGTCACGGCGCGGGGTGCGGTCTCGGCCGACCCGTCGCGGTTCCGGGTCTCCGCGGCCGAGCCCTGGCAGCAGGTCGCGGCCTGGGCGGGCCCCTGGCCCGCCGACGAGCGGTGGTGGGACGAGGCGAGCGCTCGCCGCGTCGCCCGTTTCCAGGTCGTCGGCGTCGACGGCCGGGCCTGGTTGCTGGTCCTCGACGGCGACACCTGGTTCACCGAGGCCCGCTATGACTGAGCCGCCACCCAGCCGGTCCTTGAGGTGCGAGCGAGGAACGAGCGAGCCTCGAAAGGACATCGGAACCGTCAGACGTGGTTTCGAGGCTCCGGCGCTGGGCGCCCTCGCACCTCAACCATCGGGCCGGCGCTGATGGGGTGGAACAACCCCGACCTGCCGTGGGGAGAGCTCGAGCGACGGCTCAGCGGGCGCACCGCGTCGGGCAAGCCGATCAGCGCCGAAGACGTCATCCGCGACGCCCCGATGTCGCGGCCCCGGCGGCGTCCGCCGGAGCGCACGATCCAGCGGTCCGGCAGCACGGTGCCCTACGCCGAGCTGCACGTGCACAGCAGCTTCAGCTTCCTTGACGGAGCCAGCGATCCCGACGCCCTGGTCGAGGAGGCGGTGCGACTCGGCCTCGAGGCGGTGGCGCTGACCGACCACGACGGCTTCGCCGGGGCGCCGGCGTTCGCCGAGGCAGCCCAGCTGCACGGGCTCAGCACGGTCTACGGCGCCGAGCTCTCGCTCGGCCTGCAGCGTCCACAGAGCGGGGTCGCCGACCCGGAGGGGACCCACCTGCTGGTGCTGGCCCGGGGCGCCGAGGGGTACCACCGGCTCGCGGGGGCCATGACCGAGGCGCACCTGGGCGGCGACGACAAGGGGCGCCCCGCGTACGACCTCGACGACCTCACCCGGCGTGGACGCGACCACTGGGTCGTCCTGACGGGCTGTCGCAAGGGCGCCGTGCGCACCGAGCTCGCTGCGGGTGGCCCGGCTGCGGCCGAGCGGGCCCTCCTGGAGCTCGTCGAGCGCTTCGGGCGTGAGGGCGTGGTGGTCGAGCTCACCGACCACGGGCTGCCGGACGACTCGGCCCGCAACGACCTCCTCGCCGCACTCGCCGACCGCCACGGCCTGGCGGTCGTGGCCACGCAGGCCGTGCACCACGCCACGCCCGGGGGCGGCCGGCTCGCCGCCGCGATGGCGGCCGTGCGCGCACGGCGCAGCCTGGCCGAGATCGACGGCTGGCTGCCGCCGTCGGGAACGGCGTACCTGCGCTCCGGCGACGAGATGGCGGCGCGGTTCGCCCGGTACCCCGGTGCGGTCGCCACGTCGGCGCGGCTGGCCGGCGAGCTCGCCTTCGACCTGCGTGCCGTCACCCCACGGCTCCCGGTCGTGACCCCCCACGGCCTCACCGACCGCCAGTACCTGCGCCAGCTCGCCGACGAGGGCATCCGTGCGCGGTACGCCCACGCCCCCGAGATCGCGAAGGCGCGCATCGACCGCGAGCTCGCCGTGATCGCCGAGAAGGGCTTCGAGGGCTACTTCCTGATCGTCCACGGCATCGTCACCGAGGCGAAGCGGCGCGGCATCCTGTGCCAGGGCCGGGGCTCGTCGGCCAACTCGGCCCTCTGCTACGCGCTCGGCATCACGGCGGTCGACTCGATCTTCTTCGACCTGCCGTTCGAGCGGTTCCTCGCGGCCACCCGGGAGGAGGAGCCCGACATCGACGTCGACTTCGACTCCGACCGGCGCGAGGAGATCATCCAGTGGGTCTACGACACCTACGGCCGCCGCAACGCCGCCCAGGTCGCCAACGTCATCACGTATCGGCCCCGGTCGGCGGTGCGCGACGCGGCCAAGGCGCTCGGCTACTCCGCCGGGCAGCAGGACGCGTTCTCGGCGCAGGTCGAGCGGTGGCGCGAGATCGACGCCGACGCCACCTTGCCCGCCCCGGTGCGCGACCTCGCCCAGGAGCTGCTCGGGCGCCCGCGCCACCTCGGCATCCACTCCGGCGGCATGATCCTGACCGAGCGGCCGATCGGCGAGGTGTGTCCCATCGAGCGGGCGCGCATGGCCGACCGCACCGTGCTGCAGTGGGACAAGGACGCCTGCGAGTGGATGGGCCTGGTCAAGTTCGATCTGCTCGGCCTGGGCATGCTCGGCGCCCTCGACCACTGCTTCCGGCTGATCGAGCAGCACCTGGGGGAGTCGTGGGGCCTCGACACGATCCCCAAGGACGAGGCGGGCGTGTACGACATGCTCTGCCGGGCCGACAGCGTCGGGGTGTTCCAGGTCGAGAGCCGGGCCCAGATCGGCACGCTCCCGCGCCTGCGCCCGCGGCGGTACTACGACCTCGCGATCGAGATCGCCCTGATCCGGCCCGGCCCCATCCAGGGCGGCGCGGTGCATCCGTACATCCGCCGGGCCACGGGGCACGAGACCATCACGTACCCGCACCCCGCCGTCGAGCCCGTGCTGCAGCGCACCCTCGGCGTGCCGCTGTTCCAGGAGCAGCTCATGCAGATGGCCATGGTGCTGGGCGACTGCACGGGCGACGAGGCCGATCTCCTGCGCCGGGCCATGGGGTCCAAGCGCGGCATCGAGCGCATCGAGTCGCTCGAGGCGCGTCTCTTCGAGGGCATGGCCGAGAAGGGGATCGTGGGGGAGGAGGCCGAGGCCATCTACGTCATGATCAAGTCGTTCGCCGACTTCGGCTTCGCCGAGAGCCACGCACTCAGCTTCGCGCTGCTGGTGTACGCCAGCAGCTGGCTCAAGCTGCACCACCCCGCCGCCTTCCTCGCCGCGCTGCTGCGCAACCAGCCCATGGGCTTCTACTCGCCGGCCTCGCTCGTGGGCGACGCGCGGCGGCACGGGGTCGAGACCCTGCGCCCCGACATCGCCCGGTCCGCGGCGCAGGCCGACCTGGAGCCGCTGGTCGAGGGTGTCACCGGCGTCACGGGGCTCGCGCCGTGCGCCGAGCGTGAGCAGCCGACGCCCGGTCCGTTCGACCCGCACGGTCCCGATCCCACGCCCGTGCACCGCCGCGACGGCCACTTCGCGGTGCGGCTCGGTCTCGACAGCGTGCGGGGCATCGGCCTCGAGGTGGCCCACCGCATCGCCGGAGCGCGGGCGGAGCGGCCGTTCGCCGACATGGCCGACGTCGCCCGGCGCACGGGTCTGTCGTCGGCGCAGATGGAGGCGCTGGCCACGGCGGGGGCGTTCGACGGCTTCGGCCTGAGCCGGCGGCAGGCCCTGTGGAACGCCGGGTTCACCGACGCACCCGACATGCTGCCGGGCACCGGAGCGTGGTCGCCGCCGCCGGTGCTGCCCGACCTCTCGGCGGTCGAGGAGACCCTCGCCGACCAGTGGGCCACCCGCATCACCCCCGATCGTCATCCGATGGAGCACCTGCGTGAGCTGCTGGCCGCCGAGGGCGTGCGCTCGGTCGGCGAGGTGCTCGCCACCCGGCCCGAGGGAGCGGAGGAGGAGGGACTGGCCGAGGAGGAGGGGCGCGTCGAGTCCGGCCGTCGCATCTGGGTCGCCGGCCTCGTGACCCACCGTCAGCGTCCGGGCACGGCCGGCGGCGTCACGTTCCTGAACCTCGAGGACGAGTCCGGCATGCTCAACGTCGTCGTGTTCGGCTCGGTGTGGGAGCGGCACAAGCGGATCTTCCGCTCGGCCGCTGGCGTCGTGATCCGGGGTCGCGTCGAGGTCACCGACGAACGGGTCGTCAACCTCGTCGCCGAGGTCGTCGACCGCATCGAGACCCGCTACCCGAGCGCCGCCCGCGCCGGAGCCGGCCCGCTGTCGGCCCGCCACCGCAGCAGGGACTTCCAGTGAGCGCTAGATCTGCGGCTCGGCGGACAGCGCGGGACACGCAGCATGGACCGGAGGTGATGGGCGCAGGCTCCGCGCGACCAACGGACATGCCGCCTCCAGATTTGCGCGCAAACTCCGCCGAAAGGAGCCTCCCGAGCCGAGTTTGCGCGCAAACCTGGAGGAGTATCTTCAGTAGTAGTTGGCGATCGCCGGCCTGGGGCCGGCGGTGAGCGCGTCCCAGATGGCGTCGTCGGTGTCGTCGCCCGTGAGGTGGCCGAGGCGGCGGAGGGTCCGCGAGTCCGCCGCCCCGAACAGGGTCTGCACGATCGCGGTGTCGTCGAGCTCGCGCGACGCCGTGGCCGAGGTCGTCTCGGCGACGTCCACCCGCCCGTCAGCCACCGAGGCCACGTAGGCCGTGCCCTGCCACGTGAACGGCAGCTCGGCCGTGATCGCTGTCGTCGGGGCGAGGGCCTGCAGGGCCACGACGTCCAGCACCTTGACCATGTAGGTGCTCCGGGACTGCACGCGGGAGTCGTCGGATCGCAGCAGGCCGGTCCACTCGTCGGCGGTGCTGGTGCGGATCACGGTGGTCGGCGTGACCGAGGCGAACGAGCCGAGGGTGCGGAGCAGCCCGACGAGGGAGGGTCGGTCGAGGGCCACGAGCTCGCGCACCGTCAGCACCGCGCCATCGCCGTACCCCTTGCCCCGGTCCCAGGCGGCGTAGCCCGTGACCTGGCCCGGGCTCGACTCGGCGAGCGTCACGCCGGTCAGTCCGTCGGTGTAGGCCTTCGCCGGGTCCGGGAAGGAGATGCCGTCACGGGTGAGGGGGCCGCGGTGCTGCTGGGCCCAGGCGGTGTACGCCGCAGCGATCGCAGGCAGGTCGCCGGCACCGGCGCGGCGCACCGGCGCGGCATCGCCACGCGCACCGAGCAGGTGGGTCGGCACGGCGATGTCGTCCAGGTTCGCCACCGGCGCGTACCCGAGGCTGCGGTAGATGCCGGAGGAGGTCGGGTACAGGCCGCTGAGCAGGGCGCCCCGCTCGCGGGCGGCGCCGAGGAGGGTCTCGAACAGGGGCCGCAGGTAGCCGCCGCCTCGGTGCTCAGCAGGCACCGTGATGCCGGCGATGCCCGCGGTCGGCACCCGTCGGTCGCCGAGCCAGGTCTCGAACTCGCGGTCGACGCCGAGCGCGACCACCTCGTCACCGGAGTCGACCCGCCACACGTGACGGCCCGGGCCGGGCGGGCTCTCGTCGTCACCGGCACCGAACGCCTCGATCCAGAACGGCTTGACCGCCGCCCAGTCGATCACGTCGAGGGGGCTCACCCGGGTGCTCATGACCCCATCCTGCCCGCGTCAGGACACGGCGGCCACAGTGACGTGCTGCTCGTCTCGTGGGTTCTCGACCTCGTCGAGTATGGCGACCGCCAGGTCAGGCGGGGTGATCCGGGAGTCGCCGGCGGCATCAGTCAGCAGGTGCGTCGTCCCACGGCGTTAGAGTCCGGTGCGGGGGCCCGGTTCGAGGTGGGCGGGCGGACTCACGTACGTCCAGGCCTCGTACGCGTGTCGCCGGCACGCCTCCAGCTGCGCGAGGCTGGCTGCGGCGACCGCTCGCCATGCCTCCGGCACGAAGGCCGGGTCGTCGGCCACCAGGAGATCCGCCCCGTGAGGGGAGAGCAGAGGCGCGGCGCCCCCGACGACAACCACTCGGGTTCCACTGCTCGCTGCCGCGTCAAGCACCCGACCCGTCAGCGGACCGAGCAGCTCCTCGTCGCCCGCAGCGAGTCGCACGGTGAGGACGGCGACGTCGACGTCTGAAAGCTCGATCCAGGTCGAGCGGTCGGTCAGGTCGCGACGCTGCACGGCGAGCCGACCGCGGAGCGCGAGATCCGTCGGTCGACGCGAGACGGCCGTGACAGCGTGGCCCCTCGACAGGGCCTCGGCGACGACCTCGCGTCCCACCATCCCGGTGGCGCCGAGCACCGAGATCCTCATGCGACCCTCCCGCGGACCCGCGCCGACGGAGTCAGCTGGCCGGCTAGCATGGCCGACAGGGCCAGAGCGAAGCCGGCGATCTGCAGGGCTGAGAGCGATTCGTCGACGACCAGTGCGCCGAGGGCCGCCGCCACGAGCGGGGCGAGCAGGCCGAGCAGCGCGGTCGCCGTCACGGGGAGCCTTCGGATCCCCGCGAACCACACGGTGTAGGTCAGCAGCCCGCCCACGAGCCCGAGCCACAGGTAGCCGGTGACGGCGGCCGAGTCGATGTCGGACGGCACGCCCTCGACGAGGAGGGTCGGCGCCAGCAGCACGAGACCGCCGGCAGTGAGCTGCCACCCGGCCAGGCCCAGAGCGGAGACGCCGTCGGGACGTCCCCATCGTTTCGTCAGCACGACGCCGAGGCCCATCGACGCGGCTCCGCCGAGGCCGGCGATCACGCCGACGGGGTCGAGCGTCCGGGCCGGTCCGAGCACGACCAGGGCGACCCCCGCGACACCGATCAGCCCCCAACCCAGACGCCACCAGGAGAGTCGCTCCCCGAGAACGACGACCACGAGGAGGGCCACGACGATCGGTTGTGTGGCTCCCAGCGTCGCCGCGACCCCTCCTGGCAGACGCTCGGCTGCCACGAACAGGAGCGGGAAGAACAGGCCGATGTTCAGGGTGCCGAGCACCGTGGTCCGCCACCACCAGACACCGTGGGGCAGAGCGCGGGCGAGCGCCAGGGCCAGCAGCCCGGCGGGAAGTGCTCGCACGAGACCGGCGAAGAGCGGGTGCCCCCCGGGCAGGAGCTCGGTCGTGACCAGGTACGTCGTGCCCCACACCGCCGGGGCCGCGGCCGTCATGAGGGTGACGCCGGCGCGACCGGGAGGTGCGGAGGTCGCGGAAGCTGCGGGGAAGGTGGCCGTTGACGTCATGATCCCAGCGTCGGCGCATCCGATGTATGAGTCCAATACATGTTTGTCATCTCATCGATCATGTTCCACGATGGATCAATGGAGCTCCAGCAACTGAGGTACGTCGTCGCCGTCGCCGAGGAGGGCAGCTTCACCCGGGCTGCGGTCCGGTGCTTCGTCGTGCAGTCGGCGCTGAGCCACCAGATCAAGGCCGTCGAGCAGGAGCTGGGGTTTCCGTTGTTCGCCCGCACCAGTCGCCGTGTGGCGTTGACGGCCGCGGGCGAGGCGTTCCTGCCCGGGGCGCGGGCGAGCCTCGCGGCGGCGGACCGAGCCGTCGTCGAGGCCGCAGCGGCCGTCGGCGAGGTCCGAGGTCGTTTGACAGTGTCGGTCATCCCGACCGTGACGGCGGTCGACGTGCCCGCGGAGCTGGCGTCCTTCCACGGACTGCATCCGGAGGTGCGTGTGTCGCTCGAGGTGGCGGGCAGCGACGAGATCATCGCGGGAATCGTTTCCGGCCGCGTCGACGTCGGTCTGCTCGGCCTGCCTGGTGACCGCGAGCCGCGCGGCGTCGCCTGGCAGCGGTTGGCTGGCGACCGGCTGGTCGCGGTGGTCGGCCGTGGCCACCGGCTCGCCGGTCGCGCCGAGCTGCGGCTGACCGACCTCGAGGGTGAGACCTTCGCCGACTTCCCGGCCGGGACGCCGGGCCGGGCCCAGAGCGATCTCGCCTTCAGGGCCGCCGGCGTCAGCCGTGACGTCGCCTTCGAGGTCATGGCGATCGACCTGCTCCGCGACCTGGTCCGCCGCCAGCTTGCGATCACGCTCCTGCCCGCCCGAGCCATGACGACGACGACCGGGATCGTGGTGATCCCGGTCGTCGACGGTCCGTTGCGGACCGAGTACCTCGCTTGGAGTGACTTCAACCCCGGCCCGGCGGCGCGGGCGTTCCTCGAGGTCCTCGGCTAGGTGGGCTCAGCCGACGTGGACGCCCTCGAGCTCGTCGGCGTGCAGGTCGGTGTGCTTGGTGTTCATGAAGGCCCAGACCAGCGCGGAGGCCCCGAAGATCATGAAGGCGCCGATCAGGAACGCCTGCGACGCACCTTCCGTGAACGCCGCCTGGCCGACGACCTCGTCGATCGCCTTCTGCGCCGCCGCCGAGGGGGGCGTGCCGCCCATCGACTGCAGCGAGGCGCCGATGCTCTCGGCCTTGTCGCGGGTGAAGTGGACGGCGGCGGTCGAGAGGGCGGCCAGGCCGACGGCGCCACCGACCTGCTGCATCGTGTTGAGCACGCCCGAGCCGATGCCCGAGTCCTCCGCGGGGATGCCGTGCACCGCGACGAGCGTCATCGTGACGAAGTTCAGGCCCATGCCGAGCGCCATCGTGACGATGAACGGAGCGATCTTGACCCAGAAGTCGATGTCGCTCGCGAAACCGGCGTCGCCGGACGCGACCGCCAGGATGTTCGACGCGCTGTCGTCGACCGAGATCCGCGAGAACATCAGCAACGAGAAGCCCGAGATCAGCGTGCCGGCGCCCACGATGTAGCGGGGGTCGAGGCGCGTGATGAGGTTCGACGCCAGGGTGGCGCCGCCGATCATGCCGACCGTGAACGGCAGGAACGCCAGGCCCGTGTGCAGCGGCGACCAGCCCGACACGTTCTGCAGGACGAGCGACATGAAGAAGAACATCGCGAACATCGCGGCCGGGGTGATGAACATCGTCACGAAGGCGATCGAGCGGGCCCGGTCGGCGAACAGGCTCAGCGGCATCAGCGGGTTGCGGACCGTGCGCTCGACCAGCACGAACGCCACGAGCAGCGCCGCGCCACCGATGAGCGCGAGGAGCGTGAAGGGATCGCTCCAGCCGTGGGCCTCCTCGCCGGCGCGGGAGAAGCCGTAGACGAGCGAGACGATGCCGACCGTGCCGATGATCGCGCCCGGGACGTCGAGCGCGACCCGGCGCGGGCGGCTCTCGTCGAGGTAGCGCGGCGCCAGGAGCACCGCGACCAGGCCGATCGGCACGTTGATCAGGAAGGTCAGGCGCCAGCCCTGGATCGTGTCGCTCTCGATGCCGGTCAGCCAGCCGCCGAGCACCAGGCCGAAGGCGGCGCCGATGCCGGCGAGGGCCGCGAAGATCGAGAATGCGCGGTTGCGCTGCGGTCCGGCCGGGAAGGTCGTCGTGATGAGCGCGAGGGCCGCGGGCGAGGCCAGGGCGGCGCCGAGACCCTGCAGGGCACGCGACGACAGCAGCATGGTCTCGTTCTGGGCGAGACCGCCGATCGCCGAGGCGACGATGAACACGATCAGGCCGATCATGAAGACGCGGCGGCGTCCGAACTGGTCACCGAGGCGTCCGCCGAGGAGCAGCAGGCCGCCGAACGCCAGCGCATAGCCGGTCACGACCCACTGCAGGTTGTTCTGGGCGATGCCGAGGTCGTCACCGATGTACGGCAGCGCGATGTTGGCGATCGTGGCGTCGAGCACCACCATGAGCTGCGCCAGGCAGATCACGACGAGCGCGATGCCCAGGTTCTGGTGCGTCGCGGTCTGCGGCTCGGACGAGCCCGTCTCGCTCGCGGGGGTGGACGTGGTCATGCGTTCTCCTGGAGGAGTGAGGGCCGCAGGGCGGCCGGAAGGATGATCTGGTCGACGACGGCGGTGATCGCCTCGACGTCCGGGGGGAGTCCGAGCAGGAACTCGCGGTGCATGATGATGCCGGCGAGCGCCGGAGCGACGAGGTCGACATCGACCCCGTCACGGAGCTCGCCGCGTTCGGCGGCGCGCCGGTAGATCTCGCGCGAGTGGGCGATCTTCGGGCCGATGAAGCGCTCACGGAACCCCGCCGCGAACTCCTCGTCGTGGCCGAGCGCCGTGATGATGCTGCTGAAGACGGCCCGCAGCCGAGGATCCGTCAGCCGGCCCCGGCCACAGTGCGTCGCGAGCAGGTCGCCCCGCAGCGAGCCCGTGTCGAGCTCGGCGGCGGGCGGGTCCTTCAGCGCCAGCAGCGCCTCCAGGACGAGCGTGGCCTTGCTCGACCAGAGCCGGTAGAGCGTGGCCTTCGACGCCTTGGCGGCCTGGGCCACGGCGTCCATCGTCAGCCGGTCGTAACCGACCTCGGCGAGCACGTCGATCGTGGCGTCGAGGATCTCGAGCTCACGGTCGCCCGTGACCCGGGGCCGGGCGGTGGAGTCGTCGTCGGGTGCCACCCGCATGCCCTTCGTTCGATGGTACGAAACCGTTTCGTTCCATCAGGAGAGTACGGGGTCGTTTCATCGTCTGGCAACGGTGACCTGCGTCACTGCTGGACGAAAGGTCGGCCTCCGGGGTCCTTCGTGACCGTCAGGGTGTCCAGGACGTCACCGGGCGCGAGGCCCAGCGGCGATGGTCCCGTACCCGTTCCGGGGTCGCCGACCGTGCCGACGTAGGAGGTGTACACCAGGCGGTCGCGCTCCACGCGCACCGACTGGTAGGTCGCGATCTTGTCGGCGGCGACGTCGCGCACGGCATCGTTGATCGTCCAGTTGTTGCGGTCCGCCGGATCGAGGTCGTAGTACTTGTCGCCCGCGTTCGCGACGACGTAGGTCGGGCCGGCGTAGCCGCCGGTGACGTCGTTCTCCGCCAGGTGGCCGCGGGCGTAGGCGTGGTCGTGGCCCTGCAGCACCAGGTCGACCCCGTGCTCCTCCAGCAGGGGCAGGAACGATGAGCGCTGGGCGAGGTTGTCGCGCAGCTTCGAGGCCGAGAACATCGGTTGGTGGATCGTGACGACGGTCCACGTGCGCGGGTTGTCGGCGAGCTGCTCCTCCAGCCAGGCGGCCTGCACCGCGCCGAGACCGTTGTCGGTCGGGTCCGACAGCCCGTCGGTGATGTTGCCGTCGAGCGTGATGAAGCGGACGTCGCCGACGTCGACGCGGTAGGTGAGGTCCTCCTGTCCCTCGGGACCGTTACGGGGGTACTGCACCTGGCTGCGGTAGCGCAGCATCTCCTCGTCGCCGTACAGCTCGTGGTTGCCGGCGACGGTCAGGAAGCTGCGCGTCGCCGCCCACGGGGCGACGGCGTCGAACCACTGCGCCCACTGGTGGTCGTCGTTGCCGTCGTTGACCTGGTCGCCCGCGGTCAGGGCGAGTGTCGCAGCGGGGTGCTGGGTGAAGGCCTGGTCGACGACGCTCGACCATCCGGCGTCCAGGCCCCACTGTGCGTCGCCGAAGTACAGGAACGTCCACGGGTCGACATCGGTGGCGGCGGGTGCCGTGGTGAAGGTCGTCCACGCGGAGAAGTCGTCCCCCTGGCCGACGCGGTAGGTGTAGGCCGTCGCGGGCTCGAGGTCCGTCACGGTCGCACTGTGGTGACGTGCGACCAGGCGGGAGCGGGGGAGGCGCTCGGCGATGCTCTCGTCGGCCTCGACGGTGCGGACCGCGTCGGGGTCGTCCGCCGGCGCCACCTGCACCTCACCGTCCTCGGTGGCCTCGTCGGTGCGCCAGGTGACGGTCTGGCTCGTCGCCGCGTCCGTCGTCGGGTTCAGGATGATGCGGTCCGGACGTGCCGTGGCGGTGCCGTCGTCGGTCGCTGATGCCGTGCTGCCGCCGCCGGTCCGGACGGCCACCAGGGCGATGATCGCCGCGGTCAGCACGGCGCCGACCAGGAACCTGCGGGTGACGGGGCGGCTCAGGGCGTGCGTGAGGGCGGACACGCCGCGACGCTCGGCGAGGGAGCCGGCGCGCGGGTGAACACGCGGCCGGCGCGCGGGTGACGGACGCGTGAACACCTGTCACCGACTTAGTGTTGACCTGACTCTAAGTGGGGGTTAGAGTCAGTCGCACCTGAAGGAGGTGACGCATGACGCTCCAGTCCGACCTCGCGGCGACCCGTGACTCCGGCGCCGAGACCGACGAGCGGGTGGCCCTCGCGGTGTCCACCGTGATCTTCGCGCTGCGTCCCCACCCCGTCACCGGGAGTCCCACGATCTGGCTGCCGCTCGTGCGCCGCATCCGTGAGCCCTTCGAGGGTCGCTGGGCGCTGCCCGGCGGCCCGCTCGAGTCGCACGAGGACCTCGCGTCGTCGGCGCGCCACACGCTCGAGCGCACGACGGGCCTGGCGCCCCACTACCTCGAGCAGCTCTACGCCTTCGGTCGGGTCGACCGCTCGCCCGACCGGGTGGTCTCGATCGTCTACTGGGCCCTCGTGCGCGCCGAGGAGGATGCCCAGGTCGTGCCGATCCCGAACGTCGAGTGGTTCGTCGCCGACGAGGTGTCGGGCCTGGCCTTCGACCACGACGACATCGTCGAGTACGCCCTCGCCCGCCTGCGGGCCAAGATCACCTACTCGCCGATCGCCTACGGCTTCCTGCCCGACGAGTTCACGCTCGCGCAGCTGCGGGAGGTCTACGAGGCGGTCCTCGGGCGCCAGCTCGATCCGGCGAACTTCCGCCGCCAGATGCGCGGGCGGCTCCAGGCCACGGGTCGCTGCCTGGAAGGCCTCAGCCACCGCCCCCCGGCCCTCTACCGGCACGACCCCACCACGTCCCGCACCACCCTGTCCTTCGAAAGGGAGTCCCGATGACCACCTTCTCCGTCGACGAGCTCATCACTACCTCGCCCGAGGCCAGCTGCGACGCCGATCTCGCGGCAGGGCCATGGGCCTTCGACCTCAGCCCGGGCTACGGCCCGGGCGCCTCGGAGGACGACGTGATCCCCGATCCCGTCGTGCGCCCCGGTCAGCTGCCGGTGGCCTACCAGCGCATGGACGAGGCCGAGCTGCACGCCCGCATCGTCCGCGCCAAGGAGACGCTGGGCGACAGGCTCGTGATCCTGGGGCACTTCTACCAGCGCGACGAGGTCGTGCAGCACGCCGACTTCGTGGGCGACTCGTTCCAGCTGGCGAACGCCGCGCTCACCAAGCCGGAGGCCGAGACGATCGTGTTCTGCGGGGTGCACTTCATGGCCGAGACCGCCGACATCCTGGCGCTTCCCGAGCAGCACGTGATCCTCCCCAACCTCGCGGCCGGCTGCTCGATGGCCGACATGGCCGACGAGGACTCGGTCGAGTCGGCGTGGGAGGAGCTCATGGAGCTCTACGCCGACGAGGACGCGGCGGCGGACGGCACCGGCGGGGGTGCCGGGCCGGGGGCGGCAGACGGTAGAGCCTCCGTCATCCCGGTCACGTACATGAACTCCTCGGCGGCGCTCAAGGCGTTCTGCGGTCGCCACGGCGGCATCGTGTGCACGTCGTCGAACGCCGCGACGGTGCTCGAGTGGGCCTTCGAGCGGGGGCGGCGCGTCCTGTTCTTCCCCGACCAGCACCTCGGCCGCAACACCGGCAAGGCCATGGGCGTGCCGCTCGAGCAGATGCCGATGATCAACCCGCGCAAGCCCGGGCTGGGCGTCGAGCCCCAGGAGCTGCGTGACGCCCGGGTCCTGCTGTGGCCGGGCTTCTGCTCGGTGCACAAGCGATTCACCGTGGCCCAGATCGACCGTGCGAGGGCCGAGCACCCGGGCGTCAAGGTCGTCGTCCACCCGGAGAGCCCCATGCCGGTCGTCGACGCCGCCGACGCCGCCGGGTCGACCGACGTCATCCGCAAGTTCGTCGCGGCCAGCGAGCCCGGCGACGTCATCGCGATCGGCACCGAGATCAACATGGTCAACCGGCTCGCCGCCGAGTACCCGGACCGCACGATCTTCTGCCTCGACCCGGTCATCTGCCCGTGCTCGACGATGTACCGGATCCATCCCGGCTACCTCGCGTGGGTGCTCGACGGCCTGCTCGAGGGCGAGGTCCGCAACGAGATCGTGGTCGACGACGAGGTCGCCACGCACGCCAAGGTCGCGCTCGAGCGCATGCTCGCGGCGCTGCCGAAGTAGGAGCTCCTCATGACTCATCTCCTGGTGGTCGGCAGCGGTGTCGCGGGACTCACCGCGGCCCTGGACGCCGACGGGCGCCCGGGTGTCTCGGTCACGCTGCTCACGAAGGCCACGCTCGAGTCGTCCAACACCTGGTTCGCCCAGGGCGGCGTCGCGGTCGTGACCTCGAGCGACGACACGGTCGGCGAGCACGTGGCCGACACCCTGGCCGCCGGCGCCGGCCTGTCCGACGACGAGGCCGTCGAGGTGCTCTGCGCTGAGGGGCCCGAGGCCGTGCAGCACCTGATCGACCGCGGCGTGCTGTTCGACGTGCACGACGGCGTCCTGGCCCGCGGGCTCGAGGCCGCGCACTCGCACGAGCGCATCCTGCACGCGGGCGGCGACGCCACGGGTGCGGCGATCGCGGCGGCGCTGATCGACCGCCTGCGTGACTCGTCGGTCGTGGTCCGTGAGAACACCACCGCCGTCGACCTCGTGGTCGAGGACGGCCGGGTCGTGGGCGTCACGCTCCTCGACGGGGACCGCATCGACGCCGATGCCGTCGTCCTGGCGACGGGCGGGGCCGGCCAGCTGTACCCGTACACGACCAACCCGGCGGTGGCCACGGGCGACGGCCTGGCAATGGCTCTGCGGGCGGGCGCGGTCGCGGCCGACCTGGAGTTCTACCAGTTCCACCCGACGTCCCTGGCGGCTCCGGGCAACCACCTGGTGTCCGAGGCGGTGCGAGGTGAGGGCGCCGTGCTGGTCGACGCGGGTGGACGCCGCTTCATGGTCGACGTCCACCCGGATGCCGAGCTGGCTCCCCGCGACGTCGTCGCTCGTGGGATCGCGGCCCAGATGGCGCTGCAGGGGGGTGCGCCCGTGCGGCTCGATGCCACGGCCCTCGGCGCGGAGTTCCTCGCGAAGCGCTTCCCCACGATTGACGCGGCCGTGCGCGCGCGGGGGTTCGCGTGGGACCGCGACCCGATCCCTGTCACCCCGGCGGCGCACTACTTCATGGGTGGCGTGCGCACCGATCTCTGGGCACGGACGTCGCTGCCGGGGCTCTTCGCCGTCGGGGAGGTCGCCTGCAACGGCCTGCACGGCGCGAACCGGCTGGCGTCGAACTCGCTGCTCGAGGGCGCCGTCTACGGCCGCCGTGTCGTCGACGCGGCCCTGGACCCGGCGGGGGTCCCCGACCACGTCTTCGACGAGGAGTGGGCCGAACCGATCGTCGTGCACCTGCCGAGCGGCGGGGTGCTCTCGAGCAGGGCCGACCTGCAGCAGCTCATGTGGGACGCGGCCGGGCTGACGCGCGACGGTGCTGGGCTGTCCGCCGCCGCCGCCGAGCTCGCGCGCTGGTCCGTGCCTGCTGCCACCGACGCGAAGTCGGCCGAGGACGCCAACCTGCACGTCGTCGCCCAGGCCGTCGTCGCCAGCGCACTGGCGCGGCGGGAGTCGCGGGGTGGGCACTTCCGGATCGACTTCCCGGAGCCGGGCGACGGTCCGGGCGTCCACAGCGGTGTCGTGGTGACCGCGGCTGGGGAGCGACGTGCTTGAGCCCGCGCAGATCCGACCCGTCGTCGTGGCGGCGCTCGCCGAGGACGCCCCCTCCGGGGACGTCACGTCGCAGGTGTTCGTCCCCGCCGCCGCCGTCGCCACGGCCGACGTCGTCGCGCGCGAGCCCGGTGTCATGGCCGGGGTGCAGGTGCTCGAGGTCGTGTTCGACGAGGTCGACCCGACCGTCGAGGTCGTGCTGCACATCGATGACGGGGAGGAGTTCGCCGCGGGTGACGTGCTCGCCACGATCAGCGGGCCGGCGCGCGCCATCCTCCGCGGCGAACGCATCGCGCTGAACCTCCTGCAGCGGATGTGCGGCATCGCCACCCTGACCTCGCAGTACGTCGCGGCGGTCGCCCACACCCGGGCGCGCGTCGTCGACACCCGCAAGACCACGCCCGGCTTGCGCGTCCTCGAGCGGCACGCCGTGCGCTGCGGGGGTGGGCACAACCACCGCTTCTCGCTCTCGGACGCCGTCATGGCCAAGGACAACCACCTCGCCCTGACCGACGACATCACCGCCGCCATCACGGCCGCCCGGGCCCAGATCCCGCACACGATGCACCTCGAGGTGGAGGTCGACCGGCTGGGCCAGGTCGAGCCCGTGCTCGCCGGTGGCGTCGACACGATCATGCTCGACAACTTCGCCCTCGAGGACCTGCGCACGGGGGTCGAGGTCGTCGCCGGCCGGGCCATCGTCGAGGCCAGCGGCGGGGTCAACCTCGAGAGCGTCGGCGCGATCGCCGAGACCGGCGTCGACGTCATCAGCGTCGGCGCCCTCACCCACGGTGTCCGCGCGCTCGACCTGGGCCTCGACATGAGGATCACCCGGTGACCCCGGCAGGGGTCCCGGGCCTTGGGCGGGGATGGGTGCCGGCAGGGGTCCCGGGCCCTGGGCGGGAATGAGCACCGTGTACCTGGACGAAGCCGCCACCACCCCGGTGCGGCGTGACGTGCTCGAGGCGATGTGGCCGTACCTCACCGGCACGTTCGGCAACCCCTCCAGCACGCACGAGCCCGGAGAGCTCGCCCGCCGCGCCCTCGAGGACGCGCGCCGCGACGTCGCCACGTTCCTCGGCGCGCGGCCGGGGGAGATCACGTTCACCTCGGGCGGCACCGAGTCCGACAACGCGGCGGTCAAGGGCCTGGCCCTCGCCTCGACCCGCGGTCGCCACGTCGTGGTGAGCGCGATCGAGCACCCGGCCGTCCTGGAGTCGGCCGCCTGGCTCGCGCGCCAGGGCTTCGAGGTCACCGAGATCGGCGTCGACGCGTTCGGGCGGGTCGCGCCCGACGAGCTCGCCGCCGCGCTCCGCGACGACACTGCCGTCGTGAGCGTGCAGCTCGCGAGCAACGAGGTCGGCACGGTGCAGGACGTCGCCGCGCTGTCGGCGGTCGCGGCCGAGCGGGGCGTCCCCTTCCACACCGATGCGGTGCAGGGCGCCGGATGGCTCGACCTGGACGTCGCGCGCCTCGGGGTGCAGGCGCTCAGCCTCTCGGGCCACAAGCTCGGCGCCCCGAAGGGCGTGGGCGTGCTGTTCGTCGCGCGGCGGGTCCGGTTCGAGCCACTCCTGCACGGGGGCGGCCAGGAGCACGGTCGACGGTCCGGCACCGAGAACGTCGCCTCGGCGGTGGGCCTGGCGGCCGCCGTCCGCGCCGCTCGGCCGGACGCGTCGGGCGTCGCCGCACTCCGCGACCGCTTCGTCGAGCAGGTGCTCGCGGGCGCGCCCACGGCCCGGCTCACGGGCCATCGCGTCCACCGGCTGCCGGGCAGCGCGTCCTTCGTGTTCCCGGGGCGCTCGGGGGAGTCGATCCTGCTCGACCTCGAGCGGCGCGGCGTCGTCGTGTCCAGCGGATCGGCCTGCCACGCCGGCAGCGACGAGCCCAGCCACGTGCTGACGGCGATGGGCCTGGAGCGCGAGGTCGCGCAGACCGCCGTGCGCTTCACGTTCGGGGCGGCCGTCACCGCCGCCCAGCTCGATGACGCGGCCCGCGCGGTGGTCGAGGTCTGTGCCTGATCCCGGCGCGTGAACGTGCGGTCTACGCTGGAACGACCATGAGCGTCCCCCGTCCCGAGCAGCGCAGCCACGAGCAGCGCAGCCCCGAGCAGCACCCTCCGGTGTACCTCGACCATGCGGCGACCACGCCGATGGTGACAGAGGCGATCGCTGTCCTGACCGAGCAGCTCGGACACACGGGCAACCCGTCGTCGCTGCACGCCTCCGGACGCGCGGCGCGGCGCGTCGTCGAGGAGTCGCGCGAGCTCATCGCCGAGCGACTCGGCGCACGTCCCAGCGAGGTCGTGTTCACGTCCGGTGGCACCGAGGCCAACAACCTGGCCATCAAGGGCCTGTACTGGTCGCGGCACGCGCAGGATCCGGCCCGCCGCCGCCTGCTCTTCAGCGCGATCGAGCACCACGCCCTGCTCGACCCGGTCGTCTGGCTCGGCAAGGAGCAGGGGGCCGACATCGTCACGACCGCGGTCGACCGTCACGGGGTGCTGCGGCTCGACGACCTGCGCGACTCGATCGACGTCGACCCGCGCGCCGTCGCGGCGATCACCACGATGTGGGCCAACAACGAGATGGGCTCCATCCAGCCGATCTCCGAGGTCGTCGCGCTGGCGAAGCAGCACGGCATCCCCGTGCACAGTGATGCCGTGCAGGCGGCGGGTCACCTGGCGATCGACTTCGGCGCCAGCGGGCTCGACGCCATGACCGTCACGGCCCACAAGCTCGGTGGCCCGGTCGGTGTCGGGGCGCTCCTCGCGGTGCGTGAGCTGGACCTCATGCCCCTGCTCCACGGCGGTGGTCAGGAGCGCGACGTGCGGTCGGGCACCCTCGGTGCACCGCTCGTCGCCTCGTTCGCCGCCGCGGTCGACGTGTCGGTCCGGTCGCAGGCGGCGGAGGCGGAGCGCCTCGAGGCCCTCCGCGGCCGACTCGTCGCCGGCATCCTCCACCTGGTGCCCGACGCCGTGGTCAACGGTCCGTCAGGTCCCGACCAGCGCCTCCCGCACGTCGCCCACGTGACGTTCCCGGGCTGCGACGGCGACGCGATGCTGATGCTGTTCGACGCCCACGGCATCGAGGTCTCGACCGGATCGGCCTGCACCGCCGGCGTCCCGCAGCCCAGCCACGTCCTGCTCGCGATGGGCTACGACGAGGACGCCGCCGCCGGGTCGCTGCGGTTCAGCCTGGGCCGCACCACCACCGACGCCGAGATCGACCGGGTGCTGGCCGTCCTGCCCGAGGTCCATGACCGCGCGAGCGCGGCGCGGGCGGTGAGGCAGCGATGACGGGCACGGCGATGACGGGCGCGGGGATGACGGGCGCGGGGATGACGGGCGCGCGGCTGCGACTCGTCGCCGCGATGTCCGGCGGTGTCGACTCCGCCGTTGCCGCGGCGCGCGCGGTCGACGCCGGCCACGAGGTCACCGGCGTGCACCTGGCGCTCAGCCGCAACCCCAAGTCGTACCGGTCGGGTGCGCGTGGCTGCTGCTCGATCGAGGACTCGAACGACGCGCGCCGGGCCGCCGACGCGATCGGCATCCCGTTCTACGTCTGGGACATGAGCGACGAGTTCGCCGAGGCGGTCGTCGACGACTTCGTCAGCGAGTACGAGGCCGGTCGCACTCCGAACCCGTGCCTGCGGTGCAACGAGAAGATCAAGTTCGCGGCCGTCCTGGAGCGGGCCCTCGCCCTCGGGTTCGACGGGGTCGTGACAGGTCACTACGCGCAGGTGCGCACGGGCGACGACGGACTCGTCGAGATGCATCGCGCGGTCGACATGGCCAAGGATCAGAGCTACGTCCTCGGCGTGCTGACGCAGGACCAGCTGAGCCGGTCGCACTTCCCGCTGGGCGACTCGACCAAGCCGGACGTGCGCCGCGAGGCCGAGGAGCGCGGCCTGCAGGTCGCGAGCAAGCCCGACAGCCACGACATCTGCTTCGTAGCTGACGGCGACAACGCGGGCTGGCTGGCCGAGAAGATCGGTCCTCGTCCGGGCACGATCGTCGACGAGTCCGGCGAGGTGCTGCGCGAGCACGACGGTGCCTACGCCTTCACGATCGGACAGCGCCGCGGCCTGCGCCTGGGCGTGCCGGCCGACGACGGCAAGCCGCGGTTCGTGCTCGACATCGAGCCCGTGTCGGGCACCGTCACGGTGGGGCCGCGCGACCAGCTGCTCGTCGACGCGCTCGACGGCGTCTCGCCGCTGTGGTGCACCGCGGCGCCGACCCGCGAGATCACGTGCACGGTGCAGCTGCGCGCCCACGGTGCCGAGCACCGGGCGCGGGTCCGTGTCGATCGTGATCCCGGAGTGGACGACGACCGAGCGAGCACCGTCCACGTCGAGCTGCTCGACCCGGCCGAGGGCATCGCGCCCGGCCAGGCGTGCGTCGTCTACGACGGCACCCGGGTCGTCGGCTCGGCCACGATCTCCCGGACGCGGCGGCGGTCCACGAGTCCGGCGTGACCCCGGCGACGGACCCGGCGACCGAGGCGGTGCTCGACAGCCTCGTGATCGGCGCCGGCCAGGCCGGCCTGTCGTCCTCGTTCCACCTGCGCCGGCTCGGGATCGACCACGTCGTCCTCGACGCGAACGACGCTGCCGGCGGAGCCTGGCAGCACCGGTGGGACGCCTTGACGATGGCCGACGTCCACGGTGTGGCCGACCTGCCCGACGCCCCACTGCCGGCGGCGGTCGGGCCGGAGCGGGCCAACGAGCTCGTCCCGGCCTACTTCGCGGCGTACGAGCAGGACCACGGACTCCCCGTCGAGCGACCCGTCCCGGTCGAGCACGTGCGGCAGGACCCCGACGACCCGGCGCTCCTGCTGGTCGATTCCGGCGGAGGGACCTGGCGCACGAGGACGCTCGTGAACGCCAGCGGCACGTGGCGGCGACCGTTCATCCCGCGCTATCCCGGCCAGGAGGTGTTCGCGGGGGAGCAGCTGCACACCGCGGGCTACCCCGGCCGCGAGCACTTCCGCGGGAAGCGCGTGCTGGTCGTCGGGGGTGGGGCGTCGGCCGTGCAGTTCCTCGGGGCGCTGCGGCCGGTCACCGACACGCTCTGGGTCACGCGGCGCGAGCCGGTGTGGCGCACCGGGAGGTTCGACCCCGAGGCGGGGCGCGAGGCCGTCGCGATGGTCGCCGAACGGGTGCAGCAGGGCCTGCCACCCCGCAGCGTCGTCAGTGTCACCGGACTGATGCTGCGGCCGCAGGAGGCGGAGGCCGAGCGGTTGGGTGCCTACGAGCGCCGGCCGATGTTCCAGCGGGTCGAGCCCGACGGCGTGCGCTGGGACGACGGCTCGTTCGAGCCGGTTGACGTGATCCTGTGGGCCACGGGCTTTCGCCCCGACGTCGAGCACCTGGCGCCGCTGCACCTGCGTTCCTCGCGCGGGGGGATCCAGCTCGGGGCCACGCGCGCGACCGCGACGGAGTCCGTCGTCGACCCCCGGGTGCAGCTCGTCGGCTATGGGCCGTCGGCGTCCACGATCGGCGCCAACCGCGCGGGCCGCACCGCAGCCGTCGCAGTGCGCCGCCACCTCCGCCCCTAGGGTGAGACCATGCGTGCCACGGGGGTCGGGTCAGTTCCGGGCGAGGACTTCCGGGAGTGGGCCAAGGTGTCGCTCGGCGGGCTCGACCTGCCGTTCGTGCCCGAGCTGCCGGCCCGCGGCGTCCACGCGGCCATGATCGGTCGCTCGCTGGCGCTGCTCGACGGACTCCAGGCCGACCTGCAGCCTGCGGGCTGGCGGGTCGGGGTCGGCTCGGGGCGTGACCACCGCCTGGCGGAGTCGCTCCTCGCGCAGGACCTGGACGCCCTCGAGGAGCTCGGCGCCGATCACGAGGGACCTCTCAAGCAGCAGCTCGCCGGACCGTGGACCCTCTCCGCCACTGCCGAGCTCGCCCGCGGCGAGAAGATCCTGGTCGACCACGGCGCCCGACGCGACCTCGCCGAGTCGCTCGCGGCCGGCCTCGCCGAGCACCTCGGCGACCTGAAGCGGCGGTTCCCGAAGGCCCAGCTCGTGGTCCAGGTCGACGAGCCGGCGCTCCCGGCGGTGCTCGACGCCGGGATCCCCACGGCCAGCGGGTTCGGTCGCCACCGCACGATCCACCCGCCGGAGGCCGACGCGCACCTGCGCCTGCTCACCGACGTCGTGCGCGACGCGGGTGCCACGCCGGTCGTGCACGTCTGTGCCAGCGACGTGCCGGTCGCGCTCCTGCACGGCGCCGGGTTCGCGGCGGTCGGGTTCGACCTCGCGCTGACGCCGCCGAGTGATGCCTGGGGCGAGGCGTTCGAGGCGGGCCTCGACCTGTGGATGGGCGTCGTGCCATCGGTCGACCCCGCGACGGTGCCCACCTCGTCGGTGCTGATCGGACGGGTCGAGTCCTTCCTCGGTCGCCTGGGGTTCGACGAGGAGACGGCCGATCCCCGCGTCGTCGTCAGTCCGTCCTGCGGGCTCGCCAGCGCCACCCCGGCCTGGGCCCGGCAGGCCCTCGCGCTCGCGGCGAACGTCGGTGCCCGCCACTAGTCTCGGACCATGAGTCCACGGAAGAAGGGCGCGCGGGCGGCGCCCCCGGCGACGCCCGAGACTTCCGATCCGGAACAGGCCCTTGAGGTCAGCCTCGACGACGCCCGGCTCGAGGTCCAGTCGCTGGTCGAGCGCATCGAGACCGCGCGCGAGGCCTACTACGGACGCAACGCCTCGCTCGTCGACGACGCCACGTACGACGCCGACCTGCAGCGCCTCGAGGCGCTCGAGCGGCTGTTCCCGGCCCTGCAGGGCCAGGACTCGCCCACGCAGCGGGTCGGCGCCGCGGCGAGCTCCGACCTGGCCCCCATCGAGCACGCCGAGCGCATGCTCAGCCTCGACAACGTGTTCTCCGCCGACGAGCTGCGCGCCTGGTGCGCCAAGACCGAGGCGGCCACGGCGCGCACGGTCGCCTGGCTCACCGAGGCCAAGATCGACGGGCTGGCCATCTCCCTGCGCTATGAGGACGGCGTGCTCGTCACGGCGGCCACCCGGGGCGACGGGCGCATCGGTGAGGACGTCACGACCAACGCGGTCAAGCTCGCCTCGCTGCCCGAGCGGCTCTCGGGCGAGGGGCACCCGCCGCTGGTCGAGGTGCGGGGCGAGGTGTTCATCGCGGTCGAGGCCTTCCACCGGCTCAACGCCCTCCAGGCCGACCTGCGCGAGCGCGCGACGGCCGACGCCGTGGGTCGGGGCGTCGACCGCGATCGCGCCGCGATCAGTGCCGGACGCCGGTTCCCGGCCTTCGCCAACCCCCGCAACGCCGCCAGCGGCGGCCTGCGCCAGCTCCTGCACAAGAAGTCCGGCCTCGAGCTGGAGGCCGGCCTGGCCCGCATCGAGGCGCTGTCGCTCTACGTGCACGGCATCGGTGCCTGGCCCGACCCGCCGGTCGACACCCAGAGCGAGGTCTACGACCTCCTGGGGTCGTGGGGCCTGCCGATCAGTCCCAACAGCCGCGTGTACGCAGGCGTCGACGACGTCGCGGCGCGCATCGCCGAGCTGGGCGAGGGTCGGCACTCGATCGTCCACGAGATCGACGGCGTCGTGGTCAAGGTCGACCAGCTGGCGATGCACGACGAGCTCGGCGAGACCAGCCGGGCGCCCCGGTGGGCCATCGCCTACAAGTACCCGCCCGAGGAGGTCCAGACCACGCTGGTCGACATCATCGTGTCGGTCGGGCGCACGGGTCGCGCCACCCCGTACGCGCAGATGGAGCCCGTGCTGGTCGCGGGCAGCGTCGTGCGCCAGGCCACGCTGCACAACAAGGACGTCGTCCGCGAGAAGGGCGTCCTGATCGGAGACACCGTCGTGCTCCGCAAGGCCGGCGACGTCATCCCCGAGGTCCTCGGTCCGGTCGTCGAGCTGCGCGACGGCACCGAGCGCGAGTTCGAGATGCCGACCGGGTGCCCCGAGTGCGGCACCGAGCTACGCCCCATGAAGGAGGGCGACATCGACCTGCGCTGCCCGAACGCGCAGTCCTGTCCGGCCCAGGTGCGGGGTCGGGTCGAGCACATCGGTTCGCGCGGGGCGCTCGACATCGACGCGCTGGGCGAGGTCACCGCCGCGGCCCTCACGCGGCCCACGCGACCCGAGGTGCCCCCGCTCGTGACTGAGGCGGGCCTGTTCGCGCTCGGGGCCGAGGACCTCTTCGGGATCGACGTCGAGGTCCGCGACCCCGAGACCGGGGCGCCCCGGGTCAACGACGACGGCACCACCGACACGCGCTCACCGTTCCGCCGGTTGCGCCGCAAGAAGGACGACCCGCCGTTCGACCCGGACGGGGAGTTCGACGGCAGCGAGACCCACATCCTCTCGATGCAGGCGCTCAAGCTGCTCGACGAGCTCGAGAAGGCCAAAACCAAAGATCTCTGGCGCTTCCTGGTCGCCCTCAACATCCGCCACGTCGGCCCGGTCGCCGCTCGCGCGCTCGCGCAGCACTTCGGGTCGTTGAGGGCCATCGAGGACGCCGCGGTCGAGGAGCTGTCGGCCGTCGACGGCGTGGGCGGCATCATCGCCGAGTCGGTCAAGGCCTGGCTCGAGGTCGACTGGCACGCCGAGATCCTCAGCAGCTGGCGCGAGGCTGGCGTGCCGTTCGAGATCCCCGGTCACCCGGGTCCGGGCCAGGCGGTCACCGGCGGGGTGCTCGACGGCCTCACGATCGTCGTCACCGGATCGCTCGAGAGCTACACGCGCGACTCCGTCAAGGAGGCCATCATCGAGCGCGGCGGCAAGGCGGCGGGCTCGGTCAGCAAGAAGACCGACTACGTCGTCGTGGGCGAGAATGCCGGCTCCAAGGCCGACAAGGCCGAACAGCTCAGCGTCCCCATCCTCGACGAGGCCGGCTTCCAGAAGCTGCTCGACGAAGGCCCTCCGGCGCCGGCCGAGCCGGAGACGAGCGACGACGAGACCGAGGAGTCCTGACGTGCTGGAGATCCGCCCGAGCTGCGAGTGCTGCGACCGCGACCTCCCCCCGGAGTCGACCGACGTGCTGATCTGCTCGTTCGAGTGCACGTGGTGCCGCGAGTGCGCCGAGAACGTGCTGCACGGCGTGTGCCCCAACTGCGGCGGCGAGCTCGTGCGCCGTCCGGTCCCCTCGCCCTCGCGGCTGGCCGCCGGACGCGTGTCGCGCGTCCGGGTCCTCGCGGAGAACTGCGGCGCGCACTGATGGCCGACCTGTGGCTCACGTCCGGTCCCGACCCGCGCGACGGCGAGCAGCCGGTCGGTGAGAAGGCCACCTATGCCGACTACCTGCGCATCTACCGCCACACACTCGTGCTGAAGTGTGAGGGGCTCTCTGCCGAGCAGCTCGCGACCCGCAGCGTGCTGCCCAGCACCATGAGCCTGCTGGGCCTCGTGCGGCACCTGGCGAGCGTGGAGCAGTTCTGGTTCGCTCAGGTGGGGCTGGGCCTGGAGGAGCCCCAGCCGTTCCGTGACGCCGAGGTGGCCGATCTCGACTTCGTCGGTGCCGAGCCCACCGACGCCTGCGTGACCGAGGCGTTCGACCGGTGGCGTGCCGAGGTCTCCCGGGCCGAGGAGTGGTTCGCGCAGGTGCCGGAGTCCGACCTCGGGCGCGAGCTGGTCATCCGTCGCCGGGGCGGTGAGGTCGTCACGATCCGCGACCTGCTGGTGCACATGATCGAGGAGTACGCCCGCCACTGCGGGCACGCCGACCTCCTGCGCGAGGCGATCGACGGCCGCACGGGCCAGTAGGCACGGGTCAGCAGCCACTGGTCAGGTCGGCGACGGCAGGGCAGCATGAGCCCCATGTCCGACCCCACGGCGCCGCGAGGCACCTCGGTGCTGCGTGGCACCCGCGCGATCCTGCTGGTCGTCGCCCTGGCCGTGGTGGTGTCGGTCGTGCACTACGTCGACAACTACGTGAACTACGACGACTTCCCCGCCCCGGGACCCGATGCGACGATCCCGACACCGAGCGACACCGTGGTCGGGCTGGCGTGGTTCGTCTTCACGGCATTCGGAGCCTGGGGCGTCTGGAACCTCGTGCGCGGCCGGGTCGTGCCTGCCGTGGTCGGGCTTGCCGTCTACTCGGTGAGCGGTCTGATCGGCATCGGTCACTACACCGTCCCGGGTGCGCTCGACATGCCGTTGTGGCGTCAGGCCCACGTCGTGGCCGACATCGTCCTCGGCGTCACGATCCTGGTGCTGGCCGCGCGACTGTTCGCCCAGAACCGCGCCCGCGCCTGAGGTCCCACCACCAACCACCTGACCGCCCCGGGATGGTTCGGACAAGCGGCCACGGACCAGGCGGCGGGCCGACGAGCGATGATGCATCCGGGCTGCCCCGGCGACCCCGATGCATCATCTCTTGTCCGCCGTCCCGCTCGCCGGTCAGTCGACGTCGGCGTCGTCCGGGTCGAACAGGTCCGCCGCAGCGCCCACGACGAGCGGGTCGGGCGTGCGCACGACGTCGTGGTCCTTGCCCGGGTAGTCGAAGCGGTGGAGCACGTGGCGCATCGCCTCGAGCCGGGCCCGCTTCTTGTCGTTGCTCTTCACGACGGTCCACGGCGAGTGCCGCGTGTCGGTCTTGCGGAACATCGCCTCCTTGGCCTGCGTGTAGGCGTCCCACTTGTCGAGCGACGCGAGGTCCATCGGCGAGAGCTTCCACTGCCGCACCGGGTCGATCTGGCGGATCGTGAAGC
The DNA here is from genome assembly GCF_036867135.1 of Aeromicrobium sp. Sec7.5. NCBI lineage: Bacteria > Bacillati > Actinomycetota > Actinomycetes > Propionibacteriales > Nocardioidaceae > Aeromicrobium > Aeromicrobium sp. Sec7.5. Next base: position 1,909,763 of record NZ_JBAJIJ010000001.1, on the reverse strand, counting down.
GCGTCAGCTGCTCGGCGCGCGAGACCGAGAACCAGAACTTCACGACGTGCACGCCGTCGTTGACCAGCATCTTCTCGAACGCCGGTGCCTGCCGCAGGAACTCCGTGTACTGGTCGGGCGTGCAGAACCCCATGACCCGCTCGACGCCCGCCCGGTTGTACCAGGAGCGGTCGAAGAACACGACCTCCCCGGCGCTCGGCAGGTGGGCCACGTAGCGCTGCAGGTACCACTGGCTCTGCTCGCGGTCGGTGGGCTTCACGAGCGCGACGACCCGGGCACCACGCGGGTTCAGGTGCTCGGTGAAACGCTTGATCGTGCCGCCCTTGCCGGCCGCGTCGCGTCCCTCGAACACCAGCACGATCCGCTGGCCGGTGTCCTTGACCCAGCTCTGCAGCTTGATCAGCTCGATCTGCAGGAGCCGCTTCTCGAGGTCGTACGTCGTGCGGTCGAGCCGCTCGTCGTACGGGTAGCCCTCCCGCCAGGTGTCGACCGGGAGGCCGGAGGCGTCGAGCAGGACGGGGTCGTCGTCGTCGGAGTCGTCGACGCTGAATCCGTCGAGCCGATCGATCTGCAGGGTCTCGGGCACGGACGGACGGTAGGGGTGCCGGGTGAACGGCCGGTGACGCGTCAGGTGAGGGCGCGGGTGTCACTAGGATGGCGCGGTACTGACCCCACGACCCAGGAGACGCATGTCGTCGCCCCTCTCGCGTGAGGACGTCGCCCACCTGGCGAGCCTCGCCCGCATCAGCCTCAGTGACGCCGAGCTCGACCGGCTCGGCGCCGAGCTGCCGGCCATCCTCGACCACGTCGCCGCCGTGCAGGGCGTCGTCGAGTCGGCCGGCACCGACGTCGCGCCCATGAGCCACCCGGTGCCGATCACCAACGTGTTCCGGGCCGACGAGCCGACCCCCGGCCTGTCCCGCGACGAGGCGCTCGCCGGCGCCCCGGCAGCCGAGGAGGACCGCTTCCTGGTCCCGAAGATCCTGGGGGAGGAGGCATGACCACCCGCCTCCACGCCTCCGACCTGGCAGCACAGCTCGCCGACGGCAGCGTCACCTCGGTCGAGGCGACCCAGGCCCAGCTCGACCGCATCGCCATGGTCGATGGCGACCTCAACGCCTTCCTGCACGTCGATGCCGAGGGTGCCCTGGCGGCGGCGGCGGACGTCGATGCGCGCCGTGCCGCGGGGGAGACCCTGCCGACGCTCGCGGGTGTGCCGATCGCGGTCAAGGACCTCATCAACACCACGGGCCAGCCCACCACGGCCGGGTCGAAGATCCTCGAGGGCTGGATCCCGCCGTACGACGCCACCGTCGTCGCGCGCCTGCGTGCCGCCGGACTGCCGATCCTCGGCAAGACCAACCTCGACGAGTTCGCGATGGGCTCGTCCAACGAGCACTCCGCCTACGGGCCTGCACGCAACCCGTGGGACACCGGCCGCATCCCGGGTGGCTCCAGCGGCGGCTCGGCCGCGGCCGTCGCCGCCTACGAGGCCCCGCTCGCGCTCGGCACCGACACCGGCGGCTCGATCCGCCAGCCCGGCGCCATGACCGGCATCGTGGGCGTCAAGCCCACCTACGGCGGCGTCTCGCGCTACGGCGTCATCGCGATGGCGAGCAGCCTCGACCAGGTCGGTCCCATGGCGCGCTCGGTGCTCGACGCGGCCCTGCTGCACGAGGTCATCGCGGGGCACGACCCGCGGGACTCCACCAGCATCGATGCCCCGGTGCCCTCGGTCGTCGAGGCCGCGCGCCGCGGCGACGTCGCCGGTCTGCGCATCGGCATCGTCCGCGAGTTCGGTGGGGAGGGCTTCCAGCCGGGCGTCCAGCGCCGCTTCGACGAGGCGGTCGCCAAGCTCGCCGAGGCCGGCGCCGAGATCGTTGACGTCTCCTGCCCGAGCTTCCAGCACGGCATCGCGGCGTACTACCTCGTGATGCCGAGCGAGGTCTCCAGCAACCTCGCCCGCTTCGACGCGATGCGCTACGGCCTGCGCGTCACGCCCGAGGGCAACCCGTCGCCCTCGGCGGAGCAGGTCATGGCCGCCACGCGCGACGCCGGCTTCGGCGACGAGGTCAAGCGCCGCATCATCCTGGGCACCTATGCCCTCTCGAGCGGCTACTACGACGCCTACTACGGCTCGGCGCAGAAGGTCCGCACGCTGATCGCCCAGGACTTCAGTGCCGCCTTCGGACAGGTCGACGTGCTGTTCTCGCCCACCGCGCCCACCACGGCGTGGCGTCTCGGCGAGAAGTCCGACGACCCGCTGGCGATGTACCTCGAGGACGTCTGCACGATCCCGGCCAACCTCGCGGGTGTGCCCGGCATCAGCGTGCCGATCGGTCTGGCCGACGACTCCGGCCTCCCCGTCGGTGGGCAGTTCCTCGCTCCGGCCCAGGCCGACGACCGTCTGTACAACGCGGGCGCTGCCCTCGAGCGCCTCGTGCCCGCCCCCGTCCTCGAGGAGGTCGCCCGATGAACGCCGCGACGAAGACCCCGCTGGTGCCGTTCGACGAGGCGCTCACGCGCTACGAGCCGGTCATGGGCCTGGAGGTCCACGTCGAGCTCGGCACGAACACCAAGATGTTCTGCGGCTGCGCCACCGAGTTCGGCGCTGAGCCCAACACCCAGGTCTGCCCCGTGTGCCTGGGCCTGCCCGGCGCGCTCCCGGTCGTCAACGCCAAGGCGATCGAGTCGGCCATCCGCATCGGACTCGCGCTCAACTGCGAGATCGCCGAGTGGTGCCGGTTCGCCCGCAAGAACTACTTCTACCCGGACCAGCCGAAGAACTTCCAGACGTCGCAGTACGACGAGCCGATCGCGTTCGACGGCTACACCGACGTCACTCTGCCTTCTGAAGACGGGGGCGACGGCGAGGTCTACCGCATCGAGATCGAGCGCGCGCACATGGAGGAGGACACCGGCAAGAGCCTCCACGTGGGCGGCGCGACGGGCCGTATCCACGGTGCCGACCACTCGCTGCTCGACTACAACCGCGCCGGCATCCCGCTGATCGAGATCGTCACGCGCACGATCGAGGTGCCCGGCGACAAGGCACCGTTGGTCGCCCGCGCCTACGTGAACCAGCTGCGTGACCTGATGGTGGCCCTCGGGGTCTCGGACGCCCGGATGGACCAGGGCTCGCTCCGCGCCGACGTCAACCTCTCGCTGAAGCCGGTCGGCTCAAGCACCCTCGGCACGCGCAGCGAGACCAAGAACGTCAACTCCTTCCGCTCCGTCGAGCGCGCCGTCCGGTACGAGGTCGGCCGCCACGCCGGCATCCTCGACGCCGGCCAGAAGGTCGTCCAGGAGACCCGTCACTTCCACGAGTCCGACGGCACGACGTCGCCCGGACGTGAGAAGTCCGACGCCGAGGACTACCGCTACTTCCCGGAGCCCGACCTGGCGCCCGTCGCCCCGTCGCGCGAGTGGGTCGACGAGCTGCGCGGCACGCTGCCCGAGCCGCCCTCGGAGCGTCGCAAGCGGCTCCAGGCGGAGTGGGACTTCTCCGACCTCGACATGCGCGACACGATCGGTGCGGGGGCCCTCGAGCTCGTCGCCACGACGGTCACGGCGGGCGCCGCGCCCCAGGCCGCACGCAAGTGGTGGCTCGGCGAGCTGGCCCGGCGCTCCAACGACACGGGTGTCGACCTGGCGGACCTGCCGATCACCCCGGAGCAGGTCGCCGGGGTCCAGGCGCTCATCGACGCCGGACGCATCAACGACAAGCTCGCGCGTGACGTCTTCGACGGCGTCCTCGCCGGTGAGGGCACGCCCGAGGAGGTCGTGGCGGCCCGTGGTCTGGAGGTCGTCTCCGACGACGGCGCCCTCGGCGACGCGGTCGACCGGGCGATCGAGGCCAACCCTGACGTGGCCGACAAGATCCGCGACGGCAAGCTCCAGGCCGCCGGCGCGCTGATCGGCGCGGTCATGAAGGAGATGCGCGGTCAGGCCGACGCCGGCCGCGTCCGCGAGCTGATCCTCGAGAAGCTCAGCTGACGCGCTCGAGGAGCCACTCGAGCTCCTCGAGCACGACCTCGGGCCACTCGATCGGCAGGAAGTGCGTGCCCTCGACGACGCGGTAGCGCGCACCGGGGATGCGCTCGGCGGCCGAGCGCATCGCCCCGGCACCGGCCAGGAGGTCCTTCGTGCCGGCCACGAGCGTGGTCGGCACGGTGATCTGCGAGAGCGAGACCCGGTCGTGCCGGGCCGCCTCCAGCGCCAGCTGGGCGTACCAGGCGGGGTGGGACGTGAAGAACTCCTGCACGACGGCGCGCAGCACCGTGTCGTCGGCGCTCGGCGCGAACACGCGGGCCATCTTGAGCAGGTTGACCGAGAACCGGGTCCAGGGGATCCGGCTGGTGACGGGCGCCAGGCCGTGACCGGTCACGGTCGAGAGCCGGGCCAGACCGACCATGAGGTTCTGCGCCACGATCGGGGGCACCCGCCACGGTTCGAGCATCGTCGAGAACGTGGCGCCCGGGACGCCGCAGACCGCCAGGATCCCGCTGACGCGGTCGGGATACCGGACGGCGAACTCGAAAGCCACGTTCACGCCGATCGACCAGCCGACCACGACGGCGGAATCGACGCCGGCATCGTCCATGACGGCCGCCATGTCCTCGAGGTGGGCATCCATGTCGACGCGGCCCGACTCGGGGCGCTCCGAACCGCCGATGCCGCGGTGGTTCCACCCCAGCACCCGCATCCCGTTGTCGGGGCGCAGGAGAGCGGGCCAGGCGTACGGGTTGGTGCCCAGCCCGTTCGAGATCAGCACGGCCGGACCTGATCCGCCGTTCCCCCAGGCGCGAAGCACCGTGCCGTCGGCGCTGCGGACGTCGTGGAAGCGGACGAGGGCGGGCTGGATCACGCGAGCATCCTGTCACGCGCTCGCACCGGCGGCACGGCTCTACAGTCGGACCATGGCAGGCGAACCCCACGACGCGCGACACGGATCCGCCGATCTCGTCCTCGAGGGCGGCGGGGTCAAGGGCATCGCCCTGGTGGGAGCCGCCGTCGCGCTCGACGACGCCGGGTGGCGGTTCGAGCGGGTCGCGGGCTCGTCCGCGGGGGCCGTCGTGGGCGCGGTGATGGCCGCGATGCGGCACGCGGGGGAGCCGATGGCGCGCGCCGACGACATCATGCGCACGCTCGACTACACGCTGATGCAGGACCGCCGGCCCGGCCTGCGGTGGCTGCAGTGGTGGCCGCGCGCGGCCGACGCCTGGGGCATCCTGTTCCACCTCGGCATGCATCCGGGGGAGTACCTGACGCAGTGGCTCCGCGGGGTCCTGGGCGATCTGGGGGTGCGGACGTTCGGTGACCTGCTGCTCGACCCGGGCGCGACCGATCTGCGCCAGCGGTACCGGCTCGTCGTGTCCACGAGCGACCTCTCGCGGCAGCGGGTCCTCCGCATCCCGTGGGACCTGCCGTCCTACGGGGTGCGGCCTGACGACGTCGACGTCGCGACGGCGGTGCGGGCCTCGGCCGGGATCCCCTTCATGTTCGAGCCGGTGCGGCTGCGCGGCGCCCACGGGGAGTCGACGTTGGCCGACGGCTCCCTGCTCGAGACCTTTCCGGTCGCCGCCTTCGACCGCGACGACGGTGCGGCACCACGCTGGCCCACGATCGGGGTGCGACTCAGCTCTCCGGCGAGCGAGCGCGCGCCGGCGGTCCCCGTGACCGGTCCGATCTCGATGCTCCGCAGCCTGATCCACACCACGGTCGACTCGACGCAGATCCGTCACGTCGAGGACCCGCGCGACGCCGAGCGCACGATCTTCGCGAAGCCGCGTGGCGTCGGGTGGACCGACTTCGACATCACGCCTGCGCAGCAGCAGTCGCTGTACGACGACGGATTCGCGGCGGCGCAGCGGTGGATCGAGCGCCGCGCCGGTCGGCCGCTGGCCTAGGGGCGGCGGAACAGGTCGAGCGCAGCCTGGATCAGCCGGTCGGCGCCGACGTCGGTGTGATCGAGGAAGAACGACGGCTCGGCGAGCTCGAGCTCCATGAGTCGCAGGCTGCCGTCGGCATCGGTCACGACGTCGACCCGGGCGTAGAGCGGCTCGGAGCCGAGGATCTCGGCGGCCACGGTCACCGTGCGCTCGGCGAAGGCGATCTGCTCGGCCGACGGCTCGCGGGCCCGGATGTCCTCCTTGAGCTCGGGCAGCTCGCGAGGATCGTCGCCCGTGGTCAGGAGTGCGCCCTTGCGGAAGGCGTGGGAGAACCGGCCGCCGAACAGCAGCAGGCCGGTCTCGCCCTCGCTGTCGACCGCGTCGACGTAGGGCTGGGTCATCGTGGGTCGGCCCGCGGCGAGGAGCGAGCGGCCGTGCTCGAGAGCGCGCTCGGGATCGCTCCAGCGGGCCGTGTCGGCCGAGCCGGCGGAGATCGTGGGCTTGACGACCCACTCGGCGGCGGACGGCAGGTCCTCGGCGTGCTCGACCGACCACGCCGTGGGCACGATCGCGACGCCGGCGGCCTCGAGCTCGCGCAGATAGGTCTTGTCGGTGTTCCAGCGCAGCACGCCAGCGGGGTTGGCCAGGCGCGGGACAGCGTCGGCCCAGGCCAGGAACTCGTCGCGACGCGGCACGTAGTCCCAGCACGACCGCACGACGACCAGGTCGAAGGAGGCCCAGTCGACGTCCGGGTCGTCCCAGACCACGATCTCGCTGGCGAGTCCGGCCCGGTCGGCTGCGGTGGTCAGGAGGGGAAGGTCGGCGTCGGCGGCCGCGAATCCGACCCCCGTCACCCAGGCGAGGCGGGTCATGGACCGCATGCTGTCACAACCGTGACTGTCGGTGGCCGCCGTTACTGTCTGTTACTGAAGAAGCGTCAGTAACAGACAGTCAGGAGCGGCGCCGTGGACCTGCAGCCCTACACGCCCGGCGCCCTGCCGCGCCACCTCGCCGGGCGCGAGGGCGAGATCCGTCGCATCCGTCGCTTCCTGGCTCCCGTGGTCGCCTACGGCGAGTTCGCCGGCGCTCCCACGGTGTTCCACGCGGTCCGGGGCCTCGGCAAGACCTCGCTCCTGCGCCACGCCCAGCGCGAGGCCGAGGCGCTGGGCTTCGTGACGGCCTGGGTCGCCTGCGCGAAGGCCGCACCGTACCTGCCCGACCTCGAGGCGGCGGTGCGGGAGGGACTGGCGCGGACCGCGCTCGCGGGGTCGCCCGCGTCGCGGTCGACCGGCCGGCGCACGCTCGGCGCCGAGGTGGGCCTGCCCGGCCTCAAGGTCACGGCCCAGGTCGAGTCCAGCGCGGCCGACCAGGAGGCGCCCGAGGCGTCGGTCGCCGCCGTCGGACGTCATCTCCACGAAGCGGCCGCACGGATCCGTGCCTCCGGTGGCGCAGGCCTGGTCCTGTTCGTCGACGAGTGGCACGCGGGCCGCGAGAGCGACACGAGCGTCCTGCTGAACGCGGTGCAGGCCCTCGGCGGTCGCCCGGAGGAGAATCCGCTCGCGGTCGTCGGTGCCGGCCTGCCCTCGGTCGTGGGCACGCTGACCAGGGCGGCGACCTTCGCCGAGCGCACGGCATGGGTCCGCCTGCGTGAGCTCGACCCGGACCCGTCGCGCGAGCTGGTGCTGGAGCCGGCGGCCCAGCTCGGCGTCGGCTGGGACTCGGCGGCGCTCGACCTCGTGGCGCTGCAGGCGGGCGGGCACCCGTACTTCCTGCAGCTCATCGCGGCCCACGCGTGGGAGGCCGCCGACCCGGCCCGGGGCGACACCATCACCGTCGACCACGTCGAGCACGGCCTGGTCGGTGTCAGCGACCAGGTCACCGAGATGTACGAGGCCCGCTGGCAGGCGGCCTCCCCGGCCGAGCGTCGCTTCATCGTGGCGATGGCCAGCACCGGCGAGCCCGTCGTGGCCCGCGGGGAGATCGCCAGGATCCTCGAGATGGCCTCCGAGAAGCTGGGCGTGCCCCGTGACCGTCTGATCGACAAGGGCATCGTCGAGGAGGCCGGCCGCGGCAGGCTGCGCTTCACCCTGCCGGGATTCGGCCGGCACGTCGTCGAACGCGCCGACGAGGGAACCGGCGACTGCCCGGCGGTCCCCGGGGTTCCGGCCCCGCCCGAGCTCGGGCCGTAGCCCGACGTAATCTGGCCTCATGGCCGACGATCGCCCCGCGAACCCCACCACGCCCGACATCAAGCCCCGCAGCCGCACCGTCACCGACGGTCTCGAGGCCACCGCCTCCCGCGGCATGCTCCGTGCGGTCGGCATGGGTGACGACGACTGGGCCAAGCCCCAGATCGGCGTGGCGTCGAGCTGGAACGAGATCACGCCCTGCAACCTGTCGCTCGACCGCCTGGCCAAGCGCGCCAAGGAGGGCGTGCACGCCGGTGGCGGCTACCCGCTCGAGTTCGGCACGATCTCGGTGTCCGACGGCATCTCGATGGGCCACGAGGGCATGCACTTCTCGCTCGTCAGCCGCGAGGTCATCGCCGACTCGGTCGAGACCGTCATGATGGCCGAGCGCCTTGACGGCTCGGTGCTGCTGGCCGGCTGCGACAAGAGCCTGCCCGGCATGCTCATGGCCGCCGCGCGCCTCGACCTCGCGAGCGTCTTCGTCTACGCCGGCTCGATCATGCCCGGCAACGTCGACGGCAAGGACGTCACGATCATCGATGCCTTCGAGGCAGTCGGTGCGTGCCTGGCCGGCAAGATGTCACGCGAGCAGGTCGACAAGATCGAGCGCGCGATCTGCCCCGGCGAGGGCGCGTGCGGCGGCATGTACACGGCCAACACGATGGCGTCGGCCGCCGAGGCGCTCGGCATGAGCCTGCCCGGCTCGTCCGCCCCGCCGGCGATCGACAGCCGTCGCGACGAGTACGCGATCAAGTCCGGCGAGGCCGTCGTCGAGATGCTCCGTCAGGGCATCACCGCCCGACAGATCCTGACCAAGGAGGCGTTCGAGAACGCCATCACGGTCGTCATGGCCCTGGGCGGATCGACCAACGCGGTCCTGCACCTGTTGGCGATCGCCCGCGAGGCCGAGGTCGACCTGACGCTCGAGGACTTCAGCCGCATCGGCGACAAGGTCCCGCACCTGGGCGACCTCAAGCCGTTCGGTCGCTACGTCATGAACGACGTCGACAAGGTCGGCGGCATCCCCGTCATCATGAAGGCCCTGCTCGATGCCGGCCTGATGCACGGCGACTGCCTGACGGTCACCGGCAGGACCATGGCCGAGAACCTGGCCCACATCGAGCAGCGCATCGACGGCGACGTCATCCGCGCGATCGACCGGCCGATCCACCGGACCGGCGGGCTCACGATCCTGCACGGAACGCTGGCGCCCGAGGGAGCCGTCGTCAAGAGCGCCGGCTTCGACTCCGACGTGTTCACCGGCACGGCCCGCGTCTTCGACGGCGAGCGCAAGGCGATGGACGCCCTCGAGGCCGGCACGATCGTGGCCGGCGACGTCGTCGTGATCCGCTACGAGGGTCCCAAGGGTGGGCCGGGCATGCGCGAGATGCTCGCCATCACCGGCGCGATCAAGGGAGCCGGGCTCGGCAAGGACGTCCTGCTGATGACCGACGGACGCTTCTCGGGCGGCACGACGGGCCTGTGTGTCGGCCACGTCGCTCCCGAGGCCGTCGACGGCGGGCCGATCGCCTTCGTGAAGGACGGCGACCAGATCACCCTGGACGTGGCCAACAAGCGGCTCGACGTCGCCGTCGACGCCGACGAGCTCGACGCCCGCAAGGTCGGCTGGGAGCCCCTGCCGCCGAAGTACACCTCGGGCGTGCTCGCGAAGTACCGCAAGCTCGTGAGCTCGGCGGCCCACGGTGCCATCACGGGCTGACGCCCGGGGGGCCATCACGGGCTGACGCCCGGGGGCGATGACCGGCTGACCGGCCGGGGGCGATGACCGGCTGACCGGCCGCGTAGAATTCGCCGGTGCCCGACTTCACCGACGACGACCTCGCGACCGCCCTCCGCGTCCTGGACCAGGCTGGCGCGCTCGACGAGGACGACCCCTCGTACGTCGCGCTGCGACGGGCGACGGGCGGGTTCTTCAAGGCCGCCAAGCGCGAGCGCCGCAAGTCCAAGCGCGACGAGGTCAACGCGGCCGACCGTGCCGTGATCGAGCTGACCGCGACGGGCTCGGCGAGCCGGATCGACGACGAGACCGCCGGGATCCCGCTCGTCTCGAACGCGCCAGGGGCCACCGCGGGGGAGCTGCTGGTGCCGCGCGGCTGCTACATGTGCAAGACCAAGTACACGACGGTCGACGCGTTCTACCACCAGCTCTGTCCGACGTGCGCGGCGTTCAGCCACGCCAAGCGCGACGCGCGCACCGACCTCACGGGTCGGCGCGCCCTGCTGACCGGTGGGCGCGCCAAGATCGGCATGTACATCGCCCTGCGCCTGCTCCGCGACGGCGCGCACCTCACGATCACGACGCGCTTCCCGCGTGACGCGGTGCGCCGCTTCACGCAGATGCCCGACTCGGCGGACTGGCTGCACCGGCTCAAGGTGGTCGGCATCGACCTGCGCGACCCGGCGCAGGTCATCGGCCTGGCCGACGACGTGGCCGCGGCGGGACCGCTCGACATCCTGATCAACAACGCCGCGCAGACCGTCAAGCGGCAGCCGGGCGCCTACTCGGCGATCTCGGACGCGGAGTCGGCGCCGTTGCCGGCGGGGTCGCCCGTCGAGCTCGTGACGTTCGGCCACACGAGCGACGCCCACCCGGCCTCGCTCGTGGGCTCGGTGTCGGCCCACCCGGTGCTGGCGGGGGACACCGCCACCGCGGACGCCCTGACCTCGCTGGCGCTGACCGCGGGCTCGGCCGACGTCGACCGCATCGACGCCGGTGGTCTGCTGCCGGACGTCGTCGACACCAACAGCTGGGTGCAGACCGTCTCGGAGGTCGACGCGCTCGAGCTGCTCGAGGTGCAGCTCTGCAACAGTGTGGCGCCGTTCATCCTGGTCAGCCGTCTGCGACCGGCGATGGCGGCGTCGCCGGCCCGCCGGACGTACGTCGTCAACGTCTCGGCGATGGAGGGTCAGTTCGGCCGTCGGTACAAGGGGGCCGGCCACCCGCACACCAACATGGCCAAGGCGGCGCTCAACATGCTGACGCGCACGAGTGCCGAGGAGATGCTCGAGAGCGACGGCATCCTCATGACGGCGGTGGACACGGGGTGGATCACTGACGAGCGCCCGTACACGACGAAGGTGCGCCTGGCTGACGAGGGCTTTAAGGCGCCACTCGACCTCGTCGACGGCGCGGCCCGGGTCTACGACCCCGTCGTGCGCGGCGAGGCGGGCGAGGACCTGTTCGGCGTCTTCCTCAAGGACTACGCACCGTCGCCCTGGTGAGACGGCAGCACGCCGAAGCGACGGGGCGGCGTCAGCCGCCGATGCACTCCGCGAGTGCGGGCGTCAGGGACTCGACGGCGCCCTCGTCCTCGTCGGAGGCGTCGTAGTCCTCGTCACCGTCGACCAGGGCCCGGAGGGCCTCGTCGGAGAGGTCGGAGTCGGCGTACGCCTTGGCGACGCAGTCGACCTGCTCGTCCGTGGCGTCCTCGCTGCTGAAGCTGTCGTCGCTCTTGATGGCGTCGGCGATGTCGTCGGCGGACGGGCGATCGCCACCGCCGCCGCACGCGGCCGTGAGGACGAGCATCGAGACGGCCGCGGTGGTGGCCAGAGTCTTCTTCATGAGGTAGTGCCCTTCGTCGGTCGCAGCTTCCTGCCGCGCACCGACATTCAATCGGACGGGCCCCCGCAGAGCGAACTGGCCCGGGATCCAAGGCGGATCCCGGGCCAGTTCGTGCCGGCTGGCGTGAGTGGTGTCAGCCGGTGACGCAGCTGGTGACGTCGTCGGTGAGGGCCTCGAACGCGTCGGCGTCGTCCTGCGGAACGGCCGAGACGCCCGTGACGTCGATGTCACCGTCGACGATCTTGTTCAGGGTGTCGTCGGAGATGTCGGACTCGTGGACCTTCTCGGCGATGCACTCGGCCGACTCCTCGGTGATGCCGAGCGACTCGCCCTGCTCCAGGATCGAGGCCTGGAGGTCGTCGACGCTCGGGCGACCCGCGCCGCAGGCCGAGGTCACGATGATGACGGAGACGGCGGCGGCCGTCATGAGCTTCTTCATGGGAACTCCTGGGTGTTGGCGCGGACCCCTGCCACGCTTCTGTGCGGTATTCAACCTGCAGGTGACCCGTGGCCGGTCGGCCGGGTCGGAAAACGACGCCCACCGGCCACCGGATCGGCCCGCGACGCCCAGTCAAGCCGAGGACGGTCCCGTCCGCGATAGGGACCGCTCCCCATGACCCATGACCCACGGGCCTGCGTCACTCGGAGACGCAGGCGCCCAGGTCGGTCGAGAGGCCGTCGAGCTTGTCCTGCTCGTCGTCCGAGCCCTCGTAGTCCTCGTCGCCGTCGACGATGGCCTGGAGGGTGTCGTCGGACAGGTCGGAGTCGACCAGGGCCTCGGCCGCGCAGTCGGCCTGGTCGCCGTCGAGCACGGCGCCGAAGACGTTGTCCTCGCTCGTCAGGGCCTCGGACAGCTCGTCGACCGACGGACGACCTCCGCCCCCGCAGGCAGCGGTGAACACGAGCAGTGCGGCCGACGTGGCCATGGCCATGGTCTTCTTCATCTGGACAACCCCCTGGTTCAGGACACGACGCGCTGTCGTGCGGCACCATTCAAGTGCGAGAACGCCGATCCCGCGACCGCGGGATCCGTCAGACCGCGCAGTCCTGGAGCACCTTCACCTGGGCCTTGGCGAGGATCGAGGCGGCATCGGCGGACAGCTCGGCCTTCGGATCGGCATCGGCCACGACCTGCAGGTCCTCGTCGGAGAGGTCGGACGCCACGAGGATCTTCGCGGCGCAGGCGGCCTGCTGCTCGGCGACGGGGAAGTGCGATCCGCTCGCGGTGAGCCCGGACTCGACGTCCTCGGTCGCAGCGCGGCCGGCGGAGCAGGCCGTGAGGAGCAGGACGGGGACCAGGGCGGCGCCGGCGACGCGGACACGGGACGAGGGCATGCGGGCATCGTAGGTGCGGCGGGGTCCGCGCGGGCATGAATCTGCCGGACTGGCGTTCCACATGGTGGTACCGGTCGTCTCGCAACTTGACCACGCCTGACCTGCGGGACACACTGGTCGCGTGCACGCGCTCCTGCTCGTATCCGTATGACGTGACCGCCCTCCCCGGGCGCACGTCTCCCTCGTCTGCCGTTCCGGCCGAGGGGTTTTTTTATGTGACAGGACAAGCGGGCACCACACCTCCCGCACGACCGAAAAGGGACATCGCATGACGGGCCAGACGAACCTCTCGTCGATCGAGACGAGCACGCCCACGCTGACGGGTGCCGAGAGCCTCGTCCGCGCCCTCGAGAACTCCGGCGTCGAGGTCATCTTCGGCATCCCGGGCGGCGCGATCCTCCCGGCGTACGACCCGCTGTTCGACTCCTCGATCCGTCACATCCTGGTGCGCCACGAGCAGGGCGCGGGACACGCGGCCCAGGGCTACGCGTCCGCCTCCGGCCGCGTCGGCGTGTGCATGGCCACCTCGGGCCCCGGGGCGACCAACCTGGTCACCGCGATCGCGGACGCCTACATGGACTCCATCCCGATCGTGGCCATCACGGGCCAGGTCTCGTCGAGCCTCATCGGTACCGACGGCTTCCAGGAGGCCGACATCCGCGGCATCACGATGCCGATCACCAAGCACAGCTACCTCGTCACCGACGCGTCGCAGATCCCGCGCGTCATCGCCGAGGCCTTCCACATCGCCGGCACGGGACGCCCCGGCCCGGTCCTGGTCGACATCGCGAAGGACGCGCTGCAGGCCACCACGACGTTCGACTGGCCGAACGAGCTGGCCCTGCCCGGCTACCGGCCCACGACGCATCCGCACGGCAAGCAGGTGCGCGAGGCGGCCCGGCTGCTGATCGACGCCGAGCGCCCCGTGCTCTACGTCGGCGGCGGTGTCATCAAGGCCGAGGCGTCCGCCGAGCTGCTGCGCCTCGCCGAGATCTACGGCATCCCGGTCGTGACGACCCTGATGGCCCGCGGAGCGTTCCCCGACAGCCACGAGCTGCACCTGGGCATGCCCGGGATGCACGGCACGGTCGCCGCAGTGTCCGCGCTCCAGAAGTCGGACCTCCTGGTCAGCCTCGGTGCGCGGTTCGACGACCGCGTGACCGGTAACCTCGACTCCTTCGCGCCGCTGGCCAAGGTGATCCACGCCGACATCGACCCGGCTGAGATCTCCAAGAACCGCCACGCGGACGTCCCGATCGTGGGCGACTGCCGGGAGGTCATCAGCGACCTGCTCGTGGTCCTGGCGGCCCTGGCCGAGGACGGCGAGAAGGGCGACTACACCGCCTGGCGTGAGCAGATGGGTGCGGTCAAGACCAAGTACCCGGTCGGCTACGACGCGCCCGCCGAGGGTCTCGCCCCGCAGACCGTGATCGAGCGGCTGAGTGCCATCGCCGGTCCCGAGGCGATCTACGCCGCGGGCGTGGGCCAGCACCAGATGTGGGCGGCCCACTACGTCGACTACGAGCGTCCGCGCCAGTGGCTCAACTCCGGCGGCCTCGGCACGATGGGCTACGCGGTCCCGGCCGCGATGGGCGCGCAGGTGGCCGATCCCGATCGTGTCGTCTGGGCCATCGACGGCGACGGCTGCTTCCAGATGACCAACCAGGAGCTCGCCACGTGCGCGCTCGAGGGCATCCCGATCAAGGTCGCGGTCATCAACAACTCCTCGCTGGGCATGGTGCGGCAGTGGCAGACCCTGTTCTACGAGGGCCGCTACTCCAACACCGACCTCAACACCGGCCCGGAGAGCATCGGCGCCCGCCGCATCCCCGACTTCGTCAAGCTCGCCGATGCGTACGGCTGCGTCGGGCTCCGGTGCGACTCCGTCGAGGACCTCGACGCCACGATCGAGAAGGCCATGGCCATCACCGACCGTCCCGTCGTGATCGACTTCGTGGTCGAGCGCGACGCGATGGTCTGGCCCATGGTCGCCGCCGGCACGAGCAACGATGCCATCAAGATCGCGCGTGACCTCGCGCCCGAGTGGGAGAACGACGACCTCTGATGAGCGAGCGCCAGCGAGTGACCAGTCCAGATGTCATGACGACGTCTTCGTACTCTGCCTTTCACACGGAGGTGTCGGCATGACGACACAACACACCCTCTCCGTCCTCGTCGAGAACACCCCCGGTGTCCTCGCGCGCGTCTCGAGCCTGTTCATGCGCCGCGGCTTCAACATCGAGTCGCTCGCGGTCGGACCCACGGAGATCCCCGAGATCAGCCGCATGACGATCGTTGTCAACGTCGACGAGCTGCCGCTCGAGCAGGTCACGAAGCAGCTCAACAAGCTCGTCAACGTGCTCAAGATCGTCGAGCTCGACTCCGACTCCGCGGTCGAGCGCGAGCTCATGCTGATCAAGGTCAAGACCGACCCCGCCACGCGCGGCCAGGTGCTCGAGACCGTGCAGCTGTTCCGTGCCAAGGTCGTCGACGTCGCCACCGACGCCGTCACGATCGAGGCGACCGGCGACTCCGGCAAGCTCAACGCGATGCTCAAGGTCCTCGAGCCCTTCGGCATCCGCGAGATCGCCCAGTCCGGTCGCGTCGCGATCGGCCGAGGCGCCCGTTCCATCACCGACCGCAGCCTGCGCGCCGTCCCCGGCACCCAGGCCGGCTGAACCACCCCACCCAAGGAGAGATTCTCGTGCCCGAGCTGTTCTACGACGACAACGCCGACCTGTCGATCATCCAGGGCCGCAACGTCGCGGTCATCGGCTACGGAAGCCAGGGCCACGCCCACGCGCTCAACCTCCGTGACTCGGGCGTCGACGTCCGCGTCGGCCTGAAGGACGGCTCGTCGAGCCGCGCCAAGGCCGAGGCCGAGGGCCTCAAGGTCCTCTCCGTCGCCGAGGCCGTGGAGGAGGCCGACGTCATCGTGATCCTGACGCCGGACCAGGTCCAGCGCACGGTCTACGCCGAGGACATCGCCCCGAACCTCGTCGCGGGCGACGCCCTGGTGTTCGGCCACGGCTTCAACATCCGCTTCGGCTACATCGAGGCGCCCGAGGGCGTCGACGTCGTGCTCGTCGCCCCCAAGGCCCCCGGCCACACGGTGCGCCGCGAGTTCGTCGCCGGCCGCGGCATCCCCGACATCATCGGTGTCGAGCAGGACGCCACCGGCAAGGCGTGGGACCTCGCGCTCTCGTACGCCAAGGCGATCGGCGGCACGCGCGCCGGCGTCATCAAGACGACCTTCACCGAGGAGACCGAGACCGATCTCTTCGGCGAGCAGGCCGTCCTGTGCGGTGGCGTCTCGCACCTGGTGCAGGCGGGCTTCGAGACCCTGACCGAGGCCGGCTACCAGCCGGAGATCGCGTACTTCGAGGTGCTCCACGAGCTCAAGCTCATCGTCGACCTCATGTGGGAGGGCGGCATCGCCAAGCAGCGCTGGAGCATCTCCGACACCGCTGAGTACGGCGACTACGTCTCCGGTCCCCGCGTCATCGACGGCTCGGTCAAGGAGCGCATGAAGGAGGTCCTCGCCGACATCCAGTCGGGGGCCTTCGCCGAGCGCTTCATCGCCGACCAGGACAACGGTGGCAAGGAGTTCCTCGAGCTCCGCGAGAAGGAGGCTGGGCACGCCATCGAGGCCACCGGCAAGGACCTGCGCTCGCACTTCGCGTGGAAGCAGACCGACTCCGACTACGTCGAGGGTTCCGCCGCTCGCTGAGCACTGACCTCACTGCTCCGCTGGGAGTGGCACTCGGTTTCGCACCGGGGCCACTCCCAGCGGTGTCTCTACGCGATCAGGTCGATGGGGGTGGCCCGCGAGGAGCCGGCGGCCCGGCCCTCCAGGACGTCGTCGAGGGCCAGGCGCAGCCGCGCCACGCCCTCGGTGAGCCGGTCGGGGGAGTGGGCGTAGGGCAGCCGCAGGTGTCGCTCGCCCGCGGTGCCGCCGTGCGAGAAGAACCGCGGTCCGGGCGTGAGCAGCAGCCGGCGACGCTCGGCGGCCGCGCACAGCCGCGTCGACAGGCGGCCGGGCAACGTCACCCACAGGTTCAGGCCACCGGCCGGGCACGGCGCGGTGATCTCCGGGACGTGCGTGGCCAGCTCGGCGAGCAGGTGGTCGCGCCCGGTACGCAGGGCCGCTCGCCCGGCCGCTGCCGTCTGGCCACCGTCGGTCAGGAGCTCGGCGAAGACCATCTGGTCGAAGGCCGACGAGCTCAGGTCGTCGATCATGCGGGCCTGCACCAGGCCCATCACCATCGACCGTGGCACGCGCATCCACCCGACCCGCAGCCCGCCCCAGAAGGGTTTCGACGACGAACCGAGGACCACGGCCGACGGGTCGAGCTCGGCGAGGCTGGGCGGCAGGTCGATGCCGTCGAGGTTGACCTCGCGCATCGACTCGTCGACGATCGCCGTCACCCCGTGGCGTCGCAGCTCGCGCGCCCAGCGCTCCCGCTCCTCACCGGACATGACGGCCGCGGTGGGGTTGTGGAAGTCGGGGATCACGTAGGCCAGTCGGTGCCGGCCGGCCGCCAGCGTGGTCGACATGGCCTCGCTGTCCCACGGGGAGCCGCCGACGGGCAGGGGGGAGAGGCGACCACCGGCGGCCACGAAGGCGTCGTGCGCGTGGGGATAGCTGCTGCCCTCGACGAGGACCCGGTCGCCGGGGGAGAGCAGGGTGCGCGCGAGCAGCGAGATCGCGCCCATGGCCCCGTTCGTGACGATGATCTGTGCAGGATCGGTCGGGAGCCCGCGGTCGGCGTAGTACTGCGCCACCAGCTCGCGCAGGACCGGGAGCCCGTCGGGCAGGTAGCCGCTCGTGGCCAGCAGGCCGGGCAGCTTCTCGCATGCGCGCTCGAAGGCCCGCGCCATGCCGGGCGGCCCGACCGGCGCCGAGTAGGTGAAGGCCAACGTGTCGGTGTCGTCGTGCATGCCGATCAGCGTGCTGGCGGAGGAGGCCTGCATGGGCAGCGCGATCGTGCTGCCGGAGCCACGACGCGACTCGACCAGCCCGGCCTCGCGGAGCTCGGCGTAGACCCGCGTGGTCGTGGTGCGACTCACCCGCAGGGCGGAGGCCAGCTCACGCTCGCTCGGGAGGCGGGTGCCGTCGGCCAGTCGCCCGTCCATCGCCGCGACCCGGATGCGGTCGCTGATCTCGAGGTACGCCGGACCATCGTCATCGAGCTCGCCGATGACGGTCGCGAGACGCCGTGCGGAGATGACCACTGCCATGAAGCCACCTTCCCCCAATTGGATATTTAGCGCAAGGCCAATCTGCGCGACGATGGAGGCATGTTGCTGATCGTCGCACTTCTCGCACTCGTGTCCTGGACGACCTGGCGCACCGCCGTCCTCGTCCGCACCGACGGTCGGGGCGACGTCCCGCCGCCGCGCAGCCACGACCACGAGTGGGTCGCGCCGTGGCGCGCCTGATCCCCACGAGCCCGGCCGGCCGGTTCGTCCGGCTCCTGGTGGGCCTGTGGCTCTACGGCGCCACGATGGGCTTCCTGGTCGAGGCCGGTCTGGGGCTCGACCCGTGGGACGTGTTCCACGAGGGCGTCGCCGGCATCGTGCCGCTCACATTCGGCCAGGTCGTGATCCTGACGGGGGCCGTGGTGATGCTGGCATGGATCCCGCTGCGCCAGCGTCCGGGCATCGGCACCCTGCTCAACGTGATCCTGATCGGCATCGCGGCCGACGTCACGCTGGCGTGGCTGCCGACGCCCGACCACCTCGGCGTCCAGGTGTCGTTCCTGACGATCGGCATCGTGGGCAACGCCCTCGCCGGCGCCCTGTACATCGGTGCGGACTTCGGCACGGGACCGCGCGACGGTCTGTGGAGCGGGATCGTCCGCAGGACCGGGCTGAGCATCCGCGTCGTGCGGACCTCGCTCGAGATCACGGTGCTGGCGGTCGGCTTCGCGCTCGGCGGCACGGTCGGCGTCGGCACCGTTCTCTACGCCGTGCTGATCGGTCCGCTCGTGCAGGTGTTCCTGGTGCTGCTCGACGGGTCCCGCGGTGCGTCAGCGCCGCGTGGCGATGACCAGGCTGGCGTCGGCGTCGATCAGGAGCTCCACGGCGACGAACCGCTCGTCGGTCAGCCACTGCTCGCGGACGGTGTCGACCTGGCCGTCGACGATGGGCGGCCAGTGCGCTGAGGCGGTGAAGTCGTCGAGCACCGCGATGCCCCCCGGCTCGAGGAGCGCCGCGAGGTGGTCGATCTCCGCCATGACCTCACGGACGTCGACGAAGATCAACGAGAACGGCGCGTACTCCTCGAGCGTGGTCCAGTCGCCCGACACGATGTCGACGTTCGCGACGTCGCTGAAGATCTTCTGCACGTCCTCGGCCAGCGACGGGTCGAGCTCCGCGCTCACGATGCGGGTGCCCTCGGCGGCGCCGCTCGACAGCCACGCGGAGCCGACGCCGGTGCCGGTGCCGAGCTCGGCGAGCGTGCCGGACCGTGCGGCGGCCAGGGTCGCGAGCAGGCGGCCGGTCTCGTGGCGCGTCGACGTGATGAACCCGCGCTGGCGGGCGAGGTCGAGGGTGCGTCCGACCAGCGCCGGGACGTCGAATGGAGAGGACACCGCGTCAGTCTGTCACGCGTCAAGCGGCGTGCCGACACGCCGGGACCGCAGTCGTTGCCGATCGGTCGGCAGGTGTTGGGGCGGTGGGGTACAGTCCTGCCCATGCGGAAGCAGCTCGTATCCATCGCTTGCCGCGGCAGGGTCTCCTAAAGGTCCGACCTCCTGCCGCGGAGTTCCAGCGTTGGACCGCTGAGCCGCTGCAGGATCGCATCGATCACCACCCTGATCTGCTCCTTCTCGCGTCGGTCACCCCGACGAAGTGGTTCCGCGGACCAGCTGTCTGTCAGACCGCTGACCATCAGAACCGAGAAGGAGCATCATCATGTCCAATCCTGTGATCGAGTGGGGACCTGCGCACCTGCGCGACGACGCCAGCGAGCTGCTGGACGCGTTCGCCGACGCCGACCGTCCCGACGACAACTGACGATCCGACCGTCGACCAAAAGGCGAGATGCCGGTTTCAGCATCTGAGACCGGTCGTCCTAGGATGAGTTCATGACGCAGACCTACAACCTCGCGATCGTTCCCGGCGACGGCATCGGCCCGGAGGTCACCGGCCAGGCCCTCCAGGTCCTCGACCAGGTGGCCTCCGGGCACGGCCTCGCCTTCGCCCGCACCGAGTACGACCTCGGGGCGCGGCGGTGGCACGCGACGGGCGAGACCCTGCCCGACGGCGTCCTGGAGGAGATCCGTGGCCAGGACGCCATCCTCCTGGGCGCGGTCGGCGACCCGAGCGTGCCGTCGGGCGTGCTCGAGCGGGGCCTACTGCTCAAGCTGCGCTTCGAGCTCGACCACTACGTCAACCTGCGCCCCTCGAAGCTGTTCCCGGGCGTCCCGACGCCGCTCGCCGGCCATGTCACCGACCGGGGCGACATCGACTTCGTGGTCGTCCGGGAGGGCACCGAGGGCCCGTACGTCGGCAACGGCGGCGCCATTCGCGTGGGCACCCCGCAGGAGGTCGCCACCGAGGTGAGCCTGAACACGGCCTTCGGCGTGGAGCGGGTCGTGCGCGACGCGTTCGCGCGGGCCCAGGCCCGCCCCCGCCGCAAGCTCACGCTCGTGCACAAGAACAACGTGCTCGTGCACGCGGGCCACCTCTGGAGCCGCACGGTCGACGCCGTCGCGACGGAGTTCCCGGAGGTCACGGTCGACTACCTGCACGTCGACGCCGCCACGATCTTCCTGGCCACCGACCCGTCACGCTTCGACGTGATCGTCACCGACAACCTGTTCGGCGACATCCTGACCGACCTCGCGGCTGCCATCACCGGTGGCATCGGCCTCGCGGCCAGCGGCAACGTCAACCCCGACCGCAGCTCGCCGAGCATGTTCGAGCCGGTCCACGGCTCGGCCCCGGACATCGCCGGTCAGAGCAAGGCCGACCCGACCGCCGCGATCCTGTCCGCCGGGCTGCTCCTGGAGCACCTCGGGCACCCGGCTGCAGCCGCCGAGATCACGGCCGCCGTCGAGGCCGACATCGCCGCCCGCTCGGGCGCCGGCACGGCCGCGCGTTCCACGCAGGAGGTGGGGGAGGCCATCGGTTCGCTGCTGGCCGCGGGCGTATCGGTGGGCTGACCGTCCACCCTGTCCCGCCCTCGTCGAAAGCACTACCGTGACCTTCATGACCACTCCGTCCTCCAGCACCGGGCCGTTCGCCAGCACGTTCACCTCGAACTCCGCTGCGCGCACGGACGCCGAGCGGTCGGCGGTCCTCGCCGATCCCGGGTTCGGCAACCACTTCACCGACCACATGTTCCTCGCCGAGTGGACTCCGGACGCCGGCTGGCAGGACGGCCGGGTCGTCCCGTACGGCCCGCTCCTGCTGGACCCGGCCACCGCGGTCCTGCACTATGCGCAGGAGATCTTCGAGGGGCTGAAGGCCTACGCCCACGCGGACGGCTCCGTGTGGGGCTTCCGTCCCGAGGCGAACGCCGCGCGGCTGGCCCGCTCGGCCCATCGACTCGCGCTGCCTGAGCTGCCCGAGGACTGGTTCCTCGGTTCCATCCGCGAGCTCGTCACGGCCGACCGCGCCTGGGTGCCGACCGGCGAGGAGCGCAGCCTCTACCTGCGTCCCTTCATGTTCGCCTCGGAGGTCTTCCTCGGGGTGCGGCCGTCGCAGCACGTGACCTACTCGGTCATCGCCTCGCCTGCCGGGGCGTACTTCAGGGCGGGCCTCAAGCCGGTCGACATCTGGCTCTCGGAGACCTTCACGCGCGCGGGTGCCGGCGGCACCGGCGCGGCCAAGTGCGGGGGCAACTACGCCGCCAGCCTGCTGCCGCAGCAGGAGGCCTTCGCCCACGGCTGCGAGCAGGTCGCCTTCCTGGACTCGGTGGAGAACCGGTGGGTCGAGGAGCTCGGCGGCATGAACCTCTACTTCGTGCAGGCCGACGGCTCGATCGTCACCCCCGAGCTGACCGGCTCGATCCTCGAGGGCATCACGCGGGACTCGATCATGACGCTCGCCCGCGACCTCGGCCACGAGGTCGTCGAGCGCAAGGTCGGGATCGACGAGTGGCGCGACGGGGTGGCGAGCGGCCAGATCACCGAGGTGTTCGCGTGCGGCACCGCCGCCGTGGTCACCCCGGTCGGCCGGCTGGCCTGGGCCGGTGGCGAGGTCGACAGCGCCCAGGGCGAGATCGGCAAGGTCACCGCCGAGCTGCGTGCAGCCCTGGTCGACATCCAGTACGGCCGGGCCGAGGACCGCCACGGCTGGATGACCCAGCTCGTCTGAGGCCGGTGGCTCAGTCCTCGTCGGTGCTGCGCGGCTCGGGTGCGTCCACTCCCTCCGTCTCGACGTCGGTCACGAGCCAGCTGTCCCCGTCCTTCTCGAGCTCGTAGGTGTAGGTGGCCGAGTACTCCTCGGGGTCACCGTCGAGCTCGAAGGTCTGGGTGGCCTCGATCGTGATCGTGGCCTCGGTGTCGGTCTCGGAGGCCACCTCGAGGTCGTCGACCTCGAGGGTGAACGAGTCGAAGTCGTAGCCGCCTTCGTCGGCCTCGTCGCGGGCGTCGTCGAGCTCTGACTCGCAGTCCTCGACGGAGTCGAGGTCAGTGACCGGATGGAGGACGAGGACCTCGCAGTCCGCGTCGTTCGTGGCCTGGATGAACCCCCGCATCGCGTCCTCCGGGGTCTGGCCCGCCGAGGTGTCGTCGTCCTTCTCGCCGTCGCCGCCGCCGAGGGCGAGCACCAGGGCCACGACGCCGACACCCACGAGGAGCAGGGCGGTCAGGGCGATGCCCACGACGAGGGCGATGCGGGTGGTGTCCTTGGTGGGCGTGGGCGTCTGGTGCGACATGTGAAGCCTCCGGTCTGGGATGGTCATGGAGTCAGAGGCGCCGTGCGGCCCCGATGTTCCCGTGTCGGGCCTGTTCCCGTGTCGGGTCGTGGCAGTGGTTCGGACCTGTGGTCTGATCGAGATATGACGCACATCACACCTGAGGCACCGGTGACGCGACTCGAGCACGACCTGATCGGGGAGCGTCACGTGCCGGCGGAGGTCTACTGGGGCGTGCACACCCT
Source organism: Aeromicrobium sp. Sec7.5 (assembly GCF_036867135.1). NCBI lineage: Bacteria > Bacillati > Actinomycetota > Actinomycetes > Propionibacteriales > Nocardioidaceae > Aeromicrobium > Aeromicrobium sp. Sec7.5. The sequence goes on along the minus strand of NZ_JBAJIJ010000001.1, from coordinate 1,886,652 downwards.
GCGCGCCCTCGAGAACTTTCCCATCACCGGCATCCCGATCTCCGAGAGCCCCTACCTGGTCGAGGCGCTGGCCTCGGTCAAGGAGGCCGCCGCGCTCGCCAACCACCAGCTCGGGCTGCTCGACGACGCCCGGTTCGAGGCGATCCGCGATGCCTGCGAGGAGATCCGGGCCGGCCAGTGGCACGACCAGTTCGTGGTCGACGTGATCCAGGGCGGTGCGGGGACCTCGACCAACATGAACGCCAACGAGGTCATCGCGAACCGCGCCCTCGAGATCATGGGCCACGCCCGGGGCGACCACCACGTCCTGCACCCCAACGAGCACGTCAACCTGAGTCAGTCGACCAACGACGTGTACCCGACGGCCGTCAAGATCTCGATCATCCTGGCCGCACGCGACTTGCTCGCCGCGATGGCGCGGCTGGAGGAGTCCTTCGCCCGCAAGGCGCTGGAGTTCCACGACGTGCTCAAGATGGGCCGAACCCAGCTGCAGGATGCCGTCCCGATGACCCTCGGTCAGGAGTTCGGCACGTACGCGCAGATGCTGACCGAGGACCGCGCGCGGCTGTCGGAGGCCGTGGCCCTGCTGCACGAGATCAACCTCGGCGCCACGGCGATCGGCACGATGTTGAACGCACCGGTGGGCTACGTCGAGATCGCGTGCTCCCACCTGCGCGTCATCACCGACCTGCCGCTCGAGACGGCAGTCGACCTGATCGAGGCGACGCAGGACTGCGGGGCGTTCGTGCAGGTGTCCGGCACCCTCAAGCGGGTCGCGGTCAAGCTCGGGAAGATCTGCAACGACCTGCGCCTGCTGTCGTCGGGACCGCGAGCCGGGTTCGGCGAGATCAACCTGCCGGCCGTCCAGGCGGGATCGAGCATCATGCCGGGCAAGGTCAATCCCGTGATCCCCGAGGTCGTGAACCAGGTGGCCTTCCAGATCATCGGCCACGACGTGACGGTGTCGATGGCGGCCGAGGCCGGGCAGCTGCAGCTCAACGCGTTCGAGCCGGTGATCTGCTTCTCGCTGGCCGCCGGCATCTCCCGGCTCGAGCAGGCCATCGAGGTGCTCGCCGAGCGGTGCGTCGACGGCATCACGGCGAACGTGGGGCACCTGCGTGCCGAGGTCGAGCGGTCGATCGGCCTCGTGACGGCGCTCAACCCCTTCATCGGCTACGAGGCCGCGACGCTCGTGGCCAAGGAGGCGCTGGCGACGGGGCGCGGTGTCGCGGAGCTGGTCCTCGAGAAGGGTCTGCTCCCGCCCGAGCAGCTCCAGCGGATCCTGCGGCCCGAGACGCTGGCGAACCTGGGCCCGAAGCCGCCGGTCAGGTGAAGAGGGCCACGGCGTCGCCCTCGATCGTCACCACGAGCTCGTCGCCCACCAGCGCGAGCGCGACGTCGACGCCGTAGCCGCCCTCCGCCGCGGGGTCGCGCGGAGGGGCCGGTTCGCCGAGCGCATCGGCGACGTCGGCGAGGGTGACCGTGGCGGCACCCACCGGGTCGTTGTCCGGCCACTCGGCGAGCAACCGGTGCGTCAGGCCCGTCAGGACCGCGATCGTCGCCGCCAGCGCGATGAGCGGCACGTCGGCGCATCGGATCTCGGGCAGGCCGAAGGTGGCCAGCCCGTGCGACACGACGTCGGATCCCGTGGCCCGGACGTCGTCGACGTCGAGCGCGACCCACTGACGAGGTGCGTGGGGGTCGGTCTCGTCGACCGTGTGCGTGACGAGGCGGGGCACCGCGAGGTCGACGACGAGCCCGTCGTGCTGCGCCGCCAGCGTGAGCGCCTCGAGACGGGCGGCGACGGCGTCGGCCCGGGCGGACGCGACCGACCCGGACCGGTGCAGCACCCGCGCGTGCGTCCGCGCCTCGAACGCGGCGAGCTGGTCGGCGTCGGCACCGAAGCGCCGCAGGAGCGCGACGGTCGGCAGGGGCACCGGCACCGGCTCGACCGGCTCGAGCGGCACGGCGGTCACCACCGCGTGAACGCTGTGACGGACGTCGGGCACAGGCACGGTCATCGGTTCGGTCCCGTCTTGGCAAGCATCGGCTCGAAGTCTAGACTCAGGAACCGTGACGAGCCCCACGACGACCACCGTCATCATCATTGCCGGGCGCGCCGGGTCCTGACCGACAGGAACCAGCGCGCCGCCTCCCGATCCCCGGGGGGCTTTTTTGTTGGCCGAAGGAACACCATGACCGCCGCACCCGACCCCCACGCTCCCGATCCCACCTTCCACGTCTACGACACGACGATGCGCGACGGCGCCCAGCAGGAGGGTCTCAACCTCTCCGTGCAGGACAAGATGCACATCGCGCGGCACCTGGACGACCTCGGCGTGGGCTACATCGAGGGCGGTTGGCCGGGATCGAACCCCAAGGACACCGAGTTCTTCGCGCTGGCGGCCAAGGAGCTCGAGCTGCAGCACGCGACGCTCGCCGCGTTCGGGGCCACGCGTCGAGCCGGAGCGGTGGCGGGTGACGACCCGCTCGTGGCGGCACTGCGGGAGTCCGGCGCCTCGGTCGTGACCCTGGTGGCGAAGAGCCACGACCGCCACGTGGAGCTGGCCCTGCGCACGACCCTCGAGGAGAACCTCGCGATGGTGCGCGACACGGTCTCGCACCTGCGGGCGGAGGGGCAGCGGGTCTTCGTCGACCTCGAGCACTTCTTCGACGGCTACCTCGCCAACCGCGCCTACGCCCTGGAGGTCGTCGGCGCCGCCACGGAGGCCGGCGCCGAGGTCGCCGTGCTGTGCGACACCAACGGCGGCATGCTGCCGCACCAGGTCACCGACGTGGTCGGCGACGTGCTGGCCGCGACGGGCGCCCGGCTGGGCATCCACGCGCACAACGACACCGGCTGCGCGGTCGCCAACTCGATGGCGGCGGTCCTCGCGGGAGTCACGCACGTGCAGGGCTGCCTGAACGGGTACGGGGAGCGCACGGGCAACGCCGACCTCGTGACGTGCGTCGCCAATCTCGAGCTCAAGCTCGGGCGACCGGTGCTGCCGGCGGGCCGGCTCGCGGAGGCGACGCGCATCGCGCACGCCGTCTCCGAGATCACCAACTATCCGCCGCTCGCCCGCCAGCCGTACACCGGCGTCTCGTCGTTCGCGCACAAGGCGGGCCTGCACGCCAGCGCGATCCGTGTCGACCCCGACCTGTACCAGCACATCGACCCGGCCCTGGTCGGCAACGACATGCGACTGCTGGTCTCGGAGATGGCCGGACGCGCGACGATCGAGCTCAAGGGACGCGAGCTGGGGTTCGACCTCACCGACGACCCCGCGCGGCTCGCGCGGCTGACCGACCGCGTCAAGGAGCTCGAGCAGTCCGGCTACACCTTCGAGGCGGCGGACGCCTCGTTCGAGCTGCTGCTGGTCGAGGAGGTCGAGGGAGCCCGGCCGCGCTACTTCGACATCGAGTCCTGGCGGGTCATCGCCGAGTCGAGTGGGCTGCGCGAGGGCGCGCTGGCGGAGGCCACCGTCAAGATCGTCGCCGGAGGCCAGCGGCTGGCGGTGATCGGTGAGGGCAACGGCCCCGTCAACGCCCTCGACCACGCCCTGCGCCTGGCGATCGAGCAGGTGTACCCGGACGTCGTGCAGTTCCACCTGACCGACTTCCGCGTCCGGATCCTCGACCAGGGTCACGGCACCGACGCCGTCACGCGGGTGCTCATCGAGACCTCCGACGGCAAGGACTCCTGGGTCACGGTCGGCGTCGGCGCCAACATGATCGAGGCCTCCTGGATCGCCCTCACGGACGCCCTGACCTACGGTCTGCGGGCGCACGGAGTGGCCCCTGCGGGTTCGTGACGGCCTCGGCGTGAGACGGCCATGACGAGATGGAGACGGCTCGCGATCGTCCTGCCGGTGATCGTGACGGTGCTCGTCGTCGCGGTGGTGGGCGCGCTCGTGATCGTCGAGCAGCAGCGTCAGGTGCGGGCCGGCGACGAGGCCGACGCGGTCGCCGCCGAGTTCGTGGAGCAGGTCGAGCGCTACCGCGGCGAGCTGGCGGAGATCGTCCTGGCCGGACGCGACGGCCCGCCCGCCGACCTCCAGGCCCAGGTGCAGGCGCGGCTCGACGACCCACCGCGCCTTCCCCCGGTCGACGGTGAGGGTGCCGAGCTGTCGTCGGAGTACCGCGACGCCCAGTACCTCGAGGCCACGCTCGCCGACCCGTACGTGGAGCTGGTCGACGTGCTCGGCCGCGTCGCGGTGGCCCGCACCTTCATCGCGGCCGCCGACACGGCACTGGCCCTCCGCATCGAGACGATCACCGGGTCGTCGACGATCCGCGACACCGCGGTCGTCGAGCGCGAGGTGATCCCGGCCTACGAGGACGCGCTCGCGGACCTCGCGGCAGTTCCGGTCCCGGGCGGGCAGGAGGAGCTGGCCCGGACCGTGACGGCTGCCGTGCAGAACGTGATCGACCAGTGCGAGCTGCTGGTGGCGTTCGCGGCACTGGGGCAGAACTACTCGTTCAGCTACGGCGAGCAGCTGGCGATCGCCGCCGAAGGGGTTCGTCTGTACGGACTCACGGTCGACGCCGAGCTCGCGACCGCGGTCGACGCCGTGCTGCCCGCGTGAGGGTCGGACCCGGCGAGTGCCGAACCGCCGATGGGGAGAGGTCCCCGGGACGCCGGTTGAGTTTGACACCACCTGAGCGTCCGGCCACCGTTCTGCCATGAGCACGCGCGCGAAGATCATCCTCTTCTCCGTCCTGGGAGTGGTCGTCCTGGCTGGCATCGCGGTCACGACCGCGGTCCTCGTGATCCACCAGAACCACCAGAACGACATCGCTGCGGCCGACCGTGCCGCCGACGACTACCTCGCCGAGGTCGCGACCTTCCGCGAGGACCAGGCGTCGGTCATCGACGACGAGCTGTCGGACGACGAGTCCGTCCTCGACGCGATCGCCGAGGCGAAGGATGCCGTGCCGTCGATCGGAGACGCGCCCGAGTACGGGCGTGAGAACTCCGGCGACTACGCCGCGGCAGCGAAGGTCGAGCAGGAGATCTCCGACGACCTCGACGTCCTGGAGTCCTTGGCCGAGGATCGCCTGGCAGCCACCGAGTTCCAGGACGCCGTCGCCGTCGCGCTCGATCGCGGGACGCCGGGCGAGCTCTTGGGTCCGGGTCCGTTCTCGAGCGGCCAGCCCGTGCGCGACTCCTCGATCCCGGGGATGCAGGCGGTCAAGGACACCTTCGAGGCCGTCGAGGTGCCGGAGGGCTACGAGGAGGCGGCGGAGCTCACGTCCGCCGCGCTGCAGTTCGTGCTCGACAACCTGAACCAGACGGCGGCGTCGCTCGACGGCGGCCAGTCGTACTCCTTCGAGTTCACCGAGCAGTACGGCGCGGCCGAGCTGGCCCTCAACGAGGCCGAGTCGTCCCAGGAGGACGCGTTGTCGTCCGCGGTCGAGTCCTTCGGCGCCGACGAGGACCTGGAGGAGTCGAGCTCCGACGACGACAGCGAGGACGAGGACGGCGAGTCCGGCGGTGGCGACCCGGCGGAAGAGCTCACCGAGAGCTGAACGGGCTCGACCTCGCCGCCCGGGGCCCGGCACCCCTGCCGCGTCTGGGTCAGCGGGGGACGCGGGTCATCGGCACGTGGTCGATGCCGGCGTCGACGTAGGGCTCACCGTCCTGGACGAAACCGAAGCCGGCGTACCAGTCGTGCAGGTAGGCCTGCGCGCCCAGATCGATCCTGGCGTGGCCCCAGCGGTCCAGCACCTCGCGCAGGAGGCTGCCCGACAGCCCGGCGCCGCGGGCGTCGCGCCGGGTGCACACGCGACCCACGTGGCGCACCCCGTCGGCGGTGACGTAGGTGCGCAGGTAGCTCGTGATGCCTCCGTTGTCGGCGTACCAGAGGTGTGTCGTGGTCGGCTCGAGGTCGACCGCGTCGGGGTCGGCGTCCTCGCAGCGCTGCTCGACGTTGAAGACGAGGTCGCGGATGGTCCAGATCGCGTGCACCTCGGCACCGGTCAGTGACCTGCCGTCGGTGAGGTGGAGGCTCGGCACCGGCTCAGCCTACGGTCTTGAGCGCCCCGCTCAAGCGGCGAGTTCGCTGTCTGTGGCGAGGAGGTCGTCGTCGGTGCGGTGGGCGAGGCGGTGCGCGAGCTCTTTGGCGACCGGGTCGGGTCGGTAGGGCGCGAGCCGGTGTCGGTTCGGTGGTGTCTGCTCGATCTGGTGGAGGCGTCGGAGGACGTCGTCGATCACGCCATGGCCCTTGCGGGCATGGTCTCCGCGGCAGCGGGGATCGAGGTTGTCGCCCGACGTGGGTCCGTCGGGCCAGGGTTCTCGGTGGTGCCGGGCCGCGCTCGTTCCTCGCGCTCAACCCGTAGCTCGCTGGAGCTCGCCACGGCCCGGCAGGCGGGCTTCGCCCGCCCCGTGGCTGAGGGTTGGCTGAGGCAGCTGCACGAGTGGGCCAGCGTGTTGCCGGTGATCGGTTCGATCAGCAATCGGTGCCAGAGGGCGTCGCCCTCGACGGCCGAGTCGAGCAGCCACTCGGCAGGGACCTCCCAGGACCCGTCGGCCGCTTCGGCGTGACCGGGCTCGGCGCCGGCGGCGACCTTCGCGTCGAGGGTGACGGCGATGTCGATCGCGAGCCCTCGGCCGCGGGCGGTCTGGGACTCCTCAGCGGTGAGGGTCCATTCGGTGAGCAGCTCGGCCTGGAGCTGGGCCTGGGTGCGTTCGTCACCGGCGGCGCGGGCGGCCTTCGCGGCCTTGCGCAGCCGGGTGGCGATCGCGGCTGCTTCGTGGGCGGGGAGGTAGGCGTTGAGCCAGGCCATGGCGTCGTCGGCCTGCACGACGTCGACGTGCCGCAGCTCGCGTTCGGCGTTGGCGCGCTCGACGGCCAGGTCGGCCTCGACCCGTGAGACGAACCGGCGCAGCCAGGAGCGCAGCTCGGTGAGCGTGTGCGTGGCCGCGTAGGACACGACCTGGGTGTCGAGACGGTCGGAGGACTCGGGGCGCTCGAGTCGGCGCACGGCCAGGGAGATCTCACGCACGCGGGCGGCGTCGAGGACCCCGCGCTGGAACATCAACCAGACCCGTGGTGTCTGGCAGCGCAGCCGGTCGCCGGCGGCGAGTCGATCGATGACCTGGCCCTCGGAGAGGTTGAGGTGCAGCCCGATCTCGACCGCGATGGTGGACCGTTCGATGACCTTGCGCATCGGGCTGGCGTCGGAGGCCTCGATGCGGTCGAGCTCGCCGTCGCGGTAGTCGAGCATCGCCAGCCACTCGCAGGCCTCGGCCATCGCGCGGTCACGCGCGATGCCACTCAGGTCCTCCAGACCCGGCCGGTTGCTGCTCATGACTCAAACCCAACACCCACCCACCGACAAGCCCATGAGATCGGGAAGCGTGCTGTGGAGAACTCGCCGGTCAGGCTGCATGTCGGTCGGTCCCAGGTTCGTCAGGCTCCGGACGGCGCTGAACCGTGGTCCAGCAGCTCGCCGACAGCGCCCAGCAGCCGCTCCCTGAGCGGCTGCGCCAGCCCGGCGAGGCGGCGCTGCTCCTGCACGTAGGCCGCCTTGCCGTCGGCCGTCTCGACCGGAATGGGCTCGAGGCCGAGGTCGGTGACGTCGTAGGGCGACGCCCGCATGTCGACCTGGCGGGCGTCGAGCGCGAGCTCGAAGGTGTCGAGGACGACCGTGGGCTCGATGAACGGCACGAGACGGAAGGCCAATCGGTACAGGTCCATCGTGACGTGCACGCAGCCGGGCTGCTCGAGTTGCAGCTGGTCGTCGCGGGTCGGCTGGTGGGCGTTGAGTGGGGCTGCCTCGGGCGTGAAGAACCGGAACGCGTCGACGTGCGTGCACTGCAGCGTGTGCGACCGGACGACCTCGTCGGTGCCGGCCGCGCCGAGTCGGAGGGGCTGGTCGCCGTGGCGACGCTGCTGAGCCGCGCCGTGCACCATGGCCCACTCGTGCAGGCCGAAGCAGCTCCACCGCGGCTCGGCGTCGCGGGTGCGCGACAGGAGCGCATGGGTCCATCGCAGGCCGGGCAGACGCCGCTCCAGGCGCCCCGGATCGACTCGGGACACGCCGTCCTCGGTCTCGTAGGCACCGAGTGCCGCGTGGTCGGGTGAATCGACGAGCCCCACGCCGAGGCCGGGGTGCCAGCGTGCGAGCGCGCCGGGGGAGAAGTTGTAGTACTCGAACAGGAAGTCCTCGACGGGGTGGTCCTCGCCCGAGGCCCGGCGGCGCAGGTGTGGGACGGTCCAGTGCTCGGCGCGCTCGCGATGGGCCTGCGCGCGTGGAGACCACTCCTCCCGAGAGAGGACGATCACGGGGCTGGACTCAACGGTGCGAGACGCCGGGGCCGGGCTCATGGGGGAGTGCTCACCGGGGGCAGTCGCCGCAGGTCCCGAAGATCTCGAGGGTGTGGGCGACGTCGACGAAGCCGTGCTCGGCGGCGATCGAGTCGGCCCAGCGCTCGACCGTGGGGCCGGCGACCTCGACCGTGCGCCCGCACGCACGGCACACCAAGTGGTGGTGGTGACCCGTGCTGCACTGCCGGTAGAGGGTCTCGCCGTCGTCGTTGCGAAGCGCGTCGATCTCGGCGGAGTCGCTCAGGGCCTGCAGGTTGCGGTAGACGGTCGACAGGCCGACCGACTCGCCGCGGTGGCGCAGCAGATCATGGATCTCCTGAGCACTCGCGAAGCCGTCGAGGTCCTCCAGGATCGCGGCGACGGCGCGACGCTGACGGGTGTTGCGGGGGGTGCTGACCATGCTCTCGATCCTCCTCAGCCCAACTGTAGTGGGCGCCTCTTCCAGCGTCGGCTGAGCGTCATGACCCCGCGCGCCGCCGCCAGCACGGCGAAGCACAGCATCGCGGTGAGGACGATCGTGGGGCCCGGCTGGGTGTCGATCTCGAAGCTCGCCACGACCCCGCCGATCGCCGCGACGAGTCCGAGCAGCATCGCGAGCAGGTGCGTGCCCCGGAAGCTCCGGGCGACCTGCTGGGCGGCCGCCACGGGAACGACCATGAGCGCCGACACGAGCAGCAGCCCGACGGTGCGCATCGCGACCGTGATGGTGACGGCGGCCAGCACCGCGATGAGGATCCCGTACAGGCGCACCGGCACACCGCTGACCCGGGCGTGCTCCTCGTCCTGGCACACCGCGAACAGCTGCGGCGTGGCCGCGACCACCACCGCCAGCACCAGGGCCCCGAGGACCCCCACGACGACCAGGTCGTCGGAGGTCACGGTGACGATCGAGCCGAAGAGATAGCTGTTGAGGGTCGAGGCACTGTCGCCGGCGAGGTTGATCAGCAGGACGCCCGCGGCGAGGCCGCCGTAGAACAGCATCGCGAGCGCGACGTCGCCCGAGGTCTTGGCGTAGGTGCGCATGAGCTCGATCGCTAGGGCTCCGAGCGTGGCGGCGATGACCGCGGTGAGCAGCGGTGCGGTGCCCGTGAGCAGCCCGGCCGCGACGCCGGTGAGCGCCACGTGGCCGATGCCGTCGCCCAGGAGCGCCAGACGGCGCTGCACCAGGAACGTGCCGATCGCCGGCGCCGTGATGCCGGTGATGAGCGCCGCGAGCAGGGCTCGCTGCATGAAGTCGTAGTTCAACAGCTCCAGCATCAGAGCACCCCCTCGTGCGGCAGCGGCTCGATCCGACCGGGCTCGCCGGTGTGGGGGTGGTGGTGGACGTGCTCGGCGGGTGCCGACTGCGGGGGGCCGTCGTAGACGACCTGGCCGTGATCGATCACGACGGCCCGGTCGACGACGTCCGTCAAGGGGCCGAGGTCGTGCTCCACCAGCAGCACGGCGGTGCCCGCCGCGACGAGATCAGCCACGGTGCGCGCGAGGCCCTGGCCGCTGGCGGCGTCGACCCCGGCCAGGGGTTCGTCCATGACCAACAGGTCCGGCTCGGAGGCCAGGGCCCGGGCGATCAGGGTGCGTTGGTGCTGACCGCCGGAGAGCTCCGTGACGGGCCGCCGGCGCAGGTCGGTGAGCCCGACGAGGTCGATGGCGCGGTCGGCGGCCTCACGGTCGGCGCGCCGCGCGGGACCGACGAGTCGGCGCCGGGCGAGGCGTCCGCTGAGCACGACCTCGCGCACCGTGGCCGGCACCCCGGCTGCGCTGACGCTGCGCTGGGGCACGTACCCCAGGCGGGCGCGGTCGCGGAACTGCGCGATGGGGGTGCCGAAGAGGCTGACCTCGCCCGTTCGGCGGGGCACCAGGCCGATGACGGCCCGCACCAGCGTGGACTTGCCGGAGCCGTTGGCGCCGAGCACGGCGACCACCTCGCCCCGGCCGACGACGAGGTCGACCCCTGACAGCACGGGCCGGCCGCCGAGGTCGACCGTGACACCGCGCGCCTCGAGCACGGCACGGTCGCCCTGGCTCACTGGCACCTGTTGGCCTCCCGGATCGCGTCGAGGTTGCTCCGCATCAGGGACAGGTAGTCCTCGTCCGCGGTGGCGTCGCTGAGACCCTCGATCGGGTCGAGGATAGCCGTCGTGGCGCCCGTCGTGCTCGCGACGGTCTCGGCCACGGCCGGGTCCACGAGCTGCTCGGTGAAGACCGTGGTGATGCCCTGGGAGGTCACGAGGTCACTGATCTCGGCGAGCTGGGCCGAGGACGGTTCGGCGCTCGGCTCGAGGCCGGCGATCGGCACCTGGACGAGGTCGTACGCGTCGGCCAGGTAGGCGAACGCCGCATGGGCCGTGACGATGGTGCGGAGCTCGCAGGTCTGCAGGCCGACCGTGTAGTCCGCGTCGAGGTCCTGGAGCTCGGTCACCAGGGCATCGGCGTTGGCGGTGTAGTCGTCGGAGTGCTCGGGGTCGACCTCGGCCATCCGGTCGCCGATCGCCCGGGCGGCGAGCTCCATGCGGTGCGGGTCGAGCCAGAAGTGCGGGTCGACGCCGCCGTGGTCGTGGCCCTCGTGGCCCTCCTCGTCCTCGGCGTGCTCCTCGTCCTCGGCGTGCTCCTCACCTTCGGCGTGGTCGTGGCCCTCGTGGTCGTGGCCTCCGTCCTCGGACTCGATGAGGTCGACGACGCTCGCGAGGTCCAGCGTGGTGCCGTCCTCGCGGTCGGCCTGCTCCACGGCCTCGTCCACCGCGGTCTGGAACGCGTCGACGTAGACGACCAGGTCCGAGCCCTGCACGTCGGCGACCTGTCGGGGCGTCAGCTCGAGGTCGTGCGGCTCGCCGCCGGGACGCGTCAGGTTCTCGACCGTGTAGTGCTCGCCGGCGACCCGCTCGACGAGGAACTGGAACGGGTAGGCCGAGGTCACCACGGTGGGCCCGCCGTCGCCACCCCCGGCGCCGCACGCGACGAGGAGGGGGGAGAGCAGGAGGGCAGGGGCGATCAGGGTGGCACGGCGCATGCCCCTATCGTTCACGCGGATGGGAACCATTGTCAAACTGACGGCAGGTGCCGCTGGTCACGCCGGTCTCGATACGCTGGCCCGATCCACGGGAGCGGTCCGTCACGACGGCCGCGCGCCCCGCCGACATCCAGCCGGGAGAACTGCACCTATGCCTGCGTCCACGATCGACACCGTCACCAGCCTCTGCAAGCGTCGCGGCTTCGTCTACCAGTGCGGCGAGATCTACGGCGGCACGAAGTCGGCGTGGGACTACGGGCCCCTCGGCGTCGAGCTCAAGGAGAACATCAAGCGCCAGTGGTGGCGATCGATGGTGCAGGGACGCGACGACGTCGTCGGCCTGGACTCCTCGGTCATCCTTCCCACCCGCGTGTGGGAGGCCTCGGGGCACCTCGCGGCCTTCGTCGACCCGCTCGTGGAGTGCCTGAGCTGCCACCGCCGCTACCGGCAGGACCACCTGCAGGAGGCCTACGTCGAGAAGAAGGCGAAGGGCGGACAGGCGGGGCAGGACGAGATCGACCCCGACACCGTCGCGATGGACCTCATCGTCTGCGCCAACTGCGGCACCAAGGGCCAGTGGACCGAGCCGCGCATGTTCAACGGCCTGCTCAAGACCTACCTGGGCCCCGTCGAGTCGGAGGAGGGCCTGCACTACCTGCGTCCCGAGACCGCCCAGGGGATCTTCGTCAACTTCGGCCAGGTCATGACGAGCGCCCGCAAGAAGCCCCCGTTCGGCATCGGCCAGATCGGCAAGAGCTTCCGCAACGAGATCACGCCGGGCAACTTCATCTTCCGCACGCGCGAGTTCGAGCAGATGGAGATGGAGTTCTTCGTCAAGCCCGGCGAGGACGAGCAGTGGCACGAGTACTGGCTCGCCGAGCGCATGGGGTGGTACACCGGTCTCGGCGTCACGCCCGACAACCTGCGCTTCTACGAGCACGCGGCCGAGAAGCTCTCGCACTACGCCAAGCGCACCGTCGACATCGAGTACCGCTTCGGCTTCCAGGGATCGGAGTGGGGCGAGCTCGAGGGTGTCGCCAACCGCACCGACTTCGACCTGTCGACGCACAGCCAGCACTCGGGCAGCGAGCTGTCGTACCACGACCAGGCCACGGGCGAGCGCTGGACGCCGTACGTCATCGAGCCCGCAGCCGGCGTGAACCGCTCGATGATGGCCTTCCTCGTCGATGCCTACGCCGAGGACGAGGCGCCCAACACCAAGGGTGGCGTCGACGTGCGCACCGTGCTGCGGCTCGACCACCGGCTGGCTCCCGTCAAGGCCGCGGTGCTGCCCCTGTCGCGCAACGAGGCGCTGTCGCCCGCCGCCCGGGACCTCGCGAAGGAGCTCCGCGGCTACTGGAACGTCGACTTCGACGACGCCCAGGCGATCGGCCGTCGGTACCGCCGCCAGGACGAGATCGGCACGCCGTTCTGCATCACGGTCGACTTCGAGACGCTCGACGACCAGGCCGTCACGATCCGCGAGCGCGACACGATGCAGCAGGAGCGCGTCGCCCTCAGCCAGGTTCGTGACTGGCTCGCGGCGCGCCTCCCCGGCTGCTGACCCTGCGCGGGGTGACAATCTCGGCGTGATCTCGTCGCGTCGCCGTCTTCGTCTGGTCCTGTGCGCCCTGGCACTGCTCGTGCCCGTGGCCGCGTGTGGCGGCGGCGAGGACGACCCGAAGCCGGTCTCGTCGGTCCCGGCCGGCTTCGAGGTGCCCGACGGCGTCACGATCAGCAAGCCCGGTGCCCAGCGCAAGCCGGGCGAGACCGCGACGGTGGTCTACCAGGTCGATGAGCAGGCCGCGAGTGCCATCACGGTGACGATCGCGAACGTCCGCCGGGGCGTCATCGAGGACTTCCGCTTCTTCTCGCTCACGCCCGACCAGCTGGCCTCCTCGCCGTTCTACGTCGACCTGACGGTCGTGAACGAGGGTCCGGCCGGGCTCGGAGGTGCGGCGCTGCCGGTGTTCGCCCGTGACGACTCCGACATGCTGCTCCCGCCGACGCCGATCGTCGGCAGCTTCGCGCCGTGCCCGTCCGGTCAGCTGCCCGAGAGCTTCCTGCCGGGGGAGTCGGCGAACCTGTGCCTGGTCTACCTGGTGCCCGCCGGCCAGGCGCTGGTCTCGGTCGACCTGCAGCCCGACGGCGACGACTCGGCGATCACCTGGTCGCCGTGACGTGCTGCCCCGGGTGGCTGCGCCCGACCTGACGGCGCCGGGTGGGACAATCGGAGGATGACCACCTCGACCATGGCGGCGCCCCTGCGCCTCGGGGACCTCGAGGTCCCCGTCCCGGTCGTGCTGGCGCCGATGGCCGGGGTCACGAACGCCGCGTTCCGCCAGCTCTGCGCCGAGCAGGGCGCCGGTCTGTACGTGTGCGAGATGATCACGTCCCGCGGCATCGTCGAGGGCGACCGCACGAGCCTGTCGATGCTGACGTTCTCGGGGGCGGAGTCGGTGCGGTCCGTGCAGCTGTACGGCATCGACCCCGACATCATCGGCCGCGCGGTCTCGATCCTGTGCGACGAGCACGGGGTCCAGCACGTCGACCTCAACTTCGGCTGCCCCGTCCCCAAGGTCACCCGCAAGGGCGGTGGTGCCGCCCTCCCGTGGAAGGCGAACCTGCTCGGCCGGATCCTCACCTCCGCGGTCGAGGCCGCGCAGCCCTACGGGGTGCCGGTCACGATGAAGACCCGCAAGGGCATCGACGACGACCACCTCACGTACCTCGACGCGGGCCGGATCGCGGCCGACGCCGGGTGCGCCGCGATCGCCCTCCACGGCCGCACCGCTGTCCAGCACTACTCCGGCCACGCCGACTGGGACGCGATCGCCGAGCTGAAGGCCTCGACCTCGATCCCCGTGCTCGGCAACGGCGACGTCTGGGAGGCGTCCGATGCGGTCCGCATGATGGCCGAGACCGGGTGTGACGGCGTCGTCGTCGGCCGCGGCTGCCTGGGCCGGCCGTGGTTGTTCCGCGACCTCGCCGCGGCCTTGACGGGCACCGAGGTGCTCACCACGCCGAACCTGGGGGAGGTCGCCGCGGTCATGCGTCGCCATGCCCAGCTGCTCGGGCAGTGGATGGGTGAGGAGCGCGGCTGCATCGAGTTCCGCAAGCACGTCGCCTGGTACCTGAAGGGGTTCGCGGCCGGCTCGGTCGTGCGCAGCAGCCTCGGCAAGGTGTCGTCCTACGCCGCGCTCGACGCACTGCTGGCCGACCTCGACACCGACGAGCCGTTCCCCGCGGCCGAGCTCGGGCGCCCCCGCGGGCGCCAGGGCACCCCCAAGCGGGTCGTGGTCCCGGAGGGGTGGCTCGACTCGCGGGAGGTCGACGGCGACCTCGATCCGGAGGCCGAGGACGCGACTTCCGGCGGCTGACAACCGCGGTGTAACGATTGACCCTCCCGGAGGTTACGGTCGAGGTGACTTTGGGAGGAGTCACCATGCTGAATCGATTTTTGACCGTCGCGCTGACCGCCTGTTTCGTCGTCGCCACCGGAACCGCGCCCGCCTCGGCGGCCCGATTCACCGATGTGCCCGACGCCCACACTTTCGTCGACGAGATCGGCTGGCTCGCCGGCACGGGAATCACGACCGGGTACCCCGACGGGTCGTTCCGGCCGGGCGCCTCGGTGCTGCGCGAGCAGATGGCGGTGTTCCTGTGGCGCCAGGCGGGCGAGCCCGCCGTGAGCGACCTGCCCGCCTCGAGCCCGTTCGTCGACGTCCCGACGTCGCACGGCTTCTACCGCGCGATCGTCTGGCTCGCGGACTCCGGGATCTCGACGGGGTATCCCGACGGCACGTTCCGGCCGTCGCAGCCCGTGCTCCGCGAGCAGATGGCGGCGTTCCTGCAGCGGTTCCGCGCGCTCGAGGCGGCGCCGAGCGGTGGCTCCGGATCGTTCAGCGACGTCCCGACCGGCAGCACGTTCCGGACCCAGATCCAGTGGCTCAGCGGCTCGGGGATCTCGACGGGGTATCCCGACGGGTCGTTCCGGCCGTCGCAGCCCGTGCTCCGCGAGCAGATGGCCGCCTTCCTGTTCCGGTACGACGACCAGTTCGGCGGCGGCGACGGTGCTGCGTCCGGCCCGTTCACGTCGGCGCCGACGCCCACCGTCAGCGGCAACGCCTACGTGGGCTCGCGGCTGCGGGGTGTCCCCGGCACGTGGACGCCGCAGCCCGCCTCGGTCACGTACCAGTGGCTCCGCAACGGGACACCGATCTCGGGCGCCACGTCCCTGGGCTACACCGTCCGGCAGAGCGACCTGGGGGCGACGCTGTCGTTCCGGGCGACCGCGAACCGTCCCGGAGCCGCAGCATCGGTCCGCACGAGCGCCGCCACGGGCGCCGTGACGGCGTCGCCCCTCGACGTCGTCGTCCAGCGGATCCTGACCGACACGAACCAGTTCCGAGCCTCGAACGGTCGTGCTCCGCTGCAGCTCAATGCGCCCATCTCCTCGGTCGCCCAAGCCTGGGCCCAGCAGATGTCGTCCACCTGCGTGTTCGCGCACAACTCGAGCGTCGGCCAGCTCATCCCGGGCGGGTGGCGAGCCTGGGGTGAGAACATTGCTCGCGGCCAGCAGTACACCGAGGTCGTCCAGGCCTGGATCAACTCCCCAGGGCACCGGGCGAACCTGCTCGGCGACTTCACCCACCTGGGGATCGGGTTCGTCGAGAGCTCGCCGTGCGGCCACCCCCGCACCTTCGTGCAGGTGTTCGCGAAGTACTGAGTCCTGGTCGGCGGCTCAGGCGACCGGCGTCAGCAGACCACTGTCGACGTCGTAGACGAAGCCGCCGACCTCGATCTCGTCCGGGACGAGCGGGTGGCTCTCGATCTTGTGCACGTCGGCGCGGATCGTGGACTCCTGGTCGGTGATTGCGCCAAGGCTCATCCAGCTCGCGTCGGTGCCCGTGGCGGCTCCGACCCGGGCCTGCAGCTCGGCCTCGGGCGCCGAGGCCATCGCGCAGCGGGTGTGCTGGATCACCAGGACGCGGCGGACCTGGAGGAGCGTGACGCCGAGCACGACGGCGACGAGCACCTGGTCGGTGACGCGGCCGCCGGGGTTGCGCAGGATCTTCGCGTCGCCCGGCTCGAGGCCGATCATCTTCAGGGGGTCGATGCGTGAATCCATGCACGTCACCATGGCCACACCGGCCTTGGCGATGCCGTCGAACCCTCCGTTCTGGAAGTCGTCGGCGTAGGTGCGATTGGCGGCGAGGAGATCATCGAAGGCCATGGTCCAAGATTATCGCTGGCGACCGGGTCCGCGCTCAGGGGACCCAGTCGTACCAGAGGGGTTCGACGCCGTAGCCCTTCCCGGCCGAGAAGTCGTACTGCACGAGCCGGTAGTCCTCGAGCAGGCGACGTTGGTCCTCGGACAGGTCCTCCTCGTCGACGGGGGTGCCGTCTCCGGCCACGATCAAGCCCCGGCCGACCGATCCGATCTCGTCCTGCACGTGCTGCAGGAGCCGGTAGTACGGGGGGAGCGGAGCGCCGACCATCTCTGCGGCCATCGGCAGCAGGCCGGTCGCGTCGACGACGCCGATGTCGCGGCCAGGGTCGATGACGTCGAGGTTCGACCACAGCAGGACCGGGGTCAAGAGCGTCCCGATCGGCTCGTTGGCCTCCCGCAGGTCGGCCGGGAGGACACCGGGGTAGTGGTCGCCGTAGTAGACGACCACCGTCGGTCGCTCCCGTTCGGCGAGAGCGGCAAGGAACTCGTCGAGCGCCGCGTCGCTGTGCTCCAGCCCGCGGATCCACGTCGCCAGGTGGACGCGCTCGTCGTCGTCGCCGACCAGCCCCTCGACCCCGGGCATGCCGGCGTACCAGCCGAAGAACGGTGAGTGATTCTGGATCGTGACGAGGTTGACCAGGGTTGGTGCCGTGGCATCGTCGAGCACCTCGAGCGTGCGGCCGAAGGCCTCGGCGTCCGAGATGAACGGGTTGCCGCCGAGCGGATCCACCGACGCGAAGTCGTCCTCGTCGAGGAACTCGTCGAACCCGAAGGCGTCGTACACCGACCGACGCTGGTACATCGATGCGCTGAACGGGTGGACCGCGACGGCCTCGGAGCCGTGGGAGGTGAGCCAGCCGGCCGCTGACGGGAAGGTTCGGCTGCCGGCGACGAACGACTGGTACGGCGAGAAGATCTGCGGCTCGAGCAGGCCGATGGACTGCCCCGTGAGCACCTGGTACTCCATCGTCGAGGTGCCGGTGCCGTAGTAGGACGCCACGGTCTGGCCCGACCATCCCTCGCCGCCGCGGGCGCGGAGCTGCGGCAGGGGGTCACGCTCGATCGAGAGCCCACTGAGTCGGGTCGGATCGGAGAAGCTCTCCGAGAGCACCACGACCACGTCCATGTCGGCCAGGCTCGGGGTGTCCCCGTCCCGGTCGGGCAGGTCCTCGGAGTAGCGCGCGACGATCTCCTCGATCCGTTCGCGGCTGTAGCCGTCGGGCACCTGCATCGCGAGGCCCGGCACGTTGGTCAGGAACCCGGCCACGAAGCCGTTGGCGGCATAGTTCTCGAGCTGACCCCACGGACAGCAGCCGACGCTGCTCCCGGCGTAGAGGCTACGCAGCGGGTTGCCGGGCCGGTTGAAGTCGAGCGCGACCGCGACGGTCAGGGCCAGCACCGGGGCGAGTCCGAGGCTCACGAGCCGGCGGCGCCGGCGTACCGCCTCGGACGCGCCCGCGACGTGCCGTCGGCGACGCCGGTCGGCCCAGACGGCCAGCGCCATGACGAGGCCCGCGCCCAGGAGCGGCAGGACGATCGTGGCCGTGCTCGTCTGCGACGACAGGAAGTCGGGGTTGGACAGGAAGCCGAGGTCGGTCGGCAGCAGCGGCTCACCGAGCACCGTGAGCTTCTCGCGCTGGGCGACGTGCCCCGCGACCGCGATCCCGACGACCGCGGCGAGCACGAGCCATCGTTGCCGGGTCACGACGAGGAGCAGGGCGACGAGCAGCCACACCAGCCCGAGCCCGACGGCGTCGTCGAGGATGTCGTGCGTGGCGACGCCTCGTTCGGCGGCGACCTCGTGGATCGGCGTGGTCATCAGCCAGACGACGAGATAGGCGGCGACGGCCGCGAGCGCGAGGTCGGGCACGGCGCTGCGGCGCAGCGCTGGGATCCACGACATCGGGAAAACTCTACCGAGCGGGTCTCCGCAGGACGACGAGGGCCAGCACGGCCGCGGCGAGCGCGAGCACCGCCGCGGCGGCGAAGACCGTGTGGAGCTGGGCGATGCCGGCGTCGAGGAGGAGGTCGTCGTAGGCCTGGCAGCGCGTGGTCGCGCCGCAGACGTCGGCGGGGGAGTCGATGCCGCCGGCCTCGGCGTAGAACGACCTCAGGCCGAGGGTCGTGAGCGCCGAGATGCCGATCAGCATGCCGACCATGCGGGCCACGACGAGCAGCGCGCTCGCGATGCCGTGCACGGCGTCACGCGTGTGGTCGAGCAGGGCCGCGTTGACCGGAGCGATCGCCAGGCCGAAGCCGAGACCACCGACGACCAGCGAGAGCGTCTCGATCGGGGACTCCAGGGAGGTGGCGTCCCAGGTCGACATGTGCCAGAACGCGCCCGCCGACATGAGCATGGCGACGGCCGTCAGCGGTGCGGGGGAGACGCGGCGGAGCAGGAAGCCGCCCAGGACCGCACCGACCGGGAGGGCCACGAGGAACCGCACCAGCACGAGCGCGGCGTCGAGCTGGGAGTCGCGGTACACGGTCAGGCGGGCGAACAGCGGGATGTCGACCAGGGCGGCGATGAGGGAGGCGCCGATCAGGAACGACACGGCCACGGCGCCCCAGGCCTGCCGCGCCGTGAGCGCCGCTCGGGGGATGAGCGGCTGGCGGGCGGTGCGCTGGCGAACCACGAACGCCACCAGCGCGACACCGCCGATCGCCAGCAGCACCGGTGCGTCCTCGGAGATGGCCTGCTGCTCGGGGTCGGCGGACGCGAAGGAGACGATCACGGTGCCGAGCGCGACCGCCATGAGCGCCGCGCCCAGGAGATCGACCTCCCGGGCCACCGAGGGCCAGGCGCGCACCACGAGCAGTGGGCGCCGTGCGGTGACCTGGCGCAGCACGAACACGACGACGATCGCGTAGAGCGCCAGGGCGAGGGGGGTGAGCCATCGCGACTCGCCCACGACGGGGATGAACGCCAGCCCGGACGTGATGCCGCGGGCCAGCGACGCCGGCTCGAGCATCACCACGACGAGGACCACGAGCGCCGCGAGGGCCAGGACGAGCCCGATCCAGTCACGGTGCCCCGCGCGGACCGGTGGTGACTCGGTCGGGGCCTCCGTCAGGGACTCGGTCGGGGCGTCGCCCGTGCGCAGGCTCAGGATGGCCGCACCGATGAGGGCTCCCACCGCGGCGTTGAGCCAGAAGATGTCGCGCCAGTCGCCGACCGCGAGGACGACGGCCCCGTACAGCGGACCCATGACGCTGCCCAGCTCCTGGACGGCGCCGACGATGCCGAGCGGTAGTCCGCGGCGCTCGGGTGGCCAGGCGTCGGCCACGAGCGCCAGGGTCGGCGGGATGAGTCCGCCGCCGCCCAGGCCCTGCACGAACCGTCCGGCCACCATCGACTCGAGGTCGTAGGCCGCTGCCGTGACGACCGAGCCGATCGCGAAGACGACGAGGCATCCGGTCAGCACCGGGAGTCGGCCACGGACGTCGGCGATCCGCCCGATGAGGGGCAGCACCGCGACGTAGCCGAGGAGGAAGCCCGACACGACGGGGGCGGCCCGCTGCAGCTCGTCGATGTCCAGGCCGACGGCCGACATCATGTCGGGCAGCGCCAGGACGACGACGTAGGTGTCGGCGGCGGCGAACCCGATCGCGACGGCCGCGAGGGTCAGCAGGCCGCGGGTGGCGACCCGGACCGTGGGATCGCTCATCCCGTGCCGCTCACGCCCCGCCGGTGCGGGTCGGCGCCTCGATCGTGGGCGACTCGTCGGACGCCGTGACGGTGACGACGTAGGTGACCTCGTCGGCGTCCGGGTAGAACGCACCGGTCAAGGTGAGGTCCTGGACCTCGTCGTCGTCGGTGAGGCGGACGACGACCTCGACGTCCGCGTCGGGATCGGCCGAGGGGATCAGCGCCGCGACCATCTCGCCCGGCACGGTCCCCGTGATGGCGGTGAGGACGGTCTCGCCGTCGCGCTCCTGGCTCGTCGACTCGACCTCGACGTCGCTCAGCAGCGACACGACGCCCTCGCCCGGCAGGCCGATGAGGGTGGCGGGGTCCGGCGCGCCGTACTCGGCGGGGTCGATCGTGAAGAAGTCGGGCGAGAAGCCGAGCTTGGCCCACAGCTGCCCGTCGACCGCGACGACCTCGGCCGAGAGGCTCGTGCCGCCGGCCGCGATCGTGACGTCGCCCTCGAAGGCGGGCGTGCGGTTGCCGAAGCCCTTGGCCGACTCCAGGCCCCGGACCCCGCTCGGGAGGCTGCCGTCGACCGCGATGGAGAAGTCGATGCGCTCGGCCTCCCCGAGCGCCGCGGCGGCCGTGTCGAGACGGCCCGCAGCCTCGTCGGGATCGATCGCGTCCCCGGAGCCGGAGCACCCGGCCAGCAGGAGGGCGGGGAGCAGGACGCCGAGGACGACGAGTCGGGGTGAGCGCACGTCGTCAGTCTGACACGGGCGAGAGTGCCCCCGCAGGTCCGGCGACGGCCAGGACGGGCTGGTCCAGGGGTGTGCCGGACCCGTCGCGGCGTGGGTCGACCTCGGGCAGTGGCACGGGCGAGCCGCTCGCGGCGCAGGCCACGGGTTGGCCGTCGCCGACCCAGGCGACCACGAGGGCGTCCTCGCCCCGGAGCAGCCGCTGGCAGCGCACGCCACCGGTGGCGCGCCCCTTGGCCGGGTAGGCCGACATCGGCGTGACCTTGGCCGATCCCGTCTCGGTGCCCGGCAGCGCGTCGCTGCTGCCGGCGATCGTGACGACATGGGCGGCCTCCGGGTCGCGCACCGCCCCGAAGGCGACGACGTGCTGGCCCGCCGCGAGCTTGACCCCGGCGACGCCGCCGCCGCTACGTCCTTGCGGACGCACGAGGTCGGCCGGGAAGTGGAGCAGCTGGGCGTCGGAGGTGACGAAGGCGAGCTGCTCGTGACCCGTGACGAGGTCGACGGCGCCGACGACCTCGTCGCCGGCGGCCAGGCTGACGACCTCCCACTCGTCGCGGCCCTTGAGGTGGTCGGGCCGGACGCGCTTGACGGTGCCCTGACGCGTGCCCAGGGCGATGCCGGGCTGGTCCTCGCCGAAGGTCATGAGGGTCACGGTGCGAGCGTCGGTGGCGACGAGCTCACCGACCGGCACCCCGCCCTGGACCGACGGTGCACCCGCGGTGGGAGGGAGCGCGGGGAGGTCGAGCACCGAGACGCGGCGGACCGTGCCGTCGCTCGTGACGACGCCGATCTGGCCGCGGGCGGTGGTGCGCACCGCCGCCACCACGACGTCGTGCGCCGCCCGCGACTCCGCGGGCCCCGGAGGGCTGGCGTCCGCGGTGCGCGCCAGCAGCCCCGTGGCCGAGAGCAACGCCCAGCACGGGTCGTCGGCGACCTCGACGGGGGTGGCGGCCGTCACGGTCTGGCCGGCCGACGCCAGCAGGATCGTGCGCCGCGGCGTGCCGAACTGCTTGGCCATGGCGGCCAGCTCGTCGCCCACGACAGAACGCAGCAGCATCTCGTCGGCCAGGATCGCGTCGAGCTCCTCGATCGTGCGGCGCAGCTCGTCGATCTCGTTCTCGACCGCGATGCGGTCGTACCGCGTCAGTCGGCCCAGCGTGAGGTTGAGGATGTACTCGGCCTGCTCCGTCGACAGGTCGAACACGCTCATCAGGCGCTCGCGGGCCTCGCTGCGGTTCTCGCTGCTGCGGATCAGCTGGATGACCTCGTCGATGTCGACCAGGGCCAGCAGCAGGCCCTCGAGGAGATGCAGGCGCGCGGCGGCCTTGGCGCGCCGGAAGCTGGTGCGGCGCCGGACGACGTCACAGCGGTGCTGGAGGTAGACCTCGAGCATCTCCTTGATCCCGAGGGTGCGTGGCTGGCCGTCGACCAGCGCGACCGCGTTGATGCCGAACGACGTCTCGAGCGGCGTCATCTTGTACAGCTGCTCGAGGATCGCCTCGGGGACGAAGCCGTTCTTGACCTCGATCACGATCTCGAGCCCCGAGTGCCGGTCGGAGAGGTTCTTCAGGTCGGCGATGCCCTGCAGCTTCTTGGTCTGCACGAGCTTCTTGACGGCCTCGATGACCTTCTCGGGGCCCACGTTGTAGGGCAGCTCGGTGATCACGACGGCCTTGCGGCGGCCGACCTGGTCGATGCGCGCGGTGGCACGCATGCGGAACGAGCCGTTGCCCGTGGCGTACGCGTCGCGCACGCCGTCGAGCCCGATGATCTTGCCGCCCGTGGGCAGGTCGGGCCCGGGGATGAAACGCATCAGGTCCTCGAGCGACGCCGAGGGGTGCTTGATGAGGTGCCGACAGGCCTGCACGACCTCGACGAGGTTGTGCGGCGCGATGTTGGTGGCCATGCCCACGGCGATGCCCGAGGCACCGTTGACGAGCAGGTTGGGCAGCGCGGCGGGGAGCACGACGGGCTCGGTCTCGCGACCGTCGTAGTTGGGTCGGAAGTCGACCGTGTCCTCCTCGATGGAGGCGGTCATGGCCTCGGCGGCCGGGTCCATGCGGCACTCGGTGTAGCGCATCGCGGCGGGTGGGTCGTCGGGGGAGCCGAAGTTGCCGTGCCCGTCGACCAGCGGCACGCGCAGCGACCAGTGCTGGACGAGCCGGACGAGGGCGTCGTAGATCGCGCTGTCGCCGTGCGGGTGGAGCCGACCCATGACCTCACCGACGGGTCGGGCGGACTTGACGTGGCCGCGGTCGCTCCGCAGGCCCATCTCGTCCATCGTGTAGAGGATCCGGCGCTGCACGGGCTTGAGGCCGTCGCGCGCATCGGGGAGGGCGCGCGAGTAGATGACCGAGTAGGAGTACTCCAGGAAGCTCGACCGCATCTCCTCGCGGATGTCGGTGTCGACGATGTGCTCCTCGAAGTCGTCGTCGACCTCGGTGCCCGTGCTCGTCCTGCGTGCCATGCCGTCCTTCCCACTGCCGCCCCGCGGCTCGGGACCGCCCACCATTGTGGCGGTCCGCGCCGACGAGGCGACACCTGCCACGCCGGGCGGATCCGGCACGAGTCCATCCAGGCGGCGCAGGCGGTAGATTGACCGCGTGACCGAAGCGCCCGAAGTGGAGGATCTCCACCCGGTCCCCGAGTGGGAGGCCGACGTCCTGCTGCGCGACGGGCGCGTGGCCCAGCTCCGGCCCATCGTCGCGGCCGACTCCGACGAGTTCATCGCGTTCTACGGCCGCGTCTCCGAGGAGTCCAAGTACTTCCGGTTCTTCGCGCCGTACCCGACCCTGTCGGCTCGCGACGTCCGCCGGTTCACCGTGGTCGACCACGAACGACGGGTCGCCTTCGTCATGACCCTGCACGGCCAGATCATCGCGGTGGGTCGCTACGACGCCACGAGCGACGACGAGGCCGAGGTCGCGTTCCTGGTCGAGGACGCGCACCAGGGTCGCGGGATCGGCCAGCTCCTGCTCGAGCACCTGGCCCAGGCCGGTCGCGAGCGCGGGCTGGAGCGGTTCCACGCCGAGGTCCTGCCGAGCAACGCCCGGATGCTGCAGGTCTTCCGTGAGATGGGCTACTCGCTCACGGCCGAGCTCGCCGACGGGGTGCAGCAGCTGACCTTCCCGCTGGACAACACCGACACGGCGGTCGGCGTCATGCGGGCCCGCGAGCAGCGTGCCGAGGCCGCCTCGATCGCCCGCATCTTCGACGCGCGCAGCATCGCGGTCATCGGCGCCAGCCGTCGCCAGGACTCGATCGGCCAGGCCATGGTGCGCAACCTCGTGCTGGGCGACTACTCCGGCGCGGTCTACGCCGTCAACAGCAGCGCCGAGGCCGTGTCGGGCCTGCCGGCGTACGCCTCAGTCCAGGACATCCCCGACGAGGTCGAGATCGCGATCGTGGCCGTGCCGGCCGAGTCCGTCACCGACGTCGTGCTCGACTGCGCCGCCAAGGGGGTGCACGGGCTGGTCGTGATCTCCGCGGGCTTCGCCGAGGAAGGCATCGAGGGACGCAAGCGCCAGCGCGCCCTGCTCGGCCTGTGCCGCTCCTACGGGTTGCGCCTGATCGGACCCAACTGCCTCGGCGTCATCAATACCGCGCCGCACCGTCAGCTCAACGCCTCACTCTCGCCGGCCATGCCGCCGCAGGGGCGCGTCGGCTTCTTCTGCCAGTCCGGAGCCCTCGGCACCGCGATCCTCGAGACCGTGTCGCGCCGCGGCCTCGGCCTCTCGACGTTCGTCTCCGCGGGCAACCGCGCCGACGTCTCGGGCAACGACCTGCTGCAGTTCTGGCAGGAGGACGACGCGACCGAGGTCGTGCTGCTCTACCTGGAGTCGATCGGCAACCCGCGCAAGTTCTCGCGCATCGCCCGTCGCGTGGCGGCCACCAAGCCGATCGTCGCCGTGAAGTCCGGTCGATCCACCCAGGGTGTGCCGGTCGGGCACACCGTCCGTCGCAGCTCCGCGCCGCAGGCCGCCGTCGACGCGATGTTCCGTCAGGCCGGCGTCATCCAGGTCGACACGCTCGACGAGATGTTCGACGTCGCGCAGGTCCTGGCGCACCAGCCGCTGCCGCGCGGCAACCGGGTCGCGATCGTGGGCAACTCCGACGCCATGGCCCTGCTCGTGGCCGACGCGGGCAGTGCCGCCGGCCTGGAGGTGCTCAAGCCCGTCTCGCTGGGCGCGTCCGCCGACGCCGAGGACTTCGAGGCCGCGATCGAGAGCGCGCTGGCCAATCCGCACGTCGACGCCCTCGTCGTGGTCTACATCCCGCCGCTCAACACCAGCGGCGAGGAGGTCGCCGACGTCCTGGCGGCGATCGGCGAGCAGTCGGACAAGCCCATCGTGTCGACCTTCCTCGGCAGCGAGGGCGTGCCCGAGCTGCTGCGCGTCCCGGACGTCGCCGGAGGCTCGGCGGGCCGTGGCTCGGTGCCGTCGTACTCGGCGCCGGAGTCCGCGGTCCGCGCGCTGGCGCGCGTCGTCAACTACGCCGAGTGGGCCTCACGCGAGCATGGTGACTTCGCCCAGTTCGACGACATCCGCGCCGGCGACGCGCGTGCCCTGATCGACCAGGTGCTCGAGCTCGCGCCGCGGGGCGCCGTGCTGTCGACCGAGCAGGTGCACGAGCTGCTCGACTGCTACGGCATCGACATGTGGACCTGGATCAACGTGCACGACGCCGATCAGGCCGTCGCCGCCGGCGAGCAGCTCGGGTGGGACGTCGTCCTGAAGGCGGGCAGCGAGCACCTGCGTGCCCGCCCCGACCTGGCGCACATCTGGCGCTCGATCCACTCCGCCGACGACATGCGGCGGGCCTGGGCCGAGATGTCGCGCTGGTCGGGCGTCCGCGCCGACACCCGCTTCTACGTGCAGCGCACGGTCTCCGACGGTGTCCCGCTGGCCTTCAGCGCCTCCGAGGACGGACTGTTCGGTCCGCTCGTGTCGTTCGGCCTGTCCGGTGCCCCCAGCGAGCTGCTGGGCGACCGCACCTACGGGATCCCGCCGCTGACCGACGTCGACGTCTCGACCATGGTCACCGACCTGCGGGCCGCGCCCCTGCTGTTCGGCTACCGCGGCTCCGATCCGGTCGACGTGCCCCGGATCCACGACGTCCTGCTGCGCATCGCCGCGCTCAAGGACGACCTCCCCGAGGTGTCCGAGCTCGACCTCGAGCCCGTCGTCGTGCGCCCCGACGGCATCACGGTGCTGAGCGCCCGGGCCAAGGTCGTGCCCACGCAGGACCGCCGCGGCGAGTGGTACGCCCGTCGACTCAACCCGGCCGGTGCGCTGGGCGATACGCTGGCCTGATGGCCCACGACCGCACCGGCGAGCTGTACGCCGCGATCTCCCGCAGCGGTTACTACCCCGACATCGTCGCCGACGGGCTCCGTGACGCACTCGCGGGCGAGGAGGTCTGGGCGTTCGTCGCGCACCACGAGCCGACGTTCGACCGCGACGAGATCCGCCGCCACATGACGGTGCTCGTCCTCACCGACACCCGTGTCGTGCTGCTGCACACCGACGAGCACCCGCCCGACGACCTGGTGCCCCGGCCCTACACGTCCACGACGTCCGAGGCGGTCGGTCTCGACCGCATCGCGTCGGTCGTCGTGACTCGCATCGTGTCGACCGCGGGCAAGCTCGAGGAGGCGGTGCTGACGATCGGCTGGGGTGCGGTGTCGCGCGTCGACCTCGAGCCCGCGCGCTGCGACGACCCCGAGTGCGAGGCCGACCACGGCTACACCGGATCGGTCAGCAGCGACGACTTCTCCCTGCGCCTGGCCAGCGCCGGCGACGGCGGGCAGGCCGTCGAGGAGCTGCTCGACTTCGCCCGCCACCTCTCGTCGGTCACCTCACGCCCCTCGGCCCTCGGCCGCGGCTGACCCATCTTGTCCAGCCCCGTGTCCGTCCGCATCCACGACCTGTGGCCGTCCGTGGGCGCAGCGATGGGGGTCGACGGACTCGTCGACGTCGTGGGCCTGCCGCAGGCGCGGGGGTACGTCCTCTTCCTGGTCGACGGGCTGGGGGAGGCCAACCTCCGCGCCAACGCCGAGCACGCGCCGTTCCTGACCGGGCTGCACTCCGTGCCCGAGGTCCGCAGCAACATCCCGTCCACGACCGTCACGAGCCTGACCTCGCTGGGCACCGGGGTCACTCCCGGGCAGCACGGCGTCGCGGGCTACACCGTGCGCGTGCCCGAGACGGGGGAGCGCCTCAACTCGATCGCCTGGGACAAGCCGCTCGACCCCCGTGCCTGGCAGTCCCACCCCATGGTGCTGGAACGCATGGCTCGCCAGGGCGTGGCCGCGGCCGCCGTCAACGAGGCACGGTTCCAGGGCTCCGGCCTCACGCAGTGCAGCCAGCGCGACATCCCGTACCACGGCGTGACCTCGAGCTGGGAGCGCCACGACGTCCTGCTCGACCTGGCGGAGGCCGACGGTCGGCCGGCGGTGTACGCCTACGAGTCCAACCTCGACCACACGGGCCACAAGCACGGGTGCACGTCCCCGGAGTGGCGTGACGAGCTGCGTCGGATCGACACCGACCTGGCCCGGCTGCGGGCCGATCTGCCGGACGACGTGCGACTGCTGGTCACGGCCGACCACGGCATGATCGACCTCCCGCGCGAGGGGCGGTTCGACGTCGACGAGCACCCACGCCTGCTCGACGGCGTCGAGCTCATCGCGGGCGAGGCGCGGTTCCGCCACGTGCACACCGCCGAGCCCGAGCAGGTCGCCGCCCGTTGGCGCGAGCTGCTGGGCGACCGCGCCGAGGTCCGGTTGCGCGCGGAGTGCGAGGACTGGTTCGGTCCGCTGGACCCGGCCGTTGCCGGCCGCTTCGGCGATGTCGTCGTCGCTGCCCTCGGCGACTTCGCCGTCTTCAGCTCGCGGGAGTTCGCCCGGGAGATGGAGATGGCGGGGTTCCACGGCTCCACGAGCGACGCCGAGACCCGGATCCCCCTGTTGATCGGATGAGGTTGATCGGATGAGGGCGACATGGCTGACCTGACGTACTACTCCGGCACGATGGACTCCGGCAAGAGCACGCTCGCGCTGCAGGTCGACCACAACCACCGGGCCCGGGCGCGGCACGGACGGGTCTTCACGTCCCGCGACCGGGCCGGTGCCGGGGTCATCTCGAGCCGCCTCGGGCTGTCGGTCGAGGCCATCGAGGTCGACGCCGCCTTCGACTTCTGGGGCTACGTGGTGCACGAGCTCACGCACGCCCAGCGGATCGACTACATCGTGGCCGACGAGGCGCAGTTCTACACGACCCACCAGATCGACACCCTGGCCCGCATCGCCGACGAGCTCGACATCGACGTGTTCTGCTTCGGCATCCTCACCGACTTCCGGACCCGTCTCTTCGAGGGCTCGGCCCGCCTGGTCGAGCTCGCGGACCGGGTCATGACCCTGCAGGTCGAGACCCTGTGCTGGTGCGGCTCGCGTGCCACGCACAACGCCCGGACCGAGAACGGGATCATGGTCACCGAGGGTGACGTCATCGTCGTGGGCGACGTCGACGACCCGGACCGTCCGGCGCCGCAGGTCGGCTACGAGGTGCTGTGCCGCCGGCACCACCGCCGGCGCATGACGGCCGCAGCCGCGCAGGCCGCAGCGATGTCGCCCGACGTCCTGCCCTTCGACTGAGCGGCACGCGACCCAGGACGACCCCGGCGCCGGGCCTCAGGCGTCGCGTCCGCCGAACATGATCTCGTCCCAGCTCGGGACCCGACGCCGCTCGTGCTTGCGACGGTCCTCGGGCCGGGAGGTCTCGGCCTCGGCCTCGGGCTCCGGCTCCGCGTCGGGCCCGGACTGGTGGTCGGACTCCTCCGGTGCGGGCTGAGCCGTCGAGGCGCGGGCCTCCTCGGCGTGCTCGTCCTCGAGGTCGCTGAAGTCGAGCTGGTCGGTGGGGTGGTCGGACCCCGGTGAGGCGGGGCCGGCCTGGGCCATCTGCTCCAGGGCGCGACGATCGCGCGCCTCCTTCAGGGAGGCGACGGGAGCGCTGATCGCGTAGTCCTCGGCCACGACCTGCGCCGCCGGAAGGACGGGCTCCTCGCCCGAGCGCTCGTCGTCCGCACGCACCTCGCCCGAGCGCACCGCATCGGCCAGGGCCATGTCGGAGGACTCGTCGGGGTGGGCGACGTCACCGACGAGGCCGTGGGCGCCATCGTCGGCGGGAAGCACGTAGCGGCTCTTGACGTCGAACACGAAGTGCGCCGCCGGCTCGCCGCGCGGCGTGACGATGACCGCCCAACGGCCGTCCTCGCGGCGCCAGGCGTCCCAGGCGGCGTCGTCGGGCACGAAGCCCGTGGCGGCCAGACAGCCGTCGACCAGCTCGCCCAGCGCGACGGGCGCGCCGCCGACGTGCTTGCGACGCAGCGGCGTGGCGCGAGCCTGCTCGGCCATGTAGGCCCGCTCGGCCAGGACGGGAGTCGCGAAGCCCTCGATCTGTGTGGCCGGGACGCCCGCGGCATCGGCGACCTCCGACACGGTCTCGCCGCGTCGGATGCGAGTCTGGATCTCGCGCGGGCTCAGTGCGCTCTCGGTCCGGGCGCTCTCGGTCCGGGCGCTCTCGGTCCGGGCGCTCTCGGTCCGGGCGCTCTGCATCCGGGGTTCGTTCGACATCGTGGTCTCCCTGGGCCTGGTGGTCTCGCGGGCGGCCTGGCCCGACGGACGGCGCTGCTCGGCGAGGGCGACCAAGCGGCTCAGTCGGTCGTCGATCGGCACGCGGAACTCCTCGCCGGAGGCCGGGTCCCGAGCGACGAGGCCGTTGCCGTCGTCACTCAAGCGGTCCGGTCCGAGCTCACGCATGTCGCCTCCTTGCTGTCCCGCCATTGTCGCCCCGGCCGTCGCGGATCCGGGGAGGACGCGCCGCTGGGCTCATCTGCCGCCCAGGGCCCGGCACCCCTGCCGGGCTCATCTGCCGCCCAAGGCCCGGCACCGACACGTGGCTCACGCCCGGGGTCCGCGCGGGAGCAGTCCCGCCAGCGAGGGCACGGGATTGCCGAACCGGTGGTGGGTGATCGAGATCGACTGCTCGTGCAGGAACGTCAGCAGCTCGACGCGACCGGACTGGGTCACAGGCCCCTCGATGAATGCGACGTCCGGGTCGCCCTCGACGAGCCGCGCGGCCTCGACGCGGGAGGAGCTGACCAGCCGTACGCGCGCGGGCCGGGTGCGGTCGAGGCGCTCCAGCCACGCGTCGTGGTCCTCCACGTGGATCTCCGCCCCGGTGACGGTCATGCGCACGTCGCTGCTGACGACGAGCGGCGCGCCGGTGCGGACGGCGGCCAGCACGAGCCGCAGGACGTCGCGACGGGAACCCTCGACCCGGGCCACGACCGGCACGGGTCGGTACCGCAGCAGGTTGCGCTCGGCGGCCAGCCGCGAGACGTCCTTGGTCAGGCCGAACTCACGACGCCAGGCCAGCTCGTCGGACCGGGCCGCGACGTCGAGCCAGGCCAGGTCCTCGCGGGGCAGGTCGGTCAGCCCGTGCATCTGCAGGAGCTGCAGGACGCGGTCGGAGAGCTCGACGTCAGGGACGCGGCGGACCGGCCGCGGTGCCCACCCGCCCAGGCGCACGAGGTGGTTGGGCCCGCCGGCCTTGGTGGTCGGACCGACCGTCGATCGCTTCCAGCCGCCGAACGGCTGGCGCTGCACGATGGCGCCGGTGGTGCCGCGGTTGACGTAGAGGTTGCCGGCCTCGACGGAATCGACCCACGTCGAGATCTCGTCGGGGTCGAGCGAGTGCAGGCCTGCGGTGAGGCCGTAGTCGGTGGCGTTCTGCCAGGCGATCGCCGTCGCGAGGTCGGGCGCGTGCATCACGCCGAGGACCGGGCCGAAGTACTCCGTGCGGTGGAACTCGCTCCCGGCCTGGACGCCGTCGCGCACGCCCGGCGACCACAGGCGCCCGGTGTCGTCGAGCGGACGGGGCTCGACCAACCACGTCTCGCCCTGACCCAGCTCGGTGAGCCCGGCCCGGAGCTTCTCGCCCGGGGGCTCCACGAGCGGGCCCATCTCGGCCGACGGGTCGGTGGGGTGCCCGACGTGGATCGAGCTGACGGCATCGACGAGCTGGCGGCGGAAGCGCTCCGACTCGCCGACCGACCCGACGAGGATCGCCAGGCTGGCGGCGGAGCACTTCTGACCGGCGTGCCCGAAGGCGCTCTGGACCAGGTCGGCGACGGCGAGGTCGAGGTCGGCGCTCGGGGTGACCACGAGGGCGTTCTTGCCGCTCGTCTCGGCGTGCAGCTGCAGGTCGGGGCGCCACGAGCGGAACAGGCGCGCGGTCTCCCACCCGCCCGTGAGGATCACGCGGTCGACGTCGGAGTGCGCGACGAGAGCCTTGCTGAGCGGCCCCTCGGGCACCGTGACGAGCCGCAGGACGTCGCGTGGGATGCCGGCCTCCCACAGGGCCTCGACCACGACGGCCGAGCTTCGCGGCGTCTGGGGTGCGGGCTTGATGATGACGGCGCTGCCGGCGGCCAGGGCGGCGAGCACCGAGCCGGCCGGGATGGCGACCGGGAAGTTCCAGGGCGGGGTCACGACCGTGAGGGACGACGGCTCGAACTTCGCGCCGTCGACGGCGTCGAGGCGCACCAGTGCCTCGGCGTAGTAGTGCGCGAAGTCGACCGCCTCGCTGACCTCGACGTCGGCCTGGGCCACCGTCTTGCCGGCCTCGGCGGCCATGACGGCCACGAGGTCGCCGCGGCGGTGCGCCAGTGCGTGACCCGCTTGGTGCAGCAGCCAGCTGCGGACCTGGACGTCGCGCTCCTGCCACTTGCGAGCGGCCGAGCGCGTCTGGCGCACGAGTGTCTCCAGGCCGGCCGGCCCGTGGATGCGCGCCTCCTCGATCGTGCCCTCGCCCATCGTCGTGTACACGCTGCGCTCGAGCTGCTCGAGCGCCCAGGCGCGGTTGCCCGCGACGGCCGGGTCGGTGTCCGGGGTGTTGCCGAACGTCGCGACGTCGGTCGAGAAGGTCTCCTGGCGCCGGTCCTGCACCCGGTGACTGGCGGGAGCGTCACGGTGCACCAGGTCCATCGAGGCGAGGAAGCGGTCGGCCTCGCGCGTGAACGTGGCGGCGTCGGTCAGGCGGAACACCGAGGAGAGGAAGTTGTCGCTGCTCGCGTTCTCCTCGAGGCGCCGGATGAGGTAGGCGATCGCGACGTCGAACTCGTCGGGGTGCACGACCGGCGTGTAGAGCAGGATTCGACCGACGGTCTCGCGGACGGCCCGCACGGGGCCCGCGTCCATACCGAGCAGCATCTCGACGTCGATCGCCTCGGTGACGCCGCGCTCCTCGGCCAGCAGCCAGGCCCAGGCGATGTCGAACAGGTTCTGCCCGGCCACGCCCACGCGGACGGCGTCGACGCGGTCCGCGCGCAGGGCGTTCTCGAGCAGTCGCTTGTAGGACGCGTCGGTCTCGACCTTCGAGCCCCAGGTGGCCAGCGGCCATCCGTGGAGCTCGGCGTCGACCCGCTCCATCGCGAGGTTGGCACCCTTGACGACGCGCACCTTGACGGGAGCCCCGCCCCGGAGGCGGCGCTCATAGGCCCAGCGGTGCAGACGCTCGTAGGCATCGTGCGCATCAGGCAGGTAGGCCTGCAGCACGATGCCGGCCGTGAGGTCGGGGAACGCCTCGAGCGCGCGCGTGAAGACCG
Source organism: Aeromicrobium sp. Sec7.5 (assembly GCF_036867135.1). Lineage (NCBI taxonomy): Bacteria > Bacillati > Actinomycetota > Actinomycetes > Propionibacteriales > Nocardioidaceae > Aeromicrobium > Aeromicrobium sp. Sec7.5. Next base: position 1,854,020 of record NZ_JBAJIJ010000001.1, on the reverse strand, counting down.
CGATCGTGAGGTCGAGGTCGCGGTACTCCTCCATGTCGAGGTTGACGAACTTGGGCTCGTCGCTGGCGGCGGCGGCCGCGTAGATCGGCCGGAGGTGGTCGACGACGCGCTCGACGGTGGCGTCGAAGCCCCACAGCGAGAGGCGACTGGCAACCGACGACACCTTGACCGAGACGTAGTCGACGTCGGACCGGCCGAGCAGGGTGACGACCGCGTCGCGCCGCCGAGCGGCCTCGCCCTCGCCGAGCACCGCCTCGCCGAGCAGGTTCAGGTTGAGCCGGTGGCCCCCCTTGGTGAGTCGGGTGATGGTGGCGCCGAGCGGCTCGGGCCTCGCATCGACGACCAGGTGACCCACGAGTCGGCGCAGGACCTTCGTGGCCGTGCGGACGACGAAGCCCGGAGCGACGCGTGACACGCGGGCACCCCAACGGAGGGCGGAGCGCTGGTGCCAGGGAAGGAAGCCTGGTGGGCGGCGGGCGAGGCGGCGCAGATTGGCGGCGGCGACCTCGTGGTCCTCGGGGCGGATGACCCGGTCGACGAAGTCGATCGTGAACTGCAGGCCGTCGGCGTCGGCGAGGAGCTCGGCCAGGCGTCGGGCTGACGGATCGACCCGGCCACGGCGCGGCGAGGAGTCGACCCAGGAGCGCGCCAGGTCAACGGCGCGCGCGGGCAGGTGCTGGGCGTCGGTCATGGCGCCCCCAGCCTAGTGCCGGACGGCGTCGCTCCGCTCCGGCAGCCGGAAGCTGAGCGCCACACCTGTCGCGACGACCCCCGCGACGAGCGGGACGAGAAAGCCGGCGGACGCGTTCCAGGCGTGGTCGACGACCCATCCGGACAGTGCCGCGCCGGGGGCGACGCCGACCGAGAGGCCCAGCGTGGTCCATGACAGCGCCTCGGTCAGGCGGGCCTCGGGCACGCTCGCGCGGACGAGGTGCACGGCCGCCACGAGGGTCGGGGAGATCGCGGCGCCGCCGACGAACAGGCATACCGCGGCCCACGGCAGCTGCGGGACGACGGCGAGCGGCACGAACGAGAGCGTCAGGGCAATCAGCGACGTGCGGAGCCGACCGACGACGTCCTCGGGTGCCGGGAGCAGGCCGATGACCAGACCGGCGCCCAGGCTGCCGGCGGCCCAGACCGCGAGCATGACCCCGGCGAGGCCCGGACGGCCCTGCTCCTCGGTCAGCGCGACGACGACGACCTCCGCGGCGCCGAAGATGATGCCGATCCCGATGCTGGCGACCACGACCGGCACGAGGACGCGACGGTCCAGCGGCACCCGCGGACCCGGAGCGCGCCGCACGACCGGGGGAGCCGTGGCGTGCTGGACGCCGAGGGCGAGGCTGCCGAGCGTGCCGGCGACGCCCGCCAGGCCGATGCCGGCGAACTCGTGGACCTGGAGCGTGACCCAGGTCGCAAGGACGGGACCCACGATGAAGACGACCTCGTCGAGCACGGCCTCCAGGGCGAAGGCGGTGTTCAATTCTCGGGGGTTCAGCTCCCTCGGGTCGCTCGTCCGTGGGTTGCCCAGCAGGTGGGACCACCGCGCACGGACCATGTTGCCGGTCTGGGGCGTGGCGGCGCCGGCGACGACCGCCGCCAGGTGGGGGAGCGGCGTGGCCGCGTCACCCGCGATCGCCAGGACGAGCAGGGTGACCCCGGTGCCGAAGCCGAGGGCCCAGATGGTCAGCACCCTCGACTGCCCCCACGTGTCGATGAGGCGACCCTGGAGCGGTGCGGTCGCCGCGGCGGCCAGCACGTAGGCGGCCGACACGGTGCCGGCGAAGGCGTAGGAGTCGGTGCGTGCCGCGACGACCACGACGATCGACAGCCCCAGCATCGAGAGCGGCAGGCGCGACACGAGCCCGGTCGCGCTGAACGCGAGGGCGCCGGGGCGCGCGAGCACGACGCGGTACGGCGAAGCCACGGGTCGTCCTCCTGTTGGTCGGGGGCCACTCTAGAGCGGTCCGAGGACGGGGGTGACACGATGGGGCCATGGGTGACACTGCACCGCTCGACGCGATCCTGCTGGTCTCGTTCGGGGGCCCCGAGCACGCCGACGAAGTGGTCCCGTTCCTCGAGAACGTGACCCGCGGCAAGGACATTCCGCGTGAACGACTCGTCGAGGTCGGTGAGCACTACTTCGGCTTCGGCGGCCGGTCGCCGATCAACGACGCGAACCGTGCCCTGCTGGCCGGCATCGAGGCCGACCTGCAGGCCCACGACATCGACCTGCCGGTCTACTGGGGCAACCGGAACTGGGACCCGTACCTGCGCGAGACGCTCGAGCAGATGGCGGCCGACGGACATCGCGAGATCGCGTGCTTCGTCACCAGCGCCTACTCCTCCTACTCGGGCTGCCGCCAGTACCGCGAGGACCTGTTCGAGGCGTCCGAGGGCCTCGACGTCCGCCTGCACCGGCTGCGGCACTACTTCAACCACCCCGGGTTCGTGGGACCGATCACCGACGCCGTGCGGTCCGCCCTCGACTCGGCGCCGGCCGACACGCGCCTGGTGTTCGTGACCCACTCGATCCCCACCTCGATGAACGAGGCCTCCGGCGGTCCCGGTGCGTTCGCGTACGAGCGCCAGCACGGCGAGGTCGCCCGCCTGGTGAGCGAGGCGGTCGGGCACGCCGAGCACGACCTCGTCTACTGCTCGCGCTCCGGGCCGCCCCAGGTGCCGTGGCTCGAGCCGGACGTGAACGACCACCTCGAGGAGCTGGCCGAGCGGGGCGTGACCTCGGTCGCCGTGGTCCCGATCGGCTTCATCTCCGACCACATGGAGGTGGTGTTCGACCTCGACACCGAGGCGTCGGCCACGGCCGAGCGGCTGGGTCTGGCCTATGTCCGCGTCGACACTCCCGACACGGCCCCCGCCTTCATCGAGATGGTGCGCGAGCTCACCGTGGAGCGTGCGGCTGCGCTGCGCGAGGAGTCCCCGGAGCGCGTCACGGTGGGGGAGCTCGCGCCGTGGACGGACCACTGCGCGGCGAACTGCTGCCTCAACCCCCGGTCCACCCGCACGGCCCTGGTGTGAGTCCCGCGACCGCGGAGCCGCAGGCGCTGCTCGACCTGGCCGTCGAGGTCGGTCGGGAGGCCGCGGCTCTCGTGCGGCGCCTCCGTCCGGAGGGTCGGGTGCCCGTCGCCGACACCAAGTCGAGCGCGACCGACCCCGTCACCGCGATCGACCGGGCGAGCGAGGAGCTCATCCGGGCCCGGGTCGCCGCGGCGCGACCCGACGACGGCTTCCTCGGCGAGGAGGGGGACACGCTCGTCGGCACGAGCGGCGTCGAGTGGGTGGTCGATCCCATCGACGGCACCGTCAACTTCATGTACGGCGTGCCGGCCTACGCCGTCTCGATCGCGGCCCGGAGAGGCGACGACGTCCTGGCCGGGTTCGTCGTCAACGTGGCCGACGGCCGCGAGTGGGGCGCGACCCTCGGTGGCGGGGCGTTCCGCCTCGACGGCACGCCGCACCGCATCACCACGCCGGCCCCGCCGCCGCTGACCCACCTGCTCGTCGCGACCGGGTTCGGGTACGACCCGCAGGTTCGCGCCGCGCAGGGCGAGGCGGTCACCCGGTTGCTGCCGCAGGTCCGTGACGTCCGTCGCATCGGGGCTGCCGCCCTCGACCTGTGCGCCCTCGCGGAGGGCACCGTCGACGCCTATGTGGAGCAGGGTCTGCACCCCTGGGACCTCGCCGCGGGCGGTCTCGTGGCGACGGAAGCAGGAGCCGTGCTGTCCGGCCTGGACGGCCCGCCTGACCGTCGCCTCGTCATGGGTGCGCACCCCGACGTCGCACCGGAATATTTCGCGCTCGTGCGCGCTTGTGGGTTCTGACGCCGCATCGCACGCAGTGCTGGGGTCGGTGTGCAACAATCACCCGGCCGGACGCTCGACCCACACCCGAGGTCGGGGGCCGCGACGTCGCTTGACAGCCCACACACCCGGGTACGCCTGACGCTGGAGGAACACACGCATGGCCACCGACTACGACGCTCCCCGCAAGACCGAGGAGGAGCAGTCCGAGGACTCCATCGAGGAGCTCAAGGCGCGCCGCCACGAGAAGAACTCCGGCAAGGTCGACGAGGACGAGGTCGAGGCGGCCGAGTCCTTCGAGCTGCCCGGAGCCGACCTCTCCCACGAGGAGCTCGCGGTCCAGGTCGTGCCCAAGCAGCTCGACGAGTTCACCTGCAGCTCGTGCTTCCTGGTGCACCACCGCAGCCAGCTCGCCGAGGAGAAGAAGAACGGGCAGCTGATCTGCCGCGACTGCGCCTACTGACGCAGTCCGCCCCACCGTTCTGATCGGATTCTCACCCAGAATTGCGCCCAGATGTGCGTTCTGACCGCGGTCAGACCACACATCTGGGCGCAATTCTCGGCGCTAGCGCTTCTTCTGCTTCTTCTTGCGCGTGCTCGCCGTGTGCTCGGCCTTGGCCTCGGCGACCTCCTTGGCCATGAGGTCGCCCTTGACGGCCTTCATGCCCGGGGGCAGGTGGCCGGTCGAGGCCACCCAGTACTGCGCCGTCTGTCGCCGCACGGCCACCTTGACCACCTGCACCAGCGCACCGCCGACGATGGCCCAGCCGATCGCCTCGCGGATCTCGACCTCCGGGTTGTCCGACGAGGTCGGGGGCTTGCGGCCCGTCACCAGGCGCCAGGCCCCGCCGGCGAGCACCGGTGCAGCGACCGTGGCGGCCAGCGTGGTGGAGCGGTCCATGAGCTTCCACGCGGTCTTCGACCGTCGGCCCTGCTTCGGCGTGGGCGACGGAGTGGTCGACGGGGTCGCGTTCTTCGTGCGCTGACGACGCTTCTTGGCCACGGTCAGGATCCCTTCTGGGGTGTGCCACCGGCGGTGGTGCGGCGCCCAGTCTGCCGCAGGTCCTCGATGGCGGCAGCCAGACGATCGGGGCGGCGGCTGCCGAGCAGCCAGTACGGGTGCGGGTCGGCGGGATCGTCGATCGTGACGCGTACACCGGTGTCGATCCACGGCCGGGTCGCGAGCCAGGCGCGGACGTCGGCCCGCGGACCCATGACCTCGCGGTACGCGGTGCGGTCGAGCACCTCCACCTGCCCCAGGAACTCCGGGGTGACGTGCGCGCGTCCGGCGTGCAGCTCGTTGCCGACCGCGACCCGCAGCGCCCCGTAGGCGCCGACGAACCCGTAGCCGATCGCGGCCGCGACGATCGTCGCCACGGTGGCGAAGACCGGCGTGGTGGCGACGAACACCAGCCACCCGCACGTGATGCCGAAGCCCGTGGCGCCGAGCCACCACCCGACGGGCGCGGTCAGTCGTTCGCGGTGCTTCATCCGCTCAGTCTAGGGTCGGCGCCATGGTCTCCATCCCCCTGACCCGTCTCGACGCGGAGGTCCCGCTCCCGACGTACGCCCGCCCCGGGGACGCCGGCGCCGACCTGGTCAGCACGATCGACGTCACGATCGCGCCGGGCGAGCGCGAGCTCGTGCCCACGGGCGTCGCGATCGCCCTGCCCGAGGGCCACGCCGCGTTCATCCATCCGCGCTCGGGGCTGGCGTGGAGGCACGGCGTGTCGATCGTCAACACCCCCGGCACGATCGACGCCGGTTACCGTGGTGAGATCAAGGTCGTCCTGGTCAACCACGACCCGCGGGAGCCGTTCACGGTCAGCCGTGGTGACCGGATCGCCCAGCTCGTCGTGCAGCGGGTCGAGACCGCGCGATTCGTGGAGGTCGACACGCTCGACGCGACGGAGCGGGGGGCCGGCGGCTACGGGTCGACCGGGGGACACGAGAGCTTGCACCGGAAGGACGTCTGATGGGGATCTTCTCGCCGCGCCGCCGAGGCGCCGAGCGCGACACCGGCACCGGCACCGACACCGAGGCGCAGGCCGCGCGCGACCAGGAGGTCGCGGCGGCCCAGCGGGAGTCCGAGAGCAGCGGCGGCCCCTGGGACCACCTCGACCAGCCGGAGCTGGGGGGACGGATCGACTTCGGGACGCTGCGCTTCAGGGTCCCGCCCGGGTACGTCGTGCAGCGGCCCGCGAACGATGTGGACGGCCAGGTCCCGGTGGTCCTGCTGCGAGGACCGGAGGGCGCGCTGCGCCTGCGGGTCTTCGCGGCACCGCGTGACGGTGGCCTGTGGGACGAGCTGCGCGCCGACGTCGTGCGGGAGGTCCAGGAGCGTGACGGCACGGCCGAGGAGATCGAGGGCCCGTTCGGCCCGGAGGTCCGGTGCGTCATCCCGGTGAAGACCCCCGACGGCGGTCCCGCCGTCCAGCCCAGCCGGGTCGTCGGCGTCGACGGTCCGCGATGGACGGTCCGCGGCACGTTCCTCGGCCCGGTCGCCAAGGATCCCCGCGACGACGGCGACCTCATGGACGTCTTCCGGGGGGTCGTCGTGGTGCGGGGTCCGGAAGCGCGACGGTCCGGCGAGGTGCTGCCCCTCACGCTCCCGCCCGGGGCGCGGGAGGCCGATGCCCCAGCGGCCGGCAGCGCCCCGGACGAGACGTCGGACGCCGGCGCGGACGCGACGTAGGATCGGGGCATGCCGGGAATCCTCAGCCGTGCGTTCGACCGGTTCACGACCGAGCAGCGCGACGCCGCCGACCTCCGCGACGACGCCGAGCGATCGGGCTGCTGCCACATGGCCGACACGGTCGAGCGCGAGCGGGTCGCGATCCACGGCGTCGTGCGCAGCGTGACGCAGCGGTCCGTCGACGGCATCTCGACGCTCGAGGCCGAGCTGTACGACGGATCCGACAGCGTGACCCTGGTGTGGCTCGGGCGACGGCGCATCACCGGCGTCGCCACGGGACGCTCGCTCACGGCGCGCGGCCGGCTCGGCACCCGTGGGGGACGCAAGGTCGTCCACAACCCCGCGTACGAGCTCGATGCCTGAGCCCACCGTCGAGACCGTCGAGGAGCTCGTCCGGCGGCAGCTGTCCGAGGCCTTCGGTGGCCTGCGAGGCGTCGTCGAGAGCGCCGTGCCCAGCGTGGCGTTCCTGGTGGCGTACCTCGTGACCGACAACCTCCGTCAGTCGATCGTCATCGCGGTCGTCATCGCCCTCGTGCTGCTCGCGGTGCGCCTCGTGCAGCGCAGCACCCCCCAGTTCGTCGTCAACGCGCTCGTCGTGATCGCGATCGGTGCATTCCTGGCCTCGCGCTCCGGCGAGGCCCGCGACGTCTTCCTCCCGGGCATCCTCTACAACGGCGCCTACGGGATCGCGCTGATCGGCAGCATCGTGGTCGGCTGGCCGGTCGTCGGGTTCCTGGTCGGCAGCCTCAGCGGCGACGTCACCGGGTGGCGACGCGACCGCGGGCTCGTGCGGCTGTGCGCGCGCCTGACGTGGCTGCTCGCCCTGCCCTGCATCCTGCGTGTCGTCGTGCAGTACCCGCTGTACGCCGCCGACGAGGTGGCGCTGCTCGGCACCGCGAAGGTCGTGATGGGCTGGCCCCTGCAGGTGGCGACCCTGCTGCTGATGGCGTGGGTGCTCCGCCGGGACTCCACGCCCGTGACGGTCCCGGTCGACCCCACCCCGCCGCCACCGCCGTTCCGCCCCGACGACCTCGACCAGCCGCCGGGTGGACCGCTCGCGAGCGACCAGTCCTGACGGGCCGGCCAGCCGCGCACCTCACGGGGACCGGACTACGCTCGTCCACGTGTCCCCGATCTTCTCCCTCGAGTTCCCGCAGAGCCTCGCGACCTTCGACGACTACGCCGCGGCGCAGAAGGCCGTCGACTCGCTCTCCGATGCCGAGTTCCCCGTCCAGAACCTCCTGATCGTCGGGACGGACCTACGTCAGGTCGAGCGGGTCACCGGCCGCCTCACGACCGGACGTGTCGCTCTGGCCGGGGCGCTGTCCGGCCTGTGGCTCGGCGTCCTGGTCGGCCTGCTCATCGGCCTGTTCGCCTCCGAGAGCGGCCTGTTCCAGATCCTCGCCACCAGCGCGCTCGTCGGAGCGGGGTTCGGCGCCGTGTGGGGCCTGCTGGGCTACGCCGCGACCCGAGGGCGTCGCGACTTCAGCAGCGTGCGCACGGTCGTCGCCACGCGGTACGAGGTGCTCGTCGAGCACCGGCACCTGACCCAGGCCAAGGAGCTCCTCGGCCCGATCGGTCGGCCCGACCCCTTCAGCTAGGCCTTCGGGGCCAGCAGGGCGGCGAGCTCGGACTCGGCGTCGGTCTGCGTCACGAACAGCAGCTCGTCGCCGGCCTCGAGGGCCCGGTCGCGGTCCGGGCTCAGGATCGACGTGTCGCGCAGGATCGCCACGAGCAGCACGTCACCGGGCCACGGCACGTCGGCCACCCGGGTGCCGACGAGGGGCGAGTCGCCGGGCATCGTCAGCTCCACCAGGTTGGTGTTGCTCTGGCGGAACGTGAACAGGCGCACGAGATCGCCGACCGCCACGGCCTCCTCGACCAGGGCCGCCATCAGCCGCGGCGTCGACACCGCGACGTCGACGCCCCACGACTCGCCGAACAACCACTCGTTCGACGGGTGGTTCACCCGTCCCACGGTGCGCGGCACGGCGAACTCCGTCTTGGCGAGCAGGCTGATCACGAGGTTGGCCTTGTCGTCACCCGTGGCGGAGATCATGACGTCACACGTCTCCAGGCGCGCCTCCTCGAGCGAGGAGAGCTCGCAGGCGTCCGCGAGCAGCCACTGGGCGCCGGGCACGGCCTCCGACCGGATCGATCCCGGTGACTTGTCGATCAGCAGGACCTGGTGGCCGTTCTCGACGAGCTCGGTGGCCACGGAGCGGCCGACGGCGCCCGCTCCGGCGATGGCGACACGCATCAGTGGGCCTCGGTTCCTGCGTCGGGTCCGGCGGTCAGCACGGCGTGCGCGGCCTCGGCGCGGTCGTCGCGCATGAACACGCTGAGGTAGTCGCCCTCCTGGATCGTCATGGTGGCCTTCGGCACGACACCGCTGCCGAGCCGTGTGACGAAGGCGACCCGGACGCCGGCGGCCTCCTCGAGCTCGGCGATCGGTCGACCGATCCAGCCGAACGGCGCGTAGACGCTGTCGAGGCGCAGCTCGCCGGAGGGATCGCGCCACTGGGGCTCGGACCCTGCGGGCAGGAGCCGGCGCAGGACCTGGTCGGCCGCCCACGGCACGGTGGCGACCGTGGGGATGCCGAGTCGTTCGTACACCTCGGCGCGGCCGGCGTCGTAGATGCGGGCGACGACGTTCGTGACGCCGAACAGCTCACGGGCGACGCGGGCCGAGATGATGTTGGAGTTGTCGCCGCTGGAGACCGCCGCGAAGGCGTCGGCCCGCTCGATGCCCGCCTGGCGCAGCACCTCGCGGTCGAAGCCCATGCCGGTGACCGTGAGGCCGCCGTAGGTGGGCCCGAGCCGGCGGAACGCCTCGGCGTTGGAGTCGATCACGGCGGTCGTGTGGTCGCGCTCCTCGAGACTGCGCGCGAGGGACGAACCGACGCGTCCGCACCCCATGATGACGATGTGCACGAGGCGACGCTACACCCGGCCCAGGGCCGTTGCCGCCGTGCTGGGACGAGGGGGTGCGCCGGGCTGGGAGCGCCTCACGGCGCGTGGCCGCTCGTAGCGGCTGATGTTGAGACCCGGGGCTACCTCAGCCCGGCGCCCGCTCAGTCTAACGACCCCATCAACCCGCGGCGAGCGTGTCAGGACAGATGCCCCGAACGCTCGACGGCGGCGGAGTGGCGGAGCTGCTTGGCGAGGTCGAACAGGCGCGCGGCGCTCATCGGATCGCCGTTCTCGAGCTGGCCGCGGCCCACGGCGGCCACGTGGGCGAACGCCGCGGCCCGGTCGAGCGTGACGTCGAAGTCCGAGCGGACCACCCCCCGGAGGACGGCGTCGACCAGGCGGACCACGTCGTCCGGGGTGGGGGGTTCGACGACACCCGCCAGGGCGTTCTGGACCGGCGCGTGGGCGACGCCCGCGGCGTACTCCCGCGCCGCCTGGTCCGGCTGGCGGTGGACCCACGTGTGGACGAGGTAGAGGCGCCACAGGCACCCGGCCACGGTGTCGGCAGGGCACGAGGCCCAGAGGTCGGCCAGCGTGCCGAGGCCCTCGGTGTCGACCAGGTGCACGACCCGCTCGACCAGGGCCTCGTCGGCCGCTCCGTCGGTGCCGCGCACCAGCAGGTGCGCGATGCGGTGGCCCGCGGCGGTGGCCTCCGCGTGGTCGGGCGTGCCGACGACGTCACGGAACGCCTTGGGACCGGGGAGCGCCGGCCGGTGGAAGTCACCCATGCCGAACGACGATACGTGTCAGCCGGTGAGTGCCTCGGCGAGCAGGGCGCCCACGAGCTCGATCTGCCAGGGACGGGCGCCCCGGGCGGCGAGGGCTGCACCGACGGTGTCGGGCGAGATCTCTGCCGGGGGCTCCCACGCGAGCTCGCGCACGAGGCCGGGGGAGATGAGGTTCTCCGCCGGCAGGTCGTGCCGGTCGGCCAGGGTCGTCACGACGTCGCGGCACCGGGCGAGCCGGTCGGCGGCGTCCGGGTGCTTCTCGGCCCACGCCCGCGGGGGCGGCGGACCGTCACCGCGCATGCTGGAGCGCGGGAGCTCGTCCTCCGGCAGCGCGAGTGCGGTGTCGATGGCCCGTTGCCAGTCGTTGAGGTGGCGTCGGGCGCCGCGACCGCGCATCGTGCGCAGGCCCTTGAGCTCGTCGACGTCGGTGGGGGCGGCCGTGGCCATCTCGACGATCGCGGCGTCCGCGAGCACGCGACCGGGGGTGGTGTCGCGGCGCTGGGCGATCTCGTCGCGCATCTCCCACAGCTCGCGCACGAGGCCCAGGTTCCGACGCCCGCGGAGACGGTGCATCCCGGAGGTGCGGCGCCAGCGGTCGGTCTTGGGCGCCGGGCCGGTGAACGTGAGCAGTGCCTCGAACTCCTGGTGGGCCCAGTCGAGCTTGCCGGCCTTCTCGAGCTCGACCTCCAGCAGGTCGCGCAGCTCGACCAGCACCTCGACGTCGAGTGCGGCGTAGAGCAGCCACGGATCGGGCAGCGGGCGGGTGGACCAGTCGGCCGCGGAGTGCTCCTTCGCGAGGCTGTGCCCGAGGAACTGCTCGACGAGGGTCGCGAGGCCGACGCGGGGCAGGTTCAGGAGCCGGCCCGCCAGTTCGGTGTCGAACAGGGCCCGGGGGCGCATGCCCGCCTCGGTCAGGCACGGGAGGTCCTGCGTGGCGGCGTGGAGGATCCACTCGCTGTCGCCGATCGCGTCGTCGAGGTCGGTGAGGTCGTCGAACGGCACGGGGTCGACCAGGTGCGTGCCGGACCCGACCCGGCGCAGCTGCACGAGATAGGCACGCTGGGAGTAGCGGTAGCCCGACGCGCGCTCTGCGTCGATCGCCACGGGGCCGGTACCCCTGGCGATCGCCCGGCACGTCTCGCGGTAGGCGTCGACGGTGTCGACGACGGGCGGCAGCGGGTCGCGGAGCGTCAGGGGCGGGAGGCCGGGATCGGGGGCCGCCGGTTCCTGCGCGGGCTTCTGGTCAGCGGGCTTCTGGTCTGCGGGCTTCTGGTCAGCGGATGGCGAGCCGGAGGACGGCTCGGGCCTTCCCGGTTGCTCACCGGGATCGGGGGAGCGGGGCACGAGGAACTCGGGCTCGAAGGAGGTCACGGGCGGCCGCCGAGGCTCGAGCCGCGCTGACCACGGCGGGGCAGGTAGGCGACGTCGGGGGTGAGCGGGGGCAGGCCGGCGACGGCCGCGAGCAGGTCGCCCCACGCGGAGAGGTGGTCGCCGACGCCCGTGAGCGGCGTCCACGACGCCCGGACCTCGACCTGCGACTGGGGCGCGTCCTCGACCATGGAGCCGAAACCCTCGGTGTGCACGACCGTGACGCTGCCGCCGACGGCCGTGGCCTCCGCGCCCCGCGCCGCCAGGGCGTCCTCCAGCCAGCTCCAGCCCACGGCCGGCAGGACCGGGTCGGCGGCCATGTCGCCCTCGATGTCAGCGCGGGCGAACGTGACGCAGCGGAAGGTGCCGTTCCAGGCGTCGTGGCCGGCCGGGTCGTGCAGGAGGATGAAACGACCGCCCGCGAGCTCCTCGTCGGCCACCACGATCTCGCCGCTCATCGCATGCGCGAACGGGGCGATGCGGGTGGGCGCGGGCATCTCGTCGACCACGACCTCGGGCCGCACGACGGCTGACCTGAGCTGGTCGACGGCGGCGGTGAACTGGCTCGGCGTCCCGCCGAGCTCACTGTGGGCACCCACATCGCGATGGTAGGGCGCTCGAGGTGTGTGGGCCGGTCGACACTCCGCAACCGGGCGCGCGGAGTCGCCCGGGAGCACGGGGCTCGCGGCTCGGGCTCGGACTCGCCTGAGAGACTGGCCGGGTGACGACACCGCTCTCGGAGAGCCCCTTCCTGCGTGCCTGCCGCGGCGAGACCCCGGACCACGTGCCCGTCTGGTTCATGCGTCAGGCCGGTCGGTCGCTGCCGGAGTACCGCAAGCTGCGCGAGGGCATCGCGATGCTCGACTCGTGCTTCACGACCGATCTCGTCGTGGAGATCACGATGCAGCCCGTGCGACGGCACGGGGTCGACGCGGCCATCTTCTTCTCGGACATCGTGGTCCCGCTCAAGGCGATCGGGGTCGATCTCGACATCGTGCCGGGGGTCGGACCCGTGATCGCCGAGCCGATCCGTTCGCGCGCGCAGCTCGCCCAGCTGCGCGACCTCGAGCCCGACGACGTCGCGACCATCCTGGCCGCGGTCACGGCCCTGACCGGGGAGCTCGGCTCGACGCCGCTCATCGGCTTCGCCGGTGCGCCGTTCACCCTCGCCTCGTACCTGGTGGAGGGCCGACCGTCGCGCGACTACCGCCACACCAAGGCGCTCATGCACACCGATCCGGATCTCTGGCACGACCTCATGAGCCGGATCGCCGCCATCGCCGGGCAGTTCCTGCGCCTTCAGGTGCAGGCCGGCGCCTCGGCGGTCCAGGTCTTCGACTCCTGGGCGGGCGCCCTGAGCCTGGCCGACTACCGCACGTTCTCGCAGCCGTACGCCGCTGCCGTCCTGGCGTCCGTGGCCGATCTCGGCGTGCCGCGGATCCACTTCGGCGTCGGGACGGGCGAGCTGCTCGGCGCGATGGGTGATGCCGGCGCGGACGTCGTCGGCGTCGACTGGCGCATCCCGCTCGACGAGGCGGTCCGGCGCATCGGCCCGGACCACGCGGTCCAGGGCAACCTCGACCCCACCCTGCTCTTCGCGCCGCCGGAGGTCGTGGAGCGCGAGGCCCGCCGCGTCCTCGACGAGGGCCGAGCGGCTCGCGGCCACATCTTCAACCTCGGCCACGGCGTGCTGCCCGAGACCGACCCCGACGCGCTCACGCGCCTGGTCGACGTCGTGCACGCCCACGAGCCCGGCTGATGCGCGTCGCGGTGGTCGGTGCCGGCGTCGCGGGTCTGACTGCGGCCTGGGAGCTCGCCCGTCGTGGGCACGAGGTCGTGGTGCTCGACGGTGCCGACCGCATCGGGGGCAAGCTGCTCACGGGCGACGTCGGTGACGTGCAGCTCGACCTCGGTGCCGAGTCGGTGCTGGCCCGTCGTCCTGAGGCGGTGGGTCTGATCGAGGCGGTGGGGCTGACCGACCGGGTGCAGAACCCCGTCACGACCAGCGCCGGCGTGTGGACCCGCGGCGAGGTCCGCCCGCTCCCGCCCACCGTGCTCGGCGTCCCCGCCGACCTCGACGCGCTGGCGGCGAGCGGCATCGTCGAAGACGTGCTGCCGCAGGCCGTCCCGGTGCCGTCCCACGACGTCTCGGTCGGCGAGTTCGTCACGGCGCGCGCGGGCCGAGAGGTGCTCCAGCGCCTCGTCGAGCCGCTGCTCGGGGGCGTCTACGCCGGTCACGCCGATGCGATCTCGCTCCGCGCCGCGGCGCCGCAGGTCCTCGCCCTCGGCGACGACCCGGTCGGCGCGGCGGTCGCGGCCCGCTCCGCGGCGTCCGGGACGCCGGTCGCTCCGGTGTTCGCCGGCATCGTCGGGGGAGTCGGCACCCTGCCGCAGGTCCTGGCCGAGCGCTCCGGTGCCGAGGTGCGCACCGGTACCACCGTGCGCCTCGTCGAGCGGTCCGGCGAGGGCTGGCGGCTCATGGCGGGTCCGGTCGGAGCCGTGGAGGAGGTGCTCGCCGACGCCGTCGTCGTCGCGACCCCCGCACCGGCCACGTCGCGGCTGCTGGCCGAGGTGGCGCCCGACGCCGCCTTCGCGCTCGCTGGCATCGACTACGCCAGCGTCGCGCTCGTCACGCTGGTGCTCCAGGAGCAGGTCGAGCTGCCCGGGTCCGGCTTCCTGGTGCCTCCCGTCGACGGCAGGTTCGTCAAGGCCGCGACCTTCAGCTCGAACAAGTGGGCCTGGGTCGCCGACTCGGGTCGCACGGTCCTGCGCGCCTCGGTCGGCCGGGCGGGGGAGTCGGTCGCCCTGCAGACCGGCGACGTCGACATGGTCGAGCGCGTCCTGGCCGACCTGACGCAGGCCCTCGGCCCCCTGCCGGCCCCGGCCGACACGCACGTCCAGCGGTGGGGCGGGGCCCTCCCGCAGTACGAGGTCGGTCACCTGGACCGCGTCGCCACGGTGCGTGCCTCCGTCTCGGGTGTCCGGGGTCTCGAGGTGTGTGGCGCGGCCTACGACGGTGTCGGGATCGCGGCGGTCGTGGCCGGGGCCCAGGCCGCCGTGTCGAGGTTGTTGGACGAGTTGGGAGACTGACGTCATGACTGAGCGCGTGCCGAACCAGGGCAAGCTGGCCAAGGAGATCAACGACACGATCCGCTACGCGATGTGGTCGGTGTTCCGGCTCGATCGCGTGCTGGGTGACGCGGACCGTGCCGCCGAGGCGGCGGAGGTCGACGCTCTCGTGGCCCGACTCGCCGAGGACGACGTCGTGGTCCGGGGCAGCTACGACGTCAGTGGCATCCGTGCCGACGCCGATCTCATGGTCTGGTGGCACGCGTCGACCGCCGAGGCGCTCCAGGCCGCCTACAACGCGTTCCGTCGCACGGCGCTCGGCAGCCGGATGGCACCGGTGTGGTCGCAGACCGCGCTGCACCGCCCGGCCGAGTTCAACCGGTCGCACATCCCGGCCTTCATGGCCGACGAGGAGGTCCGCGACTGGGTGTGCGTCTACCCGTTCGTGCGGTCCTACGAGTGGTACCTGCTGCCCGAGGACGAGCGTCGCGACATGCTCAAGGAGCACGGCATGCAGGCGCGCCCCTACCCGGACGTGCGGGCCAACACCGTGGCGTCGTTCGCCCTGGGCGACTACGAGTGGATGCTGGCCTTCGAGGCCGACGAGCTGCACCGCATCGTGGACCTCATGCGTGAGCTGCGCGCGAGCCGTGCGCGGCGCCACGTGCGCGAGGAGGTCCCGTTCTACACGGGCCGCAAGCGCACGTGGGACGAGCTGGCGCAGCTCTGGCCCTGAGGGCGCGCGACTCGGTCCTCGTCGCGGCCGGGCTTCGCCCGGGCGCCTGCCTCGCTCCGCTCGGCCCGCGGCCGGGGCGGTGGGTCAGGGTCAGCGGTCGCCTGACCGCAGCGCTCAGGCTTCGTCGGGGCGCAGCTGCAGCGCGATGCCGTTGATGCAGTACCGCTGGTCGGTGGGGGTGTCGAAGCCCTCGCCCTCGAAGACGTGGCCGAGGTGGGAGCCGCAGGTCGCGCACCGCACCTCGGTGCGGGTGCGGAACATCGACTTGTCCTCGACGTACTCGACGCTGTCGCCGGCCAGGGGGCCGTAGAACGCGGGCCATCCGCAGTGGGCGTCGAACTTGGTCTCGCTGCGGAACAGCTCGGCGCCGCACGCGCGACACGCGTAGACGCCGACGGTCGGGTCGGCCTCGTACGAGCTGGAGCCGGGCCGCTCGGTGCCGGCCTGGCGGAGCACGTGGTACTCCGCGGAGCTCAGCTCCTGGCGCCACTGGTCGTCGGTCTTGGCGACGTCGTACGTGCGGTCGGTGTCCTGCTTGCTCATGTCAGCGTGCCTGTCCGTCGAAGGGAACGTGCTCGATCAGGTGAAGGGTGGGGACGTCGAGCGCACGCTTGGCGCGCGCCGACCAGTCGAGCCCGAAGAACGCCTTCACGAAATGGGGCTCGGTGAGGATGATGGCCTCGGCCGCCGCGTGCTCGCGCACCACGCGCACGAGCTCGTCGACCGGGTCCTCCTCGGTCAGCAGCGGCACGACCTCCTGGCCGCGGGTGCGCAGCAGCGCCGCACTGGCCTCGAGCTCGTCGGCGCCCTGGCGTCGGACCTCGTCGGCCGCGTCGAGCACGAGCTCCGGTGCCACGGCCGGAGCGATCTCGCCCGCGCCGAGCGAGCTGAGCGACGAGGCGAGCGCGGCCGAGGAGCTCTCGACCGGGAGAACCAGGTGGTAGGTGACGGGTTCGTCCAATCCCTCGTGCAGCGCGACCAGCTGGTCGGCATCGAGGTCGTTGAGCGCCCGTTCCACGAGCAGGGCCACGGGGTACATGCCCCCAGCCTACGACCGTGATCCCAGTTCCGTCGCCGCCCGTGAGCAGGCGGTTCGGCATCAGCGCGGACATACTGCCTCCATGGCCACCGAGCTGCGCACCCTGCTGACCGCCACGGGACCGATCGACCTGACGAGCGTCGATGCCAGGTCGACCCCCGGGTTCGACGGCGACAAGGCCGACGGCAAGTCCGCCCTCGCGGCTCTCGGTCCGGAGCTGGCCGACCTGCAGGAACGGTTGTACGCGGGCGGACGGGCCGGCTCGACGCCCCGCAAGGTCCTGCTGGTGCTCCAGGGCATGGACACGTCGGGCAAGGGCGGCACGATCGGAGCCGTCGGTGGACTCATCGAGCCCCAGGGGCTCGTGCTGTCGTCGTTCGGGAAGCCGACGGCCGAGGAGCTCGCCCACGACTTCCTGTGGCGCGTCGAGGCACGCCTGCCGGAGGTCGGCCAGCTCGGGGTGTTCGACCGGTCGCACTACGAGGACGTCCTGATCGGCCGCGTGCGGGCCTTGGCGTCGGCCGAGGAGATCGAGCGTCGGTACCGGGCGATCATCGACCTCGAGCAGCGCTTCGTCGACTCCGGTGGCCTGGTCGTCAAGTGCCTGCTCCACATCGACCGCGACGTGCAGGCCAAACGACTTCGCGCTCGGCTCGGTGACCCGACCAAGTTCTGGAAGTACAACCCGGCCGACCTCGATGAGCGCGCGCTGTGGGACGACTACCGCCGGGCGTACGAGATCGCCGTCGAGCGGACCTCGACCCCAGCGGCGCCCTGGCTCGTGGTGCCTGCCGGCCGCAAGTGGTACCGCAACTGGGCCGTCGCGACGGTGCTCATCGAGGCGCTGCGATCGCTCGAGCTCGACTGGCCCCGGGCCGACTTCGACCCGGCCACCGAGCTCGCCCGCCTGGACGGCGAGGAGTCGGCGACCGGGTCGTGAGCCAGGTGCTCAGGCGCCGGCGAACAGATGGTCGAACGACACCAGGGCAACGGCACCGACGGCGTAGCGGGCGAGGATGATCGAGGCGATCTCCTCGTTGACGCCGAGCGGTTCGGCGACGGCGACGGCCCCGGCCTCGTAGGACAGCTCGCGGACGCGATCAGGCAGCACCCCGGGCGCCAGGAACAGCATGCCCACGGCGATGTGGCGACGTCCGTCGGCCCGGTGGGCCCGGACGGCCTCGCCGGCCGCCGGTGGCACGCTCGACGCGAACGCCGCGATGGTCGGCAGCTTGTGGTGGGCGCCCCACGCGCGGGCGGCCCGGGCGATGGCCGCGTTGGCCACGGGATCGGTGGATCCCGCACCGGCCAGCACGAGGGCGTCGAGCTCACGGACGCGACGGTCCTTGAGCGCCTCACGGAGCCGGAGGTCGAGCACGCGGAACAGGGCACCTTCGATGCCGAGCACGTCGGTCGCCTCGATCCGCAGGCCCTCGTGACGCCGGGCTGCGGCCGCCACGACGGCGGGCACGTCGTACTTGGCGTGGTAGGCCTCCGTCAGCAGCAACGGGACGACGACGATCTCGGAATGCCCCTCGGCCACGAGCCGGTCCACGACGCTGTCGAGGTTCGGGTCGCAGTGGTCGAGGAACGCGGGGGCCACCCGGAGGTCAGGACGCAGGCACGCGACGAGCTCCGTCAGGGCGGTGATGGTGCTGGCCGACCGCGGGTCGCGGCTGCCGTGCGCCAGGGCAATGAGTGCAGGTGCGCTCATGATGTCCCCCTTTCGTGGTGCTCGGCCCCCGGGGTGGAGGGCTGGGCGTGGGTGGTGATCGTGGTCGGGTTGAGCTGGCCGATGAACGAGAGCTTGAACGCACGCATGCAGCTGCGACACTCCCAGGCCCCGTGCGCCTCGCCGTGCGGACGCAGGTCCTCGTCGGCGCAGTAGGGGCAGTGGAACGGCACGGCGCGCATCGTCATCGCTCTGCCCCGTTCTCGCGATCGGTCATCGCAGGGCTGATCTCGCGATCGGTCATCGCAGGGCCTCCTCGTCGGCCCGGGCGACCCAGCCGGCGAAGGACTCGCCGTCGGTGCGCTCGGCGAGGAAGCCGCGGGTCAGTCGCTCGACGTAGTCGGGCAGCTGGGCCCCGGTGACCTTGTGGGCCCGGATCTTGCGACCGAATCCGGCCTGCAGACCGAGGGCGCCGCCGAGGTGGACCTGGAAGCCCTCGACCTGGTCGCCGTTCTCGTCGAGCACGAGCTGGCCCTTCAGGCCGATGTCGGCGGTCTGGATGCGGGCGCACGAGTTGGGGCAACCGTTGATGTTGACCGTGATCGGCGTGTCGAGGTCGGGGACGCGCTGCTCGAGCTCGTTCACGAGGTCGATGCCGCGCTGCTTGGTCTCGACGATCGCCAGCTTGCAGTACTCGATGCCGGTGCAGGCCATCGTGTTCTGGCGCCAGGCCGAGGGCCGGGCCTGGAGGCCCAGCTCGGCCAGTGCGCTCACGAGCGACTCGACGCGGTCCTCCTCGACGTCCAGGACGACGAGCTTCTGCATCGGCGTCGTGGCGACCCGCTGTGAGCCGTGCGCCTCGACGACGTCGGCGACCTGGGTCAGCAGCGTGCCGGAGATGCGTCCCACCGCGGAGGCGACGCCGACGTAGTAGCGGCCGTCGTTCTGACGGTGCACGCCGACGTGGTCGACCGGCGTGGCCGGGACCTCGGGCGCGTCGAGGTCGATCAGCTCACGCTCGAGGTACTCGGTCTGGAGCACCTCGCGGAACTTCTCGATGCCCCAGTCGGCCACGAGGAACTTCAGGCGGGCACGGGCGCGCAGACGGCGGTAGCCGTAGTCGCGGAAGATGCTGACGATGCCCTCCCAGACCTCGGGCACCTCGTCGATCGGCACCCAGGCGCCCAGGCGCTGCGCCAGCATCGGGTTGGTCGAGAGCCCGCCGCCGACCCAGACGTCGAAGCCTGCGCCGTGCTCGGGGTGAACCGCGCCGATGAAGGCGATGTCGTTGATCTGCGGCACGACGTCATGACCGGGGTGGCCGCTGATGGCGGACTTGAACTTGCGCGGCAGGTTCGAGAACTCCCGGTCACCGATGTAGCGGCTCTCGATCGCGTCGATCGCGGGACGGGCGTCGATGATCTCGTCGTTCGACACCCCGGCGACCGGGCTGCCGAGGATGACGCGGGGGCAGTCGCCGCAGGCCTCCTGGGTGGAGAGTCCGACCGACTCCAGCTTCTCCCAGATCGTGGGGACGTCGCGGACGTCGATCCAGTGGTACTGCACGTTCTGGCGATCGGTGAGGTCGGCGGTGTCGCGGGCGTAGGTCGTGGAGATCTCGCCGATCGTGCGCAGCTGCTCGAGGTTCAGCTGACCGCCGTCGATGCGCACCCGCAGCATGAAGTGCTCGGCGTCGAGCTCCTCCGGCTCCAGCGTCGCGGTCTTGCCGCCGTCGATGCCGGCCTTGCGCTGCGTGTAGAGCCCCCACCAGCGGAAGCGGCCGCGCAGGTCGCCAGGGTCGATGCTGTCGAAGCCGCGGTGCGCGTAGATGTTCTCGATGCGCGCCCGCACGTTGAGGGGGTTGTCGTCCTTCTTGGACTGCTCGTTGGCGTTCAGCGGCTCGCGGTACCCCAGCGCCCACTGGCCCTCGCCGCGCTTGGGGCGGGGACGGCGGGATGCGGCGGTGTCGGACTGAGCCATGGACTTCCTCACGGGAGGAGCGCACGGCGAGGCCTCGGAACACGGCGGCTGCCGCGCGCCCGGACGATCAAACGGTCAACGGGGGCGCTGGATCAGCGACACATCGAGGAGCGCGCACGGCCCAGGTCGACGTGGAGACGCTCCACGAGCCAGACGGGATGTGCGGACTTCATGGCACGAGTTTGTCCGCGCCGGCGTGATCCGCCAAACAAATGTCCCACGATTCGGACGTACCATCCAGATGGTGAGACGCGCTCCCGCGGGGCACTGGAACCGCGCACCCGTGTGTGGCGTGGGTCACGCCCTGGGCTCAGTCGGTGGCCGGCAGGAGCGTGCTGACCGCATAGGCGCCGATGACCGTGCCGACACCCGACGCCGCGAGGGCGATCGCGGCGACGTCCCACGGCAGCAGGCCCGCCGTGGCCAGTCCGAGCGTCGCGGCGGGGTGGAAGACGACGACCAGGGCGATCGGACCGACGCCGCCGGCGACCACCGCGGGCACACCGGCCAGGGCGGCGGGCGCGGCGCCGTCGATGGCCAGGACGACCCACGCCAGGGTCAGGCCGGCGAGGGCGGCGGCGATGGCCGCCGCGGCCATGGACGGCTCGCCGATCACGAGGGTCGGCCCCAGCTGGTCGGCGAGGGCGTTCGCGGCCCCGCCGATCGCCACCGCCACGACGGCCTGGACGGCCAGGACGGGCAGGAGGTTGCCCCACGGCGACCGACCGACGATTGCGAGGGTCAGGCCGGCGAGGGTCCCGGTGGCATCGACCCTGCTCGCGTCCTCGTCGCCGGCCAGCGCGGCGAACCACGTCAGCAGGACCACGACGAGGGCGACGACCGCGACCGTGAGGACCGGGTCGGTCCCGCGGAGCGCTGCGATGGCGGCGAGCGTGATGATCGCGCCGTGGAGGGCGGCGGAGGTGAGAGTGCGCACGGCAGGCTCCTGTCGGGGTGGCCAGGGCGACGATCGCCGCCCGGTCGGGCCTCGGGGGAGCGTACCGAAGTCACCCGTGCGAGCACCGCCGGACGCGGCGCTTCCGAGGTCCCGGTCCGGGCGGGTCGGTGCCGATACGGTGGAGCGCATGTCGGCCTCCCGCACAGGCTGGCCGGACTCCGTGAGGCAGGTGCCGCGCGTCTCGGCCCATGCCTTCAGCAACTGCTTCCGCAACCGGGTCACCGGTCTCGCGGCGGAGGCGGCGTTCTTCGCCATCTTGTCCCTGCCGCCGCTGGTCTTCGGGCTCGCCGGCGCCATCGGCTTCATCGCTGAGCGCTACCAGGTCGCCCAGGTCGACGTGCTCAAGGACCGGGTCATCGATCTCGCGTCGCGAGCGCTGACCGACAGCACGGTCGAGGCCGTGATCACGCCGACGCTCGACGAGGTGCTGCGCGGCGGACGCTTCGACGTCGTGTCGATCGGCTTCCTGCTCGCGCTCTGGTCAGGTTCGCGGGCGCTCAACGTGTTCATCGACACGATCACGATCATGTACGGGCTCGGCGGACACCGTGGCATCGTCAAGACGCGGGCGCTGTCGTTCGGTCTCTACGTCGTGGCCCTCGTCCTCGGGATCGTCCTGGTCCCCCTGCTGCTCGCCGGGCCCGACGTCGTGCAAGCGGTGGTTCCCGACCGCGTCGACATCCTGACCCAGCTCTACTGGCCCACGGTCCTGCTGCTGTCGGTCGGCTTCCTGTGCTCGCTCTACCACCTGGCCGTCCCGATCCGGAAGAGCTGGCGCTCGGGGCTGCCCGGGGCATTCTTCACCCTCGCGATGTGGATCCTCGGTGCGTACTTCGTGCGTTGGGTCCTGGGTTTCAGCAGCGGAGGATCGTCGATCTACGGTCCGCTCGCCGCCCCCATCGCGGTGCTGCTCCTGCTGTACGTGCTGTCGATCTCGGTGCTGATCGGCGCGGCGATCAACGCCGCGTACGACGAGATCCGGCATCCCGAGGAGCAGCCGGATGGCGATCCCGTCGGCGTGCCCGGCGTCGCTCCGGAGGGTGGGCCCGCCACCGGGCCCGCCGGGACGGCGACGGCGACCTGACCTGCAGGCGGTGCGCCCCACCGCCCTCAGCGGGTGACGCTAGAGCGGGCTCACGCCGTCGAGGTAGAACCACAGGTCGGCCTCGCGCACGAAGCGGCTGACCTCGTGCTGCTTGCCGGGTCCGCCGGGCCCGCGGTAGAAGGCGGTGAACTCGACGAGCGCGGTGTCAGTCCGCTCGACGTCGAGTCGCGTCCAGCGGACCGCGTCGTCGAGGGTCAGCGTCGCGGGCCGGGTGGAGGCGTGCCAGGTGCGCAGGAGGTGCGCGGCGTCGCCGAGGGCGAACGCACTGAAGCGGGAGCGCATGAGCTGCTCGGGCGTCGCTGCGGCGGCGTGGTCGGCCAGCACGCGACCGCAGCAGGCGTCGAGCGGCAGACCGCTGGTGCACGGGCAGCGTGAGCTCACGACGTCCTCCCTGGAAAGGACAAGACCCCCGGAATCGGCGAGGAATCCGGGGGTCTTGCTGTGGGCGATACTGGGTTTGAACCAGTGACCTCTTCCGTGTCAGGGAAGCGCGCTACCGCTGCGCCAATCGCCCGTGGGTGTTCAGTTGTGTCATCGAGGTGGGTACGGGATTTGAACCCGTGTACACGGATTTGCAGTCCGTTGCCTCGCCTCTCGGCCAACCCACCGATGGATGGGCCGCAACCCGATTCCGAGCGGACAACGAGATTCGAACTCGCGACCCTCACCTTGGCAAGGTGATGCTCTACCACTGAGCTATGTCCGCACTGGCCTCTTGCGAGGCCGAGAGGAAACATTAGCCCACACGCCTCACCGATCCCAAACCGGGGTCACGTACCGTGACGGCATGCGGGTGTGGATCGACGGACGGGTGCTGGAATCGCCGGACGAACGCGCCGTGAGCGTCCTCGACCACGGTCTCGTCGTGGGTGACGGCGTGTTCGAGACGGTCAAGGTCGAGCACGGGCGCCCCTTCGCGCTCACGCCCCACCTGGAGCGCCTGTCGAGCTCGGCGACGGGGCTCGGCATCGGCGCGCCCGACGCCGCGGCGATCCGCGCCGGGGTCGCCGCGACGCTCGAGGGCCAGGACCTGCCGTTCGGCCGGATCAGGATCACGGTGACGTCGGGGCGGGGACCGCTGGGATCGCCGCGTGGCGACGGCCCGCAGACCTTGGTCGTCGTCACGGAGCCGTGCGACCGTCCGCCGCCCGTGAGCCGCATCGTCACCGTGCCGTGGCCCCGCAACGAGCGAGGCGCCCTCGCGGGCCTCAAGACGACCTCGTACGGCGAGAACGCGCTGATGGTCGAGGAGGCCCGCGCTCGCGGGGCCTCGGAGGCCGTCATGCCGAACACCCGCGGCGACGTCTGCGAGGGCACGGGATCGAACCTCGTCTACGTGCTCGACGGTCGCGTGGTCACGCCCACGCTGGCGGCCGGGCCCCTGGCCGGCGTCACCCGAGGCCTGCTGCTCGAGTGGGCTGCCGGCGAGGTCGAGATCCATGAGGAGGACCACCCGATCGAGGTCCTGGGCGCGGCCGAGGAGGTCATGCTCGTCGGCACCACGCGCGACGTGCAGGCCATCGAGCAGGTCGACGACCGCGAGCTCGCGGCGCCCGGTCCGCTGACCCGGCAGCTGCAGGACGTGTGGGCGCGCGGGAGCGAGCAGAGCCCGGGCCTGTGGGGCCTCGACGGCTGACCCAGCCTGGGGGGTGGCGTGTGCTGACCCCGGATTCGTGGCGGCCCGCGGCGTTGGGCTAAGGTGACTGTCGCACAGCGGGCGATTGGCGCAGTGGTAGCGCGCTTCGTTCACACCGAAGAGGTCACTGGTTCGAACCCAGTATCGCCCACCCGCGACTACGCCTCTGGTTCCAGGGAAAAACTGGAATCAGAGGCGTTTGTCATTCCAGACCGTGTCCATCACGTGTCCAATGGCCAGCGCTTCCTCACCCCTGAGGAGCACTGCAATGGCAGCACTTTCGAGCGCGACCGACGCCTCGATCGGTGAGACCGTCGCCCGCAACATCGCCCGCGAGATGACCCGGCTCGACTGGGACTACAAGGAGCTGGGGGAGGCGTGCGGGCTCGGTTGGGACGTCGTCCACTACCGCGCTGGACGTCTCCGGCATGCCGATCGCCGACGTACATCTGGTCGCGCAGGCGCTCGGCGTCTCGCTGGCCGATCTGGTGAGGGTCGCATGAGCGCCGTGGAGATCCACCCCCTGTTCCCGACGCCGCTGCGGGGCACCTTCGACGGCGCGCGGCAGCGACTCGTTTCAGAGTCCCAAGACGACACGATCGACCTCTGGGGGCACTGCCCGTCGTGGTGCTCCACGGCCAACGACTTCGTCCTTCCGAACGGTCGAAGCGGCAACACGCTCGAGGAGCACTGCGGAGAGCACACCTGTCGCGGGGCGGTCGGCCACGGCGTCTTGTCCAAGGCTTCAGACGGACGCGGCAGCTACGTGGCCGTCAACCTCATCTCGGCGTACCTCCACGGCGTCTACCCGCGTGGTGTGAGCTCGCTTCACCTGACGCCGTTGATCGAGCTCCAGCACGACGATGGCAACGGAACCGAGGTCGATGGATCCGCACACCTGAAGTCTGGCGCTGCCCGATCGCTTGCGGCGGCACTCATCCGGGCGGCGGACCAGCTCGACGGGCTGGCCGAACTGAAGGGTGATGCTTCATGAGCGGGGCAGCGGACCTGTTCGACGTGACATCCTTCCGGGCGACGTCTGCGACAGATGAGCAGTGGCGGGTTCATGTCGAGTGCCGCCCCGACATGTCGGCAGTCCTGAAGGACGCCGGCGTGCGGGACGTTGGCTTCGAGCACGACACGGTTCTGATCCTTCTTGTGATCGACGGCGAACCGGTCGACGTCATCGCCACCGACGCCCCGAACTGGCCCGAGGGCACCCTGCGCCCACGGAACGGTCTGTACGAGCAACTTGTGGACGCGCGGCGAGCGCTCGAGGTTGCGATCTCGGCGATGGAGCCGAAGTCGCGAGCGCCGGTATTGGGGGATCTCCCATTAGTGACAGATCCGTCACTTCCGCTGGCGGAAGTATAGCGCCCTGGCAGGCCATCGAGGTGGACGCGTTCGCGTTGTTCGCCAACGAGTCGGAGCTGCGCTTCGAGGTGGACCGGAGCATCGGGGAGAAGTTGTTTGCGGGTCGATACCCGAACGCGAAGCCCAACAACCCCAGCGCGTCCGTGACGATCGTCGTTGAGTTGGACTTCGAGCGAGTCGGTGCCGACCTCGTGACGATCGAGAGCGACTCGCGCGTGGCGGACCTGACGCAGGCGATCGACGGGCTGACCGTGATCAGGGATCGCCTGAAGGCGATGGAGGGAAAGGGCGGATGGCTGTTGTCAATTGACAACGTCCGCAATTGCGGACATGTCAGTGTCGGAAATTTCCGACGCCTACAAATGTAGACACGCCTCGACCGTTACGGTTGCAACGGCGACCGGCCCCGGTAACGGAGAATCCTCCGTTACCGGGGCTTAGTCGTGCTCGTGGCCCTCGTGCTCGGGACCGCCGCCGATTTCCATGACGTCCTGGATCGACCTATCGAGCGGGAAGTGCCGCTTCTCGAGTCGCGACTGCAGCCTCGACAGCATCAGACTGCCCGACTGTCCTTCGTGGAAGGCCTGGAGGATCGCAAGCGCGACGAGTTCATCCTCGAGCGACACCTCGTGCACTCGAAGCATTCGAACGGCGTAGTCATTCCGGCCGTCGAGTGGTTCGACGACAACTGAGTACCCGAGCTTCGTCGCGAGCTTCGTCAGCTCGCCGATCTCGACGGTCGTCTGGATGAGGTCGAAAGTGATGGATGTGTCTTTGATCTGTGCGCGCATGGATCGGAGCGTAGTCCCGGATCCGGGACTACTGGCTCGCGTTGCGCAGGGAACTTCGCGGGTCGACCTGTCACTCGACGTCGATGGCCTCGCGCACGTCGTCGCAAGATTCGTTGCACTCGATCGCGATGTTCTCGCCGTAGAGGATCTCGCCCTCAGTGAGGCCCGAATCCTCGGCTGCGTCAGCGATCTGGCGGTAGGAGTCCATCTCAGAGCCGCTGTCGAAGTGAGCGATCCTGACGGAGTCGCCGCCGAGGTCACAACGCACGGCATCGTCCGAACCGAACACCTCGGATTCCTCGACGCCGTCACAACCGACGGCCGTCGCAGCCTGCTTTGCCGAACTGAACGACGAGCCACCACCACAACCCGCCAAGGCAAGGATGACGAGCAGCGATACGGAGATGGTGCGGCGCATGGCGTGAGGCTAGTGGCCGGCCGGCCTACTGTCCGCGGGATCGGTTAATCCTCGTCGCGCTTCGGCATGGCGATGAATCCGAACAGCGTCGACATCGCGCCCCCTGCGGCTATGAATCCGGCGAGGACGCGCCGGTCGATCACGGCGTCTTGGCACGGCTCAAGCCCGGCGAGCGGAGCGACGCCTGGCGTTGTGCCGATGGCATTCCCACACTGCAGAACGTCGCCCTGAACCACGATCTCGACCTGCGTGACGCCGAAGTAGAACGCCGCGACGAGCAGAAGCACGCCGAGGACCCAGAAGCCGATCTTTGCCTGCATGCCCGCACCTTAATCGTAAAGCGAGGTTGTCGAGGTCATCTCGCGCGCTCTGCGTCACGAACAACTGCGGTCGACGGGTTCCCAACTGGCCGGGGCGTCGTGCTGTTGCCTAGCCGATCTTGATCCAGTCGCTGCAACCCTGGCTCTTGAAGGCGACGTCACCGGAATCGACTGTCACGAGTCCCTGACCTTCAACGGTCCCGTTCGCGATGATGTCGCCGAACTCACCGCTAGTGCCACTGGTCCTCTCCCAGTAGCAGAAGCTGTTGCCTTCGCTTCGGTACTGCCCGGGCTGGATATCCGTACCTACGAGGTAGGTCCCGTCTCCCGGAATGGTGTTTGCCTCGATCTGCTGCTCAGTCGCTACGAGCTCCTGCTCTCGCGTGTCGAGGTCGGCGGATCGCTGGTCAAGTTCGGATGAGCGGTCGTCAAGCTCACCGGACAGCGACTCGAGTTCGGACTCTGTGGCATTCAACTCGGCGGCTGTGGATCCTTGAGTCGACTTAGCCTGCTCGATCTCTTCGGATGCCGCTCCGTAACCAATCACGCCGCCAAGTACGCCACCAAGCACGAGTCCAACGAGCGCGGCACCCAGAGCCCATGCCCACACGGGAACCCCCTTTGAGCCGGTGTTCTCCTGAGGGGGTCCGGCTCTGTGCATCGAAGGCATCGGTGGAGGCGTCGTTCCCTGAAGCGGCGACTGTCGAGGCGGTGGCGGGAGGCTGGTCATCTCGGAATGGTGGCACGGACACGTGACGCACGGCTGCGATTCGGCAAACTCGACAAACCTCATGCCGGCCGCAACTGATGAGCCCCGAGCCACGCCAGGTGGGCCGTGACTCGCCCCGAGCCGTCAGTGAGCGGCGTGGACCAGACGACGTGCGTTTCCCAGCCCTTCACGCCGCGTCGCCACCCGAGGATCAGCCCTGGATACTCGAGTACCTGCTGCTTGGAGCGGTACTCGGTGAGGTTGACCCATACGTGCGCGTGCTTGGGGACGATGGGCACGTCGATGCCGGGACCATCGCTCTCGACGGCCGGGTAGCCGGCTCGGGTTCCGTCGGGCACCTCCATCAGATGATTAGAACATGCGTTCGATGCGCCTATGAAGGTGATAACCCAGACGGAAACCGTCGCGCAACTTAGGCTTCGGCGATGGAGTCCTTCGTCCTTCTGGCTGTCGTGATTGGGGCCGTGATGATTGGCGCGGTCATCCGGTGGATGTTCGCTTCGCCAGCACCTTCGGAATCGACTCCGATCGATGCGCGCTCCGAGACTTCTGACGTGGACGCCGAAGCGATCGAGCCGACCCGAGGTCGCACAGTCGCATCGGCTTCGATCTCTCGCTCCGAGTACATGACGGCAGATGAGGAGGCGGCGGCGATTACCGTCGATGCGGGAGGCCGAATCAACGGCAGGCTGTCGCTGTACCAGGGGCAGCTAGTCCTCGTCGTGAACGATCGCCTCGTCAATATGAGGTCGCGACACCTCTACCGCCACGGGATCTTCGCGTTCGGTCTGCGCGGGACGAGCTACTTCGAACGCGCCGCCCGCGACGGAGACTTCACTCCTGGCACGATGGTGCATCTGGTCCGAGAGGTGGACAACAAGTTCGATCCGAACGCCGTTGCCGTGTGCGCCACCAGGACCGCGAGCAAGGCCGGGTACGCGAACAAACTGAATGCAGGGCGGATCGCCAAGCTGCTCGATGCCGGCGTCGCACTCTCGGCCGTGTCGATCCAGGGTGATGGCCCCGGCTCCCTGGATGGGCGCCCGAATATCCTGGTCGCTGAGACCCACCACATTCGACACCTCTTGTCTGGTCGGTGACGGCAGACCGTCACCCTTCGAGGACGAGTCGGAACTTCTGACCGGAGTAGACGCCGAAGTGTCCGAATCCTCGGACCATGCCGTTCTCTGCGGCGCGCTCAACAGCGGAGGCCACGGCGGACATGTCGACCGCAGTGGACGGCCCCGGCGCTCCCATCGCCGCCGGCATGCCGAAGCCGGCCCAGGTGCTCGGCTCGTTGAGCTTGTGGTTCGGCAGGATCTTCGCGCCGCGGGGAACGTCCAGCACCTCAGGCCCCTGCTCACCGACCCAGGTGGGACCGCCGCGCCAGTTGCGAGTTCCCAACGCGTTCTGACCGGACCCGCGACTCGCGGTTGCAGCGTCGCGCTTGGACTCGATGTTGGCGCTCTCGACGGTGCGGATCGTGCGCTCCCAGATGCTGACCGTCACGTCCTTCTTGGACGGGATGTTGAGAATCTCGCTGCCGAGCCCAACCGCTTCCTTGGCCGCTGCGCGCATCTTGTCGCCGGCCTCAGTTGCCCTGAATCGCCCCGGCGAGTCCGGAGACTTTCTAGTTTGAGACTCCAGCTTCTGCTGGTGCCTGGTGGTGAGCGTAGTGAGCCTGCTCGGCCTCGATGGGTGTGAGGTCATCGCAGTACTCGTAGGGCCGTCGGCGGTTGAACCAGTCGACCCATTCGGCGGTGGCGATCTCGAGGTCATCGAGGCCCTTCCAGGGTCGCCGCGGTTTGATCAGTTCGGTCTTGTAGAGCCCGATCACTGACTCGGCCAGGGCGTTGTCGTGCGACGAGCCGACGGCACCGGTCGAGGGCTTGATCCCGGCCGCGGCGAGGTGCTCGGCGTAGGCGACCGAAACGTATTGAACGCCGTGATCGTGATGGGCGATGAGCCCAGTCAGGTCTCGGCCCTCGCGTCCGCGCGTCCAGATCGCCTGCTCAACGGCGTCGACGACGAACCGGCTGGTCATGCTGGTCGAGACAGCCCAGCCCAGGATCCGCCGGGCGTAGGCATCGATCACGAACGCGGTGTAGCACCAGCCCGACCACGTTGAGACGTAGATGAAATCGGCGACCCAGAGCCGGTCAGGCGCCAACGGCCGGAAGTTCCGGCCGACCAGATCCAGCGGCTTGGGCGTCCTCGGATCGCTCGTGGTGGTGCGCTTGACCTTCCCGCGGACCGCCCCGGCCAGTCCGAGCTCACCCATCAGCCGTTCGACCGTGCACCGGGCGATCGGGTCCGCGCCAATGGCACGTTCGCGGTTCAGGGTCAGCCAGACCTTCCGAGCCCCGTAGACGCCGTAGTTCTGCGCGTGGGCCTTGACGATGGCCGGCTTCAGCTCGGCGTCACGGACCTCCCGTCGCGTCGCCGGCCGCCGCCGATGCTCGTAGTAGGTCGCAGGGGCGATCTTCGCGCCGAGCTCGGTGAGCACGGCACAGATCGACTCGACACCCCATCGCAGACCCTCGTCCTCGCGGTTCCCGACGTGCTCGTCGATGAACCGCACGATCAACGCTGTGGCCGGTCGAGTTCGGCCGCGAAGACAGCCGACGCGCTCCGCAGAATCGCGTTAGCGCGCTTGAGCTCAGCGTTCTCACGCTTCAACCGCTTCAGCTCCGCCGCCTCATCTGACGTCACACCGGGACGCGCTCCAGCGTCGACCTCGGCACGACGGCACCACTGCCGCCCCGTCTCCGGCGTCCCGATGCCCAACAGTGCAGCGACCTTCGTCATCGCCGACCATTCCGACTCGTGCTCACCCCTGACCTCGGTGACCATCCGGACCGCCCGCTCACGCAGCTCGACCGGGTACCTCCTCGACGTTCTTCCTGACATGACCCCATCCTTCCCAAGGAACAGAGTCTCCGGACTCGCCGGGGCGATTCAGGCAGCTGTCGATAGTTCCTGTTCGTAGAGCGTCACCATCTCCTGCTTCTGAACTTCAGTGAGCTTTGGGGCCTGAGGTTTCTTATTGGAAGGCTGGTCGGCTGGACGTGGTGAAGCGCTGATCCGCTCGACCAGTTCACTGGTATCAACTTCGACTTGAAGGTTCGAGTAACGATGCAGTAGCTCCACCCGCAGGGAAGCCCCGGACGGCCATCAGGCCTCCGGGGCTTCTCACGTCCAGTGGCTCAGGCCAGACGTGCCGAGGCGTCCCGGTTGACCTCCGCGATGACGGCACCCGTGAAGGCATCGACGAGGCCGGCGTCGTCGCGGAGCGAGGCGGGGAAGCACGGCACCGAGATCGGGCTGCCGTCGACGGTCAGCCGTGCGGTCGTCCGGATCGTGAAGTCGCTGCCGAGCTCGGACCGCTCGGTGGAGGTGCCCTCGAGCTCCAGGAGTGCTCCCTCGATCGGGATCGATCGCACCGTGACGTCGTCCGGCGCGCCGCTCAGGGGGTCCTCCCACCGTCCGGTGCCCGTCGCCACGACCCGGACGATCCGCTTCGGCAGCAGTGCGGTGTAGGCCACGCTGGATCCACCGTCAGGCAGGTCGGCTCGTTCGCCGATCTCGGCGATCACGTTTCCCCCCTCGGTGGCCGCGAAGAACGGCAACCAGACCGAGTGGGGTGGGACCCGGATGCCGTCGTTGAGCCGCCGCAGTCGATCTCTGACGCTGTCGCCCGTGAGGTTCACGTTCTGCCCTTCTGCCGTGCCGGGGATCCCTGACGGTATACGCGGGCG
This sequence comes from Aeromicrobium sp. Sec7.5, assembly GCF_036867135.1. Classification (NCBI taxonomy): domain Bacteria; kingdom Bacillati; phylum Actinomycetota; class Actinomycetes; order Propionibacteriales; family Nocardioidaceae; genus Aeromicrobium; species Aeromicrobium sp. Sec7.5. The sequence goes on along the minus strand of NZ_JBAJIJ010000001.1, from coordinate 1,822,849 downwards.
CCCGGTGCTCCGTCCATGATGGGGGCATGCGTCCCCTCGTCGTCGGTGCCCTGGCCCTGGTCCTGCTGCTCGCCGGCTGCGGTGGCGACAGCGTCGAGTCGGCGCAGGCGGCTGCGAGCGAGCTGGGCTGCGAGGACGCAGCCCAGGAGAGCTCGGAGGACGGCGAGACCGTCACCTGCACCGTCGAGGGCAATGGCTACCGGATCGTGTACTTCACCGACGACGAGACGCTCCAGGAGTATCGGACGGCTGCGGAGAACGTGACCGCCTACTCCGAGGACGCCGGGGAGGTGCTGCCGGGCGAGTCCGGGGTGGTCTTCGGCGACAACTGGGGCGTGGAGTGCCTCGACACCTCCTGCGAGGAGGTCGTCGAGATTCTCGGCGGCGAGCGGATCTAGGACCCCCCCCGGACGTGCGCCGGCGACGTCCTCAGGCGATGGTGGATGTCATGAAGACGTGGCACCGCTTCCGCGGACATCAGCTCGGCCCCGCCTCCGTGCTGGGTGTGACCCACTGGACGTGCTCCTGCGGACGGCGCTGGCTGCCGTAGTCGCTCGCGGACCCCGCACCCGCCGGAAGAGGTGGCTAGCGCCGACCGAAGAACAGGCGGAACCGCTGGATCGTCAGGGTCAGCAGGGGTTTGCGGCCCGCGAGGAAGGCCAGGGGTCCGTCGGTGTCGAAGGTCCAGAAGCCCTTCCCGGTCCCGAGGCGTGCCGATCCCTTCACGGGGGACACCAGCAGGGTTCCGTCGCGGTCCTGGGCGATGCGGAAGCCCAGGGGCAGGCGGAACGGCAGCGCCTTCCAGCGCGCGAGCGTGAGCGTGCCGATCCCGCGCGCGGTGTAGGCGCGGTTCGTGACCCGCTCGAACTGCGCCAGGTGCTTGGGGATTGCCCACAGGTCGCGGCCTCCGGCCATGGACGCGGGGGAGTCGACCCAGATGTGCGTGATCGACACCCGCGGACGCCAGCCGTCAAGCACGAGCTGGGTCGCCATGATCTCGTCGTAGGTCAGCGGGCTGGGGTCGTCGTAGCGGAAGAACGCGGCACCCACCAGCACATGCCCGAACAGGCGGATCTGTCGCGACCCGGGGTGGTGCGGCGGGGGAGCGGCCCGCCTGGGGACGAGCCACACGCCCACCTGGGCGTGGCCGTGGAGGTCCCAGGGCTCGGCGGGGTACGCGAGCTCGTCGGGCTCGGTCTCGACGTGGTTCAGGACCATGCGAAGTGCTCCGGTGTGAGGTGGCGGGTGGCGCGCTCGAAGGGCTTGGTCGAGCCGGGCCAGTTGGACGTGATGCGGCCGGACGGGTGGCGGTACCAGTTGTCGCACTGGCCCCAGACCGACAGGCCGAGGCGCTCCTGGACCCGCTCGTCGAACTCGCGCTCGGCCTCCTCGGTGACCTCGACGGTCTCCCACGAGCCCGCGCGGAGGCGGTCCAGGACCTGGCGCATGTGGCGGGCCTGCGCCTCGAGCATGTAGATGATCGAGCCGCCGCCGAGGTTGGTGTTCGGTCCGTACGACACGAACAGGTTGGGGAAGCCCGGGACGTACATGCCGAGGTAGGCGTGTGCGCCATCGGCCCACTGCGCCGCGAGCTTGCGCCCGCCGAGACCCGTGATGTCGATCGAGTCCAGGAAGTCCTGGGCATCGAATCCCGTGCCGTAGACGATGACGTCGGCCTCGTGCACCGTGCCGTCGGCGGTCTCGAGACCCTCCGGGGTCACCCGGGTGATCGCCGCGGACTCCAGCGTGACGTCGGGACGGTTCACGGTCGGGTAGAAGTTGTTCGAGAACAGGATGCGCTTGCAACCCAGCGGGTAGTCGGGCGTGAGCGCCGCGCGGGTCTCGGGATCGGTGACCGACCGCTGCAGGTGCTGGTCGCAGACCTTCGCGATCGCGCGGCCGGTGCGCGTGCCGAGGTCGAGCCCGCGCGAGAACTGCTCGCCGAAGAACCACCAGACGCCGCGCTCCCACGGGATCGCCTGGCGCCACCAGCGGGGGATGGCGGAGTCGGGCTTGGGGAAGATGTGGTTGGCCGAGCGCTGGAACAGCGTCAGGTGCTCCGCGGCCTCCGCCAGGTGTGGGGCGTACTGGATCGCGCTCGCGCCGACGCCGACCGCTGCGACGCGCTTGCCGGTGAGGTCGAGGTCGTGGCGCCACTGGGCCGAGTGGAACTGCTCACCCGCGAAGTCGTCGATGCCCGGGATGGGGGGCAGCTTGGGGCGCGACAGCTGACCGACGGCGCTGATCAGCACGTCGACCCGCTCGGTCGCGCCCGAGGCGAAGCCCACCTCCCACTGCCGGTCGTCCTCAGTCCAGTGGGCCGAGACGATCTCGTGCTCGAACTTCACGAGCGGCGTGACGCCGAACTCCTCGGCGGTGCGGCGCAGGTACTCCAGGATCTCGGCCTGCAGGGCGTAGCGGCGACTCCAGTCCTTGTTGACGTTGAACGAGAACGAGTAGAGCGGCGATGGCACGTCACAGCCCGCGCCCGGGTAGGTGTTGTCGCGCCACACCCCGCCGAGCTCGGACGAGCGCTCCCAGAGGCGCACGTCGTCGTGTCCGTGGCGGGTCAGCTCGACGGCGGTGGCGATGGCGCCGAAGCCCGAGCCGATGATCCCGATCGAGGTCATGAGGTCTTCTCCTTGGTGGCGAACAGCAGGACGGTGTCGGTGAGCAGGTCGAGGGCCTCGTCGCGGGTCAGCGTCCCGCGCTGCAGCCACTCGCGGCAGACGGACTTGACGAGGGCGGCAGTGGCGCGGAGCCGGGCGCGCAGGTGGGGGTCGTCGGGCAGCCCGATCGCATCGAGCGTGAGGCGGGCGGCGTGGTCGTCGGCCTCGTCCACGACGACCTGGAGGTCGGAGTCGCCGTGCAGGTTGGCCGCGCCGGAGACGCTGACCCAGGCCTGCCCGTAGGTCTCGGCGGCTTGGAGGATCCAGTCCATCGTGAGGCGGACGCGCTCGGGGAGCGGCAGGTGCGAGAGATCGGGCAGCTCCGACTCCGGCATGCGGATCGACGAGCGCATGACCTCGATGAACAGGTCGCGCTTGGAGCCGAAGTAGTGGTTGATCAGGCCGCGGGCGACGCCCGCGGCGGCGGCGAGCTCGGCCGTGGAGACGTCGTTGAAGGGGCGCGCCAGGTAGAGCGGTCGCACCGCCTCGATGATCTGGTGGCGGCGCTCGTCCGGCTCGAGCCGGCTACGGGCGGGAGCGTGCGCGGGACTGCGCGCAGGAGCTGGCGCGGGGATGGTCACCGGGACAGTCTGGCGACCCTATTGGCAAAGTGTCAATAGCGCGTGTAACGTGCACCACATGCGCGAGAAGACTGATCAGTTCGACTACGACGTCGTCGTGGTGGGGTCCGGGTTCGGTGGCAGCGTCACGGCCCTGCGCCTGACCGAGAAGGGCTACCGCGTCGGGGTCATGGAGGCCGGCCGTCGCTTCGCCGACGACGAGTTCCCCGAGACGTCGTGGAAGCTGCGCCGCTACCTCTGGGCGCCGTGGGCCCGCTGCTTCGGCATCATGCGCATCACGCTGCTCAAGGACGTGCTCATCACCAGCGGCACCGGCGTCGGGGGCGGGTCGCTCGTCTACGCCAACACGCTCTACGAGCCGCTCGAGCCGTTCTACGCCGATCCGCACTGGTCGCACATCACCGACTGGCGCGACGAGCTCGCTCCGCACTACGCACAGGCCAAGAAGATGCTGGGCGTCACGACGTACCCCGGCCGCACCCCGGCCGACGACCTGGTGGAGCAGCTCGCCCGCGACTACGGCGTGGGCGACACCTTCCACCCCACCGACGTGGGCGTGCTGTTCGGCGAGGAGCCGGGCGCGAACCTCGGCGACCCCTTCTTCGGCGGCGCCGGACCCGACCGCAACGCCTGCCTCGACTGCGGGGCCTGCATGACCGGCTGCCGCCACAACGCCAAGAACACCCTCGTCAAGAACTACCTGTACCTCGCCGAGAACAACGGCGCCGACATCCACGCGCTGACCACGGTGCACGACGTGCGCACCCTCGACACGGGTGGCTACGAGGTCCGGACCCGGCGCACCGGCAACCCCCTGCGCCGCAAGACGTTCACCGCCGAGCAGGTCGTCTTCGCCGGGAACGCCCTGAGCACGCAGGACCTCCTGCACCGACTCAAGGAGCGCTCGCTGCCGCACCTGTCGGAGCAGCTCGGCGCCCTGAGCCGCACGAACTCCGAGGCGGTCCTCTCGGCACGCTCGGCGGCCAAGGACGCCGACTACACCGAGGGCGTCGCGATCACCTCGTCGTTCCACCCCGACGCCGTGACCCACGTGGAGCCGGTGCGCTACGGCCGTGGCTCGGGCGCCCTGAGCCTCATGAACATGGCGCTCCCGGACCGGCCGGGCCCGGGCGGGCGCCTGCGCGCGGTGCTGCGCGGGTACCGCCTGCTGGGCCTGAAGGGCACGCTCAAGCTGCACTCTCCGCGGCGCTGGGCCGAGCAGTCGATCGTGATCCTGGTGATGCAGTCGGTCGACAACTCGATCACGACGTTCCGCAAGCGTGGTCTGTTCGGCTCCCGCCTGACGAGCAAGCAGGGCGCAGGGGAGCCCAACCCCGACTGGATCCCCGTGGCCGACCGCGTGTCGAAGGACGTCGCCGCCGCGATCGGCGGGCACCCGGGCAGCTCGGTCGGCGAGCTCGTGGGCGTGCCGCTCACGGCCCACTTCATCGGCGGCTGCGTGATCGGCGAGACGGCCGAGACGGGCGTCATCGACCCCTACCAGCGCATGCACGGCTACGACGGGCTTCACGTCGCCGACGGCTCGGCGATCTCGGCCAACCTCGGCGTCAACCCCTCGCTCACGATCACGGCCCAGGCCGAGCGGGCGATGTCGCTGTGGCCGAACAAGGGCGAGGCCGACCGGCGTCCGGCGCCCGGCCAGCCCTACCAGCGTGTGGACCCGGTCGCCCCCGTGGCGCCCGCGGTGCCCGAGGGGGCGCCCGCCGCGCTCCTGCTGCCGATGCCGCGGGTGCGACCGGCCGACACCGTCGACGCCTGAGGTCGAGTCAGGCGCCGAGCGGGGTCACTCCGCGACGGGCTTGGCCGGGGCAGCCGGTGTGCCGGCCGGGCTCCGGTCGGCGAAGTCGCTGATCAGGGCCTGCAGGTCGACGCCGGTCGTGTTCTTGAGCAGCTCCAACGTCTGCACGACGTTGCCGGTGACCTGCTTGGGCAGCTCGCCGGCTCCATCGGTGGAGATGACGGTGAGCTTGTCGATCGCGGCCATCGGCCCGGCGACCTCGGCAGCCAGCTTCGGCAGGATCTCGATCAGCATCTGCAGCACGGCGGCGTCGTTGTACTGCTCGAACGCCTCGGCCTTCTTGTTCATCGCCTCGGCCTCGGCCTCACCCTTGGCGAGGATCGCGGACGCCTCGGCGCTGCCCTCCTCGCGAAGGGCCTCGGCCTCGGCCACACGACGGGCCTTCTCGGCCTCACCACGCTTGGCGCCCTCGATCGCCTCGGCCTCGGCCAGCGCGGAACGGCGGGACTTCTCGCCCTCACCGGTCAGGCGTGCCTCCTCGGCCTCCGCCTCGGCGGACGCGATGGCGGCGGCCTTGCGGGCGTCGGCGTCGAAGATCTGCGAGTTGCGCCGGCCCTCGGCCTCGGTCTCGACGCGGTACCGCTCGGCATCGGCCGGCTTGCGGACCTCGGTGTCGAGCTGGCGCTCCTTGAGCGCCGCCTGACGGACGGCGACCTTCTCCTGCTCGGCGAGGATCGCCTGGTCGCGGTCGGCCTGGGCGAGCGGCCCGGCCGCGGCGGCCTGGGCCGATGCGGCGTCGGTCTCGGCCTTGATCTCGGCGGTCTTCAGCGCGAGCTGGCGCTGCGAGATCGCAATCTCCTGCTCGGCCACGATGCGGGCCTGCTCCGCCGCTTGGCGGGCGTTGGCCTCGGCGATCGAGGCGAGCTGGCCGATCTTGGCGGCCTCGGGGCGCCCGAGGTCGGACAGGTACGTGCCGTCGTCGGTGATGTCCTGGATCTGGAACGTGTCGAGCACCAGGCCCTGGCCGGTGAGCGAGCTCTCCGACTCGTCGGCGACGCGCTGGGCGAAGGCCGCGCGGTCACGGATGATCTGCTCGACCGAGAGGGAGCCGACGATCGAGCGCAGCGAGCCGGCCAGCGTCTCCTGCGTGAAGGTCTCGATCTCACCTTGCTGGGAGAGGAAGCGCTGGGCGGCCGCGCGGATCGAGTCCTCGTTGCCGCCGACCTTGACGATCGCGACGCCGTCGAGGTTGAGCTTGACGCCCTGGCCCGACACGGCGCCGCGGATCTGCACCATGATGCGGCGCGACGACAGGTCGAGGACGTGCAGCTTCTGCACGAACGGGATGACGAACACGCCGCCGCCCATGACGACCTTCTGGCCGGAGATGTCGGTCGAGGAGACGCCGGTCTCGACGTTGCGGACCGACTTGCCGCCGCGGCCCGTGACGATGAAGGCCTCGTTGGGCCCGGCGACCTTGTAGCGGGTCGTGATCAGGGCTGCGAGCAGCGCGATGACGACGACCAGGCCGATCGTGCCCAGCAGCTGGGGGGAGAGGGAGTCGAGGATCACGGGTCAGGCCTCCAGACGGGCGACCAGGACGGAGGTCGCGGACAGCACAGCGGTGATGGTGACGGGGGTGCCCGCCGGGATGGGCTCGGCGGCCCGGGCGTTGAGCTTGGTGATGTGGCCGGAGACGCCGATGGTGACCTCGCCGTAGCCGTCGTCGGGAATGGCGTTCATGACCGTCGCGGTCCGACCGGTCAGGGTGCTCGTGCGGACGTTGGACTCGTCGCCGCCGCGTTGGAGCTGCGCGGAGACCAGTCCGGCCCCGGCGCCGACCGCCAGGCCGGCGACGAAGCCGATGCCCACAGCCGCGGTGACGTTGTCGGTGGCGTCGAGCCCGATCGCACCGGCGAAGCCGAACGCCCCCAGGAAGCCACCGAGGGCGGCGCTCGAGAAGAAGTCGCCACCGACGTCGAGGAAGGACAGCGCCCCGTCGAAGAGGTCGCCCAGCACGATCGAGAGCAGCAGGATCGCGATCCCGATGCCGCCGATCACGTAGAAGGTGATCACGTGTTCCCCCTGGTTCGGCCGCCCGAGAGGGAACGGCGTGCTGGACGTCTGCGGAGTGATCCTAGGGGTCTCCCGCGTCCACCCGGGTCCGATTCCACGGATCGGCGTCCGCGGCTAGGCTGACGTCCAAGAGCGCTGCCCAGTCGTGGGGGTGGCCCAGCTGAACGAGGAGATCGTCATGTCCCTGAACGTCGTCGTCAACGGTGAGCCGAAGGTCGTCGACCCCGGCACCAAGGCCTGGCAGCTGTTCAGCGAGACGCCCGACGTCATCGCCGCGCGCATCGACGGGGAGCTGCGCGACCTCGCGACCGATCTGGTCGACGGCCAGAGCGTCGAGCCGGTCGACATCGCCTCGCCCGACGGCCTCGACATCCTGCGGCACTCCACCGCCCACGTCATGGCGCAGGCCGTGCAGGAGCTGTTCCCGCAGGCCAAGCTCGGCATCGGTCCGCCCATCACCGACGGCTTCTACTACGACTTCGACGTGCCCGAGCCGTTCGTGCCCGAGGATCTCGAGAAGATCGAGACCCGGATGCGCAAGATCGTCAAGGAGGGCCAGAAGTTCTCCCGTCGCGAGATCGACGACGACGCGGCCCGGGCCGAGCTGTCCGACGAGCCGTACAAGCTCGAGCTGATCGGCCTGAAGTCGAGCGCAGGCGACGCCGCCGAGGGGGCCAGCGTCGAGGTCGGCGACGGCGGACTGAGCATCTACGACAACCTCAAGCGCGACGGATCGCTGGCGTGGAAGGACCTCTGCCGCGGCCCGCACCTGCCCACCACCAAGCGCATCCCGGCCTTCACGCTCATGCGCTCGGCGGCGGCCTACTGGCGCGGCAACGAGAAGAACAAGCAGCTCCAGCGCGTGTACGGCACCGCGTGGCCCACCAAGGAGGCCCTCGAGGAGCACCTCCACCGCATCGAGGAGGCGCAGCGTCGCGACCACCGGCGCCTCGGCACTGAGCTCGACCTCTACAGCTTCCCCGACGAGATCGGCTCGGGACTGCCGGTCTTCCACCCCAAGGGTGGCGTGATCAAGCGGGAGATGGAGGACTACGTCCGCCGTCGTCACATCGAGGAAGGCTTCGAGTACGTCGGCACCCCGCACGTGTCCCGCGAGGAGCTCTTCTACACCTCGGGCCACCTGCCGTACTACGGCGAGAACATGTTCCCGCCGCTCGACCTCGACGGGCAGCCGTACCGCCTCAAGGCGATGAACTGTCCGATGCACAACCTGATCTTCCGGTCGCGCCAGCGCTCCTACCGCGAGCTGCCGCTGCGCCTGTTCGAGTTCGGGCACGTGTACCGCAACGAGAAGTCCGGCGTGATCCACGGTCTGACTCGCGTGCGTGGCTTCGCGCAGGACGACTCGCACTCGTACGTCACTCCCGAGCAGGCCCCGGACGAGATCCGGCACCTGCTGAACTTCGTGCTGAGCCTGCTGCGCGACTTCGGCATGGACGACTTCTACCTCGAGCTCTCGACCCGTGACGACTCCAAGCCCGACAAGTTCATCGGGTCCGACGAGGACTGGGCCACCGCCACGAAGGTGCTCGAGGACGTCTGCCTCGAGACCGGCCTCGAGCTCGTGCCCGACCCTGGCGGAGCGGCGTACTACGGCCCCAAGGTCTCGGTGCAGGCGCGCGACGCGATCGGTCGCACCTGGCAGATGTCGACGATCCAGTACGACTTCAACATGCCGTCGGCCGAGCGTTTCGACCTGGAGTACATCGCACCGGACGGCTCGCGCCAGAAGCCGGTCATGATCCACTCGGCCAAGTTCGGCTCGATCGAGCGGTTCATGGGTGTCCTCGTCGAGCACTACGCCGGCGCCTTCCCTCCGTGGCTCGCGCCCGTCCAGGCCGTCGGCATCCCGGTGGCCGAGCGGCACACCGAGCACCTGCGCGCGCTGGGGGAGCGGCTGAAGGCGGCCGGCATCCGCTTCGAGCTCGACGAGTCCGACGAGCGGATGCAGAAGAAGATCCGCAACGCCCAGACCCAGAAGGTGCCGTTCATGCTCCTGGCGGGCGACAACGACGTCGAGGGTGGCGCGGTCTCGTTCCGCTTCCGCAGCGGCGAGCAGGAGAACGGGGTGCCGCTCGACGACGCCGTGGCCCGCATCGTCGCCGCGGTGGAGTCCCGCACCCAGGTCTGACGGCGTTGAGCGGTGAGTGAGCAACCCTTCACCGCCGTTGAAGGTTGCTGGCTCACCGCTCACGCCGATGGGCGGTGGGCAGGCAACCGTTCGAGGTCCGGGTGAGGTTGCCAGCTCACCGCCTTCCGGGGGCAGCGACCGAAGAGCAGGCGCCACATCGGTCCGAACCCAGGTGGGTTGCCGCGGTAGCCGCGCTCGACCAGGAGGGCGTGCGCGGAGACCACCATGGCCCTCGGCTGTGCACGCATCGCGCCGGTGACCTGGAGGTAGGCGATGTCCCGCGACCGCATCCAGGCGTAGCGCCCGATGTCACGGCGGATCTGGTCCGGGTCGAGAAAGTGCTGAGAGCCCTCGTACTCCACGGCGGTGCGCCATTCCGGCAGCCAGAGGTCGGACGTCGGCGCGTGGGGCTCATCGGCCAGGCGGACGTTCACGTGCGGCCGGGGGAGGCCGGCGAACTGCAGGAAGACCCGGGTCTCGGATTCGCCCGGTGAGCGTGCGCCGCCGTCGAGGTACGGCGCCACCCACAGCGCCTCACGTGCTCCCGGTCGCCAACGGTCGCGCCAGGCGAGTTCCCGGAGCCCGGCCAGCGTCATGTGACCGTGATGGAGCAACCAGTCGCCAGCGACGATGAGGTCGATGACCCGGGCCGACGCGGCGTACCCCAGGAACGCCGCGGATCCGATCACACCCACCTCGTCACACGGCGGCATCACCTCGGTGCGATGCAGGAACACGCCTTGGAGGTCGAGGTGGTGGTCGCCGACGATCGAGAGGTGGATCGGACGCGGCGGTCCGTGGTCCAGTCCGAGCTGATGGATGCGTGTCAGATGGCTGACTCGCGACCGGTTCGGGACCGCTAGCCGGGCGGCTGCGATCTCGTCACCATGCGTCAGCTCGTGCCGGGTCCAGACCCAGACGCCGGGGTGCAGCCGTCGCAGCTCGCGACCCTGCAGCTGGCGTGACGTCATGCCGGCCTCGAGGGCTTCGGAGCGTGTGAACGGTCGGTGGCGGAGATGGTCGGGGATCCGCGGAGCTCGAGGCATGTCCCTAGCCCACGCCACGCCGACGTCCCGGGAAAGAGAGGCCCGCCCGCCTGGGGACAGCCTCGGGCTGGGGACGCGTCCGACGAGCGGTGCGCCAGCAACCTGTCGGCGGTACCAGAAGGTTGCTGGCTCACCGTCGCTCGATCGAAGCGGTGAGCAGGCAACCACTCGCCCCTGGGGAAACGTTGCTGGCTCACCGCTCCGGGTCGCCGGCTCGCGTCCGCCACGCACTAGGGTGGCCGACGTGACCGAGGGACCAGACCGGCTGCAGCGGCTCTACACGCCGTACCGCATGTCGTACGTGCGGGGCGAGGAGTCCGAGGCCGACGCGGGTGAGCTCGCGCTCGCCGCGGATGCTGACCCCGCGTGCCCCTTCTGCCGGATCGCGGCCGGGGGAGCGCAGTCCGAGCTCGTGGTTCACCGCGGCGACTCGTGCTTCGTCGTGCTGAACCTGTACCCCTACAACCCGGGGCACCTGATGGTCGTGCCGAACCGGCACGTGGCCGACTACACCGAGCTGAGTGCTGATGAGACCGCCGAGGTCGCGTCGCTCAGCCAGCACGCGCTGCGCGCGATCCGCCGGGTCTCGCAGCCCCACGGCTTCAACCTGGGCCTGAACCTGGGCGGGGTCGCGGGCGGGTCGCTGTCGCAGCACCTCCACCAGCACGTCGTGCCGCGGTGGTCCGGTGACGCCAACTTCATGACCGTGCTGGGACAGACCAAGACGCTGCCCCAGCTGCTCGAGGACACGCGCGACCTGCTCGCCGCGGCCTGGTCCGACGACGCCTGAGTCCCACCCACGACGTCCCGGGAGGACACCGCACCATGCTCGAACGCTTCCGCCAGTTCTGGACCAACATCCTGGCGCACCCGGCGAACCTGCTGCTGAAGTGGGGCGTCAAGCCCGACCACGTCACGATCGTCGGCACGGTCGGCGTGGTGTTCGGCGCGCTGTTCTTCTTCCCCCGTGGAGAGCTCTTCTGGGGTGTCATGTTCATCACCGCCTTTGTGTTCAGCGACCTCATGGACGGGTACATGGCCCGCCAGCTGGGGACGTCGAGCAAGTGGGGTGCGTTCCTCGACTCCACGCTCGACCGGGTGGGCGACGCGGCGATCTTCGGTGGGCTCGCGGTCTACTACGTGTCGGTGCACGCGGAGGCCGACCTGGGGGAGATCCGCTGGTACTTCTACCTGAGCCTGCTGTGCCTGGTCCTCGGCAACCTCACGTCGTACGCCCGGGCGCGGGCCGAGAGCCTCGGGATGCAGGCCAAGGGCGGGATCGCCGAGCGCGCCGACCGCCTCGTGGCGATCCTCGTCATGACCGGGCTCAACGGCCTGCTGGGCTGGGACTTCCTGACCGAGATCACCCTGTGGGTCCTCGCGGTGGCGAGCCTCGTCACGGTCTTCCAGCGCATGGCGATCGTGCACCGTCAGGCCGTCCAGAACCCCGGTCTGGGCTGAGTGGTGGGGACTCCGCCCTCGCATCGTCGCAGGTCACGAGGGTCGCAACACGCCGCACGTTGAATGTGCCATTAACGTTGACACATAGGTCGTGGCGTGCACATACTGTCGGTATGACCGTGACTGACGCGCACGACCTCGACCAGACCCAGGACGACCTCCCGACCCTGAGCAAGGCGGAGTACGAGCAGACCCTGCAGCAGCTCTCGCAGGCGTCGGTCGACCGTCACTTCAACGCCTTCATCGACATCCCGTGGGACCACCCGGACTTCCAGGTCGATCACACCGACGAGCGCTGGATCCTGCCGGACGGCATCGACCCGCTCGGCTCGCACGCCTGGTACAAGGCGCTGCCGGTCGAGCGCCAGATCGAGATCGGGATGTGGCGCCAGGCCAACATCCTCAAGGTCGGTCTGCAGTTCGAGAACATCCTGATCCGCGGCATCATGCAGTACGTCTTCACCCAGCCCAACGGCTCGGCGGAGTTCCGGTACCTCACGCACGAGGCGACCGAGGAGTGCCACCACACCCAGATGTTCCAGCAGTGCGTGAACCGCATCGGTGCCGATGTCCCGGGCATGCGCCGCTGGATGCGCGCGATCTCCGGCTTCCTGCCGCTCGTGGCCTCGCGGTTCCCCGTGGGCTTCTTCATCGGCGTGCTCGCGGGTGAGGAGCCGATCGATCACACCCAGAAGCAGATCCTGCGCGGCTCCCAGCAGCTCCCGCCCGTGCTGGGCCGGATCATGCAGATCCACGTCGCCGAGGAGGCGCGGCACATCTCGTTCGCGCACGCGTTCATCATGCGCAACGGTCCGAGGCTCGGCCGCGTCGAGCGGTGGGTCATCGCGATGCTGTACCCCGTCATCATGCGCGTGCTCGGTGACGCGATCCTGGTCCCGCCGAAGGAGATGCGCACGCAGCTGGGCGTGCCCAAGAAGGTGCTCGACGAGCTGTACTGGGACTCGCCCCAGTCGCGCGAGTTCCTCGCCGACCTCTTCGGCGACGTGCGGATGCTGGCCGAGGAGTCCGGTCTCATGACGCGGTCCTCGCGTCGGATGTGGCGCTGGCTCAAGATCGACGGTCGGTCCTCGCGCTACCGCAGCGAGCCGCCGGCCGCACTGATCGACGCCGTCTCCTCCCGCGCCGCCTGACGTGCCCCACGTCGTCACGCAGCCGTGCTGCGGCGACGCCTCGTGCGTCTTCGCCTGCCCGGTCAACTGCATCCACCCGACCCCTGACGAGCCCGACTTCGCCACGGCGGAGATGGTCTACATCGATCCGGTGTCGTGCGTGGACTGCGGTGCCTGCGTCAAGGCCTGCCCGGTCGGCGCCATCAAGCCGCACACCAAGCTGGGCGACGACGAGCTCGTGTTCCTGGAGCTCAACGCGCTGTTCCACGCCGACTCGGACGCGGGCAACGGCCTCGAGTCGGCCACGCGGCGGGCCCAGGCTCCGGTCCCGCCCGTCGTGCGGGTGCCTGAGGGCACGGCGCTCGACGTCGCGATCGTGGGAGCCGGCCCTGCCGCGCTCTACGCGGCCGACGAGCTCCTGAAGCAGCACGGCGTACGGGTCACCGTGCTCGACCGGCTTCCCACGCCCCACGGCCTGGTGCGCGCTGGCGTCGCGCCCGACCACCAGCACACCAAGGACATCGGCAAGCTGTTCGCCAAGATCGAGGCGCAGCCGGGTTTCGAGTATCGCCTCGGCGTCGAGGTCGGAAGCGACGTGACCCACGACGAGCTCCTGGCCAGCCATGACGCCGTGGTCTACGCCACCGGTGCGCCGGCCGACCGGCAGGTCGGCGTGCCCGGTGAGGAGCTGCCCGGCACGGCCACCGCCACCGAGGTCGTGGCCTGGTACAACGGCCACCCCGACCACGTGGAGGCGCCGCTGGACCTCTCGGCCGAGCGGGTCGTCGTGGTCGGCAACGGCAACGTGGCCCTCGACGTCGCCCGGGTCGTTCTCAGTGAGCCGGACGAGCTCGCACGCACCGACATCGCCGACCACGCCTTGAGCGCCCTTCGTGCCAGCGCTGTCCGCGAGGTCGTCCTCGTGGCCCGCCGCGGTCCGGCGCAGGCCGCCTTCACGGTCCCCGAGATGGTCGGCCTCCTGCAGCATCCCGACATCGACGTCGTGGTCGAGCAGCGTGAGCTGCTGGACGGCGACGACCAGAAGTCCGCGCTGCTGCGCGACGGGTCGGTCCCCGCGATCGACCCGACCCGGCGACGCGTCGTGCTGCGCTTCCTGGCCGCGCCGGAGGCCGTCGTGGGCGAGCACGCGGTCGAAGGGCTGCGTGTCGTGCGCACGGCGCTCGAGACGAGGCCCGACGGCACCGTCGTGGCCGTTCCCACCGGGGAGTGCGAGGTCATCGAGACCACCAGCGTCCTCCGCTCGGTGGGCTACCGGTCGACCCCGATCCCCGGGGTGCCGTTCGATCCCGCCCTCCACCGCATCCCCAACGTGGCCGGGCGGGTCCTGGCCCAACCGGCCGGCGACCTCCTGCCGCGGACCTACGTCGTCGGCTGGGCCAAGCGCGGACCGACGGGCTTCATCGGCACCAACAAGTCGTGCTCGCTCGAGACCGTCAACGCCTTGCTCGCCGACGTGGCGACGGGGCGCATCGCCCCGGCCGGTCGTGCGCGGCCTGTCCTGACCGACGGAGCGTCGATGGATCGGGCCGACTGGCTCCTCCTGGACGCCCACGAGCGCCGGGCCGGACGCGAGCAGGGACGCCCGCGCCGCAAGGTCGTCGACCGTCTCACGATGGTGGACGTCGTGAGGTCGGCGAGGGCCGCTCGATAGACTCGCGTCGTGAGCACCGAACAGAGCACCAGCACCCCCAGTGAGGTCGGACCCCAGGAGTCGGGCACCGTGCGCGTCAAGCGCGGCATGGCCGAGATGCTGAAGGGCGGCGTCATCATGGACGTCGTCGACGCGACCCAGGCGAAGATCGCCGAGGACGCGGGCGCCGTGGCCGTCATGGCGCTCGAACGCGTCCCGGCCGACATCCGGGCCCAGGGCGGCGTCGCCCGCGCCAGCGACCCGGACCTGATCGACGGCATCATCGAGGCCGTCTCGATCCCGGTCATGGCCAAGGCCCGCATCGGCCACTTCGCCGAGGCGCAGATCCTGCAGTCCCTGGGCGTCGACTACGTCGACGAGTCCGAGGTCCTGACCCCGGCCGACTACGCCAACCACATCGACAAGTGGGCGTTCAACGTTCCGTTCGTGTGCGGAGCCACCAACCTGGGCGAGGCGCTGCGCCGGATCACCGAGGGTGCGGCGTTCATCCGCTCCAAGGGCGAGGCCGGCACCGGCGACGTCTCCAATGCCGTCACCCACATCCGCAAGATCACCGGCGAGATCCGTCGCCTCCAGGGCCTGCGCGACGACGAGCTGTACGTCGCCGCCAAGGAGCTCCAGGCGCCGTTCGACCTCGTCAAGGAGATCGCGACCACCGGCAAGCTCCCGGTCACCCTCTTCACCGCCGGCGGCATCGCGACGCCGGCCGATGCCGCGCTGGTCATGCAGCTCGGCTCGGAGGGCGTGTTCGTCGGGTCGGGCATCTTCAAGTCGGGCAACCCGTCCGAGCGCGCCGAGGCCATCGTCAAGGCCACGACGTTCTACGACGACCCCGACGTCGTCGCCAAGGTCTCCCGTGGCCTGGGTGACGCGATGGTCGGCATCAACGTCTCCGACATCCCCGAACCCCACCGCCTCGAGACCCGCGGCTGGTAGGCAGCAACCTCCAGCACCGACGGCCCGCTTCCCTTCGGGGAGGCGGGCCGTCGTTCTTTCTGCGGCCGACCGGACCTGCGCCCGTGGCCCTGACTTTCCGCGGTCCGGGGGAGGCGCGGGTGCGGAACATGAGCTGCATCACATGTCGAGGGAGGTTGTGCCGGGAACTCGCGTCATATCTGGGCTGATTCCCCGTTCCACTGGTGTGACGTCACCTCGACGTGCCAATTCCTCACCTCACTGGAGCACCTCATGAAGAAGTCCACCAAGGGCGCACTCGCCGCTGGCGCTGCGGTCGTCCTCCTGCTCGGCGGAGCCGGCACCCTCGCCTACTGGACCGCCGACGGCGACGCCGACGGCGGATCCATCACCGCCGGCACCTTGACCTTGACCGACGGTGACTGCGGCGATGACTGGGTCTACGCCGTTGGCAGCGCCTCGGCCGGAGACGCCGTCGAGCTGTTCGTCCCGGGCGACGTCGTCTCGAAGGTGTGCACCTTCGACCTCGAGGCGACCGGCGACAACCTGGAGGCCACGATCGCGCTTCCGACGACCTTCACGCCGACCGAGACGCCTGCTGCCACCTCGGCTGAGTTCGAGGTCGATGGTGCCTTCGCGATCGCCGGGGGAGTCGTTGCCAACGACCGGGTGATCGCGAACGGCGACAGCGTGACCTCCGACGACGACGGCTCCACCGTCACCGTCACGATCGATGTCACGATCCCGTTCGGCACCGACGAGACGGGTGTGCCGGTCGTGAACGGCAACGACATGCAGGGCCTGCTGGCGGAGTTCGACGACATCACGGTCACCCTGACCCAGGTCAACCCGAACTGATCGCCTCGGCTGCTCGGACCTCGCCCTGCGAGGACCCCGGGTGGCGAAGGTCGCCATGAGGTCGCGTCATTCCGACACGGTAGCTCCGCTGCGGTGGACGGCCCAGGTCATCGCCTGGGCCGCCATCGTGGGGTGCGTGCTGGTGATCGTCGTCGCGGTCGTGGTCCCCCGCCTCGCGGGGGCGACGCCCTACACGGTGCTCACCGGCTCGATGGAGCCCGACCTGCCACCGGGGACTCTGGTGGTGGTCAAGCCCGTCGATCCAGAGGACCTCCGCACAGGGGACGTCGTGACGATCCAGCTCGAGTCCGGGAAGTCGGGATTCGTGACCCACCGTGTCGTGGCGGTGGGCACCAGCCTCGACGGCGACCTCTCGTTCACGACCCAGGGCGATGCCAACGACGTTCCCGACGGCGACGTCCGCAACCCCGAGCAGATCCGCGGAAAGCTGTGGTACTCCGTGCCGTACCTCGGACACGTCAACACCGCGCTCACCGGCAGTCAGCGCCAGACGGCGGTCGTCGTCGTCGCAGCAGCTCTGCTGGGCTACGCAACCTGGATGTTCCTCGGAGCAGTCCGAGGCAGCACATCGCACGACAATGGCAAACGAAGGAAGGAGGAGGTGTCCCGATGACGCTCCGCGCCCTCATCGTCACCGCAGTTGCGGCCTCGGCCGTGCTCGCGCCGTCGGCCGCGCAGGCGGCTGACGAGGTCGAGTTCAGCGATGACGGCGCCGCGTGGTCCTCCTCCCTCCCAGACCCCGTCTTCGACCCGGCGTTCCGCTGGGTTCCGGGTGACTCGCAGACCGCGTCCTTCTTCGTCCGCAACAACGGGCCGTCCGCGGCACTCATGACGATCGAGGCGCGGAGCGCCGACACCGACGAGCTGCTTGCCGACGACGACATCGACCTGCAGGCCCGCGTGGCCGGTGGGTCGTGGGTCGCGCTCGACAACGGTGTCATCACCGGACCGCTCACCCAGGGCAGCATCGCCCGCGGCGACGTGGTGGAGGTTCAGGTCAACGCCACGTTCGACCCGGACGCGACCAACCAGTCGCAGACCAGACGGCTCCCGTTGACGTTCACCGTCACCCTCGCCGAGGCACTCGAGGGCGACGGCACGGGCGGTGGGCTCCTGCCCGGCACCGGTGCGAAGGTCGGCTTCTGGACCCTCACGCTGGCCCTCGGGGCGAGCGTGATCGGTGGCGCCATCGTGGTGCGACGATGGACCTTCGTCAGCGAGAGCACCCATGTCTGAACACGCCGCCCCCCGACGTCAGCGCACGGGCTCTCGCCGAGCTCAGGTTCGGCACAGCGGCCGCATCCGCGCGGTGCTCGCGCTCGGCACGGTGCTCGGTCTGGGTGCCGTGGGGACGATGGCCTACTGGACCGACACAGCCACGATGTCGACGGGCAGCATCAGCGCCGGTGAGCTGGACATCGGTCTGGACGACACGTTCCTCGACGGTCCCGGGGGGTCCTACCTCAATTCCAGCATCGCGGTCCCCAGCCTGGTCCCGGGAGAGAGCATCGCTTTCACCGTCAAGGTCAACAACCGCGGCACAGCCCCGCTCACGTACACGGCCTCCGCTACGGCGAGCGGGACCCTGGCGACGCTGAACACGGCACCCGTCACGTCGGCGAACCGTCTGCAGTGGAATGTCTTCACCAGCGGATCTGCGACCAACTCCGGGACCGAGGCCGGCGGCAATCGACTCGGCACGTGCAGCGGTTCCCAGACCTACGCACCGGCCGTGCTGGGCGGCACATCGACGACCGTGATCGGCACGGCGCAGACGATCGCCACGGGCGGCAGCCAGAACATCTGCATCAGGGTCAGCCTGCCTGCCGCTGCGCCGAACGAGCTGCAGAACACGACCGCGACGGGTCTGGTCGTCTTCAATGCCAAGCAGGTCGGTGCGCCGTGACCGGGACCCGCCGCGGGACCAAGCGCCGCCTCGTCCGTGAGGTGGCGTTGTGGATCGGTGCTGTCCTCGGTGTCCTCAGCATCGTCGCCACAGTCGCCGCGCTCGCCTTTGACGTGAAGCCGCTGGTGTTCCGTTCAGGGTCCATGTCGCCGGCGATCGAGTCCGGTGCCCTCGCGCTGGCGCGAGAGGTGCCCGCCACCCAGGTCGAGAAGGGTGACGTCGTGAGCGTCATCGGGGCCGACGGCGTGCGGGTGACGCACCGCGTGGTCGCGGTGGGACAGGTCGGTGGTTCCGTCTCGTTGGCGCTGCAGGGTGATGCCAACGCGACGCCGGATGCCGAGGCCTACACGGTGGGCAGCGTCGACCGCGTCCTGTGGGACGTCCCGCACGTCGGACGCGTCGTGGCGGCAGCCGGGTCTCCGATCGGCACGTTCGTGTGCGGAGCGCTCGTGATGCTGTGCCTCTACCTGGCCTTCGCGCCGACACGACCGAGGACACAGGCGGGTCGGCGTCCGGCCGGGCGTCGACGTGGGACAGATGCACGAGCTGTCATGGCCGTCCTCGGGGGAGCCCTGCTCGCGCTGCCGCTCGCGCAGCCGCAGGGAACGCTCGCCTACTTCACCGACAGTGCCCCCATGTCGACGGGAAGCATCAGCTCGCACAGGGTGGTGAGCCAGGCCCAGCCCACCTGCGCCAACGTCAACGGGTTGTTGGTGCTCGGCAACGTCGCCCGGCTCTCATGGACGCAGGTCGACGCGAAGTACGAGTACTTCTGGGAGCTGAGGCGCACCAGCGACAGCGTCGCGGTCGGGTCGGGGGAGGTCGGGCAGGGCCAGGCCCTGGGGTCAGTCGTCGAGCTGAACATCGGGACGGGTCTCATCGGAGTCAACGCGAACTACGACGTCGTCGTCCGCGCGCGGCTCTCCAGCACCAACGCCTGGGTCGCTGCCGCGACGACGACGACGCCGGTCCGTCGGGACAGCATCCTCTTCATCGGGGCCGCCTTCCGCTGCGGCCATGGCTGATCCTCAGACCCGCACTACCCTGTCCCGGTGACCTCCAGCCCCACGATCGGTGTCTTTGCTCTGCAGGGTGACGTGCGCGAGCACGTCACCGCGCTCGCGCGACTCGGTGCCACGGCCATCACGGTGCGCCGTCCCGAGGAGCTCGCCCGGTGCGACGCCCTCGTGCTGCCGGGCGGTGAGTCCACCACGATGTTCAAGCTGGCGCGGACCTTCGAGCTCTTCGAGCCGATCGTCGACCGGATCGGCTCGGGCATGCCGACGTTCGGCACCTGCGCGGGCATGATCATGCTGGCCGACCGCGTCAAGGACGGTACGCGTGACCAGGAGACCTTCGGTGGTCTCGACGTGACCGTCCGCCGCAACGCGTTCGGCCGCCAGGTCGACTCCTTCGAGGGTGATCTCGACCTCGCGGGCCTGGCCGAGCCGGTCCACGCCGTGTTCATCCGCGCCCCCTGGATCGAGCAGGCGGGGGAGTCGGTCGAGGTGCTGGCTTCGGTCGAGGTCGCCGGCGCGGATAGGATCGTGGCGGTTCGACAGGGCCACCTGCTCGCCACCGCCTTCCACCCGGAGGTCGGGGACGACGACCGGGTGCACGGCCTCTTCGTCGATCTCGTCACGCAGTAGAGAAGAGGGGACGCGCCATGTCAGGGCACTCCAAGTGGGCCACCACGAAGCACAAGAAGGCCGTCGTCGACGCCAAGCGCGGCAAGATGTTCGCCAAGCTGATCAAGAACATCGAGGTTGCGGCGCGCACCGGCGGGCCCGATCCCGACGGCAACCCCACGCTGTACGACGCGATCCAGAAGGCCAAGAAGTCGTCGGTCCCGAACGACAACATCGACCGCGCGGTCAAGCGTGGCGGCGGCATCGGCGACGACGCGGTCGACTACACCACGATCATGTACGAGGGGTACGGCCCGAACGGCATCGCGATGCTGGTCGAGTGCCTCACCGACAACAAGAACCGTGCCGCGATGGAGGTACGTACCGCCATGACGCGCAACGGCGGCACGATGGCCGATCCCGGATCGGTCTCCTACCTGTTCCACCGCAAGGGCGTCATCATCGTGCCCGCCGAGCAGGAGGGCAGCGAGACCAACGAGGACGACATCCTCCTGGCGGTCCTCGACGCCGGTGCCGACGAGGTCAACGACCTCGACGGCGCGTTCCAGGTCGTGTGCGAGCCGACCGACCTGGTCGCGGTGCGCACCGCGCTGCAGGACGCGGGCCTCGACTACGACTCCGCCGACGCCTCCTTCGTGCCGTCGGTGCAGGTCGAGGTCGACGTCGACGGCGCCACCAAGGTCCTGAAGCTCATCGACGCGCTGGAGGACTGCGACGACGTGCAGAACGTCTTCGCGAACTTCGACGCGAGCGACGAGGTCATGGAGCAGGCCCAGGCCTGAGCCGGGCGTGTCGTGACCGGGGGAGTCGGCGCCGACGCCTAGGCTGTCGAACATGAGTTCGGTCGGACTGCGGGTCATGGGCATCGATCCCGGCCTCACGCGCTGTGGTGTCGGGGTCGTCGAGGGGTCCGTCGGTCGCCCGATGAACCTCGTGCACGTGGGGGTCGTCCGCACGCCGGCCGACCTCGACGTCGCCCGCCGTCTGCTGCTGCTGTCCGAGGGCATCGAGTCCGCCATCGCCGAGCACCGGCCCGATGCGGTGGCGATCGAACGGGTCTTCGCCCAGCACAACGTGCGCACCGTGATGGGCACGGCCCAGGCCAGCGGCGTCGCGATGGCGGTGGCGGCACGCCACGGCCTTGGCGTCCACCTGCACACCCCCAGCGAGGTCAAGGCCGCCGTCACGGGCAGCGGCCGCGCCGACAAGGCGCAGGTCGGGCAGATGGTCACGCGCATCCTGCGACTCACCGAGGCGCCCAAGCCGGCCGACGCCGCCGATGCGCTCGCGATCGCGATCTGCCACGTGTGGCGCGGGGGAGCGCAGCAGCGCCTCGCCGACGCCCTCGCGAGGGCCGGCCGATGATCGCCTCGCTCCGCGGCACGGTCGTCGCCGTCCAGCTCGACGGCGCCGTCCTCGACGTCAGCGGGGTCGGGTACTTCGTGCGCAGCACGCCGGGCACGCTCGCCACCCTCCGCCTCGGCCAGGAGTCCACGGTCAGCACCACGCTGGTGGTCCGTGAGGACTCCATGACGCTCTACGGCTTCGGCAGCGCCGAGGAGCGCGACATGTTCGAGCTCGTCCAGACCGCCAGTGGCATCGGCCCCAAGGTCGCGCTGGCGATGCTCTCGGTGCTCGACCCCGACCGGCTGCGCTCGGCCATCGCGCAGTCCGACCTCGCGGTGCTGACCTCGGTGCCCGGCATCGGCCGCAAGGGTGCCGAGCGCATCGTCGTCGAGCTCAAGGACCGCGTCGGGCTCGCCACCACCACCAGCGCCACGGGCGCGCCGGCCTGGCGCGAGCAGGTGCACGAGGCACTGCTCGGCCTCGGCTGGAGCGCCCGCGACGCCGAGTCGGCGGTCGACGCCGTCGCCGCCGGCCTGACCGACGGCGCCGAGCCCGAGGTCGCCACGGCGTTGCGCGACGCCCTCCGCTCACTCGCGCGGTCCCGATGAAGGGGCATCGATGAGGGGAATGCGATGAGGGACGACGAGCCGCTGGAGACCGGGGAGGTCGGCATCGTGGCGCCGGCCGCCGGCACCGATGACCGCGCCTACGAGGCGGCGCTGCGCCCCCGCACGCTCGAAGAGGTCGTGGGGCAGGACCGCGTGCGCGAGCAGCTCGCGCTCGTGCTCGAGGCCGCCACGGCCCGCGGGTCCGTCCCCGACCACGTGCTGCTCTCCGGGCCGCCCGGCCTGGGCAAGACCACGCTCGCGATGATCATCGCGAACCACCTCGCGGCGCCCCTGCGCATCACGAGCGGCCCGGCGATCCAGCACGCCGGCGACCTCGCGGCCATCCTCTCGGGCGTCAACGAGGGCGACGTCGTGTTCATCGACGAGATCCACCGGATGTCCCGCCCGGCCGAGGAGCTCCTCTACATGGCGATGGAGGACTTCCGGGTCGACGTCATCGTGGGCAAGGGCCCCGGAGCGACGGCGATCCCGCTGGAGATCCCACCCTTCACGGTCGTGGGGGCCACGACCCGCGCCGGACTGCTGCCGGGTCCGCTGCGCGACCGCTTCGGCTTCACGGCCCAGCTCGACTACTACGAGGCGGCCGACCTCGACCGCATCGTCACCCGCTCGGCCGGCCTGCTGGCCCTCGACCTCACGCCCGAGGGCGCTGCCGAGATCGCGGGCCGCTCCCGCGGCACGCCACGGATCGCCAACCGACTCCTGCGCCGGGTCCGCGACTACGCGCAGGTGCGCACGGAGGGCGTGCTCGACCTCGAGGCCGCTCGAGCCGCCCTGGCCCTGTACGAGGTCGACGAGCTCGGGCTCGACCGGCTCGACGTCGGCGTCCTGCGTGCGCTCTGCGCCAGCTTCGGCGGGGGCCCGGTCGGCGTCTCCACGCTCGCCGTCGCGGTCGGCGAGGAGCGCGAGACCGTCGAGGAGATCGCCGAGCCCTACCTCGTGCGGCTGGGCTTCCTCGCCCGCACGCCCCGGGGCCGGGTCGCGACCCCGGCCGCGTGGCGCCACCTTGGTCTGACTCCACCGGTCGGCGCCGACGCGCAGCTCCCGCTGCCGGGCGAGCCCGAGGACCCTCCGGTCCAGGGCTGAGCGACCCGAGTTCCTGATTTCTCGCTGAATCCCCGTCCTCACGCGGGGTGACGGGCGTCGCGGCGTCTACACTTCCCGATGGCCCACAGGCCGATCCGCCCGGCGCCCGGCGCCCGGCGATGTCCTCACCCTCGTCTGGAGCTCCCGCGTGTCCGAACTGGCCGGCTTCATCCCGCTGTTGCTGATCGTCGTCGTCTTCTGGCTGTTCATCATCCGCCCGCAGCGCCGGCGCCAGCAGGAGTACTCGACGCTCCAGAGTGAGCTCGCGCCCGGCCAGCAGGTCATGACGACCAGCGGCATCTTCGCCGAGATCGTCTCGATCGACGACATCGACGCCGTGTTGCGGATCGCCCCCGGCGTCGAGATCCGGGTGCACCGCCAGGCGATCGGTGAGGTCGTGCGCCCCGACCCCGAGCCCGGCTCGGCTGAAGGCCTCTGATGGCCGCGCCCGCCCGCGGCCGCAAGGTGCGCCGCCCGGGACGCACGCTCGTGCTGTTCCTCGCCGGCGTCGTCGCGATGTTCGCGCTCGTCGGGTTCATCGACCTCGAGGACGGCGGAGGTCACGGCACCTGGGCGCCGCGTCTGGGCCTGGACCTGCAGGGCGGCACGCGCATCACGCTGCAGGCCGAGTCGGCCGACGGCGACGTGACCGCGGACAACCTCAGCCAGGCGCGCGGCATCATCGACCAGCGGGTCAACGCCACCGGCGTCTCCGAGGCCGAGGTCACGACGCAGGGCGGCAACCAGATCGTCATCGAGATCCCCGGCAAGGAACGCGGCGACATCGTCGATCAGGTGGGTCGCACGGCCCAGCTGCAGTTCCGGCTCGTCTGGCAGCAGCAGGTCGCCTCCACCGGTCAGGCGCTCGACGAGGCCGCGGCCCAGCAGGCCCAGGCGGCGGTCGACGCCGTCGACTGGTCGGCCCTGAGCCTCGACCAGCTCATCGCCGCCGAGACCCAGACACCCGCGGCACTACCGGCGGAGTACCAGGCCGGGGTCGCGGCGCTGCAGCAGCAGGCCCAGGCCTTCGTCTGCGCCCCGGGTGAGCTGACCGTCGTCGACACCGCCGACGCTCCGATCGTCACCTGCGACCCGAAGACCGGCGAGGTCGTGGTGCTCAGCCCGGCCGTCATCGAGGGTTCGCACGTCGAGGACGCCAGCGCGACCGTCCCGCAGAGCACGGCGCAGTGGGTCGTCGACATCGAGCTCGACGGCGAGGGCAGCGACACGTTCGACACCGTCACCGACGCACTCACCCCGGTGCAGGGCCGCTTCGCGGTCGTGCTGGACGGCGAGGTCATCACGGCCCCGACCTCGAACGCGCACATCACCAACGGCCGGGCGCAGATCAGCGGCAGCTTCACGCAGGAGACCGCGGTCGACCTCGCGAACCAGCTCAAGTACGGCGCCCTGCCGCTGACCTTCGCGGTGAACGGTGTCTCCGTCGAGGGGCCGACACTGGCGGGCAGCCAGCTGCAGGCCGGCCTGATCGCCGGCGCGATCGGCATGGTGCTGGTGCTGCTCTACGGACTCTTCTACTACCGCGGGCTCGGGCTCGTGGTCATCGCGTCGCTCGGTGTCGCCGCGGCGATCACCTACGGACTGGTGCTGCTCCTGGGGCAGGCGGTGGGCTTCACGCTCACGCTGCCCGGCATCGCCGGCCTCATCGTGGCGATCGGCATCACGGCCGACTCGTTCATCGTCCTGTTCGAACGCATCCGCGACGAGGTCCGCGACGGCAAGTCGCTGCGCCTGGCCGTCGAGGCCGGGTGGGAGCGGGCGAGGTCGACGATCCTCGCGGCCGATGCCGTGTCGTTCATGGCGGCGTTCATCCTGTTCATCTTCGCGATCGGCGTCGTGCGTGGGTTCGCGTTCGCGCTGGGACTGACGACCCTCGTCGACATCCTCGTGGTGTTCCTGTTCACCAAGCCGTTGATGTCAGTGCTCGCCAGGACGAAGTTCTTCGGCCAGGGCCACAAGCTCTCGGGGCTCGACGCCTCGCACCTGGGCATCGAGGGCCGCAAGGTCACGGAATTCGCCACGGCGAAGGGAGGCCGGTCCTGATGGGACGAATCAGCAGCTTCGGCCAGCACCTCTACACGGGCCGGATCTCGTTCGACTTCGTCGGACGGCGCATGCTCTGGTACGCCATCAGCGCCGTGCTGGTCCTCGGCTCCGCCGCCGGACTCGGGGTGAACGGCCTCGAGCGCGGCATCGACTTCAAGGGCGGCGTCGAGTTCACCGCCCAGGTGGACCAGAACGACGCGAACACGGTCGACGACCTCCGGGAGGCCGTCGTCGACGTGGGCCTGGACGCCGCGTCGGAACCGGTGGCCAACGCCTCCGGCGACAGCGCTGTCCGCATCCAGACCGGCACCCTGACGCAGGACGAGACGAGCCAGGTGGTCTCGGCCCTGGAGTCCGCCGGTGCGACCGAGGTGAGCCAGAACCTCGTCGGCCCGTCGTGGGGTGCCGAGGTCGCCAAGAAGGCGCTCACCGGGCTTCTGGTCTTCCTCGTCATCGTGGTGCTGTTCATCTGGGCGTACTTCCGTGAGTGGCGCATGTCCGTCGCCGCGATGGTCGCGCTGGCGCACGACATCGTCATCACGGTCGGCGTCTACGCGTGGTCGGGCTTCGAGGTCACCCCCGCGACCGTCACCGGTCTGCTGACGATCCTGGGGTACTCGCTCTACGACACCGTGGTCGTGTTCGACAAGGTCCGCGAGAACACCCGGGGCATCACCGCGTCGACGAACCGGATCTACACCGAGCAGGCGAATCTCGCCGTCAACCAGACCCTGGTGCGCTCGATCAACACTTCCATCGCCGCGTTGCTCCCCGTCGGGGCGCTGCTGGTCGTCGGTGTCGGGGTGCTGGGCAGTGGTCCGCTGAAGGACCTCGCGCTGGCGCTGTTCGTCGGCATGGCCGTCGGCACGTACTCGTCGATCTTCATCGCGACGCCGCTGGCGGCCCAGCTCAAGGAGCGCGACCCCACGATCCGTGAGCACACCGCCAAGGTGCTGGAGCGTCGCGCCAAGAGCCTGGAGGCGGCCGGCGCCGCGGCCCCGGCCGCCGCTCGGCCGGTCACCGCCTCGGGCGCCTCGGGGCGCAGGCAACCGCAACGATCCAGCCGCCAGCAGCGCCGCGGTCGGTGATCCCGGGTTCTGTCCCGCCCCGAACCTCGTCCCAGTACCGTGTCCGTGACCCAAGGAGCTCTCATGTCGTCCACTGCCAAGACCGCCTCGTCCGCACCCGCGTGGCGTCGCCCCCAGGTGCTCGCGATCGCGGGCGTCCTCGTGCTGGCGCTCGCCGCAAGCGGGTGGTTCTTCCTGCTGCGTGACGGCAGCGGTGCCTACTGCGACGACCTGCAGGCCTGGCAAGACAAGAGCGAGGAGACCCTGGCGCCCGACGCCGACGTCGCGACGTCGGCGGAGTTCCTCGCCGGCAGCGTCACGCGCCGCCTCGACGGCGCCGAGCAGTTCTCGAAGGACGGCCCGGACGACGTCCAGGACGACTGGAAGCTGTTCCACGAGCGTCTGCAGGACGTCGTCGAGGTCTTCCAGAAGATCGGGTACGACCTGACCGACCCGGCCTCCGTGCAGAAGTTCGCCACCGACGTGCAGTCCGGCGCGCTCACCTCGATCGATCCGGCCCTGCAGGCCGAGGCCACCGAGGTGCAGAACAAGCTGGCCGACTCCGAGTCGACCGCGGCCGTCAACGCCATCACGAAGGATGCGAAGGACCGCTGCGACATCGACCTCCAGCTCTCGACCGCGGCCCAGTGACCTCCGTGCCTGACGCCGCCACCGAGATCGAGGCGCTCGTCGACGCGACGGTGCCGACCGTGGCCGACTGGCCGGAGCCGGGCGTGCTGTTCCGGGACATCTCTCCACTGCTGGCCGACCCGGTGGCGTTCGGCACGGTGGCGCAGGCCATGGCGGCCGCAGCTGGCGAGGTCGACGTCGTGCTCGGCGTGGAGGCGCGTGGCTTCCTGTTCGGCCTGGCCGTGGCCGAGCGCCTCGGCGTCGGCTTCGTGCCGGTGCGCAAGGCCGGCAAGCTTCCGGGTCGCACCGAGAGCGTCTCGTACGACCTCGAGTACGGAAGTGCCACGATCGAGGTGCCCGCTGGGGCCGTGTCGTCGGGGCAGCGGGTCGCGGTCGTCGACGATGTCCTGGCGACCGGCGGCACGCTCGCGGCCGCCGTGGATCTGGCCCGGCGGTGCGGGGCCGAGGTCGTCAGTACCGTGGTGCTCATCGAGATCACCGCACTCGACGGGCGTCACGCGTTCGACGCGCCCTGCGTCGCGCTGCGTTCCTACTGATCCGGCTCGCCCGCCCCTCCTCCGACCGGGAAGGTCACATGAACTCCTCGCAGATGCGTGTCGTCGCCCTCGTCCTCGTCGCCGTGCTCGTCCTCGGCGTCGCCGCCTCCCTCCTGTCGGGTCTGGGCTGACCTGAGCCGTAGACTGAGCGCAGGAGGTCGTCGTGGCAGATCGTGGTGAGGTCGCAGAGGCGCCCGACCACGTCCCGAGCCCCCAGACGCCCGCCGACCAGGGCGCTCACGCCACCGAGTCCGCACCGGCCCCCGGTCCCGACACGGCACCGGCCTCAGCGCGGGTCCGCTCGCGCCTGTCCCGCATCGGTGGCAAGACGCAGACCGGGCAGGCGGTGCTCGAGCCGCTCCTGAAGATCTACCGGGTCACCCACCCCAAGGGCGATGTCGCGTCGATTCAGAAGGCTTACGTCATCGCCGAGCGGATGCACACCGGTCAGGCGCGCAAGAGCGGCGACCCGTACATCACGCACCCGTTGGCGGTCGCCACGATCCTGGCCGAGCTCGGCATGACCGCGCCCACGCTGTGCGCGGCGCTGCTGCACGACACCGTCGAGGACACCGCGTACACGCTCGAGGAGCTGCGGGTCGACTTCGGTGACGAGGTGGTCCATCTCGTCGACGGCGTCACCAAGCTCGACAAGGTCAAGTACGGGGCCACGGCGCAGTCCGAGACCATCCGCAAGATGGTCGTCGCGATGAGCCGCGACATCCGGGTGCTCGTCATCAAGCTCGCCGACCGCCTGCACAACATGCGCACCCTGCGCTACCTGCGTCAGGACAAGCAGGAGCGCATCGCCACCGAGACGCTCGAGATCTTCGCGCCGCTGGCCCACCGCCTCGGCATGAACACCATCAAGTGGGAGCTCGAGGACCTCGCGTTCGCGACCCTCCACCCCAAGGTCTACGACGAGATCGTGCGCCTGGTGGCCGATCGCGCCCCGTCGCGCTCGACGTTCCTGGAGCGGGTCGTGGGCGACGTCGAGTCCGATCTCAAGCACACCAAGATCAAGGCCACCACCACGGGCCGGCCGAAGCACTACTACTCGATCTACCAGAAGATGCTCGTGCGAGGCCGCGAGTTCTCCGACATCTTCGACCTGGTCGGGGTGCGCATCCTGGTCGACTCAGTGGCTGACTGCTACGCCGTCCTGGGGGTCCTGCACGCGCGCTGGAACCCGATCCCGGGCCGCTTCAAGGACTACATCAGCGTCCCGAAGTTCAACATGTACCAGTCGCTGCACACGACGGTCATCGGTCCGCAGGGCAAGGCCGTCGAGCTCCAGATCCGCACCCATGCGATGCATCGGCGGGCCGAGTACGGTGTCGCGGCGCACTGGAAGTACAAGGAGGACGCCACCGCCAAGGCGAAGGGGCCGGCCACCCCCACGGGTGCGCCGATCAGCACCGAGATGGCGTGGCTGCGTGAGCTCCTCGACTGGCAGTCCGAGACCGAGGACTCGATCGACTTCCTCGACCAGCTGCGGTACGAGATGGGCCAGACGGGTGTGTACGCCTACACGCCCCGCGGCGACCTGATCCAGCTGCCCGACGGCTCGACACCGGTCGACTTCGCCTACTCGGTGCACACCGAGGTCGGTCACGCGTGCATCGGCGCTCGCGTCAACGGACGGCTGGTGTCCCTGGAGTCGAAGCTCGAGACCGGCGACGTCGTCGAGATCTTCACCTCCAAGTCGCCCGACGCCGGTCCCAGCCGCGACTGGCTCGAGTTCGCCGTGAGCCCGCGTGCACGCAACAAGATCCGGCAGTGGTTCACGAAGGAGCGCCGCGAGGAGGCCGTCGAGCACGGCAAGGACCTCATCGCCCGCCAGATGCGCAAGGAGAGCCTCCCGCTGGTGCGGCTCTTCCGCCAGAGCACGTTGGAGGTCGTGGCCGGCGACCTCAACCTGGCCGACATCACGGCGCTGTATGCCGCCGTCGGCGAGAGCAACGTCAGCGCGCGAAGCGTCGTCGACCGGGTGCTGGCACTCGCGGGAGGTCGCGAGGGCGCCGAGGAGGACCTCGCCGAGGCCACCGTGCCCACCGTGGGCCGGCGCGCCGCGCGCTCGCGCGAGGGTTCGGACGCGGGCGTCGTCGTCGACGGCCTCGAGGGCAGTGCGCTGGTCAAGCTCGCCCGGTGCTGCACGCCCGTGCCCGGCGACGAGATCGAGGGCTTCGTCACCCGCACGTCCGGTGTCTCGGTGCACCGACGCAGCTGCGTCAACCTCGTCCAGCTGCGGGGCGACGAGCCCGAGCGTCTGGTCGCGGTGCGCTGGGCACCCAGCGCCACGAGCACGTTCCTCGTCGCGCTCCAGGTCGAGGCGCTCGACCGGCCGGGGCTGCTGTCGGACATCACCCGGGTCATGTCCGAGCAGCACGTCAACATCCTCTCGGCCGCCCTCTCCACGGGTACCGACCGCGTGGCCAAGAGCAAGTTCACCTTCGAGATGGGTGACGCCAAGCACCTCGGCCACGTCCTCAAGGCCGTCCGCACGATCGAGGGCGTCTTCGACGTCTACCGCCTCACCCAGTAACCCTTTCCGCTCGCGAGAGAGTTTGTTGGTGGCGAGGAGAGACTTTGTTGGTGGTCACGAGCGAGTTTGTGGAGCGCGGGTGCCCCACCAGCGGGGGATGGGCGTGAATCCGATCAGGTCACCCACCTGGCGCTCGAAGGCGTTGTCCGGCCCGAACAGGGTCGCGTAGCGGGCCACGACGAATCGCCAGCCGTACTGGTCGGCCAACGGTCCGCGGCGATCGTGGTCGTGCGCGGCGTCCAGGGCGCCGGTGTGGTGCTCGCGGCCGTCGAACTCCACGGCGACCAGCTGCTCGACGTACGCGTGGTCGAGCCGTCGGGCCACACCGTCGCGGTCGATCACCACGACCTGCAGCTCCGGCGTCGGGAATCCCGCGTCGTGGAGTCGGAGCCGGGTCCAGGACTCACCCGCCGACTCCGCGCGTGGGTCGACGAGGACGACCAGGGCGCGAGCCTGGCGGATGCCGGGGTATCCCTTCAGGCGATGGACGTGATCGCTCAGGTCCGCGAGATCGACGAGACCGGTCCGCACCAGCTGATCGGCGGAAGCGAGGGCGTAGGGACGGTACTGGCGACGCAGGAGATCGCCGGCCGTGCGAACTGGGGTCGTGGTGATCGTGCCGTAGGCGTCGGTCACGTCGTGGACGGTCAGCTTGGCCTGGCGGCACTGGACACCCGGCACGGTGATGCGGGTGGTGCCGTGCGGCACGAGGAACGTCGGCGTGAAGTCGTGGCGTCGACCCGGCGCGAAGACGTCGACGCCCATCGCCCACGCGGCGGTCTCGCCGCACGCGACCCCGGCCGGCGGACGTACCTTCTCGACCGCTGCGACGCGCAGCTCGCGCGAGTCCGGGACCCGCGCATCGACGAACACGCCGCGGAGAACCCGCCGAAGGGCGCCGTCGCGCACCAGGTGGTGCGCGTCGTACCTCGACATCACTTCGTCGTTCGAGGAGAAGACCAGGCCCCCGGCCACGAGTTCGTTCACGCGGCCATGCAAGACCGATTCAGCTCAGCGTGGGGTTTCCCATCCACAGGGCGGCTGCACAAACTCTCTCGTGACCACCGACAAAGTCTCTCCTCGCCACCAACAAAGTCTCTCGCGAGCGGCAATCCTGGGGGTCAGGAGAAGTCGGCCTGGGCGCGCTGGGCCATGTCGAGGAAGGCGCGGTTGGACTCGAGCTTGGCGGTGAGGTCCTTGACCTTGCGCTGGTCGCCGGCGGCCTCGGCCTTGGCGAGCGACTCCTCGGTGTCGGTGATGGCGCGCTGCAGCTTGCCGATCATGTCGTCGGCGCGGGCCGACTTCTCGGGATCGGTGCGCTGCCACTTGCGCTCACCCGCGGCGCGGACGGCCTCCTCGACCTTGCGCAGCTTGCCCTCGAGCTCGGAGATCCGGGCCCGCGGCACCTTGCCCGCCGCCTCCCAGCGGTCGGCGATGTCGTTGAGCGCCCTGCGCGCGGCATCGGCATCGGTGACCGGCAGGAGGGCCTCGGCCTCGACCAGGATCTTCTCCTTGACGTCGGCGTTGCCCTCGAACTCCTTGTCGAGCGCCGCGTTGGCCTCGTCGCGCGCCTCGAAGAACGCATCCTGGGCGGCGCGGAACCGCTTCCAGAGCTTGTCCTCGACGTTGCGCGGGGCCGAGCCGGCCGCCTTCCACCGCGACATCAGGTCGCGGTAGGCGCCGGCGGTGGCGCCGAAGTCGGTGGAGCCGGACAGGGCCTCGGCCTCGACGATGAGCTTCTCCTTGATCTTCTTCGCCTCGGCGCGTTGGCCGTCCTGCTCGGCGAAGAAGGTCTTGCGCGCCCGCATGAACGAGGTGCGTGCGCCGCTGAAGCGCTTCCAGAGCGCGTCGTCGGCCGAACGGCTGAGGCGCGGCAGCGCCTTCCACTCCTCCAGGAGCGCCGTGAGCCGGTCGGAGCCCTTGCGGTACTCGGTGCCGGCCGCGATCTTCTCGGCCTCGGTCACGATCTCGGTCTTGCGCTGCTCGGCCACGGCCTGCTCGGCCTCGCGCGCAGCCTTCTTGGCCTCGCGTGCCTTCTCGATCTGCGGCGCGAGCGCGTCGAGCCGGACCTCGAGGGCGGCCAGGTCGCCCAGGGCCGCGGCCCCGGAGATGTTCTGTCGCGCCTTGTCGAGCGCCTTCACGGCGTCAGCGGGGGAGAGGGCGCCGGACTCGAGTCGCTTCTCGAGCAGCTCGACCTCCGTCTCGAGCGCGCCGAAGCGCCGCTCGTAGAACGCCAGCGCCTCGGTCGGGTCGGAACCCGCGGCCCATTGGCCGATGATGCGCTCGCCGTCGGCGGTGCGGAGGTGGACGTTGCCCTCGTCGTCGACGCGGCCCCACGGGTGCTCGGCGGGTGTGGTCATGGGCACAGTCTAGGGACGCCTGTCGGACAGGAGTGGCGCCGGACCGATCCGTGGCCTCGCGTACCCTGTCGGACGTGCTCCTGACGTCCTTCCCTGCCGGTCCGCTGCAGGCGAACTGCTACCTCGTCGCCCGTGGACCGGGCGCCGGCTGTGCGGTCGTCGATCCCGGCATGGACGCCATCGAGGGGGTCCGCTCGGTGGCCGCCGAGCACGACCTCACCCCGCAGGCCGTCCTGGTGACGCACGGTCACTTCGACCACCTCTGGAACGCCCAGGACGTCGCGGCGGAGTGGGGTTGCCCGGTGTGGATCCACCCGGCCGACCGACACCTGCTGAGTGATCCGATGGCGGCCATCTCGAACGAGTCTGCTGCGATGCTGCGCGGTCAGCTGGGCCTCGACGGCGAGCTGCCGGAGTTCGTGGAGCCCGCCGACGTCCGTGACGCGGTCGACGGCGCGACGATCGACGTCGACGGCATCACGTTCACGGTCGCCCACGTGCCCGGGCACACGCCCGGCACGCTGTACTACCTGATCGACTACCCCGACAACGACGAGGTCTCGCAGGTCATGTTCTCCGGCGACTTCCTGTTCGCCGGATCGATCGGCCGCACCGACCTCGTGGGCGGCTCGCACCCGCAGATGATCGACAGCCTGCGCGACAAGGTGCTGCCGCTGCGCGACGACGTCGTGGTGCTGCCCGGTCATGGACCTCAGACCTCCGTCGGGCGCGAGCGCACGACCAACCCGTACCTCGTCCAGATCGCCGACGGGCTCGCCTGATGGCGTCCCTCTCCGGGTTCCCCGAGTACACCCCGCGCGAGCGCATCGTCGAGCAGGCCGTCCTCGACCACCTTCGGTCGACCTTCGAGCTGCACGGCTTCGCCTCGGTCGAGACCCGCGCGGTCGAGCCCCTCGACGTGCTGTTGCGCAAGGGGGAGATCGACAAGGAGGTCTACGCGGTCCGGCGGCTCGCCGACGGTGCCGGTGACGCCGACCTGGCGCTCCACTTCGACCTCACGGTGCCGTTCGCCCGGTACGTCGTGGAGAACGCGAACACCCTCGACTTCCCGTTCCGCCGCTACCAGGTCCAGAAGGTCTGGCGCGGCGAGCGCCCGCAGCAGGGGCGCTACCGCGAGTTCACGCAGGCCGACATCGACGTCGTCGGCCGCGACGTGCTGTCGCCGCACGCCGACGTCGACGTCGCGCAGGTCATGACCGAGGCGCTGGGCGGATTGATGGACCTCGTCGGCTCGGCAGATGCGCACGCCACGCTCCAGGTCTCGAACCGCAAGGTGCTCGAGGGCTTCTACCTGGGCCTCGGACTGACCGACAGCACGGCCGTGATGCAGGTCGTCGACAAGCTCGACAAGGTCAGCCCCGAGAAGATCCGCGTCATGCTCGGCGAGATCGGCGTCTCCGACGACAGTGCCACCAAGGTGCTCGCCCTGGCCGAGATCGTCACGACCGACACGTCGTTCGTGCAGCGGGTCGAGGCGCTCGGTGTCGAGCACGAGCTCCTGGCCGAGGGCCTCTCGGAGCTGGCCCACGTGGTCGGCTCGATCGTCGCCCCCGGCCGCGTCACCGTGACCGCCGACCTCCGGATCGCCCGAGGCCTCGACTACTACACGGGCACGGTTTTCGAGACACGCCTGTCGGGCTTCGAGCAGCTCGGGTCGATCTGCTCCGGCGGCCGGTACGAGAAGCTGGCCGCCGACAACCGCAGCACCTACCCCGGCGTCGGCATCTCGCTCGGTGTGTCCCGCCTCCTGGCGGCCCTGCTGGGTGACGGCGTCACCGCGAGCCGCTCGGTGCCGACGGCCGTGCTGGTCGCGGTCGCCGACGAGGCCGACCGCCGCGGTGCCGACGACGTCGCCAGGTCGCTGCGCTCGCGAGGTGTCCCGACCGAGGTCGCCCCGTCGGCCGCGAAGTTCGGCAAGCAGCTGCGCCACGCCGAGCGTCGCGGCATCCCGTTCGTGTTCTTCCCAGGGGGAGCGGACGGCTCCGCCCCCACCGTCAAGGACATCCGCAGCGGCGACCAGGTCGAGGCCGACCCGGCCACCTGGACGCCCCCTGCCGACGACCTGCGTCCGCAGGTCGTCGCCCCCACGCCCCCCGTTCCCGACCTCCAGGAGAAGACCCCGTGATCCGCACGCATGACGCCGGCACCTTGACCGCCGACAGCATCGGCCAGCAGGTGACGCTGGCCGGCTGGGTGGCCCGCCGTCGCGATCACGGTGGTGTGGCCTTCATCGACCTGCGCGAGGCCAGTGGTGTCGTGCAGGTCGTGGTCCGCGAGGACGTCGCCCACCAGCTCCGTGCCGAGTACTGCCTCAAGATCGTCGGCACCGTGCAGCGGCGCCCCGAGGGCAACGAGAACGCGGGCATCGCGACGGGCGAGATCGAGGTCGTCGCCGACGAGGTGGAGATCCTCAGCGCGTCGGCGCCGCTGCCGTTCCCGATCGACGACGCCGCAGGCTCCGGTGCCGGCGAGGTCGGCGAGGAGGCCCGCCTGCGTCACCGCTATCTCGACCTGCGCCGCTCCGGCCCGGCCGCCGCGCTGCGTCTGCGCTCGAAGGTCAACGCCACCGCCCGCGAGGTGCTCGCCCGCCACGAGTTCGTGGAGGTCGAGACCCCCACGTTGACGCGCTCGACCCCTGAGGGGGCTCGCGACTTCCTGGTGCCGGCCCGACTGCGTCCCGGCAGCTGGTACGCCCTCCCGCAGAGCCCCCAGCTGTTCAAGCAGCTCCTGATGGTCGGCGGGCTCGAGCGGTACTACCAGATCGCGCGCTGCTACCGCGACGAGGACTTCCGTGCCGATCGTCAGCCCGAGTTCACCCAGCTCGACATCGAGATGAGCTTCGTCGACCAGGACGACGTCATTGCCCTGGCCGAGGAGATCTATGCCGAGCTCTGGAAGCTGATCGACGTCGAGCTGCCGCGCCCCTTCCCGCGCATCACGTACGCCGACGCGATGGGCAAGTACGGCTCCGACAAGCCCGACCTGCGCTTCGACCTGGAGCTCACCGAGCTCACCGAGTACTTCACGGACACACCGTTCCGCGTCTTCCAGGCGCCCTACGTGGGTGCCGTGGTTCACCCCGGCGGCGCCTCGCAGCCGCGTCGCACGCTCGACGGCTGGCAGGAGTGGGCCAAGCAGCGTGGTGCACGTGGCCTGGCCTACGTGCTGGTGCAGGAGGACGGGACGCTCGGTGGGCCCGTCGCGAAGAACCTGTCCGACGCCGAGCGCGACGGCCTCGCCGCCGCGGCCGGAGCCAAGCCCGGCGACGCGATCTACTTCGCCGCCGGACCGACGAAGTCGATGCGTCAGCTGCTCGGTGCCGCCCGTGTGGAGATCGCCCGGCGCGAGGGCCTGATCGACGAGTCGGCCTGGTCGTTCTGCTTCGTCGTCGACTGGCCGATGTTCGAGTCGGTCAGCGAGCTGGACGCTGGTGACGTCGCCGTCGGTGGCGGCGAGTGGACCGCGGTCCACCACGCCTTCACCGCCCCGCAGGACGTCGAGACGCTCGCGACGCCGGGTGATTCCCTCGCCTGGGCCTACGACATCGTCTGCAACGGCAACGAGGTCGGAGGCGGCTCGCTGCGCATCCATCGCCAGGACGTGCAGAAGCGCGTCTTCGAGATCATGGGCATCGGCGCCGAGGAGGCCGAGGAGAAGTTCGGCTTCCTGCTCGACGCCTTCGCGTTCGGTGCCCCGCCGCACGGTGGCATCGCCTTCGGCTGGGACCGCACGGTGGCCCTGCTGACGGGGTCGGACTCGATCCGCGACGTGATCGCGTTCCCGAAGTCCGGCGGCGGCTACGACCCGCTCACCGCGGCTCCGGCACCGATCACCGACGAGCAGCGCGCCGAGGCCGGTGTCGACTTCGAGCCCGAGGACGAGGACGGCCCGGAAGGGTCCTGATCGACGACTACGCTCGTCGGGTGAGCGACGGCCTGTTCGACCTGCCCCAGCACGGGGGCGGCCGCGCGCCCGGACGCGACTCGGGTGGATCCCTCGCGGGCGGCGCGTCGGCCAACGCACCGCTCGCAGTCCGCATGCGACCGCGCACGCTCGACGAGCTCGTCGGCCAGCAGCACCTGCTGGCGCCGGGCTCCCCGCTGCGCCAGGTCATCGAGGGCGACCAGCCCCTCACGATCCTGCTGTGGGGCCCGCCCGGCACCGGCAAGACCACGGTCGCGAGCCTGATCAGCAACCACACCGACCGTCGCTTCGTCGAGGTGTCGGCCGTCA
Source organism: Aeromicrobium sp. Sec7.5 (assembly GCF_036867135.1). Classification (NCBI taxonomy): domain Bacteria; kingdom Bacillati; phylum Actinomycetota; class Actinomycetes; order Propionibacteriales; family Nocardioidaceae; genus Aeromicrobium; species Aeromicrobium sp. Sec7.5. The sequence continues at coordinate 1,786,412 of NZ_JBAJIJ010000001.1, read as the reverse complement.
GTGCCGGGGTCAAGGACGTCCGCGACGTCATCGCCGGCGCCCGCACCGCCCTGGCGAACACGGGGCGGGAGACCGTGCTGTTCGTCGACGAGGTCCACCGGTTCAGCAAGGCCCAGCAGGACGCCCTGCTGCCCGGCGTCGAGAACCGGTGGGTCAGCCTCGTCGCGGCCACCACCGAGAACCCGCACTTCAGCGTCATCTCGCCGCTGCTGAGCCGCTCGCTGCTGCTGACGCTCCAGAACCTCACCGACGACGACGTCGCCACCCTGATGGAGCGCGCCGTCACCGACGAGCGAGGCCTCGCGGGCGCCGTCACCCTGACCGAGGAGGGCAAGGACCACCTGGTGCGCCTCGCCGGCGGCGACGGACGCCGGGCGCTCACCTATCTCGAGGCGGCGGCCGGCGCGGCCCGTGCGCAGGGCAAGACCGAGATCGGGGTCGAGGACGCCGCGCTCGCGGTCGACAAGGCGGCGGTGCGCTACGACCGCCAGGGCGACCAGCACTACGACGTCGCGAGCGCCCTCATCAAGAGCATCCGCGGTTCCGACGTCGATGCTGCGCTGCACTACCTGGCCCGCATGATCGAGGCGGGGGAGGACCCCCGGTTCATCGCGCGCCGACTCATCATCTCGGCCAGCGAGGACGTCGGCATGGCCGATCCCACAGCCCTGCCCACCGTCGTCGCCGCCGCGGAGGCCGTCGCGATGATCGGGCTCCCCGAGGGACGCATCCCACTCGCGCAGGCGGTGGTGCACCTCGCGCTCGCGCCCAAGTCCAACGCGGCCTACAAGGCCATCGACGCCGCGCTGGCCGACGTCCGGGCGGGCAAGGCCGGTGCGGTGCCCCCGGCACTGCGCGACGCGCACTACTCCGGAGCCAAGAAGCTCGGCCACGGGCACGACTACCTGTACCCCCACAACGACCCGCGGGCGGTCTCCGGCCAGCAGTACGCGCCCGACGAGATCGACGGGGCCGAGTACTACGTGCCGACCCCGCACGGGTTCGAAGGATCGCTGCGCGAACGGCTCGCTCGCCTCCGGGCCATCCTGCGCGGCGCACGGTGACCCGCCCCACCCGTCCCTAGTAACCTCGAGGCCATGTCCACCGACGTCGTCGTGCTCGCCGCCACCGCGGTGCTCGCCGTCGTCGCCCTGGTCGCCGCCGTGGTCACGGTGCGGGTCGCGCGTTCGAGCGCCCGCGACCGGGCCGAGCTGCGAGCCGAGCTCGAGGCGCGTCGCGCCGCCGAGGAGCGTCAGTCGTCGGAGCGGGCCGCCGTTCTCGCCGCCGAGGCTCTGGTGCCGGTGCCGTACGACCCGAAGGTCGACCGCCGGGGTGAGACCGGCGACCTCGTCGTCCGACCGCAGACCGCACCGACCCAGACGCGTGTCGTCGACGGCCAGGTCTTCGTGGTGCCGACCCAGCACGACGTCGTCGCGACGGCACTCAGCCGCCCGGCGATCCGGGTCTCGGTCCTGGTCCACGGACTCGCCCACGCCCTGCGCCCGGAGTCACGCGACCGCATCTCGGCCCTGATGCGCCGTGAGTTCACCCGCCGCCGACGCGAGCGCCAGCGTGCGGCCCGCCAGGCGGCTCGGCTGCACACGCCCTCGGCCGCGCCGAACCCCGGCACGGCCTGGGTCTCGGGTCCCGACGTGGAGCGGACCCGATGACCCCGCGCGTGGTCTGGTTCGTCGCCGGCACCGCTGCGGGCGTCTACGCCTCCGTCAAGGCCCGTCGCGCCGCCCACCGGCTCTCCGTCCCGGGCATCGCCGACCAGGCTGCGGCGCTCGGACTCGGCCTGCGCGAGCTCGCCGGCGAGGTCCGCGACGGCATGGAGGCCAAGCAGCACGACGTCGCCCGCGACCTGTACCGTCGCGCTGCGCTCCCGCCGGCCCACGCCGACGTCCCCGAGCTCCTCGAGTCCGGGCCCACCAGCACTCACCCGAACCCCGCCGAGAAGGACACCGCCTGATGGAGACCGCCGAGATCCGGCGTCGATTCCTCGCTCACTTCGAGACCGCCGGCCACACCGTCGTGCCGTCGGCCCCGTTGTTGTTCGACGACCCGAACCTGCTGTTCGTCAACGCCGGCATGGTGCCGTTCAAGCCGTACTTCCTCGGGCAGGAGACGCCTCCGTTCGACCGGGCCACGAGCGTCCAGAAGTGCGTCCGCACCCTCGACATCGAGGAGGTCGGCAAGACCACGCGGCACGGCACCTTCTTCCAGATGAACGGCAACTTCTCGTTCGGCGACTACTTCAAGGCCGGGGCCATCGAGCACGCCTGGAACCTCATCACCGGGTCGGTGGACGACGGCGGTCTGGGCTTCGACCCCGCCACGATCTGGGTCACCGTGCTGCACACCGACACCGAGTCGCGCGAGCTCTGGAAGAAGATCGCGGGCCTGCCCGACGAGCGCATCCAGAACCGCGGACTCCTCGACAACTACTGGCACATGGGCGTCCCGGGTCCGGGTGGTCCGTGCAGCGAGATCTACGTCGACCGCGGCGCCCAGTACGGTCCCGACGGCGGCCCCGAGGCCGACGAGGACCGGTTCCTCGAGATCTGGAACCTCGTGTTCATGCAGGAGGAGATCACCAACGTCCGCGCGAAGGACCAGTTCGAGGTCGTGGCGCCCCTGCCGCACCAGAACATCGACACCGGCATGGGCCTGGAGCGTGTTGCGTATCTCCTGCAGGGCAAGGAGAACATGTACGAGATCGACGAGGTCTTCCCCGTCATCTCGCGAGCCGAGGAGCTCACGGGTCGCCGCTACGGTGCCGACCCGGTCGACGACGTGCGTTTCCGCGTCATCGCCGATCACGTGCGCAGCGGTCTGATGCTGATCGGCGACGGTGTGACCCCCGGCAACGAGTCGCGTGGCTACGTGCTGCGCCGGCTCCTGCGTCGCGCGGTGCGCTCGATGCGCCTGCTCGGCTACGACGACCCGGCCCTGCCGGCGCTGCTCCCGGTCAGCCAGGAGCGCATGCGGTCGAGCTATCCCGAGCTCGAGAAGGACTTCGCCCGCATCAGCCAGATCGCGTTCGCCGAGGAGGAGGCGTTCCGCCAGACCCTGGGCAAGGGCACGCAGATCTTCGACCTCCACGCGCGCAACGCCAAGGAGGCAGGTCGTGCCGGCCTGTCCGGCGACGCCGCCTTCACGCTCCACGACACCTACGGCTTCCCGATCGACCTGACCCTCGAGATGGCCGAGGAGCAGGGCCTGTCGGTCGACGCCGACGGATTCCGCTCGCTCATGGCCGAGCAGCGGGCGCGGGCCAAGGCCGACGCCAAGTCGAAGAAGGGCCTGCACGCCGACACCACGGCGTACCGGGCCGCCCTCGACGCCCACGGGCCGACCGACTGGCTCGCGTACACCTCGCTGGCCACCGAGTCGCGTGTCGTCGCCCTGCTGGCCGGCGGCGAGCCGACCCCGGCCCTCGGGGCGGGGTCCCTCGGTGAGGTCGTCCTCGACCGCACGCCGTTCTACGCCGAGTCCGGTGGTCAGAACGCTGACGCCGGCCACCTGGTGTGGTCAGGGGGCCCAGCAGGATCGGGCCGGGCCGAGGTGCTCGACGTGCAGCGGCCGATCAAGGGGCTCGTCGTGCACCAGGTCCGCGTGCTCGAGGGCGAGCTCACGCTCGACGTCGACCTCGAGGCCCTCGTCGACCCCGAGTGGCGTACCGGTGCCCGGCAGGCGCACTCGGGCACCCACGTCGTGCACGCCGCGCTCCGCGAGGTGCTCGGACCCACCGCGCTGCAGTCCGGCTCGTACAACCGTCCCGGCTACCTCCGACTCGACTTCGGCTGGGGCAGCGCCCTCGCGCCGGACCAGCTGCGCGAGGTCGAGGAGGCCTCCAACCGCGCGCTGCGCGCCGATCTCCCGGTCAGCGCGAACCTCATGACGATCGCGCAGGCCAAGGAGGCCGGCGCCCTCGCGCTCTTCGGCGAGACCTATGGCGAGCAGGTGCGCGTCGTCGAGATCGGCGGCCCCTGGTCGCGCGAGCTCTGCGGCGGCACCCACGTCGAGCACTCCTCGCAGATCGGCACGGTCGTCCTCACGTCCGACAGCTCGGTCGGCGCCGGCAACCGCCGGGTCGAGGCGCTCGTCGGGATCGAGGGCTTCGCCTACCTGGCACGCGAGCGCGACCTCGTCGCGCAGCTCTCGGGCCTGCTCAAGGTCAAGCCCGACGACATCCCCGGCCGCGTGGGCGACCTCGTCGAGCGGCTCAAGGCCACCGAGCGCGAGCTCGACAAGATCAGGGCCGCCGAGCTGCTCTCCGGCGCGGGCACCCTCGCCGAGGGCGCCAAGGACGTCGCCGGCACGGCGGTCGTGGCCACCCGGCTCGACGGCGTGGGCGGAGGCGACCTGCGCACCCTGGCCCTGGACGTGCGCAACCGTCTCGGACAGGACCGTCCGGCCGTCGTGGCGCTGTTCGGCGTCACGGACGGCAAGCCATCCGTCGTGATCGCGCTCAATCCGGGCGCCATCGACCGGGGTCTCTCGGCGGGTGACCTCGTGCGGTCCGCGGGCGAGCAGATCGGCGGTCGCGGTGGCGGCAAGGCTGACGTGGCCCAGGGCGGCGGCACCGACGCGTCGGGAGTCGACGCCGCGATCGCGACGGTCGAGTCCGCCGTCTCGGGGGCGTGACGAGGACGTGCGCCGCGGACGTCGGCTGGGCGTCGACATCGGGTCGGCCCGCATCGGGGTCGCCACGTGTGACCCCGACGGGCTGATCGCCACGCCGGTCGAGACCGTCCCCGCCGGTACCGGGTCCGTCGCCCGCCTCGTCGCACTGGCCGACGAGTACGACGTCGTCGAGATCGTGGTGGGGCTTCCGTACTCGCTGTCCGGACGTGAGGGACCCGCTGCCGCCACGGTCCGTGAGGCCGTCGGCGCCCTGATGGCCGCCACGCCGCGACCGGTGCGACTGGTCGACGAACGCCTCAGCACGGTCACCGCGTCGCAGCAGCTCAGGGCCGGTGGCACCAAGGCGAAGAAGCAGCGACCCGTCATCGACCAAGCGGCAGCCGTGGTCATCTTGCAGAATGCGTTGGAGGGCGAGCGGATGCGGGGGACTCCGCCCGGCCACCTGATCGACCCGCCGAACGCCGTGAAGAAGGAGACGCCGTGACCGAGCGCCAGCGAGGGAAGCATGAGGTCGTCACGCCGTTGACGCCTGCCCTGACGTTCTTGCAGGCGGTGACGGCATGACCACCGACACCGGGCTCGACCTCGTCACCGGTGGCGAGCCCCCTCGCCCCGACCGCGGTCGACGGCGTGCCGAGAAGACGAAGCGCCCGTGGCGCGGTCTGGTCGTGCTCGTCGCGCTGCTCGCCCTGCTGGCCGGGGGTGGCTACTGGGCCTACGGGTGGGCGCAGGACCGGTTCGGAGCCGCCGAGGACTACAGCGGCGAGGGGACGGGCGAGGTCGTCGTGCAGGTCGAGTCGGGCGCGAGCTGGCGCAGCCTGTCGTACGACCTCGAGGACCAGGACGTCGTCAAGTCCGCCACGGCGTTCTACGAGGAGGCCCTCGACGATCCCGAGCAGGCGGTGCTGAAGGCCGGCTCGTACCAGATGCGGGAGAAGATGTCGGCGGCAGCGGCGTACCGCGCGCTCACCACCGAGATCGTGAACGCCGACGCCACGGTCGCGGTGCCGGAAGGTTCTCGGGTCGACGACATCGTCGCGTCGATCACGGAGCGGACCGAGATCCCGCAGGCCGACCTCGAGGCGGCGCTCGCGGACCCGGCAGCGATCGGACTGCCGGAGATCGCGGCCGGCAACCCGGAGGGGTACCTGTACCCCGCCACGTACACGGTCGATCCCGGCGAGACGGCCGTCTCGCTGCTCTCAAAGATGGTCGCAAAGACGCTGGAGGTCACGGCGGAGCTCGACATCGAGGGTCGGGCCGCGGATCTCGGCTACACGACCGAGGAGGTCCTGACGATCGCGAGCATCCTCGAGTACGAGGTCTCGAACGACGACTTCGCCCGGGGTGCCCGCGTCTTCTACAACCGGCTCGAGGAGGGCATGCCGCTCCAGATGGACTCCACGGTGCACTACATCAGCGGACGCAGCGGCGACGTGTTCACGACGCCTGAGGAGCGTGACTCCGACTCGCCCTACAACACGTACAAGTTCCCCGGGCTCCCTCCGGGGCCGATCGGCTCGCCCGGCGAGGCCGCCATCGAGGCCGCCCTGAACCCGGAGGACGGCGACTGGGTGTACTTCGTGGCCGATCCCGAGACGGGTGAGACGACCTTCTCGGTGTCCTACTCGGAGCACCAGCAGGCGTGCCGCGACGCCGGGTTCAGCTGCTGATGCGTTGCGCCGTGCTGGGCAGCCCGGTGGCCCACTCCTTGTCGCCGGTCATGCATCGCGCGGCGTACCTCGAGCTCGGGGTCGACTGGGACTACGAGGCGATCGAGGTCGGTGAGGACGAGCTGGCGCCGTTCCTGGACGGCCTCGACGACACCTGGCGTGGCCTCTCGGTCACCGCGCCGCTGAAGCGCCGGCTCGTGGCCCTGCTCGACGACGTCAGCGAGGACGCCGAGCTGCTGGGTGTTGCTAACACGGTGCTGCTCGGCGACGAGAGGATCGGCCACAACACCGACGTCCCGGGTGGCTTGAACGCCCTCCGGGAGGCGGGTGTCCACGACGTCGTCAGCGCACGCATCCTCGGGGGAGGGGCGACCGCTGCGTCCATGGCCCTGACCCTGTCCCGCCTCGGCGCCCGTCGGCTGGAGGTCGCGGTTCGTGACCCCGCGCGGGCGCTCGAGGTCGTCGACGTGGCCCACCGCTGCGGGATGGCGGTCGAGGTCACGTCGCTCACCGACCGCGAGCGCGGCGCCGTCGACGTCCTGGTCTCCACGATCCCGGCAGCGGTCGTCGACCCGCACCAGGCGCACCGTGCCGAGGCGGTCTTCGACGTCGTGTACGACCCGTGGCCCACTGCGCTGGCGTCCGAGGCGGAGTCGCGCGGCATCCCGGTCGTCAACGGGCTCGATCTGCTGGCCCACCAGGCGGCGTTGCAGGTGCATCTCATGACCGGTGGAACGGTTCGTCCGTCGCTGCTCCGCGGCGCCGCGGCGTTGGAGCTCGCCGCACGTTGACCAGAGCGACCTGGGGATGTCGAGCGGACGACGACCTTGGGCCCGGCTAGCCTCACCGGGTGGAGATCCTGCTCAGCGCGGTCGCAGCCGGTGTCATCGGTGCCCTCGGACCGTGGGTGATCGCTCGCGTGCCGGAGCCCGACGAGCCCGACGGCGACAAGCGCACGTACGCCGACATCGCCCGCCACCGCTGGCTGGCCCCGGTGCTGGCCGTCGTGGCCGCGATCTTCGCCGGTGCGGTCGCCTGGGGCACGGATGCGCCCGCGCTCATGCCGGCCTGGGTCCTGGTCAGCGGTGTGGGGGCGTGGCTCTCGTACGTCGACATCCGCACGCGGCTGTTGCCGTACGCGATCGTCGCACCGTTGTACCTCGCCACCTGGCTGCTGGTCGGCGTCGCGGCCCTGGTCGAGCAGGACGTGCAGATCTTCGTGCGCGCGCTCGTCGCGAACATCGTCGTCTACGTGATCTTCCGCGTGCTCTACGAGATCGGCCGCTTCTTCGGAGGTGCCCTCGGCTACGGCGACGTCCGGCTCGCGGCAGTGCTGTCGCTCGTGCTCGGTCCGCTCGGGGCTCAGGTCACGCTGGTGGGGATGTACGCCGGATTCCTCGTCGGAGCGGTGGCGGGCGGCGTGCTCTCCCTGGCCCGGCTGATCGACCGCAGCAGCTTCGCGTTCGGCCAGTACCTCGTGCTCGGGGCGGTCGTGGGCGCGGCCTGGGGGCCCACTCTGTACGGCTCGTGACGGCGCACCCGGCGGGCGTGGGAGAATCACGCCATGCTTCGTTGGTCCACCGCCGGTGAGTCACACGGCCCGGCGCTCGCCGCCCTGATCGAGGGTGTCCCTGCTGGGGTGTCCGTCACGTCCAAGGACATCGACGCGGCCCTCGCGCGCCGTCGTCTCGGCTACGGTCGGGGCGCCCGCATGTCGTTCGAGGCCGACGTCCTCGAGATCATCGGAGGGGTCCGACACGGCCTGACCCTCGGCAGCCCGATCGCCTTGCGCATCGGCAACTCGGAGTGGCCCAAGTGGGACCAGGTCATGGCCGCCGACCCGGTCGACCCCGAGGTGCTCGAAGGGCTCAAGCGCAACGCGCCCCTGACGCGACCGCGCCCCGGCCACGCCGATCTCGCCGGCATGCAGAAGTACGACTTCGACGAGGCGCGCCCGATCCTGGAGCGCGCCAGCGCCCGCGAGACCGCGGCACGCGTCGCCCTCGGCGAGATCGCGGCCCAGTTCGTCGAGCAGGCCACGGGAGCCACGATCGTGTCGCACGTCGTCGAGATCGGTACCGCGAAGGCGCCGGCCGGCCTCGTTCCCGCCAAGCGTGACGTCGACGCCCTCGACGCCGACCCGGTCCGGTGCTTCGACCCGGAGGCGAGCGCAGCGATGGTGGCCGAGATCGATCTGGCGCACAAGGACGGCGACACCCTGGGCGGCGTCGTCGAGGTCGCGGTCCACGGCCTGCCGCCGGGTCTCGGTTCGCACACCGCGTGGGACCGACGACTCGACTCCCGCCTCGCGGCCGCGCTCATGGGCATCCAGGCCATCAAGGGCGTCGAGGTCGGTGACGGCTTCGAGCTGGCCCGCACCCGTGGCTCGCTGGCCCACGACGAGATCATCCCGGGCGGTGAGACCGGCCTGGAGCACATCCGTCGTGCGTCCGGCCGGTCGGGCGGCACCGAGGGCGGCATGACGACGGGCGAGATCCTGCGGGTCCGAGCGGCGATGAAGCCGATCGCCACCGTGCCCCGCGCCCTGCGCACGATCGACGTCACGACGGGCGAGGAGACGCGCGCGCACCACCAGCGCTCGGACGTGTGCGCCGTGCCGGCCGCGGGCATCGTCGCCGAGGCCATGGTCGCTCTGGTGCTCGCCGAGGCGGTGCTGGAGAAGTTCGGTGGCGACTCGCTCGGCGAGACCCGGCGCAACGTCGACGGCTACCGCTCGAACCTGAGGTTCCGTTGAGCCCAGACCGGACCGGCGCGTCCGGACCGTTCCTCGTCCTGATCGGTGCTCCCGGAGCCGGGAAGACCACGGTCGGCACCCGGATCGCGGATCGGCTCGGACTCGAGCTGCGTGACACCGACGCCGATGTCGTCGCCGGTGCGGGCCGCGAGATCTCCGACATCTTCGTGACCGACGGCGAGCCGGCGTTCCGGGCCCTGGAGGAGGCGGCCGTGGCCACCGCTCTGGACGAGCACGAGGGCGTCCTGGCCCTCGGAGGGGGAGCGGTCCTGAGCGCGGCGACACGCGAGCGCCTGGCCGGCCACCGCGTCGTGCACCTCGAGGTCGGTCTGGCCGGCGCAGCCAGCCGGGTGGGCCTCAACGCGAGTCGGCCACTCCTGGTCGGCAACGTGCGTGGACGCCTCAAGGGCCTGCTCGACGAGCGCCGACCGATCTATACCTCCCTGGCCCGTTGGACCGTCGGCACGGACGACCGCACGGCCGACGAGGTCGCCGACCTCGTCCTGGAGCTCATCGGGGACGACCACGCGCAACGCATCGAGGAGACACCATGACGTCCGGTCCCATCGAGATCCGGGTCGCGACGGCGCAGCCGTACGACGTCGTGATCGGCCACGGCCTGCGTGACCGGGTGCTCGACCTCGTGGGACCCGACGCCGCGCGGGTCGCCATCATCCACGCGCCCAGCGTCGCCGACCGGGCCACGGCCCTGCGCATGCCGCTGGCCGACGCCGGCGTCGCGGTCCGTGTCATCGAGGTGCCGGACGCCGAGCAGGCCAAGACCGCCTCCGTGCTCACCGAGTGCTGGCGCGTCCTGGGCGAGGCCGGGTTCACCCGCTCCGACGTCGTGATCGGGCTCGGGGGCGGGGCCACGACCGACCTCGCCGGCTTCGTCGCCGCCACGTGGCTGCGCGGCGTGCGGTTCATCAACGTGCCCACGACGGTGCTCGGCATGGTCGACGCCGCGGTCGGCGGCAAGACCGGCATCAACACGGCCCAGGGCAAGAACCTCGTGGGCGCCTTCTACGAGCCGGTCGGCGTGCTCTGCGACCTCGACAGCCTCGTGACGCTCCCGACCCGCGAGGTCCGAAGCGGTCTCGCCGAGATCGTCAAGTGCGGCTTCATCGCCGATCCGTCGATCCTCGACCTGGTCGAGACCGACCCGCGCAGCGCGAGCGACGTCAGGTCCTCCGTCATGACCGAGCTCATCGCCAAGGGCATCGCGGTCAAGGCCTCGTCGGTCAAGGGAGACCTGCGCGAGGGAGGCGGCGCCGGCGGCACGATCGGGCGCGAGGCGCTCAACTACGGCCACACGCTCGGGCACGCGATCGAGCGGCACGAGGGCTACGCGATCCGTCACGGCGAGGCCATCAGTGTCGGCATGGTGTTCGTGGCCGAGCTCGCACGGGCTCAGGGACTCATCGACGACGACCTCGTCGATCGGCACCGGACCACGTTGGAGCTCGTGGGCCTGCCGACGGCGTACCGGGCCGACGCCTGGCCCGAGGTGCTCGACGCGATGCGCCTGGACAAGAAGACGCGTGGTTCGACGCTGCGTTTCGTCGTGCTCGACCGGCTGGCCTCGCCGAAGATCCTGCCGGTCACCGACGAGTACCTGCTGCGCGACGCCTACCGCGCCGTCAGCGCCTGAGCACGAAGGGCGAGGAATCGGTGACGACGGACTGGGGGAGTCGGCGCGACAGCGCCGCCGAGGCGCTGCGCGAGCTGGACGCCGACCGGCTGCTCGTGACCGACCTCGTCAACGTGCGGTACCTGAGCGGCTTCACGGGTTCCAACGGCGCCGTCGTCCTGTCGGCGGACGGCACGGCGGTGCTGGTCACCGACGGCCGGTACCGCGACCAGGGCGCAGCTGAGTGCCCGGGAGTCGAGATCCACGTCGCGCCGACCCTGCTCGCTCCCGCGGCCGCCCTGGCCCCGGGGGAGCGGTGGGCGGTCGAGACGCACGTCCTCACCGTCGACCAGCACGCGATCCTGGTCGAGGAGCTCGACCACCCGCCCCTCGCCGCCGGAGCGCTCGTGGAGCGCCTGCGCGAGGTCAAGGACGCTGCCGAGGTCGATCTGCTGCGACAGGCCTGCGCGATCTCGGTGGAGGCGCTGACCCAGACCTGGTCCGGCCCCCTCGTCGGCCGGACCGAGCTGGAGGTCGCCGTCGGGCTCGAGCGACTCATGGTCGACCTCGGTGCCGAGGCGCCGGGGTTCGACACGATCTGCGCGGCCGGCGAGCACTCCGCGATCCCGCACCACAGCCCCACCGACCGGCCCCTGGCGGACGGCGACCTGCTCAAGATCGACTTCGGGGCTCGCGTCGGCGGCTACCACGCCGACTGCACCCGCACGGTCGTGCTCGGTCGCGCTGCCGACTGGCAGCGGGAGATCCATGAGGCCGTCCGGCAGGCGCAGGCGCTGGGCGTCGACGGCCTCCGGGTCGGTCGCACGCCGGCCGAGATCGACGCCGCGGTGCGCAGTGATCTCGACGCCTCGGGGTGGCTCGACCACTTCACGACCGGTCTCGGACACGGGGTGGGGCTGCGGATCCACGAGGACCCGTTCTTCGGACCCACGCGCACCGGTAGACTGGTCGATCGCACTGTGCTCACGATGGAACCGGGTGTGTACCTGGTCGGTCGTGGCGGCGTGCGCATCGAAGACACCGTCTGCGTGACCCCGGGGGATCCCGAGGTCCTCACGCCGGCGCCCACCGACTTGTTGGAGATTGGCTGATGGCCACCACGAACGACCTGAAGAACGGCCTTGTGCTGAACATCGACGGACAGCTCTGGGCTGTCGTGGAGTTCCAGCACGTGAAGCCGGGCAAGGGTCCCGCCTTCGTCCGCACGAAGCTCAAGAACGTCGAGTCCGGCAAGGTCGTCGACAAGACGTTCAACGCCGGCACGAAGGTCGAGACGGCCTCGGTCGACAAGCGCGACATGCAGTACCTGTACAACGACGGCTCGTCGTACGTCTTCATGGACATCCAGACGTACGACCAGCTCGAGATCGCTCCCGCGCAGATGGGCACGGCGGTCGACTACATCCTCGAGAACACCAACGCCGTGGTGGCCACGAACGAGGGCCGCGTCCTCTACGTCGAGCTCCCGCTGTCGGTCGAGCTCACCGTGCAGCACACCGACCCGGGCCTGCAGGGCGACCGCTCCTCGGGCGGCACCAAGCCCGCCACGCTGGAGACCGGCAAGGAGATCCAGGTCCCGCTGTTCCTGGAGACCGGCGAGAAGATCAAGGTCGACACCCGCGACGGCAGCTACCTCGGCCGCGTCAAGTCATGACGGGTGGTCACTGATGGGAGCGCGCACCAAGTACCGCAAGCGCGCGCTCGACATCCTCTTCGAGTCCGAGCTGCAGAGCCTGTCGATGGGCGGCTCGCTGGCGGAGCGTCTCGTGACGAACCACCCGCCGATCAACGCGTACACGGTCACGCTCGTCGAGGGCGTGGCTGAGAACCAGACGCACATCGACGAGCTCCTCGCGGAGCACTCGCGCGGCTGGACGCTGGACCGCATGCCCGGCGTCGACCGCAACCTGCTGCGCCTCGGCACGTACGAGATCCTCTTCGCCGAGGACGTCCCCGACGCCGTCGCCGTCAGCGAGGCCGTCGACCTGGCCCGTGAGCTCAGCACCGACGACTCGCCGTCCTTCGTGGCCGGCGTGCTCGGCGCGATCATCGAGGGCAAGGCCAAGCAGGACGCGTAGGGCCATTTTCCGGCGGTGTGGCACGGTCCTCGCCTAACATCGCCGGGTGCGCGACGCCTTGACTCCGGACTTCGGTCGGCTCTGGTCGCGTCGGATACCGGCTCCGGTGCTGGCCGTGGGTCCGGCGGCGACGTTGGCGCTGATGTTGTTCCTGACATGGGACGACATCCCTGACAGCACCTCGACCATCGCGGAGCTCACGTCCTGGGACTGGACCGTGAGCTCGTTCGTGTTCGGGGTCATGGTGGTCCTGTTGGTGACGGCGTGGCTCGCACCGCGGATCATCGGGTGGCTCGTGCTCGTCGCGATCTCGCCTCCCGTCTTCGGACCGACCGAGTCCCTGCTGGCCCAGCTGCTCTGGATCCCGTGGGCCTCGATTCTCGTCGCGGACGTGCACCATCGCTGGCGTCAGCAGACCGCGCACGACGACCGCTTCCGCGCGCTGTCGCGGCCGACGACCTCGGTCGTGCCGCGACGTCCGCTGAACGAGCCGGGGCGGGTCGTGATCAGCGCCGTTCTCATCGCGGGCGCGTTGGGGCTGGCCGTGAGCTGGGTACTGCTGTGGCCCGAGCTGCGTGCCTCCGAGGCGAGGTCCGTCACGGCACCGGCGACGGTCACGGCAGTCGAGGACGGGTGGATCGTGGCTGACGTCGATGGAAAGACGTGGGACCTCTGGGTCGAGGACTCCGACGACTACGTGGTGGGCGAGTCCTATCCGGTGCACGTTGATCCGGAGGGACGGTTCCAGCCGTGGAACGACTATGACGTCGACCAGGGGTACAGCGCGTTCCGAATCGATGCCGCGGGCGTCGTGGCGGGCGTCGCGCTGCTGTTCGTGGTGTTGCCGCGAGTGCGACGCAGAGACTCGGTGTTCGCAGGTGGCCGCGCGGCACTGCGGTGCGTCGTGAGGCCGGGCCCCGGCGGCCGAGGGCTCGAGATCCTCTCGGTGCCATCGACAGCGGCGGTATCCCGTGATCACGACTCTGCCGTCGCCTGGATCCCGTCGACGTGGCACGCTGAGTCGTCCCGTGACTACTCGGGGCGTCAATACGTCTCGAGGGTGGGGACGTGGATCCTGAACGTGATCATGTTCGTCGTCGATGGCGCCGAGTTCGGCGGAGGCGGTCATGACTCTGAGGCCCGCCCGGGTTGGCGCGACCTGTCCCCTCCGCCCTGGGACGCGCGTGTCCGGGGGATGAGCCGAGATGGCACCTGCCCGGTGGTGGAGCTGCTGGGAGAGAACGGCAGCGTGGTGGCGACCCACGTGGCAACCCGACCGGTGCGAGGTCCGGCGGGTCGATTGTCGTGGTGGGGTGAGCGCTGGCGAGCATCGTTCGGTTGAGCCCTCAGGCGCGGAGTGGGTACTCGGGCTCGCGGATGTCTTGGGCTGCCTTGCGGATGCGGCGTAGGTGTTGGCGGGTGGTGCGGCGTTGGGTGAGGTCGACCGGTCGGCCGTCGCGGGTGGCGAGGTCGAACTTGCCTTGTCCGAGGGCTTCGATGACGAGGAGCCCGCGGTGGACCAGCGAATGACAGTTGCTGCAGATGCCGATGAGTCCGTCGAGGTCGGTGCGGCCGCCGTTGGACCACCAGGTGGTGTGGTGGATCTCGAGGTGGGTGTGGGTGCAGCCGGGTGCGGCGCAGACGCCGTGCTGGCGGGCGATGACGGCTTTGCGCTGAGCCGGGGTGGCCAACCGGATGGTGTCGCCGACGTTGAGGACCTGCGCCTGCTCGACGTCATCGTCGGACGTGAGGATGGGGGTGGTGTCGCCGGTGCAGGCGAGGTAGGAGAGGAGCTGGGGTCCGATGGGGCCGAACCCAGCCAGCTCTGCGGGTTCACCGACCGGCTTCGCCTGACCGGGTTCGGCGGTCATGGCCTCGTGGAGGGTCTCGACGCCGACGATGACCGACAGCTGCGGGCGGATGCCCTTGCTGGACGGCAAGCCTGATTCGAGCACCGACGACAACAGCCGGTCGAACCCGGCGACACGGCGTTCTGCGCTGGTGCGGTCGTCGTTGGCTTGGGTCGGGATCGACAACGACTCCAGTACCGCCTTGAGCTTGGCGCCGGTCTCGGTCTTCAGGAAGCCGGACAGGTGCCAACCCTCCGGCACGGGCGAGAGCTGGATGTCTTCCTTGGCCATCCCCTTGATCCAGTCCTCGTCCAACGCGTCGGGGTAGACGGCGTCGCGTAGCGCGCGGATCACGCGGCGCAGCTGCACCGGTTCGTGAGTTGTCGCGACGGCCAGAAGCCACGGCTCGGCATCAGAAACGACCTTCTGGCCGATGTGCTTGAGCCCGAACGTGAAGAGCCTGACGTGGTCGAGGCGCACCGCACCCTCAGCGGCGGCGTCACCGACGGCGGGGAGCTCGCGCATGGTGTGGTCGGCGTCGATCAGGCTGCGGGTCTGGCGGGCGTCGAGACGCAGGTGCTGGCGCGCCCAGGTGGTGACGGTGGAGGCACCGTCGAGCTCGTACTCCGCCGACTTCTCGAGCTCGGCCAGGTGGTGGGCCTTCGCGGCGTCGAGCGCGTCTTGCGCGGTCTGGATCGCGACCAGAGCGGACCGGTGGTCGGCCGAGGTGACGGCGTGCGCGGCGGTTCGCAGCGCCTGCACCGTGGGACCCGAGACCATGTCTCGAGTGTACTCGAACAGATGTTCGAGAGCAAGGCCCCCGGGCAAGGAATCTGCTGGAATGACAGCGCATTCTGACCGGAGCACCTGTCACTTGCGCCGGGCCCCGAGCCATGGCTTTCGGTCTCCAGCCGCTTGTCCGCCAAGACCGCTCGAGGTCAGCCGCCCAGCCTTTCGAGGCTCACGCCCCAGGGGGCGTTCACACCTCAAGGAACGGGAGGTGGGGAACGGGGAGGCGGGGGACAGGCTCGTCACCCCTCAGCGAGCGGGATCCGCGGCGACACGACGAGGATCACGTCGGTCAAAGGTGAATCGGAGTTGCGCCCCGTGTTTGGATGCTTCTCGTGCCTGTTTCACCCCTGCCTCGCCCCGAGCGGCACGCCGTGCCGCTGGAGGACATGGCGTGACCGCGGTCCTCGCGGAGAAGAAGGCCCCGGACACCCCAGACACCCCGGTGCCGCCTCCGCCGCGTTCCCACCTGGCCGGCCTGGACGGCCTGCGTGGCGTCGCCGTGCTGCTGGTCGTGGTCTACCACGCCCTGCCCGAGCGGCTGCCCGGCGGATTCGTCGGCGTCGATGTGTTCTTCGTGCTGAGCGGGTTCCTCATCACGGCCCTGCTGCTGCGTGAGAAGGAGCGCACCGGCACGGTGCGACTGCGGAGCTTCTGGGTGCGCCGGATCCGGCGGCTCGTCCCGGCGCTCGTCGTGATGCTGATCCTCGTGTCGGCCGCGACGCTCACCGTCGGTCACGAGACAGGGTCAGGTCTGCGGAGCCAGGTCGCGGGTGCGCTCACCTGGACCAGCAACTGGGTCCAGATCCACCAGGGCTGGTCCTACTCCGACCAGCACCTTCCGCCCCTGCTGAACCATCTCTGGTCGCTCGGGATCGAGGAGCAGTTCTACCTGCTGTGGCCGCTCCTGCTGCTGGCTGCCCTCGTGGTGCTGAAGCGTCGCGTGTCGCTCCACCTCGTGGTGGCGCTGGCGCTGGCGTCGGTCGCCCTGATGGCGTTCTGGTACCGGGGCGGCGACCCCAACCGGGCCTACATGGGGCTCGACTCGCACGCCTTCGGGCTCCTCCTCGGCGCCGCCCTGGCGCTGAGCGCGGCCCCTCACCTGATCGGCCGCGCCAACACTGATCCCGTCGACCCCGACTCCGTCGACGCCGCGGCGAGCACCGCGACGCGGCGGCGGACGTTGCTCGGCCTGCTGGGCCTCGCGGGGGTCCTGACCTTCGCCGCCTTCGTCCCCTGGAACAGTGACGCCAACTTCCTCGGCGGCCTCGGCCTCGTCTCGCTCGCGTCGGTCGCGGTGATCCACGCGGCGGCCAATCCTGGACCGGTCGCGAGGGTGCTCGGCTGGGCGCCGCTGCGGTGGTTGGGGGAGCGCTCATACGGGCTATACCTGTGGCACTGGCCGCTCATCGTGTTCGCCGTGCGTCTGGCCCCGCCCACCGAGGCCGAGCTGGCCGGGAGCCTCGCCGTGGTGATCGCCGTCGTCCTGGCGGCGATCTCCTACCGGTGGGTCGAGGTGCCGATGTGCCGCGACGGCATCGGTGCGACCCTGCGCCGCTGGAGGGCGGACCTTCGCGACCGCAGGGCCCGGCGACCACGGATCGTCGCGACGGCCTCGGCGTTCGCCGTCGTGCTCGCCGGTGCTGCGGTGTGGCAGGCGCCGGCGGAGTCCGACGTCGAGAACATGCTGCGGGTCGGCCAGGAGGTCGTGATCGACTCCGCCGACGACATCGAGTCCAGGCCCGAGCCGGTCCCCGAGCCCACCGCGTCGGCCCGAGCGTGCCAGCCCGTGGCCGAGGGCTCGCCCGTCACGGCCTTCGGCGACTCGGTGACGGTCGCGGTCGCCCCCGTGCTGATGGGGCGTCGGCCGGGCTCGGTCGCCATCGCGACGGTCGGCTGGCAGTACGGCGACGTCGCCACGGCCCTGCGTCAGGTGGCGGCCGCCGGTCAGCTGCAGCCGACCGTCGTCATCGCGACGGGCACCAACGGCACGATCGACGCTGCCGATCTGGAGAGCCTCGTGTCGAACGAGCTCGCGGGCCGGCAGGTGGCCCTCGTGACCCCGTCGGTCCCGGGCCGCTCGTGGTCGGACCAAGCGGTCCAGGCGATCCACCAGGTGGCTGCGGCCCACGACAACGTGCGCCTGGTCGACTGGAACGGTCTGGCCGTCCAGCACCCGGAACTCACGGCCTCCGACCGGGTGCACCCCAACGCGCAGGGCCAGAACGTCTTCAACGACGTCCTGAGCCAGGCGCTCGTCAGCTGCTAGTGCTCCGTGCCGCGCGGGCGGCTCGGAGCGTCGCGACGACGAGCAGGACCACCAGCGCGACGTAGCCGACCGCCACGGCCGGGCCGGCGAGCCAGGAGCCGGCGATCGCCAGGACGGTTCCAGTCACCCCCGTGGCGCCGCTCGACCATGCGGCGACGCCGAGCGGCCCAGCAGCCGCGCGATGGCCCGCGTGCCACGCGTCGTCGGACGCCATCGTCGCGCGGGTCCGGATGCCGATCAGCGAGTTCCGCTCCAGGCCGTCGCCCCGTGACGCATGGGCCGTCCAGCCGAGGAGGAGCCCGAGCGAGACCAGCGACGCAGCGGGCAGGACCAGTGCTTCCACCTCGTCGACGCTACCGGCGGGGTCGACTACCGTGCGGGGCGTGCCGGACATCGACGCCTTCGCGGGGCTGCAGCTGGTGGGCCTCGTCGCGTTCGCGCTCTCCGGCGCGGCCGTCGCGGTGCGTGCGGGCATGGACTGGCTCGGCATCGTCGTCCTCGCCACGATCACGTCGATCGGGGGCGGGACCATCCGCGACCTGCTGATCGGCGACGGTGTGGGCTGGGTGGTCGAGCCCTGGCCCATCTGGGTCGCGCTCGCAACCTCGGCCGTCGTCATCGGCGTCTCGCACTGGAGCCCGCAGCACGAGCCGGACAGTCTGCGCGTCGTCCTGGTCGCCGACGCGGCGGGCCTGGCGGTCTTCACGGTCCTCGGCACGACCCTGGCCCTGTCCGCCGGCGTGGAGCGCGACGTCGCCGTGCTGCTCGGTGTCGTCACGGGCGTGGGCGGCGGCGTGATCCGGGACGTCCTCGCCGGGCAGCGTCCACTGGTGCTGGTGGGCCAGGTCTACGCCCTCACGGCGATCGCCGGCTCGGTCCTGTTCGTCGCCCTCGACGCTGCCGATCTCGACCGCGACCTCGCCCGGTGGTCGGCCGTCGCGGTCACGTTCGTGCTCCGCGTGCTGGCCATCCGGTTCGACTGGACGTTGCCGCGACCGGGCGCTCGGCCACGACCTTGACTGCGCGTCGCGAGCACCTCGGCCGCTGGTACGCTGAGCGCCGAACATCGACATCCTTTAACGGCCGTCCCGTGAGGCGGAGAAGGAGGTCAGCATGGCCACGCCTGACAACGTTTCCGATGCTGCCGCGGACTCGGTCCGTCCGATCTCTGATCCGGTGCGTACGGTCCTCGACGCCGGGGAGATCTCCCGGGCGTTGACCCGCATCACGCACGAGATCCTCGAGCGCAACCACGGATCGGCCGAAGTCGTCCTGCTGGGCATCCCGAAGCGGGGCGTGCCGCTGGCGCGTCGGATCGCGCGGCGCATGGGCGAGGTCGAAGGACGTGAGATCCGCTCGGGCGCGCTCGACGTCACGATGTACCGCGACGACCTGCGTCTCAAGCCCGCACGGGCCCTCGAGCACACCGAGACCCCCGACGACGTCGACGACAAGATCGTCGTGCTGGTCGACGACGTGCTCATGAGCGGTCGCACGATCCGCGCCGCCCTGGACGCCCTGGGCGACCTCGGTCGCCCGCGCGCGGTCCAGCTCGCGGTCCTGATCGACCGCGGGCACCGAGAGCTGCCGATCCGCGCCGACTTCGTGGGCAAGAACCTCCCCACCGCCCTGACCGAGAAGGTGCGCGTCCGGCTCTCCGAGTCCGACGACACCGAGGACGCCGTCGGCATCGTGGGGCCCGTCACGGGGGGTGCCGCGTGAAGAAGCACCTGCTGAGCGCCGGCGACCTCACCCGAGACGACGCCGTCCGCGTGCTCGACACCGCGGCCGAGCTGCTCGGCGTCGCCCAGCGCCCGATCAAGAAGCTGCCCACCCTGCGCGGCCGCACCGTCGTGAACCTGTTCTTCGAGGACTCCACGCGCACGCGCATCTCGTTCGAGGCGGCGGCCAAGCGACTCAGCGCCGACGTCATCAACTTCTCGGCCAAGGGCTCGAGCGTCTCCAAGGGCGAGAGCCTCAAGGACACCGCGCTGACCCTGCAGGCCATGGGTGCCGACGCGGTCGTCATCCGTCACCACCACTCGGGTGCCCCGCACCGGCTGGCAGCGGCCGGTTGGACCAACGGTGCGGTCGTCAACGCCGGTGACGGCACGCACGAGCACCCCACCCAGGCCCTCCTCGACGCCTTCACGATGCGCTCGCACCTGATGCCCGAGGGCGGTGTCGGCCGAGACCTCGAGGGCAAGAACGTCACGATCGTGGGCGACGTGCTGCACAGCCGGGTGGCCAGGTCGAACGCCCTGCTGCTGCACACGCTCGGCGCGAACGTCACGCTCGTGGCCCCGCCGACGCTGCTGCCGGTCGGCATCGACACCTGGCCCGTCGAGACGTCCTACAGCCTCGACGACTCCCTCGAGAAGGCCGACGCGGTCATGATGCTGCGCGTGCAGCACGAGCGCATGAACGCCTCCTACTTCCCGAGCGCGCGCGAGTACAGCCGCCGCTACGGGCTCGACACCACCCGCATGAACCGCCTGCCGGACCACGCGATCGTCCTGCATCCCGGACCGATGAACCGTGGCATGGAGATCACGGCCGACGTGGCCGACTCCGGCCGCTCGGTCATCGTCGAACAGGTCACGAACGGCGTCGCGGTCCGCATGGCCGTGCTCTACCTGCTGGTCAGTGGGGCCACGAACGACGAGGGAGAGGGCTCATGACGAGCTATGTCATCCGCCAGGCGCGGATCCTGGGTGGCGACCCGACCGACATCGCGATCGCGGACGGCGTCATCACCGCGATCGGTGCCGGCCTCCCGCTCGGCGACGCGACCGAGGTCGACGCGACGGGTCTGGTCGCGCTGCCCGGCCTGGTCGACCTGCACACGCACCTGCGCGAGCCGGGTCGTGAGGACGCCGAGACGGTGCTCACGGGCACCCAGGCCGCCGCCCGCGGTGGCTTCACGTGCGTGCACGCGATGGCCAACACCGATCCCGTGGCCGACACCGCCGGCGTGGTCGAGCAGGTCTGGCGCCTGGGCCGCGAGGGCGGGTTCTGCGACGTGCAGCCAGTCGGCGCCGTCACGGTGGGCCTGGGCGGCACGCAGCTCGCCGAGCTCGGCGCGATGGCCGACTCCGCCGCCAACGTGCGGGTCTTCTCCGACGACGGCAAGTGCGTCTCCGACGCCGTGCTGATGCGTCGGGCGCTCGAGTACGTCAAGGCCTTCGACGGCGTCGTCGCCCAGCACGCCCAGGAGCCGCGCCTCACCGAGGGTGCGCAGATGAACGAGGGCCTGGTCTCCGGTGAGCTCGGCCTCACCGGTTGGCCCGCCGCGGCCGAGGAGGCCATCGTCGCGCGCGACTGCGTGCTCGCGGCGCACGTCGGCTCGCGCCTGCACGTGTGCCACCTCTCGACCCGTGGCTCGGTCGAGATCGTCCGGTGGGCCAAGAGCAAGGGCTGGGACGTCACCGCCGAGGTCACGCCCCACCACCTGCTCCTCACCGACGACCTCGTGCGCGGCTACGACCCGATCTACAAGGTCAACCCGCCGCTGCGCACGGCCGACGACGTCGCGGCGGTCCGCGAGGGTCTGGCCGACGGCACGATCGACATCGTCGCGACGGACCACGCGCCCCATCCGATGGAGGACAAGGAGTGCGAGTGGTCGGCGGCCGCCTTCGGGATGATCGGCCTCGAGACGGCGCTCTCGGTCGTCCAGCACACCATGGTCGACACCGGGATGCTGACCTGGGAGCAGGTCGCCGAACGGCTGTCAGCCGCACCGTCGCGCATCAGCCGTGTGGGCGGCGGCCACGGACGACCGCTCGCGGTGGGGGAGCCCGCCCACGTCGTGCTGTACGACGCGGAGGCGACCCGCACGATCGTCCCGGCCGAGACGGCATCGTTGTCCCGCAACACCCCCTACGCCGGGCGCGAGCTTCCCGGTCGTGTCGTCGCCACGTTCCTGCGCGGCGTCCCCACCGTCCTCGACGGTCAACTCCAGGAGGTCTCCCCATGACTACCGACAGCCCCACCGAGGCGATCCTCGTCCTCGAGGACGGTCGTACGTTCCGCGGCGAGTCCTACGGAGCGGTCGGCGAGACGATCGGCGAGATCGTCTTCAACACCGGCATGACCGGCTACCAGGAGACGCTCACCGATCCGTCGTACCAGCGCCAGATCGTGGTCCAGACCGCGCCGCACATCGGCAACACGGGCGTCAACGCGACCGACAACGAGTCGAGCCGCGCCTGGGTCGCCGGCTACGTCGTGCGCGACCCCGCCCGCGTGCCGTCGAGCTGGCGCAGCGAGGGCACCCTCGACGACTTCCTCGAGCAGCAGCAGGTCGTGGGCATCCAGGGCATCGACACCCGTGCCCTGACGCGCCACCTGCGCGAGCGTGGGGCGATGCGAGCCGGCATCAGCTCCATGACGACCCGGCCCGACCACCTGCTCGAGCGGGTCCGCAAGGCTCCGAGCATGGCCGGTGCCGACCTCGCCAGCGAGGTCTCCACGACCGAGGCGTACGTCGTGCCGGCCGTGGGCGAGAAGCTCTTCACCGTGGCTGCGATCGACCTCGGCATCAAGGGCATGACCCCCAAGCTTCTCGCCGAGCGTGGCATCGAGGTGCACGTGCTCCCGGCCGACTCGACGCTCGACGACGTCCTGGCCGTGACCTCCGGCGGGCCCGACGGCGTGTTCTTCTCGAACGGCCCGGGCGACCCGTCGGCCGCCGACGGCCCGGTGGAGCTGCTGCGCGGCGTGCTGGACGCGGGGGTCCCCTACTTCGGCATCTGCTTCGGCAACCAGCTGTTCGGTCGTGCACTGGGCCTGGGCACCTTCAAGCTCAAGTACGGCCACCGCGGCATCAACCAGCCCGTCAAGGACCTCACGACGGGCAAGGTCGAGGTCACGAGCCACAACCACGGCTTCGCGGTCGACGCCCCCCTCGAGGGCACGTTCGAGACTCCGTACGGTCCCGGGCGGGTCACGCACGTGGGCCTCAACGACGACGTCGTCGAGGGTATCGCCCTGGTCGACGCGCCGGGGTTCAGCGTGCAGTACCACCCGGAGGCGGCCGCGGGGCCGCACGACGCGTCCTACCTGTTCGACCGGTTCGTGTCCCTGATGAGTCAGCCGCGCGCCGGCGCCCGGGTCGTGGCCGAGACCCCGCCCGACACCGATCCGCAGCAGGAGGCCCAGGTCGAGGAGCATCCGACCGAGGGGCACCAGACCGAGGGGCACCAGAGCGAGGAGCGCCTCGGCGACGAGGCGCCCCGCAGCGACGGGGACGACCAGGCGGCCGTCGAGCCGACCCAGGCCGCCGCGCCGCAGACGTCGGAGGAGGCCGACCCGGAGACCGCCGGCTGGGGCCCCGACGCCGACCTCGACGGGCCCATCGAGCCGTCCGAGGAGCAGCAGGAGGCGGTCGACCAGGTGGCCCCGGAGACCTTGGGCTGGACCCCGGTGTCCGGCGACCCGTCGTCGGACGACCTCGACCTGAGCTACTCCGACGTCAGCGACTCCGAGTCGAACAGCCCCGGCGCCTGGTTCTCGTCCGAGGACGACGACGACCTGGACCGGGACAGCATGACGGTCATCGAGTGGGCCAGCGAGCCCCCGCCGTTCGACGTTCCGAGCCCCGACGGGGACGGACCGACGCAGCCCCCGCCGCCCGGACGCACCGACCAGGCGAGCACCCCCAGCAACGACACCGACGAGGAGGCCTGATGCCCAAGCGTGATGACATCTCGTCGGTCCTGGTGATCGGCTCCGGCCCGATCGTCATCGGCCAGGCGTGCGAGTTCGACTACTCCGGCACCCAGGCGTGCCGCGTGCTGCGCGAGGAGGGCCTGCGGGTCATCCTCGTCAACTCCAACCCCGCCACGATCATGACCGACCCGGAGTTCGCCGACGCGACCTACGTCGAGCCGATCACGCCGGAGTTCGTCGAGAAGGTCATCGCCAAGGAGCGTCCCGACGCCGTCCTGGCGACCCTGGGCGGCCAGACCGCGCTGAACTGCGCGATGCAGCTCGACGAGCGCGGTGTCCTCGAGAAGTACGGCGTCGAGCTCATCGGTGCGTCGATCGAGGCCATCAACAAGGGCGAGAACCGCGAGATCTTCAAGCGGATCGTCGAGGACCTGCCGCCCGAGTGGGGCGCGGAGGTCGCGCAGTCGGCGATCTGCCACACGATGGACGAGTGCCTCGCGGCCGTCGAGCAGCTCGGCTACCCGGTCGTCGTCCGTCCGTCGTTCACGATGGGCGGCAGCGGCTCGGGCCTGGCCTACGACGAGTCCGACCTGCACCGCATCGCCGGCTCGGGGCTCGCGCTGAGCCCCACGACCGAGGTGCTCCTGGAGGAGTCGATCCTCGGCTGGAAGGAGTACGAGCTCGAGGTCATGCGCGACCGCGCCGACAACGTCGTGATCGTCTGCTCGATCGAGAACTTCGACCCGGTCGGCGTCCACACGGGCGACTCGATCACGGTCGCGCCGGCCATGACGTTGACCGACGTCGAGTACCAGCGGCTGCGCAACATCTCGATCGGGGTGATCCGTGAGGTCGGGGTCGACACCGGTGGCTGCAACATCCAGTTCGCGATCAACCCGGCCGACGGCCGCATCGTCGTGATCGAGATGAACCCCCGCGTCTCGCGCTCGAGCGCCCTGGCCTCGAAGGCGACGGGGTTCCCGATCGCCAAGATCGCCGCCAAGGTCGCCATCGGCTACACGCTCGACGAGATCCCGAACGACATCACCTCGACCCCGGGCGGTTTCGGCACGCCGGCGAGCTTCGAGCCGAGCCTGGACTACGTCGTCGTCAAGGTGCCGCGGTTCGCGTTCGAGAAGTTCCCCGCCGCCGACGACACGCTCACGACCCACATGAAGTCGGTGGGCGAGGCGATGTCGATCGGCCGCAGCTTCAGCGAGGCGCTCGGCAAGGCCCTGAGGTCCCTGGAGCGCAAGGGCGCGCAGTTCACCTGGCCCACGCAGCCGGGTGATCGCGCGGCGCTGCTGGAGGAGGTCGCGCGCCCGCACGACGGCCGCCTCCAGACCGTGATGCACGCGATCCACGCCGGCGCCACGGCGCAGGAGGTCAACGAGGCCACCGGCATCGACCCGTGGTTCGTCGACCAGCTGGTCCTCATCGACGAGGTCGCCCGGGAGGTCCGTGAGGCCGTCGAGCTGCGGCCGGCGATCCTGCGGCGGGCCAAGCGGCACGGCTTCTCGGACGCCCAGCTGGCCGAGATCCGTGGTGTCCGTGAGGACGTCATGCGTGGTGTCCGCCACGCGCTCGGCATCCGTCCGGTCTACAAGACCGTCGACACGTGTGCCGCGGAGTTCGCGGCGCGCACGCCGTACCACTACTCGTCCTACGAGGACGAGACCGAGGTGGCGCCGCGCGAGAAGCCGGCCGTCATCATCCTCGGCAGCGGTCCGAACCGCATCGGTCAGGGCATCGAGTTCGACTACTCGTGCGTGCACGCCGCCCTGGCGCTCTCGGAGGCCGGCTACGAGACCGTCATGGTCAACTGCAACCCCGAGACGGTCTCGACCGACTACGACACCTCCGACCGCCTGTACTTCGAGCCGCTGACGCTCGAGGACGTGCTCGAGGTCTACCACGCCGAGCGCGTCGCCGGCCCGGTCGCGGGCGTCATCGTGCAGCTCGGCGGGCAGACCCCGCTGGGACTGGCGAAGGGCCTCGAGGAGGCGGGGGTCCCGATCGTGGGCACCAGCCCGTCGGCGATCGACCTCGCCGAGGACCGGGGGCTCTTCGGCCGGGTGCTCGCCGACGCGGGCCTGCCCGCGCCGAAGCACGGCACGGCCACGACGTTCGAGGGCGCCAAGGCGATCGCCGACGAGATCGGCTATCCCGTGCTCGTGCGCCCGTCGTACGTCCTGGGCGGCCGCGGCATGGAGATCGTCTACGACGAGGAGACCCTCTCGGGCTACATCGGCCGCGCCACGGAGATCTCCCCGGAGCACCCCGTCCTGGTCGACCGGTTCCTCGACGACGCGATCGAGATCGACGTCGACGCGCTCTACGACGGCACCGAGCTGTTCCTGGGCGGCGTCATGGAGCACATCGAGGAGGCCGGCGTGCACTCCGGCGACTCGGCCTGCACCCTGCCGCCGATCACGCTCGGCGCACTGGAGATCGACCGCATCCGTGCCTCGACCGAGGCCATCGCGGCCGGTGTCGGCGTGCGGGGCCTGATCAACATCCAGTTCGCGCTGGCCTCCGACACGCTGTTCGTGCTCGAGGCCAACCCGCGGGCGTCGCGCACGGTGCCGTTCGTCTCGAAGGCCACGAACACCCCGCTCGCCAAGGCGGCGTCCCGCCTGATGCTGGGGGAGACCATCGCCGAGCTGCGGGCCGCCGGGGTCCTCCCGGCCGAGGGCGACGGGGGCGTGATCCACGAGGACTCGCCGATCGCGGTCAAGGAGGCCGTGATGCCCTTCAACCGCTTCCGCACCTACGAGGGCACGTACGTCGACACCGTGCTCGGACCGGAGATGCGCTCGACGGGCGAGGTCATGGGCTTCGACGCGGGCTTCGGCCCCGCGTTCGCCAAGAGCCAGGCGGGCGCGCAGAACGGCCTGCCGACGGCCGGCAAGGTCTTCGTCTCGGTGGCCAACCGCGACAAGCGCAACGTGATCTTCCCGGTCAAGCGCCTCGCCGACCTCGGCTTCGAGATCCTCGCGACGCGGGGCACGGCCCAGGTCCTGCGGCGCCACGGCGTGCACACCTCCGAGGTGCGCAAGTTGGGGGAGGACCCCCTGCCGGGCGAGACCCGCTCGACGATCGTCGAGAAGATCCGCGCCCAGGACGTGCAGCTCATCATCAACACGCCGCACGGCGTCTCGTCCGGCGTCAACGCGCGCGTCGACGGCAACGAGATCCGCACCGCCGCGATCGCCGAGGGCATCCCCTGCATCACGACGGTGCAGGGCCTCGCGGCGGCCGTGCAGGGCATCGAGGCACTCATCGACGGCGGGCTCGACGTGAAGTCGTTGCAGGACTGGGCGATCGAGGGAGCAGCTCGCACCGCCGGGACGGCCGAATGACCTTCGGGTCCCGCCTCACGGCGGCGACGCAGGCGTACGGCCCGTTGTGCGTCGGCCTCGACCCCCACGCCTCGGTGCTCGAGGCGTGGGGCGTCGGTGACACGTTCGAGGGGCTCGAGCGGTTCGCCGAGGTGTGCGTCGAGGCCTTCGCCGGTCAGGTCGGCGTGGTCAAGCCGCAGTCGGCGTTCTTCGAGCGCTTCGGCTCCCGCGGTGTCGCCGTCCTGGAGTGGCTGCTGCAGCAGTTCCGGCACACCGGCACCCTCACGGTGCTCGACGTGAAGCGGGGCGACATCGGCTCGACGGCCCAGGCGTACGCGGAGGCCTACCTCGACGACGACGCGCCGATGGCGGCCGATGCGGTCACGGTCAGCCCGTTCCTTGGCTTCGGGTCGCTCGATCCCTTCTTCGCCGAGGCCGCCCGCAACGACGCCGGCGTGTTCGTCCTGGCGCTGACCTCGAACCCGGAGGGCCCGGAGTTCCAGCACGCCGCGGCGCGTGACGGGGGCACCGTCGCCGGATCGGTGCTGCGTCAGCTCGCCGGCCTGAACGCCGGTGCATTGTTGTCGGCCCCGGGCGGGGGGCCGCTCGGCCCCTTCGGCGCGGTGGTGGGTGCCACGATCGGCACCACCGGCGAGGACCTCGCGATCAACGGCCCGCTGCTCGTGCCGGGCCTCGGGGCCCAGGGCGGCACCGTGGAGGACCTGAAGCGGCTGTTCGGCGACGTCTGGTCCCAGGTGGTCCCGTCCTCGTCGCGGGGCATCCTGAACGCTGGACCCGATCCGGCCGCCCTCCGCGCGTCGGCCCAGCAGGTCAACGCCCAGCTCGTATCCTCATGAGGCCCTGACCACGTGACTCGACCGACCGGAGGAGCGCCCGCATGCGTCGTCGTGCCGCCGTCTGCCTGACCGTGCTCGTCGCCTCCGCGCTGTCCGGCTGCGGCACGAGCTCGTACTGCGCCGCGGTCGAGGAGCACCGGGCCGGGATCGACGACGCGACGCTGACGACCGCCTCGTTCACGACCCTCGGCGAGGCCCTCCGCGCGATCGAGGAGCAGGCGCCGTCAGGCGTGCGCGACGACTACACGGCCGTGGCCGACTCCGTCGAGGCCCTGCTGGCGGCCGAGGCGGTGGCCGAGGTCCCCATCGAGGAGCTGACCCACGGTGACGTCGTCGACCTGTCGGAGGACGACACGGCTGCGCTGCGTGCCGCCTACCAGGCGTTCAACGACACGGCGACCCATCGGCGCGCGATCGCCGACTCCGTGCAGGACGAGTGCGACCTCACCCTGAAGACACCCGGTGAGCAGGGCCAGTAGGCTCATCGCCACCACCGACGGAAGCAAGAGAGGCAAGACCGTGGCGCTCCCGAAGTTGACTGCCGAGCAGCGGCAGGCTGCGCTCGAGAAGGCAGCCGCGGCTCGCCAGCTCCGTGCCGAGATCAAGCACCGACTCAAGACGTCCGGCGCCTCGATCGCCGATGTCATCGCCGAGTCGCGGGCCAACGAGGTCGTCGCGAAGCTCCGGGTCGTCGACCTGCTGCAGTCGATGCCGGGCGTCGGCAAGGTCAAGGCGCAGGAGATCATGCGGCGCATCGGCATCGCCGACAGCCGCCGGCTCCGCGGTCTGGGAGCCAACCAGATCCAGGCGCTCCTGCGGGAGTTCGGGCACCGTGACTGAAGCCGGTCCCGCCGGCTCCTCCCGTCTCGTGGTGCTCGCCGGTCCGACGGCCGTCGGCAAGGGCACCGTCACGTCCTGCGTGCGACGCGACCACCCCGACATCTGGGTCTCGGTCTCGGCCACGACGCGGACCCCACGACCCGGTGAGGTCGACGGGGAGCACTACCACTTCCTCAGTGACGCCGAGTTCGACCGGCTGGTCCAGACCGGTGGCCTGCTGGAGTGGGCCGTCGTGCACCAGGCGGCTCGCTACGGCACGCCGCGCGCCGCGGTCGAGGCGCAGCTGCGCACCGGTGGCCCGGCGTTGCTCGAGATCGACCTGCAGGGGGCGCGCCAGGTGCGCGCTGCCATGCCGGAGGCGCTCCTGGTGTTCCTGGCCCCGCCGACGTTCGAGGAGCTCGAACGACGGCTGGTCGGCCGCGGCACCGAGTCGCCCGAGGAGCGGGCGCGCCGCCTCGAGACGGCGCGGGAGGAGCTGGCGGCCGAGGGGGAGTTCGACGTCACGATCGTCAACACCGATGTCGAGTCCGCGTGCGAAGAGTTGGTAGAGTTGCTCCGATCGGCCCCTGCCGCGGGTTGAACCCGCGTCGCAGGTGTCCCTGCGCCCCCGTCTTCCGACCACTGTGAGGTCTCCTGTGTCCACCACGCGTTCCGTCGCCCACGGCATCACCAACCCGCCGATCGACGACCTGCTCGAGAAGGCCGACTCCAAGTACAAGCTGGTGCTGTACAGCTCCAAGCGCGCTCGCCAGATCAACGCGTACTACGCCCAGCTCGGCGAGGGCCTGCTGGAGTACGTCGGCCCGCTCGTCGACACGCACGTGCAGGAGAAGCCGCTCTCGATCGCGATGCGCGAGATCAACGCCGGTCTGCTGACCGTCGAGGACATCGACCCCGACGCCGAGGTGCCGGCAGCCCCGGCCGCCGAGCAGGCCTGATCACCGCAGCTGTCCGCCGATGAACGAGCGCCAGCGACCCAGCGAGATCGTCCTCGGAGTCAGCGGGGGAGTCGCGGCCTACAAGGCCGCGCTCCTGGTCCGGCTGTTCACCGAGGCCGGGCACGGCGTCACGGTCGTCCCCACTGACGCTGCCCTCGAGTTCGTCGGCCGCGCCACGTGGGAGGCCCTGTCGGGTCGCCCGGTGCAGACCGGGGTCTTCGAGAACGTGCACGAGGTGCCGCACGTCCGGCTCGGGCAGAACGCCGACCTGGTCGTCGTGGCCCCCGCCACGGCCAACACGCTCGCGCGCGCCGCGGCGGGCATGGCCGACGACCTGCTCACCAACACGCTCCTGACCGCGCGGTGTCCCGTGCTGATGGCCCCGGCGATGCACACCGAGATGTGGGAGCACGCCGCGACGGTGGCCAATGTCGCCACGCTGCGCGACCGGGGCGTCACCGTCCTCGACCCCGCGGTCGGTCGTCTGACCGGCTCCGACTCCGGCCCCGGTCGCCTTCCCGAGCCGGAGCAGATCGCTGCCGCGGCCACGGCGCTGCTCGCGGGCCATCCCCGCGACCTGAGCGGACGCCACGTGGTCGTCACGGCCGGTGGCACCCGCGAGTACCTCGACCCCGTGCGGTACCTGGGCAACCGGTCCTCGGGCCTGCAGGGCGTCGCGCTCGCCGAGGCCGCGGTCGCGCGCGGCGCCCGCGTCACGCTCGTGGCCGCCAACGTCGCGGTCCCGACCCCCGCAGGCGTCGAGCTCGTCGAGGTCGTCTCGACCGAGGACCTGCGGCGGGCCACGCTCGAGCACGCGGCGCAGGCCGACGCCGTCGTCATGGCGGCGGCCCCCGCCGACTTCCGGCCCGTGTCCTTCGCCGACGCCAAGATCAAGAAGCGGGCGGACGGCCAGGCGCCCACGATCGAGCTCGTCGAGAACCCGGACGTGCTCGTCGAGGTCGTGCGCCAGCGAGACGCGTCGACGCGCCCCGGCGTCCCGGTCGTCGTCGGCTTCGCGGCCGAGACCGGCGACGCCAACGGCACCGTGCTCGACCACGCCAGGGCCAAGCTGGCGCGCAAGGGCTGCGAGCTGCTCGTGGTCAACGACGTCAGCGAGGGCAAGGTCTTCGGACGCACCGACAGCGAGGCCGTCATCCTGACGGCCGGCGGCGAGGCGCACGAGGTCCCGCTCGGCCAGAAGTCCGCGCTGTCCCACGAGATCTGGCGGCACGTCGCGGACCTGCTGGCCTGAGTCCCACGACGTTCCACGACGTGGGATAACCCGACACCAGCTGAGACGTTGTCTAGACTGTGCCGTGCCCCGCGCGCGGCTCCATCGCGCCCGCGCGCCGAGCGTTTCCCGAACCCAGCTGTGCCTCAACCCCGACCAGGAGCATTGTGAGCCGACTTTTCACGTCCGAGTCCGTGACCGAGGGTCACCCGGACAAGATCGCCGACCAGATCAGCGACAGCGTCCTCGACGCCCTTCTGGCCCAGGATCCCAAGAGCCGTGTCGCGGCCGAGACCTTCATCACGACGGGCCTGATCATCGTCGGTGGCGAGGTCACGACCGAGGCCTACGCCGACATCGCACGCATCGCCCGTGACCGCGTGCTCGAGATCGGCTACGACTCATCCGTCAAGGGCTTCGACGGCGAGACCTGCGGCGTGCAGATCACGCTGGACGCGCAGTCGCCCGACATCGCGCAGGGCGTCGACACCGCCGAGGAGGGTCGCGTCGGTGGCGCGACCGATCCGCTCGACCTGCAGGGTGCCGGCGACCAGGGCCTGATGTTCGGCTTCGCGGTCGACGAGACCCCCGAGCTCATGCCGCTGCCGATCACGATCGCGCATCGTCTGGCCGAGCAGCTCACCGCGGTGCGCAAGGACGGCACGCTGCCGTACCTGCGTCCTGACGGCAAGACCCAGGTCACCATCGAGTACGACGACAACGACAAGCCGGTCCGCGTCGAGGCCGTCGTGGTCTCGACCCAGCACGAGGACGGCGTCGACCTGGAGAACCAGCTCCCGAACGACATCAAGAAGCACGTCATCGACACGGTCCTGGCGCAGTACGACATCGACTCCAGCGACTACACGATGCACATCAACCCCACCGGGCGCTTCGTCATCGGTGGCCCGATGGGCGACGTGGGCCTGACCGGCCGCAAGATCATCGTCGACACCTACGGCGGCTACGCCCGCCACGGCGGCGGCGCGTTCTCGGGCAAGGACCCGTCGAAGGTCGACCGCTCGGCCGCCTACGCGATGCGCTGGGTCGCCAAGAACATCGTCGCCTCGGGCCTGGCCACCAAGGCCGAGGTGCAGGTCGCGTACGCGATCGGCGTGTCCAAGCCGGTCGGCTTCTACGTCGACACCTACGGCACCGAGACGGTCCCCGTCGAGACGATCCGCACCGCCGTGCTCGAGGTCTTCGACCTGCGTCCCGGCGCGATCGTCCGCGACCTCGACCTGCTGCGTCCCATCTACGCGCAGACCGCCGCGTACGGCCACTTCGGCCGCGCCGGCCTGCCGTGGGAGAGCACCGACCGCGCCGACGCGCTGCGCAAGGCCGCCGGCGTCTGATCCGCAGCAGCCCGCCGCACGCAACGGCCCTCGTCCCCGCCCGGGGACGGGGGCCGTTCCCCGTCCGGCGCGGGGCGGTGAGCCAGCCACCTTTCGGGACGGACCGCGGGTGAGGGCGGTGAGTGAACCACCTTTCGAGGGGTCCGAAAGGTGGCTGCGCCACCGCGGGCCCAGCGACATGGGCTGAAAGGTGGCGCACTCACCGCCCCACGGGTCCGCGCGGACCTGGCCCGTCGGTCGCGGCTGGTAGAACTGCCGGGTGGCGGACGACGGGCAGCTCGATCTCGGGATGGTCGCCGAGCCTGTCCGCAAGCCCGCGGCCACGCCGAGTAGACCCCTGCCGGATCCCGCGCCCGAGCTGCCGGTCGCACGGGTGCAGGTCGACACCGGCCTGGCCCACCTCGACCGGCCGTTCGACTACCTCGTCCCCGCCACGCTCCACGAGGCCGCGGTGCCGGGCAGCCGCGTCAAGGTCCGCTTCGCCGGCCGCCGGACCGACGGCTTCCTGCTCGAGCGGGTGGCCGCGAGCGATCACGAGGGAGCGCTGGCGCCCCTGGTCAAGGTCGTGTCGCCCGAACCCGTGCTGGCACCGGAGATCGTGGCGCTGGCGCACGCGGTCGTCGACCGGTGGGCCGGCACCACGAGCGACGTCCTCCGGCTGGCGATTCCACCCCGGCACGCGCGCACGGAGGCGCGCGACCGGCCCGCCGCGCCGGCCGAAGCTCTCCCCGCGCCGGACCCCGAGGCCTGGCCCGACGTCCCGGGCGCGGCAGCGTTCCTCGGTGCGCTCCGCGACCGTCGTCCGGCCCGCGGGGTCCGGTCGGTGCTGCCGACGGAGGACCCGGCCGAGGTCGTCGCCCGTGCCGTCCTGGCGACGCTCCACGCCGGCCGGGGGGCCGTCGTGTGCGTGCCGGACGCCACTGACCTCGACCGCTGGCACGCCGTGTTCACGTCCGTCCTCGGCGGTGGCCGGCATGTGGTCCTCTCAGCGGGGCAGGGACCGGCCGCGCGGTACCGGGCGTTCCTCGCGGCCCGTCGGGGCGACGTCCCCGTGGTGCTGGGCACCCGGGCCGCGGCGTGGGCGCCGGTCCACGACCTCGGGCTGGTGGCGATGTGGGACGACGGCGACGACCTCTTCGCCGAGCCACGCGCCCCCTATCCGCACGCGCGGGAGATCCTGCTGACCCGGGCGGTCGAGCACGACGCCGGGGTCCTGCTGGCCGGCCACGCCCGCAGCGCCGAGGCCCAGGCGCTCGTCGACTCGGGGTGGTGCGTCGACCTGACGGCCGACGACGACGTGCGCCGCGCCGCCTGGGTCCGCCCGAACGTCACCGACGGCTCGACCCACGGATCGGCGCCGGCGCGCCTGCCGACCGAGGTTTTCCGTGCGGTCCGCGAGTCCGAGGGCACCGTGCTCGTTCAGGTGCCGCGACGCGGCTACCGGGCGTCGTTGTCGTGCCAGTCCTGCCGTGAACCGGCCCGCTGCCGGGCGTGCGCGGGTCCGCTGGTGCAGCTCTCCTCGAAGGCCACGCTCGTGTGCCGGTGGTGCGCGACCCCCGCTCCCGACTGGTCCTGCCCGAGCTGCGGCTCGGCCCGGTTGCGCGCACCCGTGGTCGGACAGCTCCGCACGGCGGAGGAGTACGCCAAGGCGTTCCCGGATCACGAGATCGTGACCTCCGGTGGCGACTCCGTGCTGAGCGAGGTTGAACCGGGCCGGCGCATCGTGCTCGCCACGCCGGGCGCCGAGCCGCGGGTCGCCGGCGGCTACGCGGTCGTCGTGCTGATGGACACGTGGCTCGCCCTGGGGCGCGACGACGTCCGCGTCGTCGAGGAGGCGCACCGGCGCTGGTTCAACGCGCTGGCGATGGCGGCTCCGACCGGCCGGTCGATCGCGGTCGGTGACCCGGCGACCCTCCAGGCTCTCGTGCGCGTGGATCCGGTCGGCCTCGCCCGGCGCGAGCTCGAGCAGCGCCGCGACACGCACCTGCCGCCGTTCGGTCGCCTGGCCACGCTCGAGGCCTCGTCGCAGGTCCTGAGCGTCCTGGCCGGCCGGCCGTGGACCCCGCACACGGAGGTGCTGGGACCCGTCGCGGCCGACCCGCGCGACCCGACCGTCGAACGCCTGGTGCTCCGGGCCCCCCGGTCCGAGGGTGCAGCCCTGTCAGCAGGGCTCCGTGCCGTCTCGGCCGAGCGCAGTGCCGCCAAGGAGTCGCCGGTGCGCGTGCAGGTCGATCCCCTGACGTTCTGAGGTCGTCCCACGCTCCCGAGGGCGGTCAGCGGCGCGCGATGCCGTCGAGCCGGAGCACGTTCGACTCATCGCTGTGGCTGCCGGCCGTGCCGACGTGCTTGTCGGGGATCTGCGGGCCGTTCTTCACCACGTGCACCAGGGCCATGGCGTGCCCCCGGCCGAGTGCGTACGCGTCGGCGAGCCACGCCACGATCTCGCCCGCCTTCGTGTCCGGGCCGAACCCGCGCGCGTGCGCCTCGTCGACCAGCTCCTGCGGGATCCTGCCGGTCTTCGTCTCGATCGCGTCGATGTACGCCTGGAAGCTCATGGCCCTCCTCGGTCTGGCAGCCCCGAGCCTAGCCAGGTGAGGGCCCGGTGGGGGAGTCCCTAGACTCGGCCGCGATGAGAATCGTCTTCGCCGGAACCCCCGAGACCGCCCTGCCCTCGTTGCGCGCGCTGATCGCGAGCCGGCACGAGGTCGCCGCCGTCGTGACCCGACCCGACGCCCGTGCCGGCCGCGGGCGCACCCTGGTGGACTCGCCGGTCGCACAGCTCGCCACCGAGCACGGCATCGAGGTCCTCAAGCCCGCGAAGCCCTCGGACCCGGAGTTCCTGGGCCGGTTGCGGGAGATCGCCCCGGACTGCTGCCCGATCGTCGCCTACGGCGCGCTGATCCGCCGTGAGGCCCTCGACGTCCCGCAGTACGGCTGGGTCAACCTGCACTTCTCGGTGCTGCCGTCCTGGCGTGGTGCAGCACCCGTCCAGCGCTCGATCATGGCCGGTGACGAGGTCACGGGCGCCAGCGTCTTCAGCCTCACGGAGGGCCTCGACGAGGGCCCGGTGCTCGGTGTCATCACCGAGCGCATCCGCCCGGAGGACACCGCCGGCACGCTTCTGTCGCGGCTCGCCGACGAGGGCGCCCGACTGCTCGTCGATGCCCTCGACCACATCGAGGACGGTGACATCGGCGTGCAGCAGCAGGACGACGAGCTCGTCAGCCTGGCCCCGAAGCTCACCACGGACGACGCTCGCATCACCTGGAACCGCCCGGCGTTCGCGATCGACCGCCACGTACGGGGGTGCACGCCCGCCCCTGGCGCCTGGACTGAGCTGGGCGACCTCAGGGTCAAGATCGAGCCGCTCACGATCGCCGAGGAGTCGACCCTCGCCCCGGGCCAGGTGCAGTTCGGCAAGCGCGAGGTCCGGGTGGGCACCGCCACGACCGACGTCGTGCTGGGCACCGTCGTCCCGCACGGCAAGAAGCCCATGGCCGCCGCCGACTGGGGCCGCGGCCTCGCCGACCCGCCAGGGTCCTTCTCCGGACCGGTGCCGGCATGACGGACCTGGCGCGCGGGGTCGCGTACACGGTGCTGGCGGCGGTGCGCGAGGACGACGCCTACGTCAACCTCCTGCTGCCGCGCCTGATGAGCGAGCAGAACCTCGACAGTCGCGACGCCGCCTTCGCGACCGAGCTCACCCACGGCACGATCCGCTGGCAGGGCACCTACGACGCCGTCGTCGACCACCTCGCGAAGCGTGACCTCGACCCGGCGGTCCGCGACGTGCTGCGTCTGGGAGCCCACCAGCTGCTCGCGATGCGGGTGCCCGACCACGCGGCCGTCTCGACGTCGGTGGCGCTGGTCAAGCGCGTCGTCGGCCACAAGCCCGCGGGCTTCGTCAACGCGATCCTGCGACGGGTCTCCGAGCGTGACCTCGCGAGCTGGATCGACCTCGTGACCGAGGGCCTCACCGGCGACGACGCCCTCGCTGTCCGCTACTCGCACCCGACCTGGGTCGTGGCCGAGCTGCGGCGCTCCCTCCTGGCCGTCGACGCGGCGCACGAGCTCGA
This sequence comes from Aeromicrobium sp. Sec7.5, assembly GCF_036867135.1. NCBI lineage: Bacteria > Bacillati > Actinomycetota > Actinomycetes > Propionibacteriales > Nocardioidaceae > Aeromicrobium > Aeromicrobium sp. Sec7.5. The sequence continues at coordinate 1,750,386 of NZ_JBAJIJ010000001.1, read as the reverse complement.
GGAGCTCCTGGCGGCCGACAACGTGCCGCCGAAGGTCACGTTGGTGGCGCGGCCCCGGCTGGCGACGGTCAAGGAGCTTCCTGGGACCCCCGGCCTGCTGTCGCCCTGGGCCGTCGTGCTCGACGGGGGCGACCCCGGTGCCATCGCCGCGGTCCGGGAGGGGCGGGCCGCGGTCCAGGACGAGGGCTCGCAGCTCGTCGCGAAGGCGCTCGTCGACCTGCCGCTCGAGCCACCCCGCACCCGATGGCTCGACCTGTGCGCCGGGCCGGGCGGCAAGGCGGCGTTGCTCGGTGCCCTCGCCGCCGAACGGGGCGCCCACCTGGTCGCCAACGAGGTCCAGCCGCACCGGGCGGAGCTGGTCCGGCAGTCGTTGCGTGCGCTGCCCGAGGTCGAGGTCACGTCCTACGACGGCCGGGAGGGGCCCTGGGAACCGGGATCGTTCGACCGCATCCTGATCGACGCGCCCTGCACCGGCCTCGGTGCGCTCCGCCGGAGGCCGGAGGCCCGGTGGCGCCGGACCCCCGAGGACCTCAAGGCCCTCCAGCCGCTGCAGCAGGCGCTGCTGCGCCGGGGAGTCGACCTGTTGCGCCCGGGCGGGGTCCTGGCGTACGCGACCTGTTCGCCGTCCCCGGCGGAGACGCTCGACGTCATCGAGACGGTCGGACGCGGGGTCGCGGTCCTGGAGCGAGTCGACCGGTGGTGGCCGCACCGCGACGGCACCGACGCGATGTTCGTCGCCCTGCTCCGCAAGCGCTGACCAGGTCCCGGGACGAGCGCGCCCGCTCGCTAGGCTGCCCGCCATGGGCATCCAGATCACGCCGAGCCTGCTGAACGCCGACTTCGCGCACCTCGCCGACGAGGCCGCTCGCATCCCGAGCGCGGACTGGCTCCACATGGACGTCATGGACAACCACTTCGTCCCGAACCTCACCCTCGGACTGCCGGTCATCGAGGCGCTCGGCAAGGCGGCGGCGCAACCGATCGACGCCCACCTCATGATCGCCGACCCGGACCGCTGGGCCCCGGCCTACGCCGAAGCGGGCGCGGGCAGCATCACGTTCCACGTCGAGGCGGCCGCGGCTCCGGTGCGGCTGGCGCGCGAGATCCGCGCGCAGGGCGCCCGCGCCTCGATGGCGCTCAAGCCCGCGACGCCGATCGAGCCGTACGCCGACCTCCTGCCCGAGCTCGACATGGTGCTGGTCATGACGGTCGAGCCGGGGTTCGGCGGGCAGAAGTTCCTCGACCTGTGCCTGCCGAAGATCCGCCGGGCGCGCGAGCTCATCGCGGCGAGCGGCGGCGACGTGTGGCTCCAGGTCGACGGCGGCGTCTCGCTCGACACGATCGAGCGGTGCGCCGAGGCCGGGGCCGACGTCTTCGTGGCCGGTTCGGCCGTCTTCGGGGCCGACGACCCCGAGCACATGGTCGAGGCGCTGCGGTCCGCCGCGGTCTCGGCCTGTGGGCACTGATCGGACGCATTTCGCGCCTGAGTAGAATCGGACGTGAACGAGAAATCGCTCACAGACTCTGGGGTCGGTGCAATTCCGAGCCGGCGGTGACAGTCCGCGACCCGTGTCCACCTGGACCCGGTTGACCTGGTGGAACTCCGGGACCGACGGTGAAAGTCCGGAAGGGAAGAGTCGTGGGTCGTCGTCCTCCCCGCGCGGAGGGACGACGACGGACGGTCCCGCACGGGACACGTCCGCCCCACAGCCCTCCCGTCGCCTCGTGGCCGTGAGCCCGACCGGAGGTACCCATGGCGAGCGAGATCGAGCTGCAGGGCCGGATCGAGACAGCCATGCGCCGCGCGATCGATGCAGCGCGCGAGCGCGGAAACTGCCTGCCCAACCCCACCGTCGGCTGCGTCGTGCTCGACGCGGACGGTGTCGAGGTCGGCGTCGGCGCCACGGTGCGCCAGGGTGCTCACGCGGAGATCGAGGCGCTCGCAGCTGCCGGGGAGCGGGCCCGCGGCGGGACGGCCGTCGTGACGCTGGAGCCGTGCCGGCACGTCGGCAACACCGGCCCGTGCACCGAGGCGCTGATCCGGGCGGGCGTCGCGCGGGTCGTGGTGGCGCAGACCGACCCCCATCCCGAGGCCGGTGGGGGAGCCGACGTGCTGCGCGCCGCCGGCATCGAGGTCGAGACCGGGGTCCTGGCCGACGAGGCCGAGCCCCACAACCGCGCCTGGCGGTTCGCCGTGACCCACGGCCGCCCGTTCGTGACCTGGAAGTACGCCGCCACCCTGGACGGACTGAGCGCCGCGCCGGACGGCTCGAGCAAGTGGATCACCGGGCCCGACGCCCGTCGTGACGTGCAGCAGTACCGGTCCCAGTGCGACGCGATCGTCGCCGGCACCGGCGCGGTGCTGGCCGACGACCCGCGACTCACGGTGCGCGACGCCGACGACCTGCCGCTGCCCTACGAGCTCCAGCCGCTGCGCGTCGTCGTGGGGGAGTCCACGATCCCGAACTACTACCGCGTCTTCGACCGGGTCGCGCCGACGCTCATGATCCAGTCGCGCGAGCCCGAGGAGGTGCTCGCCAAGCTGGCCGAGAACCACGTCAAGCACGTGTGGCTCGAGGGCGGCCCCCGCCTCGCCGGAGGATTCTGGAAGGCGGGCCTGATCGACCGCGTGATCGGCTACATCGCGCCGTCGATGCTGGGCTCCGGCCGCGCGGCGCTCGAGGGCGAGGCGGCCACGCTGGCCGACCTGCGCCCGATCCAGATCGACGACCTGCGGATGATCGGCCCGGACATCCGCATCGTGGGCACCCCGGGCCAGGCACCGAGGGAGACCTACGTCTGATGTTCACCGGACTCGTCGAGTCGATCGGCACCATCACCGCGATCGAGCAGCAGGGTGACGCCGTGCGCCTCACGGTGCGCGACGCCGTCGTGACCAGCGACGCCGGGCACGGTGACTCGATCGCCGTCAACGGCTGCTGCCTGACCGTCGTCGACCCCACCACCGACACCTTCACCGCCGACGTCATGGCGGAGTCGCTGGCCCGCACGTCGCTCGGCGCGCTCGGCATCGGCTCGACCGTCAACCTGGAGCGGGCGATGGCCGTCGGTGACCGTCTCGGGGGCCACCTGGTGCAGGGGCACGTCGACGGCACCGGCCGCCTCCTGGACCGCACGCCCAGCGAGCATTGGGAGGTCCTGCGCTTCTCGGTGCCGCACGGTCTGGCCCGCTACCTCGTCGAGAAGGGCTCGATCACGGTCCAGGGGGTCTCCCTGACGGTCGTCGAGGTCGTCGACGGCGACGGGTCCGACGACGGCCCCGGGGCCACCTGGTTCTCCGTCTCCCTGATCCCCACGACCCTCGCCGACACCACGCTCGGCGCCCTCCAGCCCGGTGACCTCGTCAACCTCGAGGTCGACGTCCTGGCCAAGTACGTCGAGCGCATGCTCGCCCACCGCACCACCCCCCAGCCGAGCGAAGGACCGCAGTCATGAGCCAGACCGAGACGCAGCGCGTCGTGCTCGACCCGATCGAGCGCGCGATCGACGACATCCGCGCGGGCCGCGCGATCGTGGTCGTCGACGACGAGGACCGCGAGAACGAGGGCGACATCATCTTCGCCGCGAGCAAGGCCACGCCCGAGCTCATGGCCTTCCTGGTGCGCTACTCGAGCGGCCTGGTGTGCGCGCCGATCACGGGCGACATCCTCGACCGGCTCGCGATCCCGCTCATGACCCCACACAACCGCGACCGCCTCCGCACCGCGTACACGGTGTCGATCGACGCGCGCGACGGAGTCACCACCGGCATCTCGGCCTCCGACCGCGCGCGCACGTGCCGGGTCCTCGCCGACTCGGCCACCGAGCCGTTCGAGATCACGCAGCCGGGTCACATCGTGCCGCTCCGGGCCAAGCCGGGCGGAGTGCTCGAGCGGCCCGGACACACCGAGGCTGCGGTCGACCTCTCCCGGCTGGCCGGCCTCACCCCCGCCGGGGTGATCGGCGAGGTCATGAACGACGACGGCACCCTGAAGCGGCTGCCCGAGCTGCGCGAGTTCGCCGACGAGCACGGCATCGCGCTCGTCTCGATCGAGGACCTGCAGATCCACCTTCGCCGTCTCGAGCAGCAGGTCGAGCGGCTCGCCACGACCAACCTGCCGACCGAGTTCGGCACGTTCACGGCCCTCGGCTACCGCGACCGCATCGACGCCTCCGAGCACATCGCCTTGGTGCACGGCCAGCCGGCGACCCAGGACGTCCTCGTCCGCGTGCACAGCGAGTGCCTCACGGGCGACGTCCTCGGTTCCCGACGTTGCGACTGCGGCCCGCAGCTCCAGGCGTCGTTCGCGGCCCTGACCGACGAGGGTGCCGGTGTCGTGGTCTACCTGCGTGGCCACGAGGGCCGCGGCATCGGCCTGCTCCACAAGCTGCAGGCCTACGAGCTCCAGGAGCGCGGTCGCGACACCGTCGAGGCCAACCTCGAGCTCGGCTTCGGTGAGGACGAGCGTGACTACGCGGCCGCGGCCCAGATCCTGCGCGACCTCGGGATCGAGTCGGTCCGGCTGCTGACCAACAACCCGGAGAAGTCGGCGGCCCTGGAGCGCTACGGCGTCAAGGTCAGCGAGCGGATCCCGGTGCAGATCGCGCCGACGGAGCACAACCTGCGCTACCTCACGACCAAGGCGGAGCGGATGGGCCACGACCTCCCGCTCCCCGTCGCCACGACCGAGGAGGCCTGACGACATGGCAGGGCACGGAGCACCGGCACTCGACATTGACGGAAGCGGCGCACGCGTCGCGATCGTCGCGTCGCTGTGGCACACCGAGGTCATGGACGGGCTCATCGCCGGTTCGCAGGAGGCGCTGGCCGAGGCGGGCGTCACCGAGATCGAGCTGATCCGCGTTCCCGGGTCCTTCGAGCTGCCGCTCGTCTGCCAGGGCGCTGCGGTGGCCGGCTTCGACGCGGTCGTCGCCCTGGGTGTCATCATCCGCGGCGGGACCCCGCACTTCGAGTTCGTGTCGACGGCCGCGACCGACGGCCTGACCCGGGTCGCGCTCGACACCGGCGTGCCGATCGGCTTCGGTCTGCTCACGTGCGACGACGACCAACAGGCCCTCGACCGTGCCGGTCTGCCGGGCAGTCGTGAGGACAAGGGTCGCGAGGCGGCGGAGGCCGCACTGGGTGCCTGGCAGGTGCTGCGCGAGCTCGTCTCGGACGCCCCCTAGACTGAGGACGCCATGAAGACCTTCGACGAGCTGTTCGCCGAGCTGAGCGACAAGGCCGCCACCCGACCCGAGGGCTCGCGCACCGTCGCCGAGCTCGATGCCGGCGTGCACGCCATCGGCAAGAAGCTCGTGGAGGAGGCCGCCGAGTCCTGGATGGCCGCCGAGCACGAGGACGCCGCGCGAGCCGCCGAGGAGATCAGCCAGCTGCTGTACCACGCGCAGGTCATGATGATCGCGAAGGGCATCTCGCTGGACGACGTGTACGCGCATCTGTGAGGGGGAGACCCCCACTCCTGCGCACCGTCACCCCCACCGAAAAGAGAACACCCATGCTGAAGGTCGCCGTCCCCAACAAGGGGTCGCTCGCCGAGGCCGCGTCGCTCATGCTCGCCGAGGCCGGCTACCGGCAGCGCCGCAACGCCAAGGACCTCGTCTGTGTCGACGCCGAGAACGACGTCGAGTTCTTCTACCTGCGTCCGCGTGACATCGCGATCTACGTCGGCGAGGGCACCCTCGACGTCGGCGTGACCGGGCGTGACCTGCTGCTCGACTCCGGCGCCAAGGCCGACGAGGTCATGGCGCTCGGCTTCGCCGCCTCCACGTTCCGGTTCGCCGCGCCCGAGGGTGGCATCAAGTCGGTCGAGGAGCTCGCCGGTCGCCGCATCGCCACCTCGTACCGCGGCATCGTGCAGGCGCATCTGGCCGAGCGGGGCCTCGAGGCGTCGGTCGTGCGGCTCGACGGGGCGGTCGAGTCCTCGATCCGCCTCGGGGTCGCCGACGCGATCGCCGACGTCGTCGAGACCGGCACCACGCTGCGACAGGCGGGTCTGCGGGTCTTCGGCGACCCGATCCTGGAGTCCGAGGCGGTACTCGCCCGCCGATCCGGCACGGGCGACCCCGCGGGCTTCGACGTCTTCAAGCGCCGTCTCGACAGCGTCCTGGTGGCGCGCAGCTACGTGATGATGGACTACGACATCCGCACCGACCAGGTCGAGCAGGCCGTGCGCCTGACCCCCGGCATCGAGTCGCCCACGGTCTCGCCGCTGCACAGCGAGGGCTGGTCCGCAGTGCGCTCGATGGTGCCGCGCGACCGCGCCCAGCACGTCATGGACGACCTGTACGCCGTCGGGGCGCGGGGCATCCTCGTGACCGACATCCTCGCCTGCCGCATCTGACATGACGATCCGACCGCAGGGCCCGCGCATCGTCGCCTACGGCGTCATGGTGCTGATGATCATCAGCATCGTGGCGATCGGTCGGGCGCTGCCCGACTTCGTGGCGTTCACGATCGCGGAGAAGGCCACCATGACGCTGCTGCTGGTGGCCGTGCTCGCGCTGCTGCACGGAGTGGGGCGCAGCTACGTGCGCGCCGATGCGTCCTCGATCGAGGTCCTCAACGGCTACAAGCGCCACCGCCTCACGTGGGACCAGGTCGAGGGCATCTCGATGAAGTCCGGAGCGCCCTGGGCCACGCTGGTCACGACCGACGACGAGCGCGTCATGCTGTTCGCGCTGCAGCGCACCGACGGTGACGGCCGCGACGTCGTCCGACAGCTGCGGGCCTGGGCGGCATGACCTCCGAGCCCCCGCAGCACGAGCCCAGTCAGCACGAGCCCCGTCAGCACGAGCGCAGCCTGGCGGAGCCGGCCTTCCCCGGCGACGACGGCTCGGTCGACCCGGCGTTGGCGCCCGCGCTCGGCGACCCGGCCGGCGTCCTGGCCGTGCTCGGGGAGGCACGCGTCTTCGTCCCGATCGTCGCGGTGCTGGGCGAGCGCGCCACCGACGGCTCCGACAAGAGTGCCGACATGGCGGCCGTCCTGATGACGGGTGCCGATGGTCGGCAGGCGCTCCTGGCGTTCACGAGCGTCGCGGCCCTCGAGGCGTGGAACCCGCAGGCGCGTCCCGTGCCCGTGCACGGCCAGGCCGCGGCGCAGTCGGCCCTTGCCGAGTCCGCGTCCGCGATCGTCCTGGACCTGGGCCAGCCCCACTGGCAGGTCGTCGAGACCGACGACCTCGGCCACCTGGCCGCCGGCGACACCCTCGCCCGCACCAGCAGCGGCACGGCCTGGGTCCGCGCGGGCAGCTGATGTGCCACGGTCGCCTGACCGCCTCCTAGCGTCGAAGCGGCACGGTGATGTGCACGACGTCGTCGTGCCGCTCGACCCGGGCCACGAAGCCGGCGCTGCCGACCGACCGCAGCAGTGAGTCGTTCGAACCGGCGGTCAGGAACGTCAACGCGTCGCCGCGGTGCTCACGGACCGTGCCGGCGCACTGGCGCACCAGCATCGTGCCGATGCCCCGGTGCTGCCACGCGTCCTCCACGAGCACCCGGCCGGTCCACCGGGGGTTGTCAGGATGCTCGCTGGGCTCGAGGACCGCGTGGCCCACGACGTCGAGCCCGGCCTGCGCGACGAGGGCGACGCCTCGCTCCGGAACGACCAGGCGCCGCGCCAGCCGCGTCGTCATGGGCATGCGCAGCGGTGTCTGGTAGCGGGCGTACAGCGTCTCGACGCTGCAGCGGCTGTGCATCGCGGCCACCGCGTCGATGTCGGCGAGCGTCGCCTCTCGCACCAACGGGATCGGGCGCGTCGTCGACGGCGCGATCAGCGGCAGGTCGGCGCCGGCGTCGCTCACGAGGGACAACAGAGCCTGGGCGCGAGATCGCTCGGCGGGCGTGAACGGCACCGCACGGCTGATGCGCAGCGTCGTCCCACCACGGCGCACGAGGTCGAGCACGTCGTGCCCGGCGTAGTCCGCGACGTCGGGCGGTTCGGTGGCGAGCAGCTCGCGGAGCACGTCCTCGACGTCGCGTCCTTCCTCGAGGACCTGGTGGACCGCCTCGAGGTACCGCGTCGGGGCGTCCACGACGGTGCCGTCGTCGATCCGGGTCACGGACACGTCGGTGCCGCCGGCGTCGGTGAAGACGCGGGCCACGGCGAGCTCGTCGAGCGGGCCGTCGACCACGAACTCGTCGGTGACGCGGTCGGCGATCCCGAAGACCTGCATCGAGGCGATGTTCAGACCCGCCCGACCGCACGCCTGGGCGATGTCGGCCAGGATTCCGGGTCGGTCGTCGAGGGTCGTGCGCACGCGCCAGGGCATGGGGCCAGCCTGCGTCGCGCGTGTTTCCGATCGGCGCCACGGGTGTTTCGCCGACGTGAGATGACGGTTTTGTACGGGAAGCGCGGGCGCTGCTAGGATGGTGCACTGAAGTGGAGGCCATCTCCCACCTGCAGGGCTCACGGTCCTGGGGTAGCGCCGGATCCGTCCGGCTCACGACGTGTGTCGTGCACCGCTGCGGCGGTGGCGTGACGCGTTCCCTGGTGGCCCCCGTTTCAGACGGGGGCCTTTTTTTCGTGGGCCCTCACCACGACCCCCAGGAGGATCCATCACCACCGAGCTGCGCGTCAACGACCGCATCCGCGTACCCGAGGTCCGTCTCGTCGGACCCGGCGGGGAGCAGGTGGGCATCGTTCGTATCGAGGATGCCCTGCGACTGGCCGCCGAGAGCGACCTCGACCTCGTCGAGGTCGCGCCGACCGCGCGTCCGCCCGTGTGCCGACTCATGGACTACGGCAAGTTCAAGTACGAGGCGGCCCAGAAGGCTCGCGAGTCGCGACGCAACCAGACGAACACCGTCATCAAGGAGATGAAGCTCCGCCCCAAGATCGACGCGCACGACTACGACACGAAAAAGGGTCACGTCGTGCGGTTCCTGAAGGCGGGCGACAAGGTCAAGATCACGATCATGTTCCGTGGTCGTGAGCAGCACCGCCCGGAGCTGGGCTACCGCCTGCTCCAGAGGCTCGCTGCCGACGTCGAGGACCTCGGCTTCATCGAGAGCAACGCGCGCCAGGACGGCCGCAACATGACGATGGTGCTCGGACCCCTGAAGAAGAAGTCCGAGGCCCAGGCCGAGGTCAAGGCCGAGAAGGCCAAGGTCACGGCCGAGCGCACCGCCGAGAAGGAGGCCGACGAGGCCGCCGACAAGGCACACCGCGAGGCGGCCCGCGAGACCGCCACCCCCAAGAAGCCCCGTCGTCGTTCCGAGAACCTCGACCCAGACATGGAGGCATAAGTGCCGAAGTTCAAGCCCCACTCGGGAATGAAGAAGCGCGTCAAGATCACCGGCAAGGGCAAGCTCCGTCGCGAGCAGACCAACCGCCGGCACCTCTTGGAGTACAAGTCCTCGACCCGTACGCGCCGCCTCGCCGGCACGACCGACGTCGCCAAGGCCGACACCAAGCGCGTCAAGAAGATGCTCGGTCTCTGACCAGCGCTCTTTCCACCACCCCCGTTTTTCTTTAGGAGATCCAGATGGCACGCGTCAAGCGCTCTGTCAACGCACAGAAGAAGCGTCGCGAGACTCTCGAGCGCGCTTCCGGCTACCGCGGTCAGCGTTCGCGCCTGTACCGCAAGGCCAAGGAGCAGGTCACCCACTCGCTCGTCTACAACTACCGCGACCGCAAGGCGCGCAAGGGCGACTTCCGTCGTCTGTGGATCCAGCGCATCAACGCCGCCACGCGCGCCGAGGGCCTGACCTACAACCGGTTCATCCAGGGGCTGAAGGCCGCGAACTTCGAGGTCGACCGCAAGAACCTGGCCGACCTGGCCGTCAACGACCCGGCCGCGTTCAGCGCGATCGTGCAGCTGGCCAAGGACAGCCTGCCGGCCGACGTCAACGCGCCGAAGGACGACGCGGTCGCCTGACGCGACCGCTCACCAACACGTCGTGGCGAGCCCCGAGCAGCTTGACCTGACCGCACGCAGCGGGCGGGTCAAGCACGCTCGGCGGCTCGCCACTCGTGCGTTCCGGGACAGGACGGGGGAGTTCCTCGCCGAAGGCCCCCAGGCGGTCCGCGAGGCCGTCGCGGCCGGCGTCGTGCTCGAGGTGTTCGCCACGGCCGAGGCCACCCAGCGTTACGCCGACATCGTCGCCGCCTCGCCCGACTGGCAGGTCGTCGAGCCCGAGATCGTCGCCGAGGTCGCTGACGCGGTGGCTCCTCAGGGCATGGTCGCCCGCTGCCGCACGGTCGTGCGCTCCCTCGCCGACCTCGATCTCGCAGGGGCCCGGCTCGTGGTCGTGTGCGCCGACGTGCGCGACCCCGGCAACGCGGGTGCCGTCATCCGCTGCGCCGACGCCGTGGGTGCCGACGCCGTGCTCCTGGCCGGCGACTGCGTCGACCCGCTCGGCCCGAAGGTCGTGCGCTCCACGGTCGGCAGCCTGTTCCACCTCCCGGTCGTCGTCGAGCGTGACGTCCCGGTGGCGATCGCCGCCGTCCGCGCCGCGGGCCTCCAGGTCCTCGCCGCCGACGGGGGTGGCGACCTCGGGCTGTACGACCCCGATCTCGACCTGGCGGCACCGAGCGCCTGGCTGCTCGGCAACGAGGCGTGGGGGCTGCCGCCCGACCGGCGCTCCCTGGCTGACAAGGTGGTGTCCATCCCGATCTACGGTCGGGCCGAGAGCCTCAACCTCGCCACGGCCGCCGCGGTCTGCCTGTACGCGAGCGCCCAGGGTCAGCGGGCCCTCGACCCGCCCGTCCAGCGACCATGAGCGGAGGCGCCACGATGAGCGGCATCCAGGCGTGCCTGAACGGGTCGCGAGGCCTCGACGAGCACCCGGCCGCGCCCCTGACTCCCGAGGCGTGCGCCCGGGAGGCCCTGGCCGCGGTCGAGGCAGGAGCCACCGACCTCCACGTGCACCCGCGCACGTCCGACGGGCGTGACAGCGTCGCCGCCGAGCACGTGGGTGCCTGGGTCGCCGCCGTGCGTGAGGTCGTCGACGTCCCGGTCGGCGTCACCACGGGCGCCTGGGCCTGGAGCGGACCCTCCGGAGCCACCGCTGCGGTCGCCGAGTGGGACGTGCTGCCCGATCACGCGTCGGTCAACTGGCACGAGTCCGCGTCCGAGGCGGTGTGCGCCGCCCTGCAGGAGCGGGGTGTCGCGATCAACGTGGGCCTGTGGAGCGAGCGCGACGCGGAGGAGTGGCTCGACTCGACCTGGGTCGAGGCCACCGCGCTCGTCCTCGTCGAGCTGCCGGACGTCGGCGACCAGGTCGAGGTGGCCGAGCGCCTGCTCGAGCTGGTGCGCCCGGCGGGGCTGCCGATCCTGCTGCACGGCGAGGGCCGGTCGGCGTGGGAGATGGTCGACCTCGCGGGTCGGCACGGCGTGGCGACCCGCATCGGGCTCGAGGACGTCCTCGAGGCGCCGGACGGGAGCGAGGTTGCGGGCAACGCCGAGCTGGTCGCGCTCGCGCTCCAGCGTCGTAGCGGTCGCTGAGCGGTCGAGGCACTACATTGCCCGACGTGTCTCCCGACGACTTCGCGGACTTCCCCGACGGCCTGATCGTCGCGGGAGCAGACCAGCGCGTGGTCTACGTCAACGACCGCGTCCGCAAGCTGGCGCGAGCCGAGGGCGACGAGATGATCGGCATGCCGCTCGCCGACGCCCTTCCGTTCGACGACCTCAACGGTCACACGTGGATGGACTGCATGCGCCCGTACGACGGGCTCAACACGCGGACGGCGATCTCGGAGCAGTCCTGGTACTCCCCGCGGGGCTCGGAGTACCTGATCACGGCGTCCCTGCGCCGCGACCGCCCCGCCGGCACGGTGCACCAGGTCGTCGTGGGCATCCGCAGCGCCCGGGCGCGCAACCAGCGTGACCGGGAGCGGTCCGACCTCGTCGCGACAGTGGCGCACGAGCTGCGTTCACCGCTCACGGGCATCAAGGGCTTCACCGCGACCCTGCTGAGCAAGTGGGACCGGTTCACCGACGAGCAGCGTCAGTTCATGCTCGAGACCGTCGACGCCGACGCCGACCGGCTCACCCGACTCATCACGGAGCTGCTCGACGCGGCGCGGATCGACTCGGGGCGGCTCACCCTGAAGCGGGGTCCGGTGCGCCTCGACCAGCTCGTCGACCGCGTGCTGCGCAGCGTCTCGGCCGCCGGCAGCGAACCCTCGTGGGAGTCCGACCTGGCCGAGGTCGAGCTCGTCTGGGGCGACGCCGACCGGATCGTGCAGGTCCTGACGAACCTCGTGGAGAACGCCATGCGCCACGGCCACGGACTGCGCCGGGTGGAGGTCGCCCCGGCGGCGCACGAGGACGTGCCGGGTGTGCGGGTCCGTCTCGTCGACCGGGGCCCCGGCATCCCCGAGGAGCTGCGCCAGCGCGTCTTCAGCCGGTTCTGGAAGTCCGGCCCCGGTGCCGGCAGCGGGCTGGGGATGTACATCGTCGGCGGCATCGTGACCCAGCACGGCGGTCTGGTCACGATCGACGACGCACCCGGCGGCGGTGCTCGGATCGACGTATGGCTCCCCGTGAACGAGCCGGACGCCCTGACCGACTGAGCCGTGCGAGACCGGCTGCGCCGCGCCACTAGACTCGTGTCCCGTGTCCGCACCCAACTCCGACTACGACCCCGTCGAGGTCACCCCCCTGCATCCTGACGAGGTCGCCCGGGTCACGGCCGAGGCCCTCGAGGCCGTCGCCGGGGCCTCGACCCTGGCCGACCTGAAGCAGGTCCGCATCGACCACGCGGGGGACCGGTCGCCCCTGGCCCTCGCGAATCGCGAGATCGGCGCGTTGCCGCCCCAGGCGCGCAAGGAGGCCGGTCAGCGCATCGGACAGGCGCGCGGTGAGGTCACGCGCGCGATCGCGGCTCGCACCGAGGAGCTGGAGGCCGTCGAGTCGGTCGCGCGGCTGACGGCCGAGGCCGTCGACGTGACGCTCCCGACCGATCGTGAGGTCGTCGGCGCCCGCCACCCCGTCACCACGATCCAGGAGCTCGTCGCCGACATCTTCGTCGCGATGGGCTGGGAGGTCGCCGAGGGTCCCGAGGTCGAGGCCGAGTGGCTCAACTTCGACGCGATGAACCTGGGGCCGGATCACCCGGCCCGCACGATGCAGGACACCTTCTGGGTCGCCGCGCCCGAGGACACGCCGCAGGGATCGGGCCAGGTCCTGCGCACCCACACGTCGCCGGTCCAGGCCCGCTCGATGCTGACCCGCACGCCTCCGATCTACGTCGTGTGCCCCGGCCGGGTCTACCGCACAGACGAGGCCGATGCGACCCACATGCCGGTGTTCCACCAGGTCGAGGGCCTCGCGATCGACGAGGGTCTCTCGATGGCACACCTCAAGGGCACGCTCGACCACTTCGCGCGTGCCGTCTACGGCGACGGCATGACCACGCGGTTCCGCCCGTCGTACTTCCCGTTCACCGAGCCGAGCGCCGAGGTCGACCTGCTCTGCTACGTCTGCCACAACGACCCGTCGGCGGTCTCGTCGTGCCGCACGTGCGGCGGCGAGGGCTGGATCGAGTGGGGTGGCTGCGGTGTCGTCAACCCGCGCGTCCTGGTGGCCTGTGGCGTCGACCCGGATCGCTACTCGGGATTCGCCTTCGGGATGGGCCTGGACCGCACGGTCACGAGTCGCTACGACATCGCCGACCTGCGCGACCTCTGGGACGGCGACGTCCGCTTCACCGAGCCGTTCGGAGTGGGACTGTGAAGGTACCTGTCGAGTGGCTGAAGAGCCTCGTGGAGCTGCCGGCCGACCTCACGACGGCGCAGCTGGCCGACCGTCTGACGATGTACGACCTCAAGCTCGAGGAGATCATCGGCGGCGGGGTGTCCGGTCCGTTGACGGTCGGGCGCGTCCTGGCGATCTCGCCGGAGAAGCAGAAGAACGGCAAGACGATCAACTGGTGCCGCGTCGACGTCGGCGCGCAGAACCTCGACTCGGTGCCCGACGCGCCCGGCGACGACGTCGCCAGCCGTGGCATCGTGTGCGGGGCGCACAACTTCGCCGTGGGCGACCTCGTCGTCGTGGCGCTGCCGGGCACCTACCTGGCCGTGCTCGACTTCGAGATCGGCTCGCGCAAGACCTACGGGCACGTCTCGGACGGCATGATCTGCTCCACGACCGAGCTGGGCCTGCCTGACGACGCGAGCTCGGCGGCCGGGATCCTCGTCCTGCCCGCGGAGTCCGCCGCGCCCGGGGACGACGCGATCGCGCTGCTCGGGCTGGGCGACCAGACGCTCGACCTCGAGGTCAACCCCGACCGTGCGTACGCCTTGAGCCTGCGCGGCGTCGCCCGCGACACGGCCCTCGCCTTCGACCTGCCCTTCAGCGATCCCGCGGATGCCGTCGTCGAGCCCTCGGGCGACGGCGGTCACCCGGTGCACGTCGAGGACCCGGTGGGATGTCCGGTCTTCTCGACCGTCGTCGTGACCGGGATCGACCCGACCCGCCCCACGCCCGCCTGGCTGGCCCGTCGGTTGACGCAGGCCGGCATGCGGTCGATCTCGCTCACGGTCGACATCAGCAACTACGTCATGCTCGAGCTGGGGCAGCCCAACCACTGCTACGACCGGGCGAAGGTGTCCGGCGACCTCGTGGTGCGCCGGGCCGCGGCGGGGGAGCGGCTCACGACCCTCGACGACGTCGAGCGCGCGTTGTCCCCCGAGGACCTCGTGATCGTCGACGACAGTGGCGTCATCGGGCTGGCCGGGGTCATGGGTGGGGCCGCCACCGAGATCGGCCCCGACACGACCGACGTCATCGTCGAGGCCGCGTTCTGGGACCCCACCACCATCTTCCGCGCCGAGCGCCGTCACAAGCTGCCCTCGGAGGCCGCGAAGCGCTACGAGCGCGGCGTCGACCCGGCGCTGACGCTCGTGGGAGCGGCGCGCGTCGCCGAGCTCCTCGTCGAGCTCGCCGGCGGCACCGTGGAGCCCGGCGCGTCGCACGTCGGCTCGGTGCCACGGCGCTCGCCCGTCACGTTCCCGGTGGATCTGCCCGCGCGGGTCTCCGGCCTCGACATCACGGCAGACGTCGCGCGTGACGTGTTCGAGCGCAACGGCTGCACCGTCGAGCGTGACGGCGCCGCCTTCACGGTCACGCCCCCGACGTGGCGCTTCGACCTGAACGACCCGTACGACTTCGTCGAGGAGGCCCTGAGGTCGGCGGGCTACGAGAACGTGCCCTCGGTCCTCCCGACGCCCACGGGCGGCCGCGGACTCTCGCGCGAGCAGGAGCTGCGTCGCCGCGTCGGCCACGTGCTCGCGGGTGCTGGCCTGACGGAGGTCCTGACCCTGCCCTTCGCGGGACCGGCGCACTTCGACCGGCTCGGGCTTCCCGCCGAGGACGAGCGCCGCCGACAGGTGCTGCTCGCCAACCCGCTCTCCACCGAGGAACCGGGCCTCACGACGACCTTGCTCGTGGGCCTGCTCCGCGCCGCGTCCCTGAACGTGGGGCGTGGACACGACGTCGTCGAGATCAGCGAGGTCGGCCGGGTCTTCCTGCCGGGCGCGGACGAGACGGCTGCGCCGATCTACGGGGTCGAGGCCCGACCCACGCCCGAGCAGCTCGAGGCCCTTGATGCCGCCCTGCCGTACCAGCCGCACCACGTGGGGCTGGTGCTCGTGGGGGAGCGGGAGCGTGGCGGGTGGGACGGTCCCGGTCGCCCGGCCGCCTGGTCCGACGCGGTCTCGGTGCTGCGACGTGTCGCGCGGGTCCTGCACGTCGAGGTCACCGTCCGTGCCGCCCAGGTGGCGCCCTACCACCCGGGTCGGTGCGCGGAGCTGGTCGTCGCCGACGGCCCCCTGTCCGGCACCGTCGTGGGCCATGCCGGTGAGCTGCATCCCGCGGTGGCTGCCGAGCACGGTCTTCCGGGCCGCGTCGGCATCGGCGAGATCGACCTCGACCGGATGCTGGCCGCTGCGCCCGCGATCGGCCCGAAGCCCTCGTTCTCGGCCTTCCCGGTGGCCAAGGAGGACCTCGCGTTCCTCGTGGCGGACCAGGTCCCGGCCGAGTCGCTCCGCGCGGCCCTCGCGTCGGCGAGTGACCTGATCGAGTCGGTGCGCCTGTTCGACCTCTACACGGGCGACCAGGTGCCGGAGGGCCAGCGCTCGCTCGCGTTCTCCCTGCGCCTGCGGGCTCCGGACCGCACCCTGACCGAGGCCGACATCAAGTCGGCCCGCGAGGCCGCGGTCCAGGCCGCCTCGACCCAGTTCTCCGCCACCCTGAGGTAGGTACCGCTCGCGAGAGACTTTGTTGGTGGTCAGGAGAGACTTTGTTGTCTCCTGTCCACCAACAAAGTCTCTCCTGACCACCAACGTTCTCTCTCGCGAGCGGAACGTCGACGCGGGGGCACCCCGACCCCCGGCTGCAAGGTCTTGCAGAGGTATGCAAGAATATGAGGCATGTCCAAGGTACTGACTTCCCTGCCCGCCGGTGAGCGGGTCGGCATTGCGTTCTCCGGCGGCCTCGACACCTCGGTGGCGGTGGCCTGGATGCGGGAGAAGGGCGCCGTTCCCTGCACGTACACCGCTGACATCGGTCAGTACGACGAGCCGGACATCTCCGGCATCCCCGGGCGAGCGATGCAGTACGGCGCCGAGCTGGCCCGGGCGATCGACATCAAGAAGCCCCTCGTCGACGAGGGCCTGGCCGCGCTCGCGTGCGGGGCCTTCCACATCCGCTCCGGCGGCCGCACGTACTTCAACACGACGCCGCTCGGCCGTGCCGTCACCGGCACCCTCCTCGTGCGGGCGATGCACGAGGACGGCGTCGACATCTGGGGCGACGGCTCGACGTTCAAGGGCAACGACATCGAGCGGTTCTACCGCTACGGCCTGCTGGCCAACCCGGAGCTGCGGATTTACAAGCCGTGGCTCGACGCGGAGTTCGTCAGCGAGCTCGGCGGCCGCACCGAGATGAGCCAGTGGCTGACCGAGCGCGACCTGCCGTACCGCGACAGCCAGGAGAAGGCGTACTCGACCGACGCCAACATCTGGGGCGCGACCCACGAGGCCAAGACGCTCGAGCACCTCGACGTCTCGCTCGAGACCGTCGAGCCGATCATGGGCGTCAAGTTCTGGGACCCGTCGGTCGACATCGACACCGAGGACGTCACGATCACCTTCGAGGCCGGACGCCCGGTCGCGATCAACGGCCAGACCTTCGACGGTGACGCCGTCGCGCTCGTCCACGAGGCCAACACGATTGGCGGCCGGCACGGCCTCGGCATGTCCGACCAGATCGAGAACCGGATCATCGAGGCCAAGAGCCGCGGTATCTACGAGGCGCCCGCGATGGCGCTGCTGCACATCGCCTACGAGCGGCTCGTCAACGCGATCCACAACGAGGACACGATCGCGAACTTCCACCAGCACGGCCGTCGCCTCGGCCGGCTGATGTACGAGGGCCGCTGGCTCGACCCGCAGGCCATGATGCTGCGGGAGTCCGTCGAGCGCTGGATCGCCTCGCTCGTCACCGGCAGCGTCACGCTGCGCCTGCGTCGCGGCGAGGACTACTCGATCCTCGACACGCAGGGCGAGAACTTCTCCTACCACCCCGACAAGCTGTCGATGGAGCGCACCGACAACGCCGTGTTCGGTCCCACCGACCGCATCGGCCAGCTCACGATGCGCAACCTCGACATCGCGGACTCGCGGTCCAAGCTCGAGATGTACGCCGCCCAGCCGCTCGACCAGGGCCAGGTGCTCGTGGAGAACGGCACGCTGTTCGGCGAGCTGCCCGCCGGCGGCGCCGTGCGCATCGAGGCCAACCCCGCTGCCAGCGGCGACGAGGAGCTCGCGCTCGACGCCGCCGCCATGGAGCTCGGCACCGACTGAGCACGCCCGCCCCCACGATCTGCAAGGGTTGAACCATGAGCCACACGTACAAGGTCGCCGTCGCCGGCGCGAGTGGGTACGCCGGTGGTGAGGTCCTGCGCCTCCTGCTCGCGCACCCGGACGTCACGATCGGCGCGCTCACCGCGGCCTCGAGCGCCGGATCGCGCCTGGTCGAGCACCAGCCGCACCTCGTCAGCCTGTACGACCGCGTGATCGAACCCACGACGCCCGAGACCCTCGCGGGCCACGACGTCGTCTTCCTCGGCCTGCCCCACGGCGAGTCGGGCAGGGTCGCCGCCGCACTCGGTCCCGACACGCTCGTGATCGACTGCGGGGCCGACCACCGCCTGGAGGACGCTGCTGACTGGGTCGAGTACTACGGCAGCGATCACGCCGGCACCTGGCCGTACGGCCTGCCGGAGCTCATGACGGGGGCGACCCGCCAGCGTGACGCCCTGGGATCGGTCAAGCGCATCGCCGTCCCCGGCTGCAACGTCACGGCGGTCACGCTGGGTCTGCAGCCCGCGATCGCGGGCGACCTGGTCGAGAGCACCGACATCGTCGCCGTGCTCGCCAACGGGTACTCCGGAGCCGGCAAGGCGGCCAAGCCCCACCTCCTGGCGTCCGAGGGCCTCGGCGCGGCCGTTCCCTACGCCGTCGGCGGCACGCACCGGCACATCCCGGAGATCGTCCAGAACCTCCGCCATGCGGGTGCGAGCGAGGTCGCGCTGTCGTTCACGCCCACGTTGGTGCCGATGTCGCGGGGCATCCTCGCGACGGCCACGGCGCGGCTGCGGCCCGGCACCGACCTGGCCACGGTCCGGGAGGCCTACGGCGCGGCCTACGACGTCGAGCCCTTCATCCACCTGCTGCCCGAGGGCGTCTGGCCCTCGACCGCGGCGACCCTCGGCTCCAACCAGGTGCACGTGCAGGTCGCGGTCGACGAGAAGGTCGGGCGGCTGGTCACTGTGACGGCGCTCGACAACCTCGTCAAGGGCACTGCCGGTGGCGCGATCCAGTCCATGAACCTCGCCCTCGGTCTCCCCGAGACCACGGGCCTCCCGACCGAAGGAGTGGCCCCGTGAGCGCAGCGAACGACTCGAGGAGTGGCCCCGTGAGCGCAGCGAACGACTCGAGGAGAGCACAGTGAGCGTCACGGCAGCCCACGGATTCCGTGCCGCAGGCGTCACCGCGGGTCTGAAGACGAGCGGTGCGCCCGACGTCGCCCTCGTCGTCAACGACGGTCCGATCTCGTCGGCGGCCGCGGTGTTCACGTCGAACCGGTGCAAGGCCAACCCGGTGCTGTGGAGCGAGCAGGCGATCACGACGGGCAGTGCCCGCTCCGTCGTGCTGAACTCCGGCGGGGCCAACTGCTACACCGGCGCCGCCGGCTTCCAGATCGTGCACGAGACGGCCGAGCTGGCCGGCGAGCTGCTCGGCGTCGCTCCGATCGACGTGCAGGTGTGCTCGACGGGCCTCATCGGTCTGCTGAACGACAAGGACGACCTCCTGGGAGGTGTCCGGGAGGCGGCCTCCGCTCTCAGCGCCGACGGGGGAGCAGCGGCGTCCACGGCGATCATGACCACCGACACCGTCAGCAAGCAGGCGGTCCGCACGTCCGCAGCGGCGAACGGGTACAGCATCGGTGGCATGGCCAAGGGCGCCGGCATGCTGGCGCCGGCGCTGGCCACGATGCTCGTCGTCATCACGACGGACGCCCACCTCTCGGCCGCCGAGCTCGACTCGGCGCTCCGAGCGGCGACGGCGCAGTCCTTCGACCGCCTGGACTCCGACGGGTGCCAATCGACCAACGACACCGTCCTGCTGATGGCCTCCGGCGCCACCGAGGTCACCCCCGACCTGGAGGAGTTCACGGCGCTCCTGACCGACCTGTGCCGCGACCTCGCGCTGCAGCTGCTCGCCGACGCCGAGGGCGCCGACCACGAGATCGCGATCGAGACGATCAACGCCGCCAGCGAGCAGGACGCGCTGGACGTCAGCCGGTCCGTGGCCCGCAGCAACCTCTTCAAGTGCGCGATTTTCGGCAAGGACCCCAACTGGGGCCGCATCCTGGCCTCGGTCGGCACGACCTCCGCCGCATTCGACCCCGCGGACCTCGACGTCGCCCTGAACGGGGTCTGGGTGTGCCGCAACAGCGGTCCCGCCGAGGACCCGGCGGGTGTCGACCTGGAGCAGCGCGCCGTCTCCGTCACGATCGACCTCAAGGCAGGAAAGGAGGCGGCGACGATCTGGACCAACGACCTCACCCAGGCCTACGTCCACGAGAACTCCGCCTACTCATCATGAGTGAAGACACCACCACCCCGAACGACGAGTGGCACCCGGACGACTGGAAGAAGGCCACCACCAAGGCCGGGATCCTCGCCGAGGCGCTGCCGTGGTTGAAGAAGTACCACGACAAGATCCTCGTGGTGAAGTACGGCGGCAACGCCATGACCGACGACACGCTCAAGCAGGCGTTCGCCGAGGACATCGTGTTCCTGCGGCTGGCCGGCTTCAAGCCGGTCGTCGTGCACGGCGGCGGGCCGCAGATCAGCACGATGCTGGACAAGCTCGACATCACGTCGGAGTTCCGCGGGGGCCTGCGGGTCACGACCCCCGAGACGATGGACGTCGTCCGCATGGTGCTCACCGGTCAGGTCGGTCGCGAGCTCGTCGGTCTCCTGAACCGGCACGGCGCGATGGCCGTCGGGCTCTCCGGCGAGGACGCCGGGCTCTTCACGGCCGAGCGCACGATGCCGATCGTCGACGGCGAGCCGGTCGACATCGGCCTCGTCGGCGAGGTCGTCGACGTCCGTCCGGAGGCCGTCCGCGACCTGATCGACGCCGGGCGCATCCCGGTGGTCTCGAGCGTGGCCCCCGATCGCGACGGGCAGGTCCACAACGTCAACGCCGACACGGCGGCCGCTGCGCTCGCCGTCGCCCTGGGGGCCGAGAAGCTGCTCGTGCTCACCGACGTCGAGGGCCTTTACGCCGACTGGCCGAACTCCACCGACGTCATCGGTGAGATCAGCCCCGAGGGCCTCGAGGAGCTCATCCCGACCCTCGCCAGCGGCATGATCCCGAAGATGACGGCCTGCCTCAAGGCCGTGCAGGGCGGGGTCGAGCGCGCCACGGTGATCGACGGTCGCGAGCCGCACTCGGTGCTGCTGGAGATCTTCACCGACGAGGGCGTCGGCACCCAGGTCGTGCCCGGGGCCGAGACCCGGGTGCGCACTGCGCTGTACTCGACGAGTGTCCAGAAGGACCAGCCGTGAGCACCCAGGACCGGCCAGCCGGCTGGGCCGGCACCCCGGTGACGGGCGCCGAGCTCACGCAGCGCTACCAGGGCGCGGTCATGAACACCTTCGGCACGCCGGCGCGGGTGCTCGCGCGCGGCGAGGGCTCCACGGTGTGGGACGTCGACGGCAACCGCTACCTCGACCTGCTCGGCGGCATCGCGGTCAACGCGCTCGGTCACGCCCACCCGGCGATCGTCGAGGCGGTCACGACCCAGCTCCAGACGCTCGGCCATGTCTCGAACTTCTTCATCTCCGAGCCCCAGGTCCGTCTGGCCGAGAAGCTGCTCGAGCTCCTCGGTCACGAGGGAAAGGTCTTCTTCGCGAACTCCGGGGCCGAGGCGAACGAGGCCGCCTTCAAGGCGTCCCGTCGCACCGGCCGGACGAGGATCGTCTCGACCGAGGGCAGCTTCCACGGCCGCACGATGGGGGCGTTGGCGCTCACCTCGAAGGCGCAGTACCGCGAACCGTTCGAGCCCCTGCCGGGCGAGGTCACGTTCGTCCCGTACGGCGACGTCGCGGCGCTCGAGGCTGCCGTCGACGACACGGTGGCGGCGTTCGTCGTGGAGCCGATCCAGGGTGAGGCCGGTGTCATCGACGCACCGGAGGGGTACCTCGCCGCAGCACGGGAGATCACGTCCCGCCACGGCGCCCTGCTGTGGGTCGACGAGGTGCAGACCGGCGTGGGCCGCACGGGCGACTGGTTCGCGCACACCGCGTCCGGGGTCGTGCCCGACCTCGTGACGCTCGCCAAGGGCCTGGGTGGTGGCATCCCGATCGGCGCGATGATCGCTCTCGGGGACGCCGCCACGCTGTTGGGCCCGGGAAACCACGGCACGACGTTCGGCGGCAACCCGGTGGCCACGGCGGCCGCGCTCGCCGTCATCGACACGATCGAGTCCGAGGGACTGCTGGCGCACGCCACGGCGCGCGGCGACCAGCTCGCCGCCGGTCTCGGACGCCACCCGCGGGTCAGTGCCGTGACCGGTCGCGGCCTGCTGCGTGGAGTCGTGCTCACCGAGCCCCGGGCCGTCGACGTGCAGACCGCCGCCTACGACGCCGGGCTGATCGTCAACGCCCCGACGCCGGACCGGTTGCGCCTGGCCCCGCCGCTCGTGCTCACCGAGGACGAGGCGGCCCACGCCGTGGCCACGCTCTCGGCGCTGCTCGACGAGGTCCTGGCATGAGCGAGGGTGCGGTCCTGCGGCACCTGCTGCGCGACGACGACCTGAGCCCGGCCGAGCAGGCCGAGGTCCTGGCGCTCGCCGCGGAGCTCAAGGCCGCGCCGTACAGCCGCAAGCCGCTCGAGGGCCCCCAGACCGTGGCCGTCATGTTCGACAAGTCGTCGACCCGCACGCGGGTCTCGTTCGCGGTCGGCATCGCCGACCTCGGCGGGTCGCCGCTGATCATGGATCGAGGCACGACCCAGGCTGGTCGGGGGGAGTCCGTCGAGGACACCGCGCGGGTCCTGGGCCGGATGGTCAGTTCAATCGTCTGGCGGACGTACCACCAGAGCGACCTCGAGACGATGGCCGCGATGTCCGGTGTCCCGGTCGTCAACGCGCTGAGCGACGACTTCCACCCGTGCCAGATCCTGGCCGACTGGCAGACCGTGATCGAGCACAAGGGTGCGCTCGCGGGGTTGCAGGTCGCCTTCGTGGGCGACGGCGCGTGCAACATGGGCCACTCGTACGTGCTCGGCGGGGCCACCGCCGGCATGCACGTCCGCGTCGGGTCTCCTGCTGGCTACCAGCCCGCGCCGGAGGTCCTGGCCGACGCCGAGCGCATCGCCGCCACCACGGGCGGCTCCGTCACGGTGACCGACGACCCCGTCGCAGCGCTCACGGGTGCCGCCGTCGTCATCACCGACACCTGGGTCTCGATGGGGCTGGAGGACACCAAGGCCGAGCGCATGGCCGTCTTCGGCCCGTACTCGCTGACCGCCGAGGCACTCGCGCTGGCCGAGCCCGACGCGATCGTCCTGCACTGCCTGCCGGCCTATCGCGGGCTGGAGATCGCCGCTGAGGTCCTCGACGGACCGCAGAGCGTCGTCTGGGACGAGGCCGAGAACCGCCTCCACGCCCAGAAGGCCGTGCTCACGTGGCTCCTCGAGAAGTCCCGCCGATCGTGACCGTGCCCGACACCAAGGCGGCGCGCCAGCAGCTCGTGGTCGAGCTGCTGCAGCGCCACCCCGTGCGGTCGCAGGGCGACCTCGTCGTGCTGCTGCAGGAGCGTGGTGTGCACGCCACGCCGTCGACCCTGTCGCGCGACCTCGTGGAGCTCGACGCCGTGCGCGTGCGCCATGCCGACGGAGGCCTCGTCTATGCGGTGCCGTCGGAGGGCGGCGATCGCACGCCGCAGCCGGCGGGCGACAGCGCTGCCGCGTTGGCCCGCATGGCCCGGCTGGCGCGTGAGGTGGTCGTCAGCGCCGAGGCGTCGGCGAACCTCGTGATCCTGCGCACCCCGCCCGGTGCCGCCCAGTACTTCGCGTCCGCGGTCGATCACGTCGCGATGCCGGCCGTGCTCGGCTCGATCGCCGGTGACGACACCGTGATGATCATCTGCCGCGACCCCCTGGGTGGCGACGCCCTCGCCGCCCACTTCACCGACCTCGCCCGTAAGGTGCCCTCCGATGACTGACTCACGCGAGATCGACTCCACCGGCGGTTCCGAGGTGGGCCAGGGCGGCGAGTCGCGCCTGTGGGGCGGCCGCTTCGCCAGCGGTCCCTCGCCCGAGCTGACCGCATTGTCGCGCTCGACGCACTTCGACTGGCGCCTCGCCCCGTACGACCTGGCCGGCTCGCGCTCGCACGCGCGGGTGCTCCACGCCGCGGGGCTCCTGACGGCCGACGACCTCGCGTCGATGCTCGACGGCATCGCGGCCCTCGACGGCGACGTGCGTTCGGGTGCCTTCCTGCCCGACCCCGACGACGAGGACGTCCACTCGGCACTCGAACGGGGGCTGATGGAGCGACTCGGCCCCGAGCTCGGCGGACGCCTGCGGGCCGGGCGGTCGCGCAACGACCAGGTCGCCACGCTCTTCCGCGCCTACCTGCGCGAGCACGCCCGAGTCGTGGCCCGCCTGGTGGCCCGCCTGGTGGGCGCGCTGGCCGACCAGGCCGAGGCCCACCTGGGAGCGCCCATGCCGGGCCGCACCCACCTGCAGCACGCGCAGCCCGTCCTGCTGTCGCACCACCTCCTCGCCCACGCCTGGCCGCTCGTGCGTGACCTCGACCGCCTGCGCGAGTGGGACGCCCGGGTCGGCGCCGAGTCGCCCTACGGCTCGGGCGCTCTCGCCGGATCGTCCCTGGGACTCGATCCCGAGGCCGTCGCCGCCGATCTCGGGTTCACGGGGTCCACCCCCAACTCGATCGACGGCACGTCGTCGCGTGACTTCGTGGCCGAGTTCGCCTTCGTGGCGGCCCAGATCGGCGTCGACGTCTCCCGCCTGGCGGAGGAGGTCATCCTCTGGAACACCAAGGAGTTCGGCTTCGT
The DNA here is from genome assembly GCF_036867135.1 of Aeromicrobium sp. Sec7.5. Lineage (NCBI taxonomy): Bacteria > Bacillati > Actinomycetota > Actinomycetes > Propionibacteriales > Nocardioidaceae > Aeromicrobium > Aeromicrobium sp. Sec7.5. The sequence goes on along the minus strand of NZ_JBAJIJ010000001.1, from coordinate 1,725,761 downwards.
CACGCTGCACGACGGCTACTCGACCGGCTCGAGCATCATGCCGCAGAAGAAGAATCCCGACATCGCCGAGCTGGCCCGTGGCAAGTCGGGTCGGCTCATCGGCAACCTCGCCGGGCTGCTCGCGACGCTCAAGGCGCTGCCCCTGGCCTACAACCGTGACCTCCAGGAGGACAAGGAGCCGGTGTTCGACTCCGTCGACACGCTCGAGGTCCTGCTCCCGGCGTTCACGGGCATGATCGCGACGCTCACGTTCCACACCGACCGCATGGCTGAGCTCGCGCCGCAGGGCTTCGCGCTGGCCACCGATATCGCCGAGTGGCTGGTCCGCGAGGGCGTGCCGTTCCGCGTCGCGCACGAGATCTCCGGAGCCTGCGTGCAGGCGTGCGAGCAGCGGGGCATCGAGCTCGACGAGCTGAGCGACGACGACTTCGCGGCGATCTCGCCGCACCTCACTGCGGGCGTGCGTGACGTGCTCACGGTCGAGGGATCCATCGCGTCGCGCGACAGCCGGGGAGGCACGGCCCTGGTGCGCGTGACCGAGCAGCTCGCCGAGCTGCGCGCACGGGTCTAGAACTCCGATGGTTGAGGTGCGAACGCGCTCTGGCGCGTGAGCCTCGAAACCACGGTTGGCTGAGGAACCCCTTTCGAGGCTCGTTCCTCGCACCTCAAGGGGCGGAGCGCTCAGCTCGGCGAGTAGCGGCGCTCGGGGCGACCGGTCGTGCCGTACTGCAGGCGCACCGTGGCGCGCCCGATCGTGACGAAGTGCTCCAGGTAGCGGCGAGCGCTGACCCGGGAGAGGCCCACGTCCTCGCCGGCCTCGGTGGCCGAGAGCTCCTCGCGCACGCGCAGCGCCTCGAGGACGGCCTCGGCGGTCTCGGGGCTGAGGCCCTTCGGCAGGTCGACCGTGACGGCCGCCGCACCGAACGCCCGGTCGATCGAGGCCTGGTCGACCGCCTGGCGGTCGTCGTCGAGGGTCCCGAGCGCGGTCAGCGTGGCGCGCACCGCCTCGAGACGGGCCGCGAGAGCCGGGTGCTCGAACGGCTTCACGAGGTACTGCTGGGCGCCGCCGAGCAGGGCTGCGCGGACGATCTCGGCGTCGCGCTCGGCCGTGACCATCACGACCCCCACCTCGTGACCGGCGGCCCGGAGCCTACGGAGCACCTCGAGTCCGTCCAGGTCGGGCAGGTGGACGTCGAGCAGCACGACGTCGGGCGCGAGCTGCTCGACCAGCTCGAGAGCCTCCGACCCCGTGCGTGCCGTCCCCACCGGGGCGAACCCGGGGGTGCGTTCGACGAACCGCTCGTGGATGCGCGCGACCATGAAGTCGTCGTCGACCACGAGCACCCGCAGGTCGCGTCCGGCGTTCACGGGCGCGGCGCCCCGGAGGTGGCCGGACGTGGGATGGGGGAGACCAGCGGCACCCTGACCTCGAAGCGCGCGCCGCGCTGCCCGGGGTCCACGACGTCGACCCGACCGCCGCGGCGTGCGGCGATGACGCGCACGAGGGGCAGGCCGATCCCGCGTCCGCCCAGCACCTCGGGCTTGGTCGAGAAGCCGCGCACGAAGATCGAGTCGCGCAGGTCGTCCGGTACGCCGGGGCCCGTGTCGGTGACGGCCACGACGACATCCCGTCCGACGACGCCCATCGTCACCTCGACCTGCGCCGGGTCCTGACCGCGACTGGCGTCGATCGCGTTGTCGATCAGGTTGCCGATCACCGTGGTGAGGTCGGCGGACAGGTCCGGTGCCACGGCGGGCAGATGGGCCGCGTCGTGCAGCGTGAGCCGGACGGCGACCTCGGTCGCGGCGGACGACTTGGCGACGAGCAGCGCCGCGACGGCCGGGTCCTCGACCCGGTCACGGATCCGCGCGTCGAGCGCGGCGCGCTCCCGGGTCAGCGTCCCGAGCAGCTGGGCGAGCTCGTCGTACTCCTCGAGCTCGACCAGGCCGGAGATCGTGTGCAGGCGGTTGGCGAACTCGTGCGTCTGGGCGCGCAGAGTGTCGCTGATCGAGAGATTCGAGCTGAGCTGGTTCTGCAGCGAGACGAGCTCGGTCCGGTCGCGCATGGTCGTGACGCTTCCGATGCCACGCCCGTGGCTGCGCGCCGCGCGGCGGTTGACGACCAGGACCCGGTCGCCGACCACGACGACCTCGTCGTGCGCGTCGTCGTGGTCGGCCAGCAGGCTCCGCACGTCGTCCGGCAGGTCCAGCGACTGGACGGGGCGTCCGATCACCTCGTCGCGGAGACCGAGCAACGCCCGGGCGCCGTCGTTGAGGAGCGTCACCCGGCCGGACGGGTCGATCGCCACGACGCCCTCGCCGATGCTGTGCAGCAGGGCCTCGCGGTGGTCCGCCAGCGTCGCGATCTCGGCGCTGCCGAGGCCACGGGTGCGCCGCTTGAGCAGGTGCGAGACCCACCACGTGCCGAGCCCGCCCGCGAGCGCCCCGATGCCGAGGAAGAGTGCGAGGTCGGTGGTCTCGTCGGTGATGCGGTCCCACAGCCGCGGATACTCCTGCGAGGCGATCGTGAATCCGAGCAGGGTGCCCTCGTCGCCGATGACGGGGGCGTGCGCCACCACGACCCGCGCGCCGTCGATCGTGAGGTCGCCGCTCCAGCCGCGGCCCTCCTGGATCCTGCTGTCACCGAGGACGGCCTGCGTACCGACCTCCTGCGGGTCGGACGAGGCGACGATCGTGCCGTTCGCGTCGGCGATCGCCACCGTCGTGGCGCCCGAGAGCTGCAGGCTGCGATCGACCGTGGGCGCCAGGGCCCGCGTGGCGCCGACCTCGTCGACCTGGTCACGCACGACCGAGACGTTCGAGGTGTACTCGGCCACCGACCGCATGGCGCTGCCACGGGTCGCCTGGAAGGTCTCGGTGCTCTGCCGCACCGAGATGATCGCGATCACGACGAGGACTCCGCTCATGACCACGAGCTGCAGGACGAGGACCTGGCCGGCGAGTGTCAGCCGGGTGCGACGCATGACCACAACGACCACAACCTCCTTTGCGTCCAGAAGAGTGACGCAGCCCACATCATCGCGCAGGATCGTCGTGACCCAGGAGGAACCATGACATCACGTCGATGGAGCCGTGCTCTCGCACTGGCCCTCGCCGCCGTCCTCGTCGCCACCGTATCCGCGTGTGGTGTGACGCGTGACGGCACCGACCCCGACAACCGACGGCTGCGGATGATGATCCCCAACAGCCCCGGTGGCGGCTACGACCTCACCGGTCGTGCGGCGGCCCAGACGATGGAGCAGGAGGGGCTGACCGGTCGGTTCGAGATCAACAACGTCATCGGTGCGAGCGGCACCGTCGCGATGCAGCGGCTGCTCAACGAGGAGGGGTCCGAGGACGTCATGCTCCTGATGGGCCTGGGCGTCGTCGGTGCCGTGTTCACCAACCGGTCCGACGCCACGGTCGACCGGGCCACCCCGATCGCCGGGCTCGTCGCGGAGGCCGAGGGCATCCTCGTCCCGGCGGACTCGCCCTTCCAGACGCTGGACGACCTGGTCGAGGCCTGGAAGGCCGATCCGGGCAGCATCACGGTCGGTGGCGGCTCCTCACCCGGTGGCCCCGATCACCTCTTCCCGATGCAGCTGGCGCAGACCGTCGGCATCGATCCGAACGACGTCAACTACATCTCCTACGACGGCGGCGGTCCGCTCACGACCGCGCTGCTCGGCGAGAAGATCGACGTCGGCATGTCGGGGCTCGGCGAGTTCCAGGGCCAGATCGACAGCGGCGAGCTGCGCGTCCTCGCGGTCTCGGGCGCCGAGCGCCTCGAGACCGTCGACGCCCCGACGCTCCGCGAGGGGGGCGTCGACATGGAGTTCCTGAACTGGCGCGGTGTTCTCGCACCCCCGGGGATCTCGACCGAGGCCCGTCAGGAGCTCGTGGACCTCCTGACCGAGATGCGCGAGACGCCCGAGTGGGACGAGGCCCTCGAGCGCAACGGATGGATCGACAACTTCATGGTCGGCCAGGAGTTCGAGGAGTTCCTCATCGACCAGAACGACCGCGTCGAGCAGACGCTGAAGGAGCTGGGACTGGCATGAGCACCGACACCGACATCACCCACGACACCCGCGTGCCTGCACGCGGGAAGGTCGTCGACACCGCGCAGTACGGACTGGCGGCGTTCCTGCTCGTCGTCGGCGTGCTGGTCCTGGTCGACGCCTCAGGCCTCGAGAAGGGCTTCGCCGACCAACCGGTCCAGCCGTACGCCTTCGGATTCGTGATCGGCACGGTCCTCGTGCTCCTGTCCGCGCTGCTCGCCATCGCCACCTGGCGCGGTGACGTGGCCGAGGCCGAGGACGGCGAGGACATCGACCTGACCCAGGGCAGCGACTGGGCCACGGTGGCCAAGCTCGGGGTCGTGTTCTCGGTCGTCGTGCTCACGATCGGCTGGCTCGGCTGGGCGATCGTGGGAGCCTTCCTGTTCGTCGGCACCGCGCGCATCCTCGGCAGTCGCCGGCTGATCCTCGACATCGGCATCGGCGTGGCACTGTCGCTGCTGACCTGGTACGGGCTCTACGTGGGGCTCGGCATCCCGATCCCCGCGGGCGTCCTGGACGGGGTGCTCTGACATGGAGCTGCTCCTCGACGGGTTCGCCACCGCGCTGACCCCCACCAACCTCCTGTTCGCCGTGATCGGCGTGCTGCTGGGCACCGCCGTCGGCGTGCTGCCGGGCATCGGCCCGGCCATGACCGTGGCCCTGCTGCTGCCCGTGACGTACAGCGTCTCGCCGAGCAGCGCACTCATCCTGTTCGCGGGCATCTACTACGGCGGCATGTACGGCGGATCGACGACCTCGATCCTGCTGAACACGCCGGGGGAGTCCTCCTCGGTCGTCACGGCCCTCGAGGGCAACAAGATGGCCAAGAAGGGCCGGGCGGCCCAGGCCCTCGCCACGGCGGCCGTCGGCTCGTTCATCGCGGGCACGATCGGGACGGTCCTGCTCGTGGTGCTCGCGCCGAACATCGCCGACCTCGTCGTCCAGCTCGGCGCCCCGTCCTACTTCGCCATCATGCTGCTCGCCCTGTTCGCCGTCACCGCGGTGCTCGGGTCGTCGAAGCTGCGAGGTTTCGTGGCGCTGTTCCTGGGACTGTCGATCGGCCTGATCGGCACGTCGACCGGTCAGGCGCGTCTGACCTTCGGTGAGGCCAAGCTCGCCGACGGCATCGACATCGTGGTCGTCGCCGTGGCGATCTTCGCGATCGGCGAGGCCCTGTGGGTCGCGGCGCACCTGCGTCGCAAGCCCCTCGAGATCATCCCGGTCGGCCAGCCCTGGATGAGCCGCGCCGACTGGGGTCGGTCGTGGAAGCCGTGGCTGCGCGGGACGGCCTTCGGGTTCCCGTTCGGCGCGCTGCCGGCCGGTGGTGCCGAGGTCCCGACGTTCCTGTCCTACATCACGGAGCGTCGCCTCACGAAGCACCCCGAGGAGTTCGGCCACGGAGCCATCGAGGGCGTCGCCGGTCCCGAGGCCGCGAACAACGCCTCGGCCGCGGGCACGCTCGTGCCGCTGCTCGCGATCGGCCTGCCCACCACGGCGACCGCCGCGGTCATCCTGGTGGCGATGCAGAACTACGGCCTGCAGCCCGGCCCGCAGTTCATGGACGCCAATCCCGATCTCGTGTGGGCCCTGCTCGCGAGCCTGTTCATCGCGAACACCCTGCTGCTGGTCATCAACCTGCCGCTCGCGCCGGTGTGGGCCAAGCTCCTGCAGATCCCGCGGCCCTACCTGTACGCCGGAATCCTGTTCTTCGCGTCACTCGGCGCCTACAGCGTCAACTTCGACGCGTTCGACCTCGGGCTCCTGGGCCTGCTGGGCCTGCTGGGCCTGGCGATGCGACGGTTCGGGCTCCCCGTGCTGCCGCTCATCATCGGCGTGATTCTCGGTCCGCTGCTGGAGCTCCAGCTCACGCAGGCACTCGCGATCTCGCAGGGTGACGTCTCGACGCTGTGGGGCGAGCCGGTCGCCGTCGTGGTCTACCTCGTCATGGCGCTGCTGCTGGTCGGCACGATCGTGGCGGGACGCCGAGCGGGAGCCGGCACGTCCGATCCGGAGAACGAGAAGCAGGAGGTGTCCGTATGACGGTCGTGGTGGCCTGGTCGGCCGACGACTTCGGAGCAGCCGCACTGGCGCACGGGGTGGCCCAGGCGGAGCAGAGGCGCGAGGACCTGGTGGTCGTCAACGTGACACGCGGCGACGCGCTCGTCGACCGGCGCTACGCCGCCGACGACGAGATCGCGCGGGTGACGGCCGCGGTCACGGCGCTGGGGCTCGAGGTGCGGGTCGCGCACGGCGTCGTGGACGACGTCGCGACCGCCGTGGTCGAGGAGATCCGCACGACCGCCGCGACCCTCGCGGTCGTCGGCATCCGGCACCGGTCGCCGGTCGGCAAGATGCTGCTGGGCAGCGTCGCGCAGCGCATCATCCTCGACGCGCCGTGCCCCGTCCTGGCCGTGAAGCCGGAGGCCGGCACCGACCTGGTCTGACCTAGCCCTGCTCGTCCGTCGGGGCCGTGTCCGCACCTGCGGGCACGGCCCCGACGGCGTCCGCGGGCAGTGCGCAGACGTCGTCGACGCACACGGGCGCGTCGGCGTCACCGACCAGCTCGAAGGGGCCGGTCATGCGGGTTGTCCCGACTCCTGCGCGACCCGCTCGAGTGCCGACACGAAGACGTCGGGGGACTGCGCGCCGGAGACCGCCAGACGGCCGTCGAAGACGTAGAACGGGACGCCGCCGATGCCGTACTCGATCGCCTGCTCCTGATCGGCGCGCACTGCCTCGAGGTGGGTGCCCTCAGCGAGGTCGGCGAGCACCGCGTCGCGGTCGAGCCCCACCTCGGCGGCGAGGTCGGCGAGCACCTCGACGTGGTTGAGGTTCAGACCCTGCTCGAAGTACGCCGCCAGGAGCCGCTCCTTGAGCTCGGTCTGCCGGCCGTGCGCCTTGGCGTGGTGCAGCGCCTGGTGGGCCAGCACGGTGTTGGCGTGCTGCAGGCGGCCGAAGTCGTAGGCCAGTCCCTCGCCCGCGGCGAGCTCGGTCATCTGCGCGAGCATCTGCTCGGCCTGCTGCGTCGGCAGGCCCTTGTGCTGCGCGAGGAACTCGGCCTCGGAGCCGGCGTAGTCGACGGGCGTCTCGGGGGAGAGCTCGAAGGAGTGGTACTCCACCTCGACCTCTCCGTCGAAGCGCGCCACGGCCTGCTCGAAGCGGCGCTTCCCGACGAAGCACCACGGGCACGCGATGTCGGACCACACGTCGACCTTCACGGTGTTGTTGCTCATGGTCGTTCCAACAGCACCCGTGCGGTGGGTGTTCCCGGGTCGGTCCCGGTCCTGCGGGTCATCTCGCGTTCACCTGGACGTGAAACCATCCGCCGGTGACCGACCCCGTTGCGGACTCGCCCCTGCTGCGATCCGCCGCCGCGCCGGATCCGCGCACCCTGGTCGACATCCTGCGCACGACGGCCGAGACCGTGCCGGAGTCCCCGGCGGTCGACAACGGCGCCGAGGTCCTCACCTACGCCGAGTTCTGGGAGCGCGCCTCGCTCCTGGCCGACGAGCTCCACGCGCTCGGCGTGGGCCGCGGCGACCGGGTGGGCATCCGCATCGACTCGGGCACGGTCGACCTGTACGCCGCGATCGCCGGCGTCGTCGTCGCGGGGGCCGCCTACGTGCCGGTCGACGTCGATGACCCGCCGGAACGTGCTCGCACCGTGCTGGGGGAAGCGTCCGTGGCAGCGGTCGTGGGCGACGGGATGCAGATCGCCCTCCGCCGTGCCGCGCGCGACCTGAGCGAGGAGGAACGCGCGTTCCCCACGACCGAGGATGACGCCTGGATCATCTTCACCTCAGGTTCGACCGGCACCCCGAAGGGCGTCGCCGTGCGCCACCGCAGCGCGGCAGCGTTCGTCGACGCGGAGGCACGCTGGTTCCTCGCCGACGCGCCACTCGGGCCGGGCGACCGGGTCATGGCCGGGCTGTCGGTCGCGTTCGACGCCTCGTGCGAGGAGATGTGGCTGGCCTGGCGGCACGGGGCCTGCCTCGTCCCGGCCCCGCGTTCCTTGGTCAAGAGTGGCGCCGAGCTGGGGAGCTGGCTCGTCGCCAACGGCATCACCGTCGTGTCGACCGTGCCCACGCTCGTGTCGCTGTGGCCCACCTCGGCCCTCGACCGCGTCCGCCTGCTGATCCTCGGCGGCGAGGCCTGCCCGCCCGAGATCGGCGCCCGGCTGGCCACGGCCGATCGCGAGGTCTGGAACACCTACGGCCCGACCGAGGCCACCGTCGTGGCCTGCGGTGCGCGGCTCGGGCCGGAGGGCCCCGTGCGGATCGGGCTGCCCCTGGACGGCTGGGACCTCGCGGTCGTCGACGCGCAGGGCCATCGCGTCCCCGAGGGCGAGCCGGGGGAGCTCATCATCGGCGGCGTCGGTCTGGCCCGCTACCTTGACCCGGCGAAGGACGCCGAGAAGTACGCCGCGATGCCGACCTTGGGCTGGGAGCGTGCCTACCGCAGCGGTGACGTCGTCCTGAACGATCCCGACGGCCTGCTGTTCCAGGGCCGTGCGGACGACCAGGTCAAGATCGGTGGTCGCCGGATCGAGCTCGGCGAGCTCGACAGCGCGCTGCTCGGCCTGCCGGGGGTCGTCGCCGCGGCCGCGGCGATCCGCAAGAGCGCCGCGGGCAACACGGTCCTCGTCGGCTATGTGCGGGTCGACCCCGCGTTCGACGCCTCGTCGGCGTCCCAGCACCTCCGCGCGACGATGCCCGCCGCGATGGTGCCCCGGCTCGCAGTCGTCGAGACGATCCCCACGCGCACGTCCGGCAAGGTCGACCGCGACGCGCTCCCGTGGCCGCTGCCCTCGGACGAGTCCGCGACGGCCGACCTCGGCGCCGGCGCTGCGTGGCTCGCGGGCATCTGGCGCGACCTGCTCGGCGCCAGCCCCGGGGGAGCGGACGCGGACTTCTTCGACCTCGGCGGTGGCAGCCTGACCGCCGCCCAGCTCGTCGCGCGGGTCCGCGAGGAGGTGCCGGAGCTCACGGTCGCCGACGTCTACGAGCACCCGACCCTCGGCGACCTCGCGGTCGTCCTGGAGTCCCTGCGGGGCCGCGACGCGAAGGGCAACGAGACGGTGCACCCCGTCCCGCTCGCCTCGCAGGTCGCCCTCACCCTGGCCACCGTCGTCGCCCGCACCGTCGGCGGCCTGCGCTGGCTCGCCTGGACCGGTCTCGGGGTCCTGGCGGCGCGGGAGCTCCTGGACGCCGTGTGGCTCCCCGCGGTGAGCTGGGCGTGGGTCGTGCCGTTGTGGTTGCTGCTCGTGCTCCCCCCGGGCCGGATCGTGGTCGCTGCTGCGTTGTCTCGGCTCGTGTTGCTGGGCGTGGTCCCGGGTCGGTACCGGCGGGGTGGGGCCACCCACGTGCGCGTCTGGTTCGCCGAACGCCTGGCGGCCGAGGTCGGGGCCACCGGCCTCGGCTCCGCCGCGCTGACGACGCTCTACGCCAAGCTGCTGGGCTGCACCGTGGGTCGAGGCGTCGACCTCCACACGGTCCCACCCGTCACGGGGTTCCTGACCCTGGGCGCCCACAGCTCGATCGAGCCCGAGGTCGACGTGTCCGGGCACTGGGTCGACGGCGGCACGTTCCACCTGGGCCGTGTCGAGGTCGGCAAGCGAACCCGGATCGGCACCCGGAGCACGCTCGCCGGAGGAGCCGAGGTCGGCGACGACGCCGAGATCGGGCCCGGCTCCGTGGTCTTCGGCGCCGTGCCCACCGGCGAGTACTGGTCCGGGGCACCCGCGGAGGCCGTGGGACCGGCACGCGGCCCGTCGGTCACCAGCAAGGCGCGGCGCAGTCCAGCGTGGATGGTCGCCTACGGAGTGACGGCGCCCCTGCTGTCGGCGCTTCCCGGTCTGAGCCTCGCCCTCGCGGCCCTGCTGGGGCTCGCGGTCACGGGTGTTCCCTACGACGCTGAGTCCGCCTTCGTGACGGCGTTCGTCGCCGTGCCGGCCATCATGGTCGTCGCAGGTCTGGTGCTCGCCGCCGCGATCGTCGCCGTGGTCCGGCTGCAGTCGCGCCGGCTCGAGCCGGGCACCCACCCGATCCACGGCAGCCAGGCCTGGCGGGCGTGGACCGTCGTGCGGGTGCTCGACGAGGCGCGCACGTGGCTCTTCCCGCTCTACTCGAGCTTCCTGACCCCGACGTGGTTGCGACTCCTCGGCGCCCGCATCGGCACCGACGTCGAGGCGTCGACGGTCCTGATGATCCCGAGCCTGACCACCGTGAACGACGGCGCGTTCCTCGCCGACGACACGATGCTGGGCATGTACGAGCTGGGCGGGGGCTGGCTCCGGGTCGAGCGGGTCAAGATCGGCCGCCGCGCCTTCGTCGGCAACTCCGGCATGACGGCGCCGGGCCGCAAGGTGCCGAAGGGAGGCCTCGTCGCCGTGCTGTCGGCGGCGCCACGGCGGGGCACGGCCAAGGCCGGTACGTCGTGGCTCGGCAGCCCACCCGTGCAGCTGCGTCGCTCCTCCGGCGACACCGACGCGTCCCGGACCTTCGAGCCGCCGCGTCGCCTGCGGGTGCTCCGCGCTCTGGTCGAGGTGTGCCGGATCGCGGCGGTCTGGGTCTCGGCCTGGATCGGGGTCCTCGTCGTGGCCGGCATGATCTGGCTCCTGGCGCACGGGTCGGTCACGGTCGCCGCGCTGCTCGGCGGCGTCGTGCTGGCGCTCGGCGGCGTCCTGGCCGCGGGCGTCACGACGCTCGCGAAGTGGACGCTCGTCGGTCGCGTCCGTCCCGGCGGGCACCCCCTGTGGAGCGGCTTCGTGTGGCGCAACGAGCTGGCGGACGCCTTCGTCGAGGTGGTCGCGGCGCCGTGGTTCACCCGCCACGTGCTGGCGACCCCGGTGCTCAACGCCTGGCTCCGCACGCTCGGTGCCCGGATCGGCCGCGGTGTCTGGTGCGAGTCGTACTGGCTCCCCGAGACCGATCTCGTGCGTCTCGACGCCGGGAGCACCGTCAACCGAGGGTGCGTGGTGCAGACGCACCTGTTCCATGATCGGATACTCAGCATGGACACCGTCAGGCTCGCAGCAGGTGCCACCCTCGGGCCGCACGGCGTGGTCCTCCCCGCCGCCTCGCTCGGCCGCCACGCCACCGTGGGACCGGTGTCCCTGGTCATGCGTGGCGAGTCGGTGCCCGCCAAGACCCGGTGGATCGGCAACCCGATCGGGCCGTGGGTCGACGCCGGATGAAGCGCCTCCTGTCCCGAGGACCCCTCGGCAACGACGTCTACGTGCCCAAGCACGGTGACCCGAGCTACAGCGTCCGCCACTACGACCTCGAGCTCGCGGTCGTGCTGGTCACGAACGCGCTGTCCGGCGTCGCGATGCTGAGCTGCACGGCGCTCGAGGACCTCGACGACCTGACGCTCGACCTGTACCGGCTCCGGGTCTCCAAGCTCAAGCTCGACGGGGCACCGCCGGCGAAGTTCAACCACCGGGGCCACCACCTCGTGGTCCGCCCGCAGCGGACGATCCCGGCGGGCACCGAGTTCACCCTCGAGATCTCTTACCACGGCTCGCCGCAGCCCATGCCCGGGCCGGACGGCGAGGCTGGCTGGGAGGAGCTCGCCGACGGCCTCATCGTGGCGTCGCAGCCGCACGGTGCGCCCAGCTGGTTCCCGTGCAACGACCGACCCGACGACAAGGCCACCTACGCCTTCGGCATCACGGTGCCCCAGGGCTACACGGCGATCGCGAACGGCCGCGCCGTGGCCACCCGGCGTCGCGGCAGCACCGTGCGCCACGAGTTCGCCGAGTCCTCGCCCATGGCCACCTACCTCGCCACGGTCCAGGTGGGCCGCTACGTCCCCCTGAAGGGCGAGGCCGCGGGGGTCGAGCTCACGACCTGGTGCCCGCCCGGGCGCAAGTCAGCGGTCGCCGAGGCGTTCGCCGACCAGCCCGCGATGATCGAGGTGTTCAGCCGGCTGTTCGGCCCGTACCCGTTCCAGACCTACGCCGCGGTCGTGACCGACGACGAGCTCGAGATCCCGCTCGAGGCGCACAGCCTGTCGATCTTCGGCTCCAACCTCGTCGACCGCGACTGGTCGGCCCAGCGGCTCATCGCGCACGAGCTCGCGCACCAGTGGTTCGGCAACAGCGTCACACTGCGGCACTGGCGTGACATCTGGCTCCACGAGGGCTTCGCCTGCTACGCCGAGTGGCTCTGGTCGGAGGAGTCGGGCGGTCGTCCCGCGGCGGCCCACGCCGAGGAGCAGTGGCACCGCCTCGCGGAGCTCAAGCAGGACCTGGTGCTCTCGGACCCTGGGCCCGACGACATGTTCGACGACCGGCTCTACAAGCGCGGTGCCCTCACGCTGCACGCGCTGCGGCTGCGCGTCGGCGACGAGGCGTTCTTCGAGCTCTTGCGCTCGTGGACCGATCGGTACCGGCACTCGGGGGTCACGACCGACGACTTCGTCGAGCTCGCTCAGGAGCTCGCGGGCGTCGACGGCGCGGAGTTCTTCGGCCCGTGGCTCGACGAGACGGCGCTGCCGCCGCTCACGTGAGGGTGATCGACCACGGCTGCGGTGCGTCGACGGCCAGCGCCGCGACCAGACCCGGCGGTGCGGTCAGCAGCAGGGTCTCCAGGTGCGCGGGATCCGTGCCCGTGATCCCGCTGCCGTCGGCCTTGCCGCGTGCCTCACGCCGCACCCACGCGTCGCCGGCGTGCACCGCGTCGACGTCGATGCCGACGGGGGCGTCCGGGCTCCAGGCCACGACCATCACGTCCTGGTGCCGTGCCACGCTGACCCACCCCGTGCTCACGCCCCGGCGTCGCACGGACGGCCGACCGTGGTCGGAGCCGCCGCAGCCGGGGCACAGCCGCCGTTCCACGAGGTCCTCGGCGTCGCCCCCCATTCCGTCGGCGACCAGGCACCGCAGCAGTCCCTCGTCCGTGGACCGGCCCCACCTCACGTCGACTCGCACGGGTCCGTTCTGCACACGTCCAGTGTCCCGCGTCGGTGGCCACGGTGGATGACCTGCACACCGGTACCGTCGTCGAGCGCGCCAGATCGCTGCTCGGCCGCTCCTTCACGGGGCACGGGGTCACGGTCGTCCTGACCGAGGTCGAGGCGTACGGCGGCATCGAGGACCCGGCCTCCCACGCGTTCACCCGCACGCCGAGGTCGGAGACGATGTACGGACCGTCGGGGCGGCTGTACGTCTACCGCTCCTACGGGATCCACCACTGCGCCAACGTCGTGACCGGGCCCCGTGAGCTGGCCGCGGCGGTGCTGCTGCGGGCCGGGAGGGTCGTCGACGGGCACGAGCTCGCGCGGGAACGGCGGGGGACTGTCACTGATGTCCGGCTCGCGCGCGGTCCCGGCAACCTGGCGCAGGCCCTCGGGATCACGCTGGCCGACCTCGGCACCCCGGTCACGACCGGCTCGGGCCTCGGCCTGGGGGAGCGCGTCGAGGACCCGGAGATCCTCGCCGGCCCCCGGGTCGGCGTCTCGCTGGCCGCCGATGAGCCCTGGCGGTTCTGGATCGCGGGCGACCCCACGGTGTCGGCCTACCGTCGCTCGCCCCGTGCCCCGGGCCCGCCGCCGCGTCGGCCACAATGACGACGACAGCAACCGGGACGCCCGTCGTCCCCGAATCCCAGGAGCCTGTGGTGACCCACGTCCTCGACGACCTCGACGCGCGCGGCCTCGTCGCGCACGCCACCGACGCCGACGCGTTGCGCGCGGCACTCGACGAGGGGCCGCTCACCTACTACGTCGGCTTCGACCCGACGGCGCCCAGCCTGCACGTGGGCAACCTGCTGCAGCTCCTCACGGCCCGGCGGCTCCAGCTGGCGGGCCACCGACCGCTGATCCTGGTGGGAGGTTCGACCGGGCTCATCGGTGATCCCAAGCAGTCCGGGGAGCGCGTCATGAACAGTCGCGAGATCGTGGCCGACTGGGTCGACCGCATCCGCACCCAGGTCTCCCGGTTCGTGTCGTTCGAGGGCGAGAACGCCGCCGCGGTCGTCAACAACCTCGACTGGACGAGTCAGATCAACACGATCGACTTCCTGCGCGACATCGGCAAGCACTTCCCCGTCAACCGGATGCTGGCCCGCGACGTCGTCAGCAGCCGACTCGAGTCAGGCATCAGCTACACCGAGTTCAGCTACGTCCTGCTGCAGTCGCTCGACTTCCTGGAGCTGTACCGACGCCACGGCTGCGTCCTGCAGACCGGGGGCAGCGACCAGTGGGGCAACCTCACGGCGGGGGTGGAGCTCATCCGGCGGTCCGACGGTGGCAAGGCCCATGCCCTGGCGACGCCGTTGATCACCAAGGCCGACGGCACCAAGTTCGGCAAGACCGAGACCGGCACGATCTGGCTCGACCCGGAGCTCATGAGTCCGTACGCGTTCCACCAGGCCTGGATGCAGGCCGAGGACGCGAAGGTGGGGGAGTACCTCAAGCAGTTCACCTTCCTGGGCATCGACGAGGTCGACGCGCTGATGGCCGAACACGCCGAGGCGCCCGGGCGACGGCTGCCGCAGCGTCGCCTGGCCCGCGAGCTCACGACGCTGGTGCACGGGGAGAGCGAGACCGACGCCGCCGAGCTGGCCGCCACGGCCCTGTTCGGCCGCGGGGCCCTGGACGACCTCCCGGAGGCCACGTTGTCGGCGGCCCTCACCGAGGCCGGCACGGCCGAGCTCGACGCCACGGCCACCGTCACGGATGCCTTGGTCGCGACCGGCCTGTCCGACAGCCGCTCGGCGGCGCGCCGCGCGGTCACCGACGGTGGCGCGTACGCGAACAACGCGCGTATCGACGATCCCGAGCAAGCGCTGTCCGACATCGCCCCGCTGCACGAATCCTGGATCGTTCTGCGCCGCGGAAAGCGCCAAATTGCAGGCGTGAAACTACATTCGTGAAACTCTGTGGTGCGGGTCACACGATCTGGATTTGACGATTCGCGAAACGGCCGCGTAATGTTCTTCTTGTTGCACAGCACGACGGAGCGCAAGGCGGAAACGCCGGGCGATCGGAGCTAGCAGCCACTCGAACCGAAACGTTCAACGCCAGGAACGCTTCCCGGAGCTTTGACTCTGGGGCAGATCCGGAAACTGAACGCTGACAACGGAGAGTGACACGGGAACGAACCCCGGTTTGACCGGGCGGACACGGACCGTGTAGGTTAGAACAGTTGCCCCGAGCGGGGCGCTCCACCAGGAGCAAGCCGCAGGTGTGCGTCTGATCCTTGAGAACTCAACAGTGTGCCAAAAGTCGACGAATAATCAGTACAAACCCCCGTCGACGGAGGACTTCGGTCCAATGTCGTCGAGGACAATTCCGACAATTAGATTGTCAGCAATCAAGTTGTCAGTATCAACTCAAGTTGTTACCTAGCTTCGGCTAGGAAAAACTTTCAACGGAGAGTTTGATCCTGGCTCAGGACGAACGCTGGCGGCGTGCTTAACACATGCAAGTCGAGCGGTAAGGCTCCTTCGGGAGTACACGAGCGGCGAACGGGTGAGTAACACGTGAGCAATCTGCCCTTCTCTTCGGAATAACCATTGGAAACGATGGCTAATGCCGAATACGACCTTCCTTCGCATGTTGGAAGGTGGAAAGCTCCGGCGGAGAAGGATGAGCTCGCGGCCTATCAGCTTGTTGGCGGGGTAACGGCCCACCAAGGCAACGACGGGTAGCCGGCCTGAGAGGGTGACCGGCCACACTGGGACTGAGACACGGCCCAGACTCCTACGGGAGGCAGCAGTGGGGAATATTGGACAATGGGCGAAAGCCTGATCCAGCAACGCCGCGTGAGGGATGACGGCCTTCGGGTTGTAAACCTCTTTCAGCAGGGACGAAGCGAAAGTGACGGTACCTGCAGAAGAAGGACCGGCCAACTACGTGCCAGCAGCCGCGGTAATACGTAGGGTCCGAGCGTTGTCCGGAATTATTGGGCGTAAAGGGCTCGTAGGCGGTTTGTCGCGTCGGGAGTGAAAACTCAGGGCTTAACCCTGAGCGTGCTTCCGATACGGGCAGACTAGAGGGATGCAGGGGAGAACGGAATTCCTGGTGTAGCGGTGGAATGCGCAGATATCAGGAGGAACACCGGTGGCGAAGGCGGTTCTCTGGGCATTACCTGACGCTGAGGAGCGAAAGCATGGGGAGCGAACAGGATTAGATACCCTGGTAGTCCATGCCGTAAACGTTGGGCGCTAGGTGTGGGGACCTTCCACGGTCTCCGTGCCGCAGCTAACGCATTAAGCGCCCCGCCTGGGGAGTACGGCCGCAAGGCTAAAACTCAAAGGAATTGACGGGGGCCCGCACAAGCGGCGGAGCATGCTGATTAATTCGATGCAACGCGAAGAACCTTACCTGGGTTTGACATATACCGGAAAGCTGCAGAGATGTAGCCCCCCTTGTGGTCGGTATACAGGTGGTGCATGGCTGTCGTCAGCTCGTGTCGTGAGATGTTGGGTTAAGTCCCGCAACGAGCGCAACCCTCGTCCTATGTTGCCAGCACGTAATGGTGGGGACTCATAGGAGACTGCCGGGGTCAACTCGGAGGAAGGTGGGGATGACGTCAAGTCTTCATGCCCCTTATGTCCAGGGCTTCAAGCATGCTACAATGGCCGGTACAAAGGGCTGCGAAACCGCAAGGTGGAGCGAATCCCAAAAAGCCGGTCTCAGTTCGGATTGGGGTCTGCAACTCGACCCCATGAAGTCGGAGTCGCTAGTAATCGCAGATCAGCAACGCTGCGGTGAATACGTTCCCGGGCCTTGTACACACCGCCCGTCACGTCATGAAAGTCGGCAACACCCGAAGCCGGTGGCCCAACCCTTGTGGAGGGAGCCGTCGAAGGTGGGGCTGGCGATTGGGACGAAGTCGTAACAAGGTAGCCGTACCGGAAGGTGCGGCTGGATCACCTCCTTTCTAAGGAGCAACTGGTCAGGTCCTCGGATCTGATCCAGGCTCGTCGATCGCAAGCGAATGTCTTGCGCGACGACGCTCACTAGTGGACGTCGACTATTTGGC
The DNA here is from genome assembly GCF_036867135.1 of Aeromicrobium sp. Sec7.5. Taxonomy (NCBI): domain Bacteria; kingdom Bacillati; phylum Actinomycetota; class Actinomycetes; order Propionibacteriales; family Nocardioidaceae; genus Aeromicrobium; species Aeromicrobium sp. Sec7.5. The sequence goes on along the minus strand of NZ_JBAJIJ010000001.1, from coordinate 1,708,709 downwards.
TTGATGAGCGACAAACGCTGTCAGTACACCTGGCTTGCCAGGACGGAACCTCAGCCGGCGCGATCATCAAATCAGGCACACTGTTGGGTCCTGAGGGATCAGGCTTCTTAGCCTTCTCTCTCGGACCGCCCTTTCCACGAACCACGAGCTCTTGCTCGCAGGCGTGGGTCATCGGGACGGTACCGACCGTATCTTGAGAACTTCACAGTGGACGCGAGCATCTTTGTAGTAATGAACAACAAGCTACTAAGTGCACATGGTGGATGCCTTGGCATCGAGAGCCGATGAAGGACGTTGGAGTCTGCGAAAAGCCCCGGGAAGGTGACAACCGACCTGTGATCCGGGGATGTCCGAATGGGGAAACCCACCTGGAAGAAAGTCCAGGTACCTGCGCCTGAACACATAGGGCGTTTGGAGGGAACGTGGGGAAGTGAAACATCTCAGTACCCACAGGAAGAGAAAACAACCGTGATTCCGGTAGTAGTGGCGAGCGAAACCGGAAGAGGCCAAACCTCAGTGATGTGATAGCCGGCAGGCGTTGTCACTGGGGGGTCGTGGGGCCGCAACGTGGGTTCTGCCGAACTCACAAAGAGTCACAAACCATGAGTGAAGTTGAAGCGACTGGAAAGTCGCGGCACAGAGGGTGAGACCCCCGTATACGTAAGCTCATGGCTCTTTTGCGTCACCCCAAGTAACACCGAACCCCTGAAATTCGGTGTGAATCTAGCGGGACCACCCGTTAAGCCTAAATACTCCTCGATGACCGATAGCGGACTAGTACCGTGAGGGAAAGGTGAAAAGTACCCCGGGAGGGGAGTGAAATAGTACCTGAAACCATGTGCATACAATCCGTTGGAGCTCTTCCTTGTGAAGGGTGACAGCGTGCCTTTTGAAGAATGAGCCTGCGAGTTAGCGTTCAGTAGCGAGGTTAAGGCGTAGAGCCGTAGCCGTAGCGAAAGCGAGTCCGAATAGGGCGATTGAGTTGCTGGATCTAGACCCGAAGCGGAGTGATCTATCCATGGGCAGGTTGAAGCGCGGGTAAGACCGCGTGGAGGACCGAACCCACCTAGGTTAAAAACTGGGGGGATGACCTGTGGATAGGGGTGAAAGGCCAATCAAACTCCGTGATAGCTGGTTCTCCCCGAAATGCATTTAGGTGCAGCGTTGCGTGTTTCTTGCCGGAGGTAGAGCACTGGATGGGCTAGGGGGCCTACCAGCTTACTGAACCCAGCCAAACTCCGAATGCCGGTAAGTGAGAGCGCAGCAGTGAGACTGTGGGGGATAAGCTTCATAGTCGAGAGGGAAACAGCCCAGACCATCAGCTAAGGTCCCAAAGAGATTGCTAAGTGGAAAAGGATGTGGAGTCGCAGAGACAACCAGGAGGTTGGCTTAGAAGCAGCCACCCTTGAAAGAGTGCGTAATAGCTCACTGGTCAAGTGATTCCGCGCCGACAATTTAGCGGGGCTCAAGCAATCCACCGAAGCTATGGGATTCATATAATAGGTAGGCCTTCGTGGTCCAGCCGTATGGATCGGTAGGGGAGCGTCGTGTGGCGAGTGAAGCGGCGGGGTAACCCAGCCGTGGATGCCACACGAGTGAGAATGCAGGCATGAGTAGCGAATGAGGAGTGAGAAACTCCTCCACCGAATGACCAAGGGTTCCAGGGTCAAGCTAATCTTCCCTGGGTAAGTCGGGACCTAAGGCGAGGCCGACAGGCGTAGTCGATGGACAACGGGCTGATATTCCCGTACCGGCATTGAATCGCCCATGCAGAATCCAGTGATGCTAAGTGCCCGAAACCGGCCTCCAGTCTCTTCGGAGACATTGGCCGGCAGAGCGCACGACCCGATCTGGTAGTAAGCAAGCAATGGTGTGACGCAGGAAGGTAGCTCAACCGTGGCGATGGTAGTCCACGGGCAAGGTCGTAGGGCGAGTGATAGGCAAATCCGTCACTCATATGCCTGAGAGCCGATGCGGAGACGTTTTAGTCGAAGTGAGTGATCCTATGCTGCCGAGAAAAGCATCTAGCGAGATTCAGAGCCGCCCGTACCCCAAACCGACTCAGGTGGTCAGGTAGAGAATACTAAGGTGATCGAGTGAACCATGGTTAAGGAACTCGGCAAAATGCCCCCGTAACTTCGGGAGAAGGGGGACCGGATTCGTTATGGGACTTGCTCCCAGAAGCGTTGAAGGTCGCAGAGACCAGGCCCAAGCGACTGTTTACTAAAAACACAGGTCCGTGCTAAGTCGAAAGACGCCGTATACGGACTGACTCCTGCCCGGTGCTGGAAGGTTAAGGGGACGTGTCAGCGCAAGCGAAGCACAGAACTTAAGCCCCAGTAAACGGCGGTGGTAACTATAACCATCCTAAGGTAGCGAAATTCCTTGTCGGGTAAGTTCCGACCTGCACGAATGGAGTAACGACTTGGGCGCTGTCTCAACCATGGACTCGGCGAAATTGCACTACGAGTAAAGATGCTCGTTACGCGCGGCAGGACGGAAAGACCCCGGGACCTTTACTATAGTTTGGTATTGGTGTTTGGTTCAGTTTGTGTAGGATAGGTGGGAGACTTTGAAGCTTGGACGCCAGTTCAGGTGGAGTCAACGTTGAAATACCACTCTGACTGTACTAGATATCTAACCTAGGTCCATTATCTGGATCAGGGACAGTGCCTGATGGGTAGTTTAACTGGGGCGGTTGCCTCCTAAAATGTAACGGAGGCGCCCAAAGGTTCCCTCAGCCTGGTTGGCAATCAGGTTTCGAGTGTAAGTGCACAAGGGAGCTTGACTGTGAGAGTGACAACTCGAGCAGGGACGAAAGTCGGGACTAGTGATCCGGCGCTGGCATGTGGAAGCGGCGTCGCTCAACGGATAAAAGGTACCCCGGGGATAACAGGCTGATCTTCCCCAAGAGTCCATATCGACGGGATGGTTTGGCACCTCGATGTCGGCTCGTCGCATCCTGGGGCCGTAGCAGGTCCCAAGGGTTGGGCTGTTCGCCCATTAAAGCGGCACGCGAGCTGGGTTTAGAACGTCGTGAGACAGTTCGGTCCCTATCCGCCGCGCGCGTAGGTAACTTGAGAAAGGCTGCCCCTAGTACGAGAGGACCGGGGTGGACGAACCTCTGGTGTGCCAGTTGTTCCGCCAGGAGCACTGCTGGTTAGCTACGTTCGGAAGTGATAACCGCTGAAAGCATCTAAGCGGGAAGCACGTTTCAAGATGAGGTTACCCACTGGATAACCAGGTAAGGCCCCCAGCAGACCACTGGGTTGATAGGCCGGAGGTGGAAGTGCAGCAATGCATGCAGCCGACCGGTACTAATAGGCCGAGGGCTTGTTTCACCACTACGAAGTCGCGTCCACTGTGAGGTTCCCGAGCTGCGGCCGGGAACCATGAGAACTGGTCCCATCATTGATGGGTGGCCAGTATCTCGCTTGGTTTTGTCAGCTCAATAGAGTTTCGGCGACCATGGCGAAGGGGAAATACCCGGTTACATTCCGAACCCGGAAGTCAAGCCCTTCAGCGCCGATGGTACTGCACTGGAGACGGTGTGGGAGAGTAGGACGTCGCCGGACAATTTTTAGCGCGAGGCCGCTCCTTCGGGAGCGGCCTCGCTGCATTTCACCTGTAATTTCGGAGGTTGGACATGAGTGACGCTCCCCGTCAGGGTCGTGGAGACCGCAAGGGTTCGAGCGACCGTCCGGGTCGGAGCGATCGCCAGGGCGGACGCGGCGAGCGTCGTCAGGACGATCGGCCCCAGCGCGGAGGAGACCGTCCACGTTCGGGCGGCCGTCCGCAGCAGGGCGGTTCCGGTGGCGGTCGTCCCCAGGGCTCCGGCTCCGGTGGCCGTCCGCAGCAGGGCGGGCGCGGTCGCCCCGGTCGACCTGAGCGCGAGGAGCGCACCGTCGACCAGAAGATCTACGACGGTCCGCCGATCCCGGACGATGTCAGCGCGAACGATCTCGACAAGTACGCCAAGCAGGCCCTGCAGGGTCTGCCGGAAAAGCTGTCCGATCGTGTCTCGCGCCATCTGGTGATGGCCGGACTTCTCATTGCCACTGATCCGGAGACCGCCTACCTGCACGCCCTGGCCGCCAAGGCCCGGGCCAACCGCAACGCCCTCATTCGTGAGGCGTGCGGAGAGACCGCCTATGCCGCCGGGAAGTTCTCGGAGGCGTTGGCGGAGTTTCGTGCTGCCCGCCGCCTGAGCGGTCAGCAGATGTACGCGCCCATGATGGCCGACTGCGAGCGCGCCCTGCGCCGCCCGGAGAAGGCGCTCGCGTACGACACGCCTGAGGTCCGCAAGGTCCTGGACGACGCCGGCAACGTCGAGCTCAGCATCGTCGTGGCTGGCGCCCGTCGTGACCTGGGCCAGGTCGAGGCCGCCATCCGGCTGCTCGAGACCGAGTCGCTGAGCTCAGCCTCCCGTGCGCCGTGGGTGCCTCGCCTTCGCTATGCGTACGCCGACGCCCTGCTCGCCGCTGGTCGGCGCGACGAGGCCGTGGAGTGGTTCCACCGCACGGTGGCCACCGACGGCGATCACTCCACCGACGCGGCGGAGCGGCTCGCCGAGCTGGAGTGACGGCGCCGCGCCGCCCGTGAGCGGGCGTCCACAGGTCGGGGGCGTCCACAGCGAGGTCCTCGATCGTCGACCCCCGGGTCCCGGCGGTCGAGGCTGTCGTCATGGACGAGAACCCGGATGGTCACTTCCCTGACAACGCGGTGCGGCTCCGCGGCCGCGTCTCGGGCACACCCGAGACGCGCACCCTGCCGAGCGGTGACGAGCTCGTGAGTCTTCGCATCGTGGTGCCGCGCAGCCCCGCCGCCCGCAAGCGCTCGAAGGTCGGCATCGACACGATCGAGCTCACCGCGTGGTCGTCGGCCCTGCGACGCAAGGCGGCCCGACTCACCGAGGGTGACGTCATCGAGATCACGGGGGAGCTGCGGCGCCGGTTCGTGCGGGGCGGTGCGGGCGTGATGTCGTTCGTGGGTGTGGACCTGCTCACGTGTGATCGCGTGCGCGCGGAGACCACGTCTCGCTAGCCTCGGGGCATGGAACGTGGCGCGGGACTGTCAACGACGTCGTCACCCCTGGCCTCGGTCCACGACCTGGTCATGCTCGACCTCGACGGGGTCGTCTACGTCGGCCCGGACGCCGTTCCGCACGCGGCCGAGACCATCGGTGCGCTGGCGACGCCCGTGGCGTTCCTGACGAACAACGCCACCAGGTCGGCGACCGACGTCGCCGAGCACCTCCGGTCGTTCGGCCTGGAGCTCGCCGACGACGCGGTCGTGACGGCGGGGCAGGTCGTGGCCGATCTCGTGCTCCGCGAGGTGGGCGACGGCGCGAAGGTCCTGCTCGCGGGTGCCGAGGGCATGCGCTCGGCACTGGAGGCTCTCGGGCTCGTCGTCGTGACGTCGGCCGAGGACGAGCCTCGTGCCGTCGTGCAGGGCGGCGTCATCGACGTGTGCTGGAGCGAGCTGGCCGAGGCGTCGTTCGCGGTGTCCGCCGGTGTGCCGTGGTTCGCATCCAATCCGGACACGACGTTTCCGACCCCGCGCGGTCTGGCGCCCGGGAACGGGGCCTTCGTGCAGGCCGTGGCCCTGGCCACGGGACGCGAGCCGGTCGTGGCCGGCAAGCCCTCGACGCCGATCTTCGACGAGGCGCGACGGCGGACGGGGGCGGGGAGCCCGGTCATGGTCGGCGACCGCGTCGACACCGACATCGACGGTGCCACCGCCGCCGGTATCGACGCCATGGTGGTGCTCACGGGGGTCACCACGCTCGCGGACGTGCTCGAGATCCCGCCAGGACATCGCCCCGCGTACGTGGCGGCCGACCTGCGCGGGCTGGGGCAGCCACACCCGGAGGTCGTGGTCGACGGTTCCCGCGCGACGTGCGGCGATGCCGTCGCCGAGGCCACCGACGGCCTGATCCGCGTCAGCGGCGCCGAGCCCGACAGCGTGCCCGGGCTCCGAGCCGTCGTGGCCCTCGCCTGGGCGTCGCACGACCGTGGCGACGACGTGTCGGTCGAGGATGTGAGGATGGGCGCATGAACGACGCGATCCACGACTGGGCGGACGACCCCGTCGACCCGGTCGACGAGGAGCGGCGTGCCCCGGCGGTGGTGCCCACGGGGCACGCCGAGATCGACGAGGCCCTGGCAGCGCTCGAGCAGCTGCCGCACCGACCCGTCACCGAGCACGTCGCCTCGTACGACGCGATCCACCACGTCGTTCGCACGACCCTCGCCGACGCCGGACGTCCGGAAGGACCAGGCACGCTGTGACGCGCCGCGTGCGGCTCGACGCCGAGCTCGTGCGGCGCGGACTGGCCCGGTCGCGGGAGCAGGCGGCCGCGCTCATCGAGTCCGGATCGGTCACGGTCGGTGGCACCGTGGCGAGCAAGGCCGCCACCCAGGTGGGCACCGACGCCGCCGTCGTGGTGCGCGAGCCCGCAGGTCCGTCCTGGGCCTCGCGCGGTGCCCACAAGCTGCTGGGCGCCCTGGCCGAGTTCGAGCCGCGAGGCCTCACGGTCGCCGACCGGCGCTGCCTCGATGCCGGCGCCTCCACCGGTGGTTTCACCGACGTGCTCCTGCGGCGCGGCGTCCGGGAGGTCGTCGCCGTCGACGTCGGGTACGGCCAGCTCGTGTGGGAGCTGCAGAACGACCCGCGCGTCGCCGTGCACGACCGCACCAACGTGCGGACCCTCACGCCCGAACAGATCGACGGGCCCGTCGATCTCACGGTGTCCGATCTCTCCTTCATCTCCCTGCGCCTCGTGATGACCGCGCTGGCCGCCTGCACGCGGCCCGAGGGCGACCTCGTGCTCATGGTCAAGCCGCAGTTCGAGGTCGGACGCGAGCGCTTGGGCAAGAATGGGGTCGTGAGGGATCCGGCGCTGCACGCAGAGGCCGTGGTCGACGTGTGTCACGCCGCCCAGGCCGAGGGTTGGGGCACGCGCGCGCTGGCGCCCAGCCCGTTGCCCGGCCCCGCCGGCAACGTCGAGTACTTCTGCTGGCTGCGCACGGACGCCGACCCGGTCGATCCGGCCGCCGCGGAGCGAGCCGTCGCCGACGGACCACTGGAGGTCGGAGCATGAGGACGGTCCTGATCGTGACGCACGGAAGCCGGCTCGAGGCCGACACCGTGGCCGTGACCGTCGCCCAGCAGCTGCAGGCGGCCGGCATCGACATCCGTGTGCTGGACCCGGAGGCCGAGCGGCTCGCCGCGTGCGGGCTCACCGACGTCACCACGGTGCCGCCGGGCACGTCGGCGTCGGAGGGCTGCGAGCTGGCGGTGGTCTTCGGGGGCGACGGCACGATCCTGCGCGCCGCCGAGATGTGCCGCGACCACGAGACGCCGCTGCTCGGCGTCAACATGGGCCACATCGGCTTTCTCGCGGAGGTCGACGCCGAGAACGTCGGCGACGTCGTGCGGGGCGTCGTCGACCGCACCTACTCGGTCGAGGACCGCCTGACCGTCGACGTCGCCGTGCTCGTGGGCAAGACCGTGGTCGCCCGCAACTGGGCGCTCAACGAGGCGACGGTCGAGAAGCAGGCGCGGGAGCGCATGGTCGAGCTCGTCGTCGAGATCGACGGCAGGCCCGTGTCGCGATGGGGGTGCGACGGCATCGTGTGTGCCACGCCGACCGGGTCGACGGCCTACAACTTCAGTGCCGGCGGTCCCATCGTGTGGCCCGAGGTCGCGGCCCTGCTGATGGTGCCGATCAGCGCGCACGCGCTCTTCGCCCGCCCGTTGGTCGTCTCGCCGGACTCCACCCTCGCGATCGAGATCGTCGACGAGCGCGGCGAAGGCGTGCTCTGGTGCGACGGGCGCCGGGCGGCCGACCTCCCGTCCGGCGCCCGCGTCGAGGTGCGTCGCGGCGCGAAGCGCGTCCGGCTGGCCCGGGTGCAGGAGGCCACGTTCGCCGACCGGCTGGTCCGCAAGTTCGACCTGCCGGTCGAGGGCTGGCGCGGCGAGGCCGCGCGGCGACTGGCGACCGGCGGCGATCACTGATGTGGCGTCATCTCGAGTTGCGGTCGCTCGGCGTCATCGAGCACGCTGAGCTGCCGCTCGAGGCCGGGTTCACGGTCATCACGGGAGAGACCGGTGCGGGCAAGACGATGGTCGTGACGGCCCTGGGCCTGCTCCGTGGTGAGCGCTCGGATGCCGGTCTGGTCCGTCACGGTGCCGCGCAGGCGCGGGTCGAGGCCATCATCGACGTCGCCGGACGGGGCAGCGTGCTCGGTGCGGTCGACGACGCCGGGGGAGTCGTCGACGACGGCGAGCTCGTCCTGGCCAGGGCCGTCTCGGCGCAGGGGCGCTCGCGGGCCTACGCCGGCGGCACCTCGGTGCCCGCCGGGCTCCTGACGCAGCTCACCGACGAGCTGGTCGCGGTCCACGGACAGTCCGACCAGCACCGGCTCGCTCGTCCGGCCCACCAGCGTGCTGCGCTGGACGCCTTCGCGGGCACGGCGGTGACGGACCTGCTGGCCCGGTACACCCCGGCGTACCGGCAGTGGCGCGAGGTCGACGAGCGTATCGGTCTGCTCCGGTCGGCCTCGCAGGAACGGGCGCGTGAGCTCGACGCGGCCCAGCACGGGCTGGTCGAGATCGACGACGTCGCCCCTGTCGCGGGCGAGGACACCGAGCTCGAAGCCATGGAGTCGCGCCTCGCGCATGCCGAGTCGCTGGCCCGCGCCGCGCAGGTCGCGCACGACCTCCTCGCGGGCGACGTCGAGCAGGCGATCGGTCCCGAGGGCGCCGGGCCGCTGGTCGCCCAGGCCACCTCAGAGCTCGAGGCCCAGGCCGGGCACGACCCGGAGCTGGAGTCGCTGGCGTCCCGCGCCCGTGACCTGACGGTCTCGGTGACCGAGCTCGCCGGCGACCTGGCCGGCTACCTGTCCTCGGTCGACCTCGATCCGGCCGGCCTGGCCACGGTGCAGGACCGCCGCGCGCAGCTGACCCAGCTCCAGCGCAAGTACGGTCCCGATCTCGACGACGTCCTGGCGTGGGCCGACGACGCCCGTCGGCGCGTGCTCGACCTGGGGGCCGACGACGACACCGTCGCCGGGCTGGAGGCCGAGCGGGAGCGGCTCCACGCGGAGCTGACGACGCTCGCCACGGCGTTGGGCGAAGCCCGCCGTGAGGCCGGCGAGCGTCTCTCGGACGAGGTCCGTGCCGAGCTCGAGGCGCTGTCGATGAAGTCGGCGCGCCTGGTCGTCGACGTCCGTGAGGCCGAGCTGGGGCCGGCGGGCGGCGACACCGTCGAGCTGCTCTTCGCGGCCAACTCGGGCGCGACTCCTCGCCCCCTGGCCAAGGGCGCGAGCGGTGGCGAGCTCTCGCGTCTCATGCTGTCGCTCGAAGTCGTCCTCGCCGACCGGTCCGACGTCCCGACCCTGGTGTTCGACGAGGTCGACGCCGGCATCGGCGGCCGTGCCGCGGTCGAGGTGGGCCGACGGCTCGCTGCGCTGGCGACGAACGCCCAGGTGCTGGCCGTGACCCACCTGCCTCAGGTGGCCGCGTTCGCGCAGCACCACTTCCGGGTCCTCAAGGACGACGACGGCAACGTCACCAGCAGCTCGGTCGTGCGCCTCGAGGGCCAGGACCGTGTCGACGAGCTCGCCCGCATGCTGGCCGGCCTGGAGGACTCCTCGGCGGCTCAGCAGCACGCGCGAGAGCTCCTGGAGCTCGCCGGACACGCTTGACACACCGCCCCGGTGGCTCCCGGGATCCGAGGGTCTCCCGTGGCACGATGGGCGGCGATGTCCATCTTCAAGCGAGGCGGCGGTCGCACGTCCGACGCCCCCGGTGTCTCCGGGCCCGCGCGGATCGCGCGACCCGGCGCCGAGGTGACTGCAGGTGTCCGCGCCGGCGACGTCGCGATCATCGATCGCACCGATCTTGACGGCGACGACGCGGCCGAGCTGGTCAAGCTCCGGGTCGCTGCCGTCGTCAACGTCGCCCCGTCCACCACGGGGAGGTTCCCGAGCGCCGGCCCCGAGATGCTGGCCGAGGCGGGCATCCCCCTGGTCGACCAGGTGGGTGACGGCATCGTCACCCGATTGCGCAGTGGCGATCTGGTCCGGGTCCACGAGGGCAAGATCTACCGGGAGGGCGTGCTGGTCGCGAGCGGCATCGCGCGCGACGGCGCCCAGGCCACGGCCGACTACTCGGAGGCGTCCAGCGACTTCGCGACCCGCCTCGACACGATGGCGGTCAATGCCTCCGACCACCTGCGGCGCGAGCACGCGATGCTGCTCGACGGGGTGCGCGTGCCTCGACTCACGACCCGCCTCAAGGGTCGGGCCGTCATCGTCGTGTCGGACTCCTTCGACGCCGCGGCCGACCTGAAGTCGCTCAAGCGCTTCGTGCTCGACCGCGACCCGGTCCTGGTGGGCGCCGGCAAGGGCGCCGACCTGATCCTGGCGGCGGGCTACAAGCCCGACGTCGTGGTTGGCGGCGTCGACGGCTTCAGCTCGGCCGTGCTGGATCGTTCGCACGAGGTCGTCGTCACGACGGCATCGGGCCAGATCCGAACCCCGGAGCGCCTCGAGAAGCACCAGAAGGACGTGGTGCCCTTCGTGGCCGACGGCGAGGACGCCGACCTGGCGATCCTGCTGGCCGACGCCAACGGCGCCTCGGTCATCGTGCACGCCGGTGCCGCGCCGACGCTGTCGGACTTCCTCGGCCAGAGCCCGGGTCTGGTCGGGCCTGCGTTCGTCGTACGTCTGCGCTCGGCCGCGAAGCTCGTCGACGCCAAGGTCGTCGGCCACCTCACGACGGGGCGCATCACGATCTGGCCGATCGCGTTCCTCGTGCTGAGCGCCGTCGTCGCCCTGGGCGTCGCGCTGTCGCTCACCTCTGCCGGTGGCGACGTCACCGGGTGGGTCTCCGACCAGTTCGGCGACCTCGTCTCGTGGATCGAAGGACTTCGCTCGTGATCAACTTCCGCTACCACGTCGTCTCGCTCGCGGCCGTCTTCCTCGCGCTGGCCGTGGGGGTCGCGCTCGGGGTCGCCTTCGTCGACTCCGACGAAGGCGGGGGAGCCGGCGGCGAGTCCCGCGCCGACGTCGCCGAGCAGGCGTTCGAGACCGCGTTCGCCGATGCGTCGTCGGGCCTGGTGGGCACCGGCCTGGCCGAGCGCCGGGTCGTCGTCGTGACCACGCCGGGCGCCAAGACCTCCGAGATCGACGACCTCACGACCCGCATCGGCGACGCCGGAGGCACGGTCGTGGGCGAGGTCGCCCTGACCACCAAGCTGCTGGACTCGGCCAACCGCCAGTTCGCCGAGCAGATCGCCGAGCAGTCCGCCGCCGACGTCCCGGGCGTCCAGGCCGCCGGCGACAGCTACACCCGTATCGGGGCCGCGCTGGCCCGTGCCCTGATGGGCGATGGGGAGCTCGACGAGCAGGCCTCCACGATCCGCTCGGCCTTCGAGCAGGGCGGTCTGCTGGACCTGCCCACGCCGCCCACGCAGAGCGCCGATCTCGCGCTCGTCGTGGTCGGGCCGTCCTCGGCCGACAGCGCCCGCGGCGAGATCCTCGCCGACGTCACCTCCCAGCTCGCCACGAGCGGCGCCGGCGGCGCCCTGGTGGGACCGTCGACCACGAGCGTCGACGGGGGCGTGCTGGACCAGGTGCGCTCCAACAACGGCTCCGGGTCGTTCTCGACGGTCGACGTGACCGACCTCGCCGCCGGACGACTCGTGTCGGTCCTCGCCCTCGTGCGATCGGCGGCGGGCGAGAACGGCTCCTGGGGCACGACACGCAGCGCCGACGGACAGCTGCCCCAGTAGCGCCTCCCGAGGTGTAGGCTGGAATCCCGTGGTGGAGTTTCCATCCGGCCCCGGTCTCGGGGCGCAACCACGGGAGTCGCCTTGGCCAACACCGCCGTCACCAAGCACGTTTTCGTCACCGGCGGCGTCGCGTCGTCGCTCGGCAAGGGGCTGACCGCCTCGAGCTTGGGACGACTGCTCAAGTCGCGCGGTCTGCGCGTCACGATGCAGAAGCTGGATCCGTACCTCAACGTCGATCCCGGCACGATGAACCCGTTCCAGCACGGTGAGGTCTTCGTCACCGACGACGGGGCGGAGACCGACCTCGACATCGGTCACTACGAGCGGTTCCTCGACGAGGACCTCGTGGGTCGCGCCAACGTCACGACGGGTCAGGTGTACTCCGACGTCATCGCGCGCGAGCGTCGCGGCGACTACCTCGGCGACACGGTGCAGGTGATCCCGCACATCACCAACGAGATCAAGGACCGCATGCTCTCGATGGGCGGCCCGGACGTCGACGTCGTGATCCACGAGATCGGCGGCACGGTGGGCGACATCGAGAGCCAGCCGTTCCTGGAGTCGGCCCGTCAGGTGCGCCACGAGATCGGCCGCACGAACGTGTTCTTCCTGCACGTCTCGCTCGTGCCGTTCATCGGTCCGTCCGGCGAGCTCAAGACCAAGCCCACGCAGCACTCGGTGGCCGCGCTGCGCTCGATCGGCATCCAGCCTGACGCGATCGTCTGCCGCTCGGACCGCGAGATCCCCGAGAGCGTCAAGCGCAAGATCTCGCTGATGTGCGACGTGGAGCCCGAGGCCGTCGTGACCGCCTCGGACGCCCCGTCGATCTACGACATCCCGAAGGTGCTCCACTCCGAGGGCCTCGACGCCTACGTCGTGCGACGCCTCGACCTGCCGTTCCGCGACGTCAGCTGGACCGAGTGGGACGCGCTGCTGCGCCGGGTCCACGAGCCGGCCGACGAGGTCACGATCGCCCTGGTCGGCAAGTACATCGACCTCCCGGACGCCTACCTGTCGGTCGGTGAGGCGCTGCGCGCGGGCGGCTTCGCTAACGACGCCAAGGTCCACCTGCGGTGGGTGCCGTCCGACGAGTGCGCCACCGAGGCCGGCGCGGCCCGCATGCTGGGTGACGTCGACGCGATCTGCGTCCCGGGGGGATTCGGCATCCGTGGCATCGAGGGCAAGATCGGCGCCCTGAAGTACGTGCGCGAGCGCAAGATCCCGACCCTCGGTCTCTGCCTCGGTCTGCAGTGCATCGTGATCGAGTACGCGCGGCACGAGGCCGGCATCGTCGATGCGAGCTCCACGGAGTTCGATGCGAACACGGCCGCGCCGGTCATCGCCACGATGGCCGAGCAGCAGGCGTTCGTCGATGGTGCGGGCGACCTCGGCGGCACGATGCGCCTCGGCCGATACCCCGCCTCGCTCACGCCGGGCAGCATCGTGGCCGAGGTCTACGGCACCGACAAGGTCGAGGAGCGCCACCGCCACCGCTACGAGGTCAACAACACCTACCGCGACCAGATCGCCGAGGCCGGCCTGTCGTTCAGCGGCACGTCGCCCGACGGCACCCTGGTCGAGTTCGTGGAGCTCCCGCGCGAGGTGCATCCCTACTACGTCGCGACCCAGGCCCATCCCGAGCTCAAGTCGCGGCCCACGCGGCCCCACCCGCTGTTCGCCGGGCTGGTGAAGGCGGCGCTGCAGCGCCAGCGCGAGACTCGGCTGCCCGTCGAGGTCGCAGCCCAGGACCAGGCGGAGGCGGAGTGACCGGCGACGGAACCCGCCTGCACCCGAGCCTGCCCGGCCGGCTCGCCCCGACAGACATCGCCGACTCCGACGCCGCCTGGCCCGTCGCGGCGTCGGAGTCGGTCTACGACACGCCCTACGTCGCCCTGCGCCGCGACACGATCGTCGATCCGTCCGGGGGCCAGCACCTGCGCGCGGTCGTGCAGCCGCGTCACGCGGTCGGCGTGCTCGCCCTCGATGATGACGACCGACTCCTCCTGGTGGCGCAGTACCGGCACGCGGTCGGGCGACGCATGGTCGAGCTGCCGGCCGGGGTGCTGGACGTCGAGGGCGAGGACGAGCTCGCGACCGCCGCCCGCGAGCTCGCGGAGGAGGCCGACGTCCGGGCCGAGCACTGGGAGCACCAGCTCGTCGTGCGGTCCTCGCCCGGCTACACGAGCGAGGCGCTGACGGTGTTCCGCGCCACGGGTCTGTCGCCGATCCCGCAGCACGAGCGCACGGAGCGGCACGCCGAGGAGGCCGACATGGGCCAGTGGTGGCTCCCGTTCCCGGACGCCGTCGACGCGGTGCTGGCCGGACGCATCTCGAACGGTGCAGCCATCGGCTCGATCCTGGCCGAGCACGCCCGGCGCACGCGGTGAGTGCCCGCCGGCGAGCACGTCGATGAGCGAGGGGCAGGACCTCGACCGCGCGATCCTCGACTACCTCGCGCACCTCGGCGTCGAGCGTGGCCTCGCCGACAACACCGTGACGTCCTACCGCCGCGACCTGCGGCGCTATCTCGACCACCTCGCCTTGATCGGGCGGTCGAGCCCGGCCGACGTCGCGGAGGCCGACGTCCAGGGATTCGTGGCTGCGCTGCGCACCGGCGACGACGACCACCCGCCCCTGGGGCCGGCCAGCGTGGCCCGTCACGTCGTGACGGTGCGAGGACTCCACCGCTTCTGGCTGCGGGAGCAGCTCGTCGCGGTCGACGTCACCGCCGAGGTGCGACCACCTCGCCCCGACCAGAGGCTGCCGAAGGCGCTGCCGCTCGACCAGATCGAGGCCATCCTGGAGACGGCCGGGGCCCCCGGCACGACGCTGGCCCGTCGCGACCGTGCGTTGCTGGAGATCCTCTACGGCACCGGGGCCCGCATCTCGGAGGCCGTGGGGATCGACATCGACGACCTCGATCGCGAGGACGGGGCCCTGCTCCTGCGCGGCAAGGGCGGCAAGCAGCGGATCGTCCCGGTCGGGAGCTATGCGCTCGCCGCGATCGAGACGTACCTGACCACCGCGCGTCCGGCCCTCGTGTCCTCGACGGCGAGCACGCCCACCTCGTCATCGGCCCTGTTCCTCAACGCCCGCGGTGGTCGCCTCTCGCGCCAGAGCGCGTGGACCGTCCTGACCCGCACGGCCCGGCTCGCCGGGATCGGCGTCGACGTGTCGCCGCACACGCTGCGGCACTCCTTCGCGACCCACCTGCTCGACGGCGGTGCCGACGTCCGCGTCGTGCAGGAGCTGCTCGGCCACGCTTCGGTCACGACGACGCAGATCTACACGCTCGTCACGGTCGACCGCCTCCGCGAGGTGTACGCGACGGCGCACCCCCGAGCCCGACGCTGAGGTTCCTGGCGCGGCGCCGCGGCCCCCGGCCGGCCTCGGCCCGTGGTGGAAGACGGTTACTCTGTCGTGTTGCCTCAATCGCGGGTCGCCGGCGGCGACAGCGATAGGGTGAGCGGCACTGTTGGCACTGGAGAAGATGGGGACGAGATGAGTCAGGAAACCGGACCCACGGGGCGTCCGACACCGGAGTTCGGTGAGATCCAGCCCCGTCGTCCCGGCCCGGCCACGGTCTTGTCGATGTGCAACCAGAAGGGTGGCGTCGGCAAGACGACCACCACGATCAGCCTCGGTGCCGCGCTCGTCGAGGCCGGCCGTCGCGTGCTGCTCGTCGACTTCGACCCCCAGGGTTCGCTCACCGTGGGCCTGGGTCTCAACGCCCACGAGCTCGACCAGAGCATCTACCACGTCCTGATGGACCGGTCGCTGTCCCTGCGCGACATCATCAGCCCCACATCCGTCCCGGGGCTGGACCTCGCGCCGGCCAACATCGACCTCTCCGCCGCGGAGATGCAGCTCGTCACCGAGGTCGGCCGCGAGCAGGCCCTCGCCCGCGCCCTCTACGACGTGCGCGACGACTACGACGTGATCCTCGTCGACTGCCAGCCCTCGCTCGGACTGCTGACCGTCAACGCCCTGACCGCGTCCGACGGGGTCATCATCCCGCTGGAGTGCGAGTACTTCGCGCTGCGCGGGGTCGCGCTCCTGAAGGAGACGATCGAGAAGGTGCGCGAGCGCACCAACCCGCGCCTGCAGATCGTGGGCCTGCTCGGCACGATGTACGACAGCCGTACGCTGCACGGCCGCGAGGTCCTGCAGACGCTCGTCCAGGGCTGGGGCGACCTCGTGTTCCACACCGTCATCCGCCGCACCGTCAAGTTCTCCGACTCGACCGTCGCGGGCGAACCCATCACCGAGTACGCCCCCAGCTCGCCCGGTGCCGACGCCTACCGCCAGCTGGCGCGAGAGGTCCTGGTGCGATGCCCCGCGGCGTGAGCTCGGGCGGCGGTTCCGCCCGCCGACCGACGATGCCGGGGGCCGACGAGCTGTTCCGGTCCACGTCCGCGTCGACGTCCACGGCACCCGAACCCGTCGCGCCGTCCGAGGAGCCGGTCAAGCCCGCTGCCAGTGGACGGGTCAAGCACGACGAGAAGATCACGGTTTACGTGACGGCCGACGAGCTGTTGGCCCTGGAGCAGGCGCGACTCACGGTGCGTGCCGTCGTCGGGCGCAACGTCGACCGCGGTCGCATCGTCCGGGCGGCACTCGCCGCGTCGCTGGAGGACCTCGAGGCCCGGGGCGGCGAGAGCGATCTCGTCCGTCGCATCGAGGGACTTCCGGAGAACCGATGAGCGAGGTCGAGGTCGACGCGCCGGTCGATCCGGCAGCCGAGCCCGGCACGGGCTTCTCTCTGAGCATCGGCGGCTTCGAGGGCCCGTTCGACCTGCTCCTGCAGCTCATCAGTCGCCACACGATGGACGTGACCGAGGTCGCGCTGTCGGAGGTGACGTCGGAGTTCATCGCCTACATCGCCGAGCTCGGCGGCGACCTGGAGCAGACGACGCAGTTCCTTCTCGTGGCAGCCACGCTGCTCGACCTGAAGACGGCGCGCCTGCTGCCCCAGGCCGAGGTGGAGGACGAGGAGGACCTCGCGCTGCTCGAGGCCCGCGACCTCCTGTTCGCCCGACTCCTGCAGTACCGCGCGTTCAAGCAGGTGGCGGCGCAGATCGGCACCCGTCTGGAGGCCGAGCAGCGTCGTCACCCCCGCGCCGTGCCGCTCGAGCCACGGTTCGCGCAGCTGCTGCCGGAGATCCTGATCGCGGCGACGCCCGACGACCTCGCCCGGCTGGCCACCCACGCCCTGACCCCGCGGCCCGAGCCGATCCTGTCGCTGGCACACCTGCACGCGCCGCAGGTCAGCGTGCGCGAGCAGGCGCACGTCGTGGTCGACCGCCTGCGCCGCGAAGGCCGCCTGACGTTTCGCACGCTGACCTCGGACTCGCCGGACCTCATGACCACGGTCGCCCGGTTCCTGGCCCTGCTCGAGCTGTTCCGCGAGGGCATGGTCGCCTTCGAGCAGGCCACGCCGCTCGGCGACCTCCATCTGCGGTGGACCGGCAGCGACGACGGCGAGATCGAGGTCGGCCTCGAGTTCGACGCCCCGCCCGAGACGGGGGAGGCCCACGTGCTCCCGGCCGAGCTGCTCGCCCCCGACCTCGACGACCCGGGTGCCGCCCCGACCGACTCGGACGCGTCGCCCGGCGACGCCCCCCACCCGGAACCCGCGAAGGACACCTCCCATGAGTGACGCCCAGCTGCCCTCATCGAGCTTGCCGAGGGGCCCCCACGAGCTCGAGCTCGAGATGCTCGACCTGCGGCCCGCCCTCGAGGCGGTGCTGATGGTCGCTGACCAGCCGCTCGACCACCTCACGCTGGCCCAGGCCGTGGGACACCCCCCGGTCGACGTGCAGGAGGCGCTCGAGGCCCTCGCCGCCGAGTACGACGAGCAGGGACGCGGCTTCGAGCTGCGGCCGATCGCCGGTGGTTGGCGCTACTACACCCGCGAGAACGTCGCGGCGGCCGTCGAGCGATTCGTGCTCGACGGGCAGCAGGCCCGGCTGACCCAGGCCGCCCTCGAGACCCTCGCGGTCGTGGCCTACCGCCAACCGATCAGCCGCTCGCGCATCTCCGCGATCCGCGGCGTGAACGTCGACGGCGTGGTGCGCACGCTCGTGACCCGGGGCCTCATCGAGGAGGCGGGCCAGGACGCCGAGAGCGGCGCGCTGCTCTACCGCACCACCAGCTACTTCCTGGAGCGCATGGGACTCGGCAGCCTCGACGAGATGCCGGAGATCGCCCCGATGCTGCCCGAGCTCGACGAGATGGAGGACGATCTCTTCGCGCCGGCCACCCCGCCCACCGCGGCAGCGGCCCCTGACCCGGGCCCTGACCCGGACGGGACGCCCGGCGAGGCGACGGAGGAGACGCCCGTGCCCGAACCCGAGGTCGAGCCGGCGGAGTCCGACGACGACGTGGACCGGGGCGCCCATGCCTGAGTCCGCCGAAGGGGTGCGCCTGCAGAAGGTCCTGGCGGCGGCCGGCCTCGGCAGCCGCCGTGCCTGCGAGAACCTGATGCTCGACGGCCGGGTCGAGGTCGACGGCGAGATCGTGTCGCAGATGGGCATGCGCGTCGATCCCGCCCGAGCCGTCATCCGCGTCGACGGTCGTCGTCTGCCGCCGCCCAACGACCACGTGTACGTGATGCTCAACAAGCCGCGTGGCGTCGTGACGTCGATGAACGACGAGCGGGGCCGGCCTGACCTCCGGACGCTCGTGGGCGACCGTCCGGAGCGGCTGTTCCACGTCGGCCGGCTCGACACCGACACCTCCGGCCTGCTCGTCATGACCAACGACGGTGACCTCGCGCACCGGCTCGCGCACCCGTCCTTCGAGATCAGCAAGACGTACGTCGCGCTCGTCGAGGGGCAGGTCACCGACCGCGTCGGTGCGCAGCTCCGGGCCGGGGTCGAGCTCGACGACGGTCGCGCCGTGGTCGACCGGTTCAAGGTCAACGACGTCACGACGGGCCGTTCACTCGTCGAGCTCGAGATCCACATGGGACGCAACCGGATCGTCCGCCGGCTGCTCGACCACGTGGGGCACCCGGTGATCGACCTGACCCGCTCGGCCTTCGGCCCGCTCCGGGTCGGCGCGCTGGCCTCCGGTCGCACGCGCGACCTCAGCCGCGACGAGCTCGGAGCGCTCTTCGATAGCGTGGGGGCATGACGACGGAGGGGACGACTGAGGCTGCTCGGCCCGCCGCCACCCTCCCCAGCACGGCCCTCGTCGTCGGATGCGGCCTGATCGGGACCTCCGTGGCGCTGGCGCTGCGGTCGCGCGACGTCCAGGTGCACCTGCGGGACGCGGTGCCGGGCGTGGCCGAGGTGGCCGCCTCGGTGGGCGCCGGCACCGTGGCGCCGGCGGAGGCGCCCGATCTGGTCGTCGTCGCCGTCCCGCCCTCTGTCGTGCCCGCAACCGTGCTGGAGCTCCTGGCGGAGTTCCCGGAGGCCGTCGTGACCGACGTCGCCAGCGTCAAGGCGCCCGTCGCGCGCGCCGTCGCCGGCACTCCCGGCGCCTCCCGGTTCGTCGGGGGACACCCCATGGCCGGCACCGAGCGGTCCGGTCCGACCGCGGGCTCCGCGCTGCTGTTCGAGGGACGACCGTGGGCTGTCGTGCCGCTCCCGGAGTCGAGCGACCGCGCGCTCGCGCTGGTCACCGCGGTCGTGCACGCCGTCGAGGCCGTGCCGACGGTGCTCGAGGCCGACCGGCACGACGAGGCCGTCGCCCTCGTCTCGCACGTGCCCCACGTCGTCTCCGTGCTGACGGCAGGGCTGCTGGCCAGCGCGCCGCGCGAGCACGTCGACCTCGCGGGGCCGGGTCTGCGCGACGTCACGCGCATCGCGGGGAGCGCCACCGGCATGTGGCTGCAGATCCTCGACAGCAACGCCGGCGCCGTGACGACCCTCCTGAAGTCCCTGCGCGGCGACCTCGACCGGGTGCTCGACGCGCTCGACGCCGGGGGAGACGTGCTCGCCGGACGCCTGTCGGACGTGCTCGACGCGGGCCGGGCCGGGACGCAGCGCATCCCCGGCAAGCACGGCGAGATCCGCACCGTCAGCGCCTCGGTGTTCGTCCCGGTCGACGACCGCCCGGGCGTGCTCTCGCAGCTCATGGCCGACATCGGCGACTCGGGGGTCAACATCGAGGACTTCCGCATCGACCACGAGTACGGTCGACCCGTGGGTCTGGCCCAGGTCGAGGTCGCCGCCGACCGGGCCGACCACCTCACGACGTCCCTCACCACACGCGGCTGGCCCGCGTACCGATAGGAGCCCTGTGCCCGTCAGCGCCACCCCCCTCGTCGTCGCCGTCGACGGACCGTCCGGGTCCGGCAAGTCCAGCACCGCTCGAGGCGTCGCGAGCCGGCTCGGTCTGGCCTACCTCGACACCGGGGCGATGTACCGCGGCGTGACGTGGGCCCTGCTGCAGCGCGGGGTCGACCCCGCCGACGCCGCAACGGTCGCCGCGACGGTCCCGGAGATCCGGATCGATTCGGGCACCGACCCGCTGGGGCCGACGATCACGGTCGACGGCACCGACGTCGCGGTGCAGATCCGCGGTGAGGACGTCGTGCGTCACGTGAGCCCGGTCTCGACGGTCCCCGAGGTGCGCGCCCACCTGGTCGACCTCCAGCGGGCGGCGATCGAGGCCGCGGGCCCCGGCATCGTCGTCGAGGGCCGTGACATCGGCACGGTCGTCGCACCCGACGCCCTGCTCAAGGTCTACCTGGTCGCCGACACCGAGGCCCGCGCCGCGCGTCGTGCCGCTGAGGAGGGCGGCACCGACACCGCCGCCACGGCAGCCTCGCTCCTGAGCCGCGACCGCATCGACTCCACCCGGGCCACCTCACCGCTGGCCAAGGCCGACGACGCGGTCGAGGTCGACAGCACGTTCCTCTCGCTCGAGCAGGTCATCGACCACATCGTGACGCTGGTCGAGCAGCGCCGATGACGACGATCGCCCAGCCCGGACCCGTGCGCTCGGGGCTGACCGAGTGGCCGCACCGCGTCCTGAAGCCGCTGCTGCGCCGGCGCCTGAGCCGGCGCTGGGACGTCCACGTCAGCGGACTCGACCACGTCCCGACCGCGGGCCCCGTGATCCTTGCGAGCAACCACATCGGCTGGCTCGACGGTCCGTTGACCGTGATCACCTCGGACCGTGCCCTGCACGCGCTGGTCAAGCACGAGTCGTTCGAGGGCGGCGGGGGTTGGCTGCTGCGCCTCGGGGCGCAGATCACGCTGCACCGCGGTCGTACCGATGCCGCCGCCGTCCGCACCGCGCTGCGCGTGCTGCGGGCCGGCCAGGCCCTGCTCGTCTACCCGGAGGGAAAGCGCGGCGACGGGCTGGTGCACGAGGTGTTCGGGGGTGCGGGGTACTTCGCGCTGGCCACCGGGAGCCCCGTCGTGCCGGTCGCCGTGATCGGCACCCGTGAGCCCGGGGCGGACATCGAGAGCAAGCCGAGTTCGGGACAACGGGTCGACGTCGTCTATGGTCGTCCTTTGACCTTCGCGGCCACACCGTGGCCGCGCGACGCAGGATCCGTCTCGGCCGCGAGCGACCGGATCGCCGATGCGTTGCGGACCCACGTCGAGTGGGCGACCGAGACCCTCCAGCGCGACCTTCCCGGTCCGCCTCCCCAGCAGGACACCTTCGAATGACTGAGATCGAGCACGACCAGCCCACCGGGCCCCTTCCCGTCCTGGCGGTGATCGGACGACCCAACGTGGGCAAGTCGACGCTCGTCAACCGCATGATCGGCCGCCGTGAGGCGGTCGTCGAGGACGTCCCCGGGGTCACGCGCGACCGGGTGCCCTACGACGCGACGTGGAACGGGCGCAACTTCACGGTGGTCGACACCGGTGGTTGGGACCCCGACGCCCGAGGCCTCGCCGAGCGCATCGCCGCCCAGGCCGAGATCGCCGTGTCCGTCGCCGACGCCGTGCTGTTCGTCGTCGATGCCACGGTGGGCATCACCGATGCCGACGAGGCAGTCGTCAAGATCCTGCGCGCGTCCGGCAAGCCGGTCGTGCTGGCCGCCAACAAGGTCGACGACCAGCGCACCGAGGCCGAGGCCGCGGCGCTGTGGAACCTGGGCCTCGGCGAGCCCTACCCCGTCTCGGCCCTGCACGGCCGGGGGAGCGGCGACATGCTCGACGCGATCCTCGACGCCCTGCCGGAGGCCCCGGAGTGGGACGGCGAGCCGGTCGGCGGTCCGCGTCGCATCGCGATCGTCGGCAAGCCCAACGTCGGCAAGTCCAGCCTGCTCAACAAGCTGGCCGGCGAGGACCGCGTGGTCGTGCACGACGAGTCCGGCACCACGGTCGACCCGGTCGACGAGCTGGTCGAGCTCGGGGGCCGCACCTGGACCTTCATCGACACGGCCGGCATTCGCAAGCGGGTGCGGGAGGCCTCGGGCCACGAGTACTACGCGAGCCTGCGCACGAGCCAGGCGATCGAGCGCGCCGAGGTGGCCGTCATGGTCGTCGATGCCAGCCAGTCGCTCAGCGAGCAGGACATCCGCATCATCCAGTCCGTCCGCGAGACGGGTCGGGCCCTGGTCATCGCGTTCAACAAGTGGGACCTCGTCGACGAGGACCGCCGGTTCTACCTGGAGCGCGAGATCGACCGCGAGCTCGTGCAGGTCCAGTGGGCGCCGCGCATCAACATCGCCGCCCTCACCGGGTGGCACATCGACCGGCTCGTCCGCGCCCTCGACACCGCGATCGACGGCTGGGAGACCCGCGTCGGCACCGGCATGCTGAACTCGTTCCTCGGCCGTCTCGTCGCCGAGCACCCGCACCCCGTGCGCGGTGGCAAGCAGGCCAAGATCCTGTTCGGCACGCAGGCGCAGACCTCACCGCCCACCTTCGTGCTGTTCACGTCGGGCAAGCTCGAGGACACGTACCTGCGCTTCGTGGAGCGTCGCCTGCGCGAGGAGTTCGGGTTCGCCGGCACGCCGATCCACCTGACCCAGCGCGTCCGCGAGAAGCGCAAGCGCCGCTAGGCCGGGGGCATGCCTCCTCAGGCGCCCCTGCCGGCCCGACAGGGACTCGCGCCCGCCTGGGTCCGCACCCCGGACCGAACGCCGGGTGCGGCGCCGTGGGCGACGATGGGCGACTGGCTCCGCGCCAAGCTTCCCGATCGCGTCGACGTGTCCGGGATGTTGGCCGACGGGCGATTCGTCGGCGATGGCGGCCGGGTGGTCCGCGAGGACGACCCCTACCGCCCCCACACCTTCGTCTGGTTCCACCGCGACCTGCGCGAGGAACCCACGGTGCCCGGTTCCCTTGACGTCCTGCACCGTGACGAGCGGCTCGTGGTGGTCGACAAGCCGCCTTTCCTCTCGACGATCCCGCGCGGGCGCCACGTGGCCCAGAGCGTCGTCGTGCGGCTGCGTGACGAGCTGGACCTGCCGGAGCTGTCGCCCGTGCACCGTCTGGACCGGGTCACCTCGGGCGTGCTCGTGCTCACGACCGAGCGCCGGTGGCGCGGTGCGTACCACGGTCTCTTCCAGGCCAAGGGTGTGGCCAAGACGTACCTGGCGCTGGCGCCGTACGACCCGGCGCTGGAGCTGCCGGTCGTGGTGCGGAACCACCTCCGCAAGCACCGTGGCGAGCTGCAGGCGTCGGTCGTGCCGGACGTCATGCCGAACGCCGAGACCCTCGTGGAGCTCGAGCAGGTCCTGGGCCGTCGCGCCGTCTACCGCCTGTCGCCCCGGACCGGACGCACCCACCAGCTGCGTGTCCACCTGGCGGGACTGGGCATCCCGATCGTGGGCGACCCGCTCTACCCCGAGATCCTCGAGGTCGAGGTCGACGACTTCAGCACGCCGCTGCAGCTCCTGGCCCAGGCCCTGGCTTTCACCGATCCCGTCGAGGGTCACGAGCGCCGGTTCGTGAGTCGACGGACCCTGCCGGTGAACGCCGAGCCGGTGGCATGACCCACGACCCACCTGCGATAGAGTGATCGACGGTTCACGGGCTGTAGCGCAGCTTGGTAGCGCACCTGACTGGGGGTCAGGGGGTCGCAGGTTCAAATCCTGTCAGCCCGACCATGTGATGTCTCAGGACATCGGCAAGGCGTGAACCCACGGATGTGGGTTCACGCCTTGTTATTTCTGGGGTTGGTAGTCCCGTTCTGGGTCGATTTCGAGCGCTCGGAGAAGTTCGCCGGTGGCTGCTGCGACGACTCGGACGTGGAGGTCGTGGACGAGCAGGATCACGTGGGTTCGGGCGTGGGTTCGGCCGATGCCGATGTGGTGAAGACGGCCGGCGATGCGCAGGGTGACGACGCCGCTGGTGTCGATGCGGTCATGTCGGATCCGGGCGTGAGTCTCGGCGTCGCGGCTATTCATCGGTAGTGCTTTGGGCATGGCCTCGAAGAGGGTTGCCGGTGGTGCTCGGTGCGGGAGTGAACGGTGGGGGCGCCGGTTGTTGTATTCGTCGACGAACTCATCGAGCAGCGCCTGGAGCGCGTCGATCGTGGCCGGTTGGGCGGGTTGAGCGCGGAGCCACTTCTTCATCGTCTGCTGGAACCGTTCGACCTTGCCCTGGGTGGTCGGGTGGTTCGGACGGCCGTTCTTCTGGATGACGTGGAAGCGGCGGAGGTCGTTCTCGAGGGCGTTGCGACCGGGACGACTCGCGAAGCGGGTGGTGGGGGCACCTCCCTGCACGAAGTGCTTGGGGGAAAGACCATGCCGTTGTCAGTGAGCGTCGAGGCCGGGATTCCAGCGGTTCTGACGGCCTCACGAAAAGAGTCTCGGACGATGATCGCGGTGACGGCTCGGTGGGCGGTGACACGGATGGCGTAACGGGTGCAGTCGTCGAGCCAGGTCAGGATTTCGACGTCGACGCCCGTCCTGAGGCGGTAGTGGGTGAAGTCGGACTGCCAGGTCTCGTTCGGCATGGATGCTTCGAAACGGTGCAGCGCCGTTTTCGGCTTCTTCTTCGGTTCGGGTGTGACCAAGCCGTGTCGGGTCAGGATTCGGTGGATCGTCGCGCGGGGCAGCGGGGTCTGGTGATGGTGTTCCAGGTGCCAGCCGATGGTGTCGGCGCCGGCGTCCAGGCCGGCCGTCGTCAACTCGCGGCGGAGCTGGAGCACCAATGCGACCGTCGCGGCCGGGGTCGCGTTCGGGGACGTCTTGGGCCGTCGGGAGCGTGGTTCGAACCCGGCCTCACCCTCGTCGCGGTAGCGGGCCATCAGGCGCGAGACCCAGGCCTGCGACAGTCCGTAGGTGCGGGCGGCCTCGGCCTGGGTCAGTCCCTGGACGGTGATCGCGCTGATGACGAGCTTGGCTTTCGACACCCCCAGCAGCGTGGCCGGGAGTGTTGCCTATGTCTTGAGACATGCCTTGCCGATGTCCTGAACCAGCACACTGTCAGCCCGACCAGCAACGAAGGGCCCACCGACGCAGTCGGGGGGCCCTTCGTGCTGTGTCGAGGCGTGCAGGATTCGAGGAACCAGGAGCTCCGGTGCCGATCCGATCCGCTCGACCGGACTGGTCAGGCCCGCAGGTCCGAGGACTTCTGGGCCTGTCGACGTTCGATCGGCTGATCCCACACCAGGAGCCGGTGGGAACGACTCAGGCAGCCCTGCGCACGCGGTAGACGTCGACCGGGTGCGGCACGAGCGGGACGCCCGACGTGGGGCAAGGGACCGACACCGCATCGAGGTAGGCGCGCACGAGAGGTCGTAGCGCGGGGGTGAGTCGAGCCTGCACCGTGAAGTCGAGGACTTCGTCGCTGGCGCCCTCCAGGTCCACGCGGGCGTCGACCGTGATGACCTCCTCGGTCCGCAAGCCTGCACGGGTGAGTGCCGCCGGGATGTCCTCGCTGAACCACTGCCGGTGGCCCTCGACCGGCGGGGCGAGCACGTCGACGAGGATGTTCAGGGCTCCGCGGGGGGCGTTGACCACCAGCAGCTCACCCCCTGGTCGCAGGAGCGCATGCGCCTCGCGGAGCGTCGAGGCGACCTCGGGGACGTAGTACATCGAGTGCACGAACGTGACGACGTCGAAGTGCTCGCTGACCGGCGCCTCGGCGAACGTCGTGGCGTGAACCTCGGCCGACAGACCGGCCCGACCCAACGCAGCCATCGCCGAGGCGAACGCGGTCGTGCTCCCGACGTACGGATCGATGCCGACGTAGCGAACCGGTCGGGCCGGCACCACGTCGGTCAGGGCAGCAGCGAGGGGCACGTCCAGCGACCCGTCGCCGCAGCCGACGGAGAGCACGGCGACCGGTCCGGTGGCGCGGCTGGCCAGTCGGGCGGCGAGATGGCCGCTGATCAACGACCGCTGGTCCGAGCGCGCCTCGAACGCGGCGTGGCCGCGGGCGTAGGCATCCGGTGCGAGGTCCGAGAGGGCGTCCTCCCCGCGACGAGCCGCGCGCACGTCGCCGAGAATCCCGTCCTCGCGAAGCTCGTGGAGTGCCGGTGCGGGGTGAGGCGAGGTGGACGGGGATACGTTGGACATTGACTGGAGTCAATCAGGTAGGAACAACATGCGTGCCACCCGCTGGGCGGCGCGTCGAGGAGCAGCGTGAGCACAGGATCCACCGCGGAGCGCAGTCTCCAGCACTGGAGCGAGGCGGGGCGCACCGGCATGGAGGCGTTCTACGCCTTGGCCACCGAGGACTATCGCCAGCTGGCGCTGGCCGCCGACTGGCCACGGGTGCTCGCCGATCGGGCTCACGAGGGCTGGTCGATGCTCGACGTGGCATGTGGCAGCGGGAAGTTTCCGACCGCCCTGCGCCTCCACACCGATCTGGGCGAGGTGCCCGCCATCGCCTACGACCTGCTGGATCCGTCGGCCTTCTCGGTCCAGGAGGCACGCGGTGTCCTCGCACCGCCGTTCGTCGGCCGGCACGACCTGGTGATGACGCTGCAGGACCTGCCCGCCGAGCGCACGGGGTATGACGTCGTGTGGGCCACGCACGCCCTGTACGCCCTACCTGCTGATGAGCTCGACGTCGCCGCGCAGCGGATCGTGGCCGCCCTGGCCCCGGGCGGTCTGGGCCTGGTCGCCCAGGCCACGTCCACCTCGCACTACCTGGCGTTCTACGACGCCTTCCGCGCCGGCGTGCGCGACGCCACGCCGTACACCTCCGCCGAGCAGGTGCGCGACGCGCTGACGGGCGCCGGTGCCGACGTGCGGGACCAGCGCATCACCTACCGCACGGGCAGCGACGATCGCGCCGTCATCGAGGGCTTCCTCCAACGCTGCGCGTTCGACGACTCGGTGTCGTTGGCCCAGATGGAAGACGCTCCCGTCCTGGGCGACTACCTCGCCTCCTGCCGCGACGAGAGCGGTGCCTACACCTTCGAGCACGAGGCGGCCCTGCTGTGGTTCTGAACAACGACACCACGACGAACGACCGGCTCCCCGAGCAGAACCGCGGGGAAGGCCTGGAGCAGGACTGGGCGGGCAACGACCAGGACTGGTGGGACTGGTACGTCACGCTCGCGAAGAACGAGGACGCGTCCGCCGAGCTCGTCGAGGGCCCCGGTCTGCCCGACGTCGCTCCGGCCTCCGACGACGAGCTCGAGCGCGAGCTGGCCGAGCCGTACGACCTCGACCCGACGGTCATCGAGTCCTTCCGGCGCGAGGCGTTCGTCCGCCTGCCCGGCGTCCTCTCACCGGCCGTCGTGCGGCGGCTGGCCGAGCGGCTCGAGGAGCTGCTGAAGGCCGAGCACGGCGACGACGTCGCCGGACGGTTCACCGCCCTGGAGCAGATGTGGCTCCACGACGACCTGATGCGTGCCGTGGCGCTCTCGCCCCGGATCGGTGGTCTCGCCGCCGCACTCCTCGAGGAGCCCGCCGTGCGGCTGTACCACGACAACGCCCTGTCGAAGGAGCCCGGATGTGGCCGCACGCCGTGGCACCACGACGCCGAGCACTTCCCCCTGCAGACGGTGCAGGCCGTCACGGCGTGGATGCCGATGTCAGCGATTCCCGGCCCGATGGGACCGCTGTCCTTCGCCCGCGGTCGCGAGGTGCTCGCGGAGGTCGCCGACCTCGACTTCGACAAGGTCGGCACGTCCTACGACGAGGCGGTCGCCCAGCGGTTCGCCGAACGGCAGGTGGCCGTGGAGTCACGACCGTTCGCGGTCGGTGACGTCTCCTTCCACTCCGCGCTCTGCTTCCACACCGCCGGTCCCAACCGGACCACCCAGCCACGTCGCGCGCTGGCCACCACCTACTTCGCCGACGGTGCTCGCGTCGTGGAGTCCCCGACCCTGATCAGCGGCACCTGGCGGGAGTTCCTGCCCGGGGTGCAGCCGGGAGGCCTGGCGGCCTCCGAGCTCAACCCGGTGGTGGGTGTCCTCCGGGCGTGACGTCGACCCCCTCCTGACGGTGCCCGGGCGCAGCCGGGGATCAACCGGCGAGTGAACCGCCGAAGATCTGCCACGCGAGGGCCGACTTCGCGACCAGGCTGAGCACCAGGTAGGTCTTCTCGCCGAAGGCGTAGCTCTTCCACGGGCCGACCTGGCGGTACTGCAGCCACTGGTTGACCGCGAAGGTCGAGAAGAAGAGGCCCAGCGAGGCGAAGATGCCGATCACGAAGCCGGGAGCACCGTCGGATCCGGCCAGGTTGATCACGATCGCCACCCAGGGCGCCAGGCCGGCGACGGTGCCGAACCAGAACGGCAGCATGGTGGTGCTGGTGCGACCGGGCGGGTTCACGCGCTCCTGCAGCCAGCCGAAGAGGATCATCGCGACGTTGGCGCCGATGACCGCGACCACGGCGGTGATGTCGGTGATGCCGAAGTAGAAGCCGATCAGCACGATCATGATGGTGGCGCTGATCGAGTACTCGGCCCACCGGAAGCGGTTGATGCCGCCGCGCAGGTCCGACTCGTAGAGGCCGCGCCCCACCGTGGCGGTGACCAGGTGGTCGGCCGCGGCCAGGAACAGGAACACCGCGATGGCCACCGAGATCGACACCTCGAACAACGAGCTGGGCGCGGGCGCGTCGGCTCCGGGCGGGCCCTCGGGGAACGTGGAGGTGACGGCGATGGCGAAGCCGTTGCCGAGCACCAGGATCGCGACGGCCTGGGCCGCGTGCAGCACGGTGAGGCCCAGGTTCCAGCGGCGCAGACCCTTCAGCGCGTCATCGGTGACGCCGTCGGCGATGGCTGAGGTGGCAGTGGGGGAGGCAGGGCTCATCCATCGACAGTAGCGACGCCCGGACCCCGTCGCATGCGCTGCTCACGCCCCGCCTCGATCCTGCGACGTGCGGGGAATCAACCCCGGGCGAGGGTGGCGGTGTGGCGGCCGTTCATGGAGCGGACCCCGGTGACGACCAGGCCCGCCTCGTCGGCGACGTGATCGATCGCGTCCAGCCCGACGACGGCCCAGCTGAACGGCGGTGAGTAACGGCCGTTGACCCAGAGGCGTCGTTGGTCACGGACGACGCCGGTGCCCCGGGGAGCGACCTCCGCCAGGACGGTGCCGTCCGGCCCGAGCAGCTCACGGACGCGGTTCAGCAGTCGCACGGGATGCCCGCCGATGCCGATGTTGCCGTCGGCCAGGAGCGCGTGGTCCCAGTGACCCGCGCCGGGGATCTCGTCGAAGACGTCGAGGTGCAGGGCCAGGGCGCCACGCACACGCGTCCGACGGATCGCCTCACGCGAGACATCGATGCCGAGGGCGGGGATCCGCTGGTTCACGAGCTCGCCCACCAGGCGTCCGGGTCCGCAGCCGATGTCGAGTGTCGGGCCCGCACACTGCTCGATGAACAGGTGGCGGTCCGCGTCGTCGGTGTCGCCCGCCCACTGGTGGACGGCCAGGTGCTCGACGTTGCCGTCGTCGCGGACGAAGCGTCCCGAGCCGGCCGAGAAGAGGTCGTCGAACACGCTGCCGGCGTCGATCGCGCTGCTCATGCAGCCACCTCCTGGACCGCGCGGGCGAGACACGAGCCAGGCAGGTCGCCCGCGACCGCCAGCACGTCCTCCCACGTGTCGATGTCGGTCAGCGTGCGCAGCAGCTCGACGGTGCCACCGAGGGCCGCGATCGTGCGGTCGGCGGTGTCGGCACGCGACATCTCGACCTGCGGCAGTGCGGCGGCGTCGCTGCCGCGCTGCACGCCGAGCAGCCACCAGCCGCCGTCGGAGGCGGGGCCCAGCACGGTCGAGCCGCCTCGCAGGGCGTCACCGGCCTGCCGGTAGTCGTCGACCGTGACCTGGGGGGAGTCCATGCCGACCTGGACGACACCGTGACCGGCATCGGCATCCACGTGAGCATGCGCGAGACGCTCGCCCAGTCCGTCACCACGCTGCGCGATGACCCGGGCGCCGGCCAGGGCGACCGCGATCTCGTCGCCCCGCGTGGCGTCGGCGAGGTCGCCGGTCATCGCCACGACGACCGGCCAACCCGTGGCACCGGCGGTCGCGAGCGTGTCGAGGAGGGCGGCAGCCGCGATCTCGGCGGCGTGCGCGTGGCCGCGGACGCGTCCGATGCGCGTCTTCGCGAGACCCGGGATCGGCGCCTTGGCCACGATCAGCAAGGTCGGGTTCACCGCAGCACCCCGGCGAAGTCGTGGATGACCCGAGCAGTTCCGCGGACCGAGCCCGAGACCTTCGAGCGAGTACCGGCAGCGCGCCGGCCATAGGGCACGTCGAGCTCCTGCACGGTCCACCCGGCGGCCGCGGCCTTGAGCATGAGCTCGAGCGGGTAGCCGAAACGGCGGTCCTCGACCCCCAGGGCCAGGAGATCGTCGCGACGGCAGACCCGCATCGGTGCGAGGTCGTGGATGCCGAAGCCGCTGCGACGGCGGATCATCGTGGCGAGCGCGAGGGTTCCGGCCCGCGCGTGCCACGGCCAGACACCGCGGGCGATCGGCCGCCGGCGACCGATCGCCATCGTGGCTGCTCCTGATCGCACGACGTCGAACATCGGGACGAGGTCCTGCAGGCGCATGGACGCGTCGCCGTCGATGACGGCGACGTAGTCGGCGGTGGCCGCCAGCACTCCGGCGTGGACGGCGGCGCCGTAGCCGGGCAGCGGCTCGTCCACGACCGTGGCCCCGAGGGAACGGGCGACATCGGCCGTGCCGTCGGACGAGCCGTTGTCGACCACGATGACGTGCCAGCCGTCGGGGACGTCGGCGAGGACCTGCGGGAGGGCCAGGGCTTCATCGCGACACGGGATCACGACGTCGCAGGTCCTCATGATCATGGTTCGAAACTACGGCGTCCCGGTATTGGCCGCGCGGCGAGATTTCTGCGGGAAGCGAGAAGACCCGCGCTGGTCTCGCCCTCAGCGGTGATGCGCGACGTCCCTCGGCGAGCGCTGGACCGCGCCTCTAGGCTGGACGTCGTGTCAGATCGTCTGAAGTCCGGCCGCGCGGCCCTGCTCTCGGGCGCCGCAGCCGTCGTGCTGGTCGGCGCCGCGATCATCGTGCCGCGAGTGACCGGCGAGGACGTCGAGGTCAACTGGCCGCCGTTGCACGCGGACTGGGATCCACGCATCGGCCTGCTGGCGATTCCCGCGGTCGTCATCGGACTGCTGCTCGTCGTGGGCCTGCCCCGGCTGGTCGCGGCGTCGAGCTGGCGCCGGACGCTCCTGATCGGCTACGTCGGCGTGTGGGTCTGGACCATGGCCGTGGCCATGACCGAGGGGCCGGAGGGCCTCTCCCGCGTCTTCGACGTCGTCGAGCGGCCCGGCGAGTACGTCTACGACGCCCAGCGCGTCGACGCGATCCTGCCGATGCTGCGCACGTTCATCGACCACATCCCCATGGACTCGGTCGACAACTGGCGCACCCACGTGGCCGGACACCCGCCCGGAGCGCTGCTCTTCTTCGTGCTCGTCGACCGACTGGGGATCACGGACCCGTTCTGGATCGGCGTGGTCGTGGTGTCGATCGGCAGCACGGCGATCGTCGCGGTGCTGCAGACGCTGAAGGTCCTGGGCTCGGAGAAGCTCGCCCGCGCCGCGCTGCCGTGGATCGTGCTGGCCCCGGTCGCCGTGTACATGGGGGTCAACGGCGACGCGGTCTTCACGGCGGTGGCGGCCTGGGGCCTGTGCCTCCTGGCGATCGCCACCCGGGTGCCACGCCATCGCGTCACCGCCGGGATCGGCGCGGGCCTGCTCCTGGGGCTCTGCGTCTACCTGTCGTACGGACTCGTGCTCCTGGGCATCCTGGCGCTGGCGGTGCTGTGGATCGGACGATCGTGGCGTGCCCTTCCGTGGGCCCTGGGTGGTGCCGTCGCGGTCGCGGCGGTCTTCACGGCCCTCGGGTTCGCGTGGTGGGAGGCCTACCCGGTGCTCCGCGAGCGCTACTACGACGGCATCGCCTCGGACCGGGCCTACTGGTACTGGGTGTGGGCCGACGTGGCAGCCTGGACCTTCACGGTCGGACTGGCCGTCTGGGCGGCGTTCCCCCGCGCTCTCGCCGCGTTGCGGGGAGCCTTCGGCCCGCGGTTCCTCCCCTCGCCCCGCAGGTGGGAGGAGAACTCCGACGAGATCGCGCAGGACGATGCCGCCTCGAGTCCTCGCGACCGCACGGTGCTGGCCGCACTCGCTGCCGCCGCGATGCTGACGATCCTGGCCGCGACCCTCTCGGGCATGAGCAAGGCCGAGGTCGAGCGGATCTGGATGCCGTTCACGATCTGGGTCGTGGCGTTGCCGCTGCTCCTGCCGCAGCGCTGGCACCGCCCGCTGCTGGTCTCGCAGGTCGCCCTGGCGCTGCTCGTGCAGCACCTGCTGCTCACGCGCTGGTAGGTCAGCGCGTGCGGAGCGGATCGGTCGCGAGTCGGGCCAGTCCGACCTCGGGTGCAATCTCGGCCGTGAAGCCGAGGCCCGCCGTGGCGGCCGCGGGGGACGCCACGACGTGACGCACGTCGAAGCGTCGGTAGTCACCCGTGAGCACCGGTGGGTCGCCGCCGGCCGCGCGCGCGAGCGTCGAGGCCATCTCGCCGATCGTGAACGTCCGGCCGGACGCCACGTTGTAGGCGGTCAGGCCGGTCGGGTGGTGCGCGACCTGCTCGATCGCGAGCACGTTCGCCCGGGCGACGTCGCTCACGTGCACGAAGTCGCGCACCTGTCGACCGTCCTCGAAGACGCGAGGCGCCTCACCACGGGCGATCGCGGACCGGAAGATCGCCGCGACGCCGGAGTAGGGGGTGTCCGCCGGCATGCCGGGGCCGTACACGTTGTGATAGCGCAGGGCGATCGCACGGCTGGCCTGGAGCGTGCACCAGGCGGAGGCGTAGTGCTCCTGGGCGACCTTGGACGCGGCGTAGCTCGTGCGGGGGAGGAAGGGCGTGTCCTCGTCGATCTCCCGCCAGGTGATGTCACCACCGCAGCGGGGGCACCGAGGGTCGAAGCGGCCGGCCTGGAGGTCGTCGTCCTCGCGCACGGCCGGTGGCACGTCGCCGTCGATCGCACAGGTGTACCGGCCATCGCCGTAGACCACCATCGACGACGCCATGACCAGGTCGTCGACGCCGGTCCGAGCCATGGCCGCGAGCAGGCGGGCCGAGCCGGCGTCGTTGTGCTCGGCGTAGGCCGGCAGGTCCTGGGCGTCGACGCCGTTGCCGACCATCGCGGCCTGGTGGCACACGACGTCGATGCCGTCGAGCAGGTCGTCGACGTCGTCGGTGCGCAGGTCGCGGCGTGCGATCGCCGGATCGGGCTCGACATCGGGTCCGTGAGCGGCGGCGAGGTAGGCGTCCACGCCGATGACCTCGTGCCCGCGGGCTCGCGCCTGCTCGGCGATGTGCGTCGCGATGAAGCCGGCAGCGCCCGTGAGCAGGATCCTCACGGCAGCTCGATCGGCAGCGTCATGCCGTCGACCGCGGCGCCGCAGGAGCAGTCGCGGGCTCCCACGGCCCCGACGACCGAGCGCAGCGCGCTCTTCAGGGTGTCGGTGTGCGAGGAGAAGACGGCGAAGACCTCGTCCATGCTGACGGAGGTCGCCGAGTCCACCCCGGCGTCGTGGTCGGTCACGAGAGCGACAGGCGCGTAGCAGAGCGCGAGCTCGCGCGCGAGGACCGCCTCGGGGTGTCCGGTCATGTTGATGACCGCCCCGCCTTGGGCGGCGTACCACTGCGACTCCGCGCGGGTGGAGAAGCGCGGGCCCTCGATCACGACCATCGTGCCGCCGTTGACCGGGTCGTTCCCCGCCAGCCCGTCGACCAGGTGGGTGCGCAGGCGCGGGCAGTACGGATCGGCGAACGAGACGTGCACGGCGCCCTCGTCGTAGTACGTCTGGACGCGCGCCGACGTGCGGTCGACGAGCTGGTCGGGCACCAGGAACGTGCCCGGACCGTGCTCCGGCCGCAGCCCTCCGACCGCGCAGGGGGCCAGGACCTGCCGCACCCCCAGGCTGCGCAGCGCCCAGAGGTTGGCCCGGTAGGGGACCTGGTGGGCCGGGAACTGGTGATGGGGTCCGTGTCGGGGCAGGAAGGCGACGCTACGGCCGTCGACCGAGCCCACGGAGATGGGTGCCGACGGAGGTCCGTAGGGGGTGTCGACCTCGATGGGCTCGGGGTCGTCGAGGAACGTGTAGAAGCCGGAGCCGCCGATGACGGCGATCTCGGGGCGGTCGAGGGTGCTCACACCCCGAGTTTGTCAGTCCTCGGCGGTCGCGGCAGGCGTGGCCGTCCGTGATCGTCGCTGCAGGGCGACGACCAGCGCCACGGCGAACAGCACCGCGGTGAGGACCAGCCAGCTCGCGAGGTAGGGCCGGTTCAGGATCGTGTCGTTGTCGGGCTTGCCTCCCTGACCGCTCAGCACCGGGATGAACACGACCGTGAGCGTCGACCACACGAGGAAGGCGATCGCCATCGGCGCGCGTGCGTACCGCGGCAGCAGACGCGCCACGACGACGACGATCGCGATCGTGAGCGGCGCGAGCACGGCGTCGTGCACGACGATCCCTCCGCCCAGCCAGATGCCGGCCGAGACGAGTCGCTCCGAGGTGAAGTCGCGCATGAGCCACACACCCCAGAGACCGAAGCCGACTCCGGCGACCACGAGGAGCGCGCGTGCGGCCTTCATGACTTCACCTCGAGCTGACGGACCCACTTGGTCTGCAGCACACCGGGCCGGTTGGGCGCGATGATGCGGCACGGGTAGCCGTGGTCGAGGCTCAGGGTCTCGCCGTTGAGCTCCAGGGCCAACATCGTCCGGGGGTCGTCGATGAACGCCGCGGGGAGCACGGACGTGCCGAACGCTCCCTTGGTCTGCAGCGACCGCACGACCACGTCGGACCGCGGCTCGCCGCCGGCCATCTCGATCAGGTCGCGGACCGAGACACCGGTCCACGAGGCGCTGCGGCTCCACCCCTCCACGCAGGCGATGGGCAGCTCGTGGGTCTGCTGGGGAAGCGCCGCGAGCTGGTCGCGGTCCAGCGTCAGGGTCGTGCCGTTGACGATGAGCTCCAGCACGAAGGCCGGATCGGCCGCGGCCTCGGCAGCACCTGCAGCCTTGGCGGTGCGGTTGACCGGCAGGTCCTGGGGTCCCTCTCCGTCGCGCACGGCGAACACCGAGATCTTGCGCAGGAACGGGACGGTCTGGCCCGCGGTCAGCAGCACGGCGAGACCGGAGGAGGCGAAGGCGCCCAGCATCACGGTCCGGCGGGTCACGGACTCGTT
This sequence comes from Aeromicrobium sp. Sec7.5, assembly GCF_036867135.1. Taxonomy (NCBI): domain Bacteria; kingdom Bacillati; phylum Actinomycetota; class Actinomycetes; order Propionibacteriales; family Nocardioidaceae; genus Aeromicrobium; species Aeromicrobium sp. Sec7.5. The sequence goes on along the minus strand of NZ_JBAJIJ010000001.1, from coordinate 1,673,338 downwards.
CTCGCCTGGGGATTCGTCCTCGGGCTCGGACCCGGGCTCGACGGCGGTGGGATCGTCCTCGGGCCCGTTGATCGGCGCCCCGAGGGCCTCGCGGATGACGGGCAGCTTGACGGCGATGTGGACCAGCAGCGAGCCGATGGCGACCCAGGCCACGGCGTTGTGGGTGGCGCGGAAGCTGAAGTCCCAGGGGTACCACTGGGCGATATTGAGCAGGCCGCTCGCGAGCATGAAGATCGACGAGCCCACGAGCGCACCGATCGAGGCCCGCTCGAGCGCCTCGACCACGAGTGCGCGGGGACCGTGGGGCGGTCGGATGAAGAAGCGGGGGAACGCCGACCAGAGCTTGACCAGCAGCAGCGGGATCGCGGCGATGCCGCTGATCACGTGGAGTCCCTGGGTGATGCGGTAGAGCTGGGTGGGCTGCGGGCCGATCGGCAGCCAGCCCGGCGGGTCGTACTGGGCGTGGCTCCAGAGCCCGGTCAGGAAGCAGATGCCGAACGCCACGCCGAGCGCGACACCGACACGTGCGGTGAGCTGCGTGCCACGGGCACGGCTCTCGAAGTCCTCCGGACGCGGGATGCGCCGCTCGATGTCCTCGACGGTGGGAAGTCTCATGCCGTCGTCACCTCCTCACGCACGCGCGGTGGTCGGACCAAGTGGCCTGACCTGGAACCTACCCTGCCCGAACGCCAGTGCCCCGGCCCCACGAGGGGACCGGGGCACTGGATTCGATCAGGTTCGATCAGACGAGGCTCAGGAAGCCGGCGTCGTGTTGACCGTGATCTTGGCGATGCCGACGAGGAGCGCGTCGGTCACGGCGTCGGTGCCGAAGGTGCTGTTCAGCAGCTCCGCGGCGACCGGCGAGATGAAGACCTTGGTGCCCTCGAGGATGGCGGTGTCACCCTCGGTCTGCAGCGGCTTCAGCGTGGCGCCACGCAGCTGGAACAGGAACGCGCTGGCGACAACGGTCTCGCCGTTGACCGAGACGTCGCCGTAGACACGCGAGATGCCCGGGTCCACGTTGAAGTTGGTCAGCTCGACGACGGTGTCGCCGGCGGTCAGCGACAGGCCGGAACCCTCGTGCTGGACCTGGCCGATGACGTAGGGCTTGGCGGTGCCGGGCTCGAAGTAGGTGACGTTGCCACCGGTGATCGGGAAGTTGATCGAGCCGTCGGCCAGGGTCGCGGTGCCCACGGTGCCCGGCGTCAGGCCGAGGGTCGTGAGGGCCTCGGCGAAGCCGGCGTCCAGGAGGATGCCGGTGTCGACGCCCGAGAGAGCGTTGATGCGAGCGACGGGCTTGGCGATGTCGGAGTCGGAGCTGGAGCTCGAGCTCGACGTGTCGTCCTCGGTGGACGAGCAGGCGGCCAGGGGGAGTGAAGCCACGGCGGCGATCGCGAGGCCGGTCATGACCTTGCGGGTCTTCAGCGTCTTGAAGGCGCTCATGATGAATCCTTTGTTCGTCTGGCGGGGTGTACATGGATGTTTCGCCGCTGGGTGGAGACCGGATTGGTCGATCACGAGAAAGTTCTGGACAGGACTACGCTCCAGCCATGACCGAGTGGGCGGGGAACGGGCGTGGAACGCGGCAGCGCACCCCTTACAGATCACTGCGATCCCAGCGGTTTCGGTGCGTCGCGGTGGGGGTCCTGCTCCTGGCCATGACGGCCTGTGCGGGCGCCGATCGGGTCGAGAAAAAAACTTTGGTCGTCTTCGCCGCGGCGTCCCTGCAGGCCACCTTCGCGGAGGTGGAGGCCGAGTTCGAGGCCGAGAACCCAGGGGTGGACGTCAAGCTGAGCTTCGGCGGCTCCTCGGACCTGGTCACCCAGATCCTGGGGGAGGCGCCGGTCGACGTGTTCGCCTCGGCGGACCTGGCGACCATGGCCAAGCTCGGGGACCGCGCGATCGATCCGCAGGACTTCGCCACCAACACGCTCCAGATCGTGGTGCCCCCGGGCAACCCGGCCGGCATCGAGACGTTCGACGACCTGGCCGCGGCGGACCTGCGCCTCGTCGTCTGCGCCGCCGACGTCCCGTGTGGCAGTGCGACGCAGAAGGTCGCCGCTGCTGCCGGCGTCGAGCTGAGCCCGGACAGCCAGGAGCAGTCCGTCACCGACGTGCTCGGGAAGGTGGTCGCAGGGGAGGCCGACGCGGGACTGGTCTACGTCACCGACGTGGCCGCGGCAGGCGACACCGTCGAGGGCATTGCGTTCCCCGAGGCCGCCAGCGTCGTCAACACCTATCCCATCGCCCGCGTGCAGGGGGCGGAGCAGGAGGAGCTCGCGCGCGCGTTCATCGAGATGGTCCTGGGCGAGACCGGTCGTCGCGTGCTGGGCGACGCCGGATTCGGGACGCCGTGACGGGGCGCGGCGTCGGCCTGCCCCGGTGGCTGTACGTACCGGCCATGCTCGGCGTGGTCTTCGTGCTGCTGCCGCTGGTCGCGATGGTCAGCCGGGTCGACTGGGGCGACTTCGGTTCGCTCGTGGGCTCGGCATCGGCACGCGACGCACTGTGGCTGAGCCTGCGCACCAGCGGCACGAGCACGGTGCTGTGTGTCCTGCTGGGCGTGCCGATGGCGGTCGTCCTGGCTCGCACCTCGTTCCGGGGCCAGGGCATCCTGCGAGCTCTGGTCCTGCTGCCACTCGTGATCCCACCTGTCGTCAGCGGCATCGCCCTGCTCTACACGTTCGGCCGGCGCGGTCTGCTCGGTCCCACCTTCGAGGTGCTCGGCCTCGACATCGCGTTCTCGACCGCAGCGGTCGTGATGGCGCAGACCTTCGTGTCGCTGCCCTTCCTCGTGATCTCGTTGGAGGGCGCCCTGCGGACGGCCGGGCAGCGGTACGAGGTGGTGGCGGCGACCCTCGGTGCGGCACCCACGACCGTCTTCCGGCGCATCACGCTGCCGCTGGTGCTGCCGGGCCTGCTCGGTGGCGCCGTCCTGGCGTTCGCGCGGGCCCTCGGCGAGTTCGGTGCCACCATCACCTTCGCGGGATCACTGCAGGGCACCACGACGACCCTGCCGACGCAGATCTACCTCGAGCGGTTCGCGGACCCGGACTCGGCCGTGGCGCTCTCGCTCGTGCTCGTCGTGGTGGCCGTCCTCGTGATCGGTGTCGCTCGCCCCGGACGGGGCGCGTCATGACGACCACCTCCGAGTCGGGTCTGGTCGTCGACGTCGCGGTCGGCCCGCGCGACGTGGTCGTCCGGCTCGAGGTCGGCCCGGGGGAGAGCGTGGCCCTGCTCGGACCGAACGGCGCGGGGAAGTCCACGGTGCTCGGCACGGTCGCCGGACTCGTGGCGCCGACCTCGGGCCACGTCACCTCGGCCGGCCGCGAGATCACGCGCGTCGAGCCGCACCGCCGCAAGGTCGCGCTCCTCGCGCAGGAACCGCTGCTCTTCCCGCACCTCTCCGTGCTCGACAACGTCGCATTCGGACCGCGATCCAGCGGTGCCGGCCGTGTCGCCGCCCGAGCCGCGGCGCTCACCCACCTGCGCGAGGTCGGTGTCGACGACCTCGCGGACCGGCGGCCCGCCCAGCTCAGCGGCGGACAGGCGCAGCGCGTCGCCGTCGCGCGTGCGCTGGCGGCCGAGCCCGAGGTCCTGCTGCTCGACGAGCCGATGGCCGCGCTCGACGTCGACGCGGCGCCCGTCGTCCGGCAGGTCCTGCGGGCGACCCTGGCCGAGCGAACGGTCCTCCTCGTGACCCACGACCCCGTGGACGCCCTGCTGCTCGCGGACCGGGTCGTCGTCCTGCAGCGGGGACGCGTGGTGGAGGAGGGACCCAGCCACGAGGTCCTCACCCGACCGCGCAGTGCCTTCGCGGCACGGGTCGCGGGCCTGAACCTGGTGGCCGGCCGATGGGAGGACGGTGCCGTGGTCCACGCGGACGCCGTCGTGACGGGTCTGCCCTCGGCCTCGGCGCCGGCCGAGCACGAGCCCGCCGTCGCGGTCTTCTCGCCGTCGGCGGTGTCGGTGTACGCCGAGGCCCGCGCCGGCAGCCCGCGCAACGGTCTGGCCGCCGTGGTGACCGAGGTCGAGCCGATCGGCGACCGGGTTCGGGTCAGGACCCGGGTCGGCTCGCTCGCGATCGCGGCCGAGGTGACGCCGTCCGCCGCGGCCGAGCTGGACCTCGTCCCGGGGAGCCACGTGCACCTCGCGGTCAAGGCCGTCGAGGTCGCGGTGCACGCGGCTCGCCGGTCCTGAGGTCGACCCGTGACCGTCTGGGAGGATCGCCCCATGGACTTCACGCACCTCGACGAGGCCGGTCACGCCCGGATGGTCGACGTCACCGCCAAGGAGCCCACGGTCCGGTCCGCCACGGCGCGGGGCGCGGTGGCGTGCTCCGCAGAGGTCGTGGCGGCACTGCGCTCCGGCACGGTGCCCAAGGGCGACGTGCTGGCCGTGGCGCGGATCGCGGGCATCCAGGCCGCGAAGGCCACGCCGACGCTGCTTCCCCTGGCCCACGTGATCGGGGTGCACGGTGTGACGGTGGACCTGGAGATCACCGACACGGGTGTCGAGATCGCGGCCACGGTGCGCACGGCGGACCGCACCGGCGTGGAGATGGAGGCGCTCACCGCCGTCGCGGTCTCCGGGCTCGCGGTCGTCGACATGGTCAAGGGCACCGACCGCTCGGCGAGCCTCGAGCACGTGCGGGTCGTGGCCAAGTCCGGCGGTCGGTCGGGCGACTGGTCGCGGCCAGGGGAGCCGGCGTGATCGAGGTCCGCTACTTCGCGGCCGCCCGCCACGCCGCGGGAGTCGCGTGCGAGACGCGGCACGAGTCGACGGTGGGGGAGATGCGTGCCGCGATGGTGCGCGACCATCCGGCGCTGGAGCGGCTGCTCGGCCACTGCGCCCTGCTGGTCGACGGGACCCGCCGCGAGGACGGGCACACGCTCGATCAGGCGGTCACGGCCGACGTGCTGCCACCGTTCGCCGGCGGCTGATCCTCGCCGAGGCCCTTCCACGTCGATCGTCCGGAGGCGTCGACCTGACGCTTCCAAATCGGTAGGTCGGTCTTGATGGTCTCGATGAGCTCGCGACAGACCTCGAACGCGAGAGCGCGGTGGGGCGAGGCGACGGCGACGACGACGGCCGCGTCGCCGACGGCCAGCGATCCGGAGCGGTGGCTGACCGCGATCCGCACGTCCTGCCCCGCGGCGACGCGGACGGCGATGTCGGCCAGCGCGCGCTCGGCGTCGGGGTGCGCCTCGTACTCGAGGAGCTCGACCTCGCCCTGGGCCTCCGGGTCGTGGTCGCGCACCTGGCCGACGAAGGTCGCCACGGCGCCTGCCGCTGCGTGGGAGACCGCGGTCAGGTGTGCGGCGACGTCGAGCGGCGTGGTCGTGACCTCGGCCAGCACGATCTCCGGCTGTAGCTTGTCGGGGCTCATGCGTGATCGCCGCCGTCGAGCTGGGCGATGGCGTGCGGCGCGACGGCCAGCACGACCGGAACCGCTGACCTGACGGCCGCCGTCGAACCGGACACGTTGACCACGAGCGCGCCGGAGCCGGAGGGTCCGTCGACGACTCCCGCCAGACCGCGCGACAGCATGCCGCCGGGCGTCTCGAGCGTCGCGAGGCGACGGATCTCCTCCACGAGGCCGGGCAGCTGGCGGGTGAGGACGGGCGCGGTGCCCTCCGGGGTGAGGTCGCGCGGCCCGATCCCGGTGCCCCCGGTCGTGACCACCAGGCGCGCGCCGTCGACGATCGCGGCGCGGAGCGCACCTTCGACCGACGCGGCGCCGTCGGGAACCACGGTGGCGGCCGCGCAGGTGAACCCGGCGCCCTCGAGGAGTGCCACGGCCAGTGGCCCGCTGCGGTCCTCACTCACACCGGACGACGCTCGGTCGGAGACCGTGATCACGGTGGCGCGCACGCCGGAGTGGCTCATGTCACCAGCATCCCATCAGCTGCGTCCCGACCCCGCGGGGTCAGCCGCCGATCGCGTTCATGCCCCGGACGGGCTGGAGGAAGAGCGGGTCGTTGATCGCGTGGCCGGCCAGCTTGGCCCCGACCGAACGCCGCAGCACGGTCTCGACAGCGACGTCGCGGTCGGCCTCCGGCAGCGTCTCGTCGCGCAGCGACTGCAGCAGGTCGAGCTCGTCCGTCGCGAACAGGCAGCTGCGGACCTGGCCGTCGGCGGTGAGCCGCAGGCGGTTGCACGCCGAGCAGAACGGGGCTGTGACCGAGGCGATCACGCCGACCGTGTGCGGGCCGGTGTCGAGCACGAACCGCTCGGCCGGCGCGTCACCGCGCCCCGGGACCGGGGCCAGCGACCACCGCTCACCCAGGACGGCCAGGATCTCGTCACGGGTCAGCATCGTGGATCGGTCCCACTGGTGTCCGGCGTCCAGCGGCATCTGCTCGATGAACCGCATCTCGGCGTCGTGGGCGACCGCCAGCTCGACCAGGTCGACGAGCTCGTCGTCGTTGACGCCGCGCATCGCGACCGCGTTGAGCTTGAGAGGTCGCAACGACGAGGCGGCAGCGGCTCCGATGCCCTCGAGCACGTCGGCGAGCCGGTCGCGCTTGGTCAGGGACAGGAACCGGTCGGCCCGCACCGTGTCGATGCTGATGTTGACGCGCGACAGACCGGCCGCCACGAGCTCGTCGATGCGCGAGGCGAGGCCGATGCCGTTGGTCGTCAGGGTGACCTCGACGGGTGCCCCGCCGCTGCGCAGCGCGGCCACGCGGCTCACGATCTCGGCCAGGTCGACGCGCAGGAGGGGCTCGCCGCCGGTGAGTCGGAACGAGGTCACGCCGAGATCAGCGGCCACGCGGGCGACGTGCGCGATCTCGTCGGCCGACATGATGCTCGAGCGCGTGAGCCACACGTTGCCCTGCTCGGGCATGCAGTACGTGCAGCGCAGGGAGCAGCGGTCGGTCAACGAGATGCGCAGGTCGGTGTGGACCCGGCCGAAGGAGTCGACCAGGCCGGTGCCGCTCGTAGGTTCCACGCCGAGGCTCATCGGTTCCAGCGTAGTCCGCGCCGTGCAGCCCGGCTGAGTCAGTGGGGGCGGGTCCAGACGAAGTGGAACGAGTGGTTGCGGGGGTCGGCCGTCGTGCTGAAGTGCTGCAGCGACCAGCCCTCGTCGGTCCAGAGCAGCATGTGACGGTCGACGGCCTGGTTGTCGACGCCCTCGTCGAGGGGAAGGATCAGGGAGGAGTGTCGGAGCCGCTGCGCCATGGCCGAAGGCTACCGTCGCGGGCCGTGACCTCGTCGAGACGGACGGAACGGTGCGATCCCACTGGTATCCTGAGGGGGTCGGCATCTCGCCGCACTCAGGGAAGACTCTTACGTCGACCGTCCGGCCCGCTGGCCTTTCTCTCTTTTTGGGACGCCTCCTCTGAAGGACCTCCCGAGGAGACCCATGATTCCCCCCGTTCCCCGTTCCGACCTCGGCGCGCGCCTGCGGGCCGTGCCCGGCGTCGCGGCGTCGCTGCCCACCGGCAGCACCGCCATCACGTACTGCGAGGGCCAATTCGGTGAGCAGGACGGCAAGACGGCCAACGGGCTCGTGCGCCACTCCGAGAAGTACCAGATCCTCAGCGTCATCGACAGCCGTCAGGCCGGTGCGGACGCGGGCGAGTTCCTCGACGGCACGCCGAACGGCATCCCGGTGCTGGCGAGCCTGGACGACGCCGTCGCGGCAGCCGGGTTCGTCCCGGACTACCTGATCTGCGGCGTCGCGCCGGCCGACGGCCTGCTGTCGACGGCCCAGCGCCTGGTGCTGCTCGACGGCATCTCCCGCGGCATGCACGTCATCAACGGGCTGCACGAGTTCCTCAACGAGGACGCCGAGTTCGTGGCGGCGAGCCTGCTGGCGAACGTGACGATCACCGACATCCGGCGTCCGAAGGAGACCAAGGACCTCCACCTGTTCTCCGGTCGGATCTTCGACGTCACCTGCCCGCGGATCGCGGTGCTCGGCACTGACGGCGCGATCGGCAAGCGCACGACCTCCACGCTGCTGGTCCAGGCGCTCAACTCGGTGGGGATCAGGGCCGTCATGGTCGGCACGGGGCAGACGACCTTGATCCAGGGCGGCAAGTACGGCGCCGCTCTCGACGCACTCGTGCCGCAGTTCATCTCGGGCGAGGTCGAGAACCAGGTCGTGCTCGCCTTCGAGAACGAGGACCCGGACGTCATCGTGGTCGAGGGGCAGGGCGCGCTCAGCCACCCGGCCTACCTGACCTCCGGCCACATCCTGCGCGGCAGCCGGCCGCAGGCCGTCATCGTGCAGCACGCGCCGAAGCGGGAGGTCCTGGGTGACTTCCCGATGGTCGCGATGCCGACCGCCGCGAGCGAGGTCGCGCTGATCGAGGCCTTCGCCGACACGAAGGTCATCGGCATCACGGTCAACCACGAGCGCATGACCGACGACGAGATCAGCGATGCCATCGTGACGCTCGAGCTCGAGCTCGGCCTCCCGGCGACCGACCCCCTGACGCGTCCCCTCGACCGCCTGGTCGACATGGTGCTGCTGGCATTCCCGGAGCTCGAGGCTCGCCTCGCCCCGGTCGCTCGGTGACGGCGCCCCGGCTCGACGTCGACCTCGACCTGGTCGCCCAGAACACACGGGTCCTCGTGGACCGGCTCGCACCGCGGGGCATTCGGGTCACGGGCGTGTCCAAGGCGTCACTGGGGTCGAGCGAGGTCGCCGCCGCCATGGTGCGGGGCGGGGCGACGGCGATCGGTGACTCCCGCGTCGAGAACCTCGAGCGCCTCCGCGCGGGCGACCGCCTCACGCCGCTGACCCTGATCAGGTCGCCGATGCTGAGCCAGGTCGACCGCGTCGTCCGCAGCAGCGACATGAGCCTCAACACCGAGACCGTCGTGCTCGCGGCGCTGTCGGCCGCCGCCCTCCGCGAGCAGGTGTCGCACGACGTCGTGCTGATGGTCGAGCTCGGCGACCTGCGCGAGGGCGTGGCCGTCGACGAGGTCGTCGGCCTCGCCGCCACGGTGGCGGGCCTGGCGGGGTTGCGTCTGGCCGGACTCGGCACCAATCTCGCGTGCCGCAGCGGCATCGTCCCCGACCAGGACAAGATGGACCAGCTCTCGGCCCTGGTCGACCTCGTCGAGGCGCGCGTGGGTCACCCGATGACGATCGTGACGGGGGGCAACTCCGCCAACCTCGACTGGGCCTTCGGCTCCGGTGACGTCGGTCGGGTCGACGAGCTCCGGCTGGGGGAGTCCATCCTGCTTGGCACCGAGCCGCTCCACCGCCAGGTCGTCGCCGGCCTGCGTACCGATGCGTTCACGCTGGTGGCCGAGGTCATCGAGGTGCAGACCAAGCCGGGCCAGTCCTGGGGAGCCGTCGGCCAGGACGCCTTCGGGAGGACCCCGGAGCGCGGCAGGCCCGGCCGTGTCCGGCAGGCGATCGTCGCCCTCGGGCGACAGGACGTCGATCCCGAGGGCGCCACGCCGCCCGCTGGCATGACCGTGCTGGCGGCCAGCAGCGACCACCTCGTCCTCGACGTCGGTGACCACGGCATCGTGGTGGGCGACGAGATCACCTTCCAGCTCGACTACAGCGCCCTCGTCCGCGCCATGACGTCGCCGTTCGTGCACGTCCGGCCGACCGGGACGACCACATCGCTGCCCACCCAAGGAGCCGCATGACGACCACGCAGGCCGAACAGCTCGCCCGGGCCTCGGCGATCCTGAAGCGGCAGCCGATCATCGACGGCCACAACGACCTGCCGTGGGTCGCGCGCGAGGTCGCCGACTACGACCTGGAGGCGCTCGACCTCCACGACACCGCCGACCTCACGCACACCGACCTGCGTCGGCTGCGCGCCGGACACGTGGGCGCGCAGTTCTGGTCCGTGTGGGTCCCGACCGACCTGGCCGACGACGGTGCCCTCGTGGCGACGCTCGAGCAGATCGACTTCGTGCACCAGATGATCGCCGCCTACCCCGGTGACTTCCGCCTCGCCGTCACCGCCGACGACGTGATGGCCGCGCAGGAGGAGGGGCGCATCGCGTGCCTGATCGGTGCCGAGGGTGGTCACTCGATCGGCAACTCCCTCGGTGCGCTCCGGACCCTCCACATGCTGGGGGTCCGCTACCTCACGCTGACGCACGACCGCAACGTCCCGTGGGCCGACTCCGCGACCGACGTCCCCGCGGCCCACGGACTCACCCGGTTCGGCCGGGAGATCGTGGCCGAGATGAACCGGATCGGCATGCTGGTCGACCTGTCGCACGTCTCGATCGAGACCATGAACGACGCCCTCGACGTGACCGAGGCGCCCGTCATCTTCAGCCACTCGTGCTGTCGCGCCCTGGTCGACCACCCGCGCAACGTGCCCGACGAGGTGCTGCACCGACTGCGGGACAACGGTGGCCTGTGCATGGTCAGCTTCGTGCCGGAGTTCGTGTCGGCCGAGTACCACGCCTGGCAGGTGCGCCTGGAGGATCATCTTCGACTCCGGGGCGTCGCGGGCGGCACCCGCGGATCGCGCGAGGGGGCTCGCCAGGAGTTCATCGCCGCCGACCCGCCGCCCCGCACGACCCTGAGCCAGGTCGCCGACCACCTCGAGCACGCGAGGTCGATCGTCGGCATCGAGGGCATCGGCATCGGTGGCGACTACGACGGCACGCCGGACTTCCCGGACGACCTACCGGACGTGTCGGGCTACCCGGCACTCTTCGCCGAGCTCGTGGCGCGCGGCTGGTCGGACGCCGACTGCGAGCTGCTCGCGGGCGGCAACGTGCTGCGGGTCATGCGGGCGGCCCTGCCCGTCGCGGAGCGCCTCGGGGCGTCACGGCGCCCGTCGCGCATGCGGATGGGTGCCGAGCCGGCCTGATCATGGCTAGTCTGCGAGCACCAGCGAGCTCGAGGAGTCGACCATGGTGCACGTGACCGCCAACGTGATGGTCTCGCTCGACGGGTACGCCGCTGGTCCCGACCGGAGCCAGACCAGCGAGAGTCCCTTCGGCGACTGCGACTTCGAGATGTTCGCGCGCTGGAGGTTCGGCGACGTCGACGCCAACGCGGCCGAGATCGGGTCGGCCGTCGGCGCCGATGCCTACGTGATGGGCCGCAACATGTTCACTCCCGGCCGCGGCGAGCACGACCTCGGCTGGACCGGCTGGTGGGGCGACGACCCGCCCTACCGCGCCCCGGTGTTCGTGGTGACCCACCACGAGCGGGAGCCGCTGGCGATGGCCGGAGGGACGACGTTCACGTTCGTGACGAGCGGCCTCAGGGACGCCTTCCATCGCGCTGTGGCCGTGGCCGGCGACCGTGCCGGCGAGGGGGGACGTGTCTCGATCGCGGGTGGGGTCACGACCCTCAACCAGTGCCTGGCGGCAGGTCTGGTCGACGAGCTGCGCCTGCACGTGGCCCCCGTGGTGTTCGGCGGCGGTCAGCGCCTGTTCGACGGGGTGCCGGGCGTCCGGCTCGAGCAGGTCTCCTGCCGTGCCACCGAGCACGTGACGCACCTGGTCTACCGGGTGCTGCACTAAGGATGTGACCTGCATCTCACCTAGGGTGGTTCGATGAACGACTCGGCCCTCATCACGACCGGGCTGCCGGTGGCGCTGGCGATCATCATGTTCGGCCTCGGCCTCAGCCTGACGGTGGGCGACTTCCGGCGGGTGGCGCGATCGCCGCGTGCGGTCGTGGTGGCGCTCGTGATCCAGGTCCTGGTGCTGCCGGTCATCGCGTTCGGACTCGTCACGGCGTTCGACCTCGACCCGTTGCTCGCCGTCGGCGTGATGCTCCTCGCGGCCTCGCCCGGTGGCACCACCGCGAACCTGTTCAGCCACCTCTTCCACGGCGACGTGGCGCTCAACGTGACGTTGACGGCGGTCAATTCCGTGCTCGCGGCCATGACGATCCCGCTGGTCACGAACTTCGCGATCAGCTACTTCGACGCGGACGGTGAGCTGGGCCTCCAGCTGGGCAAGGTCGTGCAGGTCGTGGCGATCGTGCTGGTCCCGGTCGCGATCGGGATGGCGGTCCGCCGACGCAGCGCGGCGTTCGCCGCCCGCGCTGACCGCCCCGTCCGGGTGTTCTCCATCGCTGTGCTCGTGGCCGTCTCGATCGGCGCGATCCTGGGGGAGCGGGAGAACATCGCCGACTACGTCCAGCAGGTCGGGATCGTGGCCGGCCTGTTCTGCCTGATCAGCCTGAGCCTCGGCTACCTCGGCGCCCGGGTCCTGCGGCTCGACCACGCCCAGGCCGTCGCGACCTCGATGGAGATCGGCATCCACAACACGACCATCGCGCTGACGATCGCGCTGAGCGTCCTCGACAGCACCGAGGTGGCGATCCCGGCCGCGGTCTACTCGATCCTCATGTACGTCCTGGCCACGGCGTTCGGCTTCGCGATCACGGCCGGCCGTCGGCCGGGCTCCGCCGATCCTGCGACCCGTGCCCGGCCCGACGGCGTGTCGGGGCCGACCGGCTAGGGTCTGGCCGTGACCCTGATCGACGACGCCCAGCTCGCCGCCCGACTCGTCACCGACGCCGCACGGCTCGCCGCGCACATGCGGACCGACGGCCTCGAGGTCGCGAGGAAGACCTCGGTCTCCGACGTCGTGACCGACGCCGACCACGCCGCCGAGGAGCTCGTGGTGCAGGCGCTCACGACCGAACGGCCCGACGACGGGCTGCTCGGCGAGGAGGGCGCCGCCCGCGAGGGCACGTCGGGCCGCCGGTGGGTCATCGACCCGGTCGACGGCACCTACAACTTCGCCTCGGGCTCGGACTACTGGTGCTCGGCGATCGCCTTGACGGTCGACGACGTCGCGGTGCTCGGTGCGGTCGCGCACCACGCGAGCGGCACGGTCTGGGTCGGGGGGCCGGAGCTGCCCACGACCGCCAACGGGCAGCCGATCGACGCCCGCGAGGACGCTGAGCTGTCCGGTCTCAGCGTCGCGAGCTACCTGCACCCCAGCGGCATCGACCACGACCACGTGCGCGAGCCGTTCCTGCGCGCGGCGTCGGGCGCGGCGACCCTCCGGATGCTCGGCTCGGGCTCGATGGACCTGGTCGGGGTGGCCACCGGTCGCCTCGGGGCCTGGTTCCAGCACAGCACGCCGGCGTGGGACTGGCTCCCCGGTGCGGCGATCGTGGCGGGCGCGGGCTGCAGTGCCGTCCAGCTCGAGCTCGGGGGGCTGCTCTGGTCGACCGCCGGACCGCCCACGGCGGCGCGAGAGCTCACCGCGCGACTCACGGGGGAGCAGTCATGACCGGCCTGTCGTCCGTCGCGGTGTTCTGCGGCTCGCGGTTCGGCACCGACCCGGCGTACGAGGCGGCAGCCGTCGAGGTCGGCCGCACGCTGGCCGAGCGGGGCATCACGCTGGTCTACGGCGGCGGCCGGGTGGGACTGATGGGCGCCGTCGCCGATGCCGCGGTGGCCGCCGGCGGTGAGGTGGTGGGCGTGATCCCGCGGTCGCTCGACGAGCGCGAGGTGGCCCACGCCGGACTGACCGAGCTGCACGTCGTCGAGACGATGCACGAGCGCAAGGCGATCATGGCCGAGCGGGCCGACGCCTTCCTGGCGCTGCCCGGCGGCATGGGCACGCTCGAGGAGATCACCGAGCAGTGGACCTGGACCCAGCTCGGCATCCACGCCAAGCGCAGCGCGTTCTACGACGTGGGCGGCTTCTGGCAGCCCCTCTCCACGCTGGTCGACTCGATGGTCGAGACCGGCTTCCTGACCGCCGAGCACGCGGCGCTCGTGAGCTTCGGCGCCGATCTCGTGCCGTTGTTGGACCTGCTCGGCCAGCCGCTGCCGGCGCAGCAGAAGGACTACGACACGCGTCCCTGATCCCGGCGTGCCCGCGACGTGACGCAGCCCACCCTCACGCGCACCCGCCGTTCGCCGACACGTCATCGTGACGTCTCCGTCCCGTCAGACGGCGCCTCGAACGTGGGTGGCATGAGGATTGCCATCGTCGCTGAGTCGTTCCTCCCGCAGACCAACGGAGTGGTCACGTCGGTGCTGCACGTGCTGCAGCACCTCGAGCGTCGTGGTGACGACGTCCTCGTGATCGTGCCGGACAGCACCGCGGGGAAGGTGCCGTCCGAGGTGCACGGCGCCCAGGTCGTCACGGTCCCGTCGTGGTCGCTTCCGATGTACCCGGACGTGCGCGTCGCGACGGGTGGCGTGGCGCGCCTGCAGCGCCTGCTCGAGGACTTCGGTCCCGACGTCGTCCACCTGGCCTCGCCGTTCGTGCTGGGCTGGCGGGCGACGCTCGCGGCCCGCGAGCTCGACGTGCCGACCGTCGCGATCTACCAGACCGACGTCCCGGCGTACGCCGCCGAGTACGGGATGCCGTGGGCCGAGCGTCTGCTGTGGCGTCGCGTGTGCGACATCCACGATCGCGCTGCGCTGACTCTCGCCCCGTCCTCGAGCGCGGTGGCCGCGCTCGAGGCGCAGGGGGTGCAGCGCATCCGCATCTGGCGACGGGGCGTCGACTCCGCGCGGTTCTCGCCCGACCACCGTGACGAGGCACTGCGCCGCGAGCTGGCCCCGAACGGCGAGAAGCTCGTTGGCTTCGTCGGCCGCCTGGCGCCCGAGAAGCAGGTCACGGACCTGGCCGCTCTCGCCGGCGTGCCGGGCATCCGGGTCGTGGTCGTCGGTGACGGGCCGGACCGCGCGAAGCTCGCGGCCGCGCTGCCGGGAGCCCACTTCACCGGCATGCTGCACGGGGCCGAGCTCGGGCGGCACGTCGCGAGCCTGGACGTCATGGTGCACCCGGGGGAGACGGAGACCTTCTGCCAGGTCGTGCAGGAGGGCCTCGCTGCGGGCGTCCCGGTCGTAGCAGTCGCGAAGGGCGGCCCGCTCGACCTCGTGGACCACAGCCGCACGGGCTGGCTCTACCCGCCCGGCGACCTGGCCGCCATGGCCAACCACGTCCGTGACCTCACCGGCGACGAGTCGAAGCGCCGCGCGTTCGGCACGGCGGCGCGCCGCGCCGTGCAGGACCGCCGATGGTCGTCGGTCTGCGGGGAGCTCGTCGGCCACTACGCCGCTGCGATCGAGGCCGGCCTCCCGGCCGAACCGTTCCCGCTCGGCCTGCTGCGCAAGCGGGGTCGCGCCCGCGCCTGACGGCTGGGCCCTGCCGGTCCCTGACAAGCGGCACCGACCGAAGGGTCTGACCTCGGCCGACGTCGGACGGGGGATGATGCATCGCGGTACCTCGCGCGTCCCGAATGCATCGTCCTCGGTCGCTGGAGGACACACGGTGATGCAGCGGGGTCGTCCTGGCTACCCGGATGCATCATCCTCGGTCCCACCGCGGACGCCCGCCGACCGCACGATCCGCCGATGGTCCATGCTGCTTGTCGGCACCACCAGCTCTGGCGGGTGACCCGCCCTATGCCTGCAGGGCCGTAGCGAGGGCGTCGACGGCGTGGTCGATCTCGTCGCGGGTGATGACGAGCGGGGGAGCCATCCGCAGCGTGCGCTCGTGCGTCTCCTTGCAGAGGACGCCCTGGTCGCGCAGCGCCATCGAGACCTCGCGGCCGGTCTTGGCGGCCGGGTCGATGTCGACCCCGGCCCAGAGGCCGCGGCCGCGGACGGCAGCGACGCCGTGGCCGACCAGGTCGTTCAGCCGGCCGTGCAGGTGGGCGCCGAGCTCGGTCGAACGCTCCTGGAACTCCCCGGTGCGCAGCAGGTCGACCACGGCGTGGCCGACCGCGGCGGCGACGGGGTACCCGCCGAAGGTCGAGCCGTGCTGGCCCGGCTTCAGGACGCCGAGCACGTCACGACGCCCGACCACGGCCGAGACCGGGATGATGCCGCCGCCGAGGGCCTTGCCCAGCGTGTAGAGGTCGGCCCGCACGCCCTCGTGGTCGAGCGCGAACAGGGTGCCGGTGCGGGCCAGGCCCGACTGGATCTCGTCGGCGATGAGCAGCACGTCGTTCTCGTCGCACGCCTCGCGGACGTCGGCCCAGAACCCCTCCGGCGGCACGACGACCCCGGCCTCGCCCTGGATCGGCTCCATCAGGACGGCCGCGGTGTTCGGGCCGATCGCGTCCCGCACGGCCTGCGCGTCGCCGTACGGCACGGTGACGAACCCGGGCGTGAACGGACCGTAGTTGTCGTGCGCCGCGGGATCGTCGGAGAACGAGACGATCGTGGTGGTGCGTCCGTGGAAGTTCCCGGCGGCCACGATGATCTCGGCCGAGTCGAAGGCGACGCCCTTGACCTCGTACGCCCACTTGCGCGCGACCTTGATGGCCGACTCGACGGCTTCGGCGCCGGTGTTCATCGTGAGGACCATCTCGGTCCCGGTCAGCTCGGCGAGGTCACGGCAGAAGGCGCCGAAGCGGTCGTTGTGGAACGCCCGCGACGTGAGGGTGAGCCGGTCGAGCTGGTCACGCACCGCCGCGATCAGGGCG
Organism: Aeromicrobium sp. Sec7.5; assembly: GCF_036867135.1. Classification (NCBI taxonomy): domain Bacteria; kingdom Bacillati; phylum Actinomycetota; class Actinomycetes; order Propionibacteriales; family Nocardioidaceae; genus Aeromicrobium; species Aeromicrobium sp. Sec7.5. The sequence continues at coordinate 1,656,975 of NZ_JBAJIJ010000001.1, read as the reverse complement.
GGGTGCCGGTGACCGAAGTTCAGTGCCGAGTAGCCGGAGAGGAAGTCCAGGTACCGGCGGCCCTCGACGTCGGTGACCCACGCACCCTCCGCCTCGGCGATCGCGACGGGCAACGGGTGGTAGTTGTGCGCCCCCCACGCGTCGTCCAGCTCGATCACGGACTGTGTCGTCAGATGCTCAGCCATGCCCCCACGCTAACGGCTCCCCGCACGGCCGCCGGCCAGGAGCGCGCGGGAGACGACGTAGGCGGCTCCGGCGAGCACCGTGAACATGATGGCGAGCTGGGTCGCGGACGCCCCTTCGTCGGGCAGGGCTGCCGGCGCAGGTGCCGCCGCGGGCGACACGACGTCGGCCAGGACGGCCTCGGTGGCGATGAGCCGAGGTGCGGGACGCTCCTCGGACTCCGAGGAGTCGGCCCAGTCGTACCCGTCGCCGTCGGCGCACGTCTGCCGCGTCGGGAAGAGCAGGGTCTGCCCGACCGACCCGGTGAGTCTGGCGACGACGGTAAAGCGGGGACTCGCCCCGTCGCCGATGCCGGGCCCGGTGAAGACGACGCGGGAGCCCCCGGGTGTCGCGGTCCAACCGTCCGGACCCGTGCCACCGACGATCTCGGCGCCCTCGGGCACCTCTACCGACAGCTCGACCGTGGGGGACGCGTCGCAGCTGTGGTCGAACGTGATCGTGAGCTCGACGGAGCCGTCACCGAGCGGCACGGCCTGTTCCAGCAGCACGTGGGCCGAGGCCGGCGCCACCCCGCACCACAGGAGGAAGGTCAGCACGGTCACGACGGCGGAGCCGCGGATGCTGGTCCTCGTCATTCGGTCACCTCCAGGGTGGCGGAGTCGGACGGGCGTTCGTAGACCGAGGTCCGCACGCCGACGTCGATGCGCCACGTCCCGGCGATCGGCAGGTCGATGCTGCCCTCGTAGGAGCCGGGGGAGACCGCGACGAGCTCGTGCCGGAACGGGCCGAGGTCGAACTCCTCGATCCCGACGGACACCTGTGGCGGCTCGACCGCCGTGACGGGACCGCCGGCGGAGTCGACCACCGTCAGCTGGGCGCTGTTGGTGCCGACGCCTCCGGGGGTCAGGACGAGCGTGGCCGTGATCCCGTCGCCGAGGTCGAGGTCGAGCTCAGCCGGCGCGGGGGTGGCGGACGCCGGAACGGGCTCGGCGATGCGCGGCACCTGGGTCACCATGCCGGCGGTCACGGCCGTGACGACGGCGACGAGCGCCACCTCGGCGGCGGTGGTGCGCCGCAGCGCGGTGAGGTCGATCGTGCGGTGGCTCCGCAGGTGGCGGAGGTTCCAGGCGGCGACCAGCACGATGCCCCCGACCAGCACGACCTTGACGATCAGGTGCACGCCGTAGGAGCTGTCCGGGAGGTCGCCCACCGTGGCGGGCACCCGCCACCAGAGCACGCCGCCCGAGACCGTCAGCACCGCGAACGACACGAGCGCGAGGGCGGAGAACCGGCGGACGGCCTGCTGCACCAGGGCGGCTCGGACCGCCCGTCCGGCCGTGAGCAGCAGCACGAGACCCACGATGCCCCCGGCCCACAGGGCGGCGGTGACCGTGTGGAGGACGTCGGCCGTGAGCACCACTGACACGGGCCCGAAGGTCCGGGTGTGACCGACGACGGCGAGGGAGCCCACGGCGACGGCCGCCGCGGCGAGCGCGAGCGCCGGGGCACGGCGCAAGGTCAGCACAGCGACGCCGAGCGCGCAGACCAGCAGGAGTGCTGCCGCTCCGGTCTCGGTCCGCCACGTCGTGCCCTCGATCAGGACGGCCCCGATGGCGCTGAGGGGGCTCGCGTTCTGCCAGAGCGTGGTCAGGGGGGCCAGCGCGACGGCCGCGAGCGCGGCCAGTCCGGCGGCGACACCCCCGGTCCGCAGCACGCGGCGACGTGCCGTCGACGAGTCACGCACGGCTGAGCCGGCCACGAGGAGTCCGAACGGGAGGAGCCCGGCGGCCACGAGGACGCCGCCGTAGCGGACGGCCTCGGCGGTCTTGCGGAGCAGGTCCACGTCGCGGGGGGCCTCGGTCGTCGCGATCTCGACCGTCGTGGCCGATGGCGCCCCGACCGAGAAGCTCAGGCCCCCCGCGATCGGGTGGCTGTCGGCCGAGATGACTCGCCACCCGACGACGTAGGTGCCGTCGGCCAGGGGAGCGTCGGGGGTGATCGTGACGACCTCGTCGGACGCACCGACGTCGGCAGCGACCGGCGTGCCGTCGCCAGCGAGCAGCTCGATGCCGTCGGTCAGGCGCACCGACTCGGTGAAGGTCAGGGTGATCTCGCCGGGCGCGTCGGACAGGACCTCGCCGTCCGCGGGGGTCGTGGACACGAGGGAGGCGTGCGCCGCTGCGGGCGACGCCAGGACGCCCGAGGCGAGCAGGAGCAGCCCGACGGGCACGGCGAGGAGCCGTGCCCGTCGGATCGTCGTGGAGATCACGACTTCGCGCCGCTCCTCACGAAGGCCGTGCCGCCGAGCAGGAGGCCGCCCGCACCCAGCGCCAGGGCGATCCAGCCCACGGGCCCGGCACCGCTGCCGGACTCGGACTCGTCGGCGGCCCGGGCGGGCTCGTCGGCGTCGTGACCGGCGCCGTGGCCCTCACCTGTGGCGGCGGTCAGCGTGAACGCCGGGGCCGGCGTGTCGGGCTCGGGCTCGCTCTCGACCGTCTCGTCGATCCACGCCGTCTCGCCGGTCTCACAGGTCTGGATCGTGGGGAAGGCGAGCTGGTCGCCCGCCTCGCCCTCGGGCAGCCTCAGCTGGAGCTCGAAGGCGTCGCGGTACCCGTCGGGCAACGGCGTGGTCGCGGTGTAGACGACCTCCGCGACCCGCTCGGTGTACTGGCCGCCGTGTCCGTCGTCGACGGGCTCGTCGAGCGCCTCCATGACCTTCTCGATCGTGTAGTCGGCGTGCCTGGTGGGCGTCACCGCGAAGATGCCGTCCGGGATCGAGATGCTGACCTTGGTCGTGGGCGAGCCCTCGCAGCCGTGTCCGTTGCTGAACGTCAGGACGGAGTAGGCGCCGGAGGCGGTCGTGCTCGGGGTGACGGTCACGTGAGCGCTCGCGGCACCGGCCGCGAGGACGGTGGTGCCCAGGCCGAGGGCGGCGCCGAGCCTGAGCCGCCTGACGGCGCGTGTGGGCAGGGTGAACTGGTTCATGCAGGTGGTCCTTCAGCGTTCGGTCGGGACGCCGCCACGCAGGGCGCGCGACGGCGACGGACGCACCGCGGGGTGCGTCCGGGGTGTCAGACGAACGACACGGGAGGACCTCGGCGGGTGACGGACCCGGTGAGGAGCGGAACCAGGACATGCGGCACGACCGCTGCCGCGGCGATCCGGCGGGCCACGAGGGGGCTCCGGCCGGCCCGCCCACGAGCGAGGGTCGCAGCCAGGCATGCAGCCGCCACAGCAGGGCCTCGCCCCGGGCGAGGGCCACGGCGCTGACGACGACGCCGGCCAGGTGGGCCAGGAGCATCGTGGGGTCGTGCCACGGCGAGAGGCCGTGGAGGTACCCGGTGAGCGCGTGGACGCCGGCCTGCGCGACCACGAGGAGAAGCAGGAGCGCCATCGTGCTGATGCGGCGCCCGCCGATCGCCGCGGCGACGGCGGTGACCGCCAGGCACGCCAGGACGACCGCGAGCCACGACGTGTGGGCTCCGCCGCCGGCGACGTGGGAGGCCGACGCGACGCCGGCCACGACCAGGCCGACGGCCCCGGCGCGCACGAGACGCAGCCGCCCCCGGCCCGGATCCCACATGCGCCGGACCCTAGCACTGGGATCGGGTGCCTCGGTCCCGGCAGGTACGCTCGGCAGCGCCATGACCGACCTCCTCCCACGCCCGTCGGCCCAGTCCACAGGACTCGTGGTCTCGGCCCTCCTGGCGACTCCGCTCCTGGTCGGCGCGACACTCCTGGGAGCCGCGTCGCCGGCCGCCGCGCACGCCGGCCTCCTGTCGTCGAACCCTGCCTCACGGGCCGAGCTCGAGACGATGCCCCCCGAGGTCCGACTGACGTTCAACGAGGAGATGAACCGGCCCTCGTACGTCACCGTGACCTCGCCCGACGGCACGGTGGTCGCCGAAGGAGAGGGCGCCGTCGACGGAGCCGACGTCGTACAGCAGGTCGACGACCCCGGTCAGGCCGGTACCTACCGCGTCGACTACCGCGTCATCTCGGCCGACGGCCACCCCGTCGAGGGGGCGTTGGAGTTCGACGTCACCACGGGCGACGCCGTGGAGTCGGGCCCGGTCGAGCAGGTCACGTCGTCCACCTGGTGGTGGGTCGGTCTCGTGACCCTCCCGTGGCTCGCCCTCGCGGCGCTGCTGCTCCAGCGCCAACGAACCAGACCGACCAGGCAGACCCATGACTGACCAGGCCACGACCGAGCCCGAGGCCGAGCAGGGCGGGGGCGCCGGACCCGCCGCCGAGACGGACCGGCGGCCCGCGACCGGACCCGGCCTCGCGGTGGCGGTCGGCGCCACCGTCGCCTTCACGGCTCTCGTCCTGACCCTCGTGGTGGGGGGCTCGGCCCCGAAACCGGCGGCCGTGGGCCTGCCCGACCCGGGTCCCTGGGTGGGTTGGCTGCTGCCAGCCGTGACGCTCCTGGCCGATCTCATGGCGATCGCCGTCATCGGGTTCCTGGTGCTGGCCGCGCTGCTCCTGCCGTCGCCCAGTGGTGACGCCCGGGGCATGGCGGTCGACGGGATCCGCATCGCGCGCCGTGCCGCCTGGACGTGGTTCTGGGCCTCGGTGCTGCTGTACGTCGTGACGGCCGCCGACCTCTTCGCCGTGCCGATCTCTCAGCTCGACCGCAACGTCCTGACGGCGGTGACCCGCGACAGCGACATCGGCCGCAGCATCGTCCTGCAGGCGGTGGGTGCGCTCGTCCTGGCCGTCGTGCTCCGCTGGACCATCGGGGTGCGCGCGCTGGCCGGCTGGAGCGCGTTCGCCCTCGCGGTCCTGCTTCCGGCCGCGCTCACGGGGCACGCGGCCTCCGGGGGCTCGCACTCCCTCGCCTCGGTCAGCCTCTACCTCCACGTCGCCGGCGTCGCGGTCTGGGTCGGTGGGCTCGTGGCCCTGGGCTGGGTGGCCCGGCGCGGGAGTCGACGCCTCGAGGCGGCCGTCGCCCGCTACTCGACCCTCGCGCTGTGGTGCTTCGTCGTGGTCGGGGTGTCCGGTGTGCTCAACGCCTCCGTGCGGGCCACCTCCCTCGGCGAGCTGTTCGACTCCGCGTACGGCCGCATGGTCCTGCTCAAGGCCGCGGCGTTCGTCGTCCTGGGGGTCCTCGGCTGGTACCAGCGTCGTCGCATCCTGGCGTCCGGCGGCGGGTTCCTGCGACTCGCGGCCACCGAGATCCTGATCATGGTCGGCACGGTCGGCGTCGCGGTCGCGCTCTCGCGCACCGCGCCCCCCGCTGGCGACGTCCTGCTGACCCCGGCCGAGGACCTGATCGGTGGCCCCATGCCCCCGGCCCCCACCCTGGAGCGGTTCCTGACCGGGTTCTACCCGAGCGGCATCGGGATCGCGGTCGTCGGCCTCGGGACGGCCCTGTACGTCGCCGGGGTCCTCGTGCTGCGTCGTCGTGGCGACCGCTGGCCGGTCGGACGCTCCGTCGCGTGGGGCCTCGGCATGCTCGTCGTCGCCTGGGCCACGATGGGCGGTCTCGGCACCTACTCGCACGTGCTCTTCAGCGCGCACATGGTCAGCCACATGCTGCTCTCGATGGTCGCGCCGATCTTCCTCGTCCTGGGCGCCCCGGTCACGCTGGCACTGCGGGCCTTGCCCGGGCCGCGGCAGTCCGGCGAGGTCTCGCCGCGCGGGATGCTGACGGCCGTCCTCCACTCCCGCGTCGCGACCTTCCTGACGCACCCGGTCGTGGGGCCGATGCTCTTCATCGGCAGCCTCTACGGCCTGTACTTCACGCCGCTGTTCGACACCTTGATGCGCAGCATCCTGGGCCACGTCGGCATGGAGCTGCACTTCCTCGCCGTGGGGACGCTCTTCTACTACGTCATCATCGGCGTCGACCCGTCGCCGAGGCGCCTGGTTCCGCTGGCGCGGTTCGGCGTCATGCTCGTGACGCTGCCGTTCCACGCGTTCTTCTCGATCGCCGTGATGTCCGCCACGGTCGCGACGGGAGAGTCGTACTACCGCGACCTCGACCGTCCGTACCTGACCGACCTCGTGCAGGACCAGTACCTCGGCGGCTCGATCGCCTGGGCGCTGGGCGAAGTGCCGCTCCTGATCGTCATGGTCGCTCTGCTGGTGCAGTGGTTCCGCACCGACCTGCGCGAGCAGCGCCGCATCGACCGTGCCGCCGACCGTGACGACGACGCTGAGCTCAAGGCGTACAACGAGCGCCTGCAGCGCATCGCCGCGAACGACGGACGTTGACCGGTGCCCGGCGGCTGGGGCACGACGAAGGCCCGCACCACCAGGTGCGGGCCTTCGTCGTACCAGGGGTGGTCAGAAGATGATCTGGCCGCCGGTGGTGGCTGCGGTGAAGCGTTCCTGGGCGTCGGCCCAGTTGACGATGTTCCAGAACGCCTTGACGTAGTCGCCCTTGACGTTGAGGTAGTCGAGGTAGAACGCGTGCTCCCACATGTCGAGCTGGGTGATGGGGATCAGCGTGGCCGGGATGTTGGCCTGCTGGTCGTAGAGCTGCACGACGAGCAGCTTCTGGCCGAGGGAGTCCCACGCGAGGATGGCCCAGCCGGACCCCTGGATCGTGAGCGCGGTCTGCTCGAAGTGCGCGCGGAACTTGTCGAAGGAACCGAAGTTCTCGTCGAGCGCGGCCGCGAGGTCGCCGGTGGGCTTGTCGCCGCCCTCGGGGGACAGGTTCTTCCAGAAGATCGAGTGGTTGATGTGACCACCCAGGTTGAACGCCAGGTTCTTCTCGATGCCGGCGATCGCTCCGAAGTTGTCGGAGTCGCGCGCCTCCTCGAGCTTCTCGAGGGCCGTGTTCAGGCCCTTCACGTAGGTGGCGTGGTGCTTGGAGTGGTGCAGCTCCATGATCTTGCCGGAGATGTGCGGATCCAGGGCACCGTAGTCGTACGACAGATCGGGCAAGCTGTAGTCAGCCACGCGTCCTCCTCGGGTCGGGGCCGTCAGGCCCCGCCTAGTTCGATGGGGTGGAGATGTTCTTCCTCTTCCATCTTGGCACTCACCGCGAACCGTGCAGCACGAGCCCTGCGGTGTCTCTCGATGTGGAACGGCGACGCGACGCGCAGGGCGCCGGGTTCGCGGGTCGATGGCCTAGTCTTGCCGGTGATGAACACCGAGGATCGCGTGCTGACGGTGCCCAATGCCCTCAGCTTCGTCCGGCTGCTGCTGGTTCCCGTGTTCCTGTGGCTCGTCCTGGGACCGGAGTGGGACGAGCTCGCCCTGCTCGTGCTCATCGTCTCCGGGATCACCGACTACCTCGACGGAAAGCTGGCCCGCAGCCTCGGTCAGACCTCGAAGATCGGGGCGATCCTCGATCCCGTGGCCGACCGGTTGTACATCCTGGCCGTCGTCGTCGGGCTCGGTCTGCGGGAGATCATCCCGTGGTGGCTCGTGGTCGCCATCCCGCTGCGCGACGTGTTCCTGTTCAGCCTCGTGCCGTTCCTGCGCACCCGCGGGTTCAGCTCGCTGCCGGTGCACTTCCTGGGCAAGGCGGCCACCGCCGGGCTGCTGTACGCCTTCCCGCTCCTGCTGCTCGGTGACGGTGCGGGCACGGTCGCCGACCTCGCCAACGTGTTCGGCTGGGGCTTCGCCATCTGGGGCGTCGGCCTGTACTGGTGGGGCGGTGTCCTCTACGCGTTCCAGGTCCGCCGCCTGCTGACGACCTCGGCAAGGCTGGCCCCGGACGACCGTCCGGCGCGCGGCGAGCGCCACCCGGGCTGACCCGATGCGCCCCGACCGGTCGGGTGCCCCCGGCACCCGCACCCCCAGGCCCGAGCGCACCCCGTACAGCCGCGAGGCCACGGGCCTGCTCGACCAGATCGCCGAGCGCGCCCTCGACGACGACTACTACGTCGTGCGGCCGGGCCGCTACTCGCGATCGCGCGGACTCAACACGGCGGCGACGGCCCTCGTGCTCACGCTCTTCACCTTGATGGTGACCATCACCGCGGTGCAGTACTACCAGGACCGTCCGTCGCGCAGCGAGACCCGCGAGGCCCTGCTGGCCGACATCCAGCAGGGCCAGGCCCAGCAGAGCGACCTGCAGCTCCAGGTCGCGGCGCTGGAGGCCGAGGTCGCGTCGCTGCGCGGAGACCTGCAGAGGACGCCCGCCGAGGTCGCCGACGACGTCGCCGTGGGTGCGTCGGAGGTCCGCGGCGACGGTCTGCGCATCACGATCGACCCCGCGGACGGGGTCGCCCTGGGCGACGGAGAGCTGCGGGCCCTGGTCAACGAGCTCTGGATCGGCGGGGCCGAGGCGATCGCGATCAACGGGCAGCGCTGGGGGGCCCTCACGTCGCTGCGGGCAGCCGGCGGTGCGATCACGATCAACTTCACCTCGATCGGTGGACCGTACGTGTTCTCGGTCATCGGCGACCGCGACGCGATCCGCGAACGCCTCGAGACGAGCGGCGAGGACGGATACTGGGAGCGGCGCGAGAACCAGGACGAGTTGACGTACGACGTGCTCGATGCCGACGATCAGGTGCTGCCCGCAGCCCCTGGACATCGCACGACCATCACCCGCGCCACCCCGGCGCCGGCCGAGGAAGGAACCTCATGATCCCGATCCTCGGCCTCGCCGTGGGCGTCGCGGTCGGTCTGGTGCTCCAGCCCGAGGTGCCCGTGGCCCTGCAGCCCTACCTGCCGATCGCGATCGTCGCGGCCCTCGACGCCGTGGTGGGCGCCCTGCGCGCGCTCGGCGAGCGGCGTTTCGACGACCGGGTCTTCGTCGTGTCCTTCGTCTCGAACGTGCTGATCGCCGCCTTCATCGTGTTCCTCGGCGACCAGCTGGGCGTGGGCTCCCAGCTGTCGACGGGCGTCCTCGTGGTGCTCGGCATCAGGATCTTCGCGAACGCGGCGGCCATCCGTCGCCGGGTGTTCCATGCGTGACCCCGACGAGCAGCCCGAGGGCGAGCCGGAGGTCGACCGGGCGGACGACGTCGCGGAGGGCGAGGTGCGCGAGGAACGTCCTCCGGTCGTGCGCCAGCGTTCGCGCCAGCTGCTCACGGCGGCACTGCTGGCCCTGCTGGCCTTCACGGTCACGGTCCAGCTGGGTCAGGACGAGGCCGACGGCTACCAGAACCTGCGCAGCGTCGAGCTCGTCGAGCTGCTGAAGACCCTCGATGCGACGAACGGGCGCCTCTCGGACCAGATCGAGGACCTGACCGCCACGCGCAACGACCTGAGGACCTCCACCGACGCGTCCCAGACCGCCCAGCGGGAGGCGCAGCGTCGACTCGACGACCTCTCGATCCTGGCCGGGACGGTCGGGGCCACCGGCCCGGGCGTGCGGCTGACGTTGTCCGACCCCGACGGCACGATCGGCGCCTCGCTCCTGCTCGACACGGTGCAGGAGCTCCGCGACGCGGGCGCCGAGGCGATCGTGATCAACGGCTTCGCCCGGGTCGTCGCCCGGACCTGGTTCGCCGACGACGACGAGTCCGGGGGAGTCCTGGTCTCGGGCAGGGCGGTCGAGGGGCCCTACGTCATCGAGGCGATCGGCGATCCGGCCACGATGGCACCGGCGATCGACTTCCGTGGCGGGATCGCCGACCGAGTCGAGTCCCGAGGTGGCACACTCTCGGTCGAGCGTGTGGACAGCATCACGATCACCGCCCTGGCTGACGTCGTGACCCCCGAGTACGCTCGGGGCGATTCCTGACCTCCGCACGACCCACCGACCCTGTTCGGACTGCTTGAAGGAGCGCCCGTGATCCCCGAGGACCTGCACTACAGCGAAGAGCACGAATGGGTGCGCGTCGACGGCGACGTCGTCACGATCGGCATCACCGACTTCGCCCAGGACCAGCTCGGCGACATCGTCTACGTCGAGCTGCCGCAGGTCGGCGACGCGGTCGAGTCCGGGTCCACGGTCGGTGAGCTGGAGTCGACCAAGTCGGTCAGTGACATTTTCAGCCCCGTGTCCGGCGAGGTCGTGTCCCGCAACGAGGCGCTCGACGGCAGCGAGGAGGTCATCAACTCCGATCCGTACGGCGAGGGATGGCTCTTCAAAGTGCGAGTCGACGAGGACGCCACCGACGGCCTGCTGACGCCTGAGGCCTACGCCGCGCTCACCTCAGGGTGACGCCTGCGGATGTTAGGTTGACCATCGAACCGCACGCGCCCCGCGCGAGCGCTGCGCAGCACGAAGGGAGTGCACATGACGATGCCACGTGACGGCGGGCCTGACCCGCGTGACTCGGTCGAGCACACGACCCACATCCCCTACGTCGACCACGACACCGAGGAGATGTCGGCCGACGACCTCGCCACGGTCGAGAAGCTCCCCAGTGGCTCGTCGATGCTGCTCGTGCAGCGCGGCCCCGAGGCGGGTTCCCGCTTCCTCCTCGACGCCGACGAGGTCACGGTGGGTCGCCACCCGGGCAGCGACATCTTCCTCGACGACATCAGCGTCTCGCGTCGTCACGCCACCTTCCGTCGCGACGGCGACACCTTCGTCGTGTCCGACAAGGGCAGCCTGAACGGCACCTACGTCAACCGCGACCGCATCGAGCGCGACATCGCCCTCGCCGGTGGCGACGAGGTGCAGTTCGGCAAGTTCCGCCTCCTGTACTTCGACAGCAGCGCCGCGCGCGGCCGTGGCTGATCCAGGGCTCGGCATGAGCGAGCTTGAGGCGGCCTCGGCATGACGGGTGGCGCTGCCTCCTTCGAGCGCCTCGGCATCGGCAAGGTCCTGGACGAGCTCCTGACGGAGTTCCCCGACCTCACGATCACCAAGATCCGCTACCTCGAGTCCGAGGGCCTGCTCGAGCCCGAGCGCACGCCGTCGGGCTACCGCAAGTTCAGCTTCGACGACGTCGAGCGGCTGCGGTTCATCCTGCGGCAGCAGCGCGATGCGTTCTGGCCGCTGAGCCACATCCGCCAGGTGCTCGACGACGTGGACAACGGACGGGTCCCGACCGACCAGACGGGCCGGCACCTGTCGCTGGCCGAGGACGGCCTGCCCACGGCCGAGACCTTCAGCGAGCGCCCCAGCCGCGAGCGGCTCACCCGTGACGACCTGCTCGAGCAGGCCGCCATCGACGAAGAGCTGCTCGACGAGATGGAGGCGCACGGGCTCATCGTGCGTCGCGCCCGGCAGAAGTACTACGACGGCGACGACCTCGCGATCGCGAGTGCGGTCGCCGAGCTCGCGCGCCTGGGTGTCGAGCCGAGGCACCTGCGCCAGGTCCGGTCGGCCGCCCAGCGTGAGGCCGACCTCGTCGACCAGGTCGTCGGGCCGCGATCCGGCGACGACGCCGAGGCCACGGCGGCCGCCCTGGCGGCGGGGTCCATCCGCCTGCACACGCTGGTGCTCCGGTCCCTCCTGCAGAGGTGACGACGGTGCGTGAGGTCGAGATCGTCGGGGTCCGGGTCGACATGCCCGCCAACCAGCCGCTCGTGCTGCTGCGCGAGGTCGGTGGTGCCCGCGTCGTGCCGATCTGGATCGGTGCGGTCGAGGCGTCGGCCATCGCGTTCGCCCTCCAGGGAACGCCCACCGCCCGGCCCCTCACCCACGAGCTGATGGCGACCGTGGTCGAGGCACTGGGCGACGACCTCCAACGGGTCGAGATCGTCGACGTCCGCGACGGGATCTTCTACGCCGAGCTGCACTTCGAGTCCGGTGCCGTCGTGGAGGCGCGTCCGTCGGACGGCATCGCCCTCGCCCTCCGGGCGGGGGCCACGGTGCTCGTGGCCGAGGACGTCCTGGACGCGGCGGGGCTCGTGCCGGAGTCCGACGAGGAGGCGGAGGTCGAGCGCTTCCGGGAGTTCCTCGACGACGTCGAGCCGGAGGACTTCGGGTAGCCCACGGTGCGATCCGGGCTTCGGCGCGTGGTTCGGTCGCCGACACGCCGCAGCGGTGCTTGACCACCCTAACCCTCACCTTTAACTTGAGGGTGCTGTCGAAATGACCCCGGTGCAATTCGTCCGGGGTAGTCTTCGTCGTACCGACGCCATTGAAGGGCCGTGCCATGATCGAACCCCGCGACGCTGCACCTGACACCTCGGGGCGCGACGACGCTGCTGCTGCCGCAGCCGGCGACCAAGGTCTGCTGTTCGACGACGACCTGGCGCCCGTCCCCGGCGGCACCGGCTACCGGGGCCCCACCGCCTGCTCGGCCGCCGGCATCACGTACCGCCAGCTCGACTACTGGGCGCGCACCAAGCTCGTGGAGCCCTCCGTGCGGTCGGCCACCGGGTCGGGCACCCAGCGCCTGTACTCCTTCCGCGACATCCTGCTGCTCAAGATCATCAAGCGGCTGCTCGACGCCGGGGTCTCGCTCCAGCAGATCCGGACCGCGATCGACCACCTGCGTCAGCGGGGCACCGACGACCTGACCCAGGTCACGTTGATGAGCGACGGCGCCAGCGTGTACGAGTGCCGTTCCGCCGACGAGGTCATCGACCTCCTGCGCGGTGGCCAGGGCGTCTTCGGCATCGCCATCGGTGGTGTCTGGAAGGAGATCGAGGGCTCCCTCCACGAGCTGCCCAGCGAGCAGACCGTCGACGAGACGGTCCTGACCGACGAGCTCTCCGCCCGTCGCCGCGCGCGCGGCGCCAGCTGACTCTCTCGATGGACGGCGCGGCCGACCGGCACCGCCGTTTCGCCGGCGCCATGACGCACCGGATCGAGGGCGTGACCGACTGGAGCGTCCCGACCCCGGTGTCGGACTGGACGGCCGTCGACGTCGTCGACCACCTGATCACCTGGTCCGGTGCCTTCCTCGCCGCGGGTGGCGTCGACCTGGCTGCGGGTCCGCCCGTTGCCGATGAGCCGTTGGCGGCCTGGAGCCATCACGTCGGACAGGTCCAGGAGCTGCTCGATGCTCCCGACGCCGACCGGGTCTTCGTGCATCCGTACGCGGGCGAGCACCCGCTCGCCACCGCGATCGACCGGTTCTACACCGCCGACGTCTTCATGCACACGTGGGACCTCGCCCGTGCCACCGGGCAGGACGACTCCCTCGACGCCGACTTCTGCGCCGACCTGCTCGCAGGCCTGCGCCCCATCGACGACGTGCTGCGCACCTCCGGCCAGTACGGCCCCGCGGTGCCCGTGCCCGCCGACGCCACGGTCCAGGAGCAGCTCCTGGGATTCATCGGCCGCGACCCCGCCTGGCAGCCCTGAACCGCTCCCACCCCCGTCGCGTGAGGCACGCCGCGCGCGTTCCGTGCCGTGGGTCGGTGCCGCTTGCTAGGCTGACCGGGCTGTAGACGCCGTGTGGGAGAGACTGGCCCACCCAGGGCAGCGCCGAAGGGGCAATTCCTCCCCGGAACCTCTCAGGCACCCAGGACCACGCGGACGAAGCGATTCTGGAGGTCCGCCGACAGAAGGGGAGGGGAGCACCCCTCGACCCCTCTGTACTGACCCCTCTGGAGCGTCACGTGACCTCGTTCGTCGATCGCCACATCGGCCCCCGCCCCTCCGACATCGCCGCGATGGTGGAACGGGTCGGCTTCGACTCGCTCGACGCCCTGATGGCGGCGGCCGTGCCGGCGGGCATCCGCACCCAGCAGGCCACCGAGGTCTCCGCGGTGGGCCAGAGCGAGCACGAGGTGCTCGACCGCCTGCGGGCGCTATCAGAGCGCAACAACCCGGGTGTGGCAATGATCGGCGTCGGCTACCACCCGACCCTCACGCCGCCGGTCATCCGCCGCAACGTGCTCGAGGACCCCTCCTGGTACACGGCCTACACGCCGTACCAGCCGGAGATCTCCCAGGGCCGGCTGGAGGCCCTGCTGAACTACCAGACGCTCGTCGGTGACCTCACGGGCCTGCCGACCGCCAACTCCTCCCTGCTCGACGAGGGCACCGCGGCGGCTGAGGCCATGACGCTCGTGCGTCGCGCGGTCCGCGGACGCGACACCGCACCCGTCGTGGTGGACTCGGGTCTGCACCCCCAGACGATCGCGGTCATCGCGACCCGGGCCGAGGCGATGGGCATCGAGCTCGTGCACGCCGACCTCGCCCAGGGCCTGCCGGTCGACGACTGCGCGGGCGCCATCATCGCGTACCCCCGCAGCGACGGAGCCATCGTCGATCCCCGGGCCGTGATCGAGGCGACCCACGCCGCGAACGGTCTCGCGGTCGTCGTGACCGACCCGCTCGCCCTGGTGCTCCTCGCCTCGCCCGGCTCGATGGGCGCCGACGTCGCGGTCGGCTCGGCCCAGCGCTTCGGCGTCCCGATGTTCTACGGCGGCCCGCACGCCGGTTTCATGGCCGTCCGAGCCGGTCTCGAGCGGCACCTGCCCGGCCGCCTCGTCGGCGTGTCGATCGATGCCGCCGGTCGTCCTGCCTACCGCCTGGCGCTGCAGACGCGCGAGCAGCACATCCGTCGCGAGAAGGCGACCTCGAACATCTGCACGGCTCAGGTGCTGCTCGCGGTCACGGCGTCGATGTACGCGGTGTACCACGGGGCCGAGGGCCTGCGGGAGATCGCGGCCCGGACCCACGCCCACGCCGCCACGATCGCCGGGGGCCTTCGTGAGGGCGGGCTCACCCTCACGTCGGACGCCTTCTTCGACACGCTCACGGTCGAGGTGCCGGGTCGCGCGGCCGAGGTGGTGGCCGCGGCCCGCGCCGCCGGGGTGCACCTGCGCCAGCTGGACCCCGACCTGGTCGGCGTCAGCGCGTCGGAGGCCACGACCTCCGAGCACGTCATCGCCGTGCTCCAGGCGTTCGGCGTCGATCCGCAGGCCGGAACTCCCGGGTCGGCGCTTCCGACCGGACTCCTGCGCACCGACCAGATCCTCACGCACCCGGTCTTCTCCGAGCACCGCAGCGAGACGCAGATGCTGCGCTACCTCAAGAAGCTCAGCGACCGTGACTACGCGCTCGATCGCGGCATGATCCCGCTCGGCTCCTGCACCATGAAGCTCAACGCCACGGCCGAGATGGAGCCCATCAGCTACCCGGGCTTCGCCGAGCTGCACCCGTTCGTGCCGGCCGAGGACGCCGTGGGCTTCATCGAGCTCATCGACCTGCTCGAGGGCTGGCTCGCCGATCTCACGGGCTACGCCCGGGTCTCCATCCAGCCGAACGCTGGTTCCCAGGGCGAGCTCGCCGGGTTGCTGGCGATCCGCGCCTACCACCGCAGCCGGGGCGACGAGGCGCGCACGGTCTGCCTGATCCCCAGCTCGGCACACGGCACGAACGCGGCCTCCGCCGTGATGGCCGGCATGAAGGTCGTCGTGGTGTCCTCGACCGACGAGGGGGAGGTCGACCTGGTCGACCTGCGGGCCAAGTGCGAGGCCCACGCCTCCGATCTCGCCGCGATCATGGTCACCTACCCGTCGACGCACGGGGTGTACGAGCACGGCATCACCGAGCTGTGCGACATCGTCCACCAGCACGGTGGTCAGGTGTACGTCGACGGCGCCAACCTCAACGCGCTGGTCGGGCACGCCCGCCCGGGCGAGTTCGGCGGCGACGTGTCGCACCTGAACCTGCACAAGACGTTCTGCATCCCGCACGGTGGCGGCGGACCGGGCGTGGGCCCCGTCGCGGTGGGGGAGCACCTCGCACCGTTCCTGCCGACGCATCCCCTGCACCCCGATGTCTCCCGCCGTGAGGGTCTCGGCCCGATCAGCGCGGCGCCGTACGGCTCCGCGGGCATCCTGCCGATCCCGTTCGCGTACATCGCCCTGATGGGCGCCGACGGCCTCACCCAGGCCACCTCGGTGGCGGTCCTGGCAGCCAACTACGTCGCCAAGCGCCTCGGCGAGGCGTACCCGGTGCTGTACTCCGGTGACCACGAGCTCGTGGCCCACGAGTGCATCCTCGACCTGCGCCAGATCACGAAGCAGGCCGGTCTCACGATCGACGACGTCGCCAAGCGGCTCATCGACTACGGATTCCACGCCCCGACCATGAGCTTCCCCGTCGCGGGAACGCTCATGATCGAGCCGACCGAGTCCGAGGACCTCGCCGAGCTGGACCGCTTCTGCGACGCGATGCTCGCGATCCGGGCCGAGATCGACCAGGTGGCCAGCGGCGAGGTGGATGCCGACGACAACCCGCTGGTCAACGCTCCGCACACGGCGCGCCAGCTGCTCGAGTGGTCACACGCCTACCCGGTGGCCTCGGGCGTGTTCCCCTCGGGCTCCACCGACGACAAGTACTGGCCGCCGGTGGGCCGGATCGACCAGGCCTACGGCGACCGGAACCTGACCTGCTCGTGCCCGCCACTGGAAGCCTTCGCGGAGGCCTGATCCCAGAAGTCGACGACACGGTCGACCACGGCGGCGGGGCTGCGGACCCAGCGCACGTGGTCGGTCGTGCCGTCGGGGCCGGCGGCCTCACGTGTCAGGGTCCAGCGCGTCGTGAGGGCGGGGTCGCAGAACCGCTCGACGTAGTCGTCCGTGGCCGCGGAGACCGCGTAGGGGTCGGCCTGGAGCTTGACGACGAGCGTGGGCACGTCGATCCGGCGGTGGACGGGGAAGGGGGGTCGTCCCGTCACGGCCCAGGCGCCCCACTCGCGCATCAGGGTCCGCGCCCCCGGTGCGCCGAACGCCGGCTTCGGGAGGTAGCCGAACGCGAGGGTCAGCGGCCACGCCATGGCACCGGCCGCGAGGACCGGCAGGCCGGCGCGCGGGTATCGGCGGAACCACGGGGTGGAGGCGCCGATGCCCACGATGGCATCGGGACCCTGGCCCTCGACGTCGGCGCCGATGCACTGCCCGGCAGCGATCTGGCCACCGAGGCTGTGGCCCAGGACGATGACGGGGCGATCGGGAGCCCCGGCGCGTGCCGCGGCGATCGCGTCGTCCAGGTCGGCGATCTCGTCGGCGTACGACCAGTCGGTGCGGCGAGATGCCGTGGGCAGGTCGTCCTCGAAGCCGCGACGTCGCAGGGCCAGGGCCTCCCACCCGCGCGCCTCGAAGGACCTGACCAGCGGCTCGTAGTAGCGCGAGCCGACGGCCATGGCGGGGTTGATCAGGACGATCGGATTCTGCATCCGACCATCATGACGGGTCCCGATCCGGTCAGAGCTGCATGGTCGCCAACGGCAGCGACGTCGGTCGCTCCGAGCCGCCGGCCGGTTCGACCGTCAGCGCGAGCTGCTCGACCCCGTCGACCTGGCCGACGTACACCAGGTCGCTGCTGTCGATCAGGCCTGCCGAGCTCGTGACGCCATCGCGGACGGTCCAGAGCTGGTAGGTCTGGTCGTTGAGGGCCGGGAGCTTCTTGACCGCGAGCACCAGCGCGTCCTCGGAGGGCGAGTGGGTGAGCGTCATCGAGGCCGAGCCCAGCTGGCTCTCGCTCGTGACCGCGTCTCCCGCGGTCATGACCCGCTCGACGTTGGACTGCTCGGCGCGGACGTCCTGCACCTGCTGGTGCTCGCTGACGTAGGCCGTCACTCCTGCGGCGGCCACGACGACAGCAGCCGCCGCGATGAGCCCGGGAATGCGCTTGCGCAGGGACCGGGGTCGCAGGGCCACGACCGTGGGCCGCTCCTGCGAAGTCTTGCTGGCTGCGGCCAGGATGTGGGCGCGCAACTCAGCCGGCGGCTCGGCCGCCACGGCCTCGCCCAGGCGGATGCTCGTGGCGATGAATCCGTCGAGCTCCTCCGCGCAGGTGGGGCAGCTGTCGAGGTGGGACTCGAAGTCGTCCCGTTCGTCCTCGTCCAGCGCTCCGAGCGCGTACGGGCCAATGAGTGAGTGTAGTTCGACGGTCATGCTGCGACTCCCATGCAGTCGCGCAGGCGGATGAGTCCGTCGCGCATTCGGGTCTTGACGGTGGCGAGGTTCGCATCGAGCATCTCGGCGACCTCGGGATAGGTGTAACCCCCGTAGTACGCGAGGTTGACGGCCTCGCGCTGCAGCTCGGTCAGGCCGTCCATGCAGCGACGCACCTGCTGGTGCTCGATGTTGACGATGACCTCCTCGGAGACCACGTCATGGTCGGAACCGACCCACTCGTAGGCGTCCTCACGGTCGGAGGCCGCCTGGTCGTGCCGGATGGCGTCGACGGCCCGGCGGTGCGCCAGGACCAGGACCCACGTCTTCGCCCGACCTCGGTCGGGGTCGAAGCGGGTCGCGGTACGCCACACCTGGAGGAAGACCTCCTGCGTGACTTCCTCGGCGCGGGCCGGGTTGCGGACGAGGCGCCGGGCCAGTCCGAGCACGGAGGCACCGAGCGCGTCGTACAGAGCGGCGAAGGCTTGGTCGTCACCGCGGGCGGTGCGCACCAACAGGTCGTCGAGGTCCGGAGCCGAGTCGGAGCCGACCGCGCTCAGCGGTCGGCTGTCGCCCGGTCGCGACGCTGGTGATGTGGCCATGAGGTGCCTCTCTGGGGGTTTCATAGTAAATTCGCTGCCGCTCACGCCTTGGATGGGTGGCATTTCGCGGTGTCACCAATCACGCCCTGACGGCCTGCAGCGGCTGCTGGCGCATGTGACGATGACGCTCGTGACCTATGTCCTTGAGCGAGTCCACGATACGCCTGATGCGGGATGCGTCGTTCTGTTTCTGCACGGCGGGCAGCAGGACAACCTCGAGCCGGTCGAGAAGAAGCACGCCAGCTGGTGGCGGGTCAACGCCATGGCGAAGCGCGTCGGCGCGTTCGACGACACGGCGCTCTCCTACGTGATCCGCTTCGGCGCCCGAGGGTGGAACGACCCGGCCGCGCCGTCGCCCGTCGGCGACGCCCGCGCGGCCCTGGCCGAGCTGCGGGACGCCCACCCGGGTCTCCCGATCGTGCTGGTCGGGCACTCGATGGGCGGACGCACCGCTTGCCGCGTCGCGGACGAGAAGGGAGTCATCGGTGTGGTGGCGCTGGCGCCGTGGCTCCCGGAGGGCGAGCCGATCGCGGGGGTGGCCGGCCGGGACGTCCGGATCCTGCACGGCACCCGTGACCGCTGGACCTCCGCACCGCTGAGCAAGGTCTGGGCCGAGCAGGCGCGATCGATCGCCGCGAGCATCGAGTGGACCTCGCTGCCGGGGGCAGGGCACTTCATGTTCCGTCGCGTGTCGACCTGGAATGGCTTTGTGACAGACTCCGTGGCGGAGATTCGCCGGAGAGGAACCATGTGAACGATCCCGTCGCGTACGCGGTGGCCGGCCTCGCGCTGGTCGCAGCGGTGTACGCCGGGTGGCTGATGTGGCGCGACGCGGCCTTCTCGAACGGTCTGTTCTACGTCGTGATCGTGCTGGAGCTGGTCCTGCTGGCGCTCCTGGTCGGGGGCTCCGTGGCGCTGTCGCGCACCGATCGTGACGTCGACGGCGTATTGTTCATCTCCTACCTCGTGACGGTGCTCGTGATCCCGCCGGCGGCCGTCCTGTGGGGGGTCGCCGAGAAGTCCCGATGGGGCACCGGTGTCGTGCTCGTGGCGATGCTGACCGTCGCCGTCCTCGTCGTGCGGATCCTGGGGATCTGGCAGGGCGCGTATGTCTGAGGCCCGCCCCTCCCGATCCACCTCGACCGGCTTCGGCCGCGCCTTGGTGGCCGTCTACGCCGTGTTCGCCCTGGCCGCGACGGCACGATCGGTCTACCAGCTCAGCTCGAAGGCCTCGGAGGCTCCCGTCGCGTACGCGCTGTCGGCCCTGGCCGGTGTCGTGTACCTCGTGGCCACCTACGCGCTCGCGACCGACCGTCGGACGCTGGCGGTCGCGACGATCGGCTTCGAGCTGGCCGGTGTGCTCGGGGTCGGGCTCCTGACGCTGGTCGACGCCGAGCTCTTCCCGGACGCCACGGTGTGGAGCGACTTCGGCGCCGGCTACGGCTTCATCCCGCTCGTCCTGCCGTTCGTCGGACTCTGGTGGGTCCGCCGGGTCAGGGCCTGAACCGCGGCCGGGTGGGTCAGTCGGTCCAGGCGGGGCAGAGGCGAACGACGTCTCCGATGACGGTCACGGCCGGGGCTCGCGCCCCGACTGCAGCGGCACGATCGGCGATCGAGGCCAGCGTGCCGACCGTGACCCGCTGGTCGGGGAGGGACCCGCGCTCGACCACCGCGACGGGGGTCGCCGGGTCGTGACCGGCGGCCACGAGCTCGGCCGCCGTCGTGGCGAGCCGTCGCACCCCCATCAGCATCACGATCGTGTGGTGGCCGCCGAGGGGCAGGTGGCCCAGCTCCTCGTGCCCGGTCAGGACCGTGAAGCCCGTCGCGACACCGCGGTGGGTCACCGGGATGCCCGCGGCCGCCGGGACCGAGATCGCGCTGGTGACCCCGGGCACGACCTCGACCGGGATGCCCGCCGCCTCGCACGCGAGCCGCTCCTCGCCGCCGCGGCCGAGGACGTAGGGGTCGCCGCCCTTGAGGCGCACGACGACCTTGCCGGCGCGAGCCTGGTCGACCAGGATCTGGTTGATCTCGTCCTGGGGCACCGGATGGTGGTCGGGACGCTTGCCGACGTCGATGACCTTGACGTCGGGGGAGAGCTCGTCGAGCAGCTGCACGGGGCCGAGACGGTCGACCACGACCACGTCGGCCTCGGCCAGGAGGCGTCGCCCGCGCGAGGTCAGCAGACCCGGGTCGCCCGGGCCCCCGCCGACGAGGGCCACCGACCCGCCTGGGTGGTGCGTGCGGTGACGCAGGGGGAGCTCACCGCCCTGGAGCGCAGCGGCGACGGCGTCGCGCAGCTGGGACGCGCGCCGGGCGTCGCCACCTCCGCTGACCGCGATCGTGATGTCGTCGATCTCCGCGACGGCCGGGACCCAGGCCGTGGCGGCGTCGGGATCACCGCCCTTGAGGCACCAGATGCGCCGCTCCTCGGCGTCCGCGGCGACGGTGTGGTCGACGGGGGAGTCGGTCGCGGTCTGCACGAGCCAGGCCCCGTCGAGGTCGGCGGACTCGTAGCCGCGCCGATGCCAGGTCACGACCCCGAGGTCGGCGAGCTCGCCGATGCGGGCGCTGACCGCGGGCGAGACCACGACAACCTCGGCGCCGGCGTCGACCAGCGCGTGAGTGCGCCGCGTCGCGACGTGTCCGCCGCCGACCACGAGCACCCGGCGGCCAGCCAGGCGCAGGGTCAGTGGAAGACTGCCGGAGGGACCAGGTGCCATGCCCGGGTCAGACCGCGGCCGTCGCCAGCAGGGCGTCGCCCACCATGCCCGCGGCGAGCGTCGCGCCGTCGTGCGCGTCGATCAGCAGGAAGGCTCCAGCGGCGCGTGAGTGCAGGTACTCCTCGGCCGCGATGGGGGAGGCGAGGCGCAGCGTCACGTGGCCGATGTCGTTGAGTCCGAGCGTGTCGGCCGGCTGGAGCCGCGCTGCATCGAGGTCGAGGCGACCGCCGACCTGCTTGACGATGGCCTGGACGGTGCGGGTGCCGTGCTTCAGCAGCACCTTGGCGCCGGCGCGCAGCTCGCGGTCCGACAGCCAGGCCACGGTGCCGTCGACGTCCTGCGTGGGCGTCGGGACGCTGCGCGAGGTGACGATGAGGTCGCCCCGGGCGATGTCGACGTCGTCGTCGAGGCGGAGCGTGACCGACTGGGGCGCGTACGCCTCGAGCAGCTCGCCATCGGCGGTGTCGATGCCGGCGACGGTGCTCGTGCGACCGCTCGGCAGCACAGTGACGGCGTCACCGACCCGGACGAGCCCCGAGGCGATCTGGCCCGCGTAGCCGCGGTAGTCGCGGAAGCGTTCGCCGGCCGCCTGCTGCGGTCGGATCACGAGCTGCACCGGGAAGCGCAGCGGCTCGGACTGCGGCTCGCCCGCGGGGGAGAGCTGTTCGAGGACCTCGAGGAGGCTCGGGCCGTCGTACCACGGCGTCCGCTCGGAGCGCGTGACGACGTTGTCGCCGGCCAGCGCGGAGACCGGAACCGTGATGACGTCGCTGAGTCCCAGAGCGGTGGCGGAGGCGTTGACCTCGGCCGAGACCGCGTCGAACGTGGCCTGGTCGTAGTCGACGAGATCGATCTTGTTGACGACCACCACGACGTGCGGGACCCGCAGCAGCGACGAGACGGCGAGGTGACGACGGGTCTGCTCCTGGATGCCCTTGCGAGCATCGACCAGCAGCACGACCACGTCGGCCGTGCTGGCGCCCGTGACGGTGTTGCGCGTGTACTGCACGTGACCGGGGCAGTCGGCCAGGATGAACGACCGTTCGGCCGTGGCGAAGTAGCGGTAGGCGACGTCGATCGTGATGCCCTGCTCGCGCTCCGAGCGCAGGCCGTCCGTCAGCAGGGCGAGGTCGGCCTGCTCGAGGCCGCGGTCACGGCTGACGCGCTCGACGGCATCGAACTGGTCGGCCAGGACCGACTTGGAGTCGTAGAGCAGCCGGCCCACCAGGGTGGACTTGCCATCGTCGACGGAGCCTGCAGTGGCAAGACGAAGAAGCGTGCCCATCAGAAGTACCCCTCCTTCTTGCGGTCTTCCATGGCGGCTTCCGACATGCGGTCGTCGGCGCGCGTGGCGCCACGCTCGGTGACGCGGGTCGCGGCGACCTCGGCGATGACGTCCTCCACGGTGAGGGCGGGGCTGTCGACGGCACCGGTGCACGACATGTCGCCGACCGTGCGGTAGCGGACGGTGCGCGTCTGCACGGTCTCGCCGTCCTTGGGCTGGGCGAACTCGCCGACCGACAGCAGCATGCCGTCGCGCTCGAACACCTCGCGCTCGTGCGCGTAGTACAGCGGAGGAAGCTCGATCTTCTCGTGACCGATGTACTGCCAGACGTCGAGCTCGGTCCAGTTGCTGAGCGGGAAGACCCGCACGTGCTGACCCGGGGTGTGGCGACCGTTGTAGAGGTTCCACAGCTCCGGCCGCTGGTTGCGCGGGTCCCACTGGCCGAACTCGTCGCGGAGGCTGAAGATGCGCTCCTTGGCCCGGGCCTTCTCCTCGTCGCGACGTCCGCCGCCGAACACCGCGTCGAATTTGTGCCCCTCGATGGCGTCGAGCAGGGGTTGCGTCTGCAGGGGGTTGCGGGTGCCGTCGGCGCGCTCGCGGAGGCGACCGTCGTCGATGTAGTCCTGCACGCTGGCGACCTCGAGACGCAGGCCGAGACGCTCGACCGTGGCGTCGCGGTAGGCCAGCACCTCGGGGAAGTTGTGGCCGGTGTCGACGTGGAGCACGGGGAACGGCACGGGAGTAGGCCAGAAGGCCTTGACGGCCAGGTGCAGCATCACGACCGAGTCCTTGCCGCCGGAGAACAGCAGCACGGGCCGCTCGAACTCGGCGACCACCTCGCGGATGATGTGGATCGACTCGGACTCCAGCCACTCGAGGTGGCTGAGTCGTCGGGGTTCGACGGTCGTCATGGTTCCTTGCGGTGTCGAAGGGTTGGAGGTCGAAGGGCTGGTGCTCACGTGTGCAGGCCGCACTCGGTCTTGTCGAATCCCGCCCAGCGGCCGGCGCGGGGGTCCTCGCCCGGCGCGACGCGTCGGGTGCACGGCGCGCACCCGATCGACGGGTAGCCGTCGTTCACGAGCGGGTTGACGATGATGTCGTGGTCGCGGGCGTAGTCGAGCACCTCGTCGAACGTCCACGACGCGAGCGCGTTGATCTTGACCAGGCCGTTCTTGGCGTCCCACGTGACCCACGGCGTGTCGGCGCGGGTGGGCCCCTCGTCGCGGCGCACGCCCGTGATCCACGCCTCGTAGCCGGCGAGGGTGCGGGTGAGGGGCTCGACCTTGCGCATCTGGCAGCACAGGGCCGGCTCGCGGCGGTGCAGCTCGGCGCCGTGCTCGGCGTCCTGCTCGGCAACGGTCTGCAGTGGCAGCACGTCGACGATCGTGAGCCGCATCGAGGCCTCGACGGCGTCGCGCGTGCCCAGCGTCTCGGAGAAGTGGTAGCCGGTGTCGAGGAAGAGCGTGTCGACCCAGTCGATGTGCTCGGCCACGACGGCGGGCAGCACGGCGTCGGCCATCGAGCAGGCGACGGCGGTGCGGAGGCCGAATGTCTCGGCGACCCACGCGAGGACCTCGGCGGAGGTCGTCTCCGGCGGGCCGAAGCGGGCCTCGGCCTCGTGGGCGATGGCCTCGAGCTCGGTGTTGTCGCGTCGCGGCGACAGGAGGTGCTCGCGCTCGGCCAGGTGGGCGGTCCGCTCGGCGTCGTGGCGCTGCTGGCGTTCACGGCGCTCGGCCAGGGTGAGGCTCGCTGCGGCCACGACACACTCCCTCTTCGACGATCGACTGGGGTTCAGCGTAGAACCGGCCGCTGCGCCGACCCATTCCGACGACGCGGTGTCCGCATCACGAAACGAAATCGAGTGACATGGGTCACATTGGGTCCATGGTCACCTTCCACTGGCCGTTCAGCGGCTTCTCGGTCGACGACGTCGGGGAGGCCGTCGCCGAGCTTGCTGCCCGTGGGGTGGAGTTCCTGCGCTACGACGGGGCGCCGCAGGACGAGCACGGCGTGATGCGGGGCTACGGCCCCGACATCGCGTGGTTCACCGACCCCTCCGGCAACGTCTTCTCCGTCATCGCCCGATGACGCCCGTTCGCGTACGGTCGGGGGATGGCTCGCTTCATCGACATCCACCCCGAGAACCCGCAGCAGCGCGCGGTCGACCAGGCCGTCGACCTGATCCGCCAGGGCGGGCTGCTCGCGTTCCCGACCGACTCCGGCTACGCCCTCGGTGCCCAGATCGGCAACGCCGGTGCGCTCGACCGGATCCGGTCGATCCGCCAGCTCGACGACAAGCACCACTTCACGCTGATCTGCCACGACTTCTCGCAGCTCGGTCAGTTCGTGCACGTCGACAACGCGGTGTTCCGCGCCATCAAGTCGGCGACGCCCGGTCCGTACACGTTCATCCTCCCGGCGACCCGTGAGGTGCCGAAGCGGCTGCTGCACCCGAAGAAGAAGACCGTCGGGGCGCGCATCCCCGACCACGCCGTGACCCAGGCCATCGTCGCGACCCTCGGCGAGCCGATCCTGACGAGCACGCTGATCCTGCCGGGCGAGACCGAGGCCATGGTCGATGCATGGACCATCAAGGAGACGCTCGACCACGACGTCGAGGCCGTGGTCGACTCCGGCGAGGTCTCGCCGTCGCCCACGACCGTGATCGACTTCCTCGACGACGTGGCGGAGATCGTGCGCGCGGGTGCGGGTGACACGACGCCGTTCGAGTAGGAGCCGGCGGCGAGCTAGCGCCGCCTGAACCAGCGACGTCGTTCGGGGGGTGGCGGCGCGTTCCGCACGGCCCGGGCGCTGCGCTCCTTCCGGCGCGCGAACCAGGCCGCCACCTCGGCCTCGACGTCACGCAGTGGCGTGATCACGGGAGGTCCGCCGGCCAGCTGGCGCCGGGCCTCCACGATGCGTCGGTTGAACTCCGTGACGGCCTCGCGCACGTCGTTCGACCGGGCGATGCGGTCCAGGCGCGCGTCGAGCTCGGTGTCGTCCTTGCGCAGCTGGAGCGCCTCGGGCAGCACCCCGGTGATCCGTTCGCGCTCGATCAGGCCCTTGAGCCACCAGTCGGGGTCGTCGGTCGACGTGAGGTGCGCGGGCAGGGGCTTGCCCGCGTAGGGCAGGTCGTCGAACTCGCCCCGAGCCATCGCGGCCCGGATCTGCAGGTCGACCCAGACGGCGGTGTCCTCAGGCCGGCGTCGCCGCTCGAGGACGGACTCGTCCTCCGACTTCTGCTCCGGCTCCGGCCGGTCCTCCATCGGTCGCTCCATCGATTCACCCGCTCCCGACGTTAGGTCGGCTTCGGGCGCCCGGCAACTCTCAGCAGTCGACGCCGAACACGCCGGCACGGTGCAGCACCTGGCGGGCGTGCGCGAGGCGGGGTGCGACCGCGCCGGCGTAGCCCTCCGGCGGCGCTGCCAAGAGCGCGCGGGCGGCGTGGACGTCGGTGGACGAGGGGGCGAAGACCTCGTTGACCACGATGGTGTGCGTGTGGCTGAGGCACAGCCGCCCGGTCATGCCGAGCGAGCGGGCGTGCACCGAGTCGGCCCGGGTCGTCTCGGCGTCGTCGACGACGGTGGGCCCGTCGATCGGTGGCGGGAGGTCGTGGCCCCGGCTCATGAGGACCAGCTGCGACCGCGCGTGCAGCAGGGCGGTCGGGTCGTTGCCGATGCCGAGATCGCGCCGGAAGTCACCGGTGCCGAAGGCGATGCGGGCGGCGCCCGAGGTCGCGATCTCACCCAGGTGCACGAAGGCACGGGCCGTCTCGACCATCGCGACGACCGGCTTGCCGACAGCGTCGAGCGTCGCGCGGACCTCGTCGCCGGACTCGGTCATCGCCAGCATGACGCCCGTGATGCCGGGATGTCCGGCCGCGAGGGCGACGTCGTCGGTCCAGTCCCGCGTGGTCGCGCCGTTGAGCCGGATCCAGACGGCGCTCCCGGCGCCGGTGTCCACTGCGCCCATGTCCACTGCGTCGGCGTCCACTGCGTCGGCGTGGCGGGCGATCGCGTCGCGTCCCGTGGACTTGAGGTCGTCGGGGCAACCGGCCTCCAGGTCGAGCAGCGTCACGTCGGCCGCGGTCAGCTCCGCGGCCCCGGCGGCGCCGATGGACGCGGCGGAGACGAGGCGCCACGAGCGCGCCATCGACACGGGGACGGTGGGGGAAGGGTCAACCTGGACGGCGGTCACGGGACGAGCGTAGGAACCTCGTGCGACTACTCCCAAGTCACGTGGGCCTCAGGTGACGCACCTCACCCGGGTGGCCTGAGGGTCGGGGAGTCAGTGGGTCGCGGTCTTGCGCGGGACCACGTGCATCACCGCGACGACCACGGCCCCGACGACCAGTCCCACGAGCGCCGAGGCCAGCGTGTTGGTCAGCCAGCCGAGCACCGCACCGGCCCCGGCCGTGGCGTCGTGCACCGCGTCCTCGAGGTCATGGACGATGCCGTAGGGCCCGTGCCAGCCGAGGTCGTCGGCACCGACCAGGAGGATGTGGCCACCCACCCAGAGCATCGCGGCGATGCCGACCGTGGCCAGGGTGGCGAGCACGATGGGCATGCCGCGCACGAGTCCGCGGCCGACGGTCTGCGCCATCGTCGAGGCCCGCTCGGTCAGGGCGAGGCCGATGTCGTCCATCTTGACGATGAGGCCGACGACGCCGTAGACGAGCGCCGTGATGCCGAGCGCCACGATCACGAGGATGGCGGCGCGGCTCAGGAAGGGCTCGTCGGTGACCTCGTTGAGGGAGATGACCATGATCTCGGCCGAGAGGATGAAGTCGGTGCGCACGGCGCCCGAGATGACCGACTTCTCCTGCTCGGGACCGGAGATGCTGGCGGGTTCGTCGGTGCCGTGGCCGTGCCCCGACACCTTCTCCCAGATCTTCTCGGCACCCTCGAAGCACAGGTAGGTGCCGCCGAGCATCAGGATCGGCGTGAGCAGCCACGGGGCGAACTGGCTCAGCAGGAGCGCCGCCGGAAGGATGAACACGAGCTTGTTGATGATCGAGCCGCGCGCGATCTTGCCGATGATCGCCAGCTCGCGCTCGGGCTTGAGGCCCTGGACGTAGCGCGGCGTGACGGCGGCGTCGTCGACCACGACGCCCGCAGCCTTCGCGCTGGCCCGGCCCGCTGCGGCGCCGACGTCGTCGATCGAGGCGGCGGCGAGACGCGCCAGGGCAGCGACGTCGTCGAGCAGGGCGACGATCCCGCCGGCCATCAGACGGTCCTGGTGTGGTCGTGGAGGCTCACGCGCTCAGGGTAGAGCAGGCGCCCGCGACGTGCGCCCGGGAACATCGGGCCGAGCCGGCCCGTCGTACGTCCGTGTCGACCAGCACCCCCGCGGTCGACACCCACGAGGCGGAGGACCCGATGCGCACGCACATCAGCACGAAGACCCAGGCCGACCGTCTGGTCCACGCGCTCGACACCTTCGACGGGTCGGTCATCCGGGTCTCGGGCGACACCCTGTCGATCTCGGGCATCGAGGCCGACGGCCGGACCTTGGCCGACATCGCCCGACAGGTCGCCGCCGACGAGGTGCTCGGCGGTGTCGCCTCGCTCGACCTGGGGGTGCGGCACACGGTCGAGGGCCTCGGCCCGGTCACCGTCAGCACGGTCCGCGGCGTCACCGATCGCGTGATCGAGGTGCTGGAGCAGCTCGTCGGGACTGACGGGACCGCGGGCCTCGTGCCGCACGCCGACCGCGAGGTCGAGGTCCGCATCGTCGTCCGCTAGGAGCGACCGTCCCGTCAGGTCTGCTGGAGGACCACCGGGCCCAGCTGGTCCGCCGCCACCAGGGCGATCTCCAGCTCGAGTCGTTCCTGCTCGATCGGGTGGCCCAGTTCCTCGACCGCCTTGTCGATCCGGTACTTCACGGTGTTCTTGTGGAGGTGAAGGTGCCCTCCGGTCGCGACGAAGCTGCCCCGGTGGTGGAGAAACGCCTGCAGGGTCTCCCGCAGGCGACGAGCGCCGTCGGTGTCGTGCGAGAGCCGGCCCAGGGTCCCGGCCACGAGCTGCCGGGTCGACTCCAGGTCCTGGGCGAGCATCGTCGCGGTCCTGACGTCCGAGCGGAGGAACGAGGTGACGGCTGCGGCGTGGGAGCCGGCGGCGACGGCCAGGCGGTGCGCTCGTGACGCCTCCAGGTGACTCGTGCGAAAGCCGCCGGCTCCGCTGCCGGGCCGGCCGGCGGCGAGCCTGACCCCGCCGCCGATCGCCGACAGCGACGGCTCGAGCAGGACCTGACCGAGCTCGGGTTCCAGGCCGCGACCCAGGGGCAGCCACGCCCACGCCATGGTGCGCTCACGGGGCAGGACCAGGGGCGTCGACGAGGCACCCACGGCCCGGACGAGGGTGTCGATCGCGTGCTCGAGGCTGGCCACAGGGTTGGCCTGCGAGTCCGCCTCGGCGCACCAGGCGATGACGGCGAGGTGGTGCTGGCGGAGCCGGTGCCCGATCGCCTGCTCGGCCGTCGCCACGTCGATCGTCCGGCCGGCGACCAGCTCCTCGACCATGGCGACCCGCATGGTGTTGCGCTGGGCCTGACGGCGCGCGCGCTCGGTCTCGTACTCCCCGACGACCTGCTCGGAGATCGAGTCGATGAAGCGGAAGGTGAGCTCGGAGAACAGCCGCTCCGCCCGCAGCGCCACGACCGGGTCGGAGGCCATCGCCGCGAGCTGCTCGAAGGCCCATCCCGTCATGAGCTCCTGGCCGAGTCGGTACGCGCGGATCAGCGCCGTGACGCCGATGCCACGCTGCGCGAGGCGCCGGGCGTAGGCGCGGGCCGCCGCCGGCGCGTGCGAATCCGCGACCGGGAGGTCGTAGCGCAGGAGGTGGACGAGGCTCTCGAGGTTGGACTCCACGCTCGCACCGAGCAGCTGCAGCAGCTGCTCGTCGCCCTGCAGCGGCAGGATGCGCTCGGCCAGGTGCTCGCGGAGCTGACGAGTCAGCGACTCCAGGTCGCCCGCCATCCTCGATCCGAGCGCCTCGATGAGGGCGGTCGCGTCGGCGTCCGGCGCCGTGGTGGTGTCCGAACTCATGGAGCTCCGTTCGTGCTCGAGCGACAAGGGGCCGACGGCCCCGGGACGGGGGTTCCGGGGCCTGACGGGCGCGGGGAGTGATGTGGGACACAAAACTATGGCACGAGTTCGTGCTCGCGCGACAAGTAGTGACCGAGCCGGGCCCTCTAGCGTCTGGCTCCATGGGATTCATGACGCCGAACTCGCCACCGGTCGATCCGGAGGAGTTCCTCCGCCGGCCCTTCCTCGACCGGATCAAGATCCTGACGCTGTTCTGGGCCGACAACGGATTCGGTTCGCCGACGGTCTTCCACGTGGTCTACATCCTCAAGCTCGTCGTCCTCTACGGGCTCGGCGGCCTGCTGATCGTCTCGTGGACCTCGGACCTGGGCGGTCTGGGGGAGTTCACCTCCTGGTGGGACGAGCCGATCGTCTACCAGAAGCTCGTGCTCTGGACCTTGCTCCTGGAGACCGTCGGCCTCGCCGGCACCTGGGGTCCGCTCGCCGGTCACTTCAAGCCCATGACCGGCGGAGCGCTCTACTGGCTCCGGCCCGGCACGATCCGGATGGCGCCCTGGGGACGTCGAGTCCCCGGAACGGGCGGTGACACCCGCACGCCGTTCGACGTCCTGCTCTACGCCGCGGTGCTCGCGAGCCTCGTCGTGGCGCTGGTGCTGCCCGGGGTCCAGGACGACGACCTCACCGCGGCACTCGGCGCGGGGACGGCCGGACTGGTGCGGACCGAGCTGTGGGTCGCCGCCGGCCTCCTGCTCGTGCTGATGGGCCTGCGCGACAAGGTCATCTTCCTGGCGGCCCGCGGCGAGCAGTACCTGCCGGTCATCGTGTTCTCGGCCGTGCTGCCGTTCACCGACATGGTCATCGCGTACAAGCTGCTGATCGTCTCGGTGTGGCTGGGAGCGGGCTTCTCGAAGTTCGGCCACCACTTCGCCAACGTGGTGCCGCCCATGATGTCCAACGCCCCGACGATGCCGACCCGGGCGATGCGCCGGATGCACTACCGCGACGTCGAGGGCGAGGACCTGCTGCCCTCACGCTTCGCGAAGGTCATGGGGCACGTGGGCGGCACGACGGTCGAGCTCGGGATCCCGCTCGTGCTCCTGTTCACGACCACCCCCGAGATCGCCCTCGCCGGGGCGGCCTTCATGGCCTTCTTCCACGTCTTCATCCTGCTGGCCTTCCCGCTCGCGGTGCCGCTCGAGTGGAACGTGCTGTTCGGGTACCTCGCGATCTTCCTGTTCGTGGGGTACCCGAACGGTGACGGGTTCGGACTCTTCGACTTCTCGGAGCCGTGGATGCTGCCGGCCATCGCCGGCGCACTGCTGTTCTTCCCCGTGCTGGGCAACCTGCGTCCCGATCTCGTGTCGTTCCTCCCGGCGATGCGCCAGTACGCCGGCAACTGGGCGTCGGGCACGTGGGCCATGAAGCCGGGGATCGAGCAGCGGCTCAACGAGCTGACCAAGCCCGCCAAGAACCAGGTCGAGCAGCTGCAGGCCTTCGGCTTCGAGCCGGACGTCGCGGAGATCACGATGCAGATGACGCTGGCCTGGCGGGCGATGCACAGCCAGGGCCGGGGCCTCTACTCCGTGCTGTTCCGGCACGTCGACGACGTCGACGCCCACGTGATCCGCGAGGCGGAGTTCCTCTGCAACTCGATCCTGGGCTGGAACTTCGGGTGCGGCCACCTGCACGACGAGCGCCTGATCGAGGCGATCCAGCGCCGGCTGCACCTGCAGCCGGGCGACCTCCGGGTCATGTGGGTCGAGTCGCAGGCGGTGCACTCGCCCGTACAGCACTACCGGGTCATCGACGCAGCCCTCGGCGTGGTCGAGCGTGGGCACTGGAACGTCGCGGAGGCCGTGGCCCAGCAGCCGTGGCTGCCGAACGGTCCCATCGCGTTGGAGGTGGACTGGGTCATGCCGGGGTACACCCCCGGGGAGGGTCACGTGGCGGGGGATACTGCCTCCGTCGGCGGGTGACCCGACGACGAGGGAGGGACACATGACCGACGCAGTCGTGGTGGGCAGCGGACCGAACGGTCTGACCGCCGCCATCCGCCTCGCGCAGGCCGGCGTGCACGTCACGGTCCTGGAGGCGTCGGACCGGCCTGGGGGAGGCACGCGCACCAGCGAGCTGACCCTGCCCGGGGTGCTGCACGACGACTGCGCGGCGTTCCACCCCACCGGGGTGGTGTCGCCATTCCTCGCGAGCCTCGACCTGCAGCGATTCGGGCTGACCTGGGACTACCCGGACGTCGACCTCGCGCACCCGCTCGACGACGGTCGCGCCGGTCTGATCTCGCGCGACATGGCGGTGACCCGCGAGTCGCTCGGCGTCGACGGGGACCGGTGGGCGCGGTCGCTCGGGGCGCAGGCGCGCAACTTCGACAAGCTCGTCGAGGAGGTGTTCCGCCCGATCGTGCACGTGCCGAAGCACCCGATCGCGCTCGGCCGGTTCGGCGTGCAGGCGTTGCTCCCGGCCACCTGGGCGGTCAAGCGGTGGCGTGACGAACCCGCCAAGGCCCTGACGATGGGGGTCGCCGCCCACGCGTTCGGACGCCTGGACCGGCCGTTGACCTCGTCCATCGGGCTCATGCTCACGGCCGCGGGGCATGCGGCTGGCTGGCCCGTGGCACACGGCGGTTCCGGTGCGATCCCGGCCGCCCTCGTCGCCCTGCTGGAGTCGCTGGGTGGGTCGGTGCGCACCGGTGTCGAGGTCACGACCCACGCCCAGCTCGAGGAGGTCCTCGGACGACGCCCGGACGTCGTGCTCCTCGACACCTCACCGTCGGCGGCGGTCCAGATCCTCGGGGACCGTCTGTCGGGGCACGTGCGCCGCCAGCTCGGCCGCTACCGGTACGGCCCGGCCATCCACAAGGTCGACTTCGCGATCGAGGGTGACGTTCCCTGGACCAATCCCGGAACCCGACGGGCCGGCACGGTGCACGTGGGCGGCTCGGCGGCCGAGGTCGCCGCGGCCGAGGCGGCCACGGGCCGGGGTGAGATGCCCGAGCGCCCCTTCCTGCTGGTGGGCCAGCAGTACCTGGCCGATCCCAGCCGTTCGCAGGGCTCGGTGAACCCGGTCTGGGCGTACGCCCACGTGCCGCACGGCTACACCGGCGACGCCACGGCCGCCGTGATCGCCCAGATCGAGCGATTCGCCCCGGGGTTCCGTGACCGGATCCTCGCGACGGCGGTCCGCGGGACGGCGGCCATGGAGTCGTACAACGCGAACTACATCGGTGGCGACATCAACGTGGGCGCCAATAGCGCGCGCCAGGTCGTGATGCGCCCGCGCATTGCCCTGGACCCGTACCGCCTGGGGGACGGGCTCTACCTCTGCTCGGCGGCCACCCCGCCGGGTCCCGGCGTGCACGGCATGTGCGGCTTCCACGCGGCGGAGTCGGCGCTCCGACGCCTCTAGGAGGAGTCCCTCCTCCGGGTCAGGCAGCGCGCAGGTCCCGAGTCGCCGCCGTGACGATCTCGTCGGAGAGGGCGTCGAGCAGGCTCGACCCGCCCTTCCAGCGCTGCCAGAACAGGGGAGTGGTGATGGTCGGGCCCCCGAGGGGCGTGAGCCGGCCCGTCGCGGCCAGCTCCTCGCCCTGGCCCTCCGGGACGAGGGCCCAGCCGAGTCCGAGCTCGACGGCGCGCGCGATGTCGTGGGTCGAGGGCACGAGGTGCCGGGGCGAGTGGCTCCCGTCGACCCCGTGGTGGTGCAGCCAGTCGAGCTGCAGCGTGTCGTCACGATCGAAGTCGACGCGGGGTGCCGCGGCGAGTCGGTCGGCGGCGAGTCCGTCCGGTAGCCAGCGTTCGACCCAGGCCGGTGCCGCCATGGCCGTGAACGCCATGTGGCCCAGGGGAGTGGAGCGACACCCCGCCACCGGCTCGCGCTGCGAGGTCACCGCGGCCAGCGCGGCGCCCGACTCGAGCAGGTCGACCGTCCGGTCCTGGTCGAGACGCACCAGGTCGACCTCGACGTCGTGCGCCGATGCGAACCGCGCCACCGGGGCGAGGATCCAGGTGGCGAGCGAGTCGGCGTTGGCCCCCACGGTCATGCGGATGAGCGCGCCCGCGCCGTCGGCCCCCAGGTCCCGCAATGCCTCGTGCTCGAGGACGGCGTAGCGGCGTGCGAACCGCACCACCGCCTCCCCGGACTCGGTCGCACGGACCGGACGAGACCGGACCAGCAGGCGCTGGCCGAGCTGTGCCTCCAAGGTCTTGAGGCGCTGGCTCACGGCCGATGGCGTGAGGTGGAGTCGACGTGCGGCACCGTCGAGGGTGCCCTCGTCGACGACGGCGGCGAGGGTCAGGGCCAGGCTCGGATCCATCTGAAGCTCCGCTTCATGTACATGAGACATCATTGCTGGTGCTCATGCTGCCCGATCACTAGCGTCGGGCGCATGCTGACCGTCGTCCCGGGCTTCTTCGTCATGTTGTCGCTGATCCTCGCGATCGGTGCGCAGAACGTGTTCGTGCTGCGGCAAGGGATCCGCCGCGAGCACGTGGGCCTGGTGATCGCGATCTGTGCCGTCTCGGACGCCGTGCTGGTCGCCGCCGGGGTCGCCGGACTGGGACGCCTCGTGGAGGCGGTGCCCTGGCTCGTCGACGGCGCACGCCTGGGGGGAGCGGCGTTCCTGCTCGGCTACGCGGCCCTCGCCGCCCGCCGGGCGATCGTGGGCGGGAACGAGCTCGTCCCGGCCGACGGGGGAGTGCCCGATGGCGCGGTCGGCGGCGCCGTGGCGGTCCGCTCGCGCACGGCGACCGTCGCCGCGACGGCCGTGGCCCTGACCTGGCTCAACCCGCACGTGTACCTCGACACGGTCTTCCTGCTCGGCTCGGTGGCCACGACGCACGGCGACGACCGCTGGTGGTTCGCCCTCGGGGCGGCCGCGGGAAGTGTCACCTGGTTCACGACCCTCGGCTTCGGGGCCCGCCACCTCAGCGGCGTGCTCCGGACCCCGCGTTCCTGGCAGGTGCTCGACGGGGTCATCGCCGTCGTCATGGTCGTCATCGCGGTCTCGCTGCTCCGGGGGTGAGCACGCTGGTTCTACGACTGGTCGGCGACTAGTCTGACTCCATGAGCATCACCGTCGGGGCCTATGAGGCGAAGACCCATCTGTCCAAGCTGATTGCAGCCGTTGAGCAGGGCGAGACCGTCGTCATCACCCGCCATGGCAAGGAGGTTGCCCACCTGACGCCGCCACCCAAGCGCGTGCGCAGTGTCAGTGAGGCGCTGGAGGAGCTCCACGAGCTGAGCAAAGGCATCACGCTCGGGCCGGACGTCACGCTCAAGGAGCTGATCGAGGAAGGTCGTCGGTGGTGAGCTTCGTGCTGGACGTGTCGAGCGCCTTGCCGCTGGTGTACTCCGACGAGTCGGGAGACGACACCCAGAGACTCCGCCAGGCCTTAGCCGACGGCGCGGTGGCTTACGTACCCACGTTGTGGCGCTACGAGCTGTGCAGTGCTCTGCGCCAGGGGGAGCGCCGGGGTCGGATCACCGCGGATCAGTCGACCGGCAGCCTCGACCTGTTCGCCGACCTGCCGATCGAGGAGGTCGACACCTCGGCGGCGGCGTACGCGCTCCTGGGAGCCGCGCGGATCCACGAGCTGACTGCCTACGACACGGCCTACCTGCTCCTGGCGCAGCGCCTCGCGCTACCGCTCGCGACACGCGACGAGCGACTGCGACAGGCCGCCGAGTCCGGCGAGGTCGACCTGTTCTGATGAGGGCGTCCGGCGCGACGGGGTCGGGGCACGTCGTGGTGGGTCCCGGCCGCTCTACTCTGAGTCCATGGGCAAGATCTTCGACTCGATCGACGACAACCTGCGGGCCTGGATCGAGGCGCAGCCGATGTGGTTCGTCGCCACGGCTCCGCTCGCGGGGGACGGGCACGTGAACATGTCGCCGCGGGGTCACGACGCGTTCGCGTTCCTCGATCCCCATCGCGTCGGCTGGGTCGACTACACCGGCAGTGGCGTCGAGACCATCGCCCACATCCGCGAGAACCGTCGCGTGTGCCTGATGTTCAACTCGTTCGGCCAGCGGCCGCGCATCGTCCGCCTGCACGGGCAGGGGTCGGTGCACCTGCCGGGGGAGCCGGGGTTCGACGAGGTGGTGGCCCTCAAGCCGGAGCACCCCAGCACGCGAGCGGTGATCACGGTCGACGTCACCCGCATCAGCGACTCGTGCGGATGGGGTGTCCCGGTCATGGAGATGACGGGGGAACGCGATCTGATCCGCCAGCACGCCGAGAAGAAGGGCCCGGACGGGCTGGACCAGTACCGCGCCCAGAAGAATGCCCGGAGCATCGACGGACTGCCCGGCCTGCCTGGCCTGCCGGTCTGACCCGTGCCCGTCCTGCGAAAGTCCGATCCCAGGAGATCCACGTGCCGATGATCCACGTCATGAACGCGACGTCCTCGACGACCGCCCGCAAGCGGGAGCTGATCGCCGAGCTCACGGCCACCTATGCGCGGGTGATGCAGATGCGTCCGGACACGATCCGTGTCGTGATCGACGAGCTGCCGCGGGAGAACTGGGGAGTCGGCGGCGTGACCCTCGCCGACTCCGGCCAGGACGAGTCGCTCGCGTGAGAACAGGCGACGAGACCTCAGGAGGCGGCCAGTGCGCGCCGTGGTGCTGACTCGGTTCGGAGGTCCTGAGGTCCTCGAGCTTCGCGACGTCGCCAGCCCCGAGCCGGGGCCGGGTGAGGTCGTCGTGGACGTCGCGGCGGTCTCGCTCAACAACACCGACGTCTGGACGAGGGCGGGGGCCTACGGCACCACCGAGCCCGCTGGCTGGCTCGGGCCGATCGACTTCCCTCGTGTGCAGGGCGCTGACGTGTGTGGTCACGTGGCGCGGATCGGTGAGGGCGTGTCCGAGGATCTGCTGGGGCAACGGGTGCTGATCGATCCGGTGGTGCGCTACTCGGACGGGCCGGAGCGCCTGGTCGAGTCGGTGCTGGGCAGCGAGGTCGACGGCGGGTACGCCGAACAGGTGGTGGTGCGGGCCGACCGCGTCCACGACGTGACGGGTTCGCCGTTGAGTGATGAGCAGCTGGCGTGCCTACCGATCTCCTACGGGACGGCCACCGGCATGCTCGAGCGCGCGAACGTGGGGTCGGGGGAGACGATCCTGGTCACCGGAGCCTCCGGCGGAGTGGGACTGGCGCTGGTCGGCCTCGCCGCCGCGCGCGGGGCCCGGGTGATCGCCTTGAGCTCGCGCGACAAGGCCGCCGCCGTCCAGGAGGCCGGCGCGGACGTCGTGGTCGACCGTGGTGGGGGTGACGTCGGCGAGCAGCTGGCGGATCTCGTCCCGGCCGGTCTGGACGCCGTGGCCGATGTCGTCGGCGGGGGTCTGGTGGCGGTGGCGATGCCGCACGTGCGCCCTGGCGGTCGCTGGGTGGTCGCTGGTGCGGTGTCGGGCCCGGTGATCGAGCTCGACCTGCGTCAGCTCTACCTCCGGTCGATCTCGTTGCTCGGTTCGACCATGCACACCCCGGAGCAGTTCGAGGTGCTCGTCTCGGCGGCCCGTGCCGGCCAGGTTCGGCCCGTCGTGGCGCGCACCTTCCCGCTCGAGGAGGTCCGCGCCGCTCACGAGGAGTTCGAGCGGCGTGAGCACGTGGGCAAGCTCGTGCTGCAGCCCTGACGTGCCCTCGTCGTCTCGGTGTCGATCCGCTCCGTCACAGCTCGATCCAGTAGCGACGCACTCCGGCGCTGGTGTCCTCGAGCACGCCACCGGCCGACTCGATCGTGCGGGCCGATGCCGGGTTGTCGTCGTGGCACGTCACCAGCACGCGATCCAGGCCGAGCTCGCGCGCCCGGTCCAGAGCCAGGTTCAGAGCCTGCGACGCGTGTCCGCGGCGGCGATGGCTCGGACGGATGCTGTACCCGATGTGGCCACCCACCCGGAGGAGGCGTGCATCCAGATGATGGCGTAGCTGGAGGAACCCGACCACGACGTCGTCCTGGGTCACCCAGAACGTGTCGGCGTGGACGATGCCGTCACGCTGCGTCCGACGCGTGTCGGCGTTGGCCTCGATCGCCGCGACCAGTTCGGCGCAGTACCCCTGCGACGTCTCGGGCGCGCGGTCCAGCAGCCATGTGGCCGAGGCGTGGATGTGCCCCGGCTCCGACGCGAACTCCGCGACGCACGCCGCCCACGAGTCGTAGAGATCGAGGGTCGGGCGTGTCAGAGCGGTCATCAGGTTTCCTTGAGGTCCATCCGCTGGGTGGGGATCAGATTCGCTTGCGCATCTGCAGCATGGTGACCTCGAAGCCCATCTGCTCGTAGAGCGACTGTGCTCCGGAGTTGAAGCCGAACACCGACAGGCCGACCTCCACGACCCCGCGCTCGCGGCACACCTCTTCGGCAGCCGCCATGATGGCTCGTCCGTAGCCACGACGCTGCAGCTCTGACGTGACCAGGAAGTCGTAGCCGAATGCGTGCACGCCGTTGGACTTCTCAGAGAACGCGAGCCACAGGATCCCCACTTCTTGGTCGGCGTCGAGCGCGGTCCAGAAGCAGTGGTCGACCGTGTCGACTCCATCGGGCAGGAGCTGATCGAAGTCCGCTGCCGCCTTCTCGAGCGCCTCGCTCGGCGGCATCATCCCCGATGCCGCGATGTTGTCCGCATACGACCGTTCGGCCGTGACTCGGTAGGAGCGGAAGCGTTCAGGCGACATGGGGACCAGGCGGACGGAGACGGGCACTCGCGGAGCCTACGGAGACGGTCCGACACGATGACGTGCAGGTCGCAGGGGGTGGATCGGGTTCAGCCGAGCTCGGTGGGGGAGAGAAGGCCGTTCGCGGCGGATCTGGCCTCCGTCTCCGCTAGTCGATCGCCGCGCGTGCGACCGCGTAGCGTGTGCTGGTCATGCCGGCGTCGGAGATCGAGGTCCCCAGGTGGACCAAGCGGATCTCGTGGGGCAACGAGTGGAACAGCGGAAGTCCGTGCCCGAGGAGAACGGGGGCTCGAGTGACGGTGAGCTCGTCGACGAGGTCGTGGCGGAGGAACTCGGTGAGGACCTGCCCGCCGTCGATGTAGACGCCGGTGGCCGCGTCGAGGTCCAGTCTGTGTCGGGCCTCGGTGAGCGAGCGGACGACGGTGATCCTCGTGTCAGCGTCTGCCGGCAGCACCGTGCTCAGCACGACGACGTGCAGGTTCTCGTAGGGCCAGAACCCGAACGTCAGCACCTTCTCGTAGGTGCCGCGCCCCATCACGAGGTGGCTGACGCCGGCGATGAAGTCCTCGTAGCCCGGCGGCGCGTCCTCGCCAGCGTGACTCGGGACGTGGCGCGGCTCGGAGGGCGGGTCGGTCAGCCAGGTCAGATCGCCGTCAGGCAGGGCGATGAACCCGTCGACGCTCGCCGCGATGAACACGGCGCCCTTCCAGGCTCGATGCTCGGTCATGTCAGTGACTCCAACAGGTCGTGGACCGCGGAGCAAGGATCGGCGTCGGCCGGGTCGGGTGCCACGGCAGCGCGTAGCAATGCCCCGGCTGCGGTGTCCATCAGGGATCGCGCCACGAGGCGCGGCGCGGTCGACACCCGAAGATCGCCGCGGTCGATGGCCGCCTCGATCAGGACCGTGAGGTGATCGAGCTGCCGCTGCCAGCCGAGGTGCAGCAGCTCACGCAGCTCTCCGCTGCGGAGGTCCTCCGCAAGCATGTCGAGGCGAGCCAGGACCGCCGCCGAGCTCACGTCGCGCACGCTCAGGGACGCCGCCCAGGCCAGGAGCTCGGCGTGGGGATCGGGTCCAGCGGGTCCGGTCGGCACCGATTCCACCCAGCGGCGGCTCAGCGCCAGGAGGACGCCCTCGCGCGACCCAAAGCGCTTGATCAGCGTGGCCGGGTGCAGCCCGGCCGCTGCTGCCGCGCCGGCCAGCGTCCAGCCGTTGCTTGAGACCTGCAGGGCCGTCGCGATCCGTTCGAGGATCTCGTCGTCGGTCGACGTCCGGGGTCTGGCCATGACGTTAGTAAACCATCATTGCCGAATTCCGTGTCTGATCGGCCTGCCGGCAGCGCGGCGCAGTGAAGGAACTGACACCCGACGCCTCGATGGCCGCGATCTCGGCCGAACCCCAACTGTCACCTATCGGTGTGGCAGTGGACTTCGTGGCTCCTGGCTACAAGTCCGACGTGATGTGGCGGCTTTCGAGCTGCGGAGCGGTTACTGGCTGGCGCGGTGAGCGATGCGACTCGAAAGGTCCTCGACCTCGTCTAGGACGGCCTGTGCACCCCAGATCTGGTTACGCTTCCGATTCGTGAGCGGCGCGAGGATGCCGGCGTCTTCCAGGCGGGCGATGCTGCGGTAGACGCTGGACTCGGGCACGTCCTGGAGTCGGTGCTCGACATCGTCAGCCGAGACCACCGGTGAGGTGTGAACGAGCTGCAGGAGCCGGTGCGTTGCCGAGCCGGACCGGACTCGGCCGAGGCTGCCGCGCCACTCGTCAGGGATCTCGGCCAGACGCACGGCTGTCGCTGAGGCTTCCTCTGCCGCGATCTTCGAGCCGATGGTGAAGGTCGTAAGCAGGGGCTCGACGTGCCCGTCCCGATAGGCGCTCAGGTCGGCGAAGTACCGGTCTCGTTGAGCCACGATTGCGGAGGCCAGAGGCACGACGCAGTTGGTGGTCGTGCCGCGCCGGCGGAGGATGGCGTTGACGAGCGCTCGCCCGGTTCGTCCGTTGCCGTCGGTGAACGGGTGGATGGACTCGAACTGCGCATGCGCGATGGCCAGCTGGGTCAGGACCGGGACGTCATCTCGATTCGAGTACGCGACGAGATCGGTCATGTAGCCCTCGACGCTGTCCTGTGGCGGCGGGATGTAGTCGGCGGCGATGGGGGAGTAGGCGCTTGTCCCGCCGATCCAGTTCTGCATGTCGCGCAGCTTGCCGGCGTACGTCTGCTCGTCCGGGTCGGAGTCGAGCAGTGCCTGGTGCGCCTTCAAGATGGTGTCGAGAAGTATCTCGTTGTCTCGGCCGGCAGCGTTGACCATCGACGTCAGCGCGAAGGTGGCGTTGGCCATCGAGGTTGCTGAGGGGTTGGTCTTCACCCCGTGCAGGGCCCGTGCGTAGTCGTCGACGTCGGCCTCGATCTCCTCGATCTTCGACGAAGCCACCGACTCGGTCCTGATGAGCAGCGAGTCCAACGATCCGAGGTTCTTGCCGTGGACCTTGTCGAGCGTCCCGATCTCTGCCAGCGCAGACTCCATCTCGGCGGCAAGGCGCGGGTCTGCGTGGTGGTCGAGATGCTCGATGAGTGGGGGCAGCGAGACCTCAATCTCGTCGAGCTCCCGGTCCGTGCGCGAAGCGTTGCGGTTGCGCGAGACCCACTGGACCGTCCGCTTTCGGTGAGCTGGCCAGTCGATGCCGTCGCTGTCGCCAAGACTCAACGAGTTCGGCTCAGAGCGCTCGGCCTCGGAGAATCGCCCGCGATTGCGGGGATCGGTTCCTCGGGGATGCGCGGACGGATCGAATGGCATGGTGCTCCTGGGTGCGATCGGCTACCTCAGTCAACTGCGAACAAGCACCACTGTATTCCCACTTAGCCTCGTTAACTGCGAATAGCGTGAGCGTTGTTCGCAGTTACCTGGGGTAGCCCGGAAGGATCTTCCTGCGAGTTGATCTTTCTCGGATATCCTCAGCGCGCTCTGAACAGTGACGGTGGACAGACCTGCTGAACGCGCACGGGGGTGTTCACACTCCGAAATTGCGGAACACGAGGAACCCGAAGAGTTCGATCCCAAGTAGGTAGACGCCCAAGAGGATGACGGGGGAGAGCCACCACAGGGTGAACCTGATCGTCTTGCGCCAGTCGATGGGCTCACGACGCTGCTGGTCCATCGTGTCTCCGTCCTCTGCGACGACCGGACGCCGCCATGGTGGCACCGGGTTCGAAACCGGTGCCGCTGTCCTAGGTTGCCGCCACAGATGCAGCGACAGAAGATGACATGGACGGCGACGTGGCGGTGGTAGTGACGATCAGCCGCACTTCTACGGGCAAATCCTTGGTTCTTGTTGGCCATCAGCGTGGTCTGCGTTACAGGCACGGTGCAGGCCATTTGAAAACTGACAGCGGTCCCGATGTTGGGCAGGCAGCAGGCGATGCGTGGTCCGGTGGTTGACATAATGTGCATTATCGGAGGAATGCGAGAGTCGGGGATAGGGTCCAGGCATGCGTGACCTGCTGCGAACCGCTGCGCGACTCCTGCTGGCCGGATTTCTCGGGTTCGCCGGGCTGTCGCACCTGTTCTGGGGCCGTGAGACGTTCCGGGCGCAGGTGCCCGAGTGGCTTCCGCTCGGCGTCGACTTCGTCGTCGTCGCGTCGGGCGTCGTCGAGATCGCCCTGGCGGTCGCGCTGCTGGTGCCGACCCGCCGACGGCCGTTGATTGGCTGGATCGTGGCCGCCTTCTTCGTGGCGGTGTTCCCGGGCAACGTCAACCAGTACCTCGAGGGTGCCGACGCCTTCGGGCTCGACTCCGACGGAGCGCGTCTGACTCGGCTGTTCTTCCAGCCGCTGCTGGTCGCCTGGGCGCTGTGGAGCACCGGCGCCTGGACGTGGTGGGTCAGCGCGAGACGAGCTCGGGACCCTCGAGGGCATCGAGCCAGCGGGCCAGCAGGCGCTCGAGGTCGGCGCGCTCCTCGTCGGTGAGTGGAGCGACGAGCCGGTGCTC
The DNA here is from genome assembly GCF_036867135.1 of Aeromicrobium sp. Sec7.5. NCBI lineage: Bacteria > Bacillati > Actinomycetota > Actinomycetes > Propionibacteriales > Nocardioidaceae > Aeromicrobium > Aeromicrobium sp. Sec7.5. Next base: position 1,614,799 of record NZ_JBAJIJ010000001.1, on the reverse strand, counting down.
GTTGGCGATGTGGGCCGTGAAGGCCTCGTCGATCACGGCACGCCCGGCGGGCGTCAGGCCGACGACCCGCCCGCGCCGGTCGCCGACGCTGGTGCGCCGGGTGACCAGGCCGCCTTCCTCGAGGCGGTCGATCCGCTTGCTCATGGCGCCCGTGGTGACCATCGTGTGGCGGGCCAGCTCGCCGGGCGCCAGCTCGTAGGGATCGCCGATGCGACGCAGCGCGGCCAGCACGTCGAACTCGCCCTCGCCGAGCCCGTGGTGCACGTACTCGGCCACCAGCTCGTCGCGGAGCCGGTCGGCCAGGCGGTGAAGTCGACCGATGACCCCCTGCGGGCTGACGTCGAGGTCGGGTCGCTCGACCTGCCATTGACCCATGATGCGTCCGACGCGGTCATTCATCGTTGCACCATATCTTCCGAGGAAGCGAAATGCTAATGTATCTTCCATGGAAGCCAAATGGGTGGCCGTTACCGCTGTCGCGCCGCTCGCGTGGGGTGCCACGTATGTCGTGACCCGACAGCTCCTGCCGGAGGACGCGCCCCTGTGGGGTGCGGCGATCCGCGCCATGCCCGCCGGACTGCTCCTGCTGATCCTCGCGCGACGACTCCCCCGCGGGTCGTGGTGGTGGCGGAGCCTGCTGCTCGGCACCGTCAACATCGGGGCCTTCTTCCTGTTGGTCTACGTCGCCGCGCAGGCCCTGCCGTCGAGCGTGGCCGCGTCGATCATGGCCCTCGCTCCCCTGGTGCTGACCGGGTTCGCGTGGTGGCTGCTCGACCAACGGCCGACCGCGCGCACCGTCGCCGGCGCGGTGGGCGGCATCGCCGGTGTCGTGCTCCTGATCGGGGGTGCCCGGGGCGAGCTGTCGGCCGCCGGGGTCGTCGCGTCCGCGTCGGCCTTGCTGTTGTCGGCCTTCGGTTCGGTGCTGCCACCCGCTGGGCCGACGGCACGCCGGTGCTGGCCACGACTGCCTGGCAGCTCGTCGCCGGAGGCACGGTCCTCACGCTCGCAGCAGCTGCGGTCGAGGGCTCCCCGCCTGCGGTGGAGCCCACAGCCGTCGCCGGCTACGCCTTCACCTCGGTCGTCGCGACAGCCCTGGCCTTCGTCTGCTGGTTTGCGGGCCTGCAACGGATCCGAGCCGGCGCGGTGGGTGTGATCGGTCTCTTGAACCCGGTGGCCGGTGTCGCGCTCGGGGCGCTGGTGGCCGACGAGCGGCTGGCTCCGCAGCAGCTGGCCGGCATCGCGCTGACTCTGGCCGGGATCGCCGTGGCCACACGACCGGCTCGCAGACGTGGCCCTGCCGCGCCCGGACCTGCCATGATCTTTGGCGGTCCGACCATCGGATCGCCAGCCATGCGTCGATCGGAGTCCTAGGTGAGCGCCTCTTCATCCCCCGCGGCACGCCTGTCGCGCCTCGTGCCCATGCGGCCCCGCGATCCGCGCGAAGCTGGTCGTTCGGCGAGCCCGCTCGAGCTGTTCTTCGACCTCGTGTTCGTGATCGCCGTGAGCGTGGCGTCGGTCGAGCTCCACCACGCCCTGACCGAGAACCACGTCCTGGAAGGCGTGGTCGCGTACGCCGCTGCGTTCTTCGCGATCTGGTGGGCGTGGATGAACTTCACGTGGTTCGCGACCTCGTTCGACGTCGACGACTGGCTCTACCGGGTGCTGACGTTCGTGCAGATGGGCGGGGTCCTGACGTTCGCGGTGGGTCTGCACGACTTCTATGACGGCGACTACGCGCTGGCGATCCTCGGCTACGTCGTCATGCGGGTCGCGATGGTGGCCCAGTGGACGCGAGCGGGTCACGGCTCGCCCGAGCTGCGCTCGACGGCGTACACCTACGCGGGCGGCGTGGCGACCGTGCAGGTGTTGTGGCTGAGCCTGCTGGTGGTGCCCGAGTCGGTGCGTCCTGCGCTGTTCGTGGTGCTCCTCCTGGCCGAGATCTCCGTCCCCGTCGTGGCTGAACGTCGCGGGACCACCCCGTGGCACCCGCACCACATCACGGAGCGCTACGGGCTCTTCACGCTGATCCTGCTGGGCGAGAGCCTGCTCGGATCGTCGAACGCCATCATCGAGGCACTCGAAGGAGACGCCGACCTCGTTCCTCTGATCGCCATCGCGAATCTCGCCCTTGTCGTGACCTGCTCGCTGTGGTGGATCTACTTCTGGCCGCCGCATCACGAGGCCATCGGTTCGTTCGGGCAGTCGCTCCGCTACGGCTACGTGCACTACTTCGTGTTCGCGGCGGCCGGGGCGCTGTCTGCGGGCATCGAGGTCGAGATCGATGTGCTGACCGACCACAGCAAGCTGAGTGCCGTCGCCGCCACCTTCACCGTGTCGGTCCCGATCGCGATCTTCGTCCTGGGGATCTGGTGGATCGCGATCCGCGACCACGCGGACCGGGTCGTGAACGTGGTCGTCCCGTCGGGAGCGCTGCTCGTGCTGCTCGATCCGCTGATCCCGGTGCCGGTGGCGCTCACCGCCCTGATCCTCGTGGTCGTGGTCGCGGTCCTCGTGCGGCGCGGCCCGGTGACTCGGTCAGGCCAGCAGGAACACGCGCAGGGCTGACACGAACGACTCCGGTTGCTCCGAGTGCACCCAGTGCCCGGCGCCCTTGATCGTGACGAGTCGCGTGCGGGGGAACAGCTCGCGCATCCGCTCCTCGTCCTCCTCCTGCACGTACGGCGAGTTCTCCCCCGAGATCCAGAGCACGGGATGGTCGAACGTCGCGTCGAGCTCGGGGAATCCACCGATCGTCGCCAGGTCACGACGCAGGACCTCGAGGTTGGCCTGCCAGCTGTAGCGGTCGTCGTCGCCGGCCCGGAGGTTCTGCAGCAGGAAACCGCGGATCGTGGGGCTCGGGATCTTGTCCTGCAGGGCCTCGTCGGCCTTGCTGCGTCGATCGATCGTCGCCAGGTCGATCGAGACGAGGCTGCCCAGCAGGTGCTCGAACTCCCCCGCGCCGTCGCTGTCACCCGGGGTGATGTCGACGATGACGAGCCGGTCGATCAGCTCCGGGTGCCGCAGGGCCAGGACCATTGCGACCTTGCCGCCCATCGAGTGGCCCACGAGGTGGACGGGACCGTTCGCCGCGAAGCCCGCGCGGAGGAACTCGGCCACGGCGTCGGCCATCTCCGCGTAGTCGATGCGGTCGGTCCACGTCGACTTGCCGTGGTTGGGCAGGTCGACGAGCAGTGAGGTGAGATCGGGCCGCAGGGCCTTGGCCGCCTGGGTGAAGTTCTTGCCCTGGCCGAAGAGTCCGTGGAGGAAGACGACGCGTTCGCTGGTCTTCCCCACCTGCCTCGCGTGGATCGTCACGGTTCGAGCCTATCGACCGGGCTCCGATGCCCGGACGAGCGTTGTCGTGCCCCCTGCATCGCAGGAGATTTCGACCTTTCGGTCTTGGCATCGAACGTCTGTTCGAGTAGCATGAGGGCATGCCCTCCTCCTCGTTCCCGACGTTGCGCGACCTGCGTCGCGTCACGCGGGAGCGGGCGAAGGCGGAGGCTGCGGAGTGGGCGGCGATGGTCGGGTACCGCGATGGTGCGCTGACCCGGTTGCGCCGTGATGCCACGCCGATGCGGCAGATGCTGGAGGGCTCGGCCGTCACCCTGCAGATCGCGTCCGAGACGGGAATGTCGGAAGGGCAGGTCGTCAACCGTCTTGCTGCGGCCGATCGGGTCATCGAGCACGCGCCGAAGGTCTGGGCCGCGTTCGGTCGCGGACACCTCGACGCCGGCCGGGTGCGGGAGATCTCGTTGACGATCGAGAAGCTCGAGCGCGACGACTCACGCCAACGCCTCGACGACGAAGCCGTCCCCTATGCCCGCACCCACACCGTGGCCGAGCTGCGCCGCTGGTTGCGCCGGTTCGTCGCGCGGGTCGAGGCCGACCTGACCCACGAGCGCGCCGAGACCGAACGGGCCAAGCGGCACGTGCGGGTCGAGCACACCGACGACGGCATGGCCTGGTTGCAGGCCTACCTGCCCTCGCACCAGGCCGCAGCGATCGAGACCCGCCTCGAACGACTCGCCAAGACCCACCAAAGCACCGACAAGGCCGACGGCATCAAGCGGTCGCACGCGCAACGCCGCGCCGATCTGCTGGTCCACGTGCTGACCTCGGCCCCGACCGACCACCTGCCCGGCACCCCCGGCCTGCGGTGCGACATCGCGGTCACGATCGACGCCGCCGTCCTCACCGGCGCCGTCGAGGGACCGGTCGAGGCCGCTGACGGGTCCTGGCAGGTGCCCACCGACTGGCTCCTGGAGTCAGCGTTCGCCGGCGAGGCGTTCTGGCACCGCATGCTGTTGGATCCCATCACCGCCGACGTCCTGGCCCACGAGTACAAGGGCTACAGCCCACCCGACATCCTCCGGCGGGCCCTGACCTTCAGATCAGGGGTATGCACCACACCCGGATGCCTCGTCCCCGCCGACAAGTGCGAGCTCGACCATCACGTTCCGTGGCCCGAAGGGCCGACCCGGGGCAGCAACCTGCGATGGCGATGCAAACCGCACCACGCCTACAAAGGCCACGACATCACACCCGCACTCCTGGACCACCTCCGCGACACCGGACCCGGACGCGCCCTCACGATCGAGCTCAAGCTCGACGACGCCGCCTAGGGTGGCGCGGTGACGATCGACCGGGTGCGGGAGGCGTACTCCCGCCGTGCCGCGGAGTACGTCGAGGTCGTCGGTCGGATCGAGCACGCCGCTGAGACGGATCGCGCGGCGATCCTCGCGTGGGCACGTTCCGTCGACGGCCCGATCCTCGACGTCGGGTGTGGGCCGGGTCAGTGGACGAGCTTCCTGCACGAGGCCGGGGTGGACGTGGAGGGCATCGATCCGGTCGAGACGTTCCTCGAGGACGCGCGCAGGCGGTATCCCACGGCGCGCTTCCGACTCGGTCGAGCCGAGGCCCTGGGCGTGCCGGAGCAGAGCCTCGGCGGCGTCCTGGCGTGGTTCTCGCTCATCCACACTGACCCCGCCGGGATCGACGGGGCGGTCCGCGAGATGGCCCTGCGCCTCCGGGTGGGCGGGAGCCTCGCCATCGGGTTCTTTGACGGGCCGGCGCGCGAGCCCTTCGACCACGCCGTGGTGACGGCCTACTACTGGTCCGTCGACGCCCTGACCGAGGTCGTGGAGACGGCCGGGCTGACCGTCACCAGCGCGCAGACGCGTCACGACCCGCCTGCGCGGCCCCAAGGCCTACTCGTCGCGCAGAAGATCACCTAGCCTCGGCCCATGGGCCTAATCACCTACAGCATCAACGTCACCCTCGACGGGTGTGTCGACCACGAGGCGGGCATCGCCGACGACGAGACGCATGCGCTCTTCACCCGTCTGATGGACGAGGCCGGCGCGATGCTCTGGGGTCGCACGACCTACGAGCTGATGGAGGGCTACTGGCCCCTGGTCGCCCGTGGCGAGGTCGACGCTCCCCCGGCGATCCGCGAGTGGGCCGAGAAGCTGGAGGCCAAGCCCAAGTACGTCGTGTCGACCACGCGCAGCGACTTCCCCTGGACGGGCAGCCACCACCTCCAGGGCGATCTCCGCACCGCCGTGCAGGAGCTCAAGGACAGGACTCCGGACGGCGTGCTGCTCGGGAGCGTCGCGCTGGCGACCGAGCTGGACCGGCTGGACCTCATCGACGAGTACCTGTTCCTCGTGCACCCCCGGATCGCCGGGCACGGGCCCACCCTCCACCAGGGTGGCCTGCCCAGCATCCGGCGTCTCGACCTCGTGTCAGCGGATCCGCTGAGCAACGGCGCGATCGCCGTGCGCTACCGACGGGCCGACTAGCGCCAGCCGAGGGCGGGAGCCACGTGCGTGAGCAGCGACTCGAGCACGTGGGCGTTGTAGTCGACGCCCAGCTGGTTCGGCACCGTCAGCAGCAGCGTGTCGGCCGCGGCGACCGCCGAGTCCTCACGGAGCTGCTCGATCAGACGATCGGGCTCGGCCGCATAGGTCTTGCCGAAGCGCGCCACTCCCCCGTCGATGTAGCCGACTTGGTCGGTGCCGCCCGACCCGCCGAAGTAGGCGCGGTCGCGCTCGTCGACGATCGGGAAGATGCTCCGACTGACCGAGGTGCGCGGCGCCCGCTCGTGGCCGGCCGTCTTCCAGGCGTCGTGGAACATCTGGATCTGCTCGGCCTGCAGCTCGTGGAACGGCACACCGGTGTCCTCGGTGAGCAGGGTGGAGCTCATCAGGTTCATGCCCTGCTCGGCGGTCCACTCGGCGGTGGCTCGGCTGCCGGCACCCCACCAGATGCGCTCGCGCAGCCCGGGAGACTGTGGCTCGATGGGCAGCAGGCCCGGCGGGTTCGGGAACATGGGTCGCGGGCTCGGCTCGGCGAAGCCGCCACCCTGGATGACCTGCAGGAACACGTCGGCGTGGGTGCGCGCGAGGTCGGCGTCGGTCGAGCCTTCCGCGGGCGCGTAGCCGAAGTAGCGGTAGCCGTCGACGACCTGCTCCGGTGACCCCCGGCTGATGCCGAGCTGCAGCCGGCCGCCGGAGATGAGGTCAGCTGCCCCGGCGTCCTCGGCCATGTAGAGCGGGTTCTCGTACCGCATGTCGATCACGCCGGTGCCGATCTCGATGCGCGACGTCCGGGCTCCCACGGCGGCGAGCAGCGGGAACGGCGACGCAAGCTGGCGAGCGAAGTGATGCACCCGGAAGTACGCGCCGTCGGCACCGAGCTCCTCCGCGGCTACCGCGAGGTCGATCGACTGCAGCAGGACGTCGGAGGCCGAACGTGTCTGGGAGTGGGGCGTGTCGGACCAGTGGCCGAAGGACAGGAAACCGATCTTCTTCACGCAGGTGTCAACGCGCAGGAGCGTCAGCCATTCCCGGCCTGTCGAGCTCGCGCGCGAGCGACTCGCCCTCGATGTCGACGTTCGGCAGGGCCCGGTCCAGCCAGCGTGGCAACCACCACATGGGCCGGCCCACGAGGGACATCAGCGCGGGGACGAGCGTCATGCGGATCAGGAAGGCATCGACGATCACGCCCACGGCCAGCGAGAAGCCGATCGTCTTGATGATGATGTCGTCACCGAGTGCGAAGCCTGCGAACACGCCGGTCATGATCAGGGCCGCAGCCGTGACGACGCGGGCGCTGTGGGTGAAGCCGGTCACGACGGACTCGTGCGCGCCGCGCCCGTGGACGAACTCCTCGCGCATGCGCGAGACGAGGAACACCTCGTAGTCCATCGCCAGGCCGAACAGGATGCCGGTCAGCAGCAGCGGGAGGATGAACACGACCGGTGACTCGGTGTCGATGCCGATCAGGTTGCTCAGCCAGCCCCACTGGAACACGGCGACGGTGGCGCCGAGCGAGACGCCGACCGAGCCCAGGAAGCCCACGACGGCCTTCAGGGGCACCAGCACCGACCGGAAGACCAGCACGAGCAGCACGAAGGCCAGCCCGACGACCACGGCCAGGTAGACCGGGAACGCGTCGCTGAGGGTCTCGGCGATGTCGACACCCGCAGCGGTCTGTCCGGTCACGTAGGGGACGGCGCCGGTGTCGGACTCCAGGCCGGACAGGCCCGTGCGGATGTCGCGCACGAGCTGCTTGGTCTCCTCCGCCGACGGTCCGCTCTCGGGGACGACGGTGACGGTGGCGAACCGCACCTGCTCGAGCTGGGCCTGGAACGTCGCGACCGCCGTGGCGTCGCTGGGATCGGTCACGGGGGGCACCACGGCCGCGACGTCCCGGTCGATCATGGCGATCTGCGCGATGGCGGCGTCGACCGCACCCACGGGATCGTCGGCGCCAGCGGTGTCGACCACGACCGTCAGTGGGCCGTTGGCCCCGGCGCCGAAGTTTTCGGCGATCAGGTCGAAGGCCTGGCGCGGGGAGCTGTCGGCCGGGCGGGAGCCGTCGTCGGGCAGCGCGAGCTCCATCGACGCGACGGGGATCGACAGGGCGATCGCGCCGGCGATCCCGAGCACGAGGGTCGGGACGCGGTGGCGCGTCACGAGCTGGACCCAGCGGTGGCCGGCCGTGCGCTCGTGCGCGCCGGGCTCGATGTCGTGGAGGCCGGGGACGTGGCCCGAGGTGATCCGCTTGCCGACGAGCGCCAGCAGGGCGGGCAGCAGCGTGAGGGCCACGACCACCGCGATCGCCACCGTGGCGGCCCCCGCGAGACCCATCTGCGTCAGGAACGAGATCCCGCAGACCGACAGCCCGGCGAGCGCGATAATGACGGTCAGGCCCGCGAACACGACGGCCGATCCGGCGGTGCCGACGGCCACCCCGGCGGCGTCCTCGAGGTCGCGTCCCTGACCGACCTCGTGCTTGAAGCGCGACATGATGAACAGGGCGTAGTCGATCCCCACGGCCAGGCCGAGCATGCTCGCGAGTGCCGGGGTGACCGAGGACAGGTCGAGGAACCCGGTCAGCGTGAACACGCCCATGATGCCCAGGCCCACGCCGACGACCGCCGTGAGGAGAGGCATCCCGGCCGCGACCAGCGAGCCGAACGTGATCGCCAGCACGACCAACGCGATCGCGATGCCGATGACCTCCGAGAGGTGACTCAGGGCGGGCGTCTCTGCGGCGTCTCCGCCGACCGCGGCGGTCAGGCCGGCGTCCTCGAGCTCGGCCACCGCGTCGTCGAGCGCGTCACGGTCGGCCGCGTCGAGCTCCGGGCCCGTGCGGTCGTAGCTGACGGTCGCGTACGCCGTGGTCCCGTCCTCGGAGACCGTGCCCGTCGTGAACGGATCGGTGACGGAGGCGACGTGGTCGGTCCGGACCTGCTCGAGTGCGCCGGTCACGACGCCCTGGTCCAGCGCTCCCCCGTCGTCGCTCGACACCACGATCCGGGCGATCGCGCCGTCGGCCTGGACGTCGGTGCGCTCCTTGATGAGGTCGAAGGCCTGGCTGGACTCGGTGTCCGGCAGCTGGAAGGAGTCGTCGGTCTGGCCCGACAGGAAGAGTGCGCCCGCGCCACCGAGGGCCAGGAGCAGGACCCAGACGCCGATGACGCGCAAGCGGTGCCGGAAGCTCCAGCGTCCGAGGCGGTACAGGTTCCAGGCCATGGGAATCTCCCTCGAGGACAGACGTCGGAAAGTGGAAGTTCATCCCACCATGGAACAGTCTCTCATTGAGTCCTAGGATGTGCCCATGGGCCTGCGCGAGACGAATGCCACACGCACGCGGAACGGGATCGCCGACGCGGCCATGACGCTCTTCCTTGAGCGCGGCTACGAGCAGACCACGATGGAAGAGGTCGCGGTCGCGGCGGAGGTGGGTCTGTCCACGCTCTACCGGTACTTCCCGACCAAGGAGCTCCTCGGCACCTCCTACCTCGGCGAGCCGGGGCAGCTGGCCGAGCTGGTCCGGGCTCGACCCGGCGATGAGCCGGTTGAGCTGGCGCTCGGCGAGGCGCTCCTGGAGTTCGTGTCCTTCAGCGACGAGGAGCTGGTCCACTCGGGCCGGATCCGTGACCTCATCCAGGAGAACCCCCGCATGCACGGGCGGCTCCTCGACTGGCTCATGCAGACCCATCTGGCCCTCACGGCAGCGCTGGCCGAGCGGCGAGGCGCACCGGAGGACGACATCGTCGCCTCCGCCCTCTCCTGGAACGCCGTGCTGGTGCTCGAGCGGGCCTCGGACCGGATGCGGAGCCGCCCGGGTGGAGCCGTCACCGACGCCGTGCGCGAGGTCGTCGCCGAGCTCGAGGGCGCCGACGTCATGGGGCCTCGTCTGCCCCGTCCGTGAGTGCGACGCCGTAGGCGGCGACGGAGCGCTGGTAGCGCGGAAGCGTCGGGACCACGGCCTCCTCCGCTCGACCGAGGTTCCGCAGGGTCGAGGCGTACTGGATCGTCGCCTGCGCCGACCTGTCCTCGTCGAGTCCGAGGCTCATCGCCTGCTCGTACAGGGCGGCTGCCTCGACCTCGCGTCCGGCGCTGTCGTGCTCTCCGGCGGCCTCGAAGAGCCGAACCGCCTCGTCGCCCTCGTGACTCACGGCTGGCGTTCCAGACAGGTGCAGATGCAGACCTTGTTGCCCTCCGGATCGGCCAGCACCGTGAACGACGGCGACTCGTCCTCGCTGACCAGGGTCCCGCCGGCGGCCAGGATCGCAGCGATGCGATCGGGCGCCACCTCGGGCGCGACCCAGAGGTCGACGTGGAAGCGCTGAGGCGGCTCGCTGTGCGGCTGGGTCGCCTGCAGCCACAGGAGGATCTCGTGCGTGTCGGGATCGACCACGTCGTTGCCGTCGACGTTGTCCGGTGAGCCGGTGTAGACGGCCGACCAGAAGCGACCGACCGCCTCGAGGTCGGCGGCATCGAGAGCGAGCAGCTGCAGCGTGACGGCGGAGGGCTTGGCCTCGGCACCGTGCTCGGCCGCGAGCTCGGTGATTCGGTGGGCGAGGCGGAGGTCCCGCGTCGTCAGGTCGCCGACGTCGTGGCTGCGCAGGTGCACCTCGACGTGGCCGTACCGCAGCATCACGTCCGGGTGGTGGTTCGCGGTCTCCGCGGCATCGCCGATCGCGACGACGAGCGCGAGACCGGTCACGAAGTCCGGGGTCGCGAAGCGGGCGTGCAGCCATCGATCGGCCAGCACCCAGTCGTGCAGGCCCTCGGCGAGGAACTGGGTGGTCGGGACGGGGGTGGCGGAGTCACTCATGCCTCGAGTGTTGCCCGATCCGGACCACCTCACACGTCGAGGACCCCGGTGCGGTCGACGAGCGGAGGTTCGGACCACGGGAAGTTGATCCATCGCTCGGTGCTGCGCCACGTGTAGTCGGGAGCCACGACCGACGCGGGTTTGTCGTACAGCACCGCGGTGCGCACGTCGTCACCGTGCCCGCGGCAGAAGCTCACGACGAGCTCCAGGGTGCGGCCGCTGTCGGCGACGTCGTCGACCACGAGGACGCTCTTGCCGTCCAGGTCGGCGGCGTTGAGGAACGGCGGCAGGATCACCGGCGCGTCCCGTGTCGTGCCGACGCCGGTGTAGAACTCGACGTTCAGGGCGAAGAGGTTCTTGCAGTCCAGGGCGTACGCGATCGCCCCGGCCGGCACGAGGCCGCCCCGGGCGATGCCGAGCACGACGTCGGGCGCGAAGCCCGAGTCGTGCACCAGCGTGGCCAGCTCCCGGCTCGCGGTGCCGAACAAATCCCAGGTCAGGACCTCGCGCTCGGGCGTCGTCATGGCGCCATCGTGTCAGGCGTTCGCGACGGCTGCCGCCATCGTCGCCATCGCGCGCCCGGCGTCCTCGGCCGGACCGTCGAGGAAGTAGTGGTCGCGGCCCGGCAGGTCGAGGTGCTCGACGGGCACGCCTGCGGCCTCGAGCCGGGCGACGTAGGCGACGGCCTCCGCCCGGAGGCGGTCACGGGAGGCGGTGACGACGAACGCGGGCGGCTGGCCGGCGAGGGTCGCTGCGAGCAAGGGTGATGCGTACGGCTCGGTCCGCCGCTCGACGTCGCGGAAGTAGGTCTTGCGCACCAGGTCGATCACGGCCGGCGAGATCATGGCGCCAGCGGCCGCGGGCTTGTCGACCGTGGACACGTCGAGCGACGGCACGCCGAGCAGCTGGAGTCGGGGCAGCGGGGTCCCGAGGTCGGCCGCCTGGAGGCACGCGGACGCCGCGAGGTTGCCCCCGGCGCTGAACCCGCTCACCGTCAGTCGGGTCCGGTCCCAGTCGCCGTTCTGCTGCACCCAGGCCAGGACGTCGTGGGCCTGCTCCTGGGCCACGGGATAGCGGCGGCGCGGGGCGACGTCGTAGTCGACGTTGACGACCGTGACGCCGGCCTCGGCCACCAGGTAGCGGCACCAGAAGTCGTCCATCCGCGGGTACCGCATGAGGAACGCGCCGCCGTGCAGGTGCACGTGCACGGGGGCAGGAACGGTCCGCGCGGGATCGCTGTAGACCTCGCACCGGACCCGGCCGTGGCGGGTCGGGATCTTCAACCGCTCTGGCTGCGGAAGGTCGCCGCCGGCGAAGACCCGGTCCCGGCCGTAGTGCACGGTGAGGCGCGCGGTCGCGCCCGTCATGACGGCCTGGGCATCGGCGAGGAACGACATGTAGGGACTTCGGAGCCGGTGGCCCGTCAGGTGGGTGCCAGGTGCGCCGCGCTGAGGAGCATCAGCTCGTCCAGGAGCGTCTCCCGGGAGAATCCCGGCTCCTCCAGGACCCACTGCACGCAGAGGTGCTCGACCATGCGCACCAGCAGCCACGCGGAGACCGCCGGCTGCACGCGGTCGGTCGGCCGCGAGACCGCCAGGTACGCCCCGATCAGCTCGCTGATGCGCCGCTCGATCTGGTCGACATGCGGCGCGACGCGAGCACGGGGCAGCTCTCGGGTCATCAGGCGCACGTACTCGCGGTTCGCCTCCAGGATTTCGAGCAGTCCCTCGTAGGAGGCCCGCATGAGCTCGAGCGGTGGCCGGTCGAGGCGTTCAGTGACCACGGCGGTGAGCTGCTCGGTGATCTCGTTCGAGTAGGCGTCGACCACGGCCGACAGCACGGCTTCCTTGTTCGGGAAGTACTGGTACAGCGATCCGGGACTGATGCCGGCGGCCTCGGCGACCCGGTTCGTCGTCGCGCGCTCGTAGCCGTGCTCGGTCAGGACCTGACGGCCGGCGGTGACGATCCGGTCGACCATGTGCTTCGACCGTTCCTGCTGCGGGGACTTGCGCAGTCCGGGGCGTGACGTCGTCATGACGCGAATTGTATGCGAGTAATTGCTCGTGTCACGCTGCCGGCATGTCAGCACCCTTGCTCCCCGACGTCACGGGCCGCGTCGCTCACCCCGCGCCCCCCACCCGATTCCGGGCTGCCGAGGCTCGCGGTGCCGCCATCGGGAAGATGCTCCGCGTCGTGGGTCGGGTGCGCGAGGTCGACGAGGACCTCATGACCCGCATCGGCGAGCGGTTCTGGACCGTCGACGAGCCCGGCGCACGGCTCGCGGCCGCGATCCGGTCGAAGGGTGACGACCAGGTCCGGCTCGACCAGTTCCACCGGGCGCTGGCGCACGGCATCGACGCCGTTCCGGAAGCACCCCGCGCGCTGCGGGAGTTCTTCGCCACCGTGGAGGACACGCCGGACTGGGTCGACGTGGACCTCATGAATCGCGGGGGCGAGGTCTATCGGCGACTCGGACGCAACGCCGGAGACGTCCTGCTGCAGCTGTCCCTGATCGGTGGCTACCGCTTCGGCGGCCCGACCGACCTGCTCGTCGCCACCGGGGGCCTGACCGGCGACATGACGCGTCGCCGGCTCGCCGAGACGCAAGCGTGGAGCATCGCCGTGACCGAGCACGACGCGATGCGTCGGGACGGCGCCGGGTGGAGGCTCACGGCCCACGTGCGCCTCATGCACGCACTGGTCAACCACCGGTTCGACGCCCGCCCGGAGTGGGACGCGGCGCACTGGGGCCGTCCGATCAACCAGACCGACCAGGCCGCGACGCTGGGCCTCTTCACCGGCGCGCTCCTGCTGGGTGTCCGGACCCTCGGCGTCACGGTCACCCGTGAGGAGTCGCGGGCCGTGATGCACCTCTGGAAGTACGTCGGCTGGGTCATGGGCGTCGACGAGGACTGGCTGTTCGACACCGAGCGCGAGCAGCACCGGCTGAACTACCACGTGCTGCTCGCCCAGGACGACGTGACGGAAGCCGGTGCCCGGCTCGCAGGCTCGATCGTCGAGGCGCAGGCCGACCTGCACTTCCGGCGGTTCGGCGCGCTCCGCCGCTGGTACGCGCCGCGCCGCCTGCTGAGCATGCTGCGCCCCTTCCTGGGAAGACGGGGGCTGGCCGACCTGGGTCTCCCGGTGCGCCTGCCGTGGGCCACGGCCCTGGTGGTGCCGGGCAACCTCTGGCGGTACGGCGTGCTGGTGCGGACCGCGTGGGGGCGTCGGCGGATCGATCGCTGGGCCCGCGCCTACCGCGACGAGCAGATGTACCGCTACTTCGGCGACGACGCCCCGGACGTCGGCCGATTGGGCGCCTGAGCGCATGATGGACCGGTGCAGATCACCCGCTTCGGACATGCGGCCGTGCTCGTGGAGGCGGCGGGCCGCCGGGTCCTGATCGATCCGGGTGCCTTCAGCTCGCCGGCGACCTTCGGACTCGAGCACCTCGATGCGATCGTCGTGACCCACCAGCACCCGGACCACGTCGATCGAGACCGCGTCCCCACGCTTCTTGCAGCGAGTCCCGAGGCGCTGCTGCTGGCCGACCCGATGACCGCCGGCGAGCTGGGCGGCCCATGGCAGGCCCACACCGACGGTGACCGCCACGACCTCGGAGACCTGGTCCTGCGCGCCGCGGGACGGCAGCACGCCGAGATCCTGCCGTCGCTCCCGATCGTCGACAACGTGGGCATCCTCGTCACGGCGCCGGGCGAGCCGACGCTCTTCCACCCCGGTGACAGCTACGCGACGACTCCTGACGGCGTCGACGTCCTCGCCCTCCCCCTCGGCGCGCCCTGGGCCAAGGTCTCCGAGACGGTCGACTTCCTGCGCCGCGTGGCTCCACGCGTGGCCTTCCCGGTGCACGACTGCACGATCTCGGCGCTGGCGTACGACATCTACTGGAACCACGTCGTGAACCACGGCGGCGTCGACGACGTGCGCCGCCTGGACCAGACCGACGGCACCGCGGTCGACCTCGCGGACGCCAGCGCGTGACACCGACCTTCCCACGGGCCGCGATGGTCCCGTTCATGGTGCTGGCCGGTGCCCTGGTGGCCCTGCAGTCCCGCGTGAACGGCGCCCTCGCCGACGAGATCGGCTCGGGTCTGCGGGCCGGGGCGCTGGCGGCCGTCATCAGCTTCGGCAGCGGCCTCGCGGTCATCTCGGTCGCCGTGGTGACCACCCCCGCGGGCCGCACGTCGATGCGGAGGCTGGCGCACGCGCGCGCCGTCAAGCGACTGCGGTGGTACGAGCTGCTCGGCGGGCTCGGCGGAGCGTTCTTCGTCGCGAGCCAGGGCATCGCGGTCGGCACGATCGGCGTCGCCCTGTTCATCGTGGCGTTCACCGCGGGCCAGTCGCTGAGCTCACTGGCCGTCGACCACATCGGCTTCGGCCCCGGCGGTGTCCAGCGGGCCTCCGCCGGTCGGGCCGTGGCGGCGGCGTTCGCGATCGTGGCGGTGCTGCTCAAGGCCCTCGACCAGATCGAGACCGGCGCCACGTGGCTGACGCTCGCGCTGGCGGTCCTGGCCTTCGCGACGGGCGTCGCCCAGGCGGTCCAGCAGGCGCTGAACGGCCGCGTGTCGAAGGTCGTCGGCTCCCCCGCCACGACGTGGAACAACTTCCTAGTCGGGACGACCGCGCTGCTCGTGCTGCTCGCCGCCTCGTTCCTGGTCGACGGGCAGGTCGGCACGTTGCCGACGACGGGATGGCTCTACCTCGGCGGCGTGCTCGGCATCGGCTTCATCATGGTCGCGGCGATCGCGGTGCACGCCTACGGCGTGCTCGTGCTGGGGCTGTGCATGATCGCGGGCCAGGTCGTGACGGCGGAGGTGCTCGACGTGATCGACCCTGCGGTCGAGGTCGGCCCGCTCGGGATCGCCGGCGGCGTCGTGGCCCTCGTCGGCGTCGGCGTGGCGCTGGCACTGACGTCCCCGCGGGACACGCCGACGGCGTGAGCTTGTCGTATCTCATATGCGAGATACGCTGGCGCGGTGACTGACGACTACCTGAAGCGCATCGGTACCATGATCCGCGACGCCCGCGTCCGGGCCAACAAGACCCAGGCCCAGCTCGCCGAGTCGCTCGGCAGCAGCCAGAGCGCCGTCAACCGGATCGAGAAGGGGTCGCAGAACCTCACCCTCGAGATGGTCGCCAGGATCGGCAGCGCGCTCGACTCCGGGCTCGTGAACGTGGGCTCCTCGGGACCGAGCCACCTGCGGGTGCACGGTGGCATCGAGCTGCACGGCTCGATCGACGTGAAGTCGAGCAAGAACGCCGGCGTGGCGCTCCTGTGCGCCTGCCTGCTCAACGCGGGCACCACCGTGCTGCGCAAGGTCGCGCGGATCGAGGAGGTCAACCGGCTGCTCGAGGTGCTGTCGTCGATCGGCGTCCGCACGCGCTGGCTCAACGCCGACAACGACCTCGAGCTCGTCGTCCCGGCCGAGCTGCGGCTCGACCAGATGGACGAGACGGCGGCCCGGCGCACGCGCAGCATCATCATGTTCCTCGGCCCGCTGATCCACCGCGAGTCGACCTTCGAGCTCCCCTACGCCGGCGGCTGCGATCTCGGCACCCGCACGGTCGAGCCGCACATGACCGCGCTGAAGCACTTCGGGCTCAAGGTCGTCGCGACCGAGGGCAGCTACCACGCCGACGCCACGCCGCACGTGCCCGAGAAGGCCATCGTCCTGACCGAGCGCGGCGACACCGTCACCGAGAACGCCCTCCTGGCCGCGGCCCGGGTCGACGGCGTCACGGTCATCCGCAACGCCAGCCCGAACTACATGGTCCAGGACCTCTGCTTCTTCCTGCTCGAGCTGGGCGTCGAGATCGAGGGCATCGGCACGACGACCCTGCGCGTCACGGGCAAGCCGCGCATCAGCCGCGACGTCGAGTACGCGCCGAGCGAGGACCCGATCGAGGCGATGAGCCTGATCGCCGCGGCGATCGTCACGCAGTCGAGCATCACGGTGCGCCGCGTGCCGATCGAGTTCATGGAGATCGAGCTGGCGGTGCTCGAGGACATGGGCTTCCGCTACGACCAGAGCCCGGAGTACCTCGCCGAGAACGGCCGGACGCGACTCGTCGACGTCACGACCCATCCCTCGCCCATGCGGGCACCGATCGACAAGATCCACCCGATGCCGTTCCCGGGCCTCAACATCGACAACCTGCCCTTCTTCGCCGTGATCGCCGCCACCGCCACGGGCCAGACGATGCTGCACGACTGGGTCTACGAGAACCGGGCCATCTACCTGACCGAGCTCAACAAGCTCGGCGCCAAGGTGACCCTGATGGACCCGCACCGCGTGCTGGTCGAGGGACCCACCCACTGGAGCGGCTCCGAGATGGTCTGCCCGCCGGCACTCCGTCCGGCGGTCGTGATCCTGCTGGCGATGCTGGCGGCCAAGGGCACCTCGGTGCTGCGCAACGTCTACGTCATCAACCGTGGCTACGAGGACCTCGCCGAGCGTCTCAACGCCCTCGGCGCGCGGATCGAGACCTTCCGCGACATCTGACCCGCGACGCCCTAGCGTGGGAGCCGTGACCATGGCGATCGCCCACCGCGGCGGAAGTCTCACGGCGACCAACGTGGGCATCGAGAACTCCCTCGAGGCCTTCGCCCACGCGGCGTCCCTGGGCTACCGGCACCTCGAGACCGATGTCGTCACCTCCCGCGACGGCGTCGCGTACGCGTGCCACGACGTCAAGCTGCACCGGCTCACTGGGCAGCGCCTGCACGTCGCCGACCTCGACTCGACCCAGGTCGACGAGCTCCTGCTCGACGCACGCGCCCGGATCCCCCGCCTCGAGGACGTGTTGCGGACGCACCCTGACGCCTGGTTCAGCATCGACGTCAAGTCGCCGGACGCCGTCGAGGAGACCTGTCGGGTCGTCGAGCGGCTCGGTGCCGTCGACCGAGTCTGCCTCGGCAGCTTCGACCACCGGCGCACCATGGCCATCCGGCAGCGCCTGCCGCAGGTCGAGACCGCCGCCTCGCGCCGTGAGGTGATCGAGGCCCTCCTGGTGCCGGCGGCGCGCCGCCGCCCGGCATACCGGTGGCTGAGCGTGCCCGCCACCCGCAAGGGCATCCCGGTCGTCACGAGGCGCTTCGTCGACGCGGCGCACGCCACGGGCGTGGGCGTGCTCGTCTGGACCATCGACACACCTCCGGAGATCGAGCGCCTCGTGGGGCTGGGCGTCGACGGGATCTTCACCGACCGCACCGACACGCTGCGCGACGTCCTCGTCGCCCTCGGGACCTGGGAGAACTGATGGCCGAGCCCGTGACCGACGCCGTGGCGACCGCGACGACCCGCCGACAGGTCCTCGCCTGGAGCCTGTGGGACTGGGGCTCGGCCGCGTTCAACGCCGTCATCATCACGTTCGTCTTCTCGGTCTACCTGGTCGACGGCGTCGGCGACGACCTCGAGGGCCCGATCTCGGCCGCGACCTGGCTCGCGTGGTCGGTCGCCGCCGGCTCCGTCGTGATCGCGGTGCTCGCCCCGGTCACCGGACGCCGGTCCGACGCCGGCGGCGGTCGCCGGCGGTCGTTGGGCTTCCTGACCGCCGGGGTCGTCGTCGTCACGGCGTTGATGTTCTTCGTCCGCGAGGACGCGTCGTACCTCTGGCTCGGGCTGCTGCTGCTCGTGGTCGGCGAGATCTTGTTCGAGCTGTCCCAGGTGCCCTACTTCGCGATGCTCCGTCAGGTCTCCACGCCGGGCAACGTCGGTCGCGTCTCGGCCCTGGGCTGGGCCTTCGGCTACCTGGGCGGGATCGTCCTGCTGCTGATCTGCTTCTTCGGACTGATCACGGGCGACGGCGGTCTGCTGGGCGTCTCGACCGACGACGGTCTCAACATCCGTGTCGTCGCGATCCTCGCGGCGGTGTGGTTCGCCGTCTTCGCGGTGCCGGTCCTGCTCGTCGTGCCCGAGCTCCCCGCGTCGGCGAGCCCGGCGGAGAAGGTCGGCATCGCCCAGTCGTACCGCGACGTGGGCCGGGACATCGCCCGCATGTGGCGTGAGGACCGTGTCGTGCTGCAGTACCTCCTCGCCAGCGCGATCTTCCGCGACGGGCTCGCCGGGGTCTTCGCCTTCGGTGCCGTGCTCGCGGTGTCCGTCTACGGGTTCACCGACGAGAGCGTCATCATCTTCGGCATCGCCGCGAACGTCGTGTCCGCCGCGGGGGCCCTGGTGGCAGGGCGCCTGGACGACGTCCGGGGTCCGCGCGCCGTGATCGTCGTCTCGTTGAGCGCGATGCTGGTCGCCGGCCTGGTGCTGCTCGTCGTCGACGGGATGGCGATGTTCTGGGTCTTCGGCCTGATGCTGTGCCTGTTCGTGGGTCCGGCCCAGTCGGCGGCACGCACCTACCTGGTGCGGCTCACCCCGCCCGGGTTGGAGGGCCAGAACTTCGGCTTCTACGCCATGACGGGCCGGGCGGCCTCGTTCCTCTCCCCCGCCCTGTTCGGCCTCTGCGCCTTCCTCGGCGGGGACGACCGCTGGGGCATCCTCGGCATCATGCTCGTGCTGGCTGCCGGGCTCCTGGCCCTGCTGGCGGTGCCGTCCGACGTGCGGGACCGCGCGACCTCGGGCTGAATGGGGGTCACGGGACCGGATCACTCCTCCTCTCCGGCTGCTCAGGGGAATCTCACAGTCCTGCCGTACGTTGAGGAAGAGACGACACGAGAGGAGTCCGATCATGGCTGAACGTGCCTTGCGCGGTGCGCGACTGGGTGCCCAGAGCTTCGAGGACGAGCGCGGTGTCGAGATGGCGCCGCGGCAGGAGGTCGCGTACGTCCTGCCCGACGGCCGCACCTTCACCGTCACGATGTCCGAGGAGGCCGAGGTCCCCCTGCAGTGGGAGGACCCGAAGTCCGGCATCGTCGGCCGTCTCGTCGACGGCGCCGAGCCGGAGGCGAAGGACGAGAAGCACGTCCGCACCCACTGGGACATGCTGCTCGAGCGTCGCTCCGTCGACGAGCTCGAGGAGATCCTCACCGAGCGCATCGAGCTGCTGCGGGCCGGCGAGATCGGTCCCCCGCACCTGCACCGCCGTACCAAGAAGGCGGCCGCGCGCCGCTGAGCTAGGGGCGTCGGGTCAGCGCGGTCCTCGACCGCGCTACCCGGCGCTCGAAGCCCCAGAGGGTCACCTTCCACAGGGCTTCGCGCACGATCGAACCGCTCATCTTCGAGCGCCCCTGCGTACGCTCCACGAACGTGATGGGCACCTCCGCCACCGTCATCCCGGCGTCGAGGACCCGCCTCACCAGGTCGACCTGGAAGCAGTAGCCCTGCGACGACACGTCGTCGAGCGGGAGACGCTCCAGCGTCGTGCGTCGGAAGGCGCGGAACCCGCCCGTCACGTCGGCCACCGACAGGCCGAGCGCCTTCTGGGCGTACCAGGTTCCGCCCCGGGAGATCAGCTTGCGGTACCACGGCCAGTTCACGACGCCGCCGCCCGGCACCCAGCGGGAGCCGAGCACCAGGTGGGGCGCCCCGTCGGCGTCCTCGTGGGCGATGCGCGCCAGGAGGGTCGGCAGGTCCTGTGGACGGTGGGAGCCGTCGGCATCCATCTCGACGACGACGTCGTAGTCCCGGGCCAGGGCCCAGGCGAAGCCGGCGCGGTACGCGACGCCGAGCCCCTCCTTGGCGGGGCGGTGCAGCACGTGGACCCGGTCGTCGCGGCGGGCGAGGCGATCGGCGACGAGGCCCGTGCCGTCGGGTGACGCGTCGTCGACCACGAGCACGTCGACGGACGGGGCGTGGACGGCCAGACCGTCGAGGAGCCGCGGCAGCGACTCCGCCTCGTCATAGGTCGGCACGACGACCAACGTGCTCACGTCGTCGTGCCCTCCCGTCGTCTCGTCACGATGGCGAGTCCCCATCCCACCACACCGAGGGCCAGCAGGAGCAGCTCGAGGGGGCGTGCCAGGTGCGCCGACGGCGCCGTGCCGTCGGCCAGCGGCACGTCGGTCTCGATCGTGGCGGGCTGCCGCAGCGGCGCGCGCGTGACCACGTCGCCGTCGGCGTCGATCACGCCGGAGATGCCGTTGGTCGAGGGGACGAGCACCCACCGTCCCGTCTCGATGGCGCGGAGCCGGGAGATCGACCACTGCTGCTCGGGCTGGGCCGTTCCGGTGAACGCCGCGTTGCTGGTCTGGACCACGAGGACCTGGGCGTCGTCGGCGATCGCCTGGTCGACGACGCCGTCGAAGGCGATGTCGTAGCAGATCGTGTCGCCGACGCGGACGCCGTTGATCGTCAAGGCGCCCGGCTCCTCGCCGGCCACCATGTCGCGCGGGATGTCGCGGTCGATCCTGGGCACCAGGCTGCCCAGGGCGTCGCGGAACGGGACGTACTCGCCGTAGGCCACGGGCTTGCGCTTGACGTACTTCTGGCCCGGACCGTCCGCGGTCCAGACCAGCCCGGCATTCTCGACGGTGTCGACCGTGGGCCCGTCGAGGAGCCCGCCGACCAGGATCGGGACACCGAGGTCCCGCACGAGCGCATCGAGCTGAGCGCTCTCCTCTGGCCGGTTGCGCGGATCGGTGTCGGTCGAGTTCTCGGGCCAGAGCACCACGTCCGGCGCCTCGGTGTCGCCCGCCTCCACCCGCTCGACGAGTCGTCGGGTCTCGTCGGCGTGCAGCTGGAAGATCGCCCCGGGCGGCCACTGGAGGAACTCCCCCGGGGTGTCGCCCTGGATCAGCGCGAACCGCGCAGTCTGCCCCTCTGACGGTCCGGACAGCCCCACGGGGAGCAGCGCGCCGAGCACGAAGGCGCCGACGAACCCTGCGAGCGCGACGGCGCGGTGGCGAGCCGCGCGGTCGGCGACCAGCACGAGGGCCGCGGCCAGGCAGGCGAGCAGGAACGACGTGGCCGGGAGGCCGACGAGGCGGACCCAGGACTCCAGTGGCGTGTCGAGCGCGGTGTGCACGAGGCGGCCCCAGGGGAACCCGGAGAACGGGAACGACCCGCGAACCTGCTCGCCGAGGAGCCAGACGGCCGGCATCAGCACCGGCCAGGCGGCCAGACGGGCGACGGACCGGAGCGGCAGCGCCACGATCCCGAGGAGCAGGGCCTCGGCGATGACCAGGCCGACGTAGGCGCCGTCGCTCACGGCGCGCATCCACCAGATGAGGGGCCCGAAGAAGGCCAGGCCCCAGAGCACGCCGAGGGCATAGACGCTGCGCCCCCGCAGGTCGGGCACGGCGCGCAGCACGCCGAAGAGCACGGCCACCCCGATCACCATCGCGTAGGGCAGCGCCAGCGGCTCGAACGCGAACGAGGACAGGACCCCGGAGAGGACGACGAGGGGCGCAGCGAGCCGGAAGGTCACGGGCGCGCCGTCAGTCCAGCACGACGAGCTGGCGCTCGGTGTCGTTGAGGACCTCGAGACCGTCGGCCGTGCAGATCGCGATGTCCTCGATCCGGGCCCCGAACTGACCGGGGTGGTAGATGCCGGGCTCGATCGAGAAGGCCATGCCGGGCTCGAGCACCAGCGCGTTGCCCTCGACGATGTACGGCTCCTCGTGGGTCTGGGTACCGATGCCGTGGCCGGTGCGGTGGATGAAGAGCTCGCCGAAGCCGGCCGCCGCGATGAGGTCACGACCCACGCGATCGACCGACTCGGCCGTGACGCCGGGTCGTGCGTGGGCTCGCTGGGCCGCCTGGGCCTCGTGCAACACGGTGTACGCCTCGCGGTAGAGGGTGGGCACCGAGCCGCCGGCCAGGTAGTTGCGGGTGCTGTCGGAGCAGTAGCCCGCGGGGGTCGTGCCGCCGATGTCGACCACGACGGGATCGCCGACCTCGATGACACGGTCGGAGACCTCGTGGTGGGGCGAGGCGCCGTTCGGGCCACTGCCGACGATCACGAAGTCGACGCTCTCGTGCCCCTCGTCGACGATCGCCCGCGCGATGTCGTGGCCGACCTCGCGCTCGGTGCGGCCGGGCCGCAGCCACTCGGCCATGCGGGAGTGGACCCGGTCGATCGCGGCGCCGGCGACCCGGAGCGCGTCGACCTCGGCCGGGTCCTTGCGCATGCGCAGCTCCGTCAGCACCGGCCCGGCGAGGACCTGCTCGGCGGTCGGCACGACGTCGCGAAGCGCCAGGACGCGCGAGGCCCACATCTCGT
Source organism: Aeromicrobium sp. Sec7.5 (assembly GCF_036867135.1). NCBI lineage: Bacteria > Bacillati > Actinomycetota > Actinomycetes > Propionibacteriales > Nocardioidaceae > Aeromicrobium > Aeromicrobium sp. Sec7.5. The sequence continues at coordinate 1,592,029 of NZ_JBAJIJ010000001.1, read as the reverse complement.
CGTCCAGTGCGAGCCGCGTGACCTCGCCGAGGCGCGACGCGAGGATCGCGAACGGGTCGTCGGTCTCGTTCCAGCCGACGATCTCGAGCTCCACACCGGCCGCCTCGGCCGCTGCGACCTCGAGGTTCGGGGCGACGAGGAACGGGCTGCCCGAGACCGGGACGACCAGACAGGTCAGGCGCTCCAACGGCTTGGCCGCATATCCGGTGAGGTAGCGCAGATCGGCCCCCGGGGTCACGAGCAGGGCGTCGATGTCGGCCGCCGCGGCGAGGTCTCGGGCACGCTCCAGTCGCTGCATCCCCCGAGCGTACCGAGCGCCGCACGACACGGTTCACGCGCGCTGACGCCTAGGATCGGTCCATGGCCGGACGTCTGCTGCTCCTCGACACCGCGAGCCTCTACTACCGCGCGTTCTTCGGCATCCCCGACTCCCTCAAGGCGCCGGACGGCACGGTCGTCAACGCGTTGCGCGGGATGATCGACTTCACCGCGACGCTGATCGGGCGCGAGGACGCGCCCGAGGCGGTCGTGGCGTGCTGGGACGACGACTGGCGGCCCCAGTGGCGCGTCGACCTCGTGCCGAGCTACAAGACCCAGCGGCTCGCCGACGGCAGCGCGGACTCCGAGGAGACGCCCGACGACCTGGCTCCCCAGGTGCCCCTGATCGCGGAGGCGCTCGCGCTCGCCGGCATCCCCGTGATCGGTGCGCCGGAGGCCGAGGCCGACGACGTGATCGGCACCCTCGCGCACCGGTGGCACGGCCCGGTCGACATCGTCACCGGCGACCGGGACCTCTTCCAGCTGGTCGACGACGCCCGTGACGTGCGGGTCCTGTACACGGCGCGCGGCGTGGCCAAGCTCGACACGGTCGACGCGGCCTGGATCCGCAGCAAGTACGGCATCGAGCCGCAGGCGTACGTCGACTTCGCGGTGATGCGGGGCGACGCGTCCGACGGACTCCCCGGCGTGGCCGGGATCGGCGAGAAGACCGCTGCCACGCTCGTCAACGAGTTCGGGGACCTCGACGCCATCCTGGCGGCGGCGGACGACGACACCTCGTCGATCAAGCCCCGGCCGCGCACGTCGCTGCTCGACTCCCGCGACTACGTCGACGCGGCACGCACGGTCGTGGCGGTGCGTCAGGACCTCGCGGTCGAGGTCCCGTCGCCCCGGCCCGCGGCCGACCCCGAGGGCCTGCGCGCGTTCGGGGCGCGGTGGGGCGTCGACAGCCCCGTCGTGCGTCTGCTCGCTCAGCTGTAGCTGATCACGCCGCGGCGCAGGCCGTCGAGGGCACGCCGCGCCGTGCTGCGCATCGCCGAGTCGTCGCCCGCGGCGACGGCGATCTGCGCCAGGGTGTCGACGAGCTGCTTGATCGACCGCACGAAGTCGCCGGCGGCCAGGCCGGTGATGCTCAACACCTCGTGCAGGGGTGCGCCGTCGGCCCACAGACCCACGCCCTGGGCGAAGGCGAAGTCCGGATCGCGCAGGAATCGCAGCCGGTGGCGTCGTTCCAGGGCGGAGAGATCCAGATGGATCTCGCCCATCTGGTGCGCGACGTCGCGCGACCGCTGCGTCACGAACTGCGGCGGCGGAGTGTCGTCGGCGTTGCGCGAGGTGTACGTGAGCCCGCTCGCGACGGCGGCGAGCTCGGCCGGCGTGAGGCCGTTCCAGACGCCTTGGTTGAGGCACTCGCTGATGAGCAGGTCGAGCTCGCCGTAGATCCGCTGCAGGCGCCGTCCCGTGTCGGTGATGGTGTCGCCCTCGAGGTAGCCCAGCTCGTCGAGGACCTCGCAGACCCGGTCGAACTCACGGGCCACCGTGTTGGTGCGCTGCTCGATCGTGCGCCGGCGCTGCAGGGTCTCCTTCTCGAGCCGCTGGTACCGCTCGGCCCACCGGGCGTGCGACTCGCGGTCGGGGCACTGGTGGCACGGGTGCGACTTGATGAGCCGCCGCAGCTCGGTGACGCGCGGGTCCTCGTCGGTCGGTCCGGTGCCGCCGGTGTGCAGCGACCGACCCTGCCGCTCCACGGCGTCGCGACGCAGGGGCACGCGGCTGCGCAGCGTCGTGGCGAGCTCGCGCCGTGACTGCGGGCTGCGGGGATTGAAGTTCTTGGGCACGCGCATCTGCCCGAGCGGCTCGACCGGGCCGCTGAAGTCGACCGACGCGAGGCGTCGCGCGTGACGCCCCTCGGTGAGCACGAACGGACGCGGACCCTCGCGGTCGGCGGCGTGGCCCGGGTCCAGCACGACGGCCGAGCCGGCCCACTTGCCGCGAGGGATCTCGATGATGTCGCCCCGCTTCAGGGCGAGCAACGACGACGCGACGCCCTCGCGCGCCCGAGCCTTGCGGGCGCGCGAGCCCTCGCTCTCGATGTCGCCGATCTGGCGCCTGAGGTCGGCGTACTCCATGAAGTCGCCCAGGTGGCAGGTGGCGCCCTCGACGTATCCCTCCAGGGCCTCGTCGGCCTTGTGGATCTGGCGGGCGAGCCCGACGACGCCACGATCGGCCTGGAACTGGGCGAACGACTGCTCGAGCAGGTCGCGGGCGGTCTTGCGACCCACCTGGGCCACGAGGTTGACCGCCATGTTGTACGACGGGCGGAACGAGGAGTTGAGCGGATACGTGCGTCGTGAGGCGAGCCCGGCGACCTGCCGCGGGTCGAACCCGGCCTGCCACAGCACGACCGCGTGGCCCTCGATGTCGATGCCGCGACGCCCGGCGCGACCCGTGAGCTGGGTGTACTCCCCTGCCGTCACGTCGACGTGCGCCTCCCCGTTCCACTTGTTGAGCTTCTCGATCACGACCGACCGGGCCGGCATGTTGATGCCGAGCGCGAGCGTCTCCGTGGCGAAGACGGCCCGGACCAGGCCCAGGCTGAACAGGTGCTCGACGCACTCCTTGAACGTCGGCAGCATGCCGGCGTGGTGCGCGGCGATGCCGCGTCCGAGGGCCTCGCGGAACTCGTGGAAGCCGAGGACGTGCAGGTCCTCGTCAGGGAGGTGGGCGCACGCCTCGTCCACGTAGCTCTCGATCTCGACCCGCTCCTCGGGGGTCGTCAGCATGACCCGGGCGTCGAGGAGCTGCTGCACGGCCGCGGCGCAGCCGGCGCGGCTGAAGATGAAGTCGATCGCGGGGAGCAGGCCCTCCTGCTCCAGCTTCATGACGATGTCGAGGCGCGACGGGGTGGTGTGGCGCGTCCGCGGTCGGTGGCCGCCCTTCTTCGGGCGCCCCTTCTGCATCCGGCTCAGCTGCCAGTCGTCGCGGGCGAACCGCTCGAGCTGGCGGCTGACGACCGGGCCGCCCTCGGGGCTGGCGGCGCCCTCCTCGAACAGGCCGAACATCTTGCGTCCGACGAGCACGTGCTGGTGGAGCGGCACCGGGCGGCGCTCCTCGACGATCGTGACGGTGTCACCGCGCACCTCGGTGAGCCACTCGCCGAACTCCTCGGCGTTCGAGACCGTCGCCGACAGCGAGACGATGCTGACCGACTCCGGCAGGCCGATGATGACCTCTTCCCACACCGCACCGCGAAAGCGGTCGGCGAGGTAGTGCACCTCGTCCATCACGACGAACCCGAGGCCCTCGAGGGTGCGCGACCGGGCGTACAGCATGTTGCGGAGGACCTCGGTCGTCATGACCACGATCGGGGCGTCACCGTTGATGCTGCTGTCACCCGTGAGCAGGCCGACGTTCTCGACGCCGTAGCGGTCGCCGAAATCGTGGAACTTCTGGTTCGAGAGCGCCTTGATGGGCGTCGTGTAGAAGCACTTGCGGCCCGTCGCGAGGGCGAGGTGCACCGCGAACTCACCCACGATCGTCTTGCCCGAACCGGTGGGAGCCGCGACCAGGACGCCCTGTCCGGTCTCGACCACCCGGCACGCCTCGACCTGGAAGTCGTCGAGCGGGAAGGTGTGGTGGCCGCGGAACTCGGTGAGGTGCGGGAACTGACGCTCGGCCCGCGACCGGGCGTAGGCCTCCGACGGACTGGGCATGCCCCCAGACTACGGAAGGGCGTACGCAGGTGGGTCAGCCGACGCGCGCAGGCGCGAGCACCGCGAGGGCGCGGGGCACGACCTCGATCGTGACCGGCAGCGGCCCGAGGCGCTCACCGTCGCCGTAGCCGACGATGTCGGGCGCGTCGACGCGGACGGAGCGCACCATCAGACGCTCGAACTCGCGCAGGGAGACGTGCGTGCCCCGCCGCAGCTTGGGGAACGTGCGGACCAGCAGGGACCGGCTCACCGGGCGGATCAGGCAGACGTCGAGCAGGCCGTCGTCCAGCACGGCGCCGTGCGCGATGCGCAGGCCACCACCGAACGAGGGCCCGTTGCCGACCGCGACGAGCATCGCCTCGGTGTCGACGCGGCGCGTCTGTCCAGCGGCGTCGACCAGCTCCAGGCAGAACGGCACCGGAGCGAAGGCCCGGAGCTCGGCGAGGATCGCGATCGTGTAGCGCAGGTTGCCGCGGGGCCAGGTCATGGCGTTGGCGCGTTCGTTGACCTTGGAGTCGAACCCCGAGGCGACGACCGTGGCCACGAGGCGTCGGTGCTGCCCGTCGTCGACCCGCGCGAGGTCGATGCGGCGAGGAGGACTCGCGAGCAGCAGGTCGAGGCAGGCCTCGGGGTCGCGGTACGGCAGGTCCAGCCCGCGCGCGAGGTCGTTGCCGGTGCCGGCCGGCACCAGGCCGAGGGTCGCGTCGAACTCGACCACCAGGTCGAGGATCCCGTGGAGCGCCCCGTCTCCCCCGATGACGACCACGGTGTCGGCACCCGCCTCGAGCAGCGTGCGCAGCGAGGAGCGCACGGCCGGCACGTCGTCGCCGGTGACCCGGTCGATCGTCCAGGAGGCGTCTCGCAGGCGGCGGGTCGCCACCTCGCCGATGGCCTCACCCCGACGCTGGCCCGAGACCGGGTTCACGACGAGGGCGGCGTGCCTCACAGGGGTGACGCCTCGTCGTCGGGGACCTCCGGCACCGCCTTCGCGCGGCGCCGGTCGCTCACACGGGCGATGGTCTCGGACACCAAGTACAGCAGGGTCATCGGGATGGCGAGGAACAGCATCGTGAGCGGGTCGGTGCTCGGCGTCGCGATGGCGGCGAAGACGAACATGCCGACGATCGTCCACGGACGGGCGCGGACGAGGGCCTGGCCGCTCACGACGCCCAGCCGGTTCAGCAGCACGACGGCGAGCGGGATCTCGGCCGCGACCCCGAACACCAGCATCATCCGGATGATGAAGTCGTAGTACTCCGCACCGCTGACGAGGCTCTCGAAGCCCTCGGGCACGAAGCCGATCAGAAGCAGGATCGCCTTCGGGAGGATGACGTAGGCCAGGGCGACCCCCGCCAGGAACAACGGGACGCCGATGCCGGTGAGCAGGAGGGCCCCGCGTCGTTCGTGACGGTGCAGGGCCGGCAGGACGAAGGCCCACAGCTGCCAGATCCAGACCGGGCTGGCCAGCACGATGCCGGCCACGAGCGCGATCTTGAGCTGGAACTGGAAGGCGCCGCCGACCCCGGTGATGACGAGGTTGGTGTCGATCCCCTGGGCGGCGAGGTCGGGCTCGATCCCGCGGTACGGCTCGGTCAGGAACGCCAGGAGCTGCTCGTAGAAGACGAAGCCCAGCACGGTCGCTGCCACGATCGCCAGGACGCCGCGCAGGAGTCGCGTGCGCAGCTCACGCAGGTGCTCCAGGAGCGGCATGCTTCCGCTGGGCGCCACGTCGGCACCCTTCTTCCGCCCCAAGGCGGATCAGGACTTGTCGTCGGGACCGTCGACGCGCGTGATCTCGACCTGACGCGTCCGGCGCTCGTCGGCGTCGGACCCGGTGTCGAACCCCGTGTCGGACGACGCCTCCGTGTCACTGGCGCGCTTCTTGTCGTCGTCCTCGAGCTCCTTGATCTCCGACTTGAAGATACGCAGGGCGCGACCGGAGCCGCGGGCGAGCTCGGGGAGCTTGGCGGCGCCGAAGAACAGCAGCACCACCGCCAGGATCAGCAGGATCTCGGGGGCGCCGATACCTTTGAACATCAGTACTCCTCGGTTGCGGACGTGAGTCCATCGTACGCCGCCAGCGCTGAGCGGACGTGGTCCGTCACCTCGGTGCGGATGGTTTCCGGTGCCAGCACACGGATCGAGCCGCCGGCCCGCAGGGCCAGCCGCCGCACCCAGGCCTCGTCGCCGGCCAGGAGCGAGACCCGCCAGACGTCGTGGGAGTCGTCGACGACCGTGGCGTCGTAGTACTCCACGATCCAGCGGGCGGCCGGCGCGATCTCGAGCTCGACCTGGAGACTGTCCTCGCCGGAGCTGAAGAACCCGCCGTCACCGCGTCGCGGCACGACGGCCTGGTGCTCGACCGACACGTCGAGGACCTCCGCCCGCTCGATCCGATCGAGGCGGAAGAAGCGCTGGCCGCCGGCCGAGTGGCACCAGGCGTCCAGGTACTCGTGGCCGTCGCGCACGAACGTCGCGATCGGGTCGACCTGCCGGGTGGAGACCGCATCGCGTGAGGCCGTGGTGTAGACGATCTCGAGGCGGCGGCCGGCGCCGAGCGCCCGGCGCACGGCGCCCAGCACGCCGTGGTCGACCGGCTCGACGACCACGGCCACGGACTCGGCAGTCTGCCCTCCGACGGCGCCCTGCAGCTTGGTCAGCGCCGAGTCGACGACGTCGGTGTGGACGTCTCCGGCCGAGTCCCGCAGTGCGCGAAGCGCGACGATCAGCGCGGCGGCCTCACCGCCGTTGATCCGCATGGGCCGTGTCATGAAGTCGGCGTTCGAGATGTAGATGCGGTCGTCGTCCTCGAACGCGAACAGGTCGATGTCGATGAGCTCGCCGCCGTGGGCGCCGACACCGGTCATCATGAGCTGCTCGACGTCCTTGCGGATGACTCGCGCCTTCACGTTGAACTCGCGCGCGACCTCGTCGACCGACACGCCCTGCTTGCTCTGGAGGTAGGGCACCAGCGCGAGGCGACGCTGGACGTCGCGCGCGGACGGCCTCATGCGTACGCCTCGTCGTCGGCGTTGGCCTGCGCGGCCGACCTCAGGACCTCGATCGCGAGCGTGCGGGCCTCGGGCGGGGACACCACGACGACGTGCGGAGCGAAGGAGGCGGCCGAGGTGGCCAGCTCCCACGTCGAGCGGTACCCGACGACGACCTCGTCGTGGTCGTCGGAGAGCCGCGTGACCGCCAGAGCGTGCCGGCGCAGCGGGAGCGCGCGGTCGCGACGCACGTGGAGCACGGCCTCGCCCACGGGGTCGTTGGTGGTGAAGGACGCCGCGAGGTCACGGACCGAGACGCCCTCGGGAACGCTGTAGGAGTCGGCCGGACCCGCCGTGCGGACCTCGCCGAGGATGCGGGAGACCCGGAAGAGTCGGGGCTCACCGCGGTCGAGGTCGTGTCCGCCGACGTACCACCGGCCGCGCCAGGACAGCACGCCCCACGGCTGGAGATGGCGCTCGGTGGGGGTCTCGCCGGTGCGGCCGTAGGAGAACCGGATCGGCTGGTGCGCCCGGACGGCCTCCCACACGGCGTCGAACGCCGGCTCCGCGGCCGGGATGCGCGGCTGCGCCAGGGGCACCGCACTGGTGTCGATCGCCACCCCCGCGGCCTTGAGCTTGATCAGTGCATCACTCGACTGACCCGCCAGTCCGGCGTGCTCCCAGACCTGCGCCGCGAGGCCGATGACGGCCGACTCCTCGGCCGTGAGCTCGAGCTCGGGCAGCTCGGCGGCATCGCGCGGGATGCGGTAGCCCTGCATGTCCTCGTGGAGGGGGTCGAAGCTCCCGATCTCGAGCGGGATCCCCAGGTCGCGGAGCTCACCCTTGTCGCGCTCGAACATCCGGTTGAAGGCCTCGTCGCCGGAGTCGCGGTAGTCCTCGATCGCCGCCCGCACCTGGTCCTTGGTCAGGAACTGGCGCGTGGAGAGCAGCAGGAAGATGAGGTTCATCAACCGTTCGGACTTGCGCTCGGCCACGAGGTCCTCGTCTCAGATGGTGGCGACGATGTCGACGACGAACGTCAGCGGCGAGTTCGGCGGGATGGCGCCGCCGGCCCCGCCACCGGCGCCGTAGGCGCTCTCGGACGTGCAGGTCAGGACGACGCGGGACCCGACGGTCTGGCCGGCGAGCTCGTTGGTCCAGCACGGGATGACCCCGGTGAGGGAGAACAGCGACGGCTCGTCGCGCTCGAACGAGGAGTCGAAGACCTCGCCCGACGGGTAGATCTGGCCGACGTAGTTGGCATAGACGAAGTCGTCGGCCTCGACGGTGTCGCCGTCACCGGTGATGACCGGGAACACACCGTCCGCAGCCGGGCCCGTCGCCGTCGAGCCGTCCAGGCTCGCGACACCGTCACCGTCGACCACCGGGGCCGGGACCCCGGCGGGCACGTCGGTCTCGTCGCCCTTCGGCGCCGGGTCGGCCTGCGTGTCGATCGAGTCCTCGATGTCGAGGTAGAACAGCAGGACCTGGTCCTTGGTGTACGGCAGCTGGTCGACCCCGCCCTGGGCCTCGGCCTGCTCGTAGACGTCGGCGCCGAAGAAGTCCTCCGCCGTGAGCGCGACCAGCACGGTCGAGCCGACCGTGGTGTCGGCCAGCGCGTCGACGAGACCGCCGGGCAGGCCGGGTGCCGACGGCGACGCGGCCTCGTCGGTCGGTGTCATCTCGAAGACGACCGACGCCGCGGGGGCGCCCTCGGCCGCCGGCTCGTAGGACGACTCCAGCTGCTCGCCGTCCTCGCCGTCCGCGAAGATGTAGTTGGCCCGGAAGTAGTCGCCCTCGGCCACCTTGCGTCCGTCGCCCTCCTCGAGGGTCGAGACCTCAGGGTCGCCCGACTCGATCTCCACGGGCTGGTCGACCGTGATCGTCGGGACGTCGCCGTCGCTGACGGTGACCCCGGAGATGCCGTCGTCGCCACCGCGGGTGAGCACGATCAGGAGGGCGGCGACGACCGCCATGACCACCACGGTGGACAGGGCGAGAACGGTGTTGCGGCGCACGGAGGAACCTCGGGTATCAGCGCACGGGAGCGCCATCGACGACAGAGCGAGGCCCACCCTAGCCAATCAACCCGCACGGCCCGACCAGGCGCGATCACATGCCGTCGATGAGCCGCTGGACGCGGTCGTCCTCCGAGCGGAACGGGTCCTTGCACAGCACGGTGCGCTGGGCCTGGTCGTTGAGCTTGAGGTGCACCCAGTCGACCGTGAAGTCGCGGCGCCGCTCCTGGGCCCGCTTGATGAACTCGCCGCGCAGCCTGGCCCGCGTGGTCTGCGGCGGAACGGACTTCGCGCGGAAGACGTCGAGGTCCCGGGTGACCCGGGCGACGGCCCCCTTGCGCTCCAGCAGGTAGTAGAGACCGCGGTCGCGCCTGATGTCGTGGTAGGCCAGATCGAGCTGGGCCATGCGTGGGTCGCTCCAGCTGAGGTCGTGGGTCGTGCGGTAGCGCTCCAGCAGCCGCAGCTTGATGACCCAGTCGATCTCACGCTCGACGAGCGACAGGTCCTCGGACTCGACGGCCTTGATGGTGCGCTCCCAGAGGTCGAGAGCACGGTGGACGACGGGGTCGGTGAGGCCCTGGCGGTCGACGAACTCGGCGGCCTTGCCGAAGTACTCGGCCTGGATCTCCAGGGCGGAGAGCTCGCGTCCGTTGGCGAGCAGGACCTTGGTGCGCCCGGTCATGTCGTGCGAGATCTCACGGATGGCCCGGATCGGGTTGTCGAGCGTGAGGTCGCGCATCGTGACGCCGGCCTCGATCATGCGCAGGACGAGCTCGGTCGTGGCGACCTTGAGCAGCGTGGTGGTCTCGCTCATGTTGGAGTCGCCGACGATGACGTGCAGGCGACGGAACCGCTCGGCGTCGGCATGCGGCTCGTCGCGGGTGTTGATGATGGGACGCGAGCGGGTCGTGGCGCTCGAGACACCCTCCCAGATGTGCTCGGCGCGCTGGCTGACCGAGAAGATCGTGCCGCGGCTGGTCTGCTGGACCTTGCCCGCGCCGCAGATGATCTGCCGCGAGACCAGGAACGGGATCAGCACGTCCGCCATCCGGCTGAACTCGCCACTGCGGGTCACGAGGTAGTTCTCGTGGCAGCCGTAGGAGTTGCCGGCGGAGTCGGTGTTGTTCTTGAACAGGTAGATGTCGCCCTCGATGCCGTCGTCGCGCAGCCGCTGCTGCGCGTCGAGCATCAGGCCCTCGAGGATGCGCTCCCCCGCCTTGTCGTGCGTGACGAGCTCGGCGACGTCGTCGCACTCGGGCGTGGCGTACTCGGGGTGGCTGCCGACGTCGAGGTAGAGCCGCGAGCCGTTGCGCAGGAACACGTTGCTGCTGCGACCCCAGGAGACGACGCGCCGGAACAGGTAGCGCGCGACCTCATCGGGCGACAGGCGGCGCTGGCCCTTGAACGAGCAGGTCACGCCGTACTCGTTCTCGATGCCCATGATGCGCCGGTCCATGTCGATTACCCCTCGAGCAGCTCGGCCACGGTGGCGTCGGTCAGACGCTTGAACTTGCGCAGCTGACCGCGTGAGCGGTCGAGCACCGCGACCTCCAACGACTCGGCCGGCACCTCGCGCGGCGCGGCGTCGTCGTGGCCGAGGGCTGTCCGGGCCAGCCGGAGCGCGGACCCGAGGTCGAGATCGGCCGTGAAGTGGTCGGTGAACCACTGCTCGACCGGTTCGGTCGTGCCGCCCATGACGCCCCAGCCCCGCACGTCGGCCACGGAACCGTCGTAGGTGAGGCGGTAGATCTGGTCGCCCGACGACTCCGTGCCGAGCTCGGCCACGAACAGCTCGACCTCGTACGGCTTCTCGCCCCCGGAGGAGAAGATCGTGCCGAGGGTCTGGGCGTACGCGTTGGCCAGGCCCCGGGCGGTGACGTCGCGACGGTCGTAGGAGTACCCCCGCAGGTCGGCCAGGCGCACGCCCGCGATCCGCAGGTTCTCGAACTCGTTGTACCGGCCCACCGCGGCGAACCCGATGCGGTCGTAGATCTCGCTGATCTTGTGCAGCGCCTGCGACGGGTTCTCCGCGACGAACACGATGCCGCCGGCGTACTGGACCACGGTGACGGACCGGCCACGGGCGATGCCCTTGCGGGCGAAGTCGGCCCGGTCCTTCATGAGCTGCTCGGGCGAGACGTAGAACTGCTGGGTCATGGTGCCGCTCCCTTCGTCAGATCAGCGGCGCGGACGGGCCGTCCGGCGCGGTGAGTCGGGCGGCGACGATCTGGTCGGCGATCGCCGCGGTCTCGTCGTCTGCGTACGCCCGGAAGCCGTCGGCGGTGATGACGGCGACCATCGGGAAGATGCGTCGAGCCAGGTCGGGCCCGCCGGTGGCCGAGTCGTCGTCGGCCGCGTCGTACAGCGCCTGGACGGCGGCGGTGACGGTGTCACGCTCAGACAGGTCGTCGCGGTACAGCTTCTTGAGCGAGCCGCGGGCGAACAGCGAGCCCGACCCGACCGAGTGGAAGGTGCGCTCCTCGTTGCGGTTGCCCGTGACGTCGAACGCGAAGATGCGGCCGACGCCGAGGTGGAGGTCGTAGGCCGCGAACAGCGGCACGACCGCGAGGCCCTGCATCGCCATCCCGAGGTTGCCCCGGATCAAGGTGGCGAGGCGGTTGGCCTTGCCCTCGGTGGACAGCACCGAGCCCTCGATCTTCTCGTAGTGCTCGAGCTCGACCTGGAACAGGCGCGTCATCTCGACCGCGAGGCCCGCGGTGCCGGCGATGCCGACGCAGGAGTACTCGTCGGTCTGGAAGACCTTCTGGATGTCACGCTGCGCGATGACGTTGCCCATCGTGGCGCGGCGGTCGCCGGCCATGACCACGCCCCCGGGGAACGTCGCGGCGACGATCGTGGTGCCGTGCGTGACGCCGTCGAGGGCACCGGTGCGCTCGAGGGGTGCTCCGTCCCGTCCGGCACCCGGCAGCTGGTCCGGGGCGTGCTGGGTGAGGAACTCCGAGAACGAGGCCGATCCTGCCGTGCGGAAGGCATCGGGCAGCATCACTGCCCGCCCTTCTGCACGAAGCTGCGCACGAACTCCTCGGCGTTATCCTCGAGCACGTCGTCGATCTCGTCGAGGATCGAGTCGACGTCGTCGTCGAGCTTGGCCTTGGCCTCGGAGTCGACCGGGGCGGCGTCGACCTGCTGCTCGTCGTCCTTGGCCGGACGGTTGCTCCTGTGCTGCTGCTCGGACATGTCTTCACCCTAGACCCAGAACGGTTGCGGGCGCGTGACGAACCCGAGGCGTCGGGACGCGGTCAGCCGCCGGTCGTGAGTGCCCGGAACAGCTCGGTCGCCGTCGGGCCGGAGTCGAACAGCGCACCGACGTGCTCCTGGGTGCCCCGCAGCGGCTCGAGCGTGGGCACGCGCTGCAGGGAGGCGTAGCCCGGCAGGTCGAAGATGACCGAGTCCCAGGAGGCCGCGGCGATGTCGGCGGCGAAGTGCTGGAGGCACTTGCCGCGGAAGTAGGCGCGCGTGTCGGTGGGTGGCGCCTGGACGGCGGCCTCGATCTCAGCGGGATCGACGATGCGTTGCATGCGACCGGTGCGCACGAGCTGGTGGAACAGGCCCCGCTCGGGCCGGACGTCGTGGTACTGCAGGTCGACCAGGTGAAGCTTCGCGTGGTCCCAGTCGAGTCCGTCGCGCTCGCGGTACCGCTCGAGCAGCGCCAGCTTCGCGACCCAGTCGAGCTCGGTGGCGAGGTCCATCGGATCCTGGGCGAGCCGGGTCAGCACGCTCTCCCAGCGGTCGAGCACGTCGAGGGTCTGCGGATCGGCGTCGCCCTGGCGGTCGACGAAGTCGCGCGAGCGGGTGAGGTACTCCCCCTGCAGCTCCAGTGCCGTCATGGTGCGGCCGTCGGCGAGCGTCACGGCGGTGCGCAGCGTGGGGTCGTAGGAGATCTGGTGGAGCGCCCGTACCGGGTTCTCCAGCGTCAGGTCGGTGACGGTCTGCCCCGCCTCGACCAGGGAGAGCACGAGCGAGGCCAGGCCGTGCTTGAGGTAGATCGAGGTCTCGGAGCAGTTGGCGTCGCCGATGATGACGTGCAGGCGCCGGTACTTGCGGGCGTCGGCGTGCGGCTCGTCGCGGGTGTTGATGATGGGCCGCTTCAACGTCGTCTCCAGCCCGACCGGCACCTCGAAGTAGTCGGCGCGCTGGCTGATCTGGAAGGCGTGGACGCTGCCGTCCTGCTGCTGGCCGACCCGACCGGCTCCGCACACGATCTGGCGGGAGGCGAAGAACGGCGTGAGGTGCGTGACGATCTGCTCGAACGGCACCGACCGGTTCATCAGGTAGTTCTCGTGCGAGCCGTACGAGGCGCCCTTGTTGTCGATGTTGTTCTTGTAGAGCACGATCGTGCCGTTCGCGGGGATGCGTCCGGCGAGCTCCGCCGCGGACCGCATGACTTCCTCCCCGGCCTTCTCCCAGACCACGACGTCACGGGGGCTCGTGACCTCCGGGCTGGAGTACTCCGGGTGGGCGTGGTCGACGTAGAGCCGCGCCCCGTTGGTGAGGATGATGTTGGCGAGCCCGAGGTCCTCGTCGGTCAGCTGCGACGGGTCGGCGTCGCCGCGACTCAGGTCGAAACCGCGCGCGTCGCGCAGCGGACTCTCCTCCTCGAAGTCCCAGCGGGCGCGCCGCGTCAGGTCGTGCGCCGCGGCGTACGCGTTGACGACGTGCGTCGAGGTGACCATCGGGTTGGCGTGGGGCTGGCCCTGCACCGCGATGCCGTACTCGACCTCGCTGCCCTGGACCCGGCGGACCGTCATGGGGTCAGCGTACGGGCCGGGTCAGAGGATCTTCCCGTAGTGGGCGGAGTCGTCGTAGGCGGCGTAGAAGCCGAACGGCTCGATCGCCTCGTAACCGCTGGAGGTGTAGAGCGCGATCGCCTCCGGCTGCGCGAGTCCGGTCTCGAGCACCAGGCGCGTGATGCCGGCCTCGCGGGCCGAGCGCTCCAGCTCGGCGAGCACGGCCCTGGCGTGGCCCTGCCGGGCGAACTGGGGGCGTACGTACATGCGCTTGATCTCGGCGTCGGTCGTGCCACGGGGCCCTCCACGCCGCCACCCGCCGGACGCCGCCGGCTCGCCGTCGAGGTACCCGATGACGAACCGGCCGTCGGGCGCGTCGAACTGTGCCGGCTCGATCGGCGAGATGTCGCCGTCTCCCCCGTACCGTCGGCCGTACTCGGCCTGCACCTCGGCCGTCAGCAGCTTCGCGTCGTCGCCCCCGTACGAGGCGACCGTGATGTCCAGCGCCACCTACAGGTACTGCCCCGTGTTGGCGACGGTGTCGATCGAGCGCCCCGGCTCCCCGCCGGACTTGCCCGACACCAGCGTGCGGATGAACACGATGCGCTCACCCTTCTTGCCGGAGATGCGCGCCCAGTCGTCGGGGTTGGTCGTGTTGGGCAGGTCCTCGTTCTCCTTGAACTCGTCGACGCACGCCTGCAGGAGGTGCTGGACGCGGATGCCGTGCTGCTGCGCCGACAGGAGGTCCTTGATGGCCATCTTCTTGGCACGGTCGACGATGTTCTGGATCATCGCGCCGGAGTTGAAGTCCTTGAAGTACAGGACCTCCTTGTCGCCGTTGGCGTACGTGACCTCGAGGAACTGGTTCTCCTCGGTCTCGGTGTACATCCGCTCGACGGTGCGCTGGATCATCCCGGCGACGCACGCGTCGCGGTCGCCGCCGAACTCGGCGAGGTCGTCGGCGTGCAGCGGCAGACGCGACGTCAGGTACTTGCTGAAGATGTCGCGGGCGGCCTCCGCGTCGGGGCGCTCGATCTTGATCTTGACGTCGAGCCGGCCCGGACGCAGGATCGCCGGGTCGATCATGTCCTCGCGGTTCGAGGCACCGATGACGAGCACGTTCCCGAGCCCCTCGACACCGTCGATCTCGCTCAGCAGCTGCGGCACGATGGTGTTCTCGACGTCGCTGGAGACGCCGGATCCGCGGGTGCGGAACAGCGAGTCCATCTCGTCGAAGAAGACGATGACCGGCGTGCCCTCGCTGGCCTTCTCACGGGCCCGCTGGAAGATCAGGCGGATGTGCCGCTCGGTCTCGCCGACGTACTTGTTGAGCAGCTCCGGGCCCTTGATGTTCAGGAAGAAGCTGCGGCCCTCCTCGCCGGTGCGCTCCGAGACCTTGCGCGCCAGCGAGGCCGCGACGGCCTTGGCGATCATGGTCTTGCCGCAGCCCGGAGGGCCGTACAGCAGGATGCCCTTCGGCGGCTTCAGCTCGTGCTCGACGAACACCTCGGGATGCAGGTACGGCAGCTCGACGGCGTCCTGGATGATCTCGACCTGGTTGCCGAGCCCGCCGATCGAGGCGTAGTCGACGTCGGGCACCTCCTCCAGGACGAGCTCCTCGACCTCGCTCTTCGGGACGCGCTCGTAGACGTGGCCCGAGCGGCTGTCGAGCAGCAGCGAGTCACCGGCGCGAAGCCGGACGTCGGCCAGGCTGGCCGCGATGCGCACGACGCGCTCCTCGTCGGCGTTGCCGAGCACGAGCGCGCGCTCGCCGTCGGCCATGATCTCCTTGAGCAGCACGACCTCGCCGGTCTGCTCGAACTCCAGGGCCAGCACGACGTTCATGGCCTCGTTGAGGATGACCTCCTGGCCACGGCGCAGGGACTCACGGTCGACCGCGGGGCTCACGTTGACGCGCATCTTGCGACCGCCCGTGAAGACGTCGACCGACTCGTCGTCGTTGAGCTGGAGGAACGTGCCGAAGCCGGTCGGCGGCTGCGCGAGCCGGTCGACCTCCTCCTTGAGCGTCACGATCTGGTCGCGAGCCTCGCGCAGGGTGCTGGTGAGCCGCTCGTTCTGCGCCGAGGTGGCGGCGAGCTTCGCCTCGATCTCCCGCAGGCGCGAATCGGCGGAGACGTCGCCGCTCAGGCGCCGACGCAGGTGGTCGATCTCCGTGCGCAGGTAGGCCAGCTCCGCCTCGGCAGCCGCCGAAGCGGCACCGTGCGAGTCGTTCGTGGGACGTGCATCGTCATCGGGCATGTGACACCTCCAGCTCGTGGGCTCGACACTACCCCGGGGGACGTTGCAGCACTGTGTCGAACTCACGTCGGCGTGTGACGCGACGCGAGGTGCCCGGGTCAGAGGTCCGGGAGGCCCGCCGGGCGTGGGCCGGTGTAGTCCGGGCCGTAGGCACCGGGTGCCGGACGACGCGTCTTGGCCAGGGCCCGCTGGCCGGGCGCCATGCGTCGCGACGTCACGAGGTACGCCGTGTGCGAGCCGGCGCCGTGCGCCGGGCGGACCGCGAGTCCCTCGGTGTGCCAGTCGCGCTCCAGCGTCTCCCACGAACGCGGCTCGGTGAACTCGCCGTGCTCGCGCAGCGTCTCGACGAAGCGCGACAGCTGGGTCGTGGTGGCGACGTAGGCGCACACGACGCCACCCGGCACCAGTCGCTCGGCGGCGAGCGGCACGCACGTCCACGGGTCGACCATGTCGAGAATGAGCCGGTCGATCTCGCTCTCGGCGACGACCTCGCGCACGTCACCCACCGTGAGCGTCCACGCCGGGTGGTCCCCCGCGATCTGGGTGACGTTCTTCCGGGCGATCTCGGCGAAGTCCTCGCGGATCTCGTAGGAGCCGACGTGGCCCTCGGGCCCGACGGCCCGCAGCAGCCAGGCGGTCAGGCTCCCCGACCCAGCGCCGGCCTCGACGACCCGAGCGCCCGGGAAGATGTCGGCCCAGGTCACGATCTGCGCGGCGTCCTTGGGGTAGATGATCGCGGCCCCGCGGGGCATGGAGACGACGTACTCCGACAACAGGGGACGGAACACCTGGTACTCGCCACCCAACGACGCCTCGATCACGATGCCCTCGGGGCTGGCGATGATGTCGTCGTGGCGGATCTGGCCCTTCTTGGTGGAGAACTCCTTGCCGACGACGAGCTGGATGTTGTGCTTGCGTCCCTTGGCGTCGTTGAGCCGGACCCACTCCCCCTCGGCGAAGGGTCCGCGTCGGGTCCAGATCGGCGCGTTCACGGGGCTGGTCATCGTCGGGCTCCCACTCGGTAGACACGGTTGACGGTGCGGGTGCGGAGCGTGCCGAGCACCTGGCCGTCGTCGTCGACGACGGCGTACGACTCCGCGGGTTGGTTGCTCATCGCGCGCAGCAGCGCGTCGCCCCGCAGGTCGACGGCCAGGCGAGGCCACTCCGGATCGGGCTGGGACGAGTCGAACATCCGGCGGACGTGGAGGCGCTCGATGCGGGCCGCGCGGTTGGCGATGCGCAGCGACTGCGAGGAGCCGGCCCACAGGAAGAGGCCGACGAGGGTGCAGAGGGCGAGGTCGATCCACGCGGTCCGCCCGCCCTGCAGGAAGAGCCAGGCACCGAGGCCGAAGCTGGCCAGCCCGGCGATCCGACCCGTCCACCCCGCGACCACGATGCCACTGCGCTCGCTGCCCGTGACCGCCCAGGCGATCGCCCGCACGACCCGCCCTCCGTCGAGCGGCAGCGCCGGCAGCATGTTGATGCCCGCCACGAGCACGTTGATCCACCCGAGGGTCATCAGCACCTCGGCGTTGCTGCCGGGAGCGAGGACCGCACCGGCGCCGAGGCCGGCCAGTCCGACGACGGCCGAGGCCACGGGACCCGCGATGGACGTGACCAGCTCCTGGCGGGCCGTCGCGCTGTCGGACTCGAGCAGTGTCTCGCCGCCGAGCAGGTGGAGCGTGACCGAGTGGACCGGGAGCCCGTAGTGACGCGCCGCGGCGACGTGGGCGATCTCGTGCAGGAGCACCGAGAGGTACAGCGAGGCGACGGCCAGGACCGCGACCAGCCAGGGCTGGCCGAAGCCGGCGTCGTCGAGCCGGGGGGCGAAGAGCGCCACCAGGACGACTCCCATCAGCACGGCTCCGGGGCGGACGCGGACCGGGACGGACCACACCTTCCCGAGGCTGATCGTGCCCGAGGTCGACATGGGCCCAACCTATCGTGAGCACCCCGGCGTTTTCCGGTCTGTCGGTCCGGCCGGATACCGTGCTGCCCATGGTGGCCGACGCTGACGAGATCGTGGTGCGACGCCGCCTGTCGCCCAGTCGTGCATCCGACTTCCTGACGTGTCCGCTGCTGTTCCGCTACCGCACGATCGACCGCCTCCCCGAGCCCCCGTCGGCGGTGGCGGCTCGGGGCACCCTGGTCCATGCCGTGCTCGAAGACCTGTACGACCTCCCCGCGGCCGGACGCACGCCCGAGGCCGCGAAGGCCTCGGTCGAGGCTGCCTGGCAGCGAGTGCTCGCCGACGACACCCGCCTGGTCGCGCTCTTCCCGGAGCGCACGCCCGACCGTGACGCCTGGTTCGCCTCGGTCGACGCGCTCCTCGATGCGTACTTCAGGCTCGAGAACCCGCAGACGCTCGAGCCCGCCGAGCGTGAGGTCCGGGTCGAGGGCCAGCTCGGGGCCGAGGGTGAGGAGCAGCTCGTGCTGGCCGGCATCGTCGACCGCATCGACGTGGCCCCGGACGGCCGCATCCGCATCGTCGACTACAAGAGCGGCCGGTCCCCGGGCGAGCGCTTCGAGGACAAGGCGCTCTTCCAGATGAAGTTCTACGCGCTGGTCGTCTGGCGCACCCGGGGCGTCATGCCGTCGCTCCTGCAGCTCATGTACCTCGGCGACGGCCAGGTCCTGCGCTACGTGCCCACCGAGGCCGACCTCCTGGCCACCGAGCGCAAGCTCCGGGCCATCTGGGGCGCCGTCGGTGCCGCACTAGAGTCGCGCGACTTCCGCCCGAGGCCCAGCGGCCTGTGCCGGTTCTGCGCCCATCGCGAGCACTGCCCCGAGGGCGGCGGCACGGTCCTGCCGATGCCCGCCTTCCGCGTGGAGTGAACCGGCGTTCTAGGCGTCGAGGTCCGCGAACAGGGTGGAGACCGACGCTGGCGTCAGACCCTCGAGCGTCGTGACGACCCGACGTCGCGGATGGGCCGCGACACCCACCATGTGGGGCACGGCCAGCACCTGGCAGCCCGCCTCGGTCGCCGATGTCGCGCCGGTCTCGGAGTCCTCCACGGCCAGGCAGGCCGCCGGTTGCACGTCGAGCATCCGCGCGGCGGTGAGGTAGGGCTCGGGGTGCGGCTTGCCGCGCGTCACCCGGTCGCCCGTCACGACGGCCGCCAGCGGGAGGGATGCCGCGATCGGGTCGGCCAGCACGGCGTACGACATCGTCACGAGCGCCTGCGGCACCCCCGCGTCCGCGTAGGCGAGCACGAGCTCGCGTGCGCCAGGACGCCACGGGGCGGCGCCACCGGTCAGACCGCGCCCGACCCTCGTCAGGAGGAAGTCGACGATCTCGACCGGGGTCATCGAGGTCGCGAAGTGCCGCTGCAGGATCTCCCCCGCGACGATCAGGTTGGACCCGACGAGCTGCAGGGCGTCCTCGGTCGTCCACGTGCCGCCCACCTCCGCGGCGAGCTCGTGCTCCGCGGCGATCCAGAGCGGCTCGGTGTCGACCAGGGTGCCGTCGAGGTCCCAGAGGACGGCGGACGGGAGCGCAGCTGGCACGCCGCGATCCTGCCAGAACGGCGACGGCCCGCCGGCGGCACCCCGAGGGGGTGCGACCAGCGGGCCGTCGATCGTCGCGCGAGCGTCAGCAGTCGAGGTAGTACTCGAACACGACGTCGTACGCGTCCGACGCGTCGTCCGCGGCATCGGTCGGGATGTCGGAGAGGTTCTCGATGTCGGCGACGAGGTCGGCGTAGTCGATCAGCACCTCCATGGCGTCGGCCACGTCGCTCGGGGCGTCGTCGACGTTGTCCTCGAGGACCGCCTGGGACTCCTCGAGGTCCTCCGGCTCGTCCAGGCTCGGCAGGTAGAGGTAGATGTCGAAGGCGGCGTCGTCGACCTCGTCGATCACGTCGCAGAAGTCCGAGGAGTCCTCGTCGCGGTCGGAGTCGTCCCGGTCGGAGTCCTCGGTCGGCTCGTCGGTGGGCTCGGTGTCCGACGCGTCGTTGTCGTTGTCCGAGTCGTCGCCCTTCGTGAGGGCCCACACGCCGACCGCGATGCCGCTGCCCACGAGCAGGAACACCAGGATGCCCAAGGTGATCCACAGGCCCTTCTTCGAGCCACCGGAACCGCCCTGCGGTCCACCCGGCGCCGGGAAGCCCGCCGGCGGAGGGGTGGCACCGCCGGGAGGCGGGAAGGCGTTGCCGCCGGGCGGGGGCGTCAGGGGCGGGCCGGCCTGGCTCGGCGGTGCCGAGGGAAGGACCGACGTGGGCTCCGCCGCGCCGCCGCGGCTGGCGATGGCCGACTGGACCTCCGGACCGCCGTTCTCGCCGAGCCAGGTCAGCAGGGCGTCGTACGCGTTCGGGTTGGCGGCGATCAGGGGCCAGAGCTCGCTGTCGCTCGTGAGCTCCTGGAGCCGGGTGGGGCTGGTGCCCGGGTTGCTCGCCTCGGCGCGCGTTTCGTCGGTGGCCATCGGTGGTTCCCCTCGAGAGTGCTGGTCACCCGCGGCGGTCCGCCGCGGCAAGATCGGGTCGAGCCTAGTGCAGGGTCACGGCGTGCGTCCCGCGATGTCGCGGGACGCACGCCGTGACGCCGTGGGTCAGCACTCCTCGAAGACGTAGTCCATGAGGTCGAACTTGGCGTCGAGTGCGTCGTCCCACTCGGGGCCGACGACCGCATCCTCGTCCTCGGCGATGGTCTCGGCGTAGGTGAGCAGGACCTCGACGACCTCGACGACGTCCTCGTCGTCGTAGTTCTCGAACTGCTCGATCACGGCGGTCGCGTCCTCGAGCATCTCCTCGTCGTCCAGGCCCGGGTAGTAGTAGGTCAGGTCGTCGGCGGCGTCCTCCAGGTCGGACAGGTCGTCGCAGTCGAGGTCGGCCGGCTCGTCCTCCTGGGTGTCCTCGTCGGTGTCGGTCTTGCGGTCGTCGGACTCGTCGCCGGTGTCGGACTTCTCGTCGTCGGAGGTGGTCGTGGTGTCGCCGTCCCTGGTCAGGGCCCACACGCCGGCACTGATGCCGCCGCTGAGCAGGAGGAAGACGAGCACGCCGAGCGTGATCCAGAGGCCCTTGGTGGAGCCACCGGACCGCGCGGCCACGGGGGCCTGGTGCACGGGTGCCTGGTGCACGGGCGTGGCGGACGGAGGGGTCCCGGCCGAGGTGCGGCCGGCGATCGCGGCGTGGACGTCGGCGCCGCCGTTCTCGCCGAGCCACGCCACGAGCGAGTCGTAGGCGCTGGGGTTGGCGGCGATCAGCGCCCACAGCTCCGGGTCGCCCGTGAGCTCCTGGAGCCGGGCGGGTGAGGTCTGGGGGTCTGCCGCTTCGTGTCGGGTCTGCTCGGTGGCCATCGTGGTTCCTCCCGATGTGGGTCCGCGTTGGGACGGGTCGTCGTGCCGGGGTGGCGCTGTCATGACTCAGAGGGTGCGGCGCGCGCGAATGTTCCCGAGGTCACCGCTCCGGCCGTGGCGACACGCCTCGAATCCACGCGCTGCGTGGCACAATGGCCGCGTACGACCTTCGACGCCCACGCGAGCCCGCTGCCGGCTGGAGGTTCCCCAGACCACACCCTTGGATCCGAGGAATCGCGTGACCACCACCAGCTCCCCCCGCCCCGCCGTGCCCACCGCCGAGGACCAGGCCCACTGGCGTCCCGACGCCACCGAGGCCCTCTCCGCCCTGCTCCGCGACCGGGTCGTGATCATCGACGGCGCGATGGGCACCGCGATCCAGCGCGACCGGCCCGACGAGGCGGGGTACCGCGGCGAGCGCTTCGCCGACTGGCCGTCCGACATCCAGGGCAACAACGACCTGCTGACCATCACGCAGCCGCAGATCATCGGTGGCATCCACCGTGAGTACCTGGAGTCCGGCGCCGACATCCTCGAGACCAACACGTTCAACTGTCAGTGGATCTCCCTGGCCGACTACGGCATGGAGGAGCTCGCCTACGAGCTCAACTTCGAGTCGGCCCGGCTCGCCCGGGCGGCGTGTGACGAGTACACCGAGCGCACGCCCGACAAGCCGCGGTTCGTCGCCGGGGCGATCGGCCCGCTCAACCGCACGGGCTCGATCTCGCCCGACGTCAACGATCCCGCGGCCCGCAACATCACGTTCGACGAGATGGTCGACGCCTACACGGGTCAGATCCAGGGCCTCGTCGACGGCGGAGCCGATCTGTTCATGGTCGAGACGATCTTCGACACCCTCAACGCCAAGGCCGCGATCTTCGCGCTCGAGACCTTCTTCGAGAAGGTTGGCCGCCGCTGGCCCGTCGCGATCTCCGGCACCATCACCGACGCGTCGGGCCGTACCCTCACGGGTCAGGTCACCGAGGCGTTCTGGAACTCGATCCGGCACGTCAAGCCGATCATGGTCGGCTTGAACTGCGCCCTCGGCGGCCAGGAGCTGCGGCCGTACATCGCCGAGCTGTCGCGCATCGCCGACTGCTTCGTGCACGCCTACCCCAACGCCGGCCTGCCGAACTCCTTCGGCGAGTACGACGAGGAGCCGTCCACGACGGCCGCGATCCTGCGCGAGTTCGCCGAGGCGGGCATCATCAACGCCGCCGGTGGCTGCTGCGGCACCACGCCGGCCCACATCGCCGCGATCGCCGGCGCCCTCGAGGGCGTGGCGACCCGTGAGCCCACGGACGTCCCCGTCGCGATGCGCCTGTCGGGCCTGGAGCCCCTCAACATCACCGAGGACTCGCTGTTCGTCAACGTCGGCGAGCGCACCAACATCACCGGCTCGGCCCGCTTCCGCAACCTCATCCGCGACGGCGACTACTCCACGGCCCTGTCCGTCGCGCGCCAGCAGGTCGAGAACGGTGCGCAGGTCATCGACATCAACATGGACGAGGGCATGATCGACGGCGTCGAGGCGATGCGTCGCTTCACGCGCCTGGTCAGCAGCGAGCCCGACATCTGCAAGGTCCCGATCATGGTCGACTCCTCGAAGTGGGAGGTCATCGAGGAGGGCCTCAAGAACGTCCAGGGCAAGTGCATCGTGAACTCGATCTCGCTGAAGGCCGGCGAGGAGGAGTTCGTCACGCAGGCGCGCCTGTGCCGCAAGTACGGCGCCGCGGTCGTCGTGATGGCCTTCGACGAGGAGGGCCAGGCCGACAACGTCGAGCGTCGCAAGGAGATCTGCGGCCGCGCCTACCGGATCCTGACCGACGAGGTCGGCTTCCCGTCCGAGGACATCATCTTCGACCCGAACATCTTCGCGGTCGCGACGGGCATCGAGGAGCACGCCACCTACGGCATCGACTTCATCGAGGGCACGCGCTGGATCAAGGAGAACCTGCCGGGCGTCAAGATCTCCGGAGGCGTCTCGAACGTGTCGTTCTCGTTCCGCGGCAACAACGCGGTGCGCGAGGCAATCCACGCGGTGTTCCTGTACCACGCCACCCGCGCCGGCATGGACATGGGAATCGTCAACGCCGGCGCCCTGGTGGGCTACGACTCGGTCGACGAGTTGCTGCGCGAGCGCATCGAGGACGTCATCCTCAACCGCCGCGCGGACGCTGCCGACCGCCTGCTCGAGATCGCCGGCGAGTACGTCGACTCCGGCGAGAAGGTCGAGGCCGCCGTGGCCGAGTGGCGCTCGCTGCCGGTCGGCGAGCGCATCACGCACGCCCTGGTCAAGGGCATCGACGAGTTCGCGGTGACCGACACCGAGGAGCTCCGGCTCGAGATCGCCGCCCGTGGAGGCAAGCCGCTCGAGGTCATCGAGGGTCCCCTGATGGACGGCATGAACGTCGTCGGCGACCTCTTCGGCGCCGGCAAGATGTTCCTGCCGCAGGTCGTGAAGTCGGCGCGCGTCATGAAGAAGGCCGTCGCGCACCTGATCCCGTTCATCGAGGACGAGAAGAGCCCCGAGGACGCCGGTCGCAGCAACGGCAAGGTCATCATGGCCACGGTCAAGGGCGACGTCCACGACATCGGCAAGAACATTGTCGGCGTCGTGCTGCAGTGCAACAACTACGACGTCGTCGACCTCGGCGTCATGGTGCCCGCGCAGAAGATCCTCGACGCGGCCAAGGAGCACGACGCAGACATCATCGGCCTCTCGGGGCTGATCACGCCGTCCCTCGACGAGATGGTCAACTTCGCCGCCGAGATGGAGCGCCAGGGCTTCGACATCCCGCTGCTCGTGGGTGGGGCCACCACGTCACGGGCCCACACCGCGGTCAAGGTCGACCAGAAGTACCACGGTCCGGTCGTGTGGGTGAAGGACGCCTCGCGCTCGGTCCCCGTGGTGGCGGCGCTGCTCTCGGACGACCAGCGGCCCACGCTGCTGTCGGACCTGCAGACCGACTACGACTCCCTGCGCGAGCGCCACGCGGCGCGGTCCGACGCCAAGCCCCTGCTGTCGATCGAGGCGGCGCGGGCCAACGGGATCGACTTGGACTGGAGCGGCTACGAGCCGCCGGTGCCGCCCGAGCTCGACGCCGACGGGGCGTTCGTGCGCACGTTCACCGACTACCCCCTCGCCGAGCTGCGGCCGTACATCGACTGGCAGCCGTTCTTCAACGCCTGGGAGATGAAGGGCCGCTTCCCCGACATCCTCAACAACCCGTCGACGGGCGAGACCGCGCGCAAGCTGTACGACGACGCTCAGGCGATGCTCGACCAGCTGATCGCGGGCGAGTGGCTGCACGCCAACGGCGTGATCGGCCTGTTCCCGGCCAACCAGGTCGGCAGCGACGACATCGAGGTGTACGCCGACCACCATCGCGACGAGGTGCGCACGACGCTGCACCACCTGCGGCAGCAGACCGAGCACCGGGCGGGCGTGGCGCACAAGTGCCTGGCCGACTTCGTGGCGCCCAAGGAGACGGGCCTGCAGGACTACGTCGGCGGGTTCGCCGTCACCACGGGCCTCGGCAGCTCCGAGAAGGTCGCCGAGTTCAAGGCCGACCTCGACGACTACAACGCGATCCTGCTGGAGTCGCTGGCCGACCGCCTCGCCGAGGCGTTCGCGGAGCGGCTGCACGAGCGGGTCCGCACCGAGTTCTGGGGCTACCAGCCCCAGGAGTCGCTCGACAACGAGTCGCTCATCGCCGAGAAGTATGTCGGCATCCGTCCCGCTCCGGGGTACCCGGCGTGCCCGGACCACACCGAGAAGCAGGTGCTGTGGGACCTGCTCGACGTCAAGGCGCAGACCGGCATCGAGCTCACCGACTCGATGGCGATGTGGCCCGGGGCCTCGGTCAGCGGTTGGTACTTCTCGCACCCGAAGTCGCAGTACACCGTGGTGGGGCGCATCGGTCGCGACCAGGTCACCGAGTACGCCCAGCGCAAGGGCTGGAGCGTCGACGAGGCCGAGCGCTGGCTCTCGCCCAACCTCGGCTACCGCTCCGACAACGAGTGACGCGCCCTAGGCTGTCCACGTGACGTTCGACGACATTCCGCCCTTGCGCGATCCCTGGATGCTCGCGGCCTTCGAAGGCTGGAGCGACGCCGCCGACGCCGCGTCGGGCACCGTGGACCACCTGATCGAGGAGTGGGACGCGGAGGTGCTCGGCGAGCTCGACCCCGAGGATTACTACGACTTCCAGGTGAATCGGCCGCAGCTGCGTCGTGACGACGAGGGCCGGCCCACCCTCCAGTGGCCCACGCCGACCTTGTTCGTGGCGCGTCCTGCCGGCGCCGAGCGCGACGTCATCCTGCTCCGTGCCCAGGAGCCGAACCTGCGGTGGCGTGGATTCTGCAGCACGGTCCTGGGCATCGCGTCGTTGGCCGGGGTCACCGACGTCATCACCCTCGGCGCGCTCCTGGCCGACACACCGCACACGCGCCCGGTGCCCGTCAGTGGGTCGAGCAACGGCCTGTCGGCACGGGTGGCGCCTGGCGTCGAGGTGTCGCACTACAGCGGCCCGGTCGGCATCACGACCGCGCTCGTCGAGGAGGCCACGAACCTGGGGATGTCGGCGGTGTCGCTGTGGGCCGCGGTGCCCCACTACCTGGCCGAGCCCCCGTGCCCCAAGGCCACGCTCGCACTGCTCGGCGCGGTGGAGGACGCCCTCTCGATCCCCCTGCCGCAGGGCCTGCTCGACGAGCTCAGCGAGGCGTGGCAGCGCGGGGCCGAGGAGGTCATGGAGGACGACGAGGACATCGCCGACTACGTCAAGGCGCTCGAGTCCGAGCGTGACACGAGCGAGCTTCCCGAGGCCTCCGGCGACGCGATCGCGCGCGAGTTCGAGCGTTACCTCCGTCGTCGCGGCAGCAACGGCGACCGGTAGCTACAGGGCGACGCCGAGCAGCGCGTCGACCGCCAGACGCACCTGACCCGCGGCCGCGGGGTCGTCGCCCGACTCCTCCGCCCAGGCGTCGACGGCCGCGAGGGCCGCCGGTGCGTCGAGATCGTCGGCGAGCGCCGAGCGCAACGCGGCGACGACCGGCGCGGCCGGAGCCGTCGAGGTCCGGTCCACGCCCGCGCGCCACGCGGCGAGTCGGGCCTTCGCCGTGATGATCTCGGTGTCGAACCACTCCCAGTCGCTGCGGTAGTGGTGGGCCAGCAACGCGAGCCGGATGGCCATCGGGTCGAGACCATCGGCCCGGAGGGCGGAGACGAGCACCAGGTTGCCCTTCGACTTGCTCATCTTCTCGCCCTCGAAGCCCACCATGCCGGCGTGGACGTAGGACCGTGCGAACCGCTCCCCCGTGGCAACGCTGGCCTCGGAGGCCGACATCTCGTGGTGCGGGAAGACGAGGTCCGATCCCCCACCCTGCACGTCGAAGTCGGTGCCGAGGTGCGCCAGCGCGATCGCGGCGCACTCGATGTGCCATCCGGGCCGCCCGCGGCCGAGACGGGAGTCCCAGGCCGGCTCGCCGGGACGCTCGGCCTGCCAGAGCAGGCAGTCGAGCGGGTCCCGCTTGCCGGGGCGATCGGGATCGCCCCCGCGCTCCCCGAAGACTCGGGCCATGGTGCCTGCGTCCCAGCCGGACACCGAGCCGAACCGGGGGTCGGCATGGACCTCGAAGTACAGGTCGCCGTCGACCGCGTAGACCGCCCCGGCCTTCTCGAGACGCCCCACGAGGTCGACGACCAGGTCGATCGATTCGACCGCGCCGATGTAGTTCTGCGGGGCCAGGACGCGCAGGGCCGTCATGTCCTCGCGGAAGAGCTGGGTCTCCCGCTCGGCGAGCTCGACCCAGTCGATGCCCGTGGCGGTGGCCCGCTCGAGCAACGGGTCGTCGACGTCGGTGACGTTCTGCGTGTAGGAGACCCCTCGCCCCTGGTCGAGCCAGGCGCGCTGGAGCAGGTCGAAGGTCAGGTACGTCGCGGCGTGGCCGAGGTGCGTGGCGTCGTACGGCGTGATGCCGCAGACGTAGAGACGAGCATCGGCCTCGCCGCCCAGCGGTGTCGGCGCTCCGGACGCGGTGTCGTGCACGACGGGGGCGGGACCGGTGCCGAGTCCCTCGGCGGCCAGTGACGGCACGAGGGGACTCGACCAGCTGCGCATGCACCGAGACTATCGGCCGGCCACCAGCGGCGGTGCGACGGCTGTGCCGGTGCGCTCGCTGGCACCATGGCCTCGTGATCATCGACTGCGCGGTCTACCGCGACGGCGCCCGGGAGGACACCGGGCCGTCCACCGAGGAGCTCACCGCCGCATTGTCCGGCCTGGGCGAGGACGACTTCCTCTGGATCGGTTGCAACAACCCGACCGTCGACGAGATGCACCGGATCGGTGAGGTGCTCGGCCTCCACCCACTCGCCGTCGAGGACGCACTGGAGATGAACCAGCGTCCGAAGATCGAGCGGTACCGCGACCACCTCATCATGTCGATGCGCGTGGTCTCCTACAGCGACGACGACATCGAGACGCACGAGGTCAACCTCTTCCTCGGTGGCAACTACCTGCTGACCGTCCGGCACGGAGGTCCCTCGCTCGTCGAGGGGCGCCGCCGGGCCGAGAAGCGAAACGATGCGCTCGCGCACGGGCCGACCGCCGCGCTGTACGCCGTCGTCGACACGATCGTGGACCGCTACGAGCAGGTCGCCCGGGAGCTGGAGACGGACGTGGAGGAGGTCGAGACCTCGGTGTTCTCGGCCGAGCTCACGAGCGACTCCACGCGCATCTACCGGCTCAAGCGGGAGGCGCTGGAGTTCCGGCGCGCCGTCGTGCCGCTCAAGGAACCGGTCGTGCGGTTCTCCGAGACCGCGGAGCCGCCGGAGGCCCGGCCGTACTTCCGCGACATCGCCGACCACCTGGGCCGGGCCGCGGAGGCCATCGACACGATCGACCACCTGCTCGACAACGCCCTGACCGCCCACCTGGCGCAGCTGAGCGTCCAGCAGAACGCCGACATGCGCAAGCTCGCCGCGGGCGCCACGATCTTCGCGATCCCCACCGCGATCGCCGGTGTGTACGGCATGAACTTCGAGCACATGCCCGAGCTGTCGTGGGCGGCCGGCTATCCGGCATGTCTCGCACTCATGGGCGGCCTGTGCTTCTACACCTACCGCCGCTTCAAGAAGTCCGGCTGGCTGTGACAGCAGACGACGAAGCACCGGGCGCTGCCCATGCCTCGCCACCCGCGAACGAGCCGTTCTCCCACGTTCGCTATCCGGCGCCCGGACGACCGCAGCAACCGATGCCGAGCAAGCCCTCCCCCTGGCCCTGGATCGTGGCGGGTGGCGTGATCACGCTGCTGACCGTCCTCACCCCCAATCGTGCTGTACGTCGTCATGTCTGGGCACCCGCGCTGACCGCAAGGAGCTCTCTGCCGGTCCGGCGGTGGTGACCGCTCCCCTAGGCTCGAGGCATGTGGAAAGACGCTGCGGGGGTTGCGCACACCGTTGCGCTCCCTCAACCCGCCAGCGCGATGACCGACGACTTCGTCCGGTCGATCGAGTCACTCAGTGAGCATGACCGGGAGCTGCTGGGCGACGCAGCTGAGGACTTCTTCGAGACGTTGGACAAGCTCCTCGACGGCATGGAGGCTCGCGAACCGCGCGGTCTCGACGAGGACGCCCTGCCCGATCACTTTCTCCGCGGGGACTTCACGTCGGTCGAGGCCGTGCGTGCGTACCTCGACTCGAACGAGCCGGCATGGCGACTCGACGCTTACCTCGCGGTCGAGGACCTCCTCGACCAGCTGGACGCGAACTGAGGTCGCGTCTGGGTTGGCCACGCCGAGCTCATACGGCCCTGATCGCGAGGTTTTCCACAGTTTTCCCCAGGCCAGTGCGCGGCTCCCGGTGGGTGTCGGTGGGGGTCGTTTGACTGGTCTCATGTTCGAGGATCTGGCACCTGAGGAGGTGCTCGCCGCGGTTGCGGGTGCTGACTTCGGCGTGCATGAACCGATCGACATCATGGGCGGCAAGCACATCGACGCGATTGCGGCGTTGGAGCGGGTGGTGCGCGTGGCGCAGGCCCGGATCGTGGAGCAGGTGGATGCTCTTCACGCCCTGCGTTGGTCCACGGGCCCTTCGCTCGAGGGCGACCCGTCGCTCACAGTCGCCGCGGAGTCCGCGCTGGCGCGTGGCATGTCGCCCACGGCGGGCCGCTCGATGCTCGCGACGGCCGTGCTGCTGCGATCCATGCCGGTCCTGCGTGAGGCGTTCGGGCAGGGCCGTGTGTCGGAGGGCATCGTGCGGGCGGTCGTGCGGGTCGTGCGCGACCTGGACGTCGACACCGTGGCGGCGGTCGACGGTGCGCTCGAGGGCCGCCTCGACGGTGTCAGTGCCCCGCGGGCTGGCGAGCTGGCCCGCACCGCCGTGGTGGAGCACGATGTCGAGGCTGCGGCCACGCGCGAGAAGGTCGCGCGGGCCGAGCAGTACGTGTCGTACTGGGACGAGCCCGACGGCGTCGGCACGCTGATCGTGCACGGCCCGGCCGAGCAGCTCGTCGGCATCCGGCAGGCGCTGCAGGTGCACGCCGACCGGCTGCGAGCCCGCGGCGACGAGCGCGACCGCGGGCAGATCATGGTCAACACGCTGTTCGAGCGCACCACCGGCATCGAGACCGTCGCCGGTCCCGAGATCGAGCTGTCAGTGCTGATGCCGATCGAGGCCCTCCAAGGGCAACCGGTCGCCGCCGAGCTCGCCGGTCACGGCCCCATCTCGCCGCAGCTGGCCGCCGAGCTCGTCGACGGAGCCCACCAGACCTGGTTCCGCCGACTCTTCACCGATCCCACGGGCTCACTGGCCGGGCTCGACCGCACCCGCCGCTGCTTCACCGGCACCCTGGCCTCCTGGATCCGCACCCGCGACCACCACCGCTGCCGACAACCGTCGTGCGGGTGCCGGATCCGCGACATCGACCACATCCGACCCCACCGCAACGGCGGACCCACCACCCAGGACAACGGTCAGGGTTTGTGTCGTCTCTCGAACCTCGTCAAGGAACTACCCGGGTGGCACGTGGCCCGCGAACCGGGCGGCACGGTGCGGTGGACCACCCCCACCGGCCACACGTACGACGCTCCCCCACCGACGCCGCACCGCAGGACGTAAGTCGTCCGCGGAACCCGAGCTAGCCGTTGATCGCGATGTCTGCGGTGATGGCACCCGTGCCCAGCAGGATCAGCACGACCGAGCCCAGCACGATCCGATACGCGACGAACGGTGCGTACGAGCGCGTGCTGACGTAGCGCAGCAACCAGTGGATCACCACGATGCCCACGACGAAGGCGACGATCGTGCCCAAGATCGTCGGCCCGACCCCGTAGGCGTTGTCGCCGCCCGGGATGTCCTTGAGCTTGTAGACGCCGGCGCCGACGACGGCGGGGATGGCGAGCAGGAACGCGTAGCGCGTGGCCGCGGCGCGCTCGTAGCCGAGGAACAGGCCCATGCTGATCGTGGCGCCCGAGCGCGACACGCCCGGCACGACCGCGGCGGCCTGCGCGAGACCGAGCAGCACCGCGTGACCCCAGGTGAGGTCGTCGATCGGCTTGGCGTTGCGACCGACCCGTTCGGCCACGCCGAGCACGATGCCGAGCAGGATCAACATCGTGCCGATGACCCACAGGTTGCGGAACTCGCTGTCGATCAAGTCCTCGAGCGCGAGCCCGATCACCACGATCGGCAGCGAACCGATGATGACGAACCAGCCCATGTTCCACTCGGGCTCCTGGCGCGCCGCACGCGAGAACACGCCGCGGACCCAACCGGACCCGATCGTCCAGATGTCGCGCCAGAAGTACAGGACGACCGCCAGCTCGGTGCCGATCTGGACCACGGCCGTGTAGGCGGCGCCAGGGTCGGACCACCCGAAGAACTTCGGGAAGATCGCCAGGTGGGCGCTGCTGGAGATCGGGAGGAACTCGGTCAGCCCTTGAATCAGGCCGAGGGCGACAGAGCGCAGGACGTCATCCACGCCGGTGAGCCTACCGGCCCCGTGACCGGGTCCTGACTAGCCTGAACGCATGCAGCAGCGTCGGGTCGGTCACTCCGGCTTCCGGGTCTCCCGCCTCGCGCTCGGCACCATGACCTGGGGCTCGCAGGTCGACCGGTACACCGCCGGTGAGCTGCTCGATGCGTTCCTGGACGCCGGCGGCACGCTCGTCGACACCGCTCCGGTGCACGGCGACGGCACGGGCGAGCAGGTGCTCGGCGCGGTGCTCGCCGACCGTGGGGTCCGCGACCGGGTGCAGATCGCCGGCAAGTGCGGACTCGGACCGGGCGAGGGCGGCGCCATCGCCGACGCATCCCGTGGCGCCGTGCTCACGCAGCTCGACCGCACGCTCCGCGAGCTCGGCACCGACCACCTCGACCTGTGGCAGGTGCACCGGTGGGACGACTCCGTGCCGCTCGACGAGACCCTGGCCGCGCTCGAGCACGCCGTCGAGTCCGGACGCGTCCGGTACGTCGGCCTCTCCAACTTCGCCCCGTGGCAGACGGCGCTCGCCCACGAGCGCCTCGCTGGTCGCCCCGCGAGCCTGAGGCTCGTCAGCACCCAGGTGGAGTACTCGCTCCTGCAGCGCACGCCTGAGGCGGGACTGATCGACGCTGTGCAGCACCTGGGCCTCGGACTCCTGGCCTGGTCGCCGCTGGGCCGCGGTGTCCTCACGGGCAAGTACCGCAGTGGCACCCCGGCCGACTCACGCGGCGCCGACGACGGCTGGAGCCGCTGGCTCGCGGAGTACCTCGGCCCCGGACCGTCCGCGGTCGTGGAAGCGGTCACCCGCGCGGCCGACGGCCTGGGCCACACGCCGGCACAGGTCGCTCTCGCGTGGGTCCGCAACCGTCCCGCCGTCACGGCGGCCGTCGTCGGAGCCCGCACCGTCGCGCAGCTGACCGAGCTGCTGGGCGCCGAGCAGGTCGCCCTCCCACCCGAGATCATCCTGGCCCTCGACGACGTGTCGAGCGCCCGGTAGCGAAGGAGACACCATGGTCGAGTACGAGTTCTGGGACCTCACCATCTCGCGCACCAAGTCACGGAACGCGGTGTGCCGCATGCTCACCGAGGCCGCCGAGTACCAGGGGTGGGAGCTCGCCCGGCTGCGCCGCGATCCCTCCGGCACCCGCACGGTGCGCCTGCGCCGCAAGATCATCCGGATGCGCGCGACGCTGGTCTGAGCTGCGCCTCTCGACCGACCTAGGCGATGTCGAGGAAGTCGTCGAGCACCTGGCAGCCGAACTCCAGCGCATCGACCGGCACGCGCTCGTCGACCCCGTGGAACAGGGCGGTGAAGTCGAGGTCGGCCGGCAGTCGCAGCGGGGCGAACCCGTAGGACGTGATGCCGTGCGTGTCCCACGCCTTCGCGTCGGTGCCACCCGACATCACGAACGGCGCGACGTGCGCGCCCGGATCGTTCTTGTGGATCGCCACGGTCATGGCGTCGACCAGGTCACCCGCGAACGGGTACTCGAGCGCGATGTCACTGATGTGCGGCTCGACGAGGACCTTCGCCCCCACGACCTCCTGCACGGCCGGCAGGAACGTCTCCGCGTGTCCCGGCAGGTAGCGCCCGTCGACGAAGGCGACGGCCTCGCCGGGGATGACGTTGTGCTTGTAGCCGGCCTGGAGCATCGTCGGGTTCGTGGAGTTGCGGACGCCCGCACCGAGCATGCGCACGGCCGAACCGAAGTGGGCGAGCAGGTCGTCGGGATCGGTACTGGTCTCGCCAGTCAGCTCCCGGACCTTGTCGAACAGCGCCTGCATCGAGGGTCCCGGCTCGGCCGGCCACGCGTGCTCGCCCAGCGCCACGAGGGCGCGTGACAGGTGCACGATCGCGTTGTCGGGCGCCTTCATCGAACCGTGCCCTGCCGTGCCCTTGGCGGTCAGCCGCATCCAGGAGATGCCCTTCTCGCCGGTCTCGATCAGGTAGAGCCGCTGGCCGCCGACCTCGGTGGAGAAGCCCCCGACCTCGCCGATCGCTTCCGTGCAGCCCTCCAGGACGTCCGGCCGGTGGCGGGCCAGCCACTGCGCGCCGCGCACGCCGCCGGCCTCCTCGTCGGAGGTGAAGATCAGGGTGATCGGGCGATCGGGGATGCGTCCGGCACGCTGGCGCTCGCGCACCACGGCCAGCACGATGGCGTCGAAGTCCTTCATGTCGACCGCGCCGCGGCCGAACAGGTAGCCGTCCACGACCTCGGCGGCGAACGGATCGACCTGCCAGTCGGCGGCCTGCGCCGGCACGACGTCGAGGTGCCCGTGGATGAGCAGCCCGGGGCGAGGTGAGTCCTGGTTGCCCCAGCGGGCCACGACGGAGGCCCGACCCGGCGCGGCCTCGATGATCTCGGACTCGATGCCCACCTCGGCCAGCAGCGCGGCCACGTGCTCGGCTGCGGCTCGCTCGCCCGGCCCCGTGTCGTCACCGAAGTTCGAGGTGTCGATACGGATCAGGTCGCGGCAGATCTCGAGGACCTCGGACTGGGCCGTACCCGGCTGCGGAGCGGACATGTCCCGATCGTACGCAGACGGCGGTGGCCCGGCACTCAGGCCAGGACGTCGTCCAGGACTCGGCCGAACAGCAGGCGCGACGACCAGCGCTCGAGACCGGCGAAGGCCCGCGGAACGCCCCGCACGTGCAGCGACTCCCGCCAGGTGACGCGACTGCCCGTCGCGGTCGGCTCGACGAGGATCTCGGCGTATCCCGTCACGACGCGGCCGTCCTTGACCAGCCGGCAGTAACGGGGCGGGTCGTTCTCGACGACGCGCATCGGGTCGTCGAACCCGAGCCGGCCGACCCCCGTGCGCGCGACGAAGCCGTTCGACGTCCGCTGGATCGTCGTGAGCGGGACAGCCTGGGCGTGACGTGGCCAGTCAGTGATCCGCGCCCACGCCTCGTCGGGCGTCAACGGCACCTCGCGCACGATCTCGATACCCTCCACGGCACGATGGTAGGCGGCGGCGCCCCGGTCCGCCGATGGAAAGGACGTCATGAGCACCCCACCGTCAGGTCACGACACCCCGGTCACGCCCTCGTTCGCGAGCGTCGACGACGTCATCGCCCGGCTCGCGGACGTGGGGTACCTCGCGTCCGACTCCGTCGCGACGACGGTGTTCCTCGCCGACCGGCTCGGCAAGCCGCTGCTCGTGGAGGGTCCTGCTGGCGTGGGCAAGACCGAGCTCTCCCGCGCGGTGGCCGCCGCGACGGGCGCGGAGCTGGTGCGGCTGCAGTGCTACGAGGGGGTCGACGAGGCACGCGCCCTGTACGAGTGGAACCACGCCAAGCAGCTGCTCCGCATCACCGCGGGCCGGGAGGAGTCGTGGGACGAGGCACGCTCCGACATCTTCAGCGAGGAGTTCCTCCTCGCGCGGCCGCTGCTCAAGGCCATCCGCAACGACGGTCCCACCGTGCTGCTGATCGACGAGACCGACAAGGCCGACGTCGAGATCGAGGGTCTGCTCCTCGAGGTTCTTGGCGACTTCCAGATCACGGTCCCGGAGCTCGGCACCATCACCGCGACCAACCGACCGTTCGTCGTCCTGACCTCGAACGCCACGCGTGAGCTGTCCGAGGCCCTGCGGCGCCGATGCCTGTTCCTGCACGTCGACTTCCCCGAGGCTGAGCTCGAGCGGAAGATCGTCCGCCTCAAGGTCCCGGAGCTCGACGGCGCCCTGGCCGACTCGTTGATCCGGGTCGTCGCGGCCCTGCGCAACCTCGGACTTCGCAAGGCGCCCTCGGTCGCCGAGACGATCGACTGGGCCCGCACCCTCGTGGCGCTGGGCGCGAAGACCCTCGACCCGCAGGTCGTGGGCGAGAGCCTCGGCGTGATCCTGAAGCACCAGGACGACATCGCGAAGGCGCGCGCCAAGCTCGATCTCCCGTCGATCCTGACCCCGTCCGCGAACTGACATGGCGTCCGACCCCCGACGCGACGAGGAGCCGCCGGCCGACCTGGCCGAGCGCCTGGTCGACTTCGTCGAGGCCCTGCGGAGCAAGGGCCTGCGCGCCGGCACCAGCGAGACCGTCGACGCCGCCGCCGTGATGGCCGCCCTCGGGCTCGACGACCGTCTCCGTCTGCGCGAGGGGCTCGCGAGCGCGCTGGTGCGCCGCGGCGGGCAGCGTGAGGTCTTCGACATGACCTACAACCTGTACTTCCCGGCCGGGATCGGGGTCGGGGTGGCCGCCTCTGAGATCGACGCGGAGTCGGCCGAGGACCTCCGTGACCTCCTGCTCATGGCGATCGCCGAGGGTGACCAGCGGATGATGCAGCAGCTCGCGGAGCTCGCGGTCGAGACCCTCGGCAGCGTGCCCACCGCCGGGAGCAGCGAGGCGGGATGGTCGGCGTACCAGACCCTCGACCGTCTCAACCCGCGCACGCTCACGGCGGCGGCCGAGGCCATGCGGGCGCAGCAGCAGGGTCGGGGCCAGGGGCAGGGCGACGGACCGGGGGGTGGGTCCGGATCCGGGGGGTCCTCCCCCGGCCTCGGCGGCGGGGACGTGGCCGACTCCCTCACCCGCGACGAGGTACGACGGATGATCGACCTGTTCCGCACGATGGTCGAGAGCGAGGCCCGGCGACGCACCGCGGAGGTCCGCGGCCGCGACCTCGTCACGAAGCATGCCGTGCGACGCAGCACGTCCGAGGTCGACTTCCTGTCGGCGAACGCCCAGCAGCTCGCCGACCTCCGGCAGGCCGTGCAGCCGCTGGCCCGCAAGCTCGCGACCCGCCTGTCTGCACGCCGTCGTCGCTCGCGGCGCGGTCGCATCGACATCCGGCGCACGATGCGCCGGGCCATGGGCACCGGTGGCGTGCCGATGCGCCCCGTGCACGCTCCCCCGCACCGCACCCGGCCCGAGCTGGTCCTCCTGTGCGACATGTCCGGCTCCGTCGCCGGCTTCTCCGACTTCGCGATGCTGCTGGTGCAGGCCCTGCACGAGCAGTTCAGCAAGGTGCGCGTGTTCGCGTTCGTCAACACGGTCGACGAGGTGACCGACATCGTGCGTGAGGGCGTCGACGTCCGTCGCCGGATCGCAGAGGAGGCCCGCATCACCAAGTGGCACACGAGCAGCGACTACGGCGAGTCGTTCCGTGACTTCGCCCTGGAGCGCCTCGACGTCGTGGGCCCCCGGACCTCGGTCCTGATCCTCGGCGACGCCCGCAACAACAACCAGGCTCTGCGACTCGAGGACCTGCACGAGATCGTCCAGCGGTCGCGGCGCAGCTTCTGGCTCAACCCTGAGCACCCGGGCTCCTGGGGTCTGGGCGACTCGGTCGCCCCGGAGTACGCCGAGGTCGTCGAGATGCATGAGTGCCGCACGATCACGCAGCTCGAGCAGTTCATCTCGCGCCTGCTCCCCGTTTGACCGTTCGGTGAGCCTGCGGCCACCTAGCATGTGGCCAGGGGCCGCCGGCCTCCCGCACGAAGGAGGTGAGGGTCGTGCAGTCCCGTCTCCACAACCTGATCCGCGTCAACCAGGCGATCACGAGCGACCTCGACCTCGACTCCGTCCTGCACCGCATCGTCGCGATGGCCGCAGAGCTCATGAATGCCGAGTTCGCCGGGATGGGCGTGCTCGGTCCGGACCGGGAGATCGAGAAGTTCATCCACTCCGGCATCGACCCGGAGGTCGAGCTCGCGATCGGACGCCAGCCCGAGGGCAAGGGGCTGCTGGGGGCCATCATCGACGCCCCGCGTCCCTTGAGCCTGAGCGCGCTTGGCGACGATCCCCGGTCGATCGGCTTCCCACCGGGGCACCCGTCGATGACGAGCTTCCTGGGGGCCCAGATCCGGGTGCGGGACGAGATCTACGGCAATCTCTACCTCGCCAACAGTCGCAGCGGCACCTTCACGGCCGAGGACGTCGAGCTGGCCGAGGCCCTGGCGGCCACCGCGGGCATCGCGATCGAGAACGCGCGACAGTTCGACGAGTCGATCCGGCGCGAGCGATGGTCACGCGCCCTGGCCGAGGCAGCCCGTGGCGTCATGGTCGACGAGGAGGTCGAGCAGATCCCCCGCCTGCTGGAGCGGATGCGCGACGCGGCCCAGACCGATGTCGCCCTGATCTGCTCGATCGACGAGGAGGTCGACGAGGTGATCGTCGAGCACGTCGTCGGGTTCAACAGCGCCGCCCTGGCCGTGAGCCGGGCTCGTCCGGTCGACATGACCTTCTCCCAGTGCACCGGGGGCGACGCCGCTGTGCTGAACGGCGTGTCGCTCGTGCTGGACACCGCCGAGGGTGACTTCGCGACGCAGTGCCACCTCCTGCTGGTGCCGTTCGCGACGACCCCCGGGCGTCGCACCGCCTTGTGCGTGGCCAACCGCGGGACGGGCCCGGAGCTCGCCGAGCGCGACGTCGAGGTCGTGCGCTCGTTCACGAGCCACGTCGGTGTCGTGCTCGACCGCGCCGAGGTCCGGCGCACGCGGCAGCGGGTCGCGATGCTGGAGGACCGCAACCGGATCGCTCGCGACCTCCACGACCACGTCATCCAGCGACTGTTCGCCACCGGGCTCAGCCTCCAGGCCACCGCCACGCAGGTCGACGGGGAGCCCAGACGCCGCCTGTCCGACCTGGTGCACGAGATCGACGGTGCGATCACCCAGATCCGCCAGAGCATCTACGCGCTCAACCGCGACAGCCTCACCGCCGGCTCGACCCCGCGATCGCGCGTCATCGAGATCGTCGAGCGCATCGGCGGCACGCTCCCGCGGCGGCCCACGGTCGTGTTCGACGGGCCTGTCGACCTCGTGACCGACGACGACCTGTCGCACGACGTCGAGGCGGTCGTCAGCGAGGCGCTGACGAATGCGGTGCGCCACTCAGGAGCGCACTCGATCGATGTCGAGATCGCGGTAGTCGACCACAGCCTCACGGTCCTCGTGCTCGACGACGGCCGTGGCCCCGGGCCCATGGCCAGGCGCAGCGGCCTGTCGAACCTGGAGATGCGTGCCCGGCGTCACGACGGAACGTTCGTGGTCGAGGAACGACCGACCGGCGGGACGTCGTTGCAGTGGTCCGGGCGTCTGCGCGCTGACCGGACGCCGGCCGGACACGCGCACCCCTGACTGGCAGAGTGGCACCGTGCAGGACGACACCTGGCGGGACCACCTGGCGAACGAGCGGACCCATCTGGCGTGGCTGCGCACCGGCGCGGCCGTGCTGGTGGTGGGCCTCGCCGTGATGCGGTTCGCGGACGACGGTGAGGTCTCCGTCGGGAGCCTGGTCGCCGCCCTCCCCCTGATGATCTGCGGTCTGGCCGCCGTGATGTACGGGACGCACCGGTATCGCCGCGCCTACCGTCGCCTCACGAGCGGGGACCCTCGCCCTCCCGGCACGCTCGGCCCGTCGGTGGCGGCGGTCGTGCTGGTGCTGGCCTTCGCGGCCACCGCGGTCATGCTGGCGGTCCTCGGATGACCTGTCGCTCGGCGTAGGACAGACTGAACCCCGACACAGGCCACTGGATGGGGGATCCACATGACCGAGAAGAACGTGAACACGCTGGGCGACTGGCTCAAGAAGCCCATCAGCTGGGTGGTGATCGCCGTCGCGCTCGTCGCCGTCGCGGTGCAGCAGCTCGTCGCACCCGGCCTCTTCGGCGGCTCCGAGAGCGACACCGCGGAGGGCAAGGAGATGCAGGTCCAGCGCGCGCCCGGCGTCGAGGTGCCCGAGGGCGAGGAGGTCACCGTCCTCTACACGGTCGAGAACCGCGAGCCCGAGGAGGTCGAGATCTCGTCGGCCGAGATCACGTTCCTCCGCGTCGAGGGCGGTGGCCCGGAGTGCACCGGAGCCAGTCGAGCCGGCGTCCAGGCGAAGCTGGAGAACTACCTCGTGGGCAAGCGCATCGACCGCGAGGGCGAGTACGACTTCGACGTGATCTACGAGGGCCGAGACACGCCCGTCCCCGACTGCGAGGGCGCCACGATCCAGGCTGAGGTCGAGGTCCGGGTCGTGCCGTACGTCTACGAGTGACGAGGCGACCGTGACCGAGCACCACGATGCGCAGGACGCTGCCCAGGACGACGACGAGGTCCCCGCCGACGGGCTGCTCGAGGTGCTCGCGCGGCGGTTCCTGACGACCGACGCGGCTCGACCCGAGAAGGTCGCCCGGTGGCACGCGAAGGGGCGGCGCACCGCGCGCGAGAACATCGCCGACCTGGTGGACCCCGGGTCCCTGGTCGAGTACGGACGATTCGTCACGGCGGCGCAGGAGTCGCGGCGCGACCTCGCCGATCTCGTCGTCGACACGCCGGCCGACGGCATCATCGGCGGCACCGCCACGGTCGACGGACGCCCGTGCGCCGTGCTGTCGTACGACTACCTCGTGATGGCCGGCACTCAGGGCATGCGGGGACACCGGAAGTCCGACCGGCTGATCGAGCTTGCCGGGCGCATGCGGCTGCCCACGGTGTTCTTCACCGAGGGTGGTGGCGGGCGCCCGGGCGACACCGACATCCCCCTGGTCTCGGCGCTCGACGTCGGGTCGTTCGCTCTCTGGGCCGAGCTCCAGGGCGTGGCACCTCGGATCGCGGTGGTCTCGGGACGCTGCTTCGCGGGCAATGCCGTGATCGCCGGCTGCGCGGACCTGCGGATCGCCACGCCCGACGCCAACCTCGGCATGGCGGGTCCGGCGATGATCGCCGGTGGGGGTCTCGGCACGTTCACGCCCGAGGAGATCGGACCCGTGTCGGACCAAGCGCCCAACGGGGTGCTGGACGTCCTGGTCGCCGACGAGGCTGAGGCCGTCGAGGTCGTGCAGCAGGTCCTGGCGCTCTTGCAGGGGCCTGGCCCCCGCAGTGCGCCGGCCGACGCCAAGCACCTGCGTAGCGCACTGCCCGACAACGACCGCGAGGCGTTCGACGTCCGTATTGTGGTCGAGTCCCTGGCTGACCCTGACACGGTCCTGTGGCTGCGTGAGGCGTTCGCGCCCGAGCTGGTCACGTGCTTCGCCCGGATCGACGGCTTGCCCGTCGGAGTCGTCGCCAACCAGTCGACGCACCTTGCCGGAGCCCTCACGACGGGGGCCTCGTCGAAGGCGGCCGACTTCCTGGACCTGTGCGAGCGCTGGGGCCTGCCGGTCGTGTCGTTGGTGGACACGCCCGGCTTCATGGTCGGACCCGAGACCGAGCGCACCGGCCTGGTCCGCGAGGCGTCCCGCATGGTCACCGCGGGAGCACGGCTCACGGTCCCCCTCGTCGGCGTCGTGCTCAGGCGCGGCTACGGCCTCGGCGCCCAGGCGATGCTCGGCGGCAGCACGCACCGCCCCCACCTGACGGTGGCGTGGCCGGGCGCCCACCTGGGGGCGATGGGCCTGGAGGGGGCCGTGCGCCTGTCACTCGCGCACGAGCTCGCCGCGATGCCCGAGGACGAGCGCGAGGCCGCGGTGCTGCAGCACACCGCGGAGCTGCGCAAGCACGCCCACGCGCTCAACGTCGCCCGCGTCTTCGAGATCGACGACGTCATCGACCCTGCCGAGACACCGGCGGCCATCGCCGCGACCCTGCGTGCCGCCTCAGCCGTCGGCTGACGGACGGGTCATCGGTGCGCTCGATCGTGTGAGACTTTCCGTCATGCTCGGGAACTCGATCCGTCGCGCTGCCGGTGCGGTGCTCGTCGCGCTCCTGCTGACCGGCTGCTCCTCCGCTGGCGAGGACGACAGGGACACCAGCATCTCCTTGGAGCAGCTCGCCTCGGACGAGCTGCGGACGATCCCCGGGGTCGAGGAGGTGCGTGCGGTGCAGACCGCCGTCGCCGAGCCGGCACCCGCCGACCGTTCGGACCCGGACCTGTGGTCGCTGGACGTCCACGTGTCCCTCGCCGACACGACGACGACGGCGCAGGCCGGCGAGGCGGCCGAGGAGGTCCGTGCGTTCATGGACCGGCACCACGGTGACGCGCGGTGGGCCGCGCAGCTCACGATCGGCGAGGGCATCAGCGTCGACGAGGCGGTTCCGGAGAGCCTGGTCCAGGTCGAGGTGTGGCCGGAGGTCCACACCTCGGCAGCGGCGGACACGGCCGCCGCGCTGGCGATGAGCACGATGGACGGTGTCGACCACGTCGGCACGGCAGCGGGCAACTTCGAGCTCCGCGCGACCTCGGCGGTGGCTCTACCGGACCTGATGACCGCCCTCCGGGCCCTTCCTGCGTGGAGCGACGGCGGGAGCGTGCAGGCCGAGGAGGGTCGCGTCAGGATCGTCGACGTGCCCGACCGTGTCACCGACACGCAGCTGCAGGCGATCCTCGCGATTGCCATCGCCTACCCGGCCGCGGACCTCGAGATCTCAGCATCCGCCGAGGGCGACCCGCAGCCCGTGCTCTTCCTCAACCGGTTCACGCCGGCCGAGGCCGACGCCGTCGTCGCGACGCTCACCGAGCCGGGGCTCGCCCATGTCAGTGACGACGGCTCTCAGCTCGACTTCGCCCTGCGCAGCGACGTCGGCGACACGACCGGCACCGTGGGTGTCCCCGGCTGAGGCAGCACGACCGCCGGGGCGCCGGTCCGACGTTCGAGTGACAGGATCAGGCGCATGGACGAACAGCGCTCGACGCGGTGGTTCTCGGAGCGGAGCCAGGAGGAGCGACGCGACTACGCGCGGCGATTCGTCGACATCGCTGCCGCCGGCCACGACGTCGACGGCGAAGCCCGCCTGATCGACGCGATGGCCAGACCCGGCAGCGCCGTCCTGGACGCGGGCTGCGGCGCGGGACGAATCGCCCACGCGCTGTCCCTGCGAGGCCACCGCGTGATCGGCGTGGACGCCGATCCGCTGCTGATCGAAGCCGGACACGAGCAGCACCCGGACGTCGACCTTCGGGTGCTGGACCTGGTCGACCTGACCCCGGAGGTCGGCACCTTCGA
Source organism: Aeromicrobium sp. Sec7.5 (assembly GCF_036867135.1). Lineage (NCBI taxonomy): Bacteria > Bacillati > Actinomycetota > Actinomycetes > Propionibacteriales > Nocardioidaceae > Aeromicrobium > Aeromicrobium sp. Sec7.5. The sequence continues at coordinate 1,549,872 of NZ_JBAJIJ010000001.1, read as the reverse complement.
CCTGATCGTGTGCACCGGCAACGTGATGACCTTCGCCGAACCCGGGACGGAGCCGGCGATCCTCGCGGCGATGGCGACCGTGCTCGCGCCGAGCGGTCGCGTCGTCTTCGGCTTCCACCTCGACCGGACCTACACGCTCGAGGCACTCGACCAGCAGGCGACGGAGATCGGCTGGACGCTCGAGCACCGGTTCGGCACCTGGGACCTCGAACCCTTCACGGACGACAGCGACTGGGCGGTCTCGGTCTTCCGCAGCTGCTGAAACGAGAGAACCCCGCAGATTCAAGAGAATCTGCGGGGTTCTGCGGTGTCCGAGGGGGGACTTGAACCCCCACGCCCCATTAAGGGCACTAGCACCTCAAGCTAGCGCGTCTACCATTCCGCCACCCGGACGTGTGACTCGCTGCTCCCGCCTGACCGGCTTCGGCAGCGCGTGCCACCTTAGCAAAGACCCACGCCGGTTCCGAACCGGGTCCCTGCACCTACCCGAGGTGCGACAGCGCGTGGATCACCAGGCCCGCGAGACCGCCCACGACGGTGCCGTTGATGCGGATGAACTGCAGGTCCCGGCCGACGTGGAGCTCGATGCGCTGCGCGGTCTCGACCCCGTCCCAGCGGGCCACGGTGGCGGAGATGACAGTCGCCAGCTCGTCGCCGTGACGCTCCACGGCGTAGGACGCGACGTCTGCGGCGAGGTCGTCGACCCGGTCGGCCAGGCGCTCGTCGGTCTGGAGGCGGCGGCCAAGAGCCTCGACCTCCTCGACGGCACGGCGTCGCAGGAGTCCGTCCTCGACCAGGGCCTCGGTGAGCGCGCCCTTCAGGGAGGTCCACAGCGACACCGAGGTGGCGACGACCTGCGGCTGGTTCAGCACGCGCTCCTTGAGACGGTCGGCCCGCTCCCGCGTGGCCGGGTCGTACTGCAGGTCGTGCGACAGCTGCGCGAGCCAGTGGTCGAAGGCCGCGCGAGCTCGGTGGTTCGGGTCGTCACGGATCTCGGCGACCCAGCGCACGGCCTCGAGGTGCAGCCGCGTGGCCACCCGGTCGTCGACCCACTGCGGCGTCCACCAGGGAGCGCGCTGCTCGACGATCTGGGCGACCTCCGCCTCGTTGCTGACGAGCCAGCGGTGCAGCTCCTCGGCCACCAGGTCGACCAGCCCCGTGTGGGCGCCGTCGCGGACGATCTCGGAGATCATCTGGCCGACGGCCGGTCCCATGGGCTCGGCCGACAGCTTGGGCACCATGACGTCACGCACCAGCGCCTCGACGTCGTCGTCGCTGATGCGGTTGAGTCCGTGAGCCGCGATGCGGGAGCCGGCGCGGACGAGCCGCTCGGCATGGCCAGGCTCCAGCAGCCAGGACGCGGCGTGGTCGGCCACGCCCACGGCCATCAGGCGCTCACGGACCACGTCCGGCTGCAGGAAGTTGTCGACCACGAAGTCCTGCAGGCTCTCCCCCAGCGACTCCTTGCGCCGCGGGATGATCGCCGTGTGCGGGATCGGGAGGCCGAGCGGGTGACGGAACAGTGCCGTGACCGCGAACCAGTCGGCGATCGCCCCCACCATGGCGGCCTCGGAGGTGGCGTTGACGTAGGCCACCCACCCCTCCCCGTCGCGGGTCAGGACGAACACGATGGCGGCCACGACGAGCAGCGACGTCGCCACGGTCCGCATCCGCCGCAGCGACCGCTTCCGCTCGACGTCCTTGGCGGACAGCTCGGCGGGCATGGCGAACGACGTCGTCGTCTCGGCGGGCATTGCTGCAGCGTATCGACGCACCCGACGATCGGCTCGTCGCTGCGTAGACTCCTCGGGTGAGCTTCAACGACAAGGCCCGGCTCGACACGAGCCAGGTGATCGGCGGCAAGGGCGGCGCGATCGCCGGAGGCGGGGTCGGCGGCATCATCCTGCTGCTGGTGTTCGTGTTCCTCGGCGGCGGATCCGGCTCCGGCTCGCTCCCGTTCGACCCGTCGCAGGTCCTGCAGGGTGGCTCGGGGAGCTCGGTCGACGTCTCGGAGTGCCAGACCGGCGCCGACGCCAACCGGTCGGACGTGTGCCGGATCGTCGGCACCGTCAACAGCGCCCAGGACTACTGGAGCGAGGCCCTGCCCGCCGACACGGGCGTCGAGTACCGCGAGGCCCCGACCGTGATCTTCTCCGGCTCCACGCAGTCCGCCTGTGGCACCGCCACGGCGGCCGTCGGGCCGTTCTACTGCCCGACCGACGAGCAGGTCTACATCGATGCGACGTTCTTCGACGAGCTCTCCGGCCGCTTCGGCGCTGACGGGGGCAACCTGGCGCAGATGTACGTCGTCGCCCACGAGTACGGGCACCACGTCGAGCAGCTCCTCGGCGACCTCGAGGCCGGTCAGCAGGACCGGTCGACGGGTCCGCTGAGTGCTGGCGTCCGGATCGAGCTGCGCGCCGACTGCCTCGCCGGCGTCTGGGCCCACCACGCGGCCACGACCGAGGACGCCGACGGCATCACGCTGCTCGAGCCGCTGACGCGTGACGACATCGCTTCCGCCCTCTCGGCCGCCGCGGCGGTGGGCGACGACCACATCCAGGAGGAGCTCGGCGGTGGCACCGTGAACCCCGACTCGTGGACCCACGGCTCGAGCGAGCAGCGGCAGCGGTGGTTCCTGGCCGGCTACGAGTCCGGCACGATCGACTCCTGCGACACCTTCGGCACCGACGACCTGTGAGCGCTGCCGCACCGACCGTCCCGGCATCCGACCGGCGCCGGGTCCGGGCCGAGATCTGGATCGTCCTGGGCCTCTCACTCGGCCAGTCCGCGGTCTACGCCGTCCTGAGCCTGGTCGTGAAGCTCACGAACGGGGGTCTGCGCGAGTCGACCGCCTCGTTGAACTCCTCCCGCGCCGACCAGCAGTGGCTCGACCTCACGCTCCAGGTGCTGTCGATCGTGTTCGCGCTCGTCCCGGTGTTCCTCGCGATCTACCTGCTGGCAGGGCGATCGATCGGGCTCGACCGCCGCTCCCCCACACGCGACACCGCGGTCGGCGTGCTGCTCGCCCTCGTGATCGGTGTCCCCGGGCTGGGGCTGTACTTCGCCGGACGCGCGCTGGGCGTGACGGCCGAGATCGTCACGGCTCCCGACACCGTCTACTGGTGGACCGTCGTGATCCTGGTCGCGGCGGCCCTGCAGAACGGGCTCCTCGAGGAGGTCGTGGTCGTGGGCTACCTCCACGAGCGGCTGCGCGACCTCGGCTGGGGGATGTGGCCGGTCATCGTCACGAGTGCACTGATTCGCGGCACCTACCACCTGTACCAGGGCTTCGGCCAGGCCCTCGGCAACGTCGTGATGGGTCTGGTGTTCGGGTGGTGGTACCAGCGGACGGGGCGTGTCATGCCGCTCGTCATCGCCCACACCCTGCTCGACGTCGTCGCCTTCGTGGGCTACCTGGCCCTCGGTGACGCCGTGGGGCTGCGATGAGGCTCGAGTTCGACGACGCGCTGCCGATCTCCGCCCGCCGCGACGAGATCGCCCGCGCGATCCGTGACCACCAGGTCGTGGTCGTGGCCGGCGAGACCGGCTCCGGCAAGACCACGCAGCTGCCGAAGATCGCTCTGGGCCTGGGGCGCCAGAAGATCGCCCACACGCAGCCACGTCGCATCGCTGCACGCTCGGTGGCCAAGCGGATCGCCGAGGAGTGCGACGTCCCGCTCGGTGCCGAGGTCGGCTACGCCGTGCGGTTCGACGACCAGAGCTCGGCGGCGACCCAGGTCAAGCTCGTGACCGACGGTCTGCTGCTGCAGGAGATCCACCACGACCGCGAGCTCCGCCGCTACGACACGATCATCGTGGACGAGGCGCACGAGCGGTCGCTGTCGATCGACTTCCTCCTGGGCTACCTGCGCCAGCTGCTCCCCCGCCGACCCGACCTCAAGCTCGTCATCACCTCGGCCACGATCGACGTCGAACGCTTCGCCGAGCTGTTCGACGCCCCCGTCATCGAGGTCAGCGGGCGCACCTACCCCGTGGAGGTGCGCTACCGACCCCTGCACCAGACGGCAGAGGGTGAGCCCGACTCCGGCGACCTGCTCGACGGCATCGCCGCCGCGGTGGAGGAGCTGCCTCGCGACGGCGACATCCTCGTCTTCCTGCCCGGCGAGCGCGACATCCGCGACGTCGACGAGCACCTCGCGGGCAAGAAGTATCGGAACACCCAGATCCTTCCGCTGTTCGGGCGGCTCTCCTCAGCCGACCAGCAGAAGATCTTCTCGTCGCACCCGGGCCGTCGGATCGTGCTGTCGACGAACGTCGCCGAGACCTCCCTGACGGTCCCGGGGATCCGCTACGTCATCGACCCGGGGCTGGCGCGCATCTCGCGGTACAGCCAGCGGCTCAAGGTGCAGCGGCTGCCGATCGAGCCGATCTCGCAGGCCAGCGCCGCCCAGCGGGCCGGTCGGTGTGGTCGCGTCGCCGACGGCATCTGCATCCGGCTGTACGCCGAGGACGACTTCGAGGGCCGTCCGGAGTTCACCGACCCGGAGATCCAGCGCACCAACCTGGCGTCGGTCATCATGCAGATGGCGTCACTCGACCTCGGACCGATCGAGAAGTTCGGCTTCCTCGATCCGCCCGACTCGCGCTCGGTCGCCGACGGGGTCAACCTGCTGCGCGAGCTGGGTGCCGTGGTCGACGCGAAGGACGGCACCCTGCGGCTGACCCGACTCGGTCGCACGATGTCGCGGATGCCGGTCGACCCGCGTCTGGCCCGCATGGTCGTGGCCGCCGACGACCTGGGCTGCCTCAGCGACGTCCTCGTCATCGTGGCCGCGATGTCGATCCAGGACCCGCGCGAGCGTCCGCTCGAGAAGCAGCAGGCCGCCGACGAGAAGCACGCACGGTTCCGCCAGCCCGACTCCGACTTCCTGTCGTGGCTGAGCCTGTGGACGTACCTGCGGGAGCAGCGCGACGAGATGTCGCACTCGAAGTTCCGGGCGATGTGCAAGGGCGAGTTCCTGCACTACCTCCGGATCCGCGAGTGGCAGGACGTCCACTCCCAGCTCCGGCGCACGGTGCGCGACCTCGGGATGAAGGCGGGCGACAAGGCTGTCCGGCTGGAGGGCTCGGACCCCGACACGGTGCATCGCGCCCTGCTCACGGGTCTGCTCTCCCACGTCGGGCTGCGCGAGGCCGACGGCAAGGAGTACGCCGGCGCCCGAGGCGCGCGGTTCATGGTCTTCCCGGGCTCGGGCCTCGCGAAGAAGCCACCGGCGTGGGTCATGGCCGCCGAGCTCGTCGAGACGACCCGACTCTGGGCGCGCACGGCAGCGCGGGTGCAGCCGGAGTGGATCGAGGAGGCGGCGCCGCACCTGGTCAAGCGTCAGTACGCCGAGCCGCACTGGTCGACCAAGCGCGGATCGGCCATGGCGCGCGAGCGGGTGCTGCTCTACGGCCTTCCCGTCGTCGCCGACCGGCTGGTCCCCCTGTCACGGTTCGACGCCCCTCTGGCCCGGGAGCTCTTCGTGCGGCACGCGCTCGTGCAGGGCGAGTGGCGCACCAACCACCACTTCTGGGCCCGCAACCAGGCGTTGCTCGCCGAGGTGGACGCGCTCGAGTCGCGGGTGCGCCGCCGTGACCTCCGCGTCGACGACGAGGCCCTGTTCGCGTTCTACGACGAGCGCGTCCCGGCCGACGTCGTCTCGACCCGGCACTTCGACGGGTGGTGGAAGAAGGCCCGACGTTCGACGCCCGACCTGCTCGACCTGACCACGGCCGACCTCGTGCAGGCCGATGCCGATGCTGACGCCTTCCCGACCGAGTGGTTCTCGGACGGCGCCCCCATGCCCCTGACCTACACGTTCGAACCGGGCACGGTCGACGACGGTGTCATGGTCGACGTGACGCTCGACCAGCTTCCCGGGCTCGACAACGCGGCGTTCGGCTGGCAGGTGGAGGGGCACCGCCGCGACCTGGTCGAGGCCCTCGTGCGCTCGCTGCCGAAGTCGGTCCGGCGCGAGTTCGTGCCGGTGCCGCAGGTCGTGGGCGAGGTGCTGCACCAGCTCGACCCCGCGCGCGGCACGGTCACCGACGAGCTCGGCCGCGTCCTGTCGGCCCGCGGCGGCAGCGTCGTCCGCGCCGACGACTTCGATCCCTCGTCGCTCCCGGACCACCTGCGGGTCAAGTTCCGGGTGCTCGACGACTCCGGCGAGGAGGTCGCCCGTGGACACGAGCTCGACGACCTCCGCGAGCGGTTGCGTCCGCGGCTGCGTGAGCAGCTCCAGGACGCGACGGGTGGTCTCGAGCGCTCGGGTGAGCGGACCTGGGTGTTCGGCACGATCCCGGTCGAGGTGACCGCCGCACGCCAGACGGGGTACCCGTCGGTCGTCGACGAGGGCGGCTCGGTCGGTCTGCGGGTTCTGGAGTCCCCCGCCGAGCAGCGCGCCGCGGGTGTGCGTGGACAGGCGCGGCTCATGTCGTTCGAGCTGCCGTCGGTCGTGCCCACGATCGGGCGCACCCTCGACACCCGGGCGAAGCTCACGCTCCAGACCGGCCCGTACCGCGACGCTGCCGAGGTCATCGAGGCGTGCTGGCTGGCGGCGCTCGACCACCTCGTCGAGCGGCACGGGGGGCCTGCCGCCAACGAGGAGGGCTTCGCCAAGCTCACCGAGGTCGTCCGGCAGGAGGTCTTCGACGTGACGCAGCGCGCTGTGACCCACGTGATCCGCGCCTACGACCGGCTCGGTGACGTCCGCCCCGGCCCCGACGAGGCCGGCGAGGACGTGCGGGTGCAGCTCTCCTGGCTCGTCTACCCCGGGTTCGTCCGCGACATGGGCATCGACCGGCTCCCTCGCCTGGCGGTCTACCTCCAGGCTGCCGCGATGCGGCTGCAGACGGCCGGTACGCCTGCTCCCCTGCTGGAGGCCCAGGACCTCGAGGCGGAGTTCCACCGCAGGTCAGCGCAGCTGCGCGAGCTCCAGCGCCTGACCCCGGAGGTCCAGAAGGTCCGGTGGGCCCTGGAGGAGCTGAGGATCAGCCTCACGGCGCAGAAGCTCGGCACCGCCCACCCCGTCAGCCTCAAGCGGATGCGCAACCTGCTCGACGCCCTGCCCACCCCCTGATCCGCCCAGATTTGCAGCGTTTGGGACTCAGATCGAGCCTGTTTCGGTCCCAAAGTCCACATATCTGGGCGCTAAGGGGTGAACCAGCGTCGCCACTGGACGCTGAGGACAGGCGCGGGGCCGTGATAGCCGTGGTTCACCAGAGCCTCGTGCACACGGACCGGGATGAGCTGCGGCTGACGGAAGTCCGCCGCCGTGACCACGATGATGGTCCACCCCTCGGCTTCGAGGCGTTCGCGACGTCGCAGGTCGTGCTGCCACTGCTTCAGATCGTGCAGGTGGTGCCGGCCGTCGTACTCCACGACGACCTTCCATCGACGCAGGACGAGGTCACCTCGAGCGAGGAACTCTCCGCTCGCATCGAGGATGACACCGTTCACCTCGGGGCGCGGGAGACGCGCGAACCACAACATCATCCGCAGGTACGACTCGCGCACCGACTCCGCGCCCTCGACCACAAGTCGCGAGACGCGGCGGGCACGTCGCACGCCATCGAGGTGCCGCGAGTCGGCATACCAACGCAGGTCGTCCGGGGTGGTCAGCCGGTGGTGCACGAGGTGGTCGCCGAACGCGGCGAGCTCGGGCAACGGCGACCGGGCAGCCACATCGACGAAGGTCCGGTCCGGACCGGTGGCCCAGAACGCACCGACCTCCCGCGGGTGCAGCTGCCACCGACGGCGGTGCAGCACGATCTGCTGCAGCTTCGTCGTCGCGCCCGTGTTCGTCGAGAACTCCAGGAACCCTCGGCGGCGCGGTTCGAATCCGTACAGGCGCATCGCCGAGGTGTGGCTGACGACAGCGTCAGGCGGGAGCACCAGGAGCGCCGCCTGGAGCCAGATCGTCAGCGTCAACGTCGCGTCGGCGCTGATGTAGACACCACGCAGGAGCCGTCGGAACCGCGGGTGCCGCAGCGCCCGCCGACTGAGCCCGTGAGCAGCAGCCATGTCGACTGTGAACGGCTGGAAAAGGTCCATCCCCCGACGATGGTGCGTCGAGGGATGGGACGGGCGGCTGGAGTCGCAGCCTGTGGAAGCCGAGAGGACCGCCCAGATGTGTGGACTTTAGGACCCTGACCGGGGCTGATCGGGTCCCAAAGTCCACGAATCTGGGCGGCCTCTTGCGGAGGCGGGGTGGGTCAGGCGACGTCGAGGAGGTCGATGACGAAGACCAGGGTCTTGCCCGAGAGCCGGTGTCCGCCGCCGGCGGGGCCGTAGGCGAGCTCGGGCGGGGCGACGATCTGGCGGCGGCCGCCGACCTTCATGCCGGGGATGCCCTGCTGCCAGGCGGCGATCAGGTTGGGGAGCGGGAAGCGGGCCGACTGGCCGCGGTCCCAGGAGGCGTCGAACTGCTCGCCGGTCTCGAACTCGACACCGACGTAGTGGACGTCGACGACGCCGCCGGCGACGGCCTCGGCGCCCTCGCCCTCGACGAGATCGGTGACCGTCAGCTCGGTCGGGGGCGGGCCGGGAATGAAGTCAACTTCAGGCTTGGAGGTCATGCTTCGATCCTGTCACACGCGCGATCCGACCTCGCGGCAGGCAGAATGGGCCCATGCGAGCCACCGTTCTTCACGCGCCCGGCGACATCCGACTCGACACCCTCCCGGACCCGGACCTCCAGGACGACACCGACGCGGTCGTCCGCGTCGTCGCCGCCTGCGTCTGCGGCTCGGACCTGTGGCCCTACCGCGGGGTCAACAAGATCCGCAAGCCCCAGCAGATCGGGCACGAGTTCATCGGCGTGGTCGAGCGCGTCGGCTCGGCGGTCGCCGCCGTGAAGGTGGGTGACTTCGTCATCGCCCCGTTCCTGTACAGCGACAACACCTGCGCCCACTGCACCGCCGGCGTGCAGACCTCGTGCGTCAACGGTGGCGGGTACGACGGCTGCCAGGCCGAGCTCGTCCGGGTCCCGTGGGCCGACGGCACCCTCGTCACGGTGCCCGGCGACGTCGACGAGTCGCTGCTCCCCCACCTGCTCACGTTGGCCGACGTGTTCCCGACCGGCCACCACGCGGCCGTCTCCGCCGGGGTCACCGCCGGCAGCACCGTGGCGGTCGTGGGCGACGGGGCGGTCGGCCTGTCGGCCGTGCTCGCCGCCAAGCGTCTCGGCGCCTCGACCGTGATCGCGATGTCGCGTCACGAGCCTCGCCAGGAGGTGGCCCGCCGCTTCGGCGCGGACCACGTCGTCGAGACGCGTGGCAAGGAGGGCGCCGAGGCGGTCAAGGAGATCCTCGGTGGCATCGGCGCCGACGCCGTGCTCGAGTGCGTGGGCACCGGCGACTCGATGAAGCAGGCGTTCCGCGCCGTCCGCCCGGGCGGCACGGTCGGGTACGTCGGCATGCCCCACGACGTCGAGCTCAACATCCCCGTCATGTTCTTCACGAACACGGGTCTGCGAGGCGGCGTCGCCCCGGTGCGCGCCTACCTCGACGAGCTGCTGCCCGACGTCCTGTCGGGCTCCATCGCCCCGGGCGCGGTCTTCGACCAGACGATCCCGCTCGACCAGGTGGCCGACGGCTACCGCGCGATGGACGAGCGCACCGCGATCAAGTCCTACCTGTCGATCTAGGCGGGAAGCTCGCGCGTCTCGACCACCGCGGACGGCGACAGGGGCCCGTAGACGTGCGGGTACTCGTCGTCGCCGACGGGGTCGAGACGCCACGGCACGTCGAGCAGGTCGGTCTCGATCACGAGCAGCACCAGGTCGGTGGGGGCGACGTCGGCGTAGTAGCGACCCAGGACCCCGGCCACCTGGTCGGCGCGCGAGGCGTGCAGGAAACCCTCGTCGGCGAGGGTCCGACCGCGGGTCGACCACGTGTAGGCGCCGGTCTCGAGCGCCTCCGCCCACTGCTCACGGAACGCCGTGTGGAAGATCTGCACCTCAGAGGGCCTCGGCACGGTCGTTGAACCGGCGCAGGAGGCCGACGAAGACGTCGATGTCGTCGCCCTCCCAGTCGTCGAGCAGACGCACGAGGCGCTCGTGGGTCTCGGACCGGTAGTCGCGCAGCCGGGCCGCTGCCGCCTCGGTGGGCACCAGGAGGCGTGCGCGGCCGTCGCTCGGGTCAGGGTGCTGCTCGACGAGCCCGTAGTTCACGAGCGCCGCGACGGCGCGGCTTGCGGTGGACTTGTGGACGCCCATGGACTCGGCCAGGTCGGCGCCGCGCACCTGGCCCGATGCGTCGCAGATGGCCAGGAAGAACAGGTACGTGCCGTAGTCGAGATCGCGGTGCAGGCCCGAGAGAATCTGCACCGAGCGGCGGCGGACCCGTTGGACGAGGCGCGTCAGCTCGAGCTCGAGGTCGACGTCGGCGGAGGACATGCGTCCAACCTACCGAAGCCGGCCTCGAGCCCGAGCCGTCAGGCCGGGACCAGCGCCGGACCTACTTGAGCTGCGTCGACGACAGGTTCAGCAGGCGTCGGGCGACGATGAGCTGCTGGATCTGCTGCGTGCCCTCGAAGATGTCGAGGATCTTGGAGTCGCGCGACCACTTCTCGAGGAACTCGGTCTCGCTGTAGCCCAGCGTGCCGGCCAGCTCGACGCACTTCAGCGTGATGTCGTTGCCGACGCGCCCCGCCTTCGCCTTCGCCATGGAGGCCTCCATGGAGTTGGGCTTGCGGTTGTCGGCGAGCCACGCGGCCTCGAGGGTGAGCAGCAGCGCTGCCTCCCAGTCGGCCTCCATCTGGATGAACGTGGCCGCCGCGTACGACTGCGCCGTGGCGGGACGGTCGTAGTCGATGTCGACGCCGGCCTTCTCCAGCAGGTCGCGGATGAGCTCGAGCGAGGCCCGGGCGCAACCGACGGCCATGCCGGCCACCAGGGGACGCGTGTTGTCGAACGTGGCCATCGCGCCGGCGAAGCCCTGCTTGACGTCGATCTCGGGGCTGCCGAGCAGGTTCGACTCGTGCACGCGGCAGTTGTCGAGCAGGATCACAGCGGTGTCGGACGCCCGGATGCCGAGCTTGTGCTCGAGGCGCTCGACCCGGATGCCGGGCGTGTCCTTGCTGACGACGAACGACTTGATCGCCGCGCGCCCCATGCTCTTGTCGAGCGTCGCCCAGACCACGACCGAGTCGGCCCGGTCACCCGACGTGACGTAGATCTTCTCGCCGTTGAGGACGTAGTGGTCGCCGTCCTTGACCGCCGTGGTCTTGATGGCGGCCGAGTCGGAGCCGAAGCTCGGCTCGGTGATCGCCATCGCCGCCCAGGTGCCCTTGTAGCGCTCGAGCTGCTCGTCGGTCGCGACCGAGGCGATCGCGGAGTTGCCCAGGCCCTGGCGGGGCATCGAGAGCAGCAGGCCGACGTCGCCCCAGCACATCTCGATGACCGAGAGCACCGAGCTCATGTTGGTGCCGTTCTTGACCTTGGCCTTCTTGCCGGCCGAGTCGTCCTCGCCACGGCGGACGCCGGCGGCGCCGGCTCCCTGGCCCTGGCCGGAGTCGCTCATGCCGTCGACGAGCGAGGCGAGCAGGTCGAGCTCCTTGGGGTAGGAGTGCTCGGCGAGGTCGTACTTGCGGGAGTTGGCGCGCAGGAAGTTGTCGGCGACCTGGTTGGCCTGGTCGACGAAGGCGCGGAACTTCTTGGGGGTGTCGAGATTAATCATGATGAGTTCTCCGTCCTCAGACGAGGACTGCTCCTTCCATCAGGCCGACGGCCCGCAGGTCGCGGTACCACCGCTCCACCGGGTGCTCCTTGACGAAGCCGTGACCACCGAGCAGCTGGACGCCGTCGGTGCCGATCTTCATGCCGTACTCGGCCGCGAGCTTGCGGGCGAGCGCGACCTCACGGGCGTAGGACTGACGCTGCTCGGCGCGCGAGGCGGCCTTCAGCGTGACCAGGCGCATGCCCTCGAGCTCGATCGCGATGTTGGCCACCATGAAGGCGACCGACTGGCGGTAGGCGATCGGCTCACCGAACGCCTCGCGGCCCACGACGTACTCCTTGGTGTAGTCGAGCACGGCCTTGGCCGTGCCGAGGGCGAGCCCCGCCCAGCCGAGGCGGGCCAGGCGGACGGCCTCGCGGTAGTCGTCCTCCGCGCCGTCGCCCAGCAGCGCCGCGGGGGCGTCGTCGAGTTTCAGGCGCGTGAGGCCGGCGGCGCGCAGACCCATGGACGGGTCGGCGGCGACGCTGACGCCCTCGGCGGCAGCCTCGACGACGAACAGCGCGGGCTTGCCCTCGAGGTCGGCCGAGACGATGAACAGCTCGGCCTCCAGGCCGCGGACCGCACCGGACTTCAGACCGGTCAGGACGTAGCCGTCGCCGGACTTGGTGGCCGTGGTGCCGAGCTCGAACGGGTCGAACAGCGGCGTCGGCTCACTGATGACCAGGGCGGCGGCAGGGACGTCGTCACCGGTGAAGGCCGGCAGGTAGGTCTGCTGCTGCTCGTCGGAGCCCCACAGCGAGATCGCGGTGGCGACCGCCGAGGGTGCCAGGCAGGCCACGGCCTGCCCCATGTCGCCGTAGGCGAGCGCCTCGGCGACGAGCACGCCCGTCGTCGCGGAGCGCTCCTCGGACAGACCGCCGAGGGCCTCGGGCACGTTGAGCAGGCTGAGCCCGAACTCGGTGGTCTGGGCCAGCACCTCCTTGGGCGTGTCGTCGGTCTTCTCGGCCGCCTCGGCGCCAGGACGCAGGACCTCGTCGGCGAACTCGGACACGACACCGACGATCATCTGCTGGTCCTCGGTGGGCGTGAGGTCGAAGACCCCCGAGTCGCCCGACGAGGCCTGGCGGGCCGGCTTGCCGGAGCCCTTGACCTTCTTGAAGGTGCGGGCGGCCGCGCCCGCGGCCTGGAAGCCCGCGCGCGTGCCGTGGTAGACCGCCTTCTCGCTCTGCTTGCGCAGGCCGAGGCGGTCGATCGTGGGCGAGCTGGCGATGCGGTTCAGGACCGCCAGACCGATGCCCATGGGGTCTTTGCGAGAGGCCACGTGTGCTCCTGGGAAGTTCACGAGGTCGGGCCGAGGTGCCCGCCGTCGGCGTCAGTGTAGACGAGTTTGTAACTCACGTTTGCACTTTGACGTCTCGAGCGTATCCCAGACGCGGCCCACGGTCCACAGCGACCAGCGGGTGTCGGATACCGTGGACCGTCGCTCTCCCGTCGACACGCACCAGGAGCCCCGTGAGCAGCCCCGTGACCCACCCGCAGTCCCGTCCCCTCCCCGAGGGCGGATCCGTCCGTCCGATCACCCGCTGGGGCACCCCGGTGATGCACCGCGAGCTCGAGGACGTCACGGTCTTCGGCGAGGAGCTGCAGACGCTCGTGCGCGACATGGTCGCCACGATGTACGCCGCTCGCGGGGTGGGCCTCGCCGCCAACCAGGTCGGCGAGAACGTCAAGGTCTTCGTGTTCGACTGCCCCGACGACGACGACCAAGTCGTCACGGGCGTCGTGTGCAACCCGGTCCTGACCCTGCCCGAGGGCGACGACCGCCGCCTCGACGACGACGACGAGGGGTGCCTGTCGTTCCCGGGCGCCTTCGGACCACTCGCCCGGCCGGACCGCGCGCACGTCAGTGGCGTCGACCAGAACGGGGATCCGGTCGAGTTCACCGGCACCGGGATGCTCGCCCGCTGCCTGCAGCACGAGACCGACCACCTCTTCGGCACGGTGTTCGGCGACCGCCTCGCCGGCCGCGCGCGCAAGAAGCTCGACAAGATGCAGGGCGAGCTCGACGACCTCTACCCGGCCGACTGGCCGGTCACGCCGATCGCGGAGGCGTGAGGACCCGCCCATGATCACGCGCCCCATCGAGGCGGGCGACTGGGAGGAGATGCACGTCCTCTACGCCGACCCGGGCGTCTGGGAGCACCAGCCGAGCGGGGTGTTCACCACGGTGGACCAGACGAAGGCGCTCGTGGAGTTCTTCGTCAACGGCTGGCGCGACGACGGCCTCAGCAACTGGGCCGCGTTCGACGGCGGCGGAGAGTTCGTCGGCCACGGTGGGGCCCGTCTGCTGCACGACCGACTCGCGTGGAACATCGGGTACCGGGTCCACCGGGCCCACTGGCACCGCGGGTACGGCGGTGCGCTGGCCCGTCAGGGGGTGGAGGCCGCGCAGGCTGCCGATCCCGACGTCCCGGTCACCGCAAAGCTGCTGGAGCGCAACGAGGCGAGCCGTCGCACCGCCGAGACGGCCGGGCTGCAGCTCGTGTGGCGCGGTCGTGACCTCGGCAACGCCGACGAGTCGGCCGTGCGGCTGATCTATGCCGATCGCGAGCTCGACAAGTCCACCCTGCGGGCCCACACGCACAGCTTCATGCGCTGACGATCGGTCAGGCCTCTTCGCGCAACCGGGGCTCGGTGCGGTTCTTGGGCTTGATGCCCGGCATGTCGGCGTAGAAGTCCCGCACGATGTCCATGTCGGCCGTGAAGTCGCCACTGGGGATGAACGAGGGTCCGAAGCCCATCGTGCGCGTCGGCGGATCGAAGAAGGCCAGCGTCACCGGCACCTGGGCGTCGCGGGCGATCCGCAGGAACCCGGACTTCCAGTACTCCCCCGCTGACCGCGTGCCCTCGGCGGCGATCACGAGGCGGAACTCGTTGTTGGTCTCGGCCTCGTCGACGAAGGCCTGCACGACGCCGGCCGGGTTCTTGCGGTCCAGCGGGACGCCGCCGAAGCGCTTGACGAGCCAGCCGACCGGGCCGGAGAAGAGCTCCTGCTTGACCAGGACCCGCGGGTGGGCACCGCCGTGCCACATGACCAGGAGCATCGTGACGAAGTCCCAGTTGGACGTGTGGGGAGCGCCGACGAGCACCCCGCGCTCGGGCACCGTGCCGACCATCCGGTACCGCATCAGACGGGCGATCGTCCGGGCCACGCGCTGCCGCATCATGGCGCGAGCCTAGTGGGACGCAGCTCCCAGGCCGCGATCGCGACCGAGGCGGCCACGTTGAGCGAGTCGATGTCGGGGTTCATGGGGATCGTCGCGCGCACGAGGCTCTCGTGCTCCCACCGCGCCGAGAGCCCGTGGCCCTCCGAACCGACCACGAGCGCGATCGGCCGTTCCGTCGCGACCGTGTCGAGCGGCACGGCGCCCTCGCCCAGGGTCATGGCCACGGTCGTGAACCCCGCGTCGCGCAGCAGGTCCGGCGCGGCGTGCCAGTCGTCCAGACGCGCGTACGGCAGCGAGAACACGGCGCCCATCGCGACCTTGATCGCCCGGCGGTATAACGGGTCGGCGCACCGCGGCGAGAGCAGCACGCCGTCCCACCCGAGCGCCGCCGCCGTGCGGAACACAGCACCCACGTTGGTGTGGTCGACGAGGTCCTCGAGCACGACGATCCGTCGTGCTCCCTCCAGGACCTCGGCCGGCTCCGGGAGCGCGGGGCGATGGAGCGCGGCGAGCGCTCCGCGGTGGACGTGGAAGCCCGTGAGCTGCTCGATGACGTCCTCGTCGAGGACGTAGCAGGGGGCCTCGGTGCTGGCCAGCACGTCCTCGAGCGACTCGACCCACCGTGGCGCCATCAGGAACGACCGTGGCTCGTGCCCGGCGGCGAGGGCGCGGCGCACGACCTTCTCGCCCTCGGCGACGTAGATGCCCCGCTCGGTCTCGAGCAGCTTGCGGAGGCTGGTGTCGCGCAGGCTCAGGAAGTCGCGGAGCCTCTCGTCGTCCGTCGTCACGTGCTGGATCTGGGCCACGCGGTTAGGTTAGGCCGCATGAGCCTCGACCGACCCGTGACCCCGGATCCCTACCCCCTCCTGCCGGCCGCTGCGACGTTCACCGTCACGAGCGACGACGTCACCGACGGCGCGCCGTTGAAGGACGACCAGGTCAACGCCCACGGCGACACCTCGCCGCAGCTGAGCTGGTCGGGCGCCCCCGAGGGCACCAGGTCCTTCGTCGTCACGTGCTTCGACCCGGACGCTCCCACCCCGTCGGGCTTCTGGCACTGGGTGGCCGTCGACCTGCCGGCCGACACCACGAGCCTGTCCGTCGGCGCCGGCGCGGGCGACGACTCGCTGCCCGGCGACGCGTTCCACGTGCGCAACGACGGCGGCGGCCTGAACTTCATGGGTGCCGCGCCGCCGGAGGGCGATCAGGTGCACCGGTACTTCTTCGTCGTCCACGCGGTCGGCCAGGACACCCTCGGTGTCGACGCCTCCGCCAGCCCGGCCGTCGTGAGCTTCAACCTGGCGTTCAAGACGCTGGGTCGGGCGATCGTGCACGGCACGTACCAGCACTGAGCGCCGCCGCGGTCAGCGTTCGCTGACCAGCTCGTCGAGCGGCCGGGGCTCGCCCCAGCGCTGCTCGACGAGCATAGGGCGGTCGTAGAACCGGTCGACCGGTCCGAGGCAGAGCACCGCGACGGGCTCGTCGCCGTCCGCGAGGCCGAGCAACGACGCCAGCTCGGTGGGCTCGAACAGCGAGACCCAGCCCATCCCGAGGTCCTCGGCCCGCGCGGCGAGCCAGAGGTTCTGGATCGCACAGGCGACCGATGCGAGGTCCATGTGCGGCATCGTGCGACGCCCGAACACGTGCTGATCGCGCTCGCCCGTGATCGACACGACGATGAGCTCGGCGCAGTCGCGGATCCCCTCGACCTTGAGGCGGAGGAACTCCGACCCCCGCTCGTCCAGCGCCCGGGCGGTGCGATCGCGCTCGACGGCCACGAGGTCCGCGACCGCCTCCCGCACCTCCGGACTGACGACGCGCACGAAGCGCCACGGCACCATCAGTCCGACGCTGGGCGCCATGTTGGCCGCCTCGAGGAGGCGACGGAGCACAGCGGGGTCCACCGCGCCACCGACGAAGTGCCGCATGTCGCGGCGCTCGGCGATGACGCGGTAGACCGCTTCGCGCTCGGCCTCGTCGAACGGCTGGGGACGACCTGCCGTCACGCCTGCGCGGGCGGGGGCGGCGGCGCGTCGTCGTCACCCTGGTCGAGGATCGACGGGGGCACGATGTCGTCGCCGTTGCCGGCCCCGGGCTGCTCGGCCCGGCGAGCCGCCTCGAGCGCCGCCTGGACGGCCTCGGAGGTGTCGACCGTGGACGCGACGTCCTCGATCGGTGCGTCGAGATCGATGCGCTTCTTGCTGCCACCACCGTCGACCGGCACCGTGCCGATCACGCCGCCGAGCGTGCCGAGCGCTGCGGTGAGCTCGGCCGGGATGATCCAGGTCGAGGCGTTCTCACCGCCGGCGATCTTCGGCAGGGTCTGCAGGTACTGGTACGACAGCAGCTTCTGGTCGGGGTTGCCGTCGTGGATCGCCTGGAACACGGTCTCGATCGCCCGCCCCTCGCCCTGCGCGCGCAGGATCTGCGACTGCTTCTCGCCCTCGGCGGTCAGGATCGCGGCCTGCTTCTCGCCCTCGGCGGTCAGGATCTGCGACTGCTTCTGGCCCTCGGCCGTGAGGATCGCGGACTGGCGCTGGCCCTCGGCGGTCAGGATCACGGCGCGACGGTCACGCTCGGCGCGCATCTGCTTCTCCATCGCGTCGATGATCGTCGCGGGCGGGTCGATGCTCTTGAGCTCGACCCGGTTGACCTTGATGCCCCAGCGCGTCGTGGCAGCGTCGAGCTCGGCGCCGAGCGTGCGGTTGATCTGGTCGCGACCGGTCAGTGCGTGCTCGAGCGACATGCCACCGATGATGTTGCGGAGCGTCGTCATCGTGAGCTGGTGGATCGCCTCGATGTAGTTGACGATCTCGTACGTCGCCGAGACGGGGTTGTTGACCGTGAAGTAGATGACGGTGTCGATCGAGACCGTCAGGTTGTCCTCGGTGATGACGTCCTGCGGCGGGAACGACACGACCTGCTCTCGCTGGTCGATGACGTACTGCAGGCGGTCGACGAACGGCACGATCAGGTGAGGACCGGAGTCCAGGGTCGTGCGGTACTTGCCGAGCCGCTCCACGATGCCGGCCCGCTGCTGGGGCACGATCTTGAACGACATCGCGACGATGGCGATCGCCAGCGCCAGGAAGAAGAAGGCGACGATCAGGGCTACCGATCCGATCACGGTGCAACCTTTCCGGCCACGACTGCGGTGGCCCCCTCGATGGACACGACGGTCAGACGCGCACCGACGTCGAACTGTTCCCCGGAGCGCGTGCGAGCCGTCCAGAGCTCACCGTCGATCGCGACACGGCCCCCGAGGTCGCTGACGGGCTCGTCGACGACCGCGACATGGCCGACCAGGTTGTGGTGCCCCACGGTCAGGGTCGGACCGGAGTGGAGCTTGCGGCGAAAGCGCGGGCGGATGACGCCGAGCAGGAGGATCGAGACGACCCCGAACACGATCATCGTGACCCACGGCGGGACGAAGGGTGCGAGCGCGGCAGCGGCGACGGCCGCCACGGCGAACATCACGAGCACGAGCTCCAGGCTCAGCAGCTCGGCGACGGCCAGCACGACGGCCACGCCGATCCAGACGACCCAGAGGTTGTCGTTGATCCAGTCAGTCAAGGGTGCTCACTCCTCCGGTCGGGCGGCTCGGCGTCCGTAGCGCACGCGGCGGGCCGTGTAGCGACCCTCGGAGACCGCCAGCTCGAGCGGGGTCCCGAAGGCACGGGTCAGGTTCTCCGCCGTCAACGTGGACGAGATCGGCCCCTGCGCGACCACGGCACCGTCGCGGAGCAGCAGCACGTGGGTGAACCCCGGCGGGATCTCCTCCACGTGGTGGGTCACGAGCACGAGGACGGGCGCGTCGTCGTCGGACGCCAGGTTCTGCAGGCTCGACACCAGGTCCTCGCGGGCCCCGAGGTCGAGACCGGCCGCCGGCTCGTCGAGCACGATCATCTCGGGATCGGTCATCAGGGCACGCGCGATCAGCACGCGCTTACGCTCCCCCTCGGACAGGGTGCCGAAGGTGCGCCCGGCGAGGTGGGCGATGCCGAGCTCACCGATGATCTGGTCGGCCTGGGCGGTGTCGGCCTCGTCGTACTCCTCGCGCCAGCGTCCGGTGACACCGTGGGCCGCCGAGAGCACCGCGTCGCGCACGGACTCGGTCGGCGGCAGACGATCGGCGACCGTGAGGCTCGTGTGGCCGATGCGGGTGCGCAGCTCGAAGAGATTGACGGTGCCGAGCTCCTGGCCGAGCACCGTCGCGCGGCCCTGGCTCGGGAACGTCGTGGCGCTCGCGATCTGCATGAGGGTGGTCTTGCCGGCGCCGTTCGGCCCGAGCACGATCCAGCGCTCACCCTCGCGGACCGTCCAGTCGACCCGATCGAGCAGCAGGGAGTCGGAGCGCACCACGGAGACCTGGGTCAGCTGGATGGCGCTCGTCATGAATCCCTCCGGTGTGGGCGTCGTCGAGCACCAACCTATCGCGCTAGCCTCGACCCGATGACCAGCCATGGGCCCGTCCCCCACCTCCCCCAGCACTTCACCGGTCCGACCGTCCTCGTGACGCTGGTCGGCACGGATCGCGCGGGTGTCTCCACCCGCTTGTTCGGCGTGCTCGATGCGTTCCCGCTCGAGGTCATCGACGTCGAGCAGCTCGTGGTCCGTGGTCAGCTGATCCTCAGCGTCCTGGTCACCGAGCCCGCCACGAGGGACGACACCGATGGGCGCGACACCGAAGGGCTCGACGACGCCGTCACCGCCCTCGGGCCGGAGCTGGGCCTGGCGGTCTCGATCGAGCGCGGCACGGGCGACAATCGGCCCCGACGCGTCGGTCGGGCGCAGGTCGTCGTGCTCGGTGCCCCCCTGCTCCCCCGCGCGATGGCGGCGCTGACCGAGCAGATCCGCACCGACGGCGGCAACATCGACCGCATCGTCCGGATGGCGCGGTACCCCGTCACGGCGATCCGCATGGAGGTCAGTGGGGCCGACCCCGATGTCCTGCAGGCCACGCTCGCCCGGGTCGCGTACGAGCACGGGGTCGACGTCGCGGTCCAGGAGAACGGCATCCGTCGGCACGCGCAGCGACTCGTCGTGATGGACGTCGACTCCACCCTGATCCAGGGTGAGGTCATCGAGATGCTCGCGGCCCACGCGGGTTGCGAGGCGGAGGTCGCCGAGGTGACCGAGCGCGCGATGCGCGGCGAGCTCGACTTCGCCCAGTCGCTGCACGCCCGCGTGGCGAAGCTCGAGGGGGTCCCCGTCTCCGCGCTCGACGACGTCTACGCGTCACTCGCCTACACGCCGGGCGCTCGCACCATGATCCGCACGCTCAAGCGGCTCGGGTACCGCTTCGCCCTGGTCTCGGGCGGCTTCACGCCGATCATCGCGCGCATCGCCGAGGAGCTCGACATCGACTACTACCGCGCCAACGACCTCGAGATCGCCGACGGCCACCTGACCGGACGGGTGCTGGGGACCGTGGTCGACCGGGCCGGCAAGGCCGAGGCCCTGCGCGAGTTCGCGGACGCCGCGGCGATCCCGATCAAGAACACCGTGGCGATCGGCGACGGCGCCAACGACCTCGACATGCTCGCTGCGGCGGGTCTCGGCATCGCCTTCAACGCCAAGCCCACGGTGCGCGACCAGGCGCGCACGTCGGTCAACGTCCCGTACCTCGACACCATCATCTACCTGATGGGCATCACCCGCGAAGAGGTCGAGGAGGCCGACGCCTCCGACCTCAGCTGACCACGTAGGCCGCCCGGGACAGGAACAGCCCGTGGCCCGATCCCTGGTCCAGGCACGTGACGCCGGCCTCCTCGGACCCGCAGGTCACGTCGCCCACCGTGATCGCCTGACCGTACGGCAGCACGACTCCCCCACCGGTCTCCGCCGCGGCGATGACGCCGCCGCGGCACAGCGGCATGAGCGCGCTGCCCTGGACCGACGAGAAGCCACCACCGAACGACTTCAGGCAGTCCTCGGCGCCCGCCGGTTCGGCGTACGTGCGCTCCTTGACCAGGCACCCCCACTGGTCGGCGGCGTCGTCGATCCAGCAGATGATGTTGCCGGTCGGCGTCAGGAACGCGTGGCCGGTGTAGGCGTCGGGGAACTGGGCCGGGTCGACCGGGGTGCCGGCCGGGGCCTCGATGCCCAGCGGCTCCGGCGATGGCTCGGGCGACTCCGGCTCCGCGGTGTCACCGGACGGCCCCTCCTGCGGCTCCTCGGCGGTGCCTGCGCCCGAGCAGCCCATGAGGGCCACCGTCGCGACGAGCACCACCGTGAGGAGCCGCAGCCTCACTCGTCGTCCTCCAGGCGGAAGCCGATCTTCATCGTGACCTGGTAGTGCGACGGCACGTCGTCGCTGATCTGGCCACGGATGCCCTCGACCTCGAACCAGTCGAGGTGGCGCAGGGTCTGGCTCGCGCGCTTGATGCCGTTCTCGATGGCCTCGGACACCCCGTCCGGGGACGTGCCGACGATCTCGGTGATGCGGTAGGTGCGGTTGCTCATGGGATCCATGATGCCGCCATGACCGGTGCCCTCACGCACAGGGGCGTATCCTGAAAGAGTGAACAAGCGAACCGACGAGGTGCCCCTGATCACCTCGGCTCCGGAGAGCTCGACCGCGCTGTTCGGCGCCAAGGAGCGTCGGTACCTGTTCTCGATGGGCCTACGCACCGTCTGCTTCATCGGCGCGTGCCTGGTCGACGGACCGTTTCGCTGGGTGCTCATCGTCCTCGCCGTGTTCCTGCCGTACGTCTCGGTCGTCCTGGCGAATGCCGGGGTCCGCGTGAGGCCGGCCTCCGGCACGTCCTTCGTGCCCATGGAGCACCGCTCGATCGCCGCCCGACCCGAGCGCGACGAGATCTGACCGGTGGGACTCGACCCCGCCCGTGAGCTGACCTGCTCGGCCAAGGGCTGCACCGCGCCCGCCGCCGTCGAGGTGCGCTGGAACAACCCCAAGCTGCACACGCCCGAGCGGCGCAAGGTCTGGCTCGCGTGCGGTGAGCACGACGGTTCCCTGACGTCGTTCCTGTCGGCGCGCGGCTTCTGGCGCGAGACCGTACCCGTCGGAGCAGCGGATGCGTGAGCTGCACTTCCTCGGATCCGCCCGCTGGGTCGGCTTCGCGATCTTCGTGGTCGCCCTGTCCGCGGTCTGCATCCAGCTGGGCCTCTGGCAGTTCCACAAGCTCGACGACCGGCAGGTGCGCAACGAGCTGGTCCGCGAGCACCTGGGCGCCGCACCGGTCCCGCTCGAGGACGCGGTGCCCGTGGGCGACGACGTCGAGTCCGACCAGGAGTGGACGGTCGTCACGGTCAGCGGCACCTACGACGTCGAGAGCGAGGTCACGGTCAAGTTCGTCAACCGCGACGGCCGTCCCGGCATCGACGTCGTGACCCCGCTCGTGCTCGAGGACGGCACCGCGGTGCTGGTCGATCGTGGCTTCATCGAGACCCTGCGCACCAACGAGCGTCCCGACGACCTGCCAGCACCCCCGGACGGCGAGGTCGAGGTCACCGGCTGGCTGCGCGTCGACAGCGCGGCGGGCGGCCAGGCCACGTTCGTCAACGACGGCCAGGTGCGCGCGATCTCCAGCCGCGGCATGGCCGAGCAGGTGCCGTACGACCTGCGCAGCGGCTTCGTGAACCTGCAGGAGCAGTCCCCCACGAGCGACGGGCTCGAGCCCGAGCCGCGTCCCGACCTGGGCCAGGGCCCGCACTTCTTCTACGGGCTCCAGTGGTGGTTCTTCGCCGCCCTCGCGATCGTGGGCTACGGCTGGTTCGCGCGGGCCGAGCGGCAGGAGCGCCGCACCGCCGCGGCGCGGGCGGCCCGGGCAGCGGCCAGCACCGACGACGCCGACCGTGAGGTCACGCCAGCGCGATGAGGTCGGCGTAGTCGTCGTTCCAGAGGTCCTCGTCGCCGTCGGGCAGCAGCAGCACCCGGTCGGGCTCCAGCGCCTGGACGGCACCCTCGTCGTGCGAGACCAACACGATGGCGCCCTGGTACCGCCGGATGGCCGACAGCACCTCCTCGCGCGAGGCGGGATCGAGGTTGTTGGTCGGCTCGTCGAGCAGCAGCACGTTGGCGCTCGACACGATCAGGCCCGCCAGCGCCAGACGCGTCTTCTCGCCGCCGGACAGCACCCGGGCCGGCTTCTCGGCGTCGTCGCCGGTGAACAGGAAGGCGCCCAGCACGCTGCGCGCCTGGGTGTCGGTGAGGTCGGGGGCGGTGGACTGCATGTTCTGCAGCACCGTGCGGTCGGGATCGAGGGTCTCGTGCTCCTGGGCGAAGTAGCCGATCTTGAGCCCGTGGCCGGGCTGGAGCTCACCGGAGTCGGGGACCAGCTCTCCCGCCAGCATGCGCAGCAGGGTCGTCTTGCCCGCGCCGTTGAAGCCCAGCACGACGACGCGGCTGCCCCGGTCGATCGCGAGGTTGACGTCGGTGAAGATCTCGAGCGAGCCGTACGACTTCGACAGTCCCTCGGCCATGAGCGGGGTCTTGCCGCACGCCGCCGGGCTGGGGAAGTCGATCTTGGCGACCTTCTCGGACTGACGCACGCCCTCCAGGCCGGCCATCATGTCCTCGGCGCGTCGCAGCATCTGCTGGGCCGCCGTGGCCTTGCTGGCCTTGGCCCGCATCTTGTTGCCCTGCATCTGCAGGCGCTCGGCGGTCTTCGTCGTGATCTCCCGCTCGCGCTTGCGGCGGACCTCGTCGGCCTCGCGCTGGCGCACGTAGTGCTTCCAGCCCATGTTGTAGATGTCGATCGTGGCCCGGTTGCCGTCGAGGTAGAGGACCTTGTTGACGGTCTCCTCGATGAGCTCGACGTCGTGGCTGATGATCACCAAACCGCCGGAGTAGCTCTTGAGAAAGCCTCGCAGCCACGTGACCGAGTCGGCGTCGAGGTGGTTGGTCGGCTCGTCGAGCAGCATCGTCTCGGCGTCGCTGAACAGGATGCGTGCCAGCTCGATGCGGCGACGCTGCCCGCCGGACAGCGTCGAGAGCGGCTGCTCGAGCACACGGTCGGGCAGCCCCAGGGCGGCCGAGATCGTGGCGGCCTCGGCCTCGGCGGCGTACCCACCGCCGGCGGCGAAGGCGTCCTGCGCCCGGCCGTAGGCGCGCATGGCCTTCTCGGAGGTCTCCGGATCGGCCGAACCCATGTCGATCTCGGCCTTGCGCATCACCGATAGGGCTTCGTCGAGCCCGCGGGCGCCGAGGATGCGGTCGCGCGCGGTCGTGGACAGGTCGCCGATCTTCGGGTCCTGCGGCAGGTAGCCGATCTTGCCGCGGTGGGTGATGGTGCCCTCGGACGGCTGTCCGTCGCCGGAGAGCATGCGGGTGAGCGTGGTCTTGCCGGCGCCGTTGCGGCCCACGAGGCCGATCTTGTCGCCGGTGTCGACCCGGAAGGAGACGTTGGACATCAGGACGCGCGCACCGAAGCGCAGCGTCGCGTCATTGACGGTGATCATGGAGAACTTTCGAGCGGGGACGGGAGGACTGAGCGGCCGGCGCACGTCTACTCGAGCTGGATGATCACCCGACCATGGTACGGGCCGATCCTGAGGGGCTGCTCGTGCTCGTCGCGGTTCTCGGGGTGATGTTCGTCGCTCTGACCGGCGA
Source organism: Aeromicrobium sp. Sec7.5 (assembly GCF_036867135.1). Lineage (NCBI taxonomy): Bacteria > Bacillati > Actinomycetota > Actinomycetes > Propionibacteriales > Nocardioidaceae > Aeromicrobium > Aeromicrobium sp. Sec7.5. The sequence goes on along the minus strand of NZ_JBAJIJ010000001.1, from coordinate 1,525,386 downwards.
CCAGCCCCTACGCTCGCAGCATGCGCATCGCGACGAGGCTCCCCGCCACGGCCGGACTCCTGGTGACGTCGTTGCTCCTGCTCGCCTGGCCGCCCGTGGCCTTCGCCGAGCCGCCGATCGACGTGTCGGGTCCGGTGACCGACCCGGCCGGCGTCCTGGGCGATCGCGCGGCCGACGTGCGCGAGGCGCTCGACGAGCACCAGGCTGCGGCGGGCTACCAGCTGTTCATCGTCCTCGTGCCCTCCTTCGACGGGCTCGACGGCGACGCATGGGCCGACGAGTCGGCCCGCGAGTCCCGGCTGGGCGACGAGGACCTCCTGCTCGCGATCGCGACCGACGACCGGGCGTACGGACTGTCGGTGGCTGACGACTTCTCCCTGTCGGACCAGCAGGTCGACCAGGTCGTCGACGAGGACCTGCTCCCCCGCCTGCGCGACGGCGACTGGGGCGGAGCAGCCATCGCGACGGCCGACGGGCTGGCCGAGGCGGGTGAGCCGGGCCCCGGACTCTGGATCGGGCTCGCCGCGGTCGCGGCCCTCGGCGCCGGGGCTGGAGGCACCGTGCTGTGGCGCCGGCACCGGCAGCGGTCGACGGAGACGGCCGGGTTGGCCGACCTCGAGCAGCGCAGTGGCTCCGCCCTGGTGGGCTCCGACGAGGCGATCCGCACCTCGGAGCAGGAGCTCGCGTTCGCCGAGGCCGAGTTCGGTCTGCAGGACACCCTGGAGTTCCGAGCGGCGCTCACCGAGTCGCGGGATCTGCTGACGCAGGCCTTCGCCCTCCGTCAGCGTCTCGACGACGAGGTTCCGGAGTCCGCGCAGGAGCGCCGGGCGATCGCGGAGGAGATCATCGCCCTCTGCAGCCGTGCGGACGCCATCCTGGACGACAAGGTCGAGGCCTTCCGGTCGCTGCGCGACCTGCACCAGCGAGCCCCCGAGGTGCTCGCGGGTCTCGGCACTCGGGTCACCGAGGTCGCAGCACGGCTCCCCGCGGCACGCGTGACGCTGGAGGGCCTCGCCGCCCGGTACACCGCCAGCGCGATCGACACGGTGGACGACCATCCCGCCGAGGTCGAGCGGCTCCTGGCGCAGGCTCAACGGGACGTGTCCCAGGGACTGGCTGCGGTCGAGGGCGACCGCCCTGCCGCCGTCGCGCACGCTCGGTCGGCCGAGGCCTGCGTGGTCAATGCGTCCGCACTGCTCGACGGCGTCGACGGAGCAGATGCTGCGCTGCAGGCCGCCCCGCGGATCATCGCCGAGCGACTGACGGCGATCGATGCGCTGCTCGCTGATGCGGCCGAGCACGCAGCGGACGACCTGGCCGTCACGGCTGCCGCTGATCGGGCGCGGGCCGCGGCTGCGGCGGCTCGGTCCGACGCCTCGGATCCCTTGGCCACCGTGGCCACGCTCCAGGACGGGGAGACCGCCCTCTCCACCGCTCTCGCGCCCGCCATGGCGGAGGTCGCCCGAGCCGAGCAGGCACGGGTCGCGCTGGCTGGCACGATCGACCGGGTCGGCGCCAGCCTGCGTGGTGTCAGCCAGTACGTCGAGGCACAGGGGACGGTGGTCGGGGCCGAAGCGCGCACCCGCCTGTCGGAGGCCGGGCGGCACCTGGCCCTGGCCCAGCAGGCGCAGGTCGCCGACCCGGTCACCGCGCTCGACGAGGCGGAGCAGGCCGACCGACTCGTGGCCTCGGCCCAGAACTTCGCCCGCGCCGACGTGTCGCAGGCGGACGCGAACCGCGGTTCCAGCAGCGGATGGGGTGGGGGTGGATCCAGCGCCTGGGGTGGGGGCGGCTCCAGCCGACGCTCGTCGAGTCGCTCACCGCGCCGGTCATCCTCGTCGCGCCGCTCGTCGTCGGGCCGGCGTTCCTCGGGCTCCCGGGGTGGCCGCAGCCGCGGTGGCCGATTCTGAGTCCCGCGTGCCACGATGTCGTGATCATTCGTCGTCCAGGGGGACCTTCATGCGCAGAGCTTCATCCACGGCCTTCGTGGCCCTCGCCGCGGCCCTGGTCCTCGGGGCCTGTGGAGGGTCGAGCGACGACGGCGCGCCCGAGGCCGACTCGACCAGCACCCCGACCGATGACGGTCGAGGCACCGCCGGGCGGATCACCGCCTGCACGATCGTGGACCGGGACGTGGCCGATCCCCTCAACCCGAACGACCGCGATCTGGTCCCGACGCTGCTGATCGGCGACCTGACGTATGACGGTTGCACCGTCGGCGACGTCTACTCGATCAGCTTCGGCATCAAGATCGTCGACTCCGACGAGACCCTCGAGGACCGCGTCGAGCGGCTGGGGGGCAACCGTGGCCTCGAACCGGTCGAAGGGCTCGGGGACGAGGCGTTCCGGAGCGAGAACAGAGCCGGTGGCGAGACCGTCACGATCACGATCGGGGTGCGCATCGGCGACCAGGAGGTGATCCTGCGCAACGACGCGATCGGCAACACCGACCCCGACAACCGGGTGGACGAGGACGCGATGATGGAGTTCCTCGAGGCCTACGTGCCGGCGATTCCGGAGGACTTCCGGACGCAGGCCCTCACGACCGAGGTCGGCACGGTGTGCCTGCCTGCCGACGACCGCTCGATCGAGCAGGGCGTCGACACGATCCAGCTGGCCCGCGGCGGACGCAGCGGCGGCAGCGTCCGGTGCGCCTATCTCGGCGACGACCTCGCCACCGTCCAGCTGTCGCGCTCGTCCAGCGCCGATCCGGAAGGGAGTCTGGACATCTCGCGGGACTACGGCGAGACCGTCACCGTCGCGGGCGCGCAGGACGCCGTCCTCGAGGCCTCGGCCCGCTCCGTGTCGCTCACGATCCAGCCGTCGGCCGACGAGATCGTCTACGTCACGGTCGGGACCAGCAGCGGCAGCCTGGACCCCACGGCGATCACGGCGATCGCCGAGGCCTTCCTCGTCAGCAGCGGCAACGACTCCTAGCCGAGGAGTCCGCGACGACCGGCTCAGCCGATGTTGAAGCCGAGGGCGCGCAGCATCTCGCGGCCGTCGTCGGTGATCTTGTCGGGTCCCCACGGCGGCATCCAGACCCAGTCGATGCGGAACTCGTTGACGATGCCGTCGAGCGCCGCGCGGGTCTGGTCCTCGATGACGTCGGTCAGCGGGCAGGCCGCCGAGGTCAGGGTCATCTGGAGCACCGTGTTGCTGTGCTCGTCGACGTGGGCGCCGTAGACGAGGCCGAGGTCGACGACGTTGATGCCGAGCTCGGGGTCGACGACGTCCTTCATCGCCTCGATGACGTCCTCGCTGCTGGTGGCTCCGGCAGCCGGGGCTGCGGTGTCGACCTCGGGGAGGTCGGTGTGGTCGGCGGTCATGATGGATCCTTTCCGGCGGCCGTGGCCCCCGTGGCTTGCGTGGCGGCGTCCTTGAAGGCCATCCAGGAGAGCAGCGCGCACTTGACGCGCGCCGGGAACTGGGCGACCCCGGCGAAGGCGATGCCGTCCTCGAGCACGTCCTCGTCCGGCTCGACCTGCCCCTTGCCCTGCATGAGCTCCTGGAACGCGTCGAGCGTCGTGAAGCCCTCGGCCAGGGTCTGGCCGACGACCAGGTCGTTCAGCACGGAGGCCGAGGCCTGGCTGATCGAGCAGCCCTGTGCGTCGTAGGAGACGTCGCGGACGACGTCGCCGTCGAGGTGCACCCGCAGGGTGATCTCGTCGCCGCACGTGGGATTGACGTGGTGCACCTCGGCGTCGCCGCCGTCGCGCAGTCCGGCCCCGTGCGGCCGCTTGTAGTGGTCGAGGATGATCTCCTGGTAGAGAGCATCGACGTTCGTGGCATCAGTCATGTCAGGCCCCGAAGTACTTTTTGGTGTGCCAGATGGCCTCGACGAGCGCGTCGATCTCGGCCTCGGTCGTGTACAGGTAGAACGAGGCGCGCGTCGTGGACTGCACGCCGAAGCAGGCGTGCGCCGGCTTGGCGCAGTGGTGGCCTGCGCGCACCGCGACGCCCTTGCTGTCGAGCAGCTGCGCGACGTCGTGCGGGTGCACCGAGTCGATCGTGAAGCTGATCGCTCCCCCGCGGTCGACCGGCTCCTTCGGGCCCACGACCGTGAGGCCGTCGATCTCGACGAGCCGCTCGAGCGCGTAGGCCGTGATCGCCTGCTCGTGGGCGGCGACCTTCTCCATGCCGAGGGACGAGAGGTAGTCGACCGCCGCACCCAGCCCGACCGACTGCGCGATCGGCGGCGTGCCGGCCTCGAAGCGAGAGGGCGGCGGCGCGAACGTGGAACGCTCCATCGTGACCGTCTCGATCATCTCGCCACCACCGAGGAACGGCGGGAGCGAGGCGAGCAGGTCGTAGCGCCCCCAGAGCACACCGATGCCCGTGGGACCGACCATCTTGTGACCCGTGAAGGCCACGAAGTCGGCTCCGAGCGCGGCCATGTCGACCGGGATCTGCGGCACCGCCTGCGACGCGTCGATGACGGAGTACGCGCCGACGGCCTTGGCCCGGGCCACCAGGTCGGCGACCGGGTTGATCGTGCCGAGCATGTTCGAGACCCACGTGACCGAGACGATCTTGGTCCGTTCGGTGATGGGGTCGTTCTCGAGGTCGAGGCGGCCGTCCGGCGTGAGGCCGAACCAGCGCAGCGTCGCGCCCGTGCGCTCGGCGAGGAGCTGCCACGGCACGATGTTGGAGTGGTGCTCCATCTGGCTGATGACGATCTCGTCGCCGGGGCCCACGCTGTGCTCACTTCCGGGGCGGGCGTCGCCGAGCACGCGTGCCACCAGGTTGAGCGCCTCGGAGGCGTTCTTGGTGAACACGACCTCCTCGCGCTGGTTCGCCCCGATGAAGTCGGCGATCTTGGTGCGGCCGAGCTCGAACGCCTCGCTCGCCTCGGCACCCAGCTGGTGCATCGCGCGGGCGACGTTGGCGTTGTGCGCGAGGTAGTGCGCGTCGATCGCGTCGACGACCTGTCGTGGCTTCTGCGACGTATTGGCGCTGTCGAGGTAGACCAGCGGCAGGTCACCGGCCAGCCGACGCTGCAGGATCGGGAAGTCCTCCCGAACCCGTGCGACGTCGTAGGTGGAGGTCATGTCAGACCGCCGCGGCCTTGACGTACTTGTCGTAGCCGCTGGCCTCGAGCTCGTCGGCGAGCTCGCGCCCGCCGGTCTCGGCCAGACGACCCGCCACGAAGACGTGGACGAAGTCGGGCTGGATGTAGCGCAGGATGCGCGTGTAGTGCGTGATCAGCAGGACACCGCGATCACCCTGGCCGCTGTAGCGGTTGACGCCGTCGGAGACGACCTTCAGGGCGTCGATGTCCAGGCCGGAGTCGGTCTCGTCGAGCACCGCGAACTTCGGGTTGAGCAGCTCGAGCTGGGCGATCTCGTGGCGCTTCTTCTCGCCACCGGAGAATCCCTCGTTGACGCTGCGCTGCGCGAAGGCCGGGTCGAGCGTGACCCGCTCGAGCGCGGCGTTGACGTCCTTGATCCACGTGCGGAGCTTGGGGGCCTCGCCGTCGATCGCGGTCTTGGCGGTGCGCAGGAAGTTGGCCACGGAGACGCCCGGGACCTCGACGGGGTACTGCATCGCCAGGAACAGGCCGGCGCGGGCCCGCTCGTCGACGCTGAGCTCCAGGACGTTCTGGCCGTCGAGCAGGACCTCACCGTCGGTGACGTCGTACTTGGGGTGTCCGGCGATCGAGTAGGCCAGCGTGGACTTTCCCGAGCCGTTCGGGCCCATGATGGCGTGGACCTCGCCGGACTTGATGGTCAGGTTGACGCCGCGGAGGATCTCCTTGGCGCCCTCCTCGGTGTCGACCGACACGTGGAGGTTCTTGATCTCGAGAGTGCTCATGTCAGTTCTCCTCGGGCAGGGCGACGTAGACGCGATCGCCCTCGATGGTGGTGGGGTAGGTCGGGACCGACTCGGTGGCCGGGAAGTTCAACGGCTCGCCGGTGCGCAGCGAGAAGCTCGAGCCGTGCAGCCAGCACTCGATCGCCGGGCCCTTGGCGCCGTCGACCGTGACGTCGCCCTCGGACAGTGGGATCGAGGCGTGGGAGCACTCGTCGCGGATCGCGTAGACCTCGTCGCCGTTGCGGACCAGGGCGATCTCGGCGCCCTCGACCTCGACCGCCAGCACGCCCCCGTCGGGGACGTCGGCGAGCGGGGCGGCGAACTTCGGCCCCGTGCTCGATCCGTTCTGGGACTCAGACATCGGCCAGCTCGTGCTCGACCGCCGTGATCAGACGCTCCTGCACGTCGGGGATGCCGATGCGCCGGATGATGTCGTTGAAGAAGCCGTGCACGACCAGTCGACGGGCCTCGTCCTCGGGAATGCCGCGGCTCTGCAGGTAGAACAGGTGCTGGTCGTCGAACCGGCCGGTCGTGCTGGCGTGACCGGCACCGGCGATGTCGCCGGTCTCGATCTCGAGGTTCGGCACCGAGTCGGCGCGGGCGCCGTCGGTGAGCACCAGGTTGTCGTTCTGCTCGAACGTGTCGATGCCCTCGGCCACCTTGCGGATCAGGACGTTGCCGATCCAGACGGTGTGCGCGCCCTGGCCCTGCAGCGCGCCCTTGTAGAGCACGTTGCTGCGCGTGCGCGGCGCGGTGTGGTCGGCGAACAGGCGGTGCTCGATGTGCTGGCCGGCATCGGCAAAGTACACGCCGAGCAGGTCGGCGCTGCCGCCGGGGCCGGCGTAGTCGACGTTGGTGCTGGTGCGCACCAGGTCGCCACCGAGCGTGAACTCGAACACGCGCACCGCGGCATCGCGGCCGACGCGAATGTTGACCTGCTCGGCGTGCACGGCGTCGTCGGCCCAGTCGTTGAGCGTGACGAGGTCGAGCTGGGCGCCGTCACCGACGACCACCTGGGTGAACGCGTCGTAGACGGTGCTGCCCTTGTGGTCGATCAGGACCGTGGCCTTGGCGTGCAGGCCCACGCGGACCACGAAGTGACCCCACACGGTGCGGTCGGTCGAGTCGCCGCTGAGCGTGATGCGGATCGGCTCGTCGACCACGAGGTCGTCGGGCACGTCGAGCAGCACCGCTCCCCCGGCGTTGGCCGCCGCGAGGGCTCCGAGCCGGTCGAGCGGGGCCGACACGGCCAGGCCCTGGGCCTCCTCCGTGCTGATCTCGCTGAGCGTGACGCCCTCGGGGAGCTGCTGCTCCCAGGTGAGGTGCGCGTCGCTGGGCTCGCCCTCGAGCAGGCCACGCAGGCGCTTCAGCGGGGTGAAGCGCCAGATCTCCTCCAGGCCCGTGGGCACGGGGTGCGTGGCGACGTCGTAGGACGGCTCCGGGTGCAGGTGCGACTCGACGTGGTCGAGCTCCAGCACCTCATTGATGTTGTCAACGACGGTCATCCGACAGCACCCTCCATCTGGAGCTCGATCAGGCGGTTGAGCTCGAGCGCGTACTCCATCGGGAGCTCGCGCGCGATGGGCTCGACGAAGCCGCGGACGATCATCGCCATGGCCTCGTCCTCCTCCATGCCGCGCGACATGAAGTAGAAGAGCTGGTCGTCGCTGAGCTTGGAGACCGTGGCCTCGTGGCCCAGCGTGACGTCGTCCTCGCGGACGTCGACGTACGGGTACGTGTCGGAACGGCTGACCTGGTCGACGAGCAGTGCGTCGCACTTGACCGTGCTGGCCGAGCCCTCGGCACCCTCGTTGACCTGCAGCAGACCGCGGTACGACGTGCGTCCACCGCCACGGGCGACGGACTTGGACAGGATCGAGCTGGACGTGCGCGGGGCGGCGTGCACCATCTTGGCGCCGGCGTCCTGGTGCTGGCCCTCGCCGGCGAACGCGATCGAGAGCGTCTCACCACGGGCGCCCTCGCCCATCAGGTAGACGGCCGGGTACTTCATGGTGACCTTCGAGCCGATGTTGCCGTCGACCCACTCCATCGTGGCGCCGGCCTCGCAGACGGCGCGCTTGGTGACCAGGTTGTACACGTTGTTCGACCAGTTCTGGATCGTCGTGTAGCGGACGCGGGCGCCCTTCTTCACGATGATCTCGACGACGGCGGAGTGCAGCGAGTCGCTCGAGTAGATCGGCGCGGTGCAGCCCTCGACGTAGTGGACGTAGGAGTCCTCGTCGGCGATGATCAGCGTCCGCTCGAACTGGCCCATGTTCTCGGTGTTGATCCGGAAGTAGGCCTGCAGCGGGATGTCGACGTGGACGCCCTTGGGCACGTAGATGAACGAGCCACCCGACCACACGGCCGAGTTCAGCGCCGAGAACTTGTTGTCACCGACCGGGATGATCGTGCCGAAGTACTCCTGGAAGAGCTCCGGGTGCTCGCGCAGCGCGGTGTCGGTGTCGAGGAACAGGACGCCCTGCGCCTCGAGGTCCTCGCGGATCGAGTGGTACACGACCTCGGACTCGTACTGCGCGGCCACGCCGGAGACGAGGCGCTGCTTCTCGGCCTCGGGGATGCCGAGGCGGTCGTAGGTGTTCTTGATGTCCTCGGGGAGGTCGTCCCACGTGGCGGCCTGCTTCTCGGTGGACCGCACGAAGTACTTGATGTTGTCGAAGTCGATGCCGCCGAGGTCGGAGCCCCAGGTGGGCATGGGCTTGCGCTCGAAGAGCTTGAGGCCCTTCAGGCGCATGTCGAGCATCCACTGCGGCTCGCTCTTGAGCGCGGAGATGTTGCGGACGACGGCCTCGCTGAGCCCACGCTGGGACGTGGCGCCGGCGTCGTTCTTGTCGGACCAGCCGAACTCGTAGCGTCCGACGTCCTTGAGTCCGGGGTTGAGCTCCTCGATGGACGGAGCTGCACCGGTGTTCTCGTGCGACGTGGTGGTCATGACGTCACCTTCCCTAGTGGGGTGGGTACTGCGTGGGGAGACGAAGTGGAGTGGGTGGGAATGGTCGGGTCGGGCAGGTGCGTGGTGCACACGCCGTCGCCGTGGGCGATGGTCGCCAGGCGTTGCACGTGGGTGCCGAGAAGACCGGCGAACATCTCGGCCTCGGCCTCGCACAGCTGGGGGAACTGCTCGGCGACGTGCGCGACCGGGCAGTGGTGCTGGCACATCTGCGTGCCCGCAGGGGTGCTGCTGGTGGAGGCGGCGAAGCCCTCGGCGCTGAGGGCGTCGGCCAGGGCGGCCGGACGCTCGGCGGGCTCGACCTCGCCCAGGCGCTCGGTGAGGCGCCCGCGCAGGTCGTCGAGCCGGTGCGAGGCGAACTGCTTGACGGCGTGCTCGCCGATCGAGTCGCGCAGGAACTCCAGCGCGTCGACGGCGATCTCGTCGTAGGCGTGCGCGAACTGCCCGCGACCGAGGTCGGTCAGGGCGAAGACCTTGGCCGGACGGCCGCGACCGCGCTGGCCCTGCACCCGTTGGTCGCGCGACTCCAGCGCACCCTCGGCCACGAGGTGGTCGAGGTGACGGCGGATCGCGGCGGGCGTGAGGTCGAGCTCCACGGCCAGGCGGGCCGCCGTGGACGGGCCGCCGCGCAGGATCGCGTCGGCCACGCGCGCGCGGGTCGGGAAGGAGTCGTCGTGAGACGCCGCCTCCACTACCGCTTCGCTCGTGGCCATGTATTTCACAACGACAGTGTGTCCTTATTGATTCCGGCCGTTCAACGAAGGTTCGCCTCAGTGAGGCACGCCTCATCGATCCGTCGCCCCGCGTAGGCTGCGGCGCATGGCAGCCAAGGCGGCAGAGGTCGACGCGGGCGGCGTCGCGGTGCGCGTGTCGAGCCCGGACCGCGTGGTGTTCGAGGCCACCGACGAGACGCCGGCGTTCACCAAGCTCCAGGTCGTCGAGTACTTCGTGGCGGTCGACGACGGCATCATGCGGGCCCTGCGCGATCGGCCCACGGCTCTCGAGCGGTGGCCGAAGGGCGTGCGCGACGGCATGCGGCTCACGTCGTCCCAGGGCCAGGGCGACGCGTTCTACTCCAAGCGGGTGCCCAAGGGCGCTCCCGACCACCTGCCGACCGTTCGGGTCTACTTCCCGTCCGGTCGCCGGGCCGACGAGATCTGCCCCGCGCAGGTCGCCGATGTCGCCTGGGCCGCGCACATGGGCACGATCACGTTCCACCCCTGGCCGATGCGTCGCGCCGACGTCGACCGCCCCGACGAGCTGCGCATCGACCTCGACCCTGCCGGCGGCACCGGCTTCGGCGACGCCGTCGACGCGGCTCTCGCCACGCGCGAGCTGCTCGCCGGGCTGGGCCTGCGCGCCTTCGTCAAGACGAGCGGCAACCGCGGCGTCCACGTCTTCGTGCGCATCGCTCCGCGGTGGACCGTGACCGACGTCCGGCATGCGGCCATCGCCGTCGGCCGGGCCCTGGAGAAGGTGCACGACGGCGTCACCACCGCCTGGTGGAAGGAGGAGCGGGGCTCGAAGATCTTCGTCGACTTCAATCAGAACGCCCGCGACCGCACGATCGCCAGCGCCTACAGCGTGCGCCCGAAGCTCGGCGCGCCGGTCTCGTTCCCCGTCACCTGGGAGGCGCTGCCGGGCCTCGACTCACCCCGGGGCTTCCACCTCGGCACGGTCCCCGACCTGCTGCGCGCCGACGGCGACGCCTGGGCGGAGATCGACGACGTCGCGCACGACCTCACGCCGCTCCTCGACCTCTGGGCCGAGGACCCCACCGAGATGCCCTATCCCCCGGACTACCCGAAGATGCCGGGCGAGCCGAAGCGCGTGCAACCGAGCAAGGTGAAGAAGGACTGACCCGATCCGGAACGTTACCCGCTGACGGTGGCGCTGCTCACCGCACGTCGATCGAGCGCTGGTCCAGCCAGCGCTCGATCAGCAGACCAGCACCGAAGACCGCGGGGATGAGCGGCCAGCCCAGACGCTCGAACACCGTCCCGTCGGTCGAGATCGTGGGTTGCGTCAGGATCTGCCAGGCCTCGACGGCGACGACCACGAGGCTGCCCACGACCAGCAGCAGGCCGAGGGCGAGCTGGAGGTACGCGCCCGACGGTTCGGGGCGGCGCGGGACCCGCGGCGGCCCAGTCGGGTATCGCCTCGGGCACCTCTCCCGCCGGGGTGCTGGGCTGTGTCATGCGCCGATGTTCCCCCACTGCCGCTCCCGGCGCGGCACATTCGGCGAAACCGGCGCTACCGAGGTGGCCGACGGCGCTGGATCGCGGCGCGGTACTGCGCGAGACGGGTCTGACGCGCCGGACGGAGGTAGATCGCGCAGGCGGCCAGCAGGGGCGTGACGCAGACCAGCAGCGACAGGAGCCAGAACGGACCGCTGCGGTAGGTGATCACCGCGCCGAGGACCGCCAGCACCAGGGCGATCGCGGCCACCAGGCGGCCGATCGCGTACGCACGCCTGATGCGCATGCCCCTCCGTCCTGGCGCGTCTCCCACGCGCCTCCACCCGAGTGTCCGGTCCGACCCCCGACGCTACTGTCCGCGCCCACCTCCCGCAGCGCGAGCGCGACCGCTGGATGGTCATGAGGTTCGAACGCATGTTCTACTGGAGTGGTGGAGGTGCCCCCGGGAATGCGCGCCGGTCGCGGCGGCGTCGAGGCCGACGGTCCTGGCATCGAGGTGCCGATCGTGCCGAAGCACGCGCACGTCTGGGTCAACCTGTCCGAGCTGCGGTCGCGGCACCAGGTCATCGAGTACCCGGGCCTCATCCTGGGCTGGCGCCGCGGGGTGCGCGGGTGGGAGGCGCAGGTGGTCTGGACGACCCCCCTGACGGACGGCTCGAGTCGCGTGACGGCCCACCTGTCGTGGCTGGGGGCGCACCAGCTCCGACCGGCGTGAGCGTGACGCCGGTCACCTCCGGCGAGACGATCTCGGCCAAGGTGCTTACCCTGAGGGTGTGCAGACTCCGAAGCCGCGACTCGCGCGAGCCGACGACACGGCCACCGTGAGGATCAACGACGTCCGGGCGTTGCGCCAGGACTTCATGCGGTTCATGCTCCCCCATCGGTTCGCGATGGAAGAGGTGGTCACCAAGCTCACGATCCTGCGCGACGAGTTCGCGATGATGCACGACTACAACCCCATCGAGAGCATCGCCTCGCGGTTGAAGTCGCCCGACAGCATCGCCGAGAAGATGGAGCGGAAGGGCTCGGAGCCCACGTTCTCCTCGATCCGCGAGACCATCACCGACATCGCCGGCGTGCGGGTGACCTGCAGCTTCGTGTCCGACGTGTACCACGTGTTCGAGCTGCTGACGTCGCAGTCCGACCTCACGGTGCTCGACGTGCGCGACTACATCCAGGAGCCGAAGCCGCACGGCTACCGGAGCCTCCACACGCTCATCCAGGTGCCGGTGCACCTGACCGACGGCCCCCTGCCGGTCACGGTCGAGGTGCAGTTCCGCACCATCGCGATGGACTTCTGGGCGAGCCTGGAGCACAAGATCCACTACAAGTACCGCGGCGCCGTGCCGGCCGACCTCGCCGATCGCCTGCGCGACGCGGCGGCCACCGCCAACGCGCTCGACGCCCTGATGCTCGACCTCCACGAGGAGGTCAAGTCGCTCGACGGCGAGGGTGTCGCGACGCTGCCCGACGACATCCGCCGCGGCCTCAACGCCGACGACATCGAGCCGTCGGCAGCGCTGATCGCCCAGCTGCGCCGCCTGGCCGACGGCGACGGACGCTACTAGCCGGCTGCGACCGTCACGACCGGTTCGTGGAGCACCGGGAAGCCGACGGACGCCGCGATGAAGCAGTTCCTGCTCGCCTCGGCATGGATCTGCTGCGCGAGCTGGGTCTTCGTGGGGTCGGTGATCGTGATCCGCGGATGCAGCGTGACCGAGGTGAACCGTCCTCCGTCGCCGACCTGCTCCATCGTGCCCGTGGCGGAGTCGGCGTAGTCGACCACGACGATGCCGTGCTTGACCGCCGAGTGGAGGTACGACAGCAGGTGGCACTGCGCCAGCGCCGCCAGGAGCAGCTCCTCGGGGTTCCACCGATCGGCGCTCCCCCGGAAGGGGACGTCGGCCGATCCGGCCAGCTCGGGCTTGCCGCCGACCCGGACGACGACGTCACGGCCGTACGACCGGTAGCCGCTCGTGCCCTCGCCGCGGTTGCCGAGCCAGTCGACGTCGACGGTGTAGTGGTGGTCCACAGCGCTCCTTCGTGGGTGGGGCTGGTCAGCGGTCGGGCCGCACACCGGCGGCGCTCTGCTCGACGATCTTCGCGATCCGTGCGGTCTGCGTCTCGGGCCTGCGCGCCATCGCCACCTGCGTGAGCGCGAACTTGCGCGCGCTCCGCGGGAGCGAGTCCCAGAACTCCCGGGCGGCCGGTGACGCGTCGAGGGCCGCGGCGAGCTCATCGGGCTCGATGCCGGCCTCCGGTCCGTCCAGCACCACCCACATCCCGTTGGCCTCGGCCGCCTCGATCATGGCGACACCGGCCGGCTGCAGGCGCCCTTCGGCCTCCAGTCGAGCCACCCGCGCCTTGTTGGTGGCCGCCCAGGCACTGCGGGCCTGGCGCCGCGTGAACCAGATCTGCGAGCCCTCCTCCGCACTCGACCTCGTCTGGCCGTCGATCCAGCCCCAGCAGAGGGCCTCGCAGACGGCGTCCTCGTAGGCCATGCGGCCGTCGCGCCCCGTGCGGTCGTCGATCCGCACCCAGACGCCTCCGCTCGACGCGTGGTGCTCGGCGAGCCAGGAGCCCCAGTCGGCCGCCGAGGTCGGATGGACGACCGGAGCGGAGTCCTTGACGCTCACGCCAGGACCTCGGAGAGGCGGTACCCCACGACTTCCTCGAGCTGGGCGTACGTGCACGACGACGGCTCGCGGTCGGGGCGCCAGCGCTTGAACTGGGCCGTGTGCCGGAACCGAGCGTCCTCCCCCGGACCCTCCATGTGCTCGTAGCCGACCTCCGCGACGCGGAGGGGCGCCAGCGGGACGAACGAGAGGTCCTTGCCCGACGACCACCGGGTCTGCCCCATCTCGACGTCGGCCCACGGGTGGTCGGCCAGGTCGACGACATCGGGCGCCAGCTCGGTCACCAGCTCCGCGCGCCGGGCCGCGGTGAACGAGGCAGCGACGCCGACGTGGTGCAGGGAGCCGTCGGAGGCGTGGAGGCCGAGCAGCATCGAGCCCAGCAGGGGGTGCTCGTCGGTCGAGGTCTTGTGGAGGCGGTACCCGGCGATCACGACGTCGGCGGTTCGCGCGTGCTTGACCTTCAGCATCGTGCGCCCGTTCGGCACGTACGTCGACTCCAGCGGCTTGGCGATGACCCCGTCGAGCCCGGCGCCCTCGAACTGGTGGAACCACTCCTGCGCCTCGGCGGCCTCGCGCGTGACCCGCGTGAGGTGCAGCGGGGCCGCGACGTCGGCCAGCAGCGCCTCGAGCCGCCCGCGGCGCTCGCGGAGCGGGAGGTCGAGGAGCGAGTCGTCGCGCTCCGCGAGCAGGTCGAACGCGACGAAGCTGGCGGCCAGGGAGGTGGACAGCTCGGTGACACGGGACGCAGCCGGATGGATGCGCTGGCTGAGGAGGTCGAACTCGAGGCGGTCGCCCGCCACGACCACCAGCTCGCCGTCGAGCACGCAGCGCTCGGGCAGCTGCGCGCGGACCGCCTCGACGACCTCGGGGAAGTAACGCGTGAGCGGCTTCGTGGAACGGCTGGTCAGCTTGATCTCGTCGCCGTCGCGGAACACCAGGCACCGGAAGCCGTCCCACTTCGGCTCGTAGAGGAATCCCCCGTCGACTCCATCGGCGGGAGGCACGCGCGGCGTCGACTTCGCGAGCATCGGCGTCACGGGCGGCATCACGGGCAGGTCCACGCCGTCAGCGTAGGGCCGGTCCCGGACGGTTTCCATGGGACGCAGGTGACGGAGCAACCCCTCAGGGTGGTCATTCGGTTGACCGTGCACCTCCGGAGGCGACGGCAGTCGGTGAGCAACCCCTCTGGGTGTCGAATCGGTTGGTGGCTCACCGCGTCGGCGCTCGCCGCCTGACGCTGCCTGAGGGTGGCCTCTCGTCGGTGGCCCGGAAATGCCCCACCTAGACTGGGCCGGTGCCCGTTCCCGCCGTCGAGATCCGTGATCTCGTCATGCAGTACGGCGACACCACCGCACTCGACCACCTCGATCTCGAGATCGCGCCCGGCACCATCACGGCCATCCTCGGTCCGAACGGTGCGGGCAAGACCACGGCGATCGAGACCTGCGAGGGCTTCCGTCCGGTCCAGCAGGGCAAGGTCCGCGTGCTCGGCCTCGAGCCACGCGACCCGTCGCTGCGTCCACGGGTCGGGGTCATGCTGCAGTCCGGCGGGGCCTGGTCCGGGTCCCGGGCCGACGAGATGCTGCGTCACATCGCCTCGCTGCACGCGCACCCCTTGGACGTCGACGCGCTCGTGGAGCGCCTCGGCCTCGGGTCCTGCGGGCGCACCCCGTACCGCCGCCTCTCCGGGGGCCAGCAGCAGCGCCTCTCCCTGGCCATGGCGATCGTCGGCCGACCCGAGCTGCTGTTCCTCGACGAGCCGACGGCCGGCCTCGACCCGCAGGCCCGGCGGGCCACGTGGGACCTCGTCACCGAGCTGCGCGACCACGGCGTCACCACCGTGCTCACGACCCACTTCATGGACGAGGCCGAGCAGCTGAGCGACGTCGTCCACGTCATCGACGCCGGTCGCGTGATCGCGAGCGGCAGCCCGGCCGAGCTCACGAGCGAGTCGGCCCGCAACACGATCCGGTTCACCGCCGCCGCGGGCCTGGACGTGGTCGACCTGATGCAGGCGCTGCCCGAGGGCACCAAGGTGGAGGAGCGTGTCGCCGGCTCCTACGTCGTCGCCGGCGACGTCGACCCCGCGATGCTGGCCACCCTCACCGCTTGGTGCGCCGGACGGAACGTGCTGCCCGAGTCGATCCTCGTCGAGCGCCAGACGCTCGAGGACCGGTTCCTGGACCTGACCGGCAGGAGCCTGCGATGACGACCCCCAGGCTCGACGTCTCTCCTCGGCCCGGGTCGGCACCGGTGAGCGCGATGCTCCGTGCGCAGGCCGGCATGGAGCTCAAGCTCATGCTCCGCAACGGCGAGCAGGTGCTGCTGACCCTCGTGATCCCCCTGCTCCTGCTGGTCATGGGCACCAAGGCCGACCAGGTCGTCGACCTCGGCCCCGGGCGCACGATCGACATCATCACCCCGGGCGTCCTCGCCCTGGCCGTGCTCTCGACGTCGTTCACGTCGCTCGCGATCAGCACGGGCTTCGACCGTCGCTACGGCGTCCTCAAGCGGCTCGGCGCGTCGCCGCTCCCCCGCTCGGTGCTGCTGCTCGGCAAGGTCGGAGCCGTGGCAGCGGTCGAGGCGATCCAGCTCGCGGTGCTCGTGCCGACCGCGCTCGCGCTGGGCTGGGAGCCCAGCGGTGGGGTCGTCGCGTGGCTCTGGGCGCTCGCGCTCGTCGTCGCCGGCACCGCCGCGTTCGGCTCGTTGGGCCTGCTCATCGCGGGCACCCTGCGCGCCGAGGCCACGCTCGCGGTCGCCAACCTCGTCTACGTGCTGCTGCTCGTCGGCGGCGGACTCATGGTGCCCCTGTCGCGCTATCCCGAGGCCGGTCGTCAGGTCATGGAGCTCGTGCCGTCCGGCGCCCTCGGCGAGGGTCTCCGCGAGGCGTTCGCCGGAGGCTCCGCCCTGGCGCCGCTGGCCGTGCTCGTCGTCTGGGCCGTCGTCGCCGGCCTCGCCACCGTCCGCAGCTTCAAGTGGGAGTGACCACGATGGATCGATTCCTGGGAATCTTCGACCACGTCCGCGCCTGGGCCTGGGCCTCGGTCGTGGCCAACTCCGTCATCATCTTCACCGGCGGCGTCGTGCGCCTGACCGGCTCCGGCCTCGGCTGTCCCACGTGGCCGCGGTGCACGGAGGAGTCCTTCGTGCCGCACCGCTCGCTCGGCTTCCACGGCGTCATCGAGTTCGGCAACCGGATGCTGACGTACGTGCTGATCGCCGTCGCGATCGCCACGTTCGTCGCCGTCTGGCGCTGGGCACACACGTCCCGCTCCCTGCGCCGCCACGCGGGGATCCTCGCGGTCGGCGTCCCGTTCCAGGGCGTCGTCGGCGGCATCACGGTGCTGACCGACCTGAACCCGTGGATCGTGTCGATCCACCTGCTGCTCTCCCTGGCCCTGGTCGCGGGCTCGATCATCCTGGTGCTCCGGGTCAGTGATCCCGCCCGCCAGGCCATGACCGGGCTGCCGGGCCGGCTCGTGGCCCTCGTGTACGTGCTGACCTGGGTCGCCGTCTACCTCGGCACCGTGGTCACCGGCAGCGGTCCTCACGCGGGCGACGCGCAGGCGCCCCGGAACGACCTGGACCCCCAGCTCTGGAGCCGCATCCACGCCGGCTCCGTCTGGGCCCTCGTTCTCGCGACGGTCGTGCTGGTCGTGGTGCTCCGCGGAACCCCCGCCTTCCGCGCGGCCCTGGTGCTGCTCGGCGTCGAGCTCGCCCAGGGACTCATCGGGTACGTGCAGTACTTCACCGACCTGCCGATCGCGCTCGTCGCAGCCCACCTGGTCGGCGCCGCGGTGCTCGTGGCGGCAGCGACCTTCGTGCTCGGTCGTTCCCGCGGCGTCGGGATGCCGGGTACCGACGTTCCTGCCGTGAGGGACGTGGTCCACCAGTAGGGTCTCGGGCGTGACCGATGACACACGCCCCGATCTTCGCTCGCTTGCCCTGGTGCACCTGGCCCTGGCGGTCCTGGGCACCATCGCGCTCTCGCTCGACGCGCCCGCGCGAGGGTGGGCCGTCACCGCCGCCGTCGTGGTCTACGCGGCCGGGCTGGCGCTGGTCTGCCGTGGCACGGCCTGGTTCGCCCTGGTGGGCTTCCTGTGCCTGGTGTCGACCTTCCAGGTGCTGCCCGACTGGATCCTGGCCGACGTGCTGGGCACGCTCGCGTTCCCGGACGAGGGCGGCCCGCGGTTCGACGACACGGTCCCGGTCGCGATGGCGCTCATGTGGGTCGCTCCCCTGTTCCTCGCGCTCGCCGCCGCCGACCTGCGCCCTGGCCGCGCCGCGCTCGCCGCGTTCGTCGTGTTCGCCGCTGCGGAGCTGCTGGCTCCGGTGGTGGGCCTCTGGGAGCCGACCGGCGACACCGCTCGCCTGTTCGGCGTCGCCGTGTACGTCCCGCCTGCCGAGGCGGTGCTGGGATGGGCCGCAGCCGTGGGTCACCACGCGAGCGCGGGACGGGCCGTCGTCGTCAAGATCGGCGCAGCGGCCGCGGTGTCGGTGATCTACACCGGCGCGCTCGTGGTCTCCTACTTCGTGATCGACGTCGCCAGCTGGCGCATCACGTTCTGACGGGTCAGCCGATGAACGGGTCAGCCGCGGCCGCCACGAACAGCAGCGCGAGGTACGCGTTGCTGAAGTGGAACAGGCGCATCGGCTTGATGATGCTGAGGTCCTCGGTGTCGCGGGCACGGCTGCTCAGGTCGTAGGCCTCGACCAGGAAGACGATGCCCAGGCCGATCGCGACGGCCGGGTAGAACCACCCCATGCCGGCAACCGGCCAGAGCGCCAGCGACGTCGCCAGCATGACCCAGGAGTAGGCCACGATCTGGCGGCCGACCTCGCGCGAGGTGGTGACCGAGGGGAGCATCGGGACGTCGGCCGCGGCGTAGTCCTCGCGGTAGCGCATGCCGAGCGACCAGAAGTGGGGCGGCGTCCAGAAGAAGACGATCAGGAACAGGACGACGGGGGTCCAGGCGAGCTCGTTCGTGACGGCGGTCCAGCCGATCATCGCGGGGAAGCAACCGGCGGCGCCGCCCCAGACGATGTTCTGCGAGGTGCGACGCTTCAGCAGCATCGTGTAGCCGACCACGTAGAAGACGTTGGCGGTGAGCGCGAGAGACGCCGAGAGCCAGTTGACGAAGAAGCCCAGCCACAGGGTGGAGACGACGCCCAGGACGAGGCCGAAGACCAGCGCCCGGTCGGTCGTGACCTGGTGGCGCGGCAGGGGCCGACGCTTGGTGCGGTTCATCTTCTGGTCGATGTCGGCGTCGACGACGCAGTTCAGCGCGTTGGCGCTGCCGGCCGACAGCGTGCCTCCGACCACGGTCGCGACGACGAGCCACAGGTCGGGCACGTCGCGGGCGGCGAGGAACATCACCGGCACCGTGGTGAGCAGCAGGAGCTCGATGATCCGAGGCTTCATCAGGGCGATGTACGAACCGACGACGTCGCGCAGGGACGTCCCGCTCCGGGATGGCTCCTGCTGCTGTTCGAGATCGACGAGACTCACGCGCGACAGTCTAAGCCACCCGAGTAGGCTCGGGGTGATGGCGTCGCCCACCACGGGGCGGCCCGCTGCCCGCCTTCTCGAGGAGCTCTTTCGTGACCTCTGCCAGCACCCATGACAGCGCCCAGCACGACTGGTCCGATCTCGACGCCCGCGCGGTCGACACCGCCCGTCTGCTGGCCGCCGATGCGGTCCAGAAGGTCGGCAACGGTCACCCCGGCACGGCGATGAGCCTGGCGCCCGCCGCGTACCTGCTCTACCAGAAGGTCATGCGCCACGACCCGACCGATCCGGACTGGATCGGCCGCGACCGTTTCGTGCTGTCGTGCGGGCACTCGAGCCTCACGCAGTACGTGCAGCTGTTCCTCGCGGGCTACCCGATGGGGCTCGACGACCTCAAGAGCCTGCGCACGTGGGGCAGCCAGACCCCCGGCCACCCCGAGTACAAGCACACGCCCGGCATCGAGGTCACGACCGGCCCGCTCGGCCAGGGCATCGCCAACGCCGTGGGCTTCGCGATGGCCGCCCGCCGCGAGCGTGGCCTGTTCGACCCGGAGGCCCCGGCCGGCGAGAGCCCGTTCGACCACCGCGTCTACGTGCTCGCCTCCGACGGTGACCTGCAGGAGGGCGTCTCGGCCGAGGCGTCGTCCCTCGCCGGCCACCAGGAGCTCGGCAACCTCACGGTGATCTACGACGACAACAGCATCTCGATCGAGGACGACACGGACGTCGCGTTCAGCGAGGACGTCGCGGCGCGCTACGCCGCCTACGGGTGGCACGTGCAGACCGTCGACTGGACCTCGAGCGGCAGCTACCGCGAGGACGTGCCCGCCCTGTGGGACGCGATCACGGCGGCCGAGGCCGAGACGTCGCGGCCCAGCATCATCGTCCTGCGCACGATCATCGCCTGGCCCGCGCCGAACGCGCAGAACACCGGCGCCTCGCACGGCTCCGCGCTCGGCGCCGACGAGATCGCCGCCACCAAGGAACTGCTCGGCTTCCCGACCGATGAGTCTTTCATCGTCGAGGACGACGTCCTGGCGCACGTGCACGCGGCCCGCGACCGTGGCCGCGCGGCCCACGAGGCGTGGGACGACCAGTTCTCCACGTGGGCCTCCGGCAACACCGAGGCAGCCGCAGTCCTGGAGCGCCTGCGCTCGCACTCGCTGCCCGACGGCTGGGACGCCGACCTCCCGGTCTACGAGGCCGACGAGAAGGGTGTCGCCACCCGCGTCGCCTCGGGAGCGTTCCTCACGGCCGCCGCGCCGAAGCTGCCCGAGCTGTGGGGCGGCTCGGCCGACCTCGCCGGCTCGAACAACACCACGCCCAAGGGTGAGCCGTCGTTCCTGCCGCCGCGTCGCTCGACCGACAAGTTCTCCGGCGACTGGTACGGCCGCGTGCTGCACTTCGGCATCCGGGAGCACGCCATGGGCTCGATCCTCAACGGCATCGTGCAGCACGGCCCCACGCGTCCGTATGGCGGCACGTTCCTCGTGTTCAGCGACTACATGCGTCCGGCCGTGCGCCTGGCCGCCCTGCAGCAGCTGCCGGTCACCTACGTCTGGACCCACGACTCGATCGGCCTCGGTGAGGACGGCCCGACCCACCAGCCGGTCGAGCACCTCGCCGCACTGCGTGCCATCCCGGGTCTGGCCGTGATCCGACCGGCCGATGCCAACGAGACCGTCGCCGCCTGGCGCACGATCCTCGAGCACCAGGCACCCGCCGCGCTCGCGCTGAGCCGCCAGAACCTCCCGGTCTTCCCCCGGGGCGGCGACTGGGCGGACGCCTCGCTCACGGCCAAGGGCGCCTACACGCTGATCGATGCCGCGAACGGGGAGCCCGACGTCGTGCTCGTCGCGACCGGCTCCGAGGTCCAGCTGGCGGTCGCCGCCCGCGAGACCCTCGCCGAGCAGGGCGTCGGTGCGCGTGTCGTGTCGATGCCGTCGCGCGAGTGGTTCGAGGCCCAGGAATCGGGGTACCGCGACAGCGTGATCCCGCCGTCCGTCCGTGCCCGCGTCGTCGTCGAGGCCGGGGTCTCGTTCGGCTGGCGCGACGTCGTGGGCGACGCCGGTCGCATCGTCGGTCTCGAGCACTTCGGCGCCTCGGCCGACTACCAGCGCCTCTACGACGAGTTCGGCATCACCGCCGAGGCCGTCGTCACCGCGGCACAGGAGTCGATCGAGGCGGCCAGCCACACCGGTGGTGTGCCGTTCTTCGCCCGACCGTCCGGCCCGGTCCTGCCCGACACCTCCCACTGATCCCCGCTCGACCCACCGTTCGACTCCGACCCGCAAGGAGCACCATGAACGCACGACTGAAGTCCCTCAGCGAAGCCGGAGTCTCGATCTGGCTCGACGACCTCTCCCGCGAGCGCCTCGCGACCGGGAACCTCCAGACGATGGTGACCGAAAACTCGGTCGTCGGCGTCACGACGAACCCCACGATCTTCGCGGCCGCCCTCGCCAACGGCGAGCGCTACGCCGAGCAGGTCGGTGAGCTCAAGTCGGCCGGCGCCGATGTCGACGAGGCCATCTTCGAGCTCACCACCACCGACGTCCAGCAGGCGTGCGACGTCCTGCTGCCGGTCTACGAGGCCACGGGCGGCGTCGACGGGCGCGTCTCGATCGAGGTCGACCCCGGCGCCGCACGCGACACCGACGCCACCGTCTCGCTGGCGGAGCGGCTCTGGGCCCGGGTCGATCGCCCGAACCTGCTGATCAAGATCCCGGCGACCGAAGAGGGCCTGCCGGCCATCGCCGCCACGATCTCGAAGGGCATCAGCGTCAACGTCACGCTGATCTTCGCGCTCGAGCGCTACCGCGGCGTCATGGACGCCTACCTCTACGGGCTGGAGCAGGCGGCGGCCGAGGGCCGCGACCTGTCCTCGATCCACTCGGTCGCCTCCTTCTTCGTGAGCCGGGTCGACTCCGAGGTCGACGGACGCCTCCCCGACGACAGCCCGCTGCGCGGCAAGGCCGCCCTCGCGAACGCCCGTCTGGCGTACGCCGCCTACCAGGAGGTCTTCGACGGCGAGCGCTTCGCCGCCCTGGCCGCCGCCGGCGCCAACCCGCAGCGTCCGCTCTGGGCGTCCACGGGGGTCAAGGACCCGAACCTGCCCGACACGCTCTACCTGAGCGAGTTGGTCGTTCCCGGCACCGTCAACACCGTCCCGGAGAAGACCCTCCTCGCCTTCGCCGACCACGGCGAGGTCACCGGGGACACCGTCACCGGCAAGGCCGACGAGTCCCAGCAGGTCATCGACGAGCTCGAGCAGGCTGGGATCTCCTACGACGAGGTCGTCGCCAAGCTCGAGACGGAAGGGCTGCAGAAGTTCGACGACTCGTGGGCCGAGCTCGTCCAGACCGTCACCGACGCGCTCGCCCAGGCCTGATCATGGGCGGCGTCCACGTCTCGGCTCCCGTCCGCTCCTACGAGAGCGTCCTTCGCCGGCTCGTCGAGGACCGGTTCGCCTCGCGCCTGTCCGACCGCGACGCCACCCTCTGGGGACGCGGTGCCGAGGAGGAAGCCGCGAAGCGCCTGGCCTGGGTCGACCTGGCCAGGACGTCCCGGCCCCTGCTGCCCCGCATCGCTGCGGCCCGCGACGACCTGCGCCATGCCGGGCTCGACCACGTGGTGCTCTGCGGCATGGGCGGCTCGTCGCTCGCGCCCGAGGTCATCTGCGCCACGGCCGGCGTCGATCTGACGGTCCTGGACTCGTCCGACCCCGAGATGGTGCGTCGCGCGGTCGGTGACCGCCTCGAGAGCGCGGTGGTGGTCGTCGCGAGCAAGTCCGGCGGCACGGTCGAGACCGACAGCCAGCGCCGGGCGTTCGAGCAGGCCTACGAGGACGCCGGCCTGCTCGCCAAGGACCACATCGTCATCGTGACCGACCCCTCGTCGCCGCTGGACGAGTACGCCACGGCGGCCGGCTACCGGGTCTTCCGGGCCGACCCCCAGGTGGGCGGCCGGTACTCGGCGCTCACGGCCTTCGGCCTCGTGCCGTGCGGACTCGCGGGCGTGCCGCTCGCCGGGCTGCTCGAGCAGGCCGCACAGGTCCACGACGCCTACCTGTCGGACTCGGTCGAGAACGTGGCCCTCCGTCTGGGTGCACTCCTGGGCGTCGCCGCTGACAACGACGTCGACAAGCTCGTGCTCGTCGACCACACCGGCACCGGTGTCGGCAACTGGATCGAACAGCTCGTCGCCGAGTCCACGGGCAAGCACGGACGCGGGGTGCTGCCGGTCGTGACGACTCCCGACGCCCTCGGCGCTGTCACACCCGACTGCGTCGTCGTCGCGATCGGCACCGAGACCCTGCCCGAGTCGCCCTCGGGCTACGCGGGAGCGGTCGACCTGCCGCTCGGTGCCCAGATGCTCCTGTGGGAGGTCGCCACGACCGTCGCCGGCGAGATCATCGACATCAACCCATTCGACCAGCCCGACGTCGAGAGTGCCAAGAAGGCCGCTCGCGGGTTCCTCGGAGGTGACGTCGAGCTCCCCGGGCCCGACGCGGTCGACGGCGACATCGAGCTGTTCGGCACCGGCGCCGCCACGGTCGAGGAAGCGGTCGCCGAGCTGCTGGGCCAGGTGCAGGGTCCGCTGGACTACCTGGCCCTCCAGGTCTACCTGGACCGGTGGACCCACGCCGACCTCGCCGACCTGCGCGCACCCCTGAGCGAGCGTCTCGGGCGTCCGGTCACCTTCGGCTGGGGCCCGCGGTTCCTGCACTCGACCGGCCAGTACCACAAGGGCGGGACACCGACCGGCGTGTTCCTGCAGGTCACGATGGCGCCGAGCCCCGACCTCGAGGTACCGGGTCGGGACTTCAGCTTCGGCGACTTCATCGCCGCCCAGGCCGTCGGCGACGGTCAGGTGCTCGCCGAGCGCGGCCGGCCCGTCCTGCGGCTCCACCTCACCGACGTCACGGCCGGCCTCGCGCGTCTGCGGGAGCTGTTGTCATGACGCAGGTGCAGGTCGTCGCGGACCCGGCCTCGGTGCTCGCCTCCGACCTGGAGGAACGCATCGCGGAGCTCCAGACCGCGGGCACCTCCCCCCGGGTCGCCCTGACCGGCGGCACGATCGCCAACGAGACCTATGCCCGGCTGGGCGCGAACGCACGCGTCGACTGGTCCCGGGTCGACCTCTGGTGGGGCGACGAGCGATTCGTCCCCGCCGGCCACGCCGACCGCAACGACCAGCAGGCCCGCGAGGCGTTCCTCGACCGGCTCGGGGTGCCTGCCAACCGCGTGCACGCCACGCCGGCGCACGGGTGTGACCAGAGCCTCGCCGAGGCCGCCGACCAGTACGCGTCGACACTGCCCGAGTCGTTCGACCTCGTGCTGCTCGGCCTCGGACCGGACGGCCACGTCGCGTCACTGTTTCCCGGCTTCGCCCAGCTCGACGAGCGTGACCGGCGCGCGGTCGAGGTCTTCGGCTCCCCCAAGCCGCCGGCGGAGCGGATCTCGTTGACGTTCCCGGTGCTCAACGCCGCCGACGCGGTCTGGTTCGTGGCGGCAGGAGAAGGCAAGGCCGAGGCCGTCGCCAAGGCCCTGGCGCCCGAGGGCACGGTGCACGCGACGCCCGCCCGGGGCGTCTCGGGACGGGTCGAGACCCGCTGGTACCTGGACCCGGCCGCAGCCGGGGACCTCTAGAAGATCAGGTCGCCGGACTTGCGGCGGGTGCGCAGCAGGTCGAGCGCCTCGTCGAGGATCTGCTTCGCCTCGTCGTCGGAGCGACGTTCCTTCACGTAGGCGAGGTGCGTCTTGTACGGCTCGGTCTTCTTGGCCGTGGGGCGGTTCTCGGCATCCACACTCGCCGGCAGTCCGCACCGCGGGCAGTCCCAGGAGTCGGGCACCTCGGCCTCGATGGAGAAGACCATGGAGGTCTCGTGGTCGTTCGCGCAGAAGTACAGGATGCGCTGACGGGGAGCGGCGTCGCCGCGCTCCGCCTCGCCCATGGGTCCGGAGCCGATGCGGCTCCCCCGGATCGCGCCGGTCGCCATCAGTTGCTCACCTTCAGCAGCAGGCCCAGGGCGAACACCGACACCGACCACACGACGGCGATGCCGATCGTGATGCGGTCGAGGTTGCGCTCGGCGACCGAGGAGCCACCGAGGGAGCTGGAGACGCCGCCGCCGAACATGTCGGAGAGGCCGCCGCCCCGACCCTTGTGCATGAGCACGAGCAGGATCAGCAGCAGGCTGCAGATGACCAGCACGGACGAGAAGAGGATGATCACGGGGAGGCTTCCGGTTCGGGGAGGGAGTGGAGCGGGTCAGGCGCCGGAGACGTCCGGCAGGTGGTAGAAGCGCGCGATGCCCGCGAACTCCTCGGCCTGCAGGCTCGCCCCACCGACCAGGGCCCCGTCCACGTCGGGCTGGGCCATGATCGACGCGACGTTGGCCGCCTTGACCGATCCGCCGTAAAGGATACGCAATCGATCGGCCGCTTCGGACGAGAAGGTCTCGGCGACACGCGATCGGATGGCCGCGCACACCTCCTGGGCGTCCTCGGGGGTGGCGACCTCACCGGTGCCGATGGCCCAGACGGGCTCGTACGCCACGACGAGATCGCCGACCTGGTCGGCGCTCAGACCGGCCAGCGAGCCGTCGACCTGCGCCAGGGTGTACGCCACGTGCTCGCCCGACTGGCGAACCTCGAGACCCTCACCGACGCACACGATCGGCGTGATGTCGGCCGCGATGGCCGCGACCGCCTTGGTGTTGACGACCTGGTCGGTCTCAGCGTGGTGCTCGCGGCGCTCGGAGTGGCCCACGACGACGTAGGAGCAGCCGAGCTTCGCCAGCATCGCGGCGGAGATCTCGCCGGTGTACGCACCGCCGTCGTGCTCGGAGACATCCTGCGCGCCGTAGCGGATCGAGAGGTGGTCGCCGTCGACGAGCGTCTGCACGCTGCGGATGTCGGTGAACGGCGGGACCACGACGACCTCGACCTTGTCGAAGTCGTGCTTCTTGTCCTGCAGCGTCCAGGCGAGCTTCTGGACCAGCACGACGGCTTCCTGGTGGTTCAGGTTGCTCTTCCAGTTGCCGGCCATCAGGGGCGTACGAGTGCTCATGACGTCTTCTCCTCCAGGATGGCCAGACCCGGCAGGGTCTTGCCCTCGAGATACTCCAGGCTGGCGCCGCCGCCGGTCGAGATGTGGCCGAACGCATCGTCGGCGAAGCCGAGCTGACGCACGGCCGCGGCGGAGTCGCCGCCACCGACGACCGACAGGCCGTCGGTCTGCGTGAGCGCCTCAGCGACCGCACGGGTTCCGCCGGCGAACGCGGCGAACTCGAACACGCCCATCGGTCCGTTCCAGAAGACCGTCCGGGCGTCGCGCACGTGCTGCGCGAAGACCTGCGACGCGTCGGGGCCGATGTCGAGCCCCATCTGGTCGTCCGGGATGGCGTCGGCGGGCACGGTCGTGGCAGGCGCGTCGGCCGAGAACTCCGGGGCGACGACGACGTCGCTCGGCAGGACCAGGTCGACACCTCGTGCCGCGGCGCGCTCGATGTACTCGCGGGCCACGTCGATCTGGTCCGACTCCAGCAGCGAGGAACCGACTCCATGGCCCTGGGCGGCCAGGAACGTGAACACCATGCCACCACCGATCAGCAGGGTGTCGGCCTTCTCCAGCAGGTTGTCGATCACGCCGAGCTTGTCGGAGACCTTCGAGCCGCCGAGCACCACGACGTACGGGCGCTCGGGCGACTCGGTGAGTCGCTTCAGCACCTCGACCTCGGCCTGCACGAGCCCGCCGACCGCGGCCGGGAGCCGGGTCGCGACGTCGTACACGCTGGCCTGCTTGCGGTGCACGACGCCGAAGCCGTCCGAGACGAACACATCGGCCAGGGCCGCCAGCTCGTCGGCGAAGGCGCCACGCTCGGCGTCGTCCTTGCTGGTCTCGCCCGGGTTGAAGCGGACGTTCTCCAGCACGGCGATCTGACCGTCCTGCAGCGCCGCCGCGACGTGGTGCGCCTCGTCGCCCGTCGTGTCGCCCGCGAACAGCACGGGCTGGCCCCAGAGCTCGCCGAGGCGCTGCGCCACCGGCTTGAGCGAGTACGCCGGGTCGGGCGTGCCCTTCGGACGACCCAGGTGCGCCGTGACGAGCACCCGAGCACCGGCCGCGGCCAGGCGCTCCAGGGTCGGGAGGCTGGCTCGGATGCGGCCGTCGTCGCTGATGGTCGTGCCGTCGAGCGGCACGTTCAGGTCGCTGCGGACCAGGACCCGCTTGCCTCGGAGGTCGCCGAGGTCGGAGATCGTCTGCACGATCAGAGAGAGGCGCCGACGTGCTTGACCAGGTCGACCAGGCGGTTGGAGTAGCCCCACTCGTTGTCGTACCAGGAGACGACCTTGACCTGGTCGCCGATGACCTTGGTCAGGCCCGAGTCGAAGATGCTCGACGCGGGATCGGTGACGATGTCACTGGAGACGATCGGGTCGTCGGTGTAGACCAGGAAGCCCTTCATGGCGCCCTCGGAGGCGTCCTTGATGATCTGGTTGACCTCCTCGACCGTGGTCTCGCGGCTGGCCGTGAAGGTGAGGTCGGTCGCCGAGCCCGTGGGAACCGGGACGCGCAGCGCGTAGCCGTCGAGCTTGCCGGCCAGCTCGGGCAGCACGAGGCTGACGGCCTTCGCGGCGCCCGTGGAGGTCGGGACGATGTTGATCACGGCCGCACGGGCACGACGCAGGTCGCTGTGCGGGGCGTCCTGCAGGTTCTGGTCCTGCGTGTACGCGTGGATCGTGGTCATGAGGCCGCGCTCGATGCCGAGGGCGTCGTTGAGCGCCTTCGCGAGCGGCGCGAGGCAGTTCGTGGTGCACGAGGCGTTGGAGATCACGGTGTGCTGGGTGGTGTCGTACAGCTCGTGGTTGACGCCCATCACGATCGTGATGTCCTCGTTCTTGGCCGGCGCCGAGATGATGACCTTCTTCGCACCGCCGTCGACGTGGGCCTTGGCCTTGGTCGCGTCGGTGAAGAAGCCGGTCGACTCCACGACGATGTCGACGCCGACGCTGGCCCAGTCGAGCTTCGCGGGGTCGCGCTCGGCGAACGCGGCGATCTTCTGGTCGCCGACCGTGATGGAGGTGTCGTCGTACGAGACGTCGGCGTCGAGGCGACCGAGGATCGAGTCGTACTTCAGGAGCGTCGCCAGCGTCTTGTTGTCGGTGAGGTCGTTGACGGCGACGATCTCGATGTCGCCGCCGGCGGCACGAACCGCGCGGAAGAAGTTGCGGCCGATGCGGCCAAAGCCATTGATGCCAACGCGAACGGTCACGGCAAGATGCTCCTGAAGCTGGGGTGGACCTGGATCGAGGGTCAGCCTATCGAGTCGCGGCGGTCTCCGGTGAGGCCCCCGCCGGAAGGACGGCCCGCACGGCCGTGGCGTCGAGCTCCTCGTCGCGCAGGATCTCGGGATCGAGTCCCGCGGCGGCGCAGGTCGCGGCGGTGCCCGGCGCTTGGCGCACCGAGGTCTCGATCAGCAGCACCCCGCCCGGGCGCAGCCATCGCGGCGCCTCCGCGGCCACCCGACGGTGCAGGTCGAGACCGTCTCGGCCGCCGTCCAGGGCGTGCGCGGGCTCGTGGACCCGCGCCTCCGGCGGCATCATCGCGATCTGCTCGGTCGGGACGTACGGCGCGTTGGCCGCCAGCACGTCGATCTGCCCGCGCAGCGACGGTGGGAGCGCGGCGAACAGGTCGCGGTGGACCGCTCCGTCGTGACCCGCGAGGTTGGCCCGCGCGAGCTCGAGCGGCACCGGGTCGAGGTCCGAGGCGTGGACCCGCACACCCGGCCGCGCACGAGCCACGAGAGCGGCCACCGGTGCGACGCCGCAGCACAACTCGACGAGCGTCGAGGGCGAGGCGGCGATCGCGGCGCGTGCCAGGAGCAGCGTGCGGCGTCGCGGAACGAAGCAGCCCGGGCCGACTCGAAGTCGCATCCCGTCGAGCTCGACCCATCCGAGCACGCTCTCGAGGGGCTCCCCCGCGACCCGACGGACCACCAGGTCCTCGAGACGCACGCCGCCGGCCTCGGCACGGAGCAGGGCCGCCTCGTCCTCGGCGAAGACGCAGCCAGCCGCCCGCAGGCGCGCGACGAGGAGGTCGGTCACGACTCGGGGAGGTCCTCCAGGGTCGCCTCCGTGTCGGGGATGCCCTGCTCGGACGCGATCTTGTCGGCCATGGCCAGGAGGCGACGGATCCGACCCGCGATGGCGTCCTTCGTGAGCGGCGGCTCGTGCAGCTGACCGAGCTCCTCGAGGCTGGCCTGGCGGTGCTCGACCCGCAGCACGCCGGCGAGCTTCAGGTGGTCGGGGACGTCGTCGCCGAGGATCTCCAGGGCGCGCTGCGCGCGGGCGCCGGCCGCGACCGCGGCACGCGCCGAGCGCCGCAGGTTCGCGTCGTCGAAGTTGGCGAGGCGGTTGGCGGTGGCCCGGACCTCGCGGCGCAGGCGGCGCTCCTCCCAGGCCAGGAGGGTCTCGTGGGCGCCCAGGCGGGTCAGGAGCGCACCGATGGCCTCGCCGTCGCGGATGACCACGCGGTCGAAGCCGCGGACCTCCTTGGACTTGGCCGAGATGCCGAGTCGACGCGCGGCCCCGACCAGCGCGAGGGCGGCCTCGTGACCGGGACAGCTGATCTCCAGCGCCGACGAGCGACCCGGCTCGGTCAAGGACCCGTGGGCGAGGAACGCGCCGCGCCAGGCGGAGACCGCATCGCACGAGCTGCCCCCGACGACCGCCGGCGGCAGGCCGCGGATGGGCCGTCCGGCGCCGTCGATGATGCCCGTCTGCTGGGCGAGCGCCTCGCCGCCCTGGCTCACGCGCACGACGTAGGACGTGCTCTTGCGCAGGCCGTTGGGCTGCATCACGACGATCTCGCTGGCGTGTCCGTAGATGTCGCCGATGTCCTTGCGGAGCCGGCGGGCCGCCGCACCGCTGTCGAGCTCGGCCTCGATCACGACCTTGCCGGCCACGAGGTGCAGTCCTCCGGCGAACCGCAGGATCGACGCGACCTCGGACTTGCGACAGCACGCCTTCGTCACGTTGGTGGCCACGAGCTCGGACTTCACCTGGGACGTCAACGCCATGCGGGACACTCTATGCCCGGGTGAGAAACCGCCCGAAGGCTTCCGCCAACCTCGCGGGATCGTGCTGGTCGCTGCCCGGCGATCGCGCGACGTCGTGGACCACCAGCCGGGCCCCGAGCTTGCGGGCCATCGCCTCGAGATGGCCCGCGTCGTCGGCGACGCTCGCGTCGGCCAGGACGACGTCGACGCCCAGCTCGGGCGCGTGGGCGGCCAGCACGTCGAGGTGGTCGGTGGCGCTCAGGCCGGCCGTCTCGCGATCGCCCCGGAGGTTGAGCACCAGCGCGCGGCGGGCGCTCGTGGTGACGAGGGCGTCGCGCAGGTCCGGCACGAGCAGCGTGGGCATGACGCTGGTGAACCACGACCCCGGACCGACGACGACCCAGTCGGCGTCGTGGACCGCGGCGACCGCCTCCGGGCAGGCGGGAGGCTCACGCGGATCGAGCCGCACGCTGACGACCTGACCGTCGACCGAGGCCACCTCGGCCTGCCCGCGGACCACGGTCAGGCCGTCGGGGGCCGAGACGAGGTGGACGTCGGCCTCGATGTCGAGCGGCACCGCGGCCATCGGCAGCACGCGCCCCTTGGACCCCAGCAGCTCGCCGACGAGGTCGAGGCCCGCGACGGTGTCGCCCAGCCGCTCCCAGATGGCGGCGATCAGCAGGTTGCCGATGGCGTGTCCGGCGAGCGGGCCCGTGCCGGCGAAGCGGTGCTGGAGCACGCTGGCCCAGCGCCGTCCGTGCTCGTCGTCGCCGCTCAGGGCGGCGAGCGCCATCCGGAGGTCGCCGGGCGGCAGGATGTTGAACTCCTCGCGCAGGCGGCCGGAGGACCCACCGTTGTCGGCCACCGTGACGATGCCGGTGAGGTCGGGGGTGAGGCGACGCAGCGCGGTGAGGCTGGCGGCGAGGCCGTGCCCTCCTCCGAGCGCCGCCACGCGCAGGGGGGCGGTCACTCGCGCCCCAGGTCGCGGTGCACCACCAACGTGCTGACGCCGTGGGCCCTCAACCGCTCGGCGAACGCCTCCGACATCGCCACCGACCGGTGGCGTCCGCCGGTGCAGCCGATCGCGAGGGTCAGGAAGTGCTTGTCCTCGTGCAGGAAGCCGTCGGTCAGCAGCGAGATGAGGTCCTCGTACTGGTCGAGGAACTCCTCGGCCCGGGGTTGGCTGCGGACGTAGTCACGGACCGGGGCGTCGAGCCCGCTCATGGGCCGGAGCTCCGGGTCCCAGTAGGGATTGGGCAGGAAGCGCATGTCGGCGACCATGTCGGCGTCGATCGGGATGCCGTACTTGAAGCCGAACGACATGACCGAGGCGCGCAGGCCCCGCGACCCCGGTTCGCCGAACGCGGCACGGAGCCGTTGACCCAGCTGGTGCACGTTGAGCGACGTGGTGTCGACCACGAGATCGGCTCCGGCCCGGACGCCACGCAGCAGCTCGCGCTCCTTCGTGAAACCGTCCATCAGGCGACCCTCGAGACTCAGCGGGTGGGGCCGGCGCGCCGCCTCCTGACGTCGGACGAGCACCTCGTCGGCCGCCTCGAGGTAGAGCACCCGGGTCGGGACGCCACGCTGCCGCAGGCGCACGAGGGCGCCCTCGAGGGCGTCGAAGAACGACCGGGACCGGGCGTCGACGACGACCGCCAGCAGGTCGATGTCGGGGGCCTGCTCCATGGTGTCGAGCGTGGACTCGAGCAGGACCGGCGGCAGGTTGTCGATGACGTAGTAGCCCAGCTTCTCGAGCGCCTTGGCGGCCGTGCCGCGGCCCGCGCCGGTCATGCCCGTGACGAGAACGATCTCGTTCAGCTGTGTCATGTGCTGCGCCGTCCTCGTGTCATTCCTCGATGATCTCGCCGGTCGCCGTGTTGACCGCAGTGGGCCGCGCCGACCCGGCGAGGGCCGTGGCGATCGATTCTGCCGTAGTGCGTCCGATGCCGGGCACCCCGGCGATCTCGTCGACCGTGGCGGCCCGCAGCTTCTTGAGCGAGCCGAAGTGCTTCATGACCGCCGCACGACGTGTCGGGCCCAGCCCCTCGACCTCGTCGAGCGCCGACGCGGTCATCGACGTGCTGCGCCGCTTGCGGTGGTGCGTGATCGCGAACCGGTGTGCCTCGTCGCGCACCCGCTGCAGCAGGTAGAGCCCCTCGCTGGTGCGCGGGAGGATGACGGGGTGCTCGTCGTTCGGGAGCCACACCTCCTCGAGACGCTTGGCCAGGCCGACGAGCGCGACGTCGGTGATACCGAGCTCGTCGAACGCCTGCTGCGCCGCGGCGACCTGCGGCGGACCGCCGTCGACGACCACGAGCGCCGGGGCGTAGGCGAACCGTCGCTTCTCGGCGACGGCCTCGGCGGGCTCGGGCGGGAGGTCGCCCGCCTCGACCGCCTGCGGGCCGTCCAGATGCCGCTTGAAGCGGCGTGTGACGACCTCGTGCATGGCGGCGACGTCGCTCTGCCCCTCGTGCCGCACGACGAACCGCCGGTACTCGGACTTGCGGGCCAGACCGTCCTCGAACACCACCATGGAGGCGACGATCTCGGTGCCCTGCAGGTTGGAGATGTCGAAGCACTCGATGCGCAGCGGCGCGTCGGGCAGCCCGAGCGCCGCCTGCAGCTCCTCGAGCGCGACGCTGCGCGTGGTGAGGTCGCCGGCACGCTTCATCTTGTGTCGCGCGAGCGCCTGCTTGGCATTCTGCTCGACCGTCTCCAGCAGGCTGCGCTTGTCGCCCCGCTGCGGGACGCGGAACCGGACGGGGCCGCCGCGGTGCTCACCCAGCAGCTCCTCGACGAGCGTCGCGTCGGAGGGCAGGACCGGCACAAGCACCTCACGCGGCACAGCGGTGGGTGCTCCGTCGGCGTACAGGGTCATGACCGCGCGCTGCACGAGCTCGGGCAGATCGGCCTCGTCGGCACGGTCGGCGACCCAGCCGCGCTGGCCGCGGATGCGGCCGCCCCGGACCGAGAAGATCTGCACCGCGACCTCGAGCGGGTCGGCGGCGAAGCCCAGGACGTCGGCGTCGGTGCCGTCGGGGAGCACGACGGTCTGCTTCTCGAGCACCTTGTCGAGCGCGCCCAGGTCGTCGCGGTACTTGGCCGCCAGCTCGAACTCGAGGTCGTCGGACGCCCGCTGCATCTTCTGCTTCAGCTCGCGGGTGATGACCTTGGTGCTGCCGCCCATGAAGCCGATGAAGTCGTCGACGATCTCGCGGTGCTCCTCGGGGGTGACCCGGCCGACGCAGGGCGCGGCGCACTTGCCGATGTCGCCCAGGAGGCACGGTCGGCCGCTGGCGCGAGCACTGCGGAAGGTGCCGGCCGAGCAGGAGCGCATGGGGAAGACCCGCAGCAGGGTGTCGACGGTGTCGCGGATGGCCCACGCGTGCGAGTAGGGGCCGAAGTAGCGCACGCCCTTGCGCTGCGAGCCGCGCATGACCTGCACGCGCGGCACCTCCTCACCCACCGTGAACGCGAGCCAGGGGTAGGACTTGTCGTCGCGGTACTTGACGTTGAACCGCGGGTCGAACTGCTTGATCCAGGTGTACTCGAGCTGCAGGGCCTCGACCTCGGTGCCCACGACGGTCCACTCGACGGCCGCCGCCGTCGTGACCATGCGTCGGGTGCGCTCGTGCAGGCCGTCGGGATCGGCGAAGTACGAGGTGAGCCGCTGGCGCAGCGACTTGGCCTTGCCGACGTAGATGACACGAGCCTCGGCGTCGCGGAACTTGTAGACCCCCGGCTCGGTGGGGATCTCCCCCGTCCTGGGTCGATAGGTCGCCGGATCCGCCATGAGCTCAGCCGATCACGGGGCCAGCAGTGGCGCGAGGTAGCGACCGGTGTGGCTGGCCTCCACCTTCGCGACGTCCTCGGGCGTGCCCTCGGCGACGACGATGCCGCCGCCGCTGCCTCCCTCAGGGCCCATGTCGACGATCCAGTCGGCGGTCTTGATGACGTCGAGGTTGTGCTCGATCACCACGACCGAGTTGCCGGTGTCGACGATGCGCCCCAGCACGAGCAGGAGCTTGCGGATGTCCT
Organism: Aeromicrobium sp. Sec7.5; assembly: GCF_036867135.1. NCBI lineage: Bacteria > Bacillati > Actinomycetota > Actinomycetes > Propionibacteriales > Nocardioidaceae > Aeromicrobium > Aeromicrobium sp. Sec7.5. The sequence continues at coordinate 1,491,155 of NZ_JBAJIJ010000001.1, read as the reverse complement.
CGAAGTGCAGGCCCGTCGTGGGCTCGTCGAGGACGTACAGCGTGCGGCCCGTGGACCGCTTCTGCAGCTCGGCCGCGAGCTTGACGCGCTGCGCCTCACCGCCGGAGAGGGTGGGCGCGGGCTGGCCGAGGCGGACGTAGCCCAGGCCGACGTCGACGAGGGTGCGCATGTGCCGAGCGATGGCCGGGATGGCCTCGAAGAAGTCGGCGGCCTCCTCGATCGGCATGTCGAGGATCTCGGCGATGGTCTTGCCCTTGTAGTGCACCTCGAGCGTCTCGCGGTTGTAGCGGGCGCCGTGGCAGACCTCGCACGGCACGTAGACGTCGGGCAGGAAGTTCATCTCGATCTTGATCGTGCCGTCGCCGGAGCACGCCTCGCAGCGTCCGCCCTTGATGTTGAACGAGAACCGCCCCTGCTGGTAGCCGCGCATCTTGGCCTCGGGGGTCTGCGCGAACAGCTTGCGCACGTGGTCGAACACGCCCGTGTAGGTGGCCGGGTTGGAGCGGGGGGTGCGACCGATCGGCGACTGGTCGACGTGGATGACCTTGTCGACCTGGTCGAGACCGTCGATCGTGCGGTGCCGGCCCGGGATCGTGCGGGCGCCGTAGATCGTGCGGGCCAGCGACCGGTAGAGGATGTCGTTGACCAGCGTGGACTTGCCGGAGCCGGAGACGCCCGTGACCGCGACGAGCTGGCCGAGCGGGAACGCGACGTCGATGTCGCGCAGGTTGTTCTCGCGCGCACCGCGGACGGTGAGCTGGCGGTCCTTCTCGCGCGGACGACGGACGTCGGGGACCGGGATCTTCTCACGGCCCGACAGGTACTTGCCCGTGATGGAGTCGGGGCTCTCGAGGAGCTCGGAGACCGGGCCGGACACGATGACCTGGCCGCCGTGCTCGCCCGCGCCCGGACCGATGTCGACGACCCAGTCGGCCACCGCGATGGTGTCCTCGTCGTGCTCGACGACGATCAGCGTGTTGCCGAGGTCGCGCAGGCGCTGGAGCGTCTCGATGAGTCGCTTGTTGTCGCGCTGGTGCAGGCCGATCGAGGGCTCGTCGAGCACGTAGAGCACGCCGACCAGGCCGGCGCCGATCTGTGTGGCGAGCCGGATGCGCTGGGCCTCACCGCCCGAGAGGGACCCGGCGGCGCGGTCGAGCGAGATGTAGTCGAGCCCGACGTCGAGCAGGAACTGCAGGCGCTCGTCGATCTCCTTGAGCACCCGCTCACCGATCTGCAGCTCGCGATCGTTCATCGCGAGGCCGCGCAGGTACACCGCAGCCTCGGCGATCGACAGGTTGCTGACCTCGGCGATGTTCTTGGGACCGAGCTCGGGATGGTCGAGCAGGACCGCCCGGATGACGGGCTTGAGCCGGGTGCCGTCGCAGGCGCCGCAGGGCACCTCGCGCATGAAGCCCTCGAGACGCTCGCGGTTGGTCTCGGAGTCGGTCTCGGCGTGACGTCGCTGCACGAACTCGACGGCACCGTCGAACACGGTGTCGTACTCGCGCCGGCGGCCGTAGCGGTTCTTGTAGACGACGTGCACCTTGCCGGGACGGCCGTACATCAGGATCTTCTGCACGTCGTCGGAGAGCTCGCCGTAGGGCACGTCGGTGCGGAAGCCCATCTCCTCGCCGAGCGACTGCAGGATGCGCAGGAAGTAGTCAGACATCTGGTTGAACGTCCACGGCGCGATCGCGCCCTCGTCGAGCGACTTGTGCGGGTCGGGCACCACGAGCTCGGGATCGACCTCCATGCGCACGCCGAGCCCGTGGCACTCGGCGCAGGCGCCGAACGGGGCGTTGAACGAGAACGAGCGCGGCTCGAGCTCGTCGACCGCGAGGGGGTGGTCGTTGGGGCAGGCGAGCTTCTCGGAGAACCGGCGGGTGCGCTCGGGGTGGTCGTCGGCGAGGTCGACGTAGTCGATGATGACCAGGCCGTCAGCCAGGCCGAGCGCCGTCTCGATCGACTCGGTGAGTCGCTGCTGGGCGCTGCGCTTGACCTGCAGCCGGTCGACGACGACGTCGATCGTGTGCTTCTTCTGCTTGGCGAGCTTCGGCGGCTCGTCGGCGAGGAGGTGGACCTCGCCGTCGACGACGGCCCGGCTGAAGCCCTGCGACTGCAGCTGCCGGAAGAGCTCGAGGTACTCGCCCTTGCGCCCGCGGATGATCGGGGCGAGCACCTGAAAGCGGGTGCCCTCCTCGGCGGTGAGGATGCGGTCGACGATCTGCTGGGGGGTCTGTCGCGTGATGGGCTCGCCGCACTCGGGGCAGTGGGCCCGACCGGCGCGGGCGTACAGCAGGCGCAGGTAGTCGTAGACCTCGGTGATGGTGCCCACCGTGGACCGAGGATTGCGGGAGGTGGACTTCTGGTCGATCGACACGGCGGGCGAGAGGCCCTCGATGAAGTCGACGTCGGGCTTGTCCATCTGTCCCAGGAACTGACGGGCGTAGGCCGACAGGGACTCGACGTAGCGGCGCTGGCCCTCGGCGAAGATCGTGTCGAACGCGAGGGAGGACTTGCCGGAGCCGGACAGGCCCGTGAAGACGATGAGCGCGTCGCGCGGGAGGTCGAGCGAGATGTCCTTGAGGTTGTGCTCGCGAGCGCCCCGGACGATGATCTGGTCGATGCTGCTCACGCCCGCGCGGGCCGGGCTCTTCGCGCCCTTTCGGGCAGGACTGGATGACGTACGAGTGGGCACCCGGCCAGCGTAACCACGCCGTCCGACAGTTTCGCGCCGAGCGACGGTGACCTCCCGCACCACGACCCGGCACCTAGGATCGGACGCATGACCTACACCGGAGAAGTCGAGGTCGGCGGGCCGGCCGACGTGCAGGATGCGGGCGACCTGGAGATCACGAAGCTCGCGGTCGGGCCGATGGCCAACAACGTCTACGTGCTGCGTTGCACGCTGACCGACGAGCGCCTCGTGATCGACGCCGCTGACGAGGCCGACCGCATCCTCGACGTGCTCGACGGTGCGCCCGTCAAGCGGATCGTGACGACGCACCGGCACCCCGATCACTGGGGCGCGCTGGAGGCGCTGCGCGCCGTCACCGGCGCCGAGACGATCGCCGGGGAGCGCGACGCCGAGGGCATCGACGTCGTGACGGACGTCCTGGTCGCGACCGGCGCCCGGGTCAGGGTCGGCTCCTGCGAGCTCGAGGTCGTCGAGATCGTCGGCCACACACCGGGATCGATCGCGCTCGCGTACGACGACCCCGACGGCGTCGTCCACCTGTTCACGGGCGACTCGCTGTTCCCCGGCGGCGTCGGCAAGACCTGGTCCGAGGACGACTTCGCGACCCTCGTGGACGAGGTCGAGGCCAAGCTCTTCGGCCGATTCCCCGACGACACCCACTTCTACCCCGGCCACGGCAACGACTCGACCCTCGGCGCGGAGCGCCCTAGCCTCCCGGAGTGGCGCTCGCGCGGCTGGTAAGCCGCTCGCGCTCAACTCCGTGGTTCGCCAGAGCGAACCACGGGGCGGCTCAGCCTCGCTTCGCTCGGCCCGTGGTGGCGGTCGTTGGCTCAGGTCGACTGCTCGGTCTCCGTCTCCCGCACCGCGCGGTAGACGGCGTGGACGGCGACGGCGCGCTCGAGCTGGGAGGACACCCCGGTGAAGAACTGACGCCGGTACGTCTCGTCGGTGACCGCGTACACCGTGAAGTAGAGGCCGGAGAACGCTGCGAGAAACACGGCCACCTGGAAGAGGTCGTTGGTGAGCGGCAGGTGCCGCCCCAGGCGCGACGGCAGCTCGGTGACCGGGTGACCCGTCCAGGACTCGATCGTCTCGGGCGGGATCGTCAGTGAACCGAACACCACGAAGAAGGCGAACAGGCCCGCCGTCAGGAGCAGGACCTGCACCGCCTGGCTGAACAGCAGCACCAGCACCAGGTTCGTCCCCGCGAACCGCGGGAGCCCTCCCACCCGGACGTCGGCCGCGTCCACCAGGTCGGCCGCCGGGGTGCCGGAGCAGCAGTCCGCGAGCCGGTCCCCCACCACCTCGCGCTCGACCGCGGCCACCTCCTCGGGCAGGCGCACCAGGAGGAACGCCGCGGCGACGAGGGCGAAGGCACCGGCCGACAGCCACAGCACCGTGCGCGACATCAGGGCGGCGACCTGCCAGACCTCGGCATTGATGAAGAGGAACGTGACCGCGAGCAGCAGGAGCGGCAGGGCGCGCGACAGCAGGGGCAGCAGGAGGCCGAGCGAGCCGAACGTGCGACGGACGGCCCAGCGCACCATGGTGCCCATCCGGAGCAGGCGCCCCGCGTAGAGCGCGAGCAGCACGACGAAGATCACGGTGCCGGCCAGAACCCCGTCGGAGGCGTCACCGATCGTGCGCCCGACCGTCAGTCCGGCCCCCACACCGAGGCCGACCAGCAGCACGAGCAGCGCGACGATCCGGCGGCTCGACAGCCATCCCTCGACCGTCTCGGCCTGGTCGACCACGAAGTAGGGCAGGCCGTGGTCGTCGAACCACCGCTCGACGGCACGGACGTCGGTCACGGCCGGAGCCGGACCGGAAGCTCCTCGACGCCGAACACGAAGCTGAGCTGTCGGAAGCTGAGCTCCGACTCCGGCACCTCCAGAGCGAGCTCGGGGAAACGTCGGAGCAGCATCGGCAGGACGATCCGCAGCTCCATGCGGGCCAGCTCCGCCCCGATGCACCGGTGGATGCCGTGGCCGAAGGCGAGGTGACCAGTCGTGGGCACGCGGTACGGGTCGAACGACTCGGGGTCGTCCCCGGCCGCGGCGGGATCGCGATTGGCGCCGGTGAGCGAGGCGAGGATGACGTCGCCGGCCTTGACGTGGGCGCCGAAGAGCTCCATGTCGCGCTTGGCGAACCGGGGGAAGGCCACCTGCACCACGGCGAGGTAGCGCAACAGCTCCTCCACCACCCGGTCGACGTCCTCGCGGGAGCCCTCGCGCACGAGCTTGGCGTACGACGGATCACGCTGGAGCACGATCGTGCCGAGCGCGATCATGCCCGCCGTGGTCTCGAACCCACCGGTGAACACGCCGTCGGCGAGCCCGGCGAGGTCGACGTCGGAGATCGCCTCGCCCTCGTCGCGCAGGATCTGGCCGATCAGGCCGGGCCCGGGATCGACCCGTTGCCGCGCCACGGCGTCGAAGAGGAACTCCCGCTGGGCCGACACGGCGCCGAAGGCGGCGGCGGCCCCGTTGGTGGCGTCGAAGCGCGCGCTCCCGAGGCCGGCGAACGTCTCACGGTCGTCGTAGTCCAGCCCCAGGAGGTCACAGATCGTCTGGAACGGAATGGGGAAGGCCACGTGGTGCGCGAGGTCGGCCACACCGTCGTTGGCGGCCGCGGCCTCCTCGAGGTCGTCGAGCACCCGCTCGACCCTGGCCTCGATGAGCGGCTCGAGCCGCGCCAGCCGCCGCATCGTGAACTCGGGGGTGATGATCTTGCGCAGGCGCGTGTGCAGCGGTGGATCGGTGAAGCCCAGACCACCAATGTCGTCGGAGGTGGCGGGGCCGTGACCCGTGAACAGATGACGGATGTCGTTGGAGTACTCGTCGCGCGAGGTCAGGATCTGACGCGTCTGCTCGTGACCGGTGACGAGCCAGGCCGTGAAGTCGAACGGCAGGTCGAGCCGGCGCATGGGCTCGGCGTCGCGCCACTGCGCGATCTGCGGCAGCGGGTCGGTGCTGTTCCGCTGGAGCGGAATCTTGGTCTCCTCCGGCAGGAACGAGATCGTCGAGAGATCGATCCCCTTCTTGCGGATGCGGCGGACGACCAGCGCTGTCGTCCAGCGCTTGACCACCCCCGGCACGCGTACCTGCAGCGTCGACACGACGAGCAACTTACACCGACGGGCGACACGACCGAAGACACCGCACCTCTTGCGCGCCGCCCCCCGCAGGGCCACGGTAGGGGCACGGACGCACCGGGCGCTCCGGGAATGGGGGGCACGGGCACATGACTCACGCAGCTGAGACGGGCGAACAACCCACGGAGCAGCCCACCGAGCTGAAGAGGGTCCTGGGGCCGAAGCTCCTGCTGCTCTTCATCGTGGGCGACATCCTGGGAGCCGGGGTCTACGCCGTCACCGGCCAGATGGGCGGCCTGGTGGGCGGCCTCGTGTGGCTTCCGTTCCTGCTGGCCTTCATCGTGGCGACCCTCACGGCCCTGTCGTACCTCGAGCTCGTCACCAAGTATCCGCAGGCCGCTGGTGCCGCGCTCTACGCGCACAAGGCGTTCGGCATCCACTTCCTGACCTTCATCGTGGCGTTCGCCGTGGTCTGCTCGGGCATCACCAGCGCCTCCACGTCGGCCAAGACCTTGGCCGACAACCTCACCGGCGGACTCATCATCAACGGATGGATCGACGGCAACGCCGACGGCGTCGTCGGGTCGGGCACGATCACCGCGATCGCGATGGGCTTCATGATCCTGCTCGCCCTGATCAACCTGCGCGGTGTCGGCGAGAGCGTCAAGTTCAACGTCGTGCTGACCCTCGTCGAGGTGGCGGCGCTCTCCATCGTGATCGGCGTCGGCTTCTTCGTGATCTTCCAGGGCAACGCCGACCTGGGCGAGCTCGTGGTCTTCCGCGACAACCAGGACAAGGGCATGTTCCTGGCGGTCACCGCCGCGACGTCGATCGCGTTCTTCGCGATGGTCGGGTTCGAGGACGCCGTCAACATGGTCGAGGAGACCAAGGATCCGCAGAAGATCTTCCCCCGCACGATGCTGACCGGTCTCGGCATCGCCGTGATCCTCTACATGCTCGTCGCCGTCGCCGTGGTGGCGGTGCTGTCGTCCGAGGAGCTTCGCACGATCGCCGAGTCCGAGGGCCGTGCGCTGCTGGAGGTGGTCTCGAAGGGCAGCCCCGACTTCCCGATGGACAAGGTGTTCCCGTTCCTGGCCGTCTTCGCCGTCGCCAACACCGCCCTGATCAACATGCTCATGGCGAGCCGGCTCATCTACGGCATGGCGAAGCAGAACGTCCTGCCCCGCCAGCTCGGCGCGGTACTGCCGTCACGGCAGACGCCGTGGGTCGCGGTGATCTTCACGACGGTGCTGTCCCTGGGCCTGATCCTGTACGTGACCTCCGATCCGGAGAGCAACGTCGTCGGCAACCTGTCGAACGTCACCGCGTTCCTGCTGCTGTGCGTCTTCGCCGTCGTCAACGTCGCGTGCGTCGTGCTGCGCGGCAAGCGCCACGATCACGTCAAGACGTTCTTCTCCTCGCCCGGGCAGACCCCGATCCTCGCGGCGATCCTGTGCCTATTCCTCGCCGGCCCCTGGGTCGACCGTGACCCGGAGGTCTACCGCATCGCGGGCGGACTCATGGCGATCGGCGTCGTGCTCTGGTTCATCACCTGGGGCGTCAACAAGGCGACCGGGCAGGGCGACTCGAGCTTCGAGGATGTCGAGGCGGTCGAGCGCGGCGACTGACGCCTGGCCAGCGACGAGGAGGCCCCGACACCACCTGGTGTCGGGGCCTCCCGGTCGTGGCGGTGCGTCAGGACGGCTTTCGGTCCTCGTCGACCGTCTCCGGCGTGGCGTCGGAGGGCCCGGCGTCCTCGACCGGCGAGCCGTCGGGGTTGAGGCCGGCCCGGACCCGGCGGCCCGAGACCACGAGGCTGACGATCGCCGTGATGCTCAGCGTGCCGACGATGACGCCGAGGCTGAGCAGTGTCGGGATCTCGTAGACCGGCACCTTCTCGCCACCGTTGATGAACGGCAGCTCGTTCTCGTGCAGAGCGTGCAGGACGAGCTTGACGCCGATGAACGCCAGGAGGAACGCCAGGCCCTGCGACAGGTAGATCAGGCGCTTCAGCAGGTCGCCCAGCAGGAAGTACAGCTGGCGCAGACCCATCAGGGCGAAGACGTTGGCCGTGAAGACCAGGTACGGCTCCTTGGTGAGGCCGTAGATCGCCGGGATCGAGTCGAGCGCGAACAGCAGATCGGTCGTGCCGAGCGCGATGATCACGAGGAACATCGGCGTGACGGCACGCTTGCCGTTCTCCTTGACCACGAGCTTCAGGCCGTCCCACTGATCCGACAGCGTGAAGCGCTTGCGGGCGAACTTGACCACCGCGTTGTCGGCGTCGTCGTCGTGGTCGGTGTCGGACACCAGCTTGATCGCCGTGTAGAGCAGGAACGCGCCGAACAGGTAGAAGATCCACGAGAAGTTGTTGATGGCGACGGCGCCGATCGCGATGAAGATGCCACGGAAGACGATCGCGATGATGATGCCCACCAGCAGAGCCTCCTGCTGGTACTTCCGGGGCACCTTGAAGCTGGCCATGATGATCAGGAAGATGAACAGGTTGTCGACCGAGAGGCTGTACTCGGTCAGCCAGCCGGCGAAGAACTGCAGACCGTAGTCCTCGTCCTTGCCGGGCCCGTCGTGGAAGTAGATGACCCACAGCCCGAAGGCGATGGCCATCGAGACGTAGATGCTCAGGTAGATCGAGCACTCCTTGATGGAGGGCTCGTGCGGCTTGCGCGCGACGACGATGATGTCGAACAGGAGCACGGCGATCGTGACGCCGATCGTGATGCTCCACTCGAGCGTGGACACGTTCAAGGTGGGTTCCTCCGGTTGAGCTGACCGGAGGTCTCTTCCGCCGCCTGGTCAAGGCGACCCACGTATCCGGACCGCGAGGACGCGATCGTGCTGGCGAGCACGTGGCGAAAGGAATACTCCCCTCCGCGGAGAAGTCTGACAGGCCCGGCCGAACCCGTCGAATCGGACGCGCGCCGGCAGCGCTGCTAGGCGTCAGCCGCCAGCATGCCGCGCAGCTCCTTCTTGAGGTCGCCGATCTCGTCGCGCAGCCGCGCCGCGACCTCGAACTGCAGGTCGGCGGCCGCAGCGTGCATCTGCTCGCTCAGCGACTCGATGAGGGCCGCGAGGTCGGCCGACGGCAGGTCGGCCAGGGACGCGGTGTGCTCCCCCAGCGGGACCGCCGCCCCCTTGCGGCGGTGATCGCCCGTGGCCGCCAGCAGCTGGGTCGTGTCGGCGTCCTCGCGGGCCAGCATGTCGGTGATGTCACCGATCTTCTTGCGCAGCGGTTGCGGGTCGACGCCGTGCGCGAGGTTGTACGCCACCTGCTTCTCGCGGCGGCGGTTGGTCTCGTCGATCGCCTGGGCCATCGAGTCGGTGATGCGGTCGGCGTACATGATGACCTGACCCGACACGTTGCGGGCCGCGCGGCCGATCGTCTGGATCAGTGAACGTGCGGAGCGGAGGAAGCCTTCCTTGTCGGCGTCGAGGATCGCCACGAGGCTGACCTCGGGCAGGTCGAGACCCTCGCGGAGCAGGTTGATGCCGACCAGGACGTCGTACTCGCCCAGGCGCAGCTCGCGCAGCAGCTCGACGCGGCGCAGGGTGTCGATCTCGCTGTGCAGGTACCGCGTGCGGATGCCGGCCTCGACGAGGTAGTCGGTGAGGTCCTCCGACATCTTCTTGGTCAGCGTCGTGACGAGCACGCGCTCGCGCTTCTCGACCCGCTCGCGGATCTGGAAGATGAGGTCGTCGATCTGACCCTTGGTGGGCTTGACCACGACCTCGGGATCGATGAGGCCCGTGGGTCGGATGATCTGCTCGACGAACTCACCCTTGGCCTGCTCCATCTCGTAGGTGCCGGGCGTGGCCGACAGGTAGACGGTCTGGTCGGTGCGCTCGAGGAACTCCGGCCAGGTGAGCGGGCGGTTGTCCATCGCGCTCGGAAGACGGAAGCCGTGCTCGACGAGGGTGCGCTTGCGTGACATGTCGCCCTCGTACATCGCGCCGATCTGCGGCACCGTGACGTGCGATTCGTCCAGGACCAGCACGAAGTCCTCGGGGAAGTAGTCGAGCAGGCAGTTGCCCGGACTGCCCGGCTGGCGCGCGTCCATGTGGCGGGAGTAGTTCTCGATGCCGTTGCACGTGCCGATCTGCTGCATCATCTCGAGGTCGTACGTCGTGCGCATGCGCAGGCGCTGGGCCTCGAGCAGCTTGCCCTCGGCATCGAGCTCGCCGAGGCGCTCGTCGAGCTCGGTCTGGATCGTGCCCATCGCGCGCTGCATCGTGCTGGAGCCGACCGCGTAGTGGGTGGCGGCGCCGACGTACAGCTGCTGGTCCTCGCTGAGGACCTCGCCCGTGAGGGGGTGCAGGGTCATGAGCCGCTCGATCTCGTCGCCGAAGAACTCGACCCGGACCGCCAGCTCCTGGTACACGGGGAAGATGTCGACCGTGTCGCCCTTGACCCGGAACGTGCCCCGGGTCGACGCCACGTCGTTACGGACGTACTGCGCCTGGACGAGTGTGCGGAGCAGCTGCTCGCGGGGCATCTCTTCGCCGACCGTGAAGCCGATCATGCGGTCGAGGTACTCCTGCGCCGACCCGAGGCCGTAGATGCAGGAGACCGTGGCGACCACGATGACGTCGCGCCGGGTGAGCAGCGACCACGTGGCCGAGTGCCGCAGCCGCTCGACCTCCTCGTTGATGGAGGAGTCCTTCTCGATGTAGGTGTCGGTCTGCGGGAGGTACGCCTCGGGCTGGTAGTAGTCGTAGTACGACACGAAGTACTCGACCGCGTTCTCGGGGAAGTACTCGCGCAGCTCGTTGGCGAACTGCGCCGCGAGGGTCTTGTTCGGGAGCATCACGAGCATCGGACGCTGCAGCTTCTCGGCGAGCCAGGCGACCGTGGCGGTCTTGCCGGTGCCGGTGGCGCCGAGCAGCACGTTGTGCCGCTCACCCTCGGTGATGCGCTTCTCGAGCGCGGCGATGGCCGTCGGCTGGTCACCGGCGGGTTGGTAGTCGGAGACGACCTTGAACGGGGCGACCTGACGACTGAGCTCGGACACTGGCCTCATGGGCACGACCCTACGGCCGGGCACCGACAGGAGCAGGGCGGAAGCCGTGCCTGCAGGCGCGACGGACGACATCGTTAGGGTGACCCGCATGGGTGTGGACGAGAGGCGGGCCGTGCGTCGGCGCGAGATCATCGCCGCGACTCGTGCCCTGTTCGACGAACGTGGCGTCCGCGACGCCCAGATCGAGGACATCGCCCGTGCCGTCGGCATCAACCGGGCCATCATCTACCGGCACTTCACGAGCAAGGAAGAGCTGTTCGCGGTCACCCTCGTCGAGTACCTCCACGAGCTCGAGGCCGCGTTCACGGCCGTGGTCGACCCGGGCGCCCCGCCGCGCCCCCGACTCGCCTCGATCGTCGGCACGTTCTTCGACTACGGCGTCGCGCACCCCGCCTTCGTCGACTGCGCCCAGACCCTGCTGCGCCGTCGTGGGTCCGAGCTGCAGCAGGAGGTCGGTGACGCGGTGCTGATCGAGCTGGGCACGGCCATCAGCGCCTGCCTCGCCCACCTCGTCACGACCCTGGGCGACGGCACGACCTCCGGCGACTTCCGGGTCACCGACCCCTCGCTCGTCGCCAACGTCCTGTACGCGCAAGGTCTCGGCGCGCTCAACCTGGCCCATCTCCAGTGGTCCATCCGCGAGCACAACACGGGCATGCCCGTCGTCGACGACGTCGCGTCCGACACCCTTCGCACCCTGCTCGTGCACGGCGCCCTGGCCATGGCCACCGGCGCGACGCCCCGCCCCAGCTGACCGGACGAGCAGGTCACCGCCCTTCGGGGCGAGGGACAAGCGGCCACGGACCGGGAGCCGGGTGGACGACGCCTGATGCCTGACGGCTGCCCTGGCAACCGCCAAGCATCATCCTTGGTCACCCGTCCGGCTGCGGCCGGCTCGCTCGTTGGTCCATGCCGCTTGTCACCCGCCCCGGACGGCAGCAACCCCCGGGTCCGCCTCGCGACGAGACCCGGGGGTTGCTGATCAACGACCGAAGTAGCTCAGCTCTCCAGGATCGCGACGACGCCCTGGCCACCGGCGGCGCAGATCGAGATCAGGCCACGCTTGCCGGGGCCGGCCTCGTGCAGGAGCTTGGCGAGGTTGGCCACGATGCGACCACCCGTCGCGGCGAAGGGGTGCGCCGCCGCGAGCGACGAGCCCTTCACGTTGAGGCGGGTGCGGTCGATCGTGCCGAGCGGGACGTCCAGGCCCAGCTTGTCCTGGCAGAACTCCGGCGACTCCCATGCGGCGAGCGTCGAGAGCACCTGGCCGGCAAAGGCCTCGTGGATCTCGTAGTAGTCGAAGTCCTGCAGCGTGAGGCCGTTGCGCGCGAGCATGCGCGGCACGGCGTAGGCGGGGGCCATCAGCAGGCCCTCGGCTCCGCTGACGTAGTCGACCGCAGCGGTCTCGTAGTCGACGAAGTAGGCCTGGACGTCCCAGCCGCGCTTGGCGGCCTCGTCCTCCGACGCGAGCAGCGCGACCGAGGCGCCGTCGGACAGCGGCGTCGAGTTGCCGGCCGTCATCGTGGCCTCGTCGCCCAGGTTGCGACCGAAGACGGGCTTGAGCTTGGCGAGCTTCTCGACGGTGGAGTCCGGACGCAGGTGGTTGTCCTTGGCGACACCGTTGAACGGCGTGACCAGGTCGGCCTGCCAGCCCTCGTCCCACGACTTCGCGAGGTTCTGGTGCGACGCGGCGGCGAGCTCGTCCTGCGCCTCGCGGGTGATCTTCCAGGCGTGCGTCGTGATGGCCTGGTGGTCGCCCATCGACAGGCCCGTGCGCGGCTCGGAGTTCCGCGGCTGGTCGGGAGCCAGGTAGGACGGCCGGACCTTCGTCAGGAGCTTCACGAGCCCCTTCTTGTCGCCCTTGGCCGACAGCTGGTTGGCCTGGATGAGGATCTTGCGGAGCTTGTCGTTGACGGCGAGCGGGGCGTCCGAGGTGGTGTCGGTGCCGCCGGCGATGCCGGTCTCGATCTTGCCCAGGGCGATCTTGTCGGCCACGACGAACGCAGCCTGCAGGCCCGTGCCGCACGCCTGCTGAAGATCGGTGGCGGGCGTCTCGGGCGAGAGCTTGGAGCCGAGCACGGTCTCGCGCGTCAGGTTGAAGTCGCGGGCGTGCTTGAGCACGGCTCCGGCGACGACCTCGCCGACGCGCTCGCCCTCGAGGCCGAACCGCTCCACGAGGCCGTCGAGGGCCGCCGTGAGCATGTCCTGGTTGGAGACGTCGGTGTAGACCGTGTTGCTGCGGGCGAACGGGATGCGGTTGCCGCCGATGACGGCGACGCGACGCACGCGCTGGGCGTCGTCGGAAGCGGCCGGGGCCGAGGTGGTGGCCGTCTCGGTGACCGAGGCCGCCTTCGCCGGAGCCTTGGCGGCCGGCGCCTTCTTGGTGGGGGCGGCCTTCTTGGCGGGGGCCTTCTTCGCGGGCGTGTTGCCTGCCATGGCGGGACTCCTCGAATGTGTCGATGATGGTCACGGAACGTGACATGTGCCTCGTCGTGCCGGAGTGGACCGGTACTGTCACACGAGGTTACAGTCAGGTGTCGGATTCAGATACCACCGGTATTCGAGAGATAGGACACACCCGTGAGCGATCGTTACCAAGATCTCGCGCACAACCCCGTCGGCAAGTTCCTGGTCAAGAACCTGGGCCTGCCGAACCCGCCCTACCTCGACCGGTACGCCGGCGGCCCGCTGGTCAAGGGCAGCGTCCTCACGGGCAGCGCCACCACCGGGGCGGCGGGACCGGTCAGCAAGGCCATCACCGCGGCGCTGAAGGCGTACGGCATCGACTCCACCGGGGTCCGGGCCGACGGCAAGAAGTACAAGGGCCTCGTCTTCGACGCCACCGGTATCGACTCCGCAGCCGGCCTGGTGGCCCTGCAGGAGTTCTTCACCCCCGTCCTGCGCCAGGTGGCCTCGAGCGGCCGCGTCGTCGTGATCGGCGCCGACCCGGAGCAGGCCGCCACCGAGGGCGCGGCCATCGCCCAGCGCGCGCTCGAGGGATTCTCGCGCTCGCTCGGCAAGGAGATCGGGGGCGGCTCGACCGTCAACCTCGTCTACGTCTCCCAGGGTGCCGAGAAGACGGTGGGCTCCACGCTCGGCTTCCTCCTCTCCCCCAAGTCGGCCTACGTCTCGGGCCAGGTCGTGCGCCTCGGCACGACGGGCATCACGAAGGCGCCGGCCGTCAAGGACGTCACCAAGCCGCTGGCCGGCAAGGTCGCGCTCGTCACGGGCGCCTCGCGCGGTCTCGGTGAGGCCGACATGCGCACGCTGGCCCGCGACGGCGCCACCGTGATCGGGCTCGACGTCCCGCCGCTCGCCGACGACCTCAAGGCCCTGGCCGAGGAGCTCGGTGGCGGCTACATCGTCGGCGACATCACCTCGCCCGACGCCCCGGCCGAGATCGCCGAGTACATCCAGAAGCACCACGGCGCGATCGACATCATCGTCCACAACGCCGGCATCACGCGCGACAAGCGCCTGCGCAACATGAAGCCGGAGAACTGGCAGCTCGTCGTCGAGATCTCGGTCGGCGCGCCGCAGCGCATCACCGACCAGCTGCTCGAGCAGGGCCTGATCAACGAGGGTGGCTCCATCGTCGGCATCGCGTCGATCGCGGGCATCGCCGGCAACAACGGGCAGACCAACTACGCCTCGGCCAAGGCCGGCGTGATCGGCTGGATCCAGTCGCTCTCCCAGCGCGTCGCCGACCGCGGCATCACGGCCAACGTCATCGCCCCCGGGTTCATGGAGACCGAGATGGTCAAGACCATCCCGCTCGGCATCCGCGAGGCCGGCCGTCGCATGAACTCGATGTCGCAGGGCGGCCTGCCCGTCGACGTCGCCGAGACCATCGCGTGGCTCGCGAGCCCCGGCTCGGCCACCGTCAGCGGCAACGTGATCGGCGTCAACGGCCAGATGCTGATCGGCGCGTCCTGACATGGTGACGCGCACCTTCGCCAAGGCGCCGTCGACGGCACCCCTCATGCTGAAGGCGGCCCTGCCGGCCATCCCGGGCGTCGGGTCCCTGCCGGGCGTCAAGCACGCCTCGGGTGGTGCTCCGGACCTCGTCCTGCAGCGCACGGGCGTCACGACCGATCCCGCCCACCTGGAGCGGTACCGCGAGGTCTGCGGCTTCGGGCGCGGGGAGGCCCTGCCGGCCACCTACCCGCACATGGCGGCGTTCGGGCTCCACATGTCGCTCATGACCGACACGGCGTTCCCGTTCGCGCCGATGGGCCTGGTGCACCTGCGCAACACGATCACGCAGCACCGCCCACTCACGGCCGACGAGACGTTCGACGTCTCGGTGCGTGCCGCCGACCTGCGCCCGCACCCGAAGGGGCGTCTGATCGACCTCCTGACCGACGTCACGGTCGACGGTGAGGTCGTCTGGACCGAGGTCACCACGCTGTTCGCGCGTGGTCGCGGTGGCGAGGCCGAGGCGACTCCTGCCCCGCTGGAGGGTCTCGAGGCCCCCAACGGCGTCGTGCACTGGAAGCTCGCGGGCAACCTGGGCCGTCGTTACGGCGCCGTGTCAGGGGATCGCAACCCGATCCACCTGTACCCGCTCACGGCGAAGGCGTTCGGGTTCCCGACCAACATCGCGCACGGCATGTGGACCAAGGCGCATGCCCTCGCGGCGCTGGCCAACCGCCTGCCGGACGCGTTCCGGATCGACGTCGAGTTCAAGAAGCCGATCCTGCTGCCGACCACCGTGGTGTTCGGTTCGCGCGAGTCCGGCGGCTCGATCGACCTCGGGGTCGTGGGGGCGCGCAAGCCCGTCACGCACATGGTCGGCCGGGTCACCCCGCTCGCCTGAGGACTGCGGTAACTGGGCGTCTACTGTGTCGTTGGTCACCACGACACCGGAGGTTCTCATGCGTCTCTTGACGGCTGCCGCCCTGACGGCCGCTGCGCTCGTCGCCCCCGTGGCGGCGACGGCGGCTCCCCCGATCCCGACGTCGGCAGCAGCAGCTGCGGTCGCCACCGCACCGGCCGCGCCGGCCGGCTCCGGCTGGGAGCCGCGGCCCGAGGAGCACCCCGCAACCGTCGTCGAGACCGACCTCGAGATCCCGACGTCCGACGGCACCGTCCTCCTGGCCGACCTGAAGCGCCCGGTCGACGCCGACGGCCAGGTCGTCGACGCCGCACTGCCGGTCGTCGTGACGATCACGGCCTACAGCAAGACCGTGATCGGCAGCCCCAGCGGCGCGACCCTCGGCGGCGCCGATCCGGAGTTCCTCGTCAAGCGTGGCTACCTCCAGCTCACGGTCGACGCCCGCGGCACCGGTAGCTCCGGCGGCACCTGGCAGGTCTTCGGCGAGCGGGAGCAGCTCGACGCCAAGGAGATCGTCGAGTGGGCGGCCCAGCAGCCGTGGAGCAACGGGTCGGTCGCGATGTCGGGGCCGTCGTACATGGGCATCAGCCAGCTCTTCGCGGCCGGACAGAACCCCGAGGGACTGAAGGCGATCTTCCCCCAGGTGCCCACCGCCGAGGTGTACCGCGACATCGTTGCCTCCGGCGGCCAGCTCGACACGGGCTTCATGCCGCTGTGGCTCGGACTGGTCAACCTGACCGGCCTCGTGCCGTCGACGTCACCCCAGGCGGTCGAGAATCTCCTGACCCACCTCGTCGGCAACGGCGCGTCGTCGATCCAGCTGCTGCTCGAGGCGGCGCTGGGCGGACCCCAGGCGTACGACGGCGAGTTCTACGAGTCGCGGAGCACGATCACGAACTCCGTGCCGAACATCGACGTGCCGACGTTCCTGATCGGCGGCGAGTACGACTTGTTCCAGCGCGGCACGCCGCTGGTCTACCAGGCCCTGCGCGAGCGGGGCGTCCCGGTCAAGATGATCCTCGGACCGTGGGACCACCTCCAGGGCTCCAACGGCCAAGGCGTCCCGGACGCCGGCCTGGGCACCCTCGGCGAGCTGCAGCTGCGCTGGTTCGACCACTACGTCAAGGGACTGCCCGACCCGGCGCTGGACTCCGACCTGCCGAGCTTCTCCTACTACGAGCTCGGGTCCGGCCAGTGGCAGTACCGCGACTCCTACCTGAGCGACCAGACGGCGGCCTCGTTCAAGCTGTCCGGCAGCTCGACCACGCTGGGCGGCGCGAGCGGTCAGCTCACCCAGGGCGAGGTCGTCGCGGGGTCGTCGCAGATCCTCCCGATCCCGGTGGCCGGGCTGTGCTCGCGCAGCACCTCGCAGTGGACCGCGGGCGTGCTGAACCTGATCGGCGCCTGGGAGGCCTGCAACCAGAACGCCGCGCTCAACGACGCCACCGGAGTCGTCTACGAGACAGCCCCGCTGACGAGCGACCTGAACATCCTCGGACCCATCAACGCGCGCCTGTACACCTCGAGCACGACTGGCGACGGGATGCTCTCGGTCAGCGTCTCGCGGGTCACCCCCGACGGTGTCGTCGACCGGCTCACGGGCGGGTGGCAGGTCATCTCCCTGGCCGAGCTCGACGAGTCGCGGTCCGTCACGCTCGACGGCGAGATCATCCAGCCGTGGCACCCGTTCACCCAGGAGTCGCGTCGGGTCCTCGCACCGGGCGAGATCGTGCCGGTCGACGTCGAGGTCTTCCCGACCGGCGCGGTGGTCAACGAGGGCGAACGCCTCCGGATCTCGGTCCAGTCGTTCGACACGCCGCACCTGCTCTCGCCCCTGACCAACCTGGCGGGCCAGCTGGGCGTCATCACGATCCACAACGATGCCGAGCACCCGTCACGCCTCACGTTGCCGACCCTCGGCACCTCCGGTTCCGACAACGCCGAGGCGGAGTCGGCCGTGCTGGAGGACGTGCGGTCGGCGCTCGACGCCGCCGACACCAGTGCGGCGGCCGGCCCCGGACCCGGTTCCGGCTACGACGGCGGCGAGGTCACCGGCTCCCCCGAGGGCGACACCAGCGACTCGTTCGTGCCCGGGTACACCGCGACGGCCGCGACGACCGGCCCTGGTACCGCGAGCGGTCTGCCGATCGCGTGGCTGCTGCTCCTCGGTGCCGGCACCCTGGCCGCTGCCTCGGTGGTGCGTCACCGGTTCCTCGGCCGAGCGCGTGAGCACACGCGGCACTGATTGGTACATCCGTACAAGAAAGTTGCTCTCGACCCGTGACCGTGGTCACTTCACGGCGTTGAAGGGTATGTGAACCCTCTCCTGCGTCGACTCCGCGTCGCCTCCGCCCTGGTCCTCCTGGCACCGTTGCTCGTCGCGACGACCGCGATGCCGGCGGCCGCCGACACCACGACGCAGGAGGAGCGGGTCACCGTCTCCGACGGGGTCGAGCTGCAGACGACCCTGACGAGCCAGGGCCCCGCCACGGCCCGGCCCACCGTGATCGAGTTCAGCCCCTACGGGCCGGGCTCGGCGACCTTCATGCCCGACGGCAGCTACAACCACCTCCTGGTGCAGCTGCGCGGCACCGGGGCCAGCTCCGGCGGCTTCGACGCCCTCGGTCCGCGCAGCCAGCAGGACGTGTCGGAGGTCCTCCAGTGGGCGTGCGGCCAGCCCTGGAGCAACGGACGGCTCGGCGTCCACGGGTTCTCCGCCAGCGCGATCATGATCTACAACTCGATGCACCTCGAGCTGCCCTGCGTCGACACCGCGACCCTGCGCTCCGGGACGTTCGAGCTCTACCGCGACCTGCTCGTGCCGGGCGGCGTCAGCAACATCGTCCCCGGCGCCGCCGTGATCCTCGGCATCGGCGCCCTGGCGCTCGCCCAGGGACCCAACCGGCTGGCCAACGACCCGGTCGGCTCCCTCGACGCCGTGACCGGCCTGCTCGACAGCGGACTCCAGGCCGGCTTCCTGCACCCGACGCTCGACACCTTCTGGCAGGAGCGCGGCTTCCGCGGGGACGCCAACGACCTGCCGATCCTCGCGATCAACGGCATCTTCGACGTGGAGTCGCGCGGCGCGTTCCAGGGCTACCAGGAGCTGCGCGACAACGGATCGCACCTGTTGCTCGCGGGCGGACACGACGGGTTCCCGGCCGGCACCGACAACGGTCAGGCCGACATGCAGGCCTGGTACGACCACTACCTGCGCGACATGGACAACGGCATCACCGAGGACCCCGCCGTGCAGCTGACGCTGGCGGACGGCGACCGCCGCGACATGCTCGCGGGCCAGTACCTGAGTCGGGACGGTGCCGACTGGCCGCTGCCGGGGACGACCTGGGCCGCGCTGAACCTCGACGCGACCCGCAGCGGCACGGCGGCGACCCTGAACGACGGCACCCTGACGCTCGGCACGCCCCAGCAGTCGGCGGCGCAGTCGTACCTTCCCCTCCCCTCGAGCCCGCTGGCGACCGACTCCCCCACGACGTCGCTGCTCGACGCGGCCGGCCTGCAGCTGCTGACCTCGCAGCTCCCCGGCCTGACCGACATGAACGGCCTCGTCGGACTGCCGGGCCTGAGCTACACGACGCCGGCGCTCACGCAGAACGTGGTCTCGGCCGGACCCGCCTCGCTGCAGGTCCGCCTGTCGACGACGTCGCCGGAGACGGCCATCTGGGCCGTGGTCTCCGACGTCCACCCCGACGGCACCGCGCACCCTCTGACGGTCGGTCGCCTGCTGTCGTCGTTCCCGAACGTCGTCGAGGAGAAGTCGCTCAAGGACCAGAACGGCACGATCGTGCAGCCGTACGGCGACTACAGCGTCAAGACGCCGCTGGCCGGCTTCCTCAGCTCGCGGCTGTACCAGGTCGAGATGTGGCCCGTCGCCAACCGCTTCAAGGCGGGTCACCGCATCCGACTGGACATCGTGGGCGCCTCGGCGTTCTCACTGCCCACGGTCCCCGGCCTCAACACCGTCGAGGTCGGAGGCACCAGCGGCTCGCGGCTGTTGTTCCCGGTGCTGCCGGAGAGCGACCTCGCCACGGCGCTGCCCGTCGCACCTCCGGCGACACCGTCCGCACCGGCACCGGTGCCGACGCCCGTCGCCGCGCTGACGACCACCGTCACCTCGCTGCTCTCCAGCGTCCTGGGCCTGCTGCCGTCGCTCGGCCTGCTGCTGGGTCGTCGCTAGCTAGACCTGCCGGATGAGGCCCTCCTGGGCCACGGTCGCCACCAGGGCACCGCGCTCGTCGAACACGCGCGCGGTGCTGAGGCCGCGGGCCCCCGAGGCCGACGGCGACGACTGGTCGTAGAGCATCCAGCCGTCCACCGCGACCGGCCGGTGGAACCAGATCACGTGGTCGAGGGAGGCGGGCTGGATGTTCGGCGACCCGATGTAGACGCCGTGCGGCACGAGCGAGGCGCCCAGCAGGCTCAGGTCGCTGATGTAGGTGAACGCGGCGTTGTGGATCAGGCGCGACGGCGGCAGCTGGCCCGAGGCCTTGAACCAGAGGCGCTGCACGACGAGTCGCCCGCTGGCGTCGCGGGCGGCGTCCGACCGGTTGTCACCGACGTAGCGCAGGTCGAACGACGACCACTCACGGCTCCACTGCTCGGCGTACTCCGGGCCGCGGGCCTTGACGATCTCGCCCAGCGGGATGGCGTCGTCGGGCGACGGCACGTCCGGCAAGGGGTCCTGGTGCTCGAAGCCCGGCTCCTCGACCTGGAACGAGGCCGTCATGTAGAAGATGATCTTGCCGTGCTGACGGGCGGCGACCCGACGGGTCGTGAAGGAGCGGCCGTCGCGCACGTTCTCGACGTCGTAGACGATCGGGATGCTGGGGTCGCCCCCGAGGATGAAGTAGATGTGCAGCGAGTGCAGGTGCCGGTCGTCCGGCACCGTGTTCTGCGCCGCGACCACCGCCTGGGCCGCGACCTGCCCGCCGAA
Organism: Aeromicrobium sp. Sec7.5; assembly: GCF_036867135.1. Lineage (NCBI taxonomy): Bacteria > Bacillati > Actinomycetota > Actinomycetes > Propionibacteriales > Nocardioidaceae > Aeromicrobium > Aeromicrobium sp. Sec7.5. The sequence continues at coordinate 1,470,536 of NZ_JBAJIJ010000001.1, read as the reverse complement.
GACGCGCTTCAGCATCGAGCTCTGGGGCTGGCGACCGCGGAAGAGTCCGACCTCGAGCTGTTCGAGCTCGAGCAGGTCCAGCAGTTCAGTGAGAGAGGCAGGCACGACGCGATCCTAGCGACCCGCAGGACTCAGGAGTCGCCGTTCTTGCGCTGGCGCGCCAGGTACTCCTCGAACTGGCCGGCGAGCTCGTCGGCACTCGGGAGGTCCTCGTCGCTCGCGAGCAACGACTGGGCCGCGCCGCGGGTGAACGCGTCGTACTGCTGCTCGAGCCCGCTCACCAGCTCGGCACCGTGCTGGTCCTCGATCTGCGACTCGATCTCGACCATCGCGCTCGCGTGGCGCTCACGCAGCGGGGTCAGGTCGATCTGGAGTCCGAGCCGGTCGGTGACCGCCTCGAGCAGCACGACCGCCGCGCCGGGGTAGTCGACCTGGGCGAGGTAGTGCGGGACGTGCGCGACGTAGCCGGCGGCCTCGTGACCCCACGAACCGAGCCGGTACTCGAGCATCGACTGGGCCGACGAGGGCACGACGAGCTCGGCCGACCAGAGGTTGGTGCGGTCGATCAGCTCCGGCGAGGTGCCGTGCGCCGTGACGAGCATCGGACGGGTGTGCGGCACCCCCATCGGGACCGATCCCAGGCTCAGGGTCAGGTCGATGTCGAGGTCGTCGATGACCTGCCTGACCTCGGCGGCGAACCGCTCCCACAGGAAGTCAGGCTCGGGACCTGCCAGCACGAAGAACGGGCGCCCCGTGAGGTCGTGCTCCAGCACGACGTCGAGGCGCGGGGCGTCGTAGTCGAGGTAGTGGTCCTTGTGGAACCGCAGCGTCGGGCGACGGGCGCGGTAGTCGAACATCGCGTCGATGTCGAAGGAGTGGACCACGTCGCCGTGCCCCGACAACAGGTGCTCGGCCGCGATCCGCGATCCCCCACCTGCGGAAAGGAAGCCGTCGAGCGCCACGACCAGGACCGTCTGGTCGTTCGGCGAGAGGGCGTCGGGATCGATCAGCTCGTCCGGGGCCGGCACGTCGAGGTTCAGCTCGTCGGAGCTTGCCTGGTCGGAGCTCAGCCGGTCGGAGCCCGGCTGATCGGAGTTCGGGGGGACGTCGTCGGGCGTGTCGTCACGCTTCAAAGGCCACTTCATCGTCAACCGCGCCCTAGTCCTCGTTGTTCCCGGCGCCGGGCAGGCAGCGGAGGGCGTCGTCGGCGATGGCCGGCGCGGTGAGGCCGAGCCGCTCGAGCAGGACGTCGCGCTTGGCGTGCGGCAGGAACTCCTGGGCGATCGCATGGACCCGCACCGGCACACCGAGAGCTGCGTCGCTCACGGCCTGCACGAGGGTGGAGCCGACCCCGCCCTGGCGACCGTTGTCCTCGATCGTCACGACGAGGCGGTGACGGGCCGCGAGCTCGAGCAGCTGCGGCGGCAACGGCTTGACCCAACGCGGGTCGACGACCGTGCTGCGGACTCCCGCGTCGGCCAGGAGCTCCGCGGCGGCAAGCGCCATGTGCGCCATCGGGCCCACCCCGACCAGCAGCACCTGTGCGTCGTCGTCGCGGCGCAGCACGTCGACGACGCCGACCCGCTCCACGGCCTCGACGTCGTCGGGAACCGCACCCTTGGCGAAGCGGACGACCGACGGCGCGTCATCGATCTCGACGGCCTCCCGGAGGGCCTCACGCAGGCGGGCGCCGTCGCGGGGGGCGGACAGGTGCAGGCCCGGCACGAGCTGCAGCAGCGACATGTCCCACATGCCGTTGTGCGACGCGCCGTCGTCGCCCGTGACGCCCGCGCGGTCGAGGACGAACGTGACCCCGCAGCGGTGCAGGGCGGTGTCGAGGAGCACCTGGTCGAACGCGCGGTTCAGGAAGGTCGCGTAGACGGCCACGACGGGGTGGACACCACCCATCGCCAGGCCCGTGGCGCACGTGACAGCGTGCTGCTCGGCGATGCCGACGTCGAACACGCGGTCGGGGAACTTGTCGGCGAAGGCGTCGAGGCCCACCGGGTGCAGCATCGCGGCGGTGATGCCGACGACGTCGGTACGCTCGTCGGCGATCCGGACGATCTCGTCACGGAAGACCGAGGTCCAGCCGGCCGGGGCGACCGCGAGGGCGTCGCCGGTGAGGCGGTCGAACGGCACCGACTGGTGCATCTGGTCGTTCTCGTTGTCGACCGCGATGTCGTAGCCCTGGCCCTTGGTCGTGAGCACGTGCACCAGGACGGGCCCCGAGAACCGCTTGGCGGCCGTGAGCGCCGTCTCGAGCGCCACCCGGTCGTGACCGTCGACCGGTCCGATGTACTTGATGCCGAGGTCCTCGAACATGCCCTGCGGCGCCAGGGCGTCCTTGACGCCCTTCTTGACCGCGTGGAGTGCCTCGTAGGCCGCCGGGCCCAGCGCTCCCCCGCGTCCGGTGAGCCGCTCCTTGATGGCCTGGAGCGTGGGTTCGTAGCCGGGGCTCGTCCGGATGTGGGTGAGCCGCTGGGCGAGGCCGCCGACGGTGGGCCGGTACGACCGCCCGTTGTCGTTGACGACCACGACGAGCCGGCGGTCGCGGTGAGCCGCGATGTTGTTGAGGGCCTCCCAGGCCATGCCACCGGTCATGGCCCCGTCGCCGATCACGGCCACGACGTGCCGGTCCGAACCGGTCTGCTCGTGCGCCCGGGCGAGCCCGTCGGCGTAGGACAGGCTCGTGGAGGCGTGCGAGTTCTCGACCCAGTCGTGCTCGGACTCGGCGCGCGAGGGATAGCCCGAGAGGCCGGTCTCGGTGCGGAGGCCGTTGAAGTCCCGGGCCCGGCCCGTCAGCATCTTGTGCACGTAGCTCTGGTGGCCGGTGTCCCACACGACCTTGTCCTGCGGCGACTCGAACACGCGATGGATCGCCATCGTGAGCTCGACGACGCCGAGGTTGGGGCCCAGGTGTCCGCCACGCGTGGCCACCGCCGCGATCAGCAGCTCGCGAATCTCCTCGGCCAGCTGGTCCAGCTCGGCCGCGTCGAGTCGCTCGAGATCGCGCGGGCCCGAGATCCCGGCCAGGATCCCTCGGGCTTCCACAGCGTCGTTCGCAGCCATTCGGCCAGTCTACCGAGGCGGGCCCATGGTGCTGGGAGGCGTCAGCGGTAGGTGCCGCGCTCGTGCCGCAACGGAGCGACCTCGGCCAGGTCGACGGAGGCGAGCTCGACCTCGTGGCGCACCGACCATCCCGTCTCGTGGTCCGCGACCTGGCTGACGTGACCCCGCGCGACGGCGGACGCACCGGCCAGCTCGGGCCCGTGCGTGCCGTCGGTCCACCGTCCGACCGTGAACCGCCCACCGGGAGCCGGTGCCTGCCCGGCGAACACCTCGGCCAGCTCGCCCTGGCCCGGGCCCAGCACGTTCACGACGCACGGCACCCCGGTCGACAGCGCCTCCGCGAGATCCGACAACGGGTCGAGCATCATCAGGACGACTCCGGGATCGCCGTCGACGACGACCAGCGACGACACGGTGAGCCCGACGCGCGACCTACCGGTGCCGGTCGTCACGACGGCGACGCCCGCGGGCCACCGTCCGCGCAGCCGGCGCACGACCGAGCGCTCCCCCTCCGGCGGCAGGAACGGGTGCTCGTCGTGGATCGTCATGGCCCCATCCTGCCTCCCTCGACGCGACGCGGCCCCCTCCGTGTCGGAGGGGGCCGCGTCGTCAGGTGCTCAGCTCAGAGGAGCGAACGCAGCACGTACGGCATGATGCCGCCGTTGCGGTAGTAGTTCGCCTCGCCGGGGGTGTCGATGCGCACGACGGCGTCGAACTCGACATCGCCCGCCGTGACCTTGACGGTCTTGGGGGTGCGGCCCTCGTTGAGTCCGGTGATGCCCGTGAACTCGAAGGTCTCCTCACCCGTCAGGCCGAGGCTCTCGGCATCCTGGCCCTCGGGGTACTGCAGCGGCAGCACGCCCATGCCGATGAGGTTCGAGCGGTGGATGCGCTCGTAGCTCTCGGCGATGACGACCTTGACGCCCAGCAGCGCGGTGCCCTTGGCGGCCCAGTCGCGCGACGAGCCCGAGCCGTACTCCTTGCCGGCCAGCACCACGAGCGGGATGCCCGCCTCCTGGTAGTTCGCCGAGGCGTCGAAGACCGTGGTCACCTCGCCGTCGGTGCTGAAGTCGCGGGTGAAGCCGCCCTCGGTGCCCGGCGCGATCTGATTGCGCAGGCGGATGTTGGCGAACGTGCCACGGATCATGACCTCGTGGTTGCCGCGGCGCGAGCCGAGCGAGTTGAAGTCGCGCGGCTCCACGCCCTTCTCCATGAGGTACTTGCCGGCGGGGCTGTCCTTCTTGATGGCGCCCGCCGGGCTGATGTGGTCAGTCGTGACCGAGTCGCCGAGCTTCAGCAGCACCCGTGCGCCGCTGACGTCGGTGACGGGCGACGGCTCGAGCTCCATGCCCTCGAAGTACGGCGCCTTGCGGGCGTACGTGGAGTCCTCGTCCCACTCGAAGGTGTCACCCTCCGGCGTGGGCAGGTTCTGCCAGCGCTCGTCGCCCGCGAAGACGTCGGCGTACTCCGAGCTGAAGGTCTCCGAGGAGATCGACGACGCGATGACGTCCTCGACCTCGGTCGGCGACGGCCAGATGTCACGCAGGAAGACGTCGTTGCCGTCCTGGTCCTGACCGAGCGGAGCCGTCTGCAGGTCGGTGTCCATCGTGCCCGCCAGCGCGTACGCGATGACCAGCGGCGGCGACGCCAGGTAGTTCATCTTGATGTCGGGGTTGATGCGGCCCTCGAAGTTGCGGTTGCCCGACAGCACCGAGACGACGGCGAGGTCGCCGTCGTTGACGGCCTGGCTGACCTCGGGGATCAGCGGACCGGAGTTGCCGATGCACGTCGTGCAGCCGTAGCCCACGAGGTTGAAGCCGAGCTTGTCGAGGTACGGCGTCAGGCCCGACTTGTTGTAGTAGTCGGTGACGACCTTCGAGCCGGGCGCGAGCGTGGTCTTGACCCACGGCTTGCGGGACAGGCCCTTCTCGACGGCCTTCTTGGCCAGCAGCGCCGCGCCGATCATGACCGACGGGTTCGACGTGTTGGTGCAGGACGTGATGGCCGCGATCGTGACGGCGCCGTGATCGACCTCGAAGGACGTGCCGTCCTCGAGCGTCACGGTCTGCGGGTTGCTGGGGCGACCTGCACCGGACGGCGCCGGTGCGTCGGGCTTGTCGCCGTTCGTGCCGTCGGCGCTGCTGCTCGGGGCGTCGGAGGCCGGGAAGGACTCGTCGAGAGCCTCGTCGTAACCGTTGACACCCTGCTCGTCGTCGGTGGCGTAGTCGGCCAGCGCCGTGCGGAACGAGCCCTTGGCCTCGGTCAGCTCGACGCGGTCCTGCGGACGCTTCGGGCCGGCGATCGACGGGACGACCGTCGACAGGTCGAGCTCCAGGTACTCGCTGTAGCGCGGCTCGTGGTCGGCGTCGTGCCACAGGCCCTGGGCCTTGGCGTAAGCCTCGGTGAGCGCGATCTGGTCCTCGCTGCGGCCGGTGAGCCGCATGTACTTCGTGGTCTCGTCGTCGATCGGGAAGACCGCGATGGTGGAGCCGTACTCCGGGCTCATGTTGCCGATCGTGGCGCGGTTGGCCAGCGGCACGGCGCCGACACCGGGGCCGTAGAACTCGACGAACTTGCCGACGACACCGTGCTTGCGCAGCTGCTCGGTGATCGTGAGGACGAGATCGGTGGCGGTCGAGCCCTCGGGCAGCTCGCCGGAGAGCTTGAAGCCGACGACGCGCGGGATCAGCATGCTGATGGGCTGGCCGAGCATCGCGGCCTCCGCCTCGATGCCACCGACGCCCCAGCCGACGACACCGAGGCCGTTGACCATCGTGGTGTGCGAGTCGGTGCCGACGCAGGAGTCGGGGTAGGCGACCTGGCCGCCCTCGGCGTCCTTCGTGAAGACGACACGGGCCAGGTGCTCGATGTTGACCTGGTGCACGATGCCGGTTCCCGGCGGGACGACCTTGAAGTTGTCGAACGCGCCCTGGCCCCAGCGCAGGAACTTGTAGCGCTCGCCGTTGCGCTCGTACTCGATCTCGACGTTGCGCTCGAAGGCCTCGGGCGTGCCGAAGACGTCGGCGATGACCGAGTGGTCGATGACCATCTCGGCCGGAGCGAGGGGGTTGATCTTGGACGGGTCGCCGCCGAGCTCGACCATCGCCTCGCGCATCGTGGCGAGGTCGACGACGCACGGGACACCGGTGAAGTCCTGCATGATCACGCGGGCCGGCGTGAACTGGATCTCCTGCGTGGGCTCCGACGTCGGGTCCCACGCGCCGATCGCGCGGATGTCGTCAGCGGTGATGTCAGCGCCGTCCTCGGTGCGCAGCAGCGCCTCGAGGAGGATCTTGAGGCTGAACGGGAGGGATGCGACGTCGACGCCGTCACCCGAGACCGCGTCGAGGCGGTAGTAGTCGAACGAGGAGTCACCGACCTGCAGTGATTCCTTCGCGTTGAAGCTGTCGACGGACATGTGACGCATCTCCTTGGGGCCGATTTGTTTCCATCCTGCCGCGCCGAGCGGTGCGACCGCTCGCTCAGGTCTGCCTAACCACAGCGGGACCCCGGGGCGCAGGATGCCTGGTCAATAGTGTCTTGACATCAAGATACATGACGTCAAGACATCGGGCGACCCGGACGGTCACCACAGGCTGGGCACACGACCCACCAGGGGCCACAGGAAGCTCAGGTAGAGGCCGAAGACGACCAGCACGCCGAGCACGCCGATGGCGTCGATCGCCGCGAGCGCGTGCCGGTGGTGGGCCGTGGTCACGTCGTCGGAGTCGACGACCCGCGTGCCCGCGAGGCGATCGGCCAGGCCACGATCGGTGGGCAGGAGCAGCGGCACCACGATCACGAGGACGGCCAGGTAGGCGAACGCGCCCACGTGCCAGGCCTCGGGCGTCAGGCGACGCAGGACCGTCGGGAGACCGATCGGCAGGACCGCGAGCGCGAGGTCCAGCAGCCCGACCGCCACCACGCCGCGCCACAGCCCGCGGGCCCATCCCGCAGGACGGCCCGTGCGGACGTCGACGACCTGCAGGCCGGTGCGGTGCTTGCCGATGCTGTGGCCACGGATGCCCTGGCGCACCCCGTTGTTCCAGAGGAAGAAGAGCTCCGCGGCGATCAGGCCGCTCAGGATCAGGCCGTCCGACAGACCCACCGACCAGAAGGTCTCGTCGTCCTGGAGCACCACCGCCGCGACGGCGTAGAGCACGGCACCGGCGGAGAAGGCCGAGCAGAACACGAGCGCGTCGTGCAGGAGCGCGTCACGTCGGCGCTGGCGCAGGGTCAGCGGCTCCTGGGGCTCGTCGAGCCCGGCGTCCTCGCCCTCGACCCCACCGCCGACCGGGCTCGTGCCACTGGTGCCCCGCTGGCGCTCGGTCATCTGCCCATCATGGCCCCCGAGCGGGGTGCTGTCATCGCATTGAGCGGACGAATCGCGCCACGGCTCGACCGTCGCGGACCCGGTTCTCCCACGTGATGCCACCGATCAGCAGCAGCAGGCCCGCGCCTCCGATCAGCACCCACCGCGGCAGTCCCCATCCGTAGGGCGCGATCTCGACGATCGAGATCAGGAGCAGAGCGGCGCCCCCGAGCACGAACGGGGCCTGCCACCGCAGGGCGAGCCCCACCCCGACGAGCGCGAACGCGACCAGGCCCACGAGCAGGGCCCGGCACGACACGGGGTCCGCGAGCACGACCACCGTGCTGGGCACCAGGCCGAGGGCCAGTCCCCCACCGAGCGCTGCGAAGGTCCGCAACGACTCGTCGCGGCGCAGCGCCAGGGCACCGATACCGAGCGCGACCAGGGCGAACGGCACGGTGTACGCCTCGACCGTCGAGACGTCGGAGGCCACGAGCCTCAGGATCCAGGCCAGGCCGAGAAGCCCCGCGCCGACCCAGCGGGCCCAACGCCGACCCGGCACGAGCTGGCCCACGGCCACCGCGGTGACGCCTGACCCGGTGCACCACGCGGCCATCCAGGCGGCATCGCTCACGGTCGCCCCGGCCAGCAGGGTGATGGCAGCCGCGCCCGCACCGACGGCCTCGAACGGCAGGCCCGGCCGCCACGCGACCGGCGGCTGCTGGAACGCCGTTCCCACGACCGCGAGCAGCAGCGCCACGACCAGCACGATGCTCACCGCCGGCCGGAACGCGAGCTCGACGTCAGGGTGGGTGACCGCCAGCAGCGCCAGCAGCATGATCCACAGCGCTGCGGCGAAGGTCGCGACCGAGGCCGTGACCTCGGCCCCGCGCCGGATCCCGGCCAGGGCGAGCAGGACCAGGAGGCTGGCGGCCGCGGCCGCCACGAGACCGTCCCAGGTCGTGACGGTCAGGACGGGGGCCAGGGCCACGACGACGACGCCCACGATCTCCCAGGCCGCGCCGCACCACCGTGCGACGCTCACGAGGAGAACGCCGACGAGACCCACCGCGAGACCCAGGACGATCACGGGTGCGCCGGTCTCGGCGAGGACGGCCAGCACGGTCGAGGCCGCGACGATCCCAGCGACCACGACGACCTGTCGGGAGGCACGGCGGGCCATCTCGTCGGACCAGCGGGCCACGATCACCGACCCGGCCACGATCCCCGCTCCCCCGACGTACGCGGCCCACGGCTCGAGTCGACCGTCGCTCGTCAGGTCGCGGGTCGCCCGAAGGAACGGGAGGTCCCGGGGCCCCTTCACCGACTCGCCGAGCGTCGCGAGGATCGGGGCCAGGCCGGTGGTCCAGCCGAGGACCACGATGACGGCCAGTACGCCGCCTCCGATCAGCAGGCCCGTGCCCACGGGGCCGCCGGCGACCCACGGAACCAGGCGCAGCGCCACTGCGACCACGGTGAGGAGCGTCAGCCAGACGAACCAGGCCTGGCCGTCGAGGAGATCCGTCAGCGGCAGAGCGACGAGCAGCGCGAGCAGGAGCGTGGTGGCGGCGACCGACGCCTCACGCGCCGGACGCCAGGCCGCCGACGCCGCGACGACCACCGTCAGGAGGAGCAGCGGGAGCCCGTGGGCGTCACCGACGTACTGCCCCGGCTCACGACCGGCGGCGGCCTCGACGACGGCCGCGACGAACATCGCGGCACCCGTCGCAGCAGCCGTGATCCCGGCCACGACCGACCACACGTGCTGATGCAGGAGCAGCGCCAGGACCGCGACGGCACTCGCGAGGACCGTCAGGACCAGCAGTAGCCAGAACGGACGCACCCCGATGCCGTCGAGCGCCTCACCGATCGTGGCGACGACCGGCAGCAGGGCGAGCCCCGCGGCGACCTCGAGCGTGACGACCGGGTGGTCCGCCAGACGTCGGGAGGCGGCGCCGACCAGCGCGCTCGTGACCGACAGGAGCACCCACCAGGGCGCGGCGACCTGCCAGCCGGTGAGTCCGTCCAGGCCGAGCAGCCCCAGCCCGCACGCGGCGAACCAGTCCACCGACACGAACCCGGCGAACACGAGCCAGAGCGCCTCCGCGGAGCCCCGCAGCCCGCGGTGCAGGGCCCACCCACCGGCCGCTCCCACGACGGCCGTGAGCAGCGCGAGGATCGCGGCGCGCCCCCCGACCCCGACGACGCTCCAGGCGAAGGAGACGAAGATGACGGCCGCCAGCACCAGCAGGGCGGCGCCGAGGCCGAGGACGACCGAGCCGGCCGAGACGCCCGGGCCGGGAGGCGCGACCGGACCCGATCCGAAGCCCAGGATCGGCGGAGGGGCCACCGCCGGCGCCGGCGGCGGCGGCACCGAGGTCGGGGCGGCCGGCGTGGGAGTCGGGACGACGGCCCTGGCCCGCGCGGTGGCGACCAGCTCGTCGATCTGCTGCAGGTGGCTCCAGATCGCCGGGACCTCGGGTGACTCGACGTCGAACCCGCACACGGCGCAGCGCACCGCACCGTCGAGGACGGCGCGACAGTCCGGGCACCTCGTGGCATCGGCGTACCTCATGAACGGCTCCCCTCCCTCGACGGACTCCGGTCTATGACGCGCCAGACCCCTGCGGTGTTCCCGGGACAGCATCCAGCACCACGACGCACTCCACGTGATGGGTCATCGGGAACAGCGCGAACGCACGCAGGTCGCCGACCCGGTACCCCAGATCGGCGAACCGGGCCAGGTCGCGCGCGAGCGACGCCGGATCACACGACACGTATACGACGCGTCGGGCGCCGAGACCGGCGATGTCGCGGACGGCCTTCTTGGCGCCGGCGCGGGGCGGGTCCAGCACCACCACGTCGGCCGAGCCCAACGATCGTGTGACGCGTTCGGTGGCGCCCTGACGGACCTCCGCCTGGGGCAGGTCCGCGAGATTGCGGGCCGCCTCGGCCGAGGCTGCGCGGTCCCACTCGACGCTCACGACGTGACCGGTCGGGCCGACCTGCTCGGCGGCGAACGCCGAGAAGAGCCCGACGCCCGCGTACAGGTCGGCCACCCGGTCGCCGGGCCGGAGCTCGGCCGCGGCCAGCACGGCGTCCACGAGGGTCTCGGCCGCCCTTGGGTGCACCTGCCAGAAGCCGCCGGCCGCGACGCCGAAGCGCCGGTGGTGGACCTGCTCGGTGATCCGCCGCGGACCGCTGACCCGCCGGCCGTCGGCGACGATGGCGCGCTCGCCGGTCGAGGAGAGCACGGCCTCGACGCGCTCGGCACCGGGCGCCACCTCGGCGACCGGCGGCAGGTCCGGGTGCGCGATGCGGCAGCGGTCGATCGCGACGACGTCGTGGGACCGGTGGGCGCGCAGGCCGAGACGGCCGTCGGGGGCCCGGGTGTACTGCATCCTGGTGCGCCAGCCGAGATCCGGCTCGACCTCCTCGACCTCACCGTCCCAGGTCAGGCCCGCCAAGCGCTGCAGCTGCTCGCGGACCACGTCGCCGAGGAGGCGACGCTGGGCCTCAGGGCGCACGTGCTGGAAGTCGCAGCCACCACAGGTCGTCGCCCACGGGCACGGTGGTGTCACCCGGTCCGGCGAGGGCTCGAGCACCTCGATCGCGTCGGCGCGCAGGAAGCTCGACGAACGATCGGTGACGTGCAGCCGGACCCGCTCGCCGGGCAACGCATGGCGCACGAACACGACCTGACCGTCGAGCCGCGCCACGCAGTGGCCCCCGTGGGCGACGGGCCCGACCTCCACGACCGGCAGCTCCTCGGTCATCGGGCGCTCCGCGGTCGAGGAGTCGGTCTCCGCCTCACTCACGACCGTCACCGTCCTTCGGCGTGACCTCGATGCCGCGACGCACGTCGCCGGCGAGCGGCCGCGCCCCCTGCGGCGAGGCCAGCCCGGCCGAGCTGAGCTGGAACGGCACGCTCGTGACCATGACTCCGGGCAGGAAGAGCAGACGGCCCTTGAGCCGCAGAGCGGTCTGGTTGTGCAGGAGCTGCTCCCACCAGCGGCCCACGACGTACTCCGGGATGTAGACGGTCACGACGTCCCGCGGCGAGGAACGCCGCCGCTCCTTGACGTACCGGACCACGGGACGCACGAGCTCGCGGTACGGGGAGTCCAGCACGACGAGCGGCACGTCGAGGCCCCGCCGCTCCCACTCGTCCTGGAGCGCCGCCGTGCCGTCGGCGTCGTACGACACCGTGACGGCCTCGAGCGAGCTCGGTCGCGAGACCTTCGCGTACGCGAGCGCCCGCATGGTCGGCTTGTGCAGCTTCGAGACCAGCACGATGCCGTGCACCCGGGACGGGAGGGTCACGTCGGTGTCGTCGATCTCCAGCTCGCTCGAGACGTCGCGGTAGTGGCGCCGGATGCTCCGCATGATCACGAACAGGACCACCATCGTCGCGATCGCGATCCACGCACCGGCCAGGAACTTCGTGATCAGCACGATGACGAGCACCGTGCCGGTCATTGCGAGTCCCACGGCGTTGACGACCCGCGACCGCATCATCTGGGAGCGTGCCGCCGGGTCGGACTCGTCCGACAGCAGCCGGTTCCAGTGCCGGATCATGCCGAGCTGGCTCAGCGTGAACGAGACGAAGACGCCCACGATGTAGAGCTGGATGAGCTGGGTGACCTCGGCGTCGAACGCCACGATCAGGGCGACGGCCGCGAGCGCGAGCACCACGATCCCGTTGCTGTACGCGAGGCGGTCACCCCGGTGGTCGAGCTGACGAGGGAGCCACCCGTCCCGGGCGAGGATCGAGCCGAGCACGGGGAAGCCGTTGAACGCCGTGTTGGCCGCCAGCACCAGGATCAGGCCCGTGCAGGCGATCGTGAAGTAGAACAGCGGCGTCGCACCGTAGAGCGCGTCGGCGAGCTGCGCGATGACGGTGTGCTGCTCGAAGTCCGGTCCCACGGGTCGGCCGTCGATCATGAGCTGCTGCTCGGGGTCCTCGACGTAGCGCAGTCGCATCAGGTCGGCGAGCACGATGATGCTCATCAGCATCGTGACGGCGATCGTGCCGAGCAGGAGGAGGGTCGTGGCGGCGTTGCGGCTCTTGGGCCGTCGAAACGCGGGGACACCGTTGCTGATCGCCTCGACGCCCGTCAGCGCCGCACAGCCCGAGGAGAAGGCCCGGGCGAGCAGGAACACCATGGCCAGGCCCGTGAAGGACTCGTACGGCGCCTCTCCGACGATCTCGTAGTCGGCGCTCTCGGCGAGCGGGAGGTCACCGGTCGCGTACCGGACGTACCCCCAGGCCGCCATGCCCAGGATCGAGACCATGAACAAGTAGGTCGGGATGGCGAACGCCGTGCCCGACTCCTTCGCCCCGCGCAGGTTGATCGCCATGAGCAGGAGCACCAGACCGGTGGCGGCCACGACCTCGTGGCCGCTCAACCATGGCAGCGCCGACGTCGCGTTCTGCACGCCGGAGGAGATGGACACCGCCACGGTCAGCACGTAGTCGACGAGCAGGGCACTGGCCACCGTGAGGCCCGCTTGCGGGCCCAGGTTGACGGTCGCGACCTCGTAGTCACCACCGCCGCTGGGGTACGCACGGACGTTCTGCCGATAGCTCGCGACGACCACCAGCATCACCGCGACGACGCAGAGCCCGATCTTCCAGTTGAACGAGTAGGCCGACAGGCCGCCCAATGACAGGACCAGGAAGATCTCGTCCGGCGCGTAGGCGACCGACGAGAGCGCATCGCTCGCGAAGACCGGGAGCGCGATGCGCTTCGGAAGGAGCGTCTCGCCGAGCTGGGTGCTGCGCAGCTTGCGCCCGACGACGGCACGCTTGGCGACTCGGAGGATGCCCACGCGGTGATGGTAGACCCGCGTGCGCCCGCGCTCAGGCCGCGTGGTCTCAGGTGGCGAAGGTCGTGTGCGTCCGGGCCGGGCGGCCGATCTCGGCGAGCTCCGCGAGCTGGGCCTCGTCCGGCACCCACGCGGCAGCCGCGACGTTGGCGGCGACCTGCTCCGGGCGTGACACCCCGGCGATGACCGACGACACGGCCGGCTGGGCCGACAGGCCACCGATCGCCAGCGTCAGCAGATCGATGCCGTGCGCGTCGGCGAAGTCCTGCAGGGCCTGGATGGTGTCCCAGTCGGCGTTCTCGAGCCGGTGCGCCTGACGCTCCCCAGCGAGGCGGGTGCCTTCCGGCGCCCCCTCGCCCCGTCGGTACTTGCCGGTCAGCAGGCCGTAGGCGAGCGGGAAGTAGGGCAGGAGCCCGATGTCGAGCGCGTCGCACGCCGGGGCGAGCTCCACCTCGGCGGCTCGGTTGTACAGGGAGTACTCGTTCTGGGCGGTCGTGAACGTCGCACTCCCGCGCACCGTGGCACGCCAGTGGGCGTCGACGACCTCCCACGCGGCGAAGTTCGAGCAGCCGACGGCGCGCACCAGGCCCTCCTGCACGAGCTCGTCGAGGGCTCCCATCGTCTCCTCGAGCGGGGTCTGCCGGTCCGGCGTGTGCAGCTGGTACAGGTCGATGTGGTCGGTCCCGAGCCGGCGCAGGCTCGCCTCCACCGCGGTCCGCACGTACGTGCGCGTGCCGCGACGACCCCCGTCGTCACCGTTCACGCCCTCCATGTCCATGCCGAACTTGGTCGCGAGCACGACCTCGTCCCGGCGTCCTTGCAGAGCGGCACCCACCAGCTCCTCACTGGCCCCCAAGGAATAGACGTCCGCCGTGTCGAAGAGCGTGACCCCGGCGTCGAGGGCCGCATCGACCACGGCTCGGGTGCCCTCGGCATCGACCCTCGCGCCGAAGGCGTTGCAGCCGATCCCCACCGCCGAGACCTCGATGCCGCTGTGCCCGAGTCGCTGTGTCGCCATGTCATCGAGGTTACGGCGGGAGCGTTATGCTCCACCGACCGGCCGTTCCCGTCGGCCACCGTCCTGCCGACCGACGAAAGCCGATCGATGACCAAGCGCGCGCCCTTCTGGCGAGCAGTCGTGGCCCTGGCCGTTCTCGCCGGTGCCCTCGCCCTGTCCTTCACCCAGTCCGCCAAGCTCGGACTGGATCTTCGCGGTGGCACGCAGATCGTGCTCGAGACGCAGGACTCCGACCGCGTCGAGGCCGACGCCGAGGCCACTGACCGCGCGCTCGAGGTGCTGCGCGGCCGCGTCGACGCGCTCGGCGTGGCCGAGCCCAGCATCACGCGCTCGGGCGAGAACCGCATCATCGTCGAGCTCCCGGACCTGCAGGATCCCGAGGAGGCCGCCGAGATCATCGGCAGCACGGCGCAGCTGACGTTCCACCAGGTCCAGGGCCAGGCCGACCCGGCCGCGCCGCCGGTCGACGGCGAGCTGGTCCTGCCCGACGAGGACGGCGTGCCGCTCAACCTCGGCCCCGTCGCCCTGGACGGCGACGGCATCTCCGACGCGAACGCGATCCTCGACAGCCAGGCCAATCGGTGGACCGTGGCCGTCGATTTCTCGGGCGACGGCCAGAGCGGCTGGCAGTCCCTCGTGACCGAGGCCTGCCTCCTCGGCCCCGGCGTCGGACGCGTGGCGATCGTCCTCGACGAACGCATCATCTCCTCCCCGACCGTGCAGGCCGACCTGTGCGCCTCCGGCGGGGGCAACCAGACCTCGATCACCGGATCCTTCACGGCCGAGACCTCGAAGGACCTGGCGGCGCTGATCAAGGGCGGCGCGCTCCCGGTGCCCGTGGAGCTGATCGAGCAGCGCACGGTCGGGGCCACGCTGGGCGAGGCGGCGATCGACGCCTCGATCGAGGCCGCGATCATCGGCATCCTCCTCACGGGCCTGTTCATCGTGTTCGTCTATCGCCTCATGGGCCTGCTGGCCACCATCGCTCTCGCCTCGTACGCCGCGATCTCCTACGGCCTCCTGGTCGGCATCGGCGCGACCCTCACGCTGCCCGGCCTCGCCGGATTCGTGCTGGCGATCGGACTCGCGATCGACGCGAACGTCCTGACCTTCGAGCGAGCGCGCGAGGAGTACGCCGAGCGCGACGCGTCCGACCGCAGCCTCCCGTCATCGATCTCCACCGGCTTCCGCAAGGCCTGGTCGGCGATCATCGACTCCAACGTCACGACGCTGATCGCCGCGGCCCTGTTGTTCTTCCTCGCCAGCGGTCCGGTCAAGGGCTTCGGCGTCACCCTGGCGATCGGCACCGTCGCCTCCATGATCTCGGCGCTCGTGATCGCCCGCGTGCTGGCCGAGTGGGCCTCCAACCGCAAGGCCGTCCAGAAGCGACCCGCGCTCTCCGGCGTGGCGACGACCAGCCGCCTGCGTCGCCGCCTCGACGAGCGTCCCCCGCAGCTCATCAAGCGCAGCGGCACCTGGCTCCTCATCACGGCTGCGGTCGCCGTCGTGTCGATCGGTGGCATCGTCGTGCGCGGCCTCGACCTCGGTGTCGAGTTCACGGGTGGCCGCCTGCTGGAGTACTCCACGACGCAGCCGGTCGACATCGACGAGGCCCGCGAAGCGGTCTCGGACGCCGGCTTCCCGCGCGCGGTCGTGCAGGAGTCGTCCAGCGACGGCATCAGCGAGAACGTCACGGTCCGGGTCGAGAAGGTCTCCGACGCCGAGGTCGGCCGGATCACCGGGGCCATCGACGACCTCGGCGCGGGGGCCACGGTCGAGCGTGACGAGCAGGTCACCGCGAGCCTCGGCACCGAGCTGCGCAACAAGGCCCTCATCGCCTTCGCGATCGCGATCGCGGTGCAGATGATCTACCTCGCCTGGCGATTCCGATGGACGTTCGCGATCGCGGCCCAGATCTCCATGGCCTCGGTCGTGCTCGCGGTCGTGGGCATCTTCGCCTGGTGGGGCAAGTCCATCGACGGCGTCTTCCTGGCAGCCGTGCTCTCGATCATCGGTCTGGCGGTCAACGACACCATCGTCGTGTTCGACCGCATCCGAGAACATCGGGCGGCGAATCGTTCCCGGCCCCTGCGCGAGGTCGTCAACGCGGCGATCGTTCAGACGCTGCCACGGACGATCAACACGGGCCTGGGCGCGATGTTCATCCTCGCCGCCCTCGCGATCCTCGGCGGCGACTCGCTGACCGACTTCGCGCTGGCCCTGCTGCTGGGCCTGTCGATCGGCATCCTGTCGACGGTCTTCACGGCGTCAGCCCTCGCGGTCGTGCTCGAGGAGCGCTGGCCGGACGAGCCGGGTGGCAAGCAGAAGAAGGTCACCGACCCGTACGCGCACATCGAGGACGGCAAGGCGTCGGCCGCCTCCGCCAACCCGTACGGCGCCGGCGGACCCGACGGCTCCGGCGCGGTCCTCTAGGCCCTCGCCGGGCTCGACCGCGCACCTCGACCCGCGACCGCGCTCCCGTTCCCTGAGGTGCGATCGCCCTCTGGGGCGTGAGCCTCGAAGGGTCCGGTCGGGTGACGTCGAGCCGCCCCCACCCGCTGGTCGTGTGGGTGAGGGCGGCGGCGGGCGATCCCGCCCACGCCGCTCCTTGAGGTGCGACGAGCCCTGGCGAGGAGCCTCGAAAGGCCGGTCAGGTGTCGGCGTGCCGTCGTGAGGGACAAGCGGCCGCGGACCAAAAGCAGCGGGCCGGAGCCGGCGTGAATGTGACAGACAGTCCTGTCGGAATCTGCTGCGATTCCAGCAACTTCTCCGGGTCAAACCCTTGCTTTCGAACACCTGTTCGAGTACACTCAAGACATGGTCTCGGGTCCCACGGTGCAGGCGCTGCGGTCAGCTGCGCACGCCGTCACCTCGAGCGACCACCGGTCCGCCCTGCTCGCGATCCAGACCGCCCAAGACGCCCTCGACGCCGCGAAGGCCCACCACCTGGCCGAGCTCGAGAAGTCGGCCGAGTACGAGCTCGACGGCGCTTCCACCGTCACTACCTGGGCGCGCCAGCACCTGCGCCTCGACGCCCGCCAGACCCGCAGCCTGATCGACGCCGACCACACCATGCGCGAGCTCCCCGCCGTGGGTGACGCCGCTGCCGAGGGGGCTGTTCGGCTCGATCACGTCAAGCTCTTCACGTTCGGCCTCAAGCACATCGGCCAGAAAGTCGTTTCTGATGCCGAACCCTGGCTGCTGGCCGTCGCCACCACTCACGAGCCCGTGCAGCTGCGCCGCGTGATCCGGGCCCTGCGCGACGCCGTCTACCCGGAAGAGCTCGACAAGGCGTGGATCAAGGGCATGGCGAAGGAAGACATCCAGCTCTCACCAGTTCCCGAGGGTTGGCACCTCAGCGGTTTCCTGAAGACCGAGACCGGAGCCAAGCTCAAGGCGGTGCTGGAGTCGTTGTCGATCCCGACGCAGGCGAATGATGACCGCAGCAGTGCCGAACGCCGGGTCGCCGGGTTCGACCGGCTGTTGTCGTCGGTGCTCGAATCAGGCTTGCCGACGAGCAAGGGCATCCGCCCGCAGCTGTCGGTCATCGTCGGAGTCGAGACCCTCCACGAGGCCATGACCGCCGAACCCGGACAGGCGAAGCCGGTCGGTAAGCCGGCCGAGCTGGCCGGCTTCGGACCCATCGGCCCCCAGCTGCTGTCCTACCTCGCCTGCACCGGCGACACCACCCCCATCCTCACGTCCGACGACGATGTCGAGCAGGCGCAGATCCTCAACGTCGGCGACACCATCCGGTTGGCCACCCCCGCCCAGCGCAAAGCCGTCATCGCCCGCCAGCACGGCGTCTGCGCCGCACCCGGCTGCACCCACACCCACCTCGAGATCCACCACACCACCTGGTGGTCCAACGGCGGCCGCACCGACCTCGACGGACTCATCGGCATCTGCACCAGCTGTCACACGCTCGTCCACCGCGGGCTCCTCGTCATCGAAGCCCTCGGACAAGGCAAGTTCGACCTCGCCACCCGCGACGGCCGACCGGTCGACCTCACCCAACGCCGCACCACCCGCCAACACCTACGCCGCATCCGCCACGCCGCACGACAAACACGCGAAGCCCAGCCAGCCGACTACCCACTCCGCGCGTAGAGCCAGTACCGGTCGCCCAGTGCCTCAGTGACCGGCAGCGTGCCAGGTGAGGCCCACCCCGACGGACACGTCGAGCGGAACCGAGAGGTCGGCGGCGGCGGCCATCTGCTCGCGCACGAGCTTCTCGACCGCGTCGCGCTCGCCTGGCGCGACCTCGAGCACGAGCTCGTCGTGCACCTGAAGCAGCATGCGGGTCGAGAGCCCTTGGGTGCGCAGCTCCCGCTGCACTCCCAGCATCGCGACCTTGATGAGATCGGCCGCGGAGCCCTGGATGGGGGCATTCAGTGCCATGCGCTCGGCGATCTCCCGGCGCTGACGGTTGTCGCTCTGCAGGTCCGGCAGGTAGCGGCGACGGCCCAGCATCGTGGCGGTGTACCCCGTCTGCCGTGCCTCGTCGACGACGCCGAACAGGTAGTCGCGGACCCCACCGAACGTGGCGAAGTAGTCGTCCATGAGCACCTGGGCCTCGCCGGGCTTGATGCCCAGCTGCTGCCCGAGGCCGAACGACGACAAGCCGTACGCGAGGCCGTAGTTCATCGCCTTGATCCGCGCTCGGAGACCGCCGTCGATCTCCTCCGGCGGGCGGTCGAACACCTTCGCGGCCATCACGGTGTGGAAGTCGTGCCCCGACTTGAAGGACTCGATGAGCCCCGCGTCCTCCGACAGGTGGGCCATGATGCGCATCTCGATCTGGCTGTAGTCGGCGGTGAGCAGCGTCTCGAAGCCCGCACCGACCGTGAAGGCCTCCCGGATGCGACGCCCCGACTCGGTCCGGATCGGGATGTTCTGCAGGTTCGGGTCGAAGGAGCTGAGACGACCGGTGGCGGCGATGGTCTGCGCGAAGGTCGTGTGGATCCGGCCGTCGGCCTGGACCGTCTTCTGCAGGCCCTCGACCGTCTGGCGCAACCGGGTGACGTCGCGGTGGGCCAGCAGGTGGGCCAGGAAAGGGTGCTCGGACTTGACGTACAACGACTGCAGGGCATCGGCGTCGGTGGTGTAGCCCGTCTTGGTCTTCTTGGTCTTGGGCAGACCGAGCTGATCGAACAGCACCTCCTGGAGCTGCTTGGGCGAGCCGAGGTTGACCTCCCGACCGATCGCCTCGAACGCCTGGTCGGCCGCCTCGGTCATGCGCGTGGTGAACTCGGCGTGCAGCGCGTCCAGGTGAGCGGAGTCGATCGCGATGCCGTGGTCCTCCATGGCCCGCAGGACACCGAGCAGGGGCAGCTCGAGGTCGTGCAGCAGCGTCAGGGACTCGGCCGCCTCGAGCTCGGGCTCGAGCACGGCCCACAGGTCGAGCGTGGCGCGGGCGCGCTGGACCGCGGTCTGGTCGGTCTCGTCGTCGAACGAGAGCTGGCCCGATGAGTCGGCGTCGACGAGCTCCCGCTTGAGGTAGCGCATCGTGAGGTCGGCGAGGTCGTAGGCCCGCTGATCGGGACGCAGCAAATAGGTGGCGATGGCGGTGTCGGCGACGACCCCCTCGACCGACCAGCCCTGCGCGCCCATCGCGTGCAGCTGGCCCTTGGCGTCGTGCAGGACCTTGGATCGGTCGGCGTCGGCCAGCCAGGCGGCGACCGCCGCCTCGTCGGCCGGGTCGAGCTCGGCGGTGTCGAGCCAGAGCGCGTGACCGTCGGCGGTCGCGATCGACAGCGCGTCGACCCGGGCTCCGACCGTGCTGGTGACGCCGACGACCTCGACACCGACCGGCTCGCTCGTGTGGGCGTCGAGCCAACCGGCGACCTCACCGGCCGCGGGGACCGCGAGCTCGATGTCGACCGCTGCACTGGCCGCCGTCTCCTCGGTCGTGGCTCCCCCACCCAGGTAGGAGAACAAGCGCTCGCGCAGGGCCGCGAACTCGAGGGCGTCGAAGACCCGGTGGATGGCCTCGCGGTCCCACTCGGTGCTGAACGCGAGCTCCGCCGGCTCCGCGCCGAGATCGAGGTCGCGCACGAGGGCGTTGATGCGACGATTGCGCAGCACGTCGTCGAGGTGGTCGCGCAGCGACTGGCCCGCCTTGCCCGGGATGTCGGCGACCTGGTCGATGATCTCGCCGAGGGACCCGTACGAGTTGAGCCACTTGGCGGCAGTCTTGGGACCCACGCCGGGGACGCCGGGCAGGTTGTCGCTCTGCTCACCGACCATCGCGGCGATGTCGGGGTACTGCACCGGCGGGACGCCGTACTTCTCCTCGACGGCCTCCGGCGTCATGCGCGCGAGGTCGGACACGCCTCGCTTGGGGTAGAGCACCGTGGTGCGCTCGGTGACGAGCTGCAGCGCGTCGCGGTCACCCGTGCAGATCAGGACGTCCATGCCCGCACCCTCGGCCTGCAGGCTCAGCGTGCCGATGATGTCGTCGGCCTCGAAGCCGTCCTTCTCGAAGGTGCGGATGCCGAGGGCGTCGAGCACCTCCTTGATGAGGGGCACCTGGTTCTTGAACTCGTCGGGCGACTTGGCACGGTTGGCCTTGTACTCGCCGTACTCGGCGGTGCGGAACGTCTGCCGCGACACGTCGAAGGCCACGGCGACGTGCGTGGGCTTCTCGTCGCGCAGCACGTTGATCAGCATCGACGTGAACCCGAACACCGCATTGGTGTGCTGGCCGGTCGTCGTCGCGAAGTTCTCGACGGGCAAGGCGAAGAAGGCACGGTAGGCCACCGAGTGGCCGTCGATCAGCAGCAGTCGGTCCACACCGGTCACCTTACGGCTCGGCACGGACGTCCGACGCGGCACACGTCAGTCGGAGCGGGCCTCGCGGCGGCGCATGGACCGGCGGACGGCGAGCATGCGTCCCGTCGGCGACGCGGTGGCCCGCGAGGCCACCCGGGCCCGCAGTGCCTGGCTCGTGATGGCGCGGACGGACGCGACCGGGCTGAACCCGACCTTGGCCAGGTAGCGGGCCGGTTCCCGGGCCACGCCCGGGATGATCGCGAGATAGATCTCGCACTCCTGCTCCTCGCCGTGCTCGGCGACCGTGAGCAGCATCTGCCACGCGATGCCGTGGCGGCGGCGGGACGGATCGACCACGAGGTCGGTGACGATGAGCACCTTGGTCGTCGTGATCGGGGTGACTGTCGTGACGGAGGCCGCCACCGCACCGACCACGACGTCGTCATGGAGCGCGACCCACACGTGGCGGTGCGGCTGCTCGAGCTGGAACGCCAGGGCCTCGGTGGCCTCGGCCCGGTCGGGACGGTGCCACAGGGTGGCGTGCGCGGCACTGGCCTCGCCACCCTCGTCGACCGCGTGCTGCCACAGCGCGGCGAGCACCTCGGCGTCGTCGAGGGTCGCCTCGCGGACCGTGAGGGGGAAGCGCGGTCGCATGGGCGTCAGACTACGCGGACTCGTCGTCCGGTCGCGCCCGGCGACCCGTGGCGGGCCTCCGACGCGACGCCTCGGCAGGCGTCATCGAATCGTTACCTGCGACCTTCCCGAGTCCCGCACCGGCGCACCCGTGTCGGGGTACGCTCCAACAACTCGAGCCCCACTCGAGCCCTTCAAGCCCCCAGGAGACCCGCGTGCGACGGACGACCCACGTGCTCGTCACGGCGGTGCTCGCTCTCATGGTGCTCCTCCTGCCCGCCACTGCGGCGAGCGCCACGGAGGAGCCGAGCCCGACACCCGCCACCCCGTCAGCCTCGACCCCGGCACCCGTCGACACGCCCCCTCCGGGCGCGTACGTCGGCGTGACGCTGGTCGACAGCTCGACCGAGCCCCCCACTCCCGTCCCCGGCGTCACGCTCAGCGTGACCTCCGCCGACGGCGACGAGATCGGCGAGGGGGTGACCAACGACGACGGACGCGCGTTCATCTCCATCCCCGAGCGCGGCGAGTACACCGTCGAGCTCGACGAGAGCACGTTGCCCGACGACGTGGCCTTCGACGGTTCGACGACCCGCACCGTCAACGCCCTGCTCGAGGGCGGCAACTTCGTGCAGTTCCAGATCGGCGTCGCCGCGGTGGAGCAGGTGCCGTTCGCCGAAAAGTTCATGACGGCCCTCGTCGGCGGCATCAAGTTCGGCCTGATCATCGGGCTGGCCGCCCTGGGTCTGTCGCTGATCTTCGGCACGACGAAGCTCACGAACTTCTCGCACGGCGAGCTCATCACCTTCGGCGCCATCGCCACGTACGTGATGAACCGCGCCTTCGGGCTCCCGGTCATCCTCGCGGTCGTCGCGGCGGTGGTCGTGTCCGCGGCGTTCGGCTGGCTGCAGGACAAGTTCCTGTGGAAACCCCTGCGGAACAAGGGCATCGGCATCATCGCGATGATGATCGTGTCGATCGGCTTCGGCATCTTCCTCCGCTTCATCTTCCAGTTCGGCTTCGGTGGCTCGCGCCGCTCGCTGTCGCAGTACGTGACGCAGAAGCGTCAGGACTACGGCATCTTCTCCCTCGCCGACAAGGAAGCGGCCATCATCATCGTGGCCGTCCTGGTCCTCACGGTCACGTGCATCGGCCTCATGAAGACCCGCCTGGGCAAGGCGATGCGCGCGGTCTCCGACAACCCGGCCCTGTCGGCCTCGTCCGGACTCCGCGTCGACGGCGTGATCCGGTCGGTCTGGATCCTCGGCACGGCGCTCACCGGCCTGTCGGGAGCACTCCTGGCGATCAACAGCCAGGTCAACTTCCAGATGGGCTTCAAGCTGCTCCTGCTCGTGTTCGCCGCGGTCACCCTCGGTGGCCTGGGCACGATCTGGGGTGCACTGCTCGGCTCGATGATCATCGGCATCCTCTACGAGGTCGGACCGCTCTTCGGCATCCCGTCCTCGATCAAGGAGGTCGGTGCGCTCGTCGTCCTCATCCTCATCCTGCTGGTCCGGCCGCAGGGCATCCTCGGTCGACCCGAGCGCATCGGCTGAAAGGAACGTCATGGACTTCGGAACCATCTTCAGCAGCGCGCTCGCCTCGGCCCTCGGCCCGACCGCGATCGTCTACGCGTTGGCCGCGATCGGCCTCAACGTCCACTTCGGCTACACGGGCCTCCTGAACTTCGGCCAGGCCGGATTCATGGCCGTGGGCGGCTTCGGGCTCGCGGTCTGCGTCGTCACGTACGACCTGCCGTTCATCGTCGGCATCCTGGTCGCGCTGATCGCCGCCGTCGTGCTGGCGATCATCCTGGGTGTGCCCACGCTGCGTCTGCGCGCCGACTACCTCGCGATCGCCACGATCGCCACGGCGGAGATCCTGCGCCTGATCGTCGGCGCGGTCGAGACCAAGGACGTCTTCGGAGGCTCCAACGGCCTCAGCGGGTTCGCCTCGACCTTCAACGGTCTCAACCCGTACGACCGCGGCATCGACATCGGCATCATCTCCTACCGTCGCAGCGACCTCTGGACCCTCACGGTCGGCTGGACGCTCGTGATCCTGGCCTGCCTGCTCGTCTGGCTGCTGATGCGCAGCCCCTGGGGCCGCGTCCTGCGGTCGATCCGCGAGGACGAGGACGCCGTGCGCTCGCTCGGCAAGAACGTCTTCGCCTACAAGATGCAAGCCCTCGTGCTCGGTGGCGTGTTCGGCGGCATGGGCGGCATCGTGCTGGCCCTGTCCCAGAACAACATCAAGGGCTCGGACTTCTCGACCAACGTGACGTTCTACGCCTACACCGCCCTGCTGATCGGCGGAGCGGCTCGGGTGCTCGGTCCCGTCATCGGCGCGATGATCTTCTGGTTCCTGATGACCGGCATCGGTTCGTTCTTCAGCCAGGCCACGCGCGGGTCCGACCCGCTCATCCCGAGCGACATCATGACCGACACCCAGGCCAGCCTGGTGCGACTCATCCTCGTCGGCCTCGGACTCATGCTGCTGATGATCTACCGCCCACAAGGAATCTTCGGCGACCGGAAGGAGCTGGCCATCGATGCCCGCTGACAACCACTCCCTCACCGGCGTCGCCGCCACCCCCGGCGTGGCCAAGCCCGATGCGATCGTGAAGGGCTCGAACATCACCCGGAAGTTCGGCGGCCTGACGGCGGTCGACGTCGAGCACGTGGAGATCCAGCGGGGCGTCATCACCGCCCTGATCGGACCGAACGGCGCCGGCAAGACCACGCTGTTCAACCTGCTCACCGGGTTCGACGTCCCCGACACCGGCGAGTGGTCGTTCAACGGCACCTCGCTGCAGAAGGTGCCCGCCTACAAGGTCGCGCGTCGCGGCATGGTTCGCACGTTCCAGCTCACCAAGGTGCTCTCGAAGCTCACCGTGATCGAGAACATGCGTCTGGGCGCCACGGGCCAGCGCGGGGAGAAGTTCTGGTCGGCCCCGTTCCGCGCGTTCTGGTCCTCCCAGGAGGAAGCCAACACCAAGCGCGCCGACGAGCTGCTCGCGCGCTTCAAGCTCGACGCCAAGCGCGAGGACTTCGCCGGATCGCTCTCGGGCGGTCAGCGCAAGCTCCTCGAGATGGCGCGGTCGCTCATGGTCGACCCGGAGCTGATCATGCTCGACGAGCCGATGGCCGGCGTGAACCCGGCCCTGAAGCAGTCCCTCCTGGGCCACGTGAAGTCGCTGCGCGACGAGGGCCGCACGGTCCTGTTCGTCGAGCACGACATGGACATGGTCCGCGACATCTCCGACTGGGTCATCGTCATGGCGCAGGGCAAGATCGTCGCCGAGGGGACGCCGGACCAGGTCATGGCCGACCAGGCCGTGATCGACGCCTACCTGGGGTCGCACCACGACAGCGACATCACCGAGATGGACGAGAGCTCCCTCGACGCCGAAGCCGCGCAGGAGCTGGACGAGGAGGCCACCCATGACTGACGCCACGGCGCACGATCCTGGGCGCGATGCCGAGCGGACCGCCGGCTTCGACGAGGAGAGCAAGAAGCACGCAGCCGGCGCCGAAGGCGCCGTGCTGCGCGCCGACGGACTGATCGCCGGCTACCTGCCGGGGGTCAACATCCTCAACAGCGCTGACCTGTACTGCCAGCCGGGCGAGCTCGTCGGCATCATCGGCCCCAACGGCGCCGGCAAGTCGACGCTGCTGAAGTCCCTCTTCGGACTGGTCAAGATCCACGAGGGAAGCGTGTCCCTCAAGGGCCAGGACATCACCAACCAACGGGCGGACACGCTCGTGACGGCCGGCATCGGTTTCGTCCCGCAGTCGAACAACGTGTTCCCGAGCCTGACGATCGAGGAGAACCTCGAGATGGGCTGCTACCAGCAGCCCAAGCAGTTCCCTGAGCGGTTCGCGTTCGTCACCGACCTGTTCCCGCGCCTGGGCGAACGCCGCAAGCAGCGGGCCGGCTCGCTGTCGGGCGGAGAGCGCCAGATGGTCGCGATGGGCCGTGCGCTCATGATGGACCCGCAGGTGCTGCTCCTCGACGAGCCGTCGGCCGGGCTCTCGCCCGTCCTGCAGGACGAGGTCTTCGTGCAGACGCGCAACATCAACAAGGCGGGCGTCTCGGTCATCATGGTCGAGCAGAACGCCAAGCGCTGCCTGCAGATCTGCGACCGCGGCTACGTGCTCGACCACGGTCGCACCGCGTACTCCGGCACGGGCAAGGCCCTCGCCGACGATCCCAAGGTCATCGAGCTGTACCTGGGCACCCTCGGCCAGAAGAAGGCCGGCTGACCCAGCACGACCCCCAGCATCACCGAAGGGCCCCGGACACACCGTCCGGGGCCCTTCGCGATGTGCGGGCCGTCACCGTGCCGCAGGACCCGGGGGGGCTCCCGCACGACGACGCCCCCGGGACCGAGGTCCCGGGGGCGTCGCGCGAGGTGGTCTACCTCATCAGCGAGGCGATCAGATCGTGCCGCTGATGTAGTTGACCGCCGCGTAGGTGTTGTCGGGACCGTACTGGTAGATACCGATCGAGGCGGCCGTCGGGCTGCCCGTCTCGCCCAGCTCGATCGGACCGGAGACACCGTCGTAGTCGATGTCCTCACCGTCGGCCAGCAGATCGGCGCACTCGGCGAAGCTCGTGCACGTGGTGCCACCCTCGGTCACACCCGGGATCTCCTCGGCGATCTTGTCACCGGCGTCGCTGTCGGCCGTGATGGCCGCCAGTGCCGAGACGATCGTCGCGTCGTAGGACTCACCGGCGTAGGCGAAGTCCGTCAGGCTCGGGTCGATCGTGAGCAGGCGCTCACGGAAGTCCCCGGCCGCCTCGGCGCCCGGGATCGTGCCCTTGGTGCCCGCGAGCGTGCCCGCCGGCAGGTCGGCGCTGTAGTCGGCGGTGTTGCCGTCGACGAAGTACGTGCTGACCGTCTGCGGACCCACGTTGGCCGAGACCAGCTGCGGCACGATCGTCGTGGTCTCCTCGAACGCGACCAGGACCACGGCGTCGGGCTTGGACTCGGCGATCTCGGCGACCTGCGAGTCGTAGGACTGCGCGTTCTCACCGTAGAAGACCGTGGCGGCCACGGTGCTGCCGGCGGCCTCCAGACCCTTGCTGATCTCCTCGGCCAGCGTCTCGCCGTAGGCGTCCTGGCGGGCCAGGATCGCGACGTTCTGCTTGCCGTCCTCGATCAGGAGGTTCGCCATCACGGCGCCCTGCAGGATGTCCGACGGCGCCGTGCGGAAGTACAGGTCCGGATCGGCGAAGTCGCCGTTGTCGAAGTCGGTCGACGTGTTGGCGGGCGAGAACATGACCGAGCCGGCCGACATGATCTTGTCCACCACCGTCATGGAGACGCCCGAGGAGGCGGCACCGACGATGACGTCGGAGTCCGCGTCGAGCAGCTTGTCGGTCTCGGCCGCGGCGATGCCCGAGTCGGTGTCGCCCGAGTCGGCCTTGATGCCGACGACGTCCTCACCCAGCACGCCACCGGCCTCGTTGATCTCCTGGATGGCCAGGTCGACACCGGCGAACTCCGGCGGGCCGAGGAACGCGAGGCTGCCGGTCTGGGGCAGCAGCATCCCGACGGTCAGCACACCATCACTCCTGGACGGGGTCGAGCTGTCGTCACTTCCACCGTCGTCGTCGCCGCCACCACAAGCGGCGAGCACCAGGGCACTCGTCGCGGCCACGGCTGCGAGACGGAACGTCTTCGTCCTGCGCGTCATTAATCCTCCGGGTTACTCAGTGGACGCACGCCCGGGTGTGACCCGGACCATGCGGATTACGAGGAACTTAGCCCGTTGGCGTGTCATTTGTGTGACAGTCGCCAGACCGCCACCCGTCGTAGCCAAGTTGTAACCTCTGCGCCGGAACTGGAGCAGGCAGGCGCCTCAGCCCGGCGTCCCCGGCCCCTTGTCGATGACCTGCTCGGCGACCTCGCGCATCGAGAGCCGCAGGTCCATCGCCGACTTCTGGATCCAGCGGAAGGACTCCCCCTCGCTGATGCCGAACGACTCCTGGAGCACGGCCTTGGCGCGCTCGACGAGCTTGCGGGTCTCGAGCCGTTCGCCGAGGTCGCGGGCCTCGGCCTCGAGCGCCGTGATCTCCCCGAACCGGCTCCGCGCCATCTCGATGGCGGGGGCCAGGTCGGACTTCTGGAAGGGCTTGACCAGGTAGGCCATCGCGCCGGCCTCACGGGCGCGATCGACGAGGTCACGCTGGCTGAACGCCGTCAGCAGCACGACCGGCGCCAGACGCTGCTCGGTGATGCGGGAGGCCGCCTCGATGCCGTCCAGGCGCGGCATCTTGATGTCCATCAGCACGATGTCCGGACGGTGCTCGATCACCAGCGCGACCGCCTGCTCGCCGTCGGAGGCCTGCGCGACGACGTCGTACCCCTCCTCCTCGAGCATCTCGGCGAGGTCGAGACGGATCAGCGCCTCGTCCTCGGCGATGACCACGCGGATGGCCGGGGTCGCGGGCTCGTGGGGGTCGTTCACATGAGAAGGTTATCGGGCCTCGTGGCAGGCCGACATGGCGGAATGGTAGACGCGATGGTCTCAAAAACCATTGTCCGAAAGGGCGTGCGGGTTCGAGTCCCGCTGTCGGCACGCGGGTTCGGTCAGGCCTCGATGTCCTGGTAGGCCGGGACGACGCGGTTGATCGCGTCACCGATGCGGTGGATGCGCAGGGCGTTGGTGGAGCCCGGGATGCCCGGAGGAGCCCCGGCCACGACGACGACCTCCTCGCCCTCGGAGCAGCGGGCCGCCTCGAGCAGCGCCTTGTCGACCTGCATCACCATCTCGTCGGTGTGCACGACCTCCTTCACGAGCAGCGTCTCGACGCCCCACGTGAGGGCGAGCTGGTTGCGCACGTAGTCGTGCGGCGTGAACGCGAGCACGGGGATGTGGGAGCGGTAGCGGGCCATGCGACGCGCCGAGCCTCCGGTCGTGGTGAACGCGACCAGGTATCGGGCGTCGACCGCCTCGCCGACCTGCTGCGCCGCCTTGCAGACGATGCCGGTGCGGGTGCGGGCCTGCCAGGTGTAGGCGGCCATGCGCGGCAGTCCGTGGTCCTCGGTGGACTCCACGATGCGCGCCATGGTGCGCACGGTGTGGATCGGGTACTCGCCCACGCTGGTCTCGCCCGAGAGCATCACGGCGTCGGCGCCGTCGAGCACCGCGTTGGCCACGTCGGACGCCTCGGCCCGTGTGGGACGCGGCGCCGAGATCATCGACTCCAGCATCTGGGTGGCGACGATGACCGGCTTGGCGTTGCGGCGGGCCTTCTCGACGATGAGCTTCTGCACGATCGGCACGTCCTCGAGCGGCAGCTCGACGCCGAGGTCGCCGCGGGCCACCATGAAGCCGTCGAAGGCGTCGACGATGTCGTCGAGAGCCTCGACGGCCTGCGGCTTCTCGATCTTGGCGATGATCGGGCGGTAGATGCCCTCCTCGGTCATGATCCGGCGCACGTCCTCCGCGTCACGGGCGGAGCGCACGAACGACAGCGCGATGAAGTCGACGCCGGCGCGCAGCGCGAACCGGAGGTCGTCGATGTCCTTGGGGCTCATGGCCGGGACGCTGACAGCGACGCCGGGCAGGTTGAGGCCCTTGTTGTTGCTCAGGACGCCCGGGGTCTCGGCGATCGTGACGACCTCCGTGGAGCTCACCTCGAGGGCCCGCAGCCGGACACGGCCGTCGTCGACGAGGATCTCGTCGCCCGGGGAGACGTCGCCCGGCAGGCCCTTGTACGTCGTGGAGCACCGCTCCTGGTCGCCGTCGACGTCCTCGATCGTGATCGTGAAGCGGTCGCCGAGCGCGAGCGTGACGGGGCCGCCGGAGAACCGCCCGAGGCGGATCTTGGGTCCCTGGAGATCGGCCAGGACGGCGATCGCCTTGCCGGTCTGTGCGGCGGCAGCGCGCACGAACTCGAGATTCGACTGGTGGTCGGTCTGGTCACCGTGGCTCATGTTCAGACGGGCCACGTCCATGCCGGCCTCAGCCAGCTGGAGGATCCGCTCGGCGGTGTTCACCGCGGGGCCGAGGGTGCAGACGATCTTGGCTCTACGCACCCCCCGAGCCTATCGACCCGCGCCCATTACCCGACAGTCACGACGCCGATCGACGCTCGCGAGAGAGAACGTTGGTGGTCAGGAGAGAGTTTGTTGGTGGTCAGGAGAGAGTTTGTTGGTGGTCAGGAGAGAACAAAGTCTCTCCTGACCACCAACAAAGTCTCTCGCGAGCGGTACTCCCCCTAGACGACGAGGGGGCGGGCGGTGGGCGGGATCGGGGACGGGAGCGTCGTGGAGCCCTGGAGGTAGGCGTCGACGCCGGCGGCGGCGCCTCGACCCTCGGCGATGGCCCACACGATGAGCGACTGACCACGGCCGCAGTCACCCGCGACGAAGACGCCGGGCACGCTCGACATGTAGTTCTTGTCGCGCTTGACGTTGCCGCGCTCGTCGAGCGCGACACCGAGTTGCGACACGACACCGTCGGTCTCCGGGCCGGTGAAGCCCATCGCGAACAGCACGAGCTGCGCCGGGATGACCCGCTCGGTGCCCTCGACCTCGGTGAACTTCCCGTCGACCATCTCGACCTCGCTGATGCGCAGGCCGCTGACGTTGCCGTCGTCGTCGCCGATGAACTCCTTGGTGGAGACCGCGTAGACCCGGTCGCCGCCCTCCTCGTGCGCCGAGGCGATGCGGTACGTCATGGGGTAGGTCGGCCACGGCTGGTTCTCGGCGCGCTCCTCCCCCGGCTGCGGCATGATCTCGAGGCTCGTGATGCTGCGCGCGCCCTGACGGATCGAGGTGCCGAGGCAGTCGGCGCCGGTGTCGCCGCCGCCGATGATGACGACGTCCTTGTCGGTCGCGACGATCTGGTCGGAGCCGTCCTTGGTGGGCTCCTCGCCGAGCGCGACGCGGTTGGCCTGCGGCAGGAAGTCCATCGCCTGGTGGATGCCGGCGTTCTCACGCCCGTCGATCGGCAGGTCGCGGCGCACCGTGGCACCCGTGGCGATGACGACGGCGTCGTAACGGTCGCGCAGCTGGCTTCCGGTCAGGGTCTCGCCGACCTTCACGCCGGTGCGGAAGACCGTGCCCTCGCGCTGCATCTGGGTGATGCGGCGGTCGACCTGGACCTTCTCCATCTTGAACTCGGGGATGCCGTAGCGCAGCAGCCCGCCGGGCTTGTCGTCACGCTCGTAGACCGCGACGGTGTGCCCCGCGCGGGTCAGCTGCTGGGCGACCGCGAGGCCCGCGGGACCCGAACCGATGACCGCGACCGTGCGCCCGGTGAGGAACTCCGGGGCCTGGGGCTTGACGTTGTTCTGCTCCCAGGCCTTGTCGATGATCGAGACCTCGACGTTCTTGATCGTGACGGGGTCGCGGTTGATGCCGACGACGCACGCCGTCTCGCAGGGTGCCGGGCACAACCGACCCGTGAACTCCGGGAAGTTGTTGGTGCGGTGCAGACGCTCGATCGCGTCGTCCCAGTCGTCGCGCCAGACCAGGTCGTTCCACTCCGGGATCAGGTTGCCGAGCGGGCAGCCCTGGTGGCAGAACGGGATGCCGCAGTCCATGCAGCGTCCCGCCTGCTCGGAGATGATCGGCAGCAGGGCCTTGCCGGCGCCGCCGGGATAGACCTCGTTCCAGTCGTTGACGCGCTCCTCGACCGGACGGCGTCCGGCCACCTCGCGCGGCGTCGTGATGAATCCCCGGGGATCAGCCATTCGCGGCCACCTCCATCATGCGTGCGGTCGTCTCGTCGTCGGACAGCCCTTCGGCCTGGGCGGCGGCCTGTGCCTCGAGCACCTTGCGGAAGTTGACCGGCATGATCTCGACGAAGCGCGCCAGCGCTGCCGGCCAGTCGGCCAACAGACGTTCGGCGAGCTCCGAGCCGGTCTCCTCGGCGTGCTTGCGCACGAGCTCGTGCAGCTCCTCGGCACTCTCGGTCGGGACAGCGCGCGTCTCGACCATCTCGCGGTTCACGATGGACTCGTCGAGGTCGAGGACCCAGGCGATGCCCCCGCTCATGCCGGCGGCGATGTTGCGGCCGGTCGGGCCGAGGATCGCGACACGACCACCGGTCATGTACTCCAGCGCGTGGTCGCCCACGCCCTCGACGACCGCCTTGGCGCCGGAGTTGCGGACGCAGAAGCGTTCGCCGACCCGGCCCCGCAAGAAGATCTCACCGCCCGTGGCACCGAAACCGATGACGTTGCCGGCCACGATGTGGTCCTCTGCGACGAGCTTGGCCTCGCGCGGCGGTCGCACGATCAGCCGGCCGCCCGAGAGGCCCTTGCCGACGTAGTCGTTGCCGTCGCCCTCGAGGCGCAGCGTGATGCCGCGTGGCACGAACGCGCCGAACGACTGGCCGGCCGCACCCGTGAAGGTGATGTCGATCGTGTCGTCGGGCAGGCCCTCGCCGCGGTAGCGCTTGGTGACCTCGTGGCCGAGCATCGTCCCGGTCGTGCGGTTGACGTTGCGGATCGGGAGCTGGGCCCGGACCGGCTCGCCCCGCTCCAGCGCGTCGGTGCTGAGCGCGATGAGCTCCTGGTCGAGCGCCTTGTCGAGTCCGTGGTCCTGCGTCGTGACGCAGTGGCGCGCGGCGCCCTCCGGCAGGTCGGGCACGTGGAAGATGGGCGACAGGTCGAGGCCCTGGGCCTTCCAGTGGTCGACGGCGCGGCGCGTGTCGAGGACCTCGGCGTGCCCGACGGCCTCCTCGATCGTGCGGAACCCGAGCTCGGCGAGGATCTCGCGGACCTCCTGCGCGATGAACTCGAAGAAGTTCACGACGTACTCGGCCTTGCCGGAGTACTTCTCGCGCAGCTGCTGGTTCTGCGTCGCGACGCCCACGGGGCAGGTGTCGAGGTGACAGACGCGCATCATGATGCAGCCGCTCACGACCAGCGGGGCCGTGGCGAAGCCGAACTCCTCCGCGCCGAGCAGCGCGGCGATGACGACGTCGCGGCCGGTCTTGAGCTGGCCGTCGCACTGCACGACGATGCGGTCGCGCAGGAGGTTGAGCAGCAGGGTCTGCTGCGTCTCGGCCAGCCCGAGCTCCCAGGGGCCTCCCGCGTGCTTGAGCGAGGTGAGGGGCGAGGCGCCGGTGCCACCGTCGTGGCCCGAGATGAGCACGACGTCGGCCTTGGCCTTCGACACGCCCGCCGCGACCGTGCCCACGCCGACCTCGGACACGAGCTTGACGTGCACACGCGCGACCGGGTTGGCGTTCTTCAGGTCGTGGATGAGCTGCTTGAGATCCTCGATCGAGTAGATGTCGTGGTGCGGCGGCGGGCTGATCAGGCCCACACCCGGCGTGGAGTGCCGCGTCTTCGCGACCCACGGGTACACCTTCGGGCCGGGGAGCTGTCCGCCCTCACCGGGCTTGGCGCCCTGGGCCATCTTGATCTGGATGTCGTCGGCGTTCGTCAGGTACTCCGACGTGACGCCGAAGCGGCCCGACGCGACCTGCTTGATCGAGGAGCGACGCTCCGGGTCGTACAGGCGCTCGGGATCCTCGCCACCCTCGCCGGTGTTGGACTTGCCGCCGAGGCGGTTCATCGCGATCGCCAGGGTCTCGTGCGCCTCCTGGCTGATCGAGCCGTAGCTCATCGCGCCGGTCGAGAAGCGCTTGACGATCGCAGCGACCGGCTCGACCTCGTCGATCGGGATCGACGGACGCTCACCGTCCTTGAAGGCGAACAGTCCGCGCAGCGTCATGAGGCGCTCGGACTGGTCGTCGACGCGGGAGGTGTACTGCTTGAAGACGTCGTACCGACCCGTGCGGGTCGAGTGCTGCAGACGGAACACCGTCTCGGGGTCGAAGAGGTGCTCCGGGCCCTCGCGACGCCACTGGTACTCGCCGCCGACCTCGAGCTGGCGCGGGCCGACGATGCCGGACATCGGGTAGGCGACCGCGTGCCGGGCGGCGACCTCGGCCGCGATGACGTCGAGGCCGACGCCGCCGAGCTTGCTGGACGTGCCGGTGAAGTACGCGTCGATGACGTCCTGCGACAGTCCGATGCACTCGAAGATCTGGGCGCCGGTGTACGACGACACCGTCGAGACGCCCATCTTGCTCATGACCTTGAGGACGCCCTTGCCGAGGCCGTAGACGATGTGGCGCGCGGCCTTGGCGGGCTCGACACCCTGCACGAAGACGCCCTCGCGAGCGAGGTCCTCTCCGGTCTCCAGTGCGAGGTACGGGTTGACCGCCGTCGCGCCGAACCCGATCAGCAGCGCGACGTGGTGGACCTCGCGCACGTCACCGGTCTCGACGATCAGGCCGGCCTGCGTGCGCAACTTCTCGCGCACCATGTGGTGGTGCACCGCACCCGTCAGCAGCAGCGACGGGATCGGTGCGAGATCGGCGTTGGAGTGGCGGTCCGACAGCACGATGATGCGGCTGCCATCGGCGACCGCGCGCGACACGTCCGCGCAGATCTCGTCGATCTTCTCCTTGAGTGCGCGTCCACCACCGGCGACGTCGTAGAGGCCGCGCACGACGTGCACGCTGAACCCCGGCATGTCGCCGTCCTTGTTCATGTGCCGGATCTTGGCGAGCTCGTCGTTGTCGATGACCGGGAACGGGAGCTGCAGCATGCGGCAGCTCGCCGGACTCGGGTCCAGGAGGTTCTTCTCCGGACCCATCGTGCCCGCCAGCGAGGTGACGATCTCCTCGCGGATCGAGTCGAGCGGCGGGTTCGTGACCTGGGCGAACAGCTGCGAGAAGTAGTCGAACAGCTGGCGCGGACGGTCCGAGATCGCCGCGATCGGGGTGTCGGTGCCCATCGATCCGATGGCCTCGGCACCCGTGCGCGCGATCGGCGCGACGAGCTTGCGCACCTCCTCCTCGGTGTAGCCGAAGACCTGCTGCCGACGCGTGACCGAGGCGTGCGTGTGCACGATGTGCTCCAGGTCGGGCAGGTCCTCGAAGCGGACCAGACCCGAGTAGAGCCACTCGTCGTAGGGGTGCTCGGAGGCGAGGGCGCCCTTGATCTCCTCGTCCTCGATGATGCGGTGCTCCTCGAGGTCGAGCAGGAACATCCGGCCCGGCTCGAGACGCCCCTTGCGGACGATCGAGGCCTGGTCGAGGTCGAGCACGCCGGCCTCGGAGGCCAGCACGACGAGGCCGTCGTCGGTGACCCAGAAGCGGCCCGGACGCAGGCCGTTACGGTCCAGGACCGCACCGATCTGGGTGCCGTCGGTGAACGTCACGCAGGCGGGACCGTCCCACGCCTCCATGATCGACGAGTGGAACTCGTAGAACGCGCGGCGGGCGGGATCCATGACCGTGTCGTTCTCCCACGACTCCGGGATCATCATCATGACCGCGTGGGGAAGGCTCCGGCCGCCGAGGTGCAGCAGCTCCAGCACCTCGTCGAGCGAGGCGGTGTCGCTGCCGTGCGGGTCACAGATCGGGAAGAGCCTCGAGATGTCGCCCGGGATGAGCTCGCTGTCGAGCAGCGCCTCACGGGCCCGCATCCAGTTGCGGTTGCCGCGGGCGGTGTTGATCTCGCCGTTGTGCGCCACGAAGCGAAACGGGTGGGCCAGCGGCCAGCTCGGGAACGTGTTGGTGGAGAACCGGCTGTGCACGATGGCCAGCGCGGACTCCATCCGCTCATCACACAGGTCGGGGTAGAACGCGTCGAGCTGCTCGGTCGTGAGCATGCCCTTGTAGACGAACGTGCGCGCCGACAACGACGGGAAGTAGACGTCGTTCTCGTGCTCGGCACGCTTGCGCAGGCCGTACGCGTGACGGTCGAGCTCGACGCCCTCCAGCGAGCCGTCGGGCGAGGTCACGAACAGGGTCGAGAAGCTGGGCATCGCGCCGAGCGCCATGTTGCCCAGGATCGACGGGTCGACCGGCACGTCGCGCCAGCCGAGGAACGTGAGACCTTCCTCGGCGGTCAGGGACTCGATCGCGGCCTTGGCCTCGGCGGCGCGCTCGGCGTCGGCCGGGAGGTAGGCGATGCCCGCCGCGTAGCGACCCGCCGCAGGCAGATCGAAGTCGGCGACGCCGCGCAGGAAGCGGTCCGGGACCTGGAGCAGGATGCCCGCGCCGTCGCCGGTGTCGGGCTCGCCGCCGACCGCACCGCGGTGATCGAGGTTGCGCAGCGCCGTGAGGCCCTTCGCGACGATGTCGTTGCTCGCCACTCCCGTGAGGGTGGCGACGAACGCGACACCACAGGCGTCGTGCTCGTTGGCCGGGTCGTAGAGGCCCTGGGCGGTGGGAAGGCTGGAGTACAAGGCGCTCACAAGAGTCCCCTTCAGCGTCGTCGACAAGTCGTGCATTCCGTGGACGACGTTGGCCGCGGCAGCAGTCCATCATGACACGTGGCCGACACGCCGACGAATCAGGCTCGCCTCATCCCCGATGATTCGCCCCGCGGTGGCCCCTGCCGGCCCTACCCTGTCCCGAACCTGTGCCTCCGTACAGCATCCTTCTCCTTCGACAGGACCGCAGCCCGTGACCGACGCCCCGCCGCCCGGCGGCCCCGACCGCGATGCGTTCGGCCAGCCCGTGCAGACGCCGCCCCAGGGACCCCCGGGCTACCCGCCGCAGCACTGGTACCCCGCCTACCCGCCCATCCCGTCGGGGATGCCGCCCCACGGCGACGACGCCGACAGCTCGCGGACCAAGGCCGTCTGGGCCCTGGTGCTCGCGATCCTTCCGCTGTGCGGCATCTCGTGGATCGTCTCGGTCGTGCTCGCGATCCTGGTGCTCGCAGGCCCGAATGACGGCCGGCGCCGTGGACGCGGCATGGCGTGGGCGTCGATCGTCATCGTCGTGGTGTGGATCATCGCCAGTGTCGTCGCCGCGGTCCTCGTCATCGCCTTGGCACCGGCCGATCGTGACGACGACGGTGAGGTCACGTCCGAGGGCGAGGTCTTCGCCGAGGACCTGCAGGTCGGTGACTGCTTCTCCGAGGACCTCGGGAGCGGCGAGGATGAGGTCTACACCGTGTCCGCGACTCCGTGCGACGAGCCGCACAACGCCGAGGTCTTCCACGAGTTCGACCTCGATGACGGCGACTACCCGGCCGAGTCCGACATCTGGGACCTGGCAGACGAGGGGTGCTACGCAGCGTTCGAGCCCTGGGTCGGCCAGTCGTACGAGGACTCCGACCTGGACTTCAGCTACTACTACCCGACGATCCAGTCGTGGAAGTACGACGACCGTGCCATCAGCTGCGTCGTGCTGGCCCGGGACGACGTCACCGGCACGCTGGAGGGCAGCGGTCGCTGACGCTCGGCGGCAGAGGACGTCAGACGGTGTAGTCGGCCAGCTCGTGCGCGAGCTGCTCCCCCACGCGTGCGACGACATGGGTGCCGTCGGCCTCGTGGGTGATGGTCTCGATGTCGCCCGAGGTGTGGATCTGGTTGAGCAGGTCGCCGCGCTCGTACGGCAGGACCAGCGTGACCTGCACGGCGGGGCGGGGCAGGTCGGCCTCGATCGCGCCGAGCAGCTCGTCGATGCCCTCGCCCGTGCGAGCGCTGACGACGACCGCGTGCGGCTCGCGGGTCAGCAGGCGGGCCAGCGCCACCGGGTCGGCCTCGTCGGCCTTGTTGACCACGACGATCTCCGGCACGTCGATCGCCTCGATGTCGGCGAACACCTCGCGCACGGCCGCCAGCTGACCCTCGGGGTCGGGGTGGGAGCCGTCGACGACGTGCAGCACCAGGTCGGCGTCGCCGACCTCCTCGAGCGTGGATCGGAACGCCTCGACCAGCTGGTGCGGGAGGTGCCGCACGAACCCGACGGTGTCCGACAGCGTGTAGACCCGTCCGTCGGAGGTCTCGGTGCGGCGCGTCGTGGGGTCGAGCGTGGCGAACAGGGCGTCCTCCACGAGCACGCCGGCGCCCGTGAGCCGGTTCAGGAGGCTGGACTTGCCAGCGTTGGTGTAGCCGGCGATCGTGACCGACGGCACCTCATGACGACGGCGGTTGGCCTTCTTGGTGTCGCGGGTCGTGCTGAGGTGCGCGAGCTCACGGCGCAGCTTGGCCATCTTGGCCTGGATGCGTCGGCGATCGGTCTCGAGCTTGGTCTCGCCGGGGCCTCGACCGCCGATGCCCTCGCCGCCGGCAGCACGTCCGCCGGCCTGGCGCGACAGGTTGCCGCCCCAGCCCCGGAGACGCTGCGTCTGGTACTGCAGCTGGGCGAGCTCGACCTGGGCCTTGCCCTCGGCGCTCTTGGCGTGCTGGGCGAAGATGTCGAGGATCAGGGCGACCCGGTCGACGACCTTGACCTTGACCCGGTCCTCGAGGTTGCGGAGCTGGCTCGGCGCCAGCTCGCCGTCGCAGATCACGGTGTCGGCTCCGGTGGCCTCCACGATCTCGTGCAGCTCGGCGACCTTGCCGCTGCCGATGTACGTGGCCGGGTCCGGTCGCGACCGACGCTGGATCATCGCGTCGAGGACTTCTGACCCTGCGGTCTCCGCGAGCAGTTTGAGCTCGGCCAAGGAGTTCTCGGCGTCCTCGGCGCTGCCCTCGGTCCAGACGCCCACGAGCACGACACGCTCCAGGCGCAGCTGCCGGTACTCGACCTCGGTGATGTCCTCGAGCTCGGTCCGCAGGCCGGCGACACGACGCAGCGACTGGCGCTCGGCGAGCTCCTGGCCGATCTCCTCGGGCCTGCTGTCCTCGCGAACCGGCTCGACGGAGACCTCGGTGACTTCACGGTCGATGTCGGCCCTGCTCATGCGCGCCACTCCATCTCGCCCGCGGCCACGATGACGGCGGGCCCCTCCAGCACCAGGTGGTCGTCGGCCGTCCACTCGACGTGCACCGTGCCCCCGGGCACGTCGATGCGATAACGCACCGGAGCGTCGGCCGTGGGGAGCGCTCCGTCGGCGAGTGCGGCGGCGACGCCGACGGCGCAGGCGCCCGTGCCGCACGAGCGGGTCTCGCCCGATCCGCGCTCGTGGACGCGCATCGCGACGTGCCGCTCGCCGATCCGCTCGACGAACTCGATGTTGACACCGTCGGGGTAGACGCTCGCGTCGTAGCCGGGCTGCTCGAGCAACGGTCCGGCGTCGGTGACGGCGTCGACGAAGGCCACCGCGTGCGGGTTGCCGGTGTGCACCTCCCGCGCCTTCCAGGCGTGCTGGCCGACCGTGATCTCGGAGACGTCGCCGACCACGAAGGGGCCCATGTCGACCCGGAGGTCGTCGCCGACGACCGTCACGACCTTGACGCCGTCACGGGTGCCGACCGCCACCGGGGCGGCGGGGTCGACGAGTCCCTCCTGGAGGAGGTGGCGCGCGAAGACGCGAACGCCGTTGCCGCACATCTCGCTGACCGAGCCGTCGGCGTTCCGGTAGTCCATGAACCACTCCGCGCCGGTGAGGTCGAGGCCGGGACCGACCTCGATCGCCTCGGTGCGGACGACCCGGAGCACGCCGTCGGCGCCGAGGCCACGGTGGCGGTCGCACAGACCGGCCACGAGGGCCGGGTCGAGGTCGCCCAGCACCTGGCCGTCGTGGTCGGGCAGCAGCACGAAGTCGTTCTCCGTGCCGTGTCCCTTGAGCCAGGTCAGGTGCATCCGTCCAGTCTAGGCCGGAGGGTGTGGACGCGACGCGGCGGCGAGGGCCCGGTCGGTCAGGTCCGGGGCGTCGTGCGGCAGCCACTGCACCCGCGGATCCTTGCCGAACAGCCGTTCCTGACGTCGGGCGAAGCGCTGCGTGCCGAGCACGGTGCGTTCGCGCGCCTGCTGCTCGTCGACCCGTCCGGCGAGCAGGTCGAGCACCTCGGCGTACCCGAGCGCGCGCGAGGCCGTGCGTGACTCGGCGAGTCCACGCGCGGCGAGCGCCCGGACCTCGTCGACGAAGCCCGCCTCCCACATCGCGTCCACCCGAGCGGCGAGGCGCGCGTCGAGCACGTCCCGAGGTGCCGCGAGGCCCACGATCGCGACCGGGCCGATGACCGACTCGTAGGCCGGCATGTGCGCGCGGAACGGCTGGCCCGTCAGCTCGACGACCTCGAGCGCGCGGACGATCCTGCGTCCGTTCGAGGCAAGGATCTGCCGGGCTGCCTCCGGGTCCCGCTCGGCCAGGTCCCGGTGCAGGGCCGAGGACCCGATCTCGTCCAGGCGCTGCGCCCAGCGCGCGCGCACCGCGGGATCGGTGCCGGGGAAGTCGAGGTCGTCGAGCACCGCACGGACGTACAGCGACGACCCGCCCACCACGACCGGCACGACCCCACGGTCCCGGCAGTCGTCGATCGCGCGCCGCGCTGCGGTCTGGAACTGGGCGACCGAGGCCGCCTCGGCGAGGTCGAGCACGTCGAGGAGGTGGTGCGGGACCCCGCGGCGATCGGCCACCGGGGTCTTGGCCGTGCCGATGTCGAGGTCGCGGTACAGCTGGTAGGCGTCGGTGCTGATGATCTCGCCGCCGAGGCGCACCGCCAGGTCGATCGCCAGGTCGGACTTGCCGACCCCGGTGGGTCCCACCACGGCCACGACGTGATCGACCCGTCCCATGGCGCCATCCTCGCACCGCCGCACCGATGGCGTGGCACCATGGCCCGGTGGTCGATCCGCTGCCGCCCTATCCCCCTGCGCACGACGCGTGGCGGTTCCCGCCACCGCCGGTGTCGGGTCGCTGGCTCTGGGTGGCGATCGGCGGGGGCGTCGCGGCGACGATCGCGATCGTGGCTCTCGTCGTGACCCTCGTCGTCGCGGGCAGCTCCGACCTGCGTGTCTCGATCGACGAGCCGCAGATCGTGGACGCCGTCGACGCGGGGTGCAGCACGATGGCCGCGGGTGTCGAGCCCGTCTCGGTCGACGGGCTCGACGTCGACCGGCCCAACCGCATCGAGGCCCAGACCGCCGTCGTGCGCGATGTCGTCGCCTCCTGGCGCGAGATCGACGCCGACCTGCGCGCCTCGGACGAGCCCTTCGACGACTGGCTCGATGACTGGGACCGCTTGGTCGAGGCGCGCGACGACTACGTCGCGGAGCTCCGGAGCAACCCGAGCGCGCTCTTCGAGGAGCCCGAGGTCGACGGCGAGCCGATCTCCACGCGGATGGACGCCGTCCTGACCGGATGTCCCGTGCCCGACACGCTGCTGCGTCCCGACGAGGGCATCGCGCGGAACGCCTGAGGACCGCCCGGCGTGTGACCCGGGCGACACCCCGATCCGGTTTGGATACATTGACGTATCGAGTACGGGATCGTATCGTCGACGCGTGTCGACCTTCCTCTACAGCCTGGGACGCTGGGCGTACGACCACCACCGTCGCGTGGTCCTGCTCTGGGTCGCCGCGATCATCGCGGTCGGCGCAGCCGCCGCCGCGCTCGGCGACGGCACGCGCGACTCCTTCGAGATCCCGGGCACCGAGTCGCAGGAAGCGATCAACGCGCTCGACCGGACCTTCCCCGAGCTGAGCGGCGCGGGAGCGACCCTGGTGGTCGTGGCTCCGGAGGGAC
This sequence comes from Aeromicrobium sp. Sec7.5, assembly GCF_036867135.1. Lineage (NCBI taxonomy): Bacteria > Bacillati > Actinomycetota > Actinomycetes > Propionibacteriales > Nocardioidaceae > Aeromicrobium > Aeromicrobium sp. Sec7.5. Next base: position 1,429,485 of record NZ_JBAJIJ010000001.1, on the reverse strand, counting down.
GCCGGGTCGACGACGCCCGCACCCAGCTGCTCGTCGAGGCCGTGGTCGACGAGATCGGCGCGATCGACGGCGTGACCGAGGTCGTCTCCCCCTACGCCGACGGCAACGACGTCGGTGTCTCGCCCGACGGCGAGGCCGCCCAGGTGCTGGTCCAGTTCAACGTCGGCCTGGAGGCGGTCGACCCGTCGGCCAAGGACGAGCTCGTCGCCTCCTCGACCGATCTCGACGAGGCCGGGTACACGACGGCGTTCGGCGGCGACGTCTTCACCAGCACCGGACCGCAGCTGTCGATCGTGGAGATCTTCGGGGTCGTGATCGCCTTCATCGTGCTGTTCCTGATGTTCCGCTCGCTGCGCGCCGCCGTCATCCCGATCGTCACGGCCCTGGCGGGCGTGATCGTGGCCGTCGGCCTCACCTTCGCGGCGACCGGGTTCGTCACGATCTCGAGCACCGCGCCCCTGCTGGCCCTGATGATCGGCCTCGCGGTCGGGATCGACTACGCCCTCTTCATCGTGTCGCGCCACCGCGAGCTCCTGGGCGAGGGGGTGCCACCTGACGAGGCAGCGGCACGCGCGACGGCCACGGCCGGCTCGGCCGTGGTCTTCGCCGGGGTCACGGTGGTCATCGCCCTCGTGGGACTGAGCATCGCCCGCATCCCGTTCCTGACGGTGATGGGCCTGGTCGCCGCCTTCGCGGTCGTCGTGGCAGTCGCCGTCGCCCTGACACTTCTCCCCGCGATGCTGGGCCGAGCCGGCGAGCGACTGGCGCCCGACCGCGAGCACGCAGCGGGCGCCTTCTCGCGGCGCTGGGTGCAGGCCGTGATCCGGTTCCCCAAGACCGCGATCGTCCTGATCGTCGTCGGTCTCGCGATCACGACGATCCCGGCGCCCGACCTGCGTCTGGCCCTGCCCACCAACGGCTCCGCGCCGCACGACTCGACCCAGCGCCAGGCGTTCGACCTGATCGACGAGCACTTCGGTCCCGGCTTCAACGGACCCCTGCTCGTCACGGCCGACCTCATCACCTCGACCGACCCGCTCGGGGTCGTCGAGGACGTCACGTCCGACATCCGCCGTCTCGACGGAGTGTCCGCCATCGGCCTCTCGACCCCCAACCCGACCGGCGACACCGGCGTCATCCAGGTCTTCCCCACCTCCGGGCCCGATGCCGAGGCGACGCACGACCTCGTCGACCGGCTTCGCGAGCTCGCGCCCGGCTGGGAGGAGGAGCACGGGGTCAGCGTCCAGGTCACCGGCCTCACCGCCGGCGGCATCGACATCTCCGACCGCCTCGAGTCGGCCCTGGTCCCCTTCGGCATCGTCGTCGTCGGCCTCTCGGTGCTCCTGCTGCTGATCGTGTTCCGCAGCCTGGTCGTGCCACTGAAGGCGACGCTGGGCTTCCTGCTCTCGACCGGCGCCTCCTTCGGTGCCGTCGTGGCCGTCTTCCAGTGGGGCTGGCTGGGCCCGCTCGTCAACCTCGACTCCCCCGGACCCCTGATCAGCTTCCTGCCGATCATCCTCATGGCCGTGCTGTTCGGGCTGTCGATGGACTACGAGGTCTTCCTCATGTCGCGCATGAAGGAGGAGTACGTCCGCACGGGCGACCCCCACCGGGCGATCGTCGACGGGTTCGTCGGCAGCTCTCGGGTCGTCACCGCCGCCGCGATCATCATGCTCGCGGTGTTCGCCGCCTTCGTGCCCGACGGCGACCCGAACATCAAGCCCATCGCGTTCGCGCTCGCGATCGGCGTGTTCGTCGACGCGTTCCTGATCCGGATGCTCTTCGCGCCTGCGGTCCTCCAGCTCTTCGGCAACCGGTCGTGGGGCCTGCCGAAGCGGCTCGAGCGGGTCCTGCCCCACATCGACGTCGAGGGCGAGGCTCTGCACCGCCGGGTCGAGCTGCAGTCCTGGCCCCGGCGTGACTCCACCGCCGCCGTCACCGCAGCCGGGCTGACCACGACCGGCCCCCGCGGACCGGTGTTCAACGACGTCGCGATCGACCTGCCGCAGCACCACTGGCTCGTCGTCCACGGCCCGAGCGGATCGGGCAAGACCGCACTCCTGCTGACCATCGCCGGGCGCATGGGCTACGACCAGGGACGACTGCGGGTCAACGGGTACCTGATTCCCCAGGAGTCCCGCGCCGTCCGTCGATCGGTCGCCCTGGCCGAGATGGCCGGTCTGAACGACCTGGACGTCAACCTGACCGTCGACCAGCACATTGCCGAGCGCCTGTCGATCCGCCGGTTCGGGCTCTGGGTCAGCCGGTCCAGGATCGCCCCGGTGCGCCAGCAGCTGGACCGATCGCTCGCCCACGCCCACGCCGTCCGCGGCGTGCCCCACGGGTCGGTCGAGGGCACGGTCCCCGTCGGGCGCCTCACCCCTCTCCAGCGCACGGTCCTGGGCGTCGTGCTCGCCCTGCAGGAATCACCCCGGATCGTCGTGCTCGACGGCGCCGACGACCTGCGCATCGGCGACGACCTGTCCCTGCTCTGGGACGCGCTCGACCACCTCCTCGAGGACTCGGGCACCTCGCTCGTCGCGAGCGTCGTGTCACCGAGCTCCGCACCCCCGCCGTCCGACCGCCTCCACCTGGTGGAGCTGGACACCACCCGCACCCTCGACGAGCTGATGCTGTGATGATCCCCTCCCCATCCCTGCCCTGGTTCGAGCTCGCGCGGTTGCGCCGCAGTCGGCTCGCCCGTGCGGCCGTCGTCGCGGTGACGATCGTGCCGCTGCTCTACGGGGCGCTCTACATCTGGGCCAACCTCGACCCGACCGGCAACCTCGACCAGGTGCGGGCCGCGGTCGTCAACGAGGACGAGATCGTCGAGGTCACCGGCCCCGACGGCACGACCCAGCCGGTCGCGATCGGCCGGGTCCTGGCCGCCGACCTGATCGGTGACGACGACGGGTCGAACTACGACTGGGTCCTGACCGACGCCGAGGACGCCTCGGACGGGCTCGCCTCGGGTGAGTACAAGGCGGTCCTCACGATCCCCGCGAACCTCTCGGCCGCCGCGACCTCGACCTCGGGCGACCCGGCCGAGGCCGTCCAGGGCCAGCTCGACCTGCGCACCAATGACGGCGTGAACTACATCAACGGCACCATCGCCGAACGCATCCTCGACGCGGCCCGCACGGCGCTGAACGCCCAGGTCACCGAGACCTACCTCGACAACGTCTACCTCGGCTTCAGCGACATCCGCGCCTCGCTTCAGGAGGCTGCCGACGGTGCGGCGAAGCTGGCCGGCGGTGCCCGCCAGCTCACCGACGGGACCGCGGCCGCCGAGTCCGGGGCCCAGCAGCTCGCCGACGGCAACCGGGCGCTGGCCGACGGGGCCGCGCAGCTCGACGGCGCCGTGGCGCAGCTCGCGTCGGGCCTCGGCCTGCTCCGCTCGCAGACCAGCACGCTCACACAGGATACGCAGCGACTCGCCGACGGTGCGGGCCAGGTCGCGGCCGGCACCGACCAGATCAACCAGACCGTGCAGTCCGTCACGCAGCAGCTGCTCGATGCGACCAGCAACGCCTCCGCCGACATCGACGCTCTGGCCGCACAACTCACCGCGCTGGCCGACCAGTGCGAGGCCGAGGTCCCGGTCGAGGGCTGTGCCGCCCTGCGCGAGGCTGCCAACCAGTCCGACGAGCTCAAGGCCTTCGTGGGCACGGTCCGCGGCCAGGCCGAGCAGGTACGTGCCGACACCGCGACCCTCGCAGCCGGTGCCAACCAGGTCGCGGCCGGCAACCGCCAGCTCGCCGGTGCGGTCCCGACCCTGATCAGCGCGCTCGACCAGGCCGCGGGCGGGGCCTCGGCCCTGGCCGACGGTTCGGGTCGCCTCGCCGACGGTGCCGCCACGGCGGCCTCCGGAGCAGACGAGCTCGCGGCCGGCGTCGGGCAGCTGGTCGACGGCGCCGAGCAGCTCGTGACCGGTGCGTCCGACCTCGCCGACGGTCTCGCGGACGGTGCTGACGAGGTCCCCGTCTACGGCGACGAGGAGCGCGCGAACCTCGCCTCCACGGTCGCCACCCCGATCGAGGACGCCGCGAAGCGCGTGAACGGCGTCGAGAACTACGGCACCGCGCTCGCCCCGTACTTCATGGCCCTCGCTCTCTGGGTGGGCGCCATGGCGATCTACCTCCTGCTCCGGCCGTTCTCCGACCGGGCGATCGCCTCGACGGCCGGCAGCGCCAGGATCGCGCTGGCCGGACTCGCGCCGGGGGTGGTCCTCTCCGCGGTCCAGGCGCTGCTGCTCGTGGCGGTCGTCGAAGGCGCGGTCGGCATCCAGCCGGCCGACCGACTGCTGCTCGTCGGCACGGCCCTGGCTGCGGGCGTCGTGTTCACGGCGCTCAACCAGATGTTCATCGCCCTCTTCGGTGCTGCGGGGCGCTTCCTCGCCCTCGTCGTCGTCTCCCTGCAGCTGACCTCGGCCGGAGGCACGTACCCGATCGAGACCGCGCCCGGGTTCTTCAACTTCTTCCACGACCTGCTGCCGATGACCTATGTCGTCGATCTGTTCCGCGCGGCGACCGCTGGTGGCGGCCAGTCGGTGGCGCGCGACTTCTCCGCGCTGGGGGTCTTCACGGTGCTGGCCCTGTCGGTCACCGTCATCGCGGCCCACCGTCGCCAGCGGGTCACGATGGGGCGCCTGCACCCCGAGCTGGTCGTCTGAGCGTCAGGTCGCGCAGGCGGGAGCCGGGGGCAGCGCCTCGGGCACGCCGAGGCTCGGCATGCCGAGACCCACGGGCGTGCCGGGCCTGACCTCGGTCGCGCCACGGCGAGCGGCCCACGCGTCGCCGGAAGCGGTGACCCGCACGCCCAACGGCGGGAGGTCGCTCATCAGGTGGTGCGGGGCGGCCGAGGTGATCTCGACCTCCACGACGTCGCCGGGACGCACGGTCTCGTCGCCGGGCACGAAGTGCACGAGGCGGTTGTCGCGAGCACGGCCCGTCAGCCGCTCGGTCGCTCGGTCCTTCTTGCCGCTGGTGTCGGACACGAGCAGCTCGACGCGTCGACCCACGAGCGCGCGGTTCTCGGCCCAGGCGATCTCGTCGACCACCTCGGCCAGGCGCAGGTAGCGCTCCTTGACGACCGCCGGGGAGATCTGGTCGTCGAGGTCGGCCGCCGGCGTGCCCGGCCGTGGCGAGTACTGGAAGGTGAATGCGCTGCTGAACCGGGCCCGGCGCACGACCTCGAGGGTCTGCTCGAAGTCCGCGTCGGTCTCTCCGGGGAACCCGACGATGATGTCGGTCGTGATGGCGGCGTCGGGCATCGCAGCGCGGACCCGGTCGATGATGCCGAGGAACTTCTCACGACGGTAGGACCGGCGCATGCGCTTGAGCACGTCGTCCGAGCCCGACTGCAACGGCATGTGCAGCTGCGGCATGACGTTGGGGGTCTCGGCCATCGCGGCGATGACGTCGTCGGTGAAGTCCTTGGGGTGCGGGCTGGTGAAGCGCACCCGCTCCAGCCCCTCGATGCGGCCGCACGCGCGCAGGAGCTTGCCGAAGGCCTGCTTGTCACCGAACTCCACGCCGTAGGAGTTGACGTTCTGGCCCAGCAGGGTGATCTCGACGACCCCGTCGGCCACGAGGGCCTCGACCTCCGCGAGCACGTCACCGGGGCGACGGTCGCGCTCCTTGCCGCGCAGGCTCGGGACGATGCAGAACGTGCACGTGTTGTTGCAGCCGACGCTGATCGAGACCCACGCCGCGAACACGGAGTCGCGCTTGGTCGGCAGGGTCGACGGGAAGGTCTCGAGCGACTCGAGGATCTCGACCTGGGCCTCGGACTGCACCCGGGCACGCTCGAGCAGCACCGGCAGGGACCCCACGTTGTGGGTGCCGAAGACGACGTCGACCCACGGGGCCTTCTCCGTGATCGTCGCGCGGTCCTTCTGCGCGAGGCAGCCGCCGACGGCCACCTGCATGCCGGGCTTCTCCGCCTTGAGGCTGGCGACGTGCCCCAGGTTGCCGTACAGCTTGTTGTCGGCGTTCTCGCGCACGGCGCAGGTGTTGAACACGACGAGATCGGGCGTGCCACCGCCGGCCTTCTCGGCGGCGGTGTACCCGGCCGTCTCGAGCAGACCACTGATCCGCTCGGAGTCGTGCACGTTCATCTGGCACCCGTAGGTGCGCACCTCGTAGGTCTTCGTCATGGCCCGTCAAGGATACGCGTCGGCCACCGGGAGCGGCGAGACGTACAGCCACGCCTCGTGATGCGGCACGACGCCGGTGACCCCCGGATCTGCGCATCGGTGCACCATGGGGCCGGGTGGGCAAGACTGGCGTCATGTCGCGCACGGGACGATCCATCGCCGAGTCAGCCACCGAGCTCGGCGTGTCGGCCGACACGCTGCGGTACTACGAGCGGGACGGGTTGCTGCTGCGTCCGGTGCCTCGCGACGTCAGCGGTCACCGCAGGTACGAGGAGGCCGACCTGCGCTGGGTCGAGCTGGTCACGAGACTCCGCTCGACCGGCATGCCGATCCGTGACGTCCGACGCTATGCCGACCTCGTCAGGGCCGGCGCGGGCAACGAGGCCGATCGCCTGGACGTCCTGATGACGCACCGCGACCAGGTGCTGCGGCAGCTGGCCGAGGTCACGACCCACCTCGCGGCGATCGACACCAAGATCGCGACCTATCAGGACCGTCTCGCTCCCCGCGAGAAGTCGGCCTGATCGTGGGCTTGACCTGGAGTGCACTCCAGGTTGTTGGCTGGGGTCATGACCACTTCCACACGCACGCTCGGCACCACCGCGCCCCTGACCGTCTCCGCCCTCGGCCTCGGCTGCATGGGCATGTCCGAGTTCTACGGGACGCCTGACGAGGCCAGCGGCATCGCCACGATCCACCGGGCGCTCGACCTCGGGGTCACGTTCCTGGACACGGCCGACATGTACGGACCATTCACCAACGAGCAGCTGGTCGGCCGGGCGATCTCCGGACGACGCGACACCGTGCAGCTGGCGACCAAGTTCGGCAACGAGCGCCTTCCCGATGGCACACGAGTCGGGGTCAACGGCCACCCGGACTACGTGCGGCAGGCGTGCGACGCCTCCCTGGAGCGGCTCGGGGTCGACCACATCGATCTGTACTACCAGCACCGCGTGGACAAGACCGTGCCGATCGAGGAGACGGTCGGTGCGATGCACGACCTGGTCGAGGCCGGGAAGGTCCGGTACCTCGGACTCTCCGAGGCGTCGCCCGCGACCATCCGCCGCGCCCACGCCGTGCACCCGGTGACCGCCCTGCAGACCGAGTACTCGTTGTTCACGCGCGACCTGGAGGACGAGATCCTGCCGACCTTGCGAGAGCTGGGCATCGGGTTGGTCGCCTACTCGCCGCTGGGCCGCGGCATCCTGACCGGCGCCGTCCCGGCCGACGGGTTCGCCGAGGGCGACAGCCGCGCCTCGGCCTACTTCCCTCGCTTCGAGGGAGAGAACCTGCGAGCCAACCTCGCCCTCGTCGACCAGGTCCGCGCCCTCGCCGACGACCTCGGCTGCACCCCGGGCCAGCTCGCGCTCGCCTGGGTGCTCGCGCAGGGCGAGGACGTCGTGCCGATCCCGGGCACCAAGCGCGTGTCCTACCTCGAGCAGAACGTCGCCGCGCTGGATCTCACCGTGAGCGCGGCCGATCTGGCCGCACTGGCGGCGGCGATCCCGTCGGGCGCCGTCGCGGGCGACCGCTACGGCGACCTCAGCTCGATCGACGGCTGAGGTTGGCCGGCGCCGGCTACTTCTTGGGGGTGACCCAGAGGTGGATCGTGCCCGCGACGACGACGGTGCCGTCGTCGCGGGTCGCCTTCACGGTCACCGGCACGTCCGGGCCGTTGGCCCAGTCCTCGGCCGTGGACTCCGCGGTGCAGACGAGGTCGCTCGTGGACTTGGCCAGGTACTCGACCTCCATGCCCTTGGGCAGCCACCGCGCGTCCTTCGGGCACGTCGCCTCGGCGAGCAGGCCCATCGCGGCCTCGAGGCCGTTGCAGGCCGCGATCGCGTGGACCGTGCCGATGTGGTTCTGGACCGCGCGGCGCTTGGGCAACGAGATCTGCGCGAAGTGCGGCGACATCTCGTCGACCCGGAGGTGGATCGAGCCGAAGTAGGGAGCCTTCTGGCTGAACGCGATGGAGAACAGTCGCTTGCCCTGCGGGAGCGCACTGAGCTTGCGGTAGAAGTCGTAGGTGGAGGCCATGCGCCACATGTTACTCGCAGGTAATGCGTGCTGACCAGTGAGGATGCGTACCGTGGCCCCATGCCGCAAGTGGTCGCCGAGACGTGGGTCCCCGTCACACCGCAGATCGCCTTCGCCGTGTCCCAGACGACGGGCGAGACCCGCCTGCGCTGGGACCCGTTCATCCGCCACCAGCACCTCATCGACGCCGAGCTGCCGGGCAAGGGCGTGCGCACCTACACGCGGGCCCGCGTCGGGCCGGCGATGATCAGCGAGTACGCCTCGTACCGCCCGCCCACCTCGGTCGGGATGACGATGGTGAGCGGCCCTTGGTTCTTCGGCACCTTCGGTGGCGGATGGCGGTTCGTGCCCGAGCAGCGCGAGGGCATCGACGGGTGCCGGGCGACGTGGAAGTACAGCTACACGATCACGCCCCGATGGCTACGCCCGGTGGCCGAGCCGATCGGTCAGTGGCTGCTCGGGCGCGAGATCCGGATACGGATCGCCGCGTGGGCCCGCGGGTGCACCGACCCGGTGGTCGTCGCCGCGCTCGACCTGTGAGCCGGTCGCCTCAGAGCGAGTCGAGCGGCTCGGGGTCGGCCCCTAGCTCGTCGCGCACGACCTCGAAGGCGAGGCCAGGCGCGTAGCCCTTGCGGGCCAGCATGCCCACCAGGCGGCGGGTGCGGACCTGGTCGTCGAGCCCCCGCATGGCCCGCAGCTTGGTCTGCACCAACCGGTGGGCCGCCCGGCGTTCGTCCTCCGGATCGATCTCCGCGAGTGCCTCGCGAGCGATGTCGTCGTCGACGCCCTTCTGGCGCAGCTCCATCGCCAGAGCGCGACTGGCCAGGCCCTTGCCACGCTGACGACCCTCGACCCACGAGCGGGCGAACGCCGCGTCGTCGACGAACCCGGCCGCCTCGAACCGGTCGAGCACGGCCGCGCCGATCTCGACGGGCACGCGCCGCTTGGCGAGGGCCTGCTCGAGATCGGCCCGACTGTGCGCCCGCTCGGCCAGCCGGTCGTACAGGACCTTCATGGCGAGGGTGCGTGCCTCCTCGGGATCCATCCCCGAGTCGGACTCGTCGAACGCGGCATCGTGGCTCATCGAGCTCAGAAGTCGACCTCGGTGACCGTCGTGGCGTCAGCCCCGGCGTCCTCGTCGGTCTCCTCGAGCGCGGCGTCGACACCCACGCCGAGGTGCTCCTTGATCCGGCGCTCGATCTCGACGGCGAGATCCGGGTTGTCGGCGAGGAACTGCCGCGCGTTCTCCTTGCCCTGACCGAGCTGGTCGCCGTCGTAGGTGTACCAGGCTCCGGCCTTGCGCACGATGCCGGCGTCGACACCCACGTCGATCAGCGAGCCCTCGCGGCTGATGCCCTTGCCGTACATGATGTCGAACTCGGCGACCTTGAACGGCGGGGCCAGCTTGTTCTTGACGACCTTGACCTTGGTGCGGTTGCCGACCATGTCGGTGCCGTCCTTGAGGGTCTCGATGCGACGCACGTCGAGGCGGACCGAGGCGTAGAACTTCAGGGCCTTGCCGCCCGTGGTGGTCTCGGGCGAGCCGAACATCACGCCGATCTTCTCGCGCAGCTGGTTGATGAAGATCGCCGTGGTGCCCGAGCCGTTGATGGCACCGGTCATCTTGCGCAGCGCCTGGCTCATGAGACGTGCCTGCAGGCCCACGTGGCTGTCGCCCATCTCGCCGTCGATCTCGGCGCGGGGCACGAGTGCCGCGACGGAGTCGATGACGATGATGTCGAGCGCACCGGAGCGGATCAGCATGTCGGCGATCTCGAGCGCCTGCTCACCGGAGTCGGGCTGGGAGATCAGCAGCGCGTCGGTGTCGACCCCGAGCTTGCGGGCGTAGTCGGGGTCGAGCGCGTGCTCGGCGTCGATGAAGGCGGCGACGCCGCCGGCCTTCTGGGCGTTGGCCACCGCGTGCAGGGCGACCGTGGTCTTGCCCGAGGACTCCGGGCCGTAGATCTCGACGACCCGGCCGCGGGGCAGACCACCGATGCCGAGCGCGACGTCGAGTGCCGTGGCGCCGGTGGGGATCACGTCGATCTTGGTGCGGCCACGCTCGCCCAGACGCATCACGGCGCCCTTGCCGTGGGCTCGGTCGATCTGGGCGATGGCGTTGTCGATCGCCTTGGTGCGCTGGTCGGACGAGGTGCCTTCACCGGTCAGACGGGTGACGGGGACGAGTGCGGTCTTGGGGGCCATCAGGAGATCCTTCGGTCGTGGGTGGCGAGGCATCGACGACGCTAGGAGAGCCCACGGACATTTTGTGGACCTCATCGATCCGCCTGTGGGTCGATCCACCCTGTGGATCGATGCTCTCGGTACGTCAACCTCGAGCACGACAGTACGGGAACAGGTGTTCGAAGCGGGCGCGACACGCCGGTCGCGTGTCGAAGGAGTCCTCAGCGCCCAGTCCTCAGCGCCCAGTCCTCAGCGCTCCGAGGGCGGCAGCTGCAGGCGGGCGTGCACGGCGCGCCAGACCTGCTTGGGATCGACGCCTCCGTCGAGTGCCTCGGTCGGCGTGCGGTGGTCGAGGTCGCCGATGACCTGGGTGTCGGCCCAGACCCGCGCGTAGGACTCCCCCAGGTGGAGGTCCATCCGCTCCCAGAACTCGCTGTGCCGCACCGGGGGGCTCAGGCCGCCGAGGCGCGGACGCCGTCGGCGCCGATCGACGAGACCGTCGCCAGGGGCGCGGAGACCACCTCGTGCAGCTCCATCTGGTCGGCGACGTCGCGCAGGACGGCCGAGAGCGGGACCTCGAGGGCCTCGGCGAGCGCCGCCAGGAGCTCGGAGCTCGGCTCCTTCTGACCTCGCTCGATCTCGGAGATGTAGCCGAGGCTGACCCGGGCCTTGCCCGAGACCTCCCGGAGCGTGAGACCGCGTTCGGCCCGGCGCGCGCGCAAGGTCTCGCCGACGAGCTGTCGCATCGTGGTCACGCGCTCACCTCCGTGGTGACTCTGTCCACTACTGGGCCAACTGCTGGGTCCACTACTGGGTCCTGTACCTGTGCTCAACGTCGGAGGGACCGAGATCCTTCCGCCGCTCGCCGGGCTCTGGTGCCAGCGTAGCGAGTGCCTGCGACAGCGCGACGGTCACGGTCGCCTGACGGATCGCGTCACGGTCTCCGTCGAGGTCCAGCTGCCAGTCGCGGGTGTCGTCCGCCGTGGCGATCGCGACGTGCACCCGGCCGACCGGCTTGCCCTCGGACGCGTCGGGGCCGGCATTGCCGGTCGTGGCCACACCGAGGTCGGCGCCGAGCCGCGCGCGCACGCCCTCGGCCATGGCCCGAGCCACGCGCGCGTCGACCGTGCCGGCCAGCGCCACGAGCTCCTCCGGCACACCGAGCAGCGTGCACTTGACGTCGGTCGCGTAGGCCACGACCGCTCCTCGCACCACGGCCGAGGCCCCGGGCACCGCGACGAGCGCCGAGCACACGGCCCCGCCCGTCAGCGACTCCGCTGCGGCGATCGTGAGTCCGGCCTCGGCGAGCACCGCGACGAGCGCCTCGGCCGTGGCGTGGGAGGACGTCGCCGCGGGGCCCACCGGCTCAGGCGTCCTGCGCCGCGAACCACTCGGCGCGCAGCCGGCGGGCGTCGATGACGTACTGGACACCCGTGACCATCGTGATGACGTAGGCGACCGCGAGGAGGACGTGGGCGACCCACATCGTGATGTCGCTGGCCGTCGTGTCCCAGATCTCGAGCGGCAGGCAGTAGAGGGCGAGCGCGCCGGCCTGCATCGTGGTCTTGATCCGGCCACCCTGGCTGGCTGGCATGACACCGTACTTCGCGATGAACAGGCGCATGATCGTGATGCCCCACTCGCGCACCAACGTCGTGATGGCCACGGCCCAGAACAGCCAGTGGTCGAAGATGATGGCTAGACCGATGAAGGCCATGCCTGTCAGCGCCTTGTCGGCGATCGGGTCGGCCAGCTTGCCGAAGTCGGTCACCAGGCCGCGGCTGCGGGCGAGGTCGCCGTCGATCCGGTCGGTGATCATCAGCAGCGAGAACGCCACGAACGACCACACCCGGGTCGAGACGTCCGCACCGCCGTCGATCAGCAGCAGCCATCCGAAGACCGGGACGCCGGCGATGCGGAGCACCGTGAGGGCGTTCGCGATGTTGAAGTTGCTCGGCGGGGTGGTGGCGCTGGTACCGGACTGGGGGTCAGGCATGGAGGCCTCTCAGGCGGGGGGCGGGACGCCTCAGTATGCGGCAGGGCCGCGACGACGCGCCAACTCGGCGACCGCCTGGTCCATGTCGACCGTCGTCGCCAGGCCCACGGGGGTGGAGTACACCTTGCGCCCGTCGAGGCTGATGACCTTGACCCGCGCGTCGTGCCGGACCCCGGCCCGCGGCTCGACCCGGATCTCCCCCATCTCGTCCCACAGCAGCCCGGTCCACCCGTCGTCGGTCTGCAACCGGACCCCGTGGTCGTCGGCGACGAACAGCGGCGTCTTGGCGTCGACGGTGCCGCGCAGCAGCGCGATCGCGAGGAGCGCCAGCACACCCGTGCCGACCCACAGCAGGGGTGCGGGACGGTCGTAGGCGAACCAGCCCAGCCCGCCCGCGACAGCGAGGCACAGCAGCGCGACGAGGGCGTACAGGCCCACACGGCGGTGGATCTCGAAGGGCTCGTTCATCACTCGGCCCCCATCACTCGGCACCGATCGTGGCGAGGACCTGCTCGACCTCGTCGGGCTTGATCAGCACGTCGCGGGCCTTGGACCCCTCGCTCGGACCCACGATCCCGCGGCTCTCCATGATGTCCATCAGGCGGCCGGCCTTGGCGAACCCCACGCGCAGCTTGCGCTGCAGCATCGACGTGGACCCGAACTGGGTGTTGACGACGAGCTCGATCGCCTGCATCACGAGGTCCAGGTCGTCGCCGATGTCGTCATCGAGCTCACGCTTGCTCTGCTGGACCGCCGTCACGTCCTCGCGGTACGCCGGCTCGAGCTGGGTCTTGCAGTGGTCGACGACCGCCACGATCTCCTGCTCCGTGATCCAGGCGCCCTGCATGCGCATGGCCTTGCTGTGGCCCATCGGCAGGAACAGGCCGTCGCCCTGGCCCACGAGCTTCTCGGCCCCGGGCTGGTCGAGGATGACCCGGCTGTCGCCGAGCGAGCTGGTCGCGAAGGCGAGACGGCTCGGTACGTTGGCCTTGATCAGACCCGTGACGACGTCGACCGACGGTCGCTGCGTCGCGAGCACGAGGTGGATCCCGGCCGCGCGTGCGAGCTGCGTGATGCGGACGATCGAGTCCTCCACGTCGCGCGGGGCGACCATCATGAGGTCGGCGAGCTCATCGACCACGACGAGCAGGTACGGGTAGGGCGCCAGGACGCGCTCGCTGCCGGGCAGCGCCTGCACGGACCCGGAGCGGACCGCCTTGTTGAAGTCGTCGACGTGACGGAACCCGTAGGCCGACAGGTCGTCGTACCGCAGGTCCATCTCACGCACGACCCACTGGAGGGCCTCCGCGGCCTTCTTCGGGTTGGTGATGATCGGGGTGATGAGGTGCGGGATGCCCTCGTACGCCGTGAGCTCGACGCGCTTGGGGTCGACCAGGATCATGCGGACCTCGTCGGGCGTCGTGCGCATCAGGATCGACGCGATCATCGAGTTCACGAAGCTCGACTTGCCCGAACCCGTGGCACCGGCCACGAGCAGGTGGGGCATCTTCGCGAGGTTGGCCACGACGTAGCCGCCCTCGACGTCCTTGCCGAGGCCGACGACCATCGGGTGGTGGTCGCCGCGTGCCTTGGCCGAGCGCAGGACGTCGCCGAGGCTGACCATCTCCTTGTCCGCGTTCGGGATCTCCACGCCGATGGCGGACTTGCCGGGAATCGGGCTGAGGATACGAACCTCGTTCGAGGCCACCGCGTAGGCGATGTTCTTGCCCAGTGCCGTGACCTTCTCGACCTTGACCGCGGGGCCCAGCTCGACCTCGTACCGCGTGACGGTCGGGCCTCGCGTGTACCCCGTGACGGTCGCGTCGATCTTGAACTGCTCCAGCACCTCGGTCAGCCGGTCCACGACCGCGTCGGAGGCCTGGCTCCGGGCCTTGTGCGGCGTGCCCTCGCGCAGGACCGTGCTGTCCGGGAGCGAGTACATGACGTCGCCGGCCAGCTCGAGCTGCTCGGCCCGGGCCGGCAGGGGCTCCATCGGCAGGCGCTCGACGGGCTCCTCGTCGACCTCGTCGACGACGGGGACGGGGCGCTTGACGCCCGGCGGCACGGCGGCGGGCGTCGCGACGGCCTCGTCGTCCGGGTCCGGGACGATGGGGTCCTCGTAGGGCTCGTCGACCGCCAGCTCCGTGCGCGGGTGACGACGGGTGTCGGCGGCGTCGCCGCCCTCCTCGCCCTCCTCGGCCTCGTCGGGCTTGCGGCGCGTCAGGCGGTCGCGGACGGCCTGCAGCTTCTCCGGGACCGCGTGGACCGGGGTGTTGCTGAGGATCAGCACGCCGAAGGCGACCACGAGCACCAGCAACGGCGCCACGACGTAGGGCGTCTTGAGCAGGTCGACGAGGATCGCCGAGAACAGGTAGCCGATGGCGCCTCCGGCATCGCGCACGGCGGCCATGTCGTCGGGCCGCGGCACGCCGTGGGCGACGTGGACGAGTCCGAGGACACCTCCGACGACGGCGGCCCAGGCGATGACCTGACGACCTGCGGGGCCCTGTGCCTCAGGACGGCGCAGGGTGCGCCACGCGATCACGACGAGCACGATCGGCACAGCGCCGGCGAGCACGCCCACGCTGCCCTCACAGACCTGCCGGACCCCGCGACCGACGGGCCCGGGGATGCGCCACCAGGTCGCCGAGGCCGCGACGATCGCGAGTCCGAGGACGGCCAGGCCCACGCCGTCGCGGCGCTGGGCGGGATCGAGGTCGCGGGCACTGCTGCCGATCGAGCGTGCGATGGCTCCGACCGCGGTGGCCAGGCCGAGCCAGATCGCCCGGAGCATGCGGCCGAAGCCGGACACGACGGCGGCGAGGCCACCGCCCGCGCCTCCCCCACCCTTCGGGGCAGGCTTCTTGGCCGCCGGTCGGCGGTTGGCAGGGGTTCGGGCCGGGCTTCGCTTGCCGCTGGTGCGGCTGCGGGCCTGGGAACCGGACGGCCGCTTGCGCGGCGGGGAAGACGTTCGGGTCGCCATGGCGAAAGCCTAAAGGACGACTCGAGTCTTTCTCAGGATTGACGGAGCGAACGGCCGCGTGGCGACCGCTCCTGCACGACGGTCCCGCAAGATTTGCTCGCAAATCCACCGAACCTGGGCGGCCGAAGGGTGGATTTGGGAGCAAATCTTGCACTGCACGTCCAACCGGCGCCGTCAGGGTGACCTCGACCGTCCCCCACGCCTCCGGTCCTTGGCGCTCTTGTTCTCGCTGGCGCTCGTGTTCTCGCTGGCGCTCGTGTTCTCGCTGGCGCTCTTGCTGGTCGCCCCGCCCTATCCGTGGGCGGCGCGGTGCTCGCCGTCGTCACCGGTCAGCCAGCCCGATCGCGACCGCGCCCGCGCGAGCACGAGGCCCACGAGCCGCTGGTCCGGAGCCCCCGACGGGACGAGCGGCGCCGTCACGACGTCGGCACCGCAGGCCAGCATCGCGTCGTGGGGAGCGCCCGCGGTGAGGACGTACGAGCTGACGACCACACGCTTGCCGTAGGCACGGGCGACGTCGATTGCCTCGTCCAGGCCCGTGTCGAGCCCCGCGAGGGTGCCGACGTGCACCCGACCACCCCAGACGGCGCTGAGGAGGCGGGCGGCCTTGCTGACGTCCTCGACGGCCATGACGTCGGTCAGGGCGTCGGAGGCCAGGACGATGCTGTCGTCGGGCCGGGCGCCGGCCTCCATGAGGCGTTGCACGCCGATCTCCGCCAGCACCCAGTCGGGACCGATCGGCGCCGTGACCGACACCGAGGGGTCCAGCCGGGCCGCCGCGACCATGGCCCGGAGGGGAAGTGGGTCGCGCGTGAGCAGGAGCGGCACGATGGCCCGCGGGCCGGCCGTGGTCCGGACCACGTCCGGCAGCGCCGGCGACTGCTGGTCGACGTAGCCGTCGGCGACGTCGAGCCCGTGAGCCTCACGGCGCACGGCGTTGACCAGACGGGACACGTTGGCCCGGCCCTCCGGGCTGTGCGTGCCGGCCGAGCCGACGATCAGCACCCGGCTCACCACGGTGCCGCCCCCCACACCTCTGCCACGTCCACCGCTTCAGCGTGAGCGGGCCGTGTTTCGCAGCGGTTTCCCGATCGGGTCGAAGCCGTGACAATCAGCCAGGTCAGGCCTCGATGACGATCGGCACGATCATCGGGCGGCGACGCAGCGTACGACCGGCGTACGAGCCGAGCGTGCGGCGCACGACCTGCTGCAGCTGGGCGGTGTCGCGCGTGCCCTCCGAGAGCGCGTCCTCCAGGGCCCCGGCGATCTTCGGACGTACCGCGTCGAAGACGCTGTCGTCCTCGGCGATGCCACGCGCGTGGATCTCCGGGCCCGACACGACCTTGCCCGTGGCGGAGTTGACCACCACGACGACCGAGATGAAGCCCTCCTCACCCAGGACCCGGCGGTCCTTGAGGTCGGAGTCGGAGATGTCGCCGATCGAGGACCCGTCGACGTAGACGTAGCCGCAGTCGAAGGCACCCGTGATCGAGGCGTGGCCGTCGACCAGGTCGATGACGTAGCCGTCCTCGGCCAGCAGCACGTTGGGGACGCCAGTCTTGCGGGCCAGCGCTCCGTTGGCGTGCAGGTGGCGGATCTCGCCGTGCACGGGCATGACGTTGGTCGGCTGCACGATGTTGTAGCAGTACAGGAGCTCGCCGGCCGACGCGTGACCCGAGACGTGCACGAGCGCGTTGCCCTTGTGCACGACGTTGGCGCCGAGCTTGGTGAGGCCGTCGATGACCCGCGAGATCGAGTTCTCGTTGCCGGGGATGACCGACGAGGCCATGAGCACGGTGTCACCGGGCTCGAGCTCGACCTGCTGGTGGCTCCTGTTCGCCATGCGCGACAGGGCGGCCATGGGCTCGCCCTGCGAACCGGTCGACATCAGGACCATCTTCTCCGGCGGAGCCGCGTCGATCTTGTCGACGACGACGCCGTCGGGCACGTGGAGGTAGCCGAGCTCGCGGGCGATCTGCATGTTCCGCACCATCGACCGGCCGACGTAGGCGACCTTGCGGCCGTGCTTGGCCGCCATGTCGAGCACCTGCTGCACGCGGTGCACGTGGGAGGCGAACGACGCGACGATGATGCGCTTCTCGCTGCGCGCGAAGACGGCGTCGATCGCGGGCGTGATGTCACGCTCGGGGGTGGTGAACCCGGGGACCTCGGCGTTGGTCGAGTCGGTCAGGAACAGGTCGACCCCGGCCTCACCGAGGCGCGCGAACGCCCGCAGGTCGGTGATGCGGCCGTCGAGCGGCAGCTGATCCATCTTGAAGTCACCCGTGTGCAGCGCGACGCCCGCCGGGGTCGTGATCGCCACGGCCAGCGCATCGGGGATCGAGTGGTTGACCGCCACGAACTCGGTGCCGAACGGCCCGAACTGCAGCGTGTCGCCCTCCTTGACGATGTGGCGCGGCACCTCCTTCAGACGGTGCTCCTTCAGCTTCGGCGCCAGCAGGGCCAAGGTCAGCTCCGAGCCGACGACGGGGATGTTGCCGCGCTCGCGCAGCAGGTACGGGACGGCCCCGATGTGGTCCTCGTGCCCGTGCGTCAGAACGATGGCGACGACGTCGGAGAGGCGGTCACGGATCGGCTGGAAGTCCGGCAGGATCAGGTCGACGCCCGGGTGGTGCTCGTCGGGGAACAGCACACCGCAGTCGACGATCAGCAGCTTGCCGCCGTACTCGAACACGGTCATGTTGCGACCGATCTCGCCGAGGCCGCCGAGCGCGAAGACACGCAGGGCACCCTCCGGCAGGGGCGGCGGGGTGGTCAGATCCAGGTGGAGATGGCTCATGCAGTGTCTTTCTGGATGGCGGCGCGAATCATCGCGACCTGCTCGTCGGTGGCCTGCGACAGCGGCAGACGCACCCGGGGTGAACTGATGAGACCCAGCTCGTGCGCCGCGACCTTCGCCGCGATCGCACCCTGGGTCTGGCCCATGATCGCCGCGACGAGGCCGATGAGGCCCCGGTCGATGCGACGGGCGGTGGCCAGGTCGCCGGCGTCGACCGCCTCGACCATGGCCTTGTACTGCGGTCCGGCCACGTGCCCCACGACGCTGACGACTCCGGCCGCCCCGACGGCGAGCCAGCCGAGGTTGAGGACGTCGTCGCCGGAGTAGAGGGCGAGGTCGGTGTTGTCCATGATCCAGGCCCCACGGTGGAGGTCGCCGACGGCGTCCTTCATGGCGGTGACGGTGGGCCGGTCGTTCATCGCGAGGTACGTCTCTCGCGTGAGCTCGGTACCGGTGCGGCCGGGGATGTCGTAGAGCATGATCGGCACGTCGCCGGCTGCCGCCGCCACCGCGTCGACGTGGCCGATGATGCCGGCCTGCGGGGGGCGGGAGTAGTAGGGCGTCACGAGGAGCAGACCGTGCGCACCGATGCGGGCGGCGGCCTCGGCCAGCTCGACCGAGTGGCGCGTGTCGTTGGTCCCGACACCGGCCACCACCGTGGCGCGGTCGCCGACCGCCTCGAGCACCGCCGCCAGCAGGCGACCGTCCTCCTCGCCACTCGTGGTGGGCGACTCCCCCGTCGTGCCGGAGACGACGAGTCCGTCGTTGCCCGCGTCGACCAGGTGCGACGCGAGCTTCTGCGCGCCGTCGAGATCCAGGTCACCGTCGTCGGTGAACGGGGTCACCATCGCGGTGAGCACGCGCCCGAAGGGCGCGCCGGCCGTGGCGAGCGGAGACGTCATGACGTCACCTGCCCCGCAAGACCATCTTCGCAGGTGACGACCTGCCACGTGCTCGTGCTCACTCGCTGGCGCTCGCTCATGAAGACGAGGTTATCGCGGCACGACCGCGCCCCCGCGCCCCGCACGCCGACGACCCGGCAGGATGGCGCCATGACCCACGAGCTGGACGCCGCCACCTGGTCCGAACCCGTCTCGCCCGGCCGGCGATCGGTCGACCTCACCGACGACTGGAACACGCCGGCCGGCACGGCCAACGGCGGTTACCTCCTGGCGATCCTGCTGCGCGCGGCGCTCGCGGAGTCCGACAAGCCCGACCCCCTGTCGGTCGCCGTCACCTACCTGAAGCCGACCAGGCCGGGACCTGCCGTCGTGTCCGTGACGCCGGTCCGCGAGGGCCGCCGGGTGTCGACGTTCACGGTCGTGCTGAGCCAGGGCGACGTCCCGATCACGCACGGCGTCGTCAGCCTCCACGACGTCGACCTCGCGGGCTCGCAGCAGCACCTCGACGACGTCGCGCCCGCGCTCCCGGCACCGGACGACGGCATCGACCCGATGGCCGACTTCCCCGACGAGCTCGTCCCGGCGGTCGCGCGCCGCTACACGACTCGGCACGCCGCGGTTCCGGGATGGATCGCCGGCACGCCCTCGGGAGATCCCACGGCGCACTTCTGGATCCGGCCGGTCGACGAGCGTCCGGTCGACGCCTTCGCCGCAGGGGCCATCGTCGACGCCTACCCGCCCGTGCTGGCCGACCTCGGCGAGCTCGCCTCGTCCACGATCCAGCTCACGGTGCACTTCTGGCGCAGGTTCACCTCCGACTGGGTGCAGATGGAGGTCATCAGTCGCCGCGCGGTCGACGGGTTCCACGACGAGGACGTGCGCCTGTGGGACCAGCAGGGCCGGCTCGTGGCCACGAGCCGACAGATCGCCCTCCTGGCCTGAGGCTCAGCCCCGCTCGTACGTCACGATGTCGAACTCGGCGTGCGGCTCCTGGGCCGCCTCGCGCCAGCGCTCCCAGTCGATCGTGGGGAACCACGCGTCACCGTCGGGCGCCTGCCGCACGCGGGTGACGACGAGGGTGTCGACCAGGTCGCGCTCGAGCGCCTCGGCGTACACCTGGGCTCCGCCCACGAGGAACGCCTCGTCGTCGAGACCGGCCGCCCGCTCGATCGCGTCGTCGAGCGAGTGCGCCACCTCGACGCCCTCGGCCGACCAGTCGTGCTGCCGTGTCACGACGATCGTCGTGCGACCCGGTAGCGGGCGCCCGATCGACTCGTACGTCGTGCGACCCATGATGATGGGATGTCCGAGGGTGACCCGCTTGAAGTGCGCCAGGTCCTCCGGCAGGTGCCACGGCAGGGTGCCTGCGGCGCCGATGACCCGGTTCGACCCCATCGCCACGACGAGGGTGAGCGTCATATGGCGATCGGGGCCTTGATCAGGGGATGCGGGTCGTAGCCCGCGACCTTGATCTGGTCGAACCCGAACCCGTCGATGTCGGTCACCGCGGGATCGAGCCACAGCTCCGGAAGCGCACGGGGCTCGCGCGTCAGCTGCTCGCGCGCCTGGTCGAGGTGGTTCAGGTACAGGTGCGCGTCGCCGAGCGTGTGCACGAAGTCGCCGACCTCCAAGCCCGCGACCTGCGCCACCATGTGCGTCAGCAACGCGTACGACGCGATGTTGAAGGGCACGCCGAGGAAGACGTCGGCCGAGCGCTGGTACAGCTGGCAGCTGAGGCGGCCGGGGCCGTCGGCCTGCGGCGCGACGTAGAACTGGAAGAACGCGTGGCACGGAGCGAGCGCCATGGCGTCGAGGTCGGCGACGTTCCAGGCGCTGACGATGTGCCGGCGCGAGTTCGGGTCGGTCTTGAGCGCCTCGACCACGCCGCGGAGCTGGTCGATCGTCTCGCCCGTCGGCGTGGGCCAGGAGCGCCACTGGTGCCCGTAGACGGGACCCAGCTCGCCGTGCTCGTCGGCCCACTCGTTCCAGATGGAGATGCCGTTCTCCTGCAGCCACCGCACGTTGGTCTCGCCGGAGACGAACCAGAGCAGCTCGCCGACGACCGACTTCAGGTGGATCTTCTTGGTCGTGACCAGGGGGAATCCCTCGCGCAGGTCGAAGCGCATCTGGTGACCGAAGACGCTGCGGGTGCCGGTGCCCGTGCGGTCGCCCTTCTCGACGCCCTCGTCGAGGATCCGCTTCACGAGGTCGAGGTACTGCTGCATGCCCCGAGGCTACCGAACGCGGCCCCGCACGAGTGGGACGCCGACCCGCCCTGTGCGAGAATTCGGCCATGGCACAGAACGAGTACGACGCCACCCCCCGCGAGCTCCGGAACTTCGCGCTCCTGCAGATCGTGCTGACGGCTGCCTTCCTCGCCGCGCTGTTCTGGATGCTGGGTGGCACCGACGCCGACCGCCCGCACTGGGCCGTCTGGGTCGGGCTCCTCGCTGCCGTCGCGCTCGGCGCCTTCCTGGCCGATCGTGTCTGGCTCTCGGCCGGTCCGCTCGACCCGGCCGCCGATCCCGAGGAGAACCGCAGCACGGCGGTGGGCGTGTACGCGGCCCAGACCGTCCGCAAGCTGATCCTGTGCGAGGCACCGCTGCTGATCGCGGTGCTCGTCGCGTTCGTGACCGACTCCGGAGGATGGCCGATCGCGATCGCCGGCCTGCCCGGCCTGGCCGTGATGGCCTTCGAGGTGTGGCCGTCGCTGCGCAACGTCTCGATGACCGCGACCATGCTCGATGCGAACGGCGCCGAGTCGGATCTCATCGACTCCTTCGTGTGAGCGGGGCATCGGCCTCCGGGTCCGGTGACGCCGTCAGGCTCGCCTGGCCCGACGACGCCACGAGGATCGCGACCCTGCAGCGCGAGGTGTGGCTCGCCGACTGGCTCGACGCCGCTCAGCTCGACGGGGCCTTCGGCGAGCTCGCGGAGCACGCCGACCGGTGGCGCAGCACCCTCACGCACTCCCCCGAGGCACGATTCCGCGTCCTGGTCGCCACGGACGACGACGTCGTGGTCGGGTACGCCGTGGTGCACCCGGGCACCGACCCCGACGCCGATCCGGTCCGCGACGCCGAGCTCGGCGACCTGGCTGTGGTCCCCGCCTCACGGCGCGCCGGGCACGCGTCGCGCTTGGTCCAGGCGGCCGTCGACACCACCGCGGCCGACGGCTTCGCCTACCTGCGCACCTGGGTCGCGGCGGGCGACGACGGCACGCGCCTGCTCCTGACGTCGGGCGGCTGGGCCTCCGACGGCGCGTACCGCGAGCTCGAGGCTCCCGATGGTCGCCGCATCAAGCAGGTCCGCCTCCACACCGCGGTGGCATGAGCTCCCAGCACGACCCCGAGCCGGACCCCGGACCCGAGCACGACCGCGAGGCCGACCGGGCGATCGTCCGGGACGCGCTCGGCGTCGGGATCGGCGTCGGGCTGTACGGCGTGACGTTCGGCGCCCTGGGACCTGCGGCGGGCCTGAGCGTCTGGCAGACCTGCGCGCTCTCGCTGCTGGCCTTCACCGGGGCGTCCCAGTTCGCGTTCGTCGGCGTCGTGGCCTCCGGCGGGTCGCCCGTCGCCGGCGCGCTCACCTCGGTCCTGCTGGGTGGCCGCAACGTGTTCTACGGCATCAGCATGGCCCCGCACCTGCCGGTCAAGGGCTGGCGGCGATGGGCCACGGCGCACCTGGTCATCGACGAGTCGACGGCGATGGGCGTGACCCGACCGACGTCCCACCAGGCGCGGCTGGGGTTCTACTGGACCGGCATCACGATCTTCCTGATCTGGAACCTCACCACTGCGGCGGGAGCGATCGCGGGCGACGCGATCGGCGACCCCGAGGCGATCGGCCTCGACGGAGCGGTCGCCGCGGCCTTCCTCGGGCTCCTGTGGCCGCGCCTGGACTCCCCCGTGACCCGCGCTGTCGCCGTCACCGCAGTCGCGCTCGCCCTGCTGCTCGTGCCGTTCACCTCCCCGGGCGTGCCGATCATCATCGGCGGACTCTCCGCGGTCGCGCTCGGCTTGGTCTGGGGTGGGCGACGTGACTGACCTGTGGTGGGGCGTCCTGGCCGTCTGCGTCGGTTGCTACGCACTGAAGCTGGCCGGGCTGTCGGTGCCCGCCGTCGTGCTGGAGCACCGGTTCACCGTGCGGGCCACGGCGCTGATCCCGGTCGGACTGCTCGCCGCGCTGGTGGCGGTGCAGGCGGCCGCCGGCGACCGCGAAGTCGTGCTCGACGCCCGGTTGGCGGGCGTCGCGACCGCGGTGGCGTGCCTGCTGGCCCGGGTCCCGTTCCTGCCGATGCTCGTGCTGGCGGCGACCGCGACCGCGCTCGTGCGGCTCGTCTAGAGGCCGAGCGCCGCGTCGAGGCCCACCGTCACGCCGGCGTTCGTCGGCGCCCAGCGCAGCGCGGTCAGGACGCCCGGCATGAACGACTCCCGCGTGGAGGAGTCGTGGCGCAGGCTGAGGATCTCGCCGGTGCCCCCCAGGATGACCTCCTGCGAAGCCACGAATCCTCGGGCACGGACGGCGTGCACCGGCACGCCGGCCACCGAGGCGCCACGAGCGCCGCCGGGATCGGTCGTGGTGGCGTCCGGCAGCGGTGGCGAGCCCGCCGCCTCCCGTGCCTGGCCGATGAGCTCGGCCGTGCGGGTCGCGGTGCCGGAGGGTGCGTCGATCTTGTCCGGGTGATGCATCTCGATGACCTCGACGGACTCGAAGAACGGCGCGGCGTCGGCGGCGAACTTCATCAGGAGCACCGCACCGATCGAGAAGTTCGGCACCACGAGCACGCCGATGCCGGGGTGCGCCGCGCTGATCCGTTCGACCTCCGTGATCTTGTCGTCGCCGAAGCCCGACGTGCCGACCACGACGTGAACACCGTGCTCGACGCACCAGCGGACGTGGTCGAGCGCGACGTCGGGGGTCGAGAACACGAGGGCGACGTGAGCCGCCTCCTCGGTGATGGCCGCCAGGTCGTCCCCGACGTCGAGCTGCGAGACGACCTGCAGGTCCTCGCTCGCGTCGATCGCTGCGACCGAGGTCGAGCCCATGCGTCCGTTCGCGCCGATCACGGCCACTCGTGTCATGCCCGTCAGCCTAGTGACCCTGCCACCGACCTCACACCGTGGCGTCGACGATCCAGGAGCGGTCGAGCGCGAGCAGCCGCCGATCAGCGGTGAGGAACACCAAGCCCTCGGCCGCGGCCTGCGCGACGAGGGCCCGGTCGAACGGGTCGTGGCCGTCGAGCTCGGGGAACGCCCGCATGGCGTCCGCGTGCTCGGCGACGAACGGCAGCTGCCGCAGGCCCACCTCGTCGAGTCGTTCGACGCAGTCGCGGGGAATGTCGAGTCGGCCCTTCATCGTCTTGATGGTCATCTCCCACGAGCTGACCGCCGAGTAGTGCGCCGGATGGTGCGATCCGATGATGTCCTGAGCGTCGGAGCCGAGTCGGGGCTCTCCCCGCAACAGCCAGAGCAGGACGTGGGTGTCGAGCAGGATCACGCGAGCCCCAGGTCGTCATCGAACATGGCGCGGATCTCTGCGTCCGCCTCGTCGGTGAAGGCCCCCTCCCAGTCCGGACCGCCAAATCCCGGGATCGAGCCGAACAAGGGCTTGCGAGGGTGGACCGAGCGCCACTCCATGATCGGCGTGCCGGCCCGCGCGACGATCACCGTCTCTCCCGCCTCGACGGCGCGGGCGAGCTTCGACATCTGGGTCTTCGCCTCGTGGATGTTGACCGTGATCGCCATGGGCCGACGTTAGCCCACTGGACCAACCTGGTCCAGCACCTCAGCCAGGACCGTGAGGCCGTCGAGCAGCTCGCCGAAGCTGGTGGTGAGCGGGGCGAGGCCGAGGCGCAGCAGGTCGGGCTCCCGGAAGTCGGGGACGACCCCGCGGTCGGTCAGTCGCTCCGCGACGGCGCGGGCGTCGTGCAGGCGGACCGTGACGTGGCTCCCCCGCTGGGCCGGGTCACGCGGCGTCACGACCTCCAGGCCGAGCTCGTCGAGCACCTCGATGCAGAATGCTGTCAGCGCCTCGGACTTCGCGCGGGCCGCGGGTACGCCGGCCTCCGTCGCCAGCGACACGCCCTGCTGCACCGCGAGCAGCCCTGCGACGGGCGGCGTGCCGGTCAGCATCCGCCGGATCCCGGGTGCGGGCCGGTACTCGTCGGCCATCGCGAACAGGTCGTCGGCGCTCCACCAGCCGGGCAGCGGCTGCTCGAGCCTGGCGTGGTGCCGGGACGCGGCGTAGAGGAACGCGGGCGAGCCCGGTCCGCCGTTGAGGTACTTGTACGTGCACCCCACGGCGAGGTCGACCCCCGCGGCGTCGAGGTCGATCGGCACGACGCCCGCCGAGTGGCACAGGTCCCAGACCACGACGGCGCCGGCGGCGTGCACCTGCGCGGTGAGGCCGGGCAGGTCGAGCAGTGCCCCGGTGCGGTAGTCGACATGGCTGACCAGGGCGACGGCCGTGCGGTCGTCGATCGCCGCGGCGACGTCGTCGACCTCCATGAGCTCGAGCCCTCGTCCCTCGGCGACGCGACGCGCCAGGTAGCGGTCGGTCGGGAAGTCCGCCGTGCTCACGACCAGGCGGTCCCGTCCCGGCACGAGGGAGACCGCGGCGTGCAGGGCCTTCGCCAGGCAGACCGAGGTCGAGTCGGCCACGACCGTCTGCCCCGCCGTGGCGCCGACCAGGACCCCGACCTCGTCACCCACGACGACGGGGAGGTCGACCCATCCCTCGGACCAGCCACGGATCAGACGTCCACCCCACTCGTCGCGGACGAACGTCGCCAGGCGCTCCTGCGTCCGCACCGGAAGGCGCCCCAGCGAGTTGCCGTCGAGGTAGGCCACGACGTCGGGGTCGAGGACGAACTCCGCACGGAGGGCCGCCAGGGGGTCGGCGGCGTCCAGGCTCGCCGCGCGCTCCCGCAAGGGGTGGAGATCAGTCATGATCGGGCGATCGTCGCACACCCCGGACGCACCGGACCCCGGCTCCCACTCGGGGAACCGGGGTCCGGTGGTGCAGCTGGGTCGATCAGGCCTCGGACGGGGCCTCGTCGGCCGCCGGGGCGTCGGACGCCCACGGCTCGTCGTCGGACTTCTCGACGACCGGGATCAGCGACAGCTTGCCGCGGTCGCCGATCTCGGCGATCTCGACCTGGATCTTCTGGCCGACGCTCAGCAGGTCGTCGACGTTGTTGACCCGCTGGCCACCGTTCAGGTCGCGCAGCTTGCTGATGTGCAGCAGCCCGTCCTTGCCCGGCAGCAGCGAGATGAACGCGCCGAAGTCGACCGTCTTGACGACGGTGCCGAGGTAGCGCTCGCCGACCTCGGGCATCGTCGGGTTCGCGATCGAGTTGATCGCGGACCGGGCGGCCTCGGCGGCGTCGCCGTTGTCGGCGCCGACGAAGACCGTGCCGTCGTCGTCGATCGAGATCTTCGCGCCGGTGTCGTCCTGGATCTGGTTGATCATCTTGCCCTTGGGGCCGATGACCTCACCGATCTTGTCGACGGGGATCTTGATCGTGATGATCCGCGGAGCGTAGGGGCTCATCTCGTCGGGCTCGTCGATCGCGTCGGCCATGACGTCGAGGATCGCGAAGCGCGCGTCGCGGGCCTGCGTCAGCGCGCCAGCCAGGATCTCGGCGGGGATGCCGTCGAGCTTGGTGTCGAGCTGCAGCGCCGTGACGAACTCCCGCGTGCCGGCGACCTTGAAGTCCATGTCGCCGAAGGCGTCCTCGGCTCCCAGGATGTCGGTCAGCGTGACGTACTCGGTCTTGCCGTCGACCTCACCGGAGATGAGGCCCATCGCGATGCCCGCGACCGGGGCGCGCAGCGGCACACCGGCGTTGAGCAGGCCCAGGGTGGACGCGCAGACCGAGCCCATCGACGTGGAGCCGTTGGAGCTCAGCGCCTCGGAGACCTGGCGGATCGCGTACGGGAACTCCTCGCGCGGCGGCAGCACCGGCAGCAGCGCGCGGCCGGCGAGCGCGCCGTGACCGATCTCGCGACGCTTGGGCGAGCCCACACGACCGGTCTCACCGGTCGAGAACGGCGGGAAGTTGTAGTTGTGCAGGTAGCGACGCTTCGTCTCGGGGCTCAGCGTGTCGAGCTTCTGCTCCATGTCGAGCATGTTCAGCGTGGTGACGCCCAGGATCTGGGTCTCGCCACGCTGGAACAGTGCCGAGCCGTGCACGCGCGGGATGACGCCGACCTCGGCCGACAGCTCGCGGATGTCGGCGAGTCCACGACCGTCGATGCGGACCTTGTCGCGCAGGACGCGCTCGCGGATGACGGACTTGAGGACGGAGCGGACGGCCGCGCCGAGCTCCTTCTCACGACCCTCGAACTGCGCGCCGAGCTGCTCGAGCACGTCGGCCTTGATCTCGGCCTCGCGCTCCTCGCGGTCGGCCTTGAAGGCGATCTGGGCGGCCTCGGCCAGCGGGGCCTTGGCGATGGCCTCGACGGCCTCGTACGCGTCGTCCTCGTAGTCGAGGAAGACCGGGAAGTCGCGGACCGGCTTGGCCGCGTGGGACGCGAGCTCGGCCTGCGCCTCGCACAGCTGCTTGATGACGGCCTTCGCGGCGTCGAGGCCCTGGGCCACGATCTCCTCGGTGGGGGCCTGGACGCCCGACTGGACGAGCTCCCAGGTGACCTCGGTGGACTCGGCCTCGACCATCATGATGGCGACGTCGTCACCGGCGACGCGACCCGCGACGACCATGTCGAAGACGGCGTCCTCGAGCTGGCTGTGGCTCGGGAACGCGACCCACTGGCCGTCGATCAGGGCGACGCGGGTGGCGCCGACCGGACCGGTGAACGGCAGGCCGGAGATCTGCGTGGACGCCGACGCGGCGTTGATCGCGAGCACGTCGTACGGGGCGTCGGGGTTGAGCGCCAGGACCGTGATGACGACCTGGACCTCGTTGCGCAGACCCTTCTTGAAGGTCGGGCGCAGCGGACGGTCGATCAGGCGGCACGTGAGGATCGCGTCCTCGGACGGGCGACCCTCACGACGGAAGAACGACCCCGGGATGCGACCCGCGGCGTACATCCGCTCCTCGACGTCGATCGTCAGGGGGAAGAAGTCGAAGTGATCCTTGGGGTGCTTGCCGGCCGTGGTGGCCGACAGCAGCATGGTGTCGTCGTCGAGGAACGCCGACACGGCGCCGGCGGCCTGCTGGGCCAGCTGGCCCGTCTCGAAGCGGACCGTGCGGGTGCCGAAGCGACCGTTGTCGATCACGGTCTCGACAGTGTGGATGGAATCCGTCATGGATGTCCCTTCCGTGGGCAGAGCCCACTGGTGACATGGGCGCGGAGGCCCACTGTGGAGGACGGGGCACAGGCCCGAACCGACACGTCGCGCTGGGCGCCGTACTCATGGAGTCGGGGCGCGGGCGACGTGTGGGAGGCCGGGATGGCCCGGGTGTTTCCGATCTTCGATCGAGGCCCGCGGAGCTGCCCAGTCGTGACGACGGTGTCGTTCGACCTGCTCCGAGAGCCACTACCGAGGATCGAACGGCTGGCCTGATCTCGTCCCTGGATAAGCGGTGATTCAGTTGTGGGGTTCAGCGATGGTGCACGTTGCCATGATGCACGCCGGGCGGCCGCCCGTCAGGGACGACCGCCCGTGGCGTGTCAGCGACGCAGACCGAGGCGCTCGATGAGGCCGCGGTAGCGCTCGATGTCGGTGTTCTGCACGTAGTTCAGCAGGCGACGGCGCTGGCCGACGAGCAGCAGCAGGCCGCGACGGCTGTGGTGGTCGTGCTTGTGCTCCTGCAGGTGACCCGTGAGGTGCGAGATGCGCTGCGTGAGCAGAGCGATCTGGACCTCGGGAGAACCGGTGTCGCCCTCGTGGGTGGCGTACTGCGCGATGATCTCGGACCTGGACAGCTCGGCCACGGTGGGCGCAGCAGTCTTCTTCGACATTCGATACTCCTGGAGTCGTAGCGCGGCGCACCCGGGCATGTTCTTCGGGGCATGGGATCCGCGGCCGATACACGGCATCTCTCAGGCTATCAGTCAGGCCCCGTCGGGAGCCAATCCGGTCGGTGCCGCTCAGGCCAGGACCGTGCGGGCCCGGCCGACGTCGGCGTCCATCTGCTCCACCAGGGCCGCCAGGGAGGGATAGGCCTCCATGCCGCGGAGCCGCGCGACGAGCTCGACGCGGATGCGGTGGCCGTAGAGGTCGAGGCCGGTGCGGTCGATGACGTAGGACTCCACGCGGCGCGAGACCCCCTCGAAGGTCGGGTTGTCACCCACCGACACCGCTGCCGGCCACCGCTCCCCGGCCCCGTCCAGGTCGATCACCCACGCGGCGTAGACGCCGTCGGCGGGCGTGGCGAGACCGTCGGCCACCGGCACGTTGGCGGTCGGGTAGCCGAGCTCGCGACCGCGCTGCTCACCCTGGACGACGACCCCGTTGACCTCGGCGGGCCGACCGAGCACCTCAGCCGCCCCAGCGACGTCGCCGCTCTCGACGAGGCGCCGCACCAAGGTCGACGAGTACTCCTCGGAGCCGCCCGCGAGCTCGAGGGCCTCGGTGGCGAAGCCGTGGCCGGAACCGAAGTCGGAGAGGCACGCCACGTCGCCGGCGGCCTTGCTGCCGTACGTGAAGTTCTGGCCCACCACGACGTGCGAGGCGCGCAGGTCGTCGACCAGCACCCGCTGGGCGAACTCGTCGGGCGCCCACGTGGCCATCGTCCGGTCGAAGGCCAGGACGCGGACCTCGTCGGCGCCTCCGGCGTGCAGCAGCTCGACCCGTCGCTCGAGGTCGGTCAGCAGGCGGGGCGCTCGCTCCGGGGCGAACACGGCGATGGGGTGCGGGTCGAAGGTGACGGCCACGACCTGCTCCCCCGCCGCGTCCGCGACTTCCCGGGCCCGGGCCAGGAGCGTCTGGTGACCGCGGTGGACCCCGTCGAACGTCCCGATCGTGACGACGGTCGACGAGGTCGACGGGGCTGACCCCGCCCCTGCCACGTCACGCCAGATCGCCACGGCAGAACTGTGCCACACCGGTCCGGTGGTGACCCGGGTCCGGGTCACGCGGTCGTCGCTACAGCAGGCGACGCAGCGGGCGGAGCAACAGCTCGCACGCGCGCGACACGACCCAGCGACGGTCCCACTCGGCGCGGGTCAGCTCGGTGCAGTTCGTGAGGTCGCGGGCGAAGACGTCCTCGAGGTGAGCCGCCAGTCCCGGGTCGACGACCTCGACGTTGACCTCGTAGTTGCCGCTCAGGCTCAACCGGTCGATGTTGGCCGTGCCGATCGTGCTCCACTCGCCGTCGATCGTGCAGGTCTTGGCATGCACCATGTGGTCGCGGTAGCGGTGGATGCGCACCCCCGCCGCCAGCAGGCGCCCGTAGAAACCGCGTGAGAGCCAGTCGGTCACGACGTGGTTGGAGATCTCGGGGACCACGATCGTCACGGCCACGCCGCGCTGGCGCGCCTGGAGCAGGGCGTTGAGGATGTCGTGGTCCGGGATGAAGTACGCGGCCGTGATGTGGATGTGGCGCGTCGCGCGGTCGATCGCCTCGAGGTACATGCCGCGGATCGGGAAGACCAGCTGGCGTGGCACGTTGCGATGGATCCGCACCCGCGGGTCCCAGTCGGTCGAGCCCGACCCCTGGATCGGGGCGTCCGGCCGCAGCATGTTCCAGAAGTCGACGAAGGCGTTGGCGAGGTCCCACACCGCCGAGCCACTGATGCGCAGGTGGGTGTCGCGCCACTGCGTCGCGTACAGGGAGCCGACGTTGTAGCCACCGATGAAGCCGACCGAGTCGTCGACGACCAGGATCTTGCGGTGGTCGCGCCCCCACCGCCGCAGGCTGAGCGGCCGGAACCCGGCGGTGTAGACGGGGTAGCGCAGGACCTGGATGCCGGGTCCGAAGGCGAAGAACCGGCGCGGGACGACGAGGTTCGCGAACGCGTCGTACACGACGTGCACGCGCACCCCCCGCGCGGCGGCCGCCTGCAGGGCGGCCTTGAACCGGTGTCCCTCCGCGTCGCCCTTGACGATGAACGACTCGAAGAAGATGCGGTGCTCCGCGGCGTCGATCGCGGCGATCATGTCCTCGAAGAGGTGGTTGCCGTAGGTGTAGACCGTGGCGGAGCCGCGCGCCGTCTCGACCGTGGCGGGCGGCGTAACGGGAAAGCCGTGGGCTCGCTGACCGCGCAGCACCTTGCGGATCTTGGTGGTGCCCATGATGCCGGCCATGACGGCGACGACCGCCATGAACCAGGACTTGAGGACCTCCCAGGCGACCCGGCGCGGAGACGGCAGGGACGACCACATGGCCGTCACCCTAGACGAAGACCGAGACCGGCCTGGCCGTCGCTCCGCGCTGCTCGTACAGCGCGAGGAACGTGCCCGCAGGATCGAAGAGAGCGACCTTGCCGGGGTCGCCGAGGTCGATGCTCGTGAGCGTGCGGCCGAAGCGGACGTCGTCGGCCTGCTCCTGCGTGAGGTCGTACGACGCGAACGCCAGACGGGTCACGGTGTCCAGGCCGATGACCTGCCAGTCGTCGGCGAGCTCGTCGAGCGTGGCGGCGTGCTGGAGCGAGAACGGGCCGACCCTGGTGCGACGCAGCATCGCGAGGTGTCCGCCCACGCCGAGCGAGTCGCCCAGGTCGCGAGCGAGGGCACGCACGTAGGTGCCGGTCGTGCACTCGACGTGGACGTCGACGTCGACGAGGTCGCCCGTGCGGCGGATCGCGCTCACCGAGAGCTCCTCGATCCGGACCGGGCGGGCGGCGAGCTTCACGTCCTCGCCGGCACGCACCCGGGCGTACGCCCGCTGACCGTCGACCTTGATGGCGGAGACGGCCGACGGGACCTGCGAGATGTCACCGCGCAACGGAACGAGTGCTGCCTCGATCTCGTCGTCGGTCACGTGACCGGCCGGGGTCGTCGAGACGACCTCGCCCTCGGCGTCCTCGGTGACGGTCGCCTGACCCAGGCGGATCGTCGCGTCGTACGCCTTGTCGGTGAGCTGCAGCTGGCCGAGCAGGCGCGTGGCGCGGCCGATGCCGAGGAGCAGGACGCCCGTGGCCATCGGGTCGAGGGTCCCGGCGTGACCGACCTTGCGGGTGCCGGCCAGGCGGCGGCCCCGACCGACCACGTCGTGCGACGTCCAGCCTCCCGGCTTGTCGACGACGACCAGGCCGGGCGTGACCTCAGGAGCGTCGCTCACTCGTCCTCGTCGTCCTCGTCGGTGGGTCGCCGGTACGGATCGGCGTCGCCGGCGTACTGCGCGCCCTCGGCGCGGGCGGCGACGTCGGCGTCGGACTCCCGCGCCTTGGCCAGGAGCTCCTCGATGTGCCGGGCCGTGTCGGGCACGGCGTCGAGGAAGAACTCCAGGGTCGGCGCGAGCCGCAGGTTGAGGCGCTTGGCGACCTCCGAGCGCAGCATGCCGGTGGCGCTGCGCAGGGCGGCACCGCTGCCCTCGATGGCCTCGGCGTCGCCCAGGACCGTGTAGAAGATCGAGGCGTGCTGGTTGTCACCGGTCACGCGGACGTCGGTGATCGTGACGAATCCGAGACGCGGGTCCTTGACCCGTCGCTCGAGGAGCTCGGCGACGATGACCTTGATGCGGTCGGCGATCTGGTGCTGGCGTGCTCCAGCCATGATGCTTCTCCTAGTTCTTCAGCCAGGTTGGCTGAGGTGCGACGCCGAGGAGGAGCCTCGAAGCCTGCCCGGGTGGACAGGCTTCGAGGCTCGACCGCCGTCGTGGTCGCGCGTCAGGCGCGCGGCTTCTCGCGCAGCTCGAACGCCTCGATGACGTCACCGTTCTTGATGTCGCCGTAGCCCCGGATGACGAGGCCGCACTCGAAGCCCTCGCGGACCTCGCTGACGTCGTCCTTCTCGCGCTTGAGGCTCGAGAGGTCGAGGTTGTCGGCGACGACCGCACTGTCGCGCAGGAGTCGGACCTTCGCGTTGCGCTTGATCGTGCCGCTCGTGACCATGCAACCGGCGATGTTGCCGATCTTCGACGAGCGGAAGATCTCGCGGATCTCCGCCGTGCCGAGCTGGATCTCCTCGAACTCCGGCTTGAGCATGCCCTTGAGCGCGGACTCGATCTCCTCGATCGCCTGGTAGATGACCGAGTAGTACTTGATCTCGACACCCTCCCGGTCGGCGAGCTCGGTGGCCTTGCCCTGCGGACGCACGTTGAAGCCGATGATGACGGCGTTCGACGCGGCGGCGAGGTTGACGTCGGTCTCGGTGATCGCACCCACACCGCGGTCGATGACGCGCAGCGCGACCTCATTGCCGATGTCGATGCCCGCCAGCGAGTCCTCCAACGCCTCGACCGAACCGGAACCGTCACCCTTGAGGATGAGCAGCAGCTCGTCGGTCTCGCCGTTCTCCAACGAGGACATGAAGTCCTCGAGGGTGCGTCGGCTGCTGCGCTTGGCCAGCAGCGCGTTGCGCTCGCGCGCCTCACGCTTCTCGGCGATCTGTCGCGCGATGCGGTCGTCGGTGACGACCATGAAGTTGTCACCGGCGCCGGGCACCGAGGTCAGACCGAGCACGAGGGCCGGACGCGACGGTGTCGCTTCCTGGATCGTCTCGCCGAACTCGTCGAGCAGCGCCCGGACACGACCGAAGGCCGAACCGGCCACCAGGGTGTCGCCGACGCGCAGCGTGCCGCGCTGGACGAGCACGGTGGCGACGGGGCCACGACCACGGTCGAGGTGCGCCTCGATGGCGAGACCCTCGGCGTTCTGGTCGGGGTTGGCCCGCAGGTCCAGCGACGCGTCCGCGGTCAGGACGACCGCCGCGAGGAGGTCCTCCAGGCCCGTGCCGGCCTTGGCCGAGACGTCGACGAACATCGTGTCTCCGCCGTACTCCTCGGGCACGAGTCCGTACTCGGTGAGCTGACCGCGAGCCTTCGACGCATCGGCGTCGGGCTTGTCGATCTTGTTGACCGCCACGACGATCGGCACACCGGCGGCCTTGGCGTGGTTGAGCGCCTCGACCGTCTGCGGCATCACGCCGTCGTCAGCCGCGACCACGAGGATCGCGATGTCGGTGGCCTGGGCGCCGCGGGCACGCATGGCGGTGAACGCCTCGTGACCGGGGGTGTCGATCAGGGTGATGGCGCGCTCGACACCGTCGAGCTCCGTGGCGACCTGGTAGGCGCCGATGGACTGCGTGATGCCACCGGCCTCCTTGGCGACCACGTTGGAGTTGCGCAGCGCATCGAGGAGCTTCGTCTTGCCGTGGTCGACGTGACCCATGACCGTGACGACCGGCGGACGGGCCGCCAGGTTGCTGTCGTCGCCCTCGTCCTCGCCGAACTCCAGCGAGAAGGACTCCAGCAGCTCGCGGTCCTCGTCCTCGGGCGAGACGATCTGGACGTCGTAGTCCAGCTCGGTGCCGAGGAGCTGCAACGTCTCGTCGTTGACCGACTGCGTCGCGGTGACCATCTCGCCCATGTGGAACAGCACCTGGACGAGGGACGCCGCGTCGACGCCGACCTTGTCGGCGAAGTCGGTCAGCGAGGCGCCACGCGCCAGGCGGACGACCTCGCCGCCACCCTTGCGGACCCGCACGCCACCGATCGCCGGCGCCTGCATCTGGTCGAATTCCTGACGCTTCGCGCGCTTGCTCTTGCGCCCGCGACGAACCGGACCGCCCGCGCGACCGAAGGCACCCTGGGTGCCACCGCGGCCGGCGCGACCGGGACCACCGGGGCCACCACCGGGACGACCGCCGAAGCCACCGGGGGCTCCGCCGCCACCGCCGGGACGACCGGCGAATCCGCCGCCGCCACCGCCACCGGGACGACCACCGGGGCCACCGCCGGCACCGCCGGGACGACCACCCGGGCCGCCCGTGCGTCCACCGGGACCGGGGCGTCCGCCGCCGGGTCCGGGGCGCGCCGGGGTGAGACCGGACTGCTTCGGCATCATGGCCGGGTTCGGGCGCGGCATGCCGGGGCGCGGCGCGGCGCCACCCTCACGCGCGGCCGGGGGCCGCGGCGGGCGCTCCTGCGCCATGCCCTGCTTCGACGAGAACGGGTTGTTGCCCGGTCGCGCCGTGGGACGGGGACCACCGGGACGCGGACCGGCGCCCGCGGGACCGGCTGCCGGAGCGGCCGGGGGGCGGGGACCAGGACGCGGTCCGGGGCTCGGCGCCGTGGACGTGTCGGCAGCCGCAGCCTCCGGCTCGTCCGGCGTGCTCGCGGCCGGTGCCTGGGTGGGCTCCGGGATCGGCGCCTCCTCGGCCTCCACCGGAGCCTGCGGGGCACGCGGCCCGGGACGGGGTCCCGGGGTGCGCGGAGCGACCGTGACCGCCTCGGACGGCTCGGTCGGCACGGTCGGCTGACCGGAGTCGGCCGCGACCGTCTCGGTCGGGGCCTCGGACTCCGCCGGCTCGGCCGGGGCAGCGGGCTTCTTGGACGAAGCCTTCTTGCTGCCCTGGGCGCGCAGCGCGTCGCCGTGCTCCTCCTTGAGGCGGCGGACCACGGGGGCCTCCACGCTCGAGGACGCAGACTTCACGTACTCACCCATGTCCTTCAACGTGGACAGGATGGTCTTGCTCTCGACTCCGAGCTCACGTGCGAGCTCGTGGACTCTGACAGCCACTGTTCTCCTTCATGGGGCCCAACCGGCCCCCGAAGGGCAGATCAGACCAGGTTGACGTGCAAATTCATCGGAACGTACTCATCGAGTGCTCATGAGCTGAGTGCTCCGCTTCCGGTCGGGGGGCAAGGGCCCCTCTGGTCAGGTGGTGGTCGTCGGGCCGGCGAGGCCGTCGATCAGATCGAGGTCGAGCGGCCCCTCCACGCGGAGTGCCCGCCCGAACGCCTTGCGGCGCCGCGCCAGGTCCAGACACGCCGGGTCGGGGTGCACGTGTGCTCCTCGCCCCGGCATCGTCCGCCGCGGATCGGGGGTGACCACCGTGGTGGCGTCTGCCCTGACCGCGACGAATCGGACCAGTGTGGTCTGGGACGCCCGCTCTCGGCAACCGATGCACGTGCGCCAGACCGTGTTCGAGTCTACCCCGTCCGCGGTGGTGCTCTCGCCCCCGGTGCCGCTCACGTCGCTTCGGGAGCGGTGTCGGACCGGATGTCGATGCGCCACCCGGTCAGCTTGGCGGCGAGGCGGGCGTTCTGCCCCTCCTTGCCGATCGCGAGCGAGAGCTGGAAGTCGGGCACCACGACGCGAGCGGCGCGCATGGTCTCGTCGACGACGGTGACGCTGATGACCCGCGACGGCGACAGTGCGTAGCCGATGTACTCCGCGGGGTCCTCGCTGTGGTCGACGATGTCGATCTTCTCGCCGTGCAGCTCGTGCATCACGTTGCGGACCCGTGAGCCCATGGGCCCGATGCAGGCACCCTTGGCGTTGATGCCGGGCACGGTGGCCCGGACCGCGATCTTCGACCGGTGGCCGGCCTCGCGGGCGATGCCGACGATCTCGACCGATCCGTCGGCGATCTCCGGGACCTCGAGCGCGAACAGCAGTCGGACGAGGTTCGGGTGGGTGCGCGAGACCTTGACCTTCGGCCCACGATTGCCCTTCTCGACGTCGTAGACGTAGGCCTTGATGCGCTCGCCGTGGGCGTACTTCTCGTCGGCGACCCGCTCCGTCGCCGGCAGGAGCGCCTCGACCTTGCCCAGGTCGATCAGGACGTCGCCGGGGACTCGTCCCTGCTGGATGATGCCCGACACGATGTCGCCGACCTTGCCGGAGAACTCGCCGAACGTCTGCTCGTCCTCGGCCTCGCGCAGGCGCTGCATGATGACCTGCCGCGCGATCGAGGCGGCGGTGCGTCCGAAGTCGTCGGGCGTGTGGTCGAACTCCTCGCTGAACCGCGGTGCCGGCGGCGCCACGGGCTCGCCCTCGACCTCGTCGGTCGGGTCGACCGGCGTGACCTCGAGCCGCTCGCGGGCGAGCACCGAGACGTGTCCGCTGCGGCGGTCGAGGGTCACCCGCGCCTGCGGGAGGGCACCGGGCACCTTGTGGTACGCCGAGAGCAGCGCCTGCTCGATCAGCTCCACGACGACGTCGAAGGCGATGTCCTTCTCGCGCTCGAGAGCGCGCAGGGCCGTCATGTCGATGTCCATGTCAGGCGTCCTTTCGGTTCAGCTCGACCTGCACCACGGCGGTGCGGATCTCGGAGTAGGGCACCCGGCGGTCGACCTTGGCCACGGTGAGCGTCGCCGCGTCGTCGTCGGCGCTGACGACACGGCCGGCGAAGCGGTCGCCGTCGATCGGCGTCACCGAGACCAGGCGGCCCTGGTTGCGCTGCCAGTGCCGCGGAAGGGTCAGAGGGCGGTCGGTGCCGCGCGAGGTGACCTCGAGCGTGAAGGCGCCGTCGCCGACGGCCCGCGACGCGGCGGGGTCCTCGTCGATCGCCGCGGAGATCTCGCGGGTCAGCGGTCCGAGGGCGTCGAGGTCGACGCCGCCCTCGGCATCGACGACGATGCGCAGGAGTCGGCGCTGGCCGCCACCGAGGGTCAGGTCGTCGAGGTCGAGGCCGTGCGCGCCCACGATGTCGCGCACGACGCCGGCGATCCGGTCGTCCATCTCGTCTCCTCGCCCAGAAAAAGGGGGGTGGGTCGACGCCGGTGCCGGGTTCGATTGTGGGGTTCGATTGTCGGCACCCGCGTGCAGGTGTCAGCGCCACCCTACCCGGGTCGGGTCGGCTAGCCTGCCACCGTGACCCGGCGACGAACCCTGCTCCTCGGAGGTGTCGCGGTGGCAGGCGCCGCGGCGGTCGGAGGGGTGGCCGCGGCCGGCCGGCTCGACGACGTCGCGCGCGAGATCGGCATCGATCCCGTGCCGCGTCCCGCCGAGGGCGACACCGCGCTGCTCGCCGAGGCCGCCAAGGACCAGGCGCGGCTGGTCGCCACGGTCGGCACCCTGTCCCCCACCCTCACGACGCTGCTGGCCGAGCAGCTCGAGGCCCTGGGGGGATCCCCCACCGTCAGCATCGACGCCGCGGCGGACCTCGCGGTCGCCCGGGCGGTGCTCACGGAGGCCGCGAGCACTCGCCGCGACCAGGCCGGGGACGCCGTGTCTCCCGACCTGGCGCGCACGCTCGGCTCGATCGCGGCCAGCCTGACCCTGATGGGCTCGGGGGTCGTGTCATGAGTGACCTGGCGCAGGTCCTGTCGCTGGAGCACGAGGCGGTCTGGACGTACGGACTCATCGGCGGCGCCGTCGAGACGCTCCGCGAGCCCGCCCAGGCGGCCTTCAGCGCCCACCGCAGGCAGCGTGACCGACTCCTGGCCGTGGTCGACGAGTCCGTCCCCCCGCAGGGCGCCTACGCCCCGGCCACCGTCGCCGACGCGGCGGCGGCCCGGCTCCGGGCCCAGGACGTCGAGGGCCGGATCGCCGCCGCGTGGAGCGCCGTCATCGGCTCCACGACGGGGACGAGCCGCACCGACGCGATCGACGCCCTCACGACCGCCGAGGCGGCCCGCATCTCCTGGGGCGGCTCCCCCGTCGCGTTCCCCGGCCTGGACGGCTGAGCCTCAGCGCGTCAGCTCGGCCACGAGGTCATCGACGGCGACGTCGCGCCGCTCGCCGGTGGCGCGGTCCTTGACCTCGACGAGTCCGTCGACGTAGCCGCGACCCACGACCACGATCGTGGGCATGCCCAGCAGCTCGGCGTCCTTGAACTTCACCCCGGGCGAGACCTTCGGGCGGTCGTCGAACAGCACCTCGACCCCGGCCGACTCCAGGTCGGCGACCACCTGCTCGGCGCCGGCGGCCGTGGCCTCGTCCTTGCCGGCGAGCACGACGTGCACGTCGTAGGGCGCGAGCTCCTTCGGCCAGATGATGCCGAGGTCGTCGTGCGAGCTCTCGACGACCGCTGCCACGGCTCGGGACACACCGACGCCGTAGGAACCCATCGTGACGGTGGCCAGCTTGCCGTCCTCGCCCTGCACCTGCAGGCCGAGCGCCTCGGCGAACTTGCGGCCCAGCTGGAAGATGTGGCCCATCTCCATCCCGCGGGCCAGCTCCAGCGGACCGGAGCCGTCGGGCGCCGGGTCGCCGGCGCGGACCTCCGCTGCCTCGATCGTGCCGTCGGCCGTGAAGTCGCGCCCCGCCACCAGGTCGATGACGTGCCGACCCGGCGCGTTGGCGCCGGTGACCCATCGCGTGCCCGGGACCACCCGGGGATCCAGGAGGTAGCGGATCCCCGTGCCGCTGGCCGTGCCGAGCGAACCCGGACCGATGTACCCCTTCACGAGACCGGGATGCTTCGCGAACTGGGCCTCGTCGAACGGCTCCACCTCCGCCGGCGAGACCTGTGTCTCGAGTCGCTTGGCGTCGACCTCCCGGTCGCCGGGGAGGCCGATGGCCAGCGGCTCCGTGGTGCCGTCGGGGTGACGCAGCAGCACCAGCACGTTCTTGAGCGTGTCGGCGGCGGTCCACGGACCTTCCTCGCGCGGGAACGCCTCGTTCAGGTGCGCCACGAGCGTGTCGATCGTGGGGGTGCCGGGCGTGTCCTCGACGCGCGCCTCCGGCAGTCCCTCGAGTGGGCGGGCCGGCGGCACCACCGTCGTGACGGCCTCGACGTTGGCGGCGTAGCCGCCCGGCGAGCGCACGAAGGAGTCCTCGCCCACCGGCAGCACCGCGAGGAACTCCTCGCTGGCTGAGCCGCCCATGGCCCCCGAGTCGGCGTGCACGATCGCGTACTCCAGGCCGAGCCGGTCGAAGATGCGGATGTAGGCGTCACGGTGGTTGCGGTAGCTGACCTCGAGGCCCTCGTCGGTGACGTCGAAGGAGTAGGAGTCCTTCATGACGAACTCGCGTCCGCGCAGGATGCCGGCGCGGGGACGCGCCTCGTCGCGGTACTTCGTCTGGATCTGGTAGAGCGTGACGGGCAGGTCCTTGTACGAGGCGTAGAGGTCCTTGACCAGGAGGGTGAACATCTCCTCGTGGGTGGGGCCGAGCAGCATGTCGGTGCCGCGACGGTCCTGGAGGCGGAACAGGTTCGGCCCGTACTCCGTCCAGCGGTTCGTGGCCTCGTAGGGCTCACGCGGCAGCAGCGCCGGGAACCGCACCTCTTGCGCGCCGATCGCGTTCATCTCCTCGCGCACGATCTTCTCGACCTTGCCCAGCACGGCCAGGCCGAGCGGCAGCCACGAGTAGATGCCGGGGGCCGATCGCCGCACGTACCCGGCGCGCACCAGCAGACGGTGGCTCGGGACCTCGGCATCGGCCGGGGCGTCGCGGAGCGTGCGGACGAACAGCTGGGTCATGCGCATACGGCGACCCTACTGAACCGCCTCACTGGGGCGTGCGGGCCGCCTTGCGCGCGATCCGGAGCAGCGGGAGCTGGAGCGGGAGTCGCGCCACGGTGCCGGCCTTGAACCACGTCGGCGCCTTGCGGCTCTGCAGGACGTCGGCCGTCATCTGCACGTTGGCCGGGAACACCCCGATCAGCAGGAGGGCGGCGAGCCGGCCACCCCAGTGCCGCGTCTGCGGGCGCGCGAGCAGGATCGCCGATCCGACCTCGACGACGCCCGAGGCGTACACGAGCTCCTTCTTGTACGGCAGCTGCTTCGGCACGATCCGCTCGAAGGGCTCGGGCTTCACGAAGTGCAGGATCCCCGCACCGGCGAGCAGGACGGTCAGGAACTTGATGTCACGGGGCATGGGCGGACTCTACGACGTCACAGCAGAACCGTGGCGAAGGTGTCGTGCTGGCGAAATCCGGCGCGCAGGTAGGTGCGGTGCGCCCGCTCGTTGTGCCGGTTGACGTACAGGCTCACGGTCGAGGCGAGCTGGTCGCGCACGAGGTTGACGACACCGGCCACCGCAGGTGCCGCCAGCCCCGTGCCCCGCAGCTCCGGAGCGACCCAGACGCCCTGCAGCTGGCACGTGCCCGGGGCCAGGGCACCGATCTCGGCCTTGAAGAGGACCGCACCGTCCTCGATGATCGCGAACGACCATCCCTGCGCGATGAGCTGCGCGACGCGGGCCCGGTAGAGGCTGCCGTGCGTCGCCTCGGGGTCGACCCCGACCTCCTCGGTGAACATCTGGACGCAGGCCGGGTAGAGCAGGTCGACCTCGTCGACGAGGACGTGCCGCACCCGCAGGTCCGGCGCGATCGAGGGCGCGTGGTCAATCAGGAGGAACGGCTGGTCGGGACGCACCGAGCGGGCGGGTCCCCACAGCGGCTCGAGGGCGTCCCACAGCTGGATCACCGCCTCACGGGGGCCGGCGATCGAGGCCGGGCGCACCGAGCTCAGGGCCAGGACCTCCGCGAACGCGTCGATGGCCTCCGGGCTGGTCTCCCCCGGCACGACGTTGGCACCGCAGTGGCACACCGACGCCAGGTGACCGTCGACGAAGAAGCCGAGCACCTGCCCGCCCAGCCATCGTGGTTCGAGTCGGGTCAGGTCACCTCGGTGACGCAGGAAGACGTTGACGTCGGGATCGGCGTCGACCACGCGGCGGAACTCCGCCAGGTCGACGGGCGTCAACGCACGAACCTCCGTACGGGTGCCGAGCACGACACGCTCCCTTCGACCGACTGGGGACAGCGTAGGACGTGGAGGGTCAGCTGGTGACGGACACCTCGGCCGCGCCACCCTCGACGGGCTCCATCTCCTCGGCGATGCGCATGGCCTCCTCGATCAGGGTCTCGACGATCTTGCTCTCCGGCACGGTCTTGATGACCTCGCCCTTGACGAAGATCTGACCCTTGCCGTTGCCGGACGCCACCCCGAGGTCGGCCTCGCGCGCCTCGCCCGGGCCGTTGACGACGCACCCCATGACGGCCACGCGCAGCGGGACCTCCATGCCCTCGAGACCGGCCGTGACCTGCTCGGCCAGCGTGTAGACGTCGACCTGGGCGCGTCCGCACGAGGGGCACGAGACGATCTCGAGCTTGCGGGGCCGCAGGTTGAGTGACTGCAGGATCTGGATGCCGACCTTGACCTCCTCGACCGGCGGGGCCGAGAGCGAGACCCGGATCGTGTCGCCGATGCCCTTGCCGAGCAGGTAGCCGAACGCCGTAGCGCTCTTGATCGTTCCCTGGAAGGCCGGACCGGCCTCGGTGACACCGAGGTGCAGGGGCCAGTCGCCGCGCTCGGCGAGCATCTCGTAGGCCTGCGCCATGATGACCGGGTCGTTGTGCTTGACCGAGATCTTGAAGTCGTGGAAGTCGTGCTCCTCGAACAGGGACGCCTCCCAGACGGCGGACTCGACGAGCGCCTCCGGCGTGGCCTTGCCGTACTTCTCGAGCAGACGCTTGTCGAGCGAGCCGGCGTTGACGCCGATGCGCAACGAGGTGCCGGCGTCCTTGGCCGCCTTGGCGATCGCGCCGACCTGGTCGTCGAACTTGCGGATGTTGCCCGGGTTGACGCGGACGGCGGCACACCCGGCGTCGATCGCCGCGAAGACGTACTTGGGCTGGAAGTGGATGTCGGCGATGACCGGGATCTGCGACTTGCGGGCGATGGGCTCCAGGGCGTCGGCGTCGTCCTGGCTCGGGCAGGCGACGCGCACGATGTCGCAGCCCGCGGCCGTGAGCTCGGCGATCTGCTGCAGGGTGCTGTTGACGTCGGAGGTCAGCGTCGTGGTCATCGACTGCACGGAGACGGGAGCGTCCCCGCCCACGTCGACCGTGCCGACCTTGATCTTGCGCGAGACGCGCCGCGGCGCGAGCACCGGCGGAGGTGCTTCGGGCATGCCCAGATCGATGTCCATGCCTATGAATCTAGCGCTCGGTACCTCAGGTCGGACCTCAGGTCACGCGGACCGGGTTGACGATGTCGGCGTAGATCAGGATCACGCTCATGACGATCAGCACGATGCCCACGACGTACGCGACCGGCAGCATCCTGGCGACGTCGACCGGCCCCGGGTCGGGGCGTCCGCGCAGCCGCGCCGCGCGCGACCGGACGCCCTCCCAGACGGCGCCGGCGATGTGCCCGCCGTCCAGCGGCAGCAGCGGCACGAAGTTGAACAGCGCCAGGAACAGGTTGAGGCTCGCGAGGAGGGTCAGGACGCGCTGCGCACGCTCGGCCCACGTGGGCTCGTCGACCGTCACGAGCTCGCCGGCGACCCGGCTCGCGCCCACGACGCTGATCGGGCTGTCGTCCTTGCGCTCCTGGCCGAACGCCGCCTTGACGACGTCGACCATGCGTGACGGCAGGTGAGCGATGGCTTCGGCGGTGCGCTTGGTGGTCTCCCACATGACCTCGCCGACGTACAGCGGCCCTTCGCGCTGGTAGGTGAACTCCGGCGCGACACCCAGGAACCCGACGTCCTCGACCCGGTCGGGATCGTCGACGGCGAGCCGCTCGAGCACGGAGGTCGTGACCGGGACCGTCGAGCGGACGCCGTCGCGCACGTACGTGATCGTCGAGGTCTCGGCGCCGTTGGCGCGGATGAGCGTCGTGAGCTGCTCCCAGGTCTCGACCTCGGTCCCGCCGAAGGCGGTGATCTCGTCGTCCGGGAGCAGCCCGATCTCGCTGGCCGGGGTCGGCGGGTCCTCGGGGGTGCAGGCTCGGCCGGCCTCGGCGTCGCTGATGGCGCAGTCGGAGACGGAGGCGACGGTGGTGGTGGGCTGCTCGACGCCGAACCCCATGATGACGATCGCGAACAGGAACGCCGCGATGACGATGTTGACCACCGGCCCGCCGGCCATCACGATGACCTTCTTCCACCACGGGAGCTTGTAGAACAGCCGGGGCTCGTCAGCCGTCGTGATGGTCTCGTACTCGGCCTGGCGCGCGTCGGTGACGAGCTGGGTGAACAGGCCCGTGTTGGTCGAGCGCACCGCGTGGGGGTCGTCGCCGGGACCCGGCGGCAGCATGCCGACGAGCTTGACGTAGCCACCGAGCGGGATCGCCTTCAACCCGTACTCGGTCTCGCCCCGTCTGGTCGACCAGACCGTGGAGCCGAAGCCCACGAAGAACTGGGTGACCTTCACCCCGAACTTCTTCGCGGGGAACATGTGCCCGCACTCGTGGAGGGCGATCGAGATCGCCACCCCGAGGAGGAAGGCGATGACGCCGAGGGCGTAGATCACGGCAGTCATGCGGTCTCGATCCTGTGGCGGGCCCGATCCCGAGCCCACGCGTCAGCGGAGAGCACGGCCTCGAGCGTGAGGTCTGCGTCGGCGGTGCTCGGGTCACCGAGATGCTCCTCGAGGACCGCTGCCACCGTGTCCACGATGCCGAGGAAGTCCAAACGACCCGCCACGAAGGCGTCGACGCACTCCTCGTTCGCCGCGTTGAAGACCGCCGGGGCCGTGCGGCCGAAGCGTCCGGCGCGGCGGGCGACCTCGACGGCCGGGAACGCGACGTCGTCGAGCGGCTCGAACTGCCACGCGACCGGTGCGGTCCAGTCGCAACCGCTCGCAGCGTCCGGCACCCGGTTCGGCCACGCCAGACC
Source organism: Aeromicrobium sp. Sec7.5 (assembly GCF_036867135.1). Taxonomy (NCBI): domain Bacteria; kingdom Bacillati; phylum Actinomycetota; class Actinomycetes; order Propionibacteriales; family Nocardioidaceae; genus Aeromicrobium; species Aeromicrobium sp. Sec7.5. The sequence continues at coordinate 1,385,053 of NZ_JBAJIJ010000001.1, read as the reverse complement.
GAGCGCGATCGGCAGTCGCATGTCGGGCGGTGACGCCTGGAGCATCGTGGACCCGTCGACGAACTCGACCATGCTGTGGACGACCGAACCGGGGTGCACGACGACGTCGATCCGGTCGTAGTCGACGCCGAAGAGCAGATGTGCCTCGATCACCTCGAGGCCCTTGTTGACGAGGGTCGAGGAGTTGATCGTGATCACGGGGCCCATGTCCCACGTGGGGTGCGCCATCGCCTGCTCCGGCGTGACGTCGGCGAGCTCGGCGCGCGTGCGCCCCCGGAACGGTCCGCCGCTCGCGGTCACCAGGAGGCGACGCACGTCGGCCGGGTCCTCGCCCTTCAGCGCCTGCGCCAGGGCCGAGTGCTCGGAGTCGACCGGCACGAGCTGGCCGGGTCGCGCCGCCGACGTGACGAGCTCGCCGCCCACGATGAGCGACTCCTTGTTGGCGAGGGCGACCGTGGTGCCGGCGGCCAGCGCCGCCAGGGTCGGCGCGAGACCCACCGCGCCGGTCATGCCGTTGAGCACGACGTCGCACGGCATGCGGGCCACCTCAGCGGCGGCATCCTTGCCCGCGAGCAGGCGCGGGATGCGGTGGTCGCCCTGCTCCCAGCCGCGGCGCTGCGCCTCGGCGTAGAGGGCGAGCTGGACGTCCTGCGCCGCCGTGGCGAGGGCCACCGCCACGACCTCGACCTCGTGGGCGATGGCCTGCTGGGCGATCAGCTCGGGCCGTCCACCACCTGCCGCGAGGGCCACGACGTCGAAGCGGTCGGGCGCGGCCTCGACGACGTCGAGGGCCTGGGTCCCGATGGACCCGGTCGAGCCAAGAATGGCGACACGCTTGCGCATGCCGCCATTCTGGCTCACGTCGACCGATTCCCCCGATTCGGTGACGAAGTGGGTGTCAGGCGTCGCGAGGACACGACGCCTGCAGCGCGGGGGCTACTTCACCTCGGCCCTCAGGACCGACCAGACGCCGAACGCCAGCGGGACCCAGAACCAGATCAGGCTGGACGTGCCGAGCTGCGCCAGCTCCTCGCCGCTGAGGCCACCGCCGCTGAACAACGGCGTCTGGGCGTCGGTGAAGTCGATCCAGGGCTGGATGTCGTTGAACCACTCCTGCAGCGCCGCCAGGATGCCGAAGATCGTCGGCAGGACGAAGGAGTAGACCAGGTAGCCGACGACCGCCGCAGCGGAGTTCCGCAGCAGCACGCCGAACATGAAACCGATCAGCAGGCCGAAGATGTTGCCGATGAACAGGTAGACGATGTCCAGGACGTCGAGGTTCCACACCGGGTCGATGCCGTTGATCGCGGCGCCGAGGACGTTGCCGATGGCCCCGACCACGAACGCGAACACGATCGCGACCACGGCCACGATGACGGCGGCCGCAGCCTTCGCCCCGATCACGGCGCCGCGCTGCGGCACCAGGCTGAAGGTCACCAGCCCCGACCGCTGGCTCCACTCCGACGTCACCGCGAGGGCCGCGATGATCGGCAGGAACAGCGACAGCGGAGTGCCGAACGCGGCACCGAAGATGCCGAACGAGAGCTCCGAGTCCGGGACGAACGCGATGACCGCGATCGCCGCGACCACCGAGATGATCAGGCTGCTCGCGACGAGCCAGAAACCCGAGCGGGTGTTGAACATCTTGCGCAGCTCGACGAGGACCAGCCGGCTGAACGGCACCCCGGGACGCTGGGTCTGGATCGTGACGGAAGCGGTGGGGGTTGCGGCGCTCATGCGACACCTCCGGTGGTGACGACACCCTCGCGCTGGGTGGTGGCGGTCAGCTGCAGGAACATGTCCTCGAGCCCGGCGCCGTCGGCGCCGCGCAGCTCGACGAGGGCCAGGCCCGCAGCTGCGGCGACCTGACCGATCTGGGCGGGCTCGGCGTCGACCGAGAGTCCGTCACCCTTGGCACCGGCCGTGAACCCGGCCTGGGCGAGCGCGGCGGAGAGCGCCGCGTTGTCGGCGGCCTGCACATAGGCCCCGGCGCCCTGGAGGAGCTCGGCCTTCGTGCCCTGGGCGACGATCCTGCCGTTGCCGATCACGATGAGCTCGTCGGCGATGATCTCGATCTCGTGCAGCAGGTGCGACGAGAGAAGCACGGTGCCGCCCTGGTTGGCGTAGGCCCGCAGGAGGCTGCGCATCCAGTGGATGCCCGCCGGGTCGAGGCCGTTGGCCGGCTCGTCGAGGATCAGGATCTTCGGGTCGCCGAGCAGGGCGTTGGCGATGCCGAGTCGCTGGCGCATCCCCAGCGAGTAGTTCTTGACCCGCCGCTTCGCCTCGGCGGGCGAGAGGCTGACGAGGGCCAGCATCTCGTCGACCCGGGACTTCGGCAGGCCCATCGTCAACGCACTCAGCGTCAGGATCTCGCGGCCGGTGCGACCGGCATGCTGGGCCGAGGCGTCGAGCAGGACGCCCACCTGGGTGCCCGGATTCGGGATGTGGCGGTAGTCGACTCCGCCGATCGTCGCCGATCCGGAGTCGGGGATGGTGAGGCCGGCCATGATCCGCATCGTGGTGGACTTGCCGGCGCCGTTGGGTCCGAGGAATCCCGTCACCGTGCCGGGCTGGCAGGTGAAGGAGACGTCGTCCACGGCGCGGAAGGCGCCGTACGTCTTCGAGAGGTGTTCGACCTTGATCATGACCCCATCCTGTCGCGCCGACCCGATCTGACACATCCGTCCAGGGTCCCCCGCTGGATCGCCGAAAGTATGACCGGCTCCGAGCCTCTCGGCCGGTCTGCTCGTCCGTGCGGCTCACCTAGGCTGACGGCGTGAGCACGATCCCTGCACGGGCCGGTCAGCCGGAGTTCGCCCCGCTGCCGATCTCGCGCTGGGGGCAGGCGTGGCGCCTCCTCTTGGTCCTCGCGCTCAGCGCGGTGGCCTGGACCGAGGCGGCGATCTGGCAGTGGCAGCACCTGCGCGCGTGGTTCTGGGCCGATCTCGGTGTCGGCCTGGCCTGCCTGGTGCTGGTCCTGTGGCGCCGCCGGTACCCGTTCACGGTCGCCGTCGTCACCAACGCCGTCACGTTCGCGTCGTTCTCCGCCGGGGGGCCGGCCACCCTCGCCCTGTTCTCCCTCGCGACCCGCCGCCGCTGGCGGGAGATCGTGCCGGCAGCGATCGTCGGCCTGGCCGCTGGCCTGGTGAGCCTGCGCAGCGCGCCTGGCTCCCAGGAGGAGGACTTCATCGTCACCGGACCGGCGCTCGTGGCGGTCCTGGGGATCATCGTCGCGTGGGGCATGTACGTCGGGTCCCGGCGCGAGCTCCTCGGCACGCTGCGCGAGCGCGCCGAGAACGCCGAGCGCGAGCAGGCCGCCCGGGTCGCACAGGCCCGCACGAGCGAACGGACCCGGATCGCGCACGAGATGCACGACGTGCTGGCCCACCGCATCTCCACCGTCACGATGCACGCCGGGGCCCTGACCTACCGGGAGGACCTGACCGCCGCCCAGATGCGGGCGACGGCCGGGGTCATCCAGGAGAACGCCCGGCAGGCCCTTGTCGAGCTGCGGGAGGTGCTCGGCCTGCTCCGCGAGGAGCCGGGAGGCGCTGCACCGGAGCGGCCGCAGCCTGACGCGACCGACCTCGACGCTCTGATCACCGAGGCCCGTGTCACCGGCCTGCGGGTCAGCTCGTCGGTGGCGGTCGACGCCGCCGCGGTGCCACCCACGACCGGTCGCACGGCCTATCGCATCGTCCAGGAGGGGCTCACCAACGTGCGCAAGCACGCGACGCACACGGCGGTCAGCATCGACGTCACCGGGTGTCCGGGCGACGGGCTCGAGGTCGTGGTCCGCAACAAGCTCCCCCTCGGCCGCCCCGTGCACGCGATGCCACCGTCGGGACTCGGCCTGATCGGCCTGCGGGAGCGGGTCGAGCTGGCCGGCGGACGGCTCGAGCGCGAGATCACCTCGGATCGCGACTTCGTCCTCTCCGCCTGGCTACCGTGGCCGGCATGACGGGGACGGGGACGGGCGGAGTGCGCGTGCTGCTGGTCGACGACGACGCCCTCGTGCGCGCCGGTCTGGCCCTGATCCTCGGCGGGTCCGAGTCGATCTCGGTGGTCGGGGAGGCGGGCGACGGCCGCGAGGCGGTCGAGCTCGTGCGCCGCGGCGGCATCGATCTCGTGCTGATGGACATCCGCATGCCGGTGCTCGACGGCATCGAGGCGACCGCGCAGGTGCTCGCGCTCCCGGACCCACCCCAGGTCATCGTGCTCACGACGTTCGACGCGGACGACTACGTCGTGCGCGCACTCGCGGCCGGGGCCCACGGATTCCTCCTCAAGGACACCGCTCCGGCGGCGATCGTCGACGCGATCGGCCGCGTCGTCGCCGGCGAGCCGATGCTGTCGCCGACGATCACCGCCGGGCTCATCCGTCAGGTGACCGACGCGGCCCCCACCTCGGCGGTCGACGACGCGCGAGCATTGATCGGCGGGCTGACCGGACGTGAGCTGGAGGTCGCGATCGAGGTCGGCCGAGGCTCGTCCAACGCCGAGATCGCCGAGCACCTCTACCTCAGCCTGGCGACGGTCAAGGCCCACATCGCGCACATCTTCACCAAGCTCGACGTCACGAACCGGGTCCAGGTCGCCATCCGGGTCCACGACGCCGGATTGCTCTAGCCCAGTCCGTGCACCCAGACCGTGCACCCGGACCGTCTGGCCCAGACCGTCTGGCTCGGACCGTCTAGCGTGGAGGCATGAGCCTTCCCCGCCCCGTGACCGACGCGCTCGACACCGCTCTCGACAAGGTCGTCCTGGCCGGGTACTCCTCGATCGGACCTGCCCTGCGTCGGCGCTGGTGGCCCGCCGACCCGCCGGCAGGCGCCCTGGCCGGCAAGCACGTCCTGGTCACGGGAGCGAGCCGCGGCATCGGTCTGGCCGCGGCGGCCGATCTGGCCCGGCTCGGCGCCTCGGTGCACCTGCTGGGTCGTGACCAGTCCCGACTCGACGAGGCCGCCGCCGGGATCCGCGTCTCCGTGCCGAACGCCGACGTCGTCCCCGAGACCTGTGACGTGAGCGACCTCGAGGCCGTGCGGGCCTATGCGGCGCGGACGCTGGAGACGGTGCCCGAGATCCATGCCCTGATCCACAACGCGGGCGTCATGCCCGAGACGCGCTCGGAGTCGCCCCAGGGCATCGAGCTCACGCTGGCCACCCATGTCGTCGGGCCCCTGCTGCTGACCGAGCTCCTGCGGCCCGCGCTGGCCGCAGCGGACGGCTCCCGCGTGCTGGTCATGTCGTCGGGCGGGATGTACTCGGCCCCCCTCCTCGACAGCTGGGCGCACGACCTCCAGCACCGCGAGGGCACCTACCGCGGCATCCGCGCCTACGCGCGCACCAAGCGCCTGCAGGTCCTGCTCGCGGAACGGCTCGCCACGCGGCTGGCCGACGACGGCGTCGTGGTGCACAGCATGCACCCGGGCTGGGCGTCGACGGAGGGCGTCGCCGAGAGCATGGCGGGGTTCAACAGGGTCATGCGACCGATCCTGCGTGACGCCCGCTCGGGGGCCGACACCCTGGTGTGGCTCACGGCAGCACCGGAGGCCGCGAGCTCGACGGGACTGTTCTGGTGCGACCGCCGCGCCCGCTCGACCACCTACCTGCCGTGGACGAAGGCCGACCCGCGGCTGGAGCGGCAGGTCTGGGACTCCCTGGCAGCGATGGCCGGCATCGATCACGCTCCGGCCTAGACGCCACGCCGAAGATCGCTGATCTTGAACTGATCCAGATCTCACCGGTACCATCGTCGCCATGACGTCGACCGACACCGCGGCGCTCCTGCGCGGGGCGTCACTGCGGGTCACGCAGCCGCGGGTCGCCGTCCTCGAGGCCGTCCACCAGCACCCGCACGCCGACACCGACACCGTCATCCGCGCCGTCCGGCGCGACCAGGCGAACGTCTCGCACCAAGCCGTCTACGACGTGCTGCGAGCCCTCACCCAGGCCGGCCTGGTGCGCCGCATCCAGCCGGCCGGAGCCACCGCCCGTTACGAGGCCCGCGTCGGCGACAACCACCACCACGTGGTCTGCCGCGTGTGCGGCGCGATCGCCGACGTCGACTGCGCCGTCGGCCACTCCCCTTGTCTGACCGCCTCCGACGATCACGGCTTCGTGGTCGAGGAGGCGGAGGTCGTGTACTGGGGCACTTGCCCCGCGTGCGCGGCCGACCAGAGCACCACTCCCATCACCGCATCCACGGAAGGAAGCAGATGAGCGACCCCCAGGACCCCCGTCCCGAGAGCCCTCAGGGCGTTGACCGGAAGGCCGAGGAGGGCTGCCCCGTCATGCACGACGCTGCGACCTCCGACGGCAGCGAGAGCGAGAACCCCGCGATCGACGCGCCGACACCCAAGAACGGTCGTCCGCACACGAACCAGGACTGGTGGCCGAACAACCTCGACCTCTCGGTGCTGCACGCCCACTCCTCGAAGGGCAATCCGCTCGGGGCCGACTTCTCGTACGCCACCGAGTTCCAGAAGCTCGACCTCGCCGAGCTGCGTCGCGACGTCGTCGAGGTGCTCAACACCTCGCAGGACTGGTGGCCGGCCGACTTCGGTCACTACGGCGGCCTCTTCATCCGCCTGAGCTGGCACGCCGCCGGCACGTACCGGATCTACGACGGCCGCGGCGGCGCGGGCGACGGCGGGCAGCGATTCGCCCCGCTGAACAGCTGGCCCGACAACGCCAACCTCGACAAGGCGCGCCGCCTGCTGTGGCCGGTGAAGCAGAAGCACGGTCAGAAGATCTCGTGGGCCGATCTGCTCGTCTACGCCGGCACGGTCGCCCTCGAGGACATGGGCTTCGCCACGTTCGGCTTCGGCTTCGGCCGCGAGGACGTCTGGGAGCCCGAGGAGATCTTCTGGGGTCCGGAGGACACCTGGCTCGGTGACGAGCGCTACTCCGGCGAGCGCGAGCTCGGCGAGGTCCTCGGCGCGGTCCAGATGGGCCTGATCTACGTCAACCCCGAGGGCCCCAACGGCAACCCTGACCCGCTGGCGTCCGCTCGCGACATCCGCGACACGTTCGCCCGCATGGCCATGAACGACGAGGAGACCGTCGCCCTGATCGCCGGCGGCCACACCTTCGGCAAGACCCACGGCGCCGGTGACGCCGACCTGGTCGGCCCGGAGCCCGAGGGCGCCCCGCTGGAGGAGCAGGGCCTCGGCTGGCGCAGCTCGTTCGGCTCCGGCAAGGGCGCCGACGCGATCACCTCGGGTCTCGAGGTCACGTGGACCTCCACGCCGACGCGCTGGAGCAACGACTACTTCACCTTCCTCTACAAGTACGAGTGGGAGCTCACCAAGAGCCCCGCCGGGGCGTACCAGTGGGTCGCCAAGGACGCCGACGACATCGTCCCCGGCCCCACGCCCGACTCCCCCAAGCGCAAGCCCACGATGCTCACGAGCGACCTGGCCCTGCGCGTCGATCCCGAGTACGACAAGATCTCGCGCCATTTCCTGGAGAACCCCAACGACTTCGCGAAGGCCTTCGCGAAGGCTTGGTACAAGCTCCTGCATCGCGACATGGGACCCGTCGAGCGCTTCCTCGGCCCCTGGGTCCCCGAGGCGCAGCTGTGGCAGGACCCCGTGCCCGCGGCCGAGGGTCAGCTGGTCAGCGATGCCGACGTCGAGGCGCTGAAGGCGACGGTGCTGGCCTCCGGGCTCACCACCGCGCAGCTCGTCTCCACGGCGTGGGCCTCGGCGGCGACCTTCCGGTCGACCGACAAGCGCGGCGGCGCCAACGGTGCCCGCATCCGCCTCGAGCCCCAGCGCAGCTGGGAGGTCAGCCAGCCCGAGCAGCTCGCCACGGTGCTCGAGACCCTCGAGGGGGTCCAGCGTGAGTTCAACGAGGCCGGCGGTGCGACGATCTCGATCGCCGACCTGATCGTGCTGGCCGGGTCGGCCGCGGTCGAGAAGGCCGCACGCGACGCCGGTGTCGACGTGACCGTGCCGTTCCGGCCCGGTCGCACCGACGCCACGCAGGAGCAGACCGACACCGACTCGTTCCGGGTCCTGGAGCCGCGGGCCGACGGGTTCCGCAGCTACCTCCGCCCGGGCGAGAAGACCCAGCCGGAGACCTTGCTGGTCGACCGTGCCTACATGCTCGACCTGACCGGGCCGGAGATGACGGCGCTCGTCGGAGGCCTGCGTGTCCTGGGCGCCAACGTCGGCGGCACCCAGCACGGCGTGTTCACCGATCGTCCGGGCGTGCTGAGCAACGACTTCTTCGCCCACCTGCTGTCGCCCGGCACCCGCTGGGTGGCGTCGCAGACCGACGAGAACGTCTACGAGATCCGTGACGTCGCCACCGACGAGGTGCGCTGGACGGCCACGGCGGTCGACCTGATCTTCGGTTCGAACTCGCAGCTGCGGGCCCTCTCGGAGGTCTACGCCAGCGAGGACGCGCAGGAGAAGTTCGTCGTCGACTTCGTCGACGCCTGGACGAAGGTCATGGAGCTCGACCGGTTCGACCTCGACTGATCGTCCGACGCTGACAAGGCCCGGTCACCCTTCGGGGTGGCCGGGCCTCGTCGTCTCCGCAGAGTCGGGCACGTCAGAGCTGGAGGGTCTGGCCCTCGAGCAGTGCGTCGATCACGTCCGGGTGCGCCTCTCGCCAGGCGTGGACGCCGTCGAGATCGCGCGCGGGGGCCGGTAGCGGATCGGTGCGTCCGATCTCGCGCAGCGCGCCCCACGGCACCTCCTCGGCACCGACCGACGCTACGAGCGGGTCGCCGGAGAGCGCGGCCCCACCCGCGCCGGGAACGACCTGCAGCCGCAGGGCGGCCAGCACGGCGATGGCACGGGGTCGCCCGGCCACCTCGACGTGCAGGGTGTCGCCGTCGGCGAGCCCCAGCAGGCGAAGCGCCCCGGCCAGCGAGGCGACCTGGTCCAGGAGCAGCGCGAAGGTCAGGTCGCCCTCGGAGTCCGACAGGGCGACGTCGTCGGCGCGGCCGTGCACGACGTGGTGGTCGAGGGTCAGGAACGCCAGACTCGACGTGCGCGGCATCAGACGCCCCGGAAGACCGGCTGGCGCTTGTCCTGGCGGGCTGCAGCCGCCTCCTTGACGTCCTCCGACGCCCAGACGTCACGGAAGCTCTGCGCGATCGCGGCGTCGTCGTCGCTCGAGCCGTTCAGCACGAGCTTGTTGTGCGCGATCGCCAGGGGCGCGAGGCGGGCGATGTCGCCGGCCCAGGCCAGCGCGTCGTCCAGCGTGCCGGCACGATCGGCAAGCCCGCAGTGCAGGGCCTCGTCGCGGTCGAGCGACTCCCCCGCGATCATCAGGCGCCGTGCGCGACCCGTGCCCGCGAGTGCTGCGAGCGTGCGGATGGTCCAGGCGTCCACGGCCATCCCGTTGCGAACGGTGGGAACGGCGAACTTCGCCGTAGCGTCGGCCACGCGGAGGTCGCACGCCATCGCCAGCTGGGTGCCGGCGCCGATCGCGGGGCCGTTGACCGCCGCCACCAGGGGCACGGGCACGTGGGCGAGGTGGTGCAGCATCCCGTACAGCGCGTCGAGGAACTCGTTGCCGTAGACGCCGCCCAGATCGGCCCCCGAGCAGAACGACGACCCCTCCCCGGTGACGACGATCGCCCGGGCGCCCGTGTCGACGGCCTCGTCGACGGCGCCGTGGATCGCCAAGCACAGGTCGGTGTTCAGCGCGTTGCGCCGATCGGGACGGGTCAGGGTGAGGACGGCGACGTCGCCGTCTCGGCGTGCGTCGAGGACGCTCGTGTCGGGATCCGGCATGCGCTCACGCTATCCGGGCCGAGGAGTGGACCGGAGGTGGGTCACTCCGTGGCGGCGAGCTGTCCGCAGGCCGCGTTGATCTCGTCGCCGCGGGTGTCGCGGATCGTCGTGCTGATGCCCTTGGCCTCGAGCCGACGGACGAACTCGCGCATGTCGTCGCTGCGGGAGCGGGTGAAGACCTGGCCGTTGAGCATGGGTCCGCTGTCGGTGGGGTTGAGCGGGATCAGGTTGACGTGCACCCAGTTCCAGTCGCCGTAGGCGTTGAGGACGTCACCGAGCAGGTCGGCGCGCCAGGCCTGGTCGTTGATGTCGCGCATCATGGCGTACTCGATCGAGACGCGGCGCTTGCTCTTCTTGGCGTACTCCCACGCCGCCTCGACGGTCTCGGCGACCTTGAAATGGGTGTTGATCGGCACGAGCTCGTCGCGCAGCTCGTCGTCCGGCGCGTGCAGCGACACCGCCAGCGTGACCGGGATGCCCTCGTCGGTGAGCTGCTTGATGCGCGGCACGAGACCGACGGTGCTGAGCGTGATGTTGCGGGCCGACATCCCGAGGCCATCGGGCGCCGGCGCCACCATGCGGCGGATCGCGCCGATGACGGCCTTGTAGTTGGCCATCGGCTCGCCCATGCCCATGAACACGACGTTGGACAGGCGGCCGGGGCCGCCAGGAACGAGCCCGTTGGCCATCGCTGAAGCGCCGTCGACGACCTGGTCGATGATCTCGGCCGTGCTCATGTTGCGCTGGAGTCCGCCCTGGCCGGTGGCGCAGAACGGGCAGGCCATGGCGCAGCCGGCCTGGCTGGACACGCAGATCGTGGCGCGCTCGGGGTAGCGCATCAGCACCGACTCGACGAGCGCGCCGTCGAACAGGCGCCACAGCGTCTTGCGGGTCGTGCCCTGGTCGGCCTCCATCGTGCGGACGGGGTCGAGCAGCTTCGGCAGCAGCGCCGAGGCGATCGCGTCACGGTTCTTGGCCGGGAGGTCGGTCATGTTGGCCGGATCGCGCTCGAGGCGGCCGAAGTAGTGGTGAGCGACCTGCTTGACGCGGAACGCCGGCTCGCCGAGCTCGGCCGCCGCGGCGGCACGCTCCTCGGCCGAGAGGTCGGCGAGGTGGCGCGGGGGCTTCTGGCGACCACGCGGCGGCGCGATCACGAGCGGCAGCGCACGCGTGGGAGCGGGCTCCACCTGCGGATCAGTCATCCCACGATTGTCTCACCCGGCACCAGCGCGAGCCGAATCGTCGGTCGAGGGTCACCACCGAAGTCGGTCGGCAAGCCGCCACGCGAGCACGTGCTCGAGCTCGGAGCGATCGGGTTCGGGCGGCGGTCGGTGCCTGACCCGGTGGTTGCCACGACCGCGCGCATGGTGCCGGGCCAGGATCCGTTGGAGCACACCGTGACCCTTCAGGGCGTGCTCACGACGACACTTCGGATCGAGGTTCGAGCCCTCGGTCCTGCCGTCCGGCCACGGTTCGACGTGGTCGAGATCGCATTCGGAGGCAGGTCTCAAGCACCCGGCGCCGCTGCACGTGCCGTCACGGAAGGCAATGGCCCTCGCAAGGAGGTCGGGGCGAATCGGCCGACGTACTGGTGGGCGAGAGTGTCGCCGATGATCGGATCGACGAGCAGCCGATGCCAGAACGCCTCACCGGCCAGCGCCGACTCCAGGACCCACTCGGCAGGCACTGACCACGACCCGTCGGCACTCGCAGCGTGTCCTGCGGTGAGGCTGGTCAGGACCTTCGCGTCGATCGTGACCGCGATGTCGGACCGGATTCCCGGCTCGGTCGAGGTCGTGTCGGCGGTGCCGCTCACCACGAGGTCGACCAGCGCGTCGGCCTCGCGCTGGGCCTTGCTGCGGTCGTCGCCGGCACCCAGGGCCTTGGCTTCGCGGCGCAGTCGGGCCTCCACCGCTGCAGCGTGGTGCGACGGCAGGTAGGCACTGAGCCACGCCATGCCGTCGTCGAGGTGGGTGACCTCCACGTGCCGCTTCTCGCGCTCGGCGTTGGCGCGCTCGACCGCGAGGTCGGCCTCGACCCGGGTCACGAAGCGCTTCAACCAGCCGCGGACCTCGGCGACGGTGTGGGTCTCGGCGTAGGGCACGACGGTCTCGTCCAGCCGTGTCTTGGAGTCGGCCCGCTCGAGTCGACCGAGGGCCAGCGAGATCTCCTTCGCCCGGGCCGCATCGATGCCGCCGGAGATGAAGGACATCCAGGTGAGCGGAGCGTGCTCGGTCAGCCGTTCGGCCGATGCGAGTCGCTGGATCACCTGCCCCTCCGACAGGCCCATGGCCAGCGCGATCTCCTTGGCGATCCCGGCGGTCTCGACCAGCCGCTGCATGGGCCTCTCGACACGCACGATCCGGGCGAGCTCCGCGTCGCGGAATCCGATCATCGCTGCCCACTCCACGGCCTCGGCCCGCGCACGCGCGGCAGAGGCCTCGACGAGGTCCTCCACCGTGATCCGCAGGTCCATGTGTCGAACCTAGGAGCCAGCACCGACACGCCAGGATCGGCGTTGGCGGACCTGTGGACAAGGCTTCGAGGCTCGCTCGTCCCTCAGCCACCGGGGATGGGCCCCGAGCCGGCGCTAGCCGCCTACGCCAGGGCGCACGCGCAGCGAGTCGATGAAGTCGAGCTTGGCCAGCACCTTCGGCGGGATCACGAACGGGTAGAGGTCGTCGGAGCCCATGCTCCGGTTGATCTGGTTGAGCGCGTTCGAGAGCGGCACCCAGACCCCTGTCACCAGGTCGCTGAAGATGCTGAACGCGTCCGGCTCGACCGTGATCAGGCCGTTCCAGCGAGCCGTGTCGACGGCGTCCTGGATGTGCAAGGTGTGCGCGAAGGACTCCGCGAAGTCCTCGAACGGGTGCATCGTGGCGTAGGTGCTGATGTAGCTCTCCGCCCAGTCGGCCGGCGGTCCCTCGTTGTAGTGGCGCTCGATCTCGTCGGCGTAGGAGATCTCCTCGTTGCCGAAGAGCTCGCGGGCCTGGCCGATGAGGTCGCCGCGCACGTGCTGGGCCTCCATGTAGTGACCCACCTCGTGCCGCAGGTGTCCCAACATCGTGCGGTACGGCTCGGCGAGCTCGGCCTGCACCTTGGCCCGGTGCGCGTCGTCGCCCTCGGCCAGGTCGATCGTGATGATGCCGTCCTCGTGCCCGATCACGACGTCCTCGTCGACGCTCGACAGCATGTCGAAGCACAGTCCCTGCTCGGGATCGTCGTCACGGGTGACCCAGCCGAACCCGAGACGGGTCAGCTCGACCAGGAGGTGTCGCTTGGCCGACTCCGCCACGGGCAGCTGGGCCAGGCCGACCGGGTCGTCGTCCGCGGGGCGCGTTCGGGTGAGCTGGCAGGACTCGCAAGGCTCCCCCTCGATCCGGGTCAGCCAGGTGCAGCCCGAGAGGTTCAGGTTGGGGCAGACGTGCCACACCAGGCCGTCGGGGGCCGCGAAGACGCCCTCATCGTCGACCACGACGATGTCGGCGGTCTCGCGCCAGTACCCGAGCGCCGACCCGCAGACGACGCAGACGCTGTTCTCGAGGTAGAGGCGGTTGTCACAGGTGGAACAGCTGAAGTTGCGCACGCCCCAGTGTGGCGCCTCGGGGTCCGGTCCGCGCGTCGAGCGAGGGTGTCGTCAGACCGGCGTCTCGGCACCGTCGTACAGGAAGCTGGCGTCGTCGATGAGCCACTCCCCGTCGACCAGGACGAGGTCGTAGGTGTACGTGTCCGAGGCCTGCTCGACGTCGCCCCGCTCGAGGTACTCCCACGTCTCCTCGGTCTCGATCCGCGCCGTCGAGCCGTCGATCGAGACGTCGGTGACCTCGATCCGGTAGGTGCGCCAGAAGTCGCGGGGCTTGCCGGCCTGGATCTCCTCGAGGCCGTCGCGGAAACCGGAGCACGTCGAGTAGTCGGCCTCCGCCTGCCCGTACTCAGCCCGGAAGTCGGAGGTGGTCCTCTCCTGGAAGGTCTCGCAGTCCGCGTCTCGGAACGACCGGTCCCACTCGAGGATCGCCTCGGTCGGATCAGGCACTCCGGGCGCCAGCTCCACCGCGCCGTCGCGGTCGCCGCCCCGGCTCGCCATGCCGGCGACCAGGCCGAGCACCAGGCCCAGCACGATGATGGCCAGCCCGGCGAGCGCCGTGAGGTACATCCAGTACCTCGATGCGACGGACGTGCCCGGCTCCTGCATGGTGAACATGCTGACAGATCGGCGCCCACCCCCGCGAGGGGAGAGGACCCCAAGGCGGATGGTCACACGGGCGCCACGTCGACCTCGACGTCGAGCAGCGAGGTCGAGGCGTCGCTGTAGATGACGCCCTTCACGGGCGGCACGTCCGCGTAGTCGCGCCCCCACGCCGTCGTGACGTAGCGCTCCCCGGCCGGCTGGTCGTTGGTGGGGTCGATCGCGAGCCACTGGCCGCCCGGCACCCAGACGGCGGCCCAGGCGTGCGAGGCGTCGGCGCCGACCACACGGTCGCGGCCGGGCGGAGGATCGGTCGCGAGGTAGCCGCTGACGTAGCGCGCGGCGAGACCGTGCGAACGCAGGCACGCCAGCGTGAGGTGCGCAAAGTCTTGGCACACCCCAGCGCGCGCCTCGAACAGGTCGTCGATCGTGCTCGTGACGGTCGTGGCGCCCTGCTCGTACTCGAAGTCGCAGTGGATCCGGTGCATGAGGTCCAGTGCCGCGTCCGCGACGGGCCGCCCCGGCAGGAGTGACTCCGCGGCGTAGGCGTGCGCCGTCGCGGTGTGGGCCACGAGGTCGGACCGGAGGGCCAGCTCGCGCGCCGACCACGCGTCGGCCACGTCCGGTCGGGTCCGGGGTCGGCAGACCTCCCACGCCTGGGCGTCCGCGAGATCGTCCCGGATCTCGGCGTGCACCTCCACCTCGGAGCGCGCCTCGACCCGTAGCACCTGGTGGCGCTGGTCGACCTGGAAGTACGTGCGGGTGTTCCCGAAGTGGTCGACCGTGGACTGCAGGTCGCGAGCGGCCGGATCCACCACGACCTCGTGGGCGCCCACGCGCTGCCACGGGAGCTCCCGCGGGGTCACGTGCGCGATGCCGTAGCTGTCACTGACGTCGTCGTCGTAGGTGTACGTCGTGGTGTGGCGGACCTGGTACCTCATGACCGGGACCTCACGGGGAGCCCACCAGGTCGAACGAGCGCGGGGTCGGTGCGGACGTCAGGTGGACCTCGACGACCGCGTCGGCGAAGCGAGTGAGAAGTGCGCGGACCGAGCCCAACGACTGCTCGAGGTACGGCCGGCGCTCACCCTCGATCACGACGAGACCTGCGAGGTCGACGCCGTCGAGCTCGCTGCGCAGGTCGGCGAGCAGCCGTTCCGGCCTCGTGGACCCGGTCGAGGCCGGAAGCCCCCGGAGCAGCTCGGCGGCACGATCGAGGTTGAACGCGACCGATCGCGGGTTGTCGACGTCGAACATCAGGAGCTCGACGACCCCGGCCGGCCGGACGTACCCCCGGTAGCGGCGACGATGCGTGACGGCGCTCTCGGCGACGCCCAGGACGGACGTCAGGACGTCGCGATCGACGTCGATCCCGCGCCGGGTCGTGACGGTGCCCTCGATCAGACGCACGACCTGCTGGCACCGTTCCACGGCCCGACCGAGGACGATCAGGCGCCACCCGTCGTCGCGCATCATCGAGTCGGTCACACCGTGCAGCGCCGAGATCGCCGTGAGCATGCGCCCGGCGGAGTCGTTGACCTGCAGGCTCGTGCGGGAGCCGGCCAGGACCCCGGCCGCGCGGTCGATCGCGCCGAAGACCCGCCAGACGTCGGGCGAGAGCTGGTCACGCACGGCCTGGGCCGCGTCCCGCAGCGAGCCGATCGACTGGGCCACCGATCCCGGTCGGAACGGGTCGAGCAGGACCGAGCGCAGCTCGTCGTCGTAGGCGGCGCCGTCCACCGTCTCGCCGTCGAGCGGGCCGTCCGGGCCGGGGCTGAGGTCGTGCAGCTTGCGCACCAGCACCTGCAACGTCTGGCCGCCGGCGGACCACGGGCGGTAGCGGAAGTCCTGGGCCAGGCCGTGTGCGGCGATGACCAGCCGCAGCGTGTCCTCCGCACGCTCGGCGTACCGGCCGAACCAGTACATGTCCTCCAGCACGCGGGGCACCATCGCCGCCGGCGCCCGCACGTTGGTCATGGGCAGGACCTCGAGGAGGCGCTGGTCGGGCTCGTCGGCGCGCTCCTTGAGCACCCACACGTCCTTGCTCCGCGGCACCCGACCGGTCTCCATGATCGATCCGAGACCACCGAGCAGGGTGCGGTAGGCCGAGCCGTGCCGCACCGAAAACGTGCGGATCACGACCGGCTCCGGTCGCACCCCGACGGGGCCGAGCGACACGGTCTGGGAGTGGTGCGGCCGCTCCTGGGCCACGAACCGGTGCGGCTCGGCGTCGACGAGCGCGAGCAGCCGCTCAGGGTCGAGGTCGGTCGGCAGCGGGGACCGGTCGATCGCGCGGATCGTGAGCTCGTCCGCTCGGGCCCGTACGAGCTCGAGCTCGTCGGGGTCGCCGAGCCAGTACGAGCGGATCGTGGGCAGGCGCAGCGGCTCGTCGAGCAGCACCTCGCAGGCCCGGGCCAGGAACGGCGCGAGCCCGAGGTTCTCCACGACCCCGGCCCCGAGTCCGTTGACCACCGTGACGGAGCCGCGGCGGACCGCCTCGACCAGGCCGGGCACCCCGAGCTGGGAGTCGCCCCGCAGCTCGAGCGGATCGCTGAAGGCCGCGTCGACGCGGCGCACGATGACGTCGACCCGCTCGAGCCGCCCGTAGGCCCGCATCCAGACGATGCCGTCGCGGACCACCAGGTCGCTGCCCTCCACGAGCGGGAACCCCAGGCTGGACGCGACGAAGGACTGGTCGTAGGCCGTCTCCGACTGCGGACCCGGCGACAGCAGGACGACGCGAGGATCGCTGGCCTCCCCGGGTGCCGCGTCGATCATGGCCGCGCGCACGGCCTGGAAGAACGGGGCGACCCGGTGGAGCGCGGCACCGCGGTAGAGCTCGGGCACGACCCTGCTGATGACGCGCCGGTTCTCCATGGCGTAGCCGATGCCTGACGGGGCCCCGGTGCGGTCGGCCAGGACCTGCCAGTCCCCCGTGGCGGTGCGGGTGACGTCGGTGGCGGTGATCAGCAGCGGGTGCGGCTCGCGACTGCTCCCGCGCAGGACCCGCAGGAAGCCGGAGTGGCCGAGCACGACCTCGGGCGGGACGACCCCGCTCGACAGGAGCGTCTGCGGGCCGTAGAGGTCGACGAGCACCGCGTTCAGCACCTCGGCCCGCTGGGCGAGACCGACCTCGAGCGGCTCCCACTCCGCGGCCGAGACCACGATCGGGACCGGGTCGAGGCGCCACCACGAGGGCGACTCCCCCGGGCGCGAGTAGCGCACGCCGTCGTCGCTCAGGAAGCGGACGATGTCGCCACTGATGCGCTGCAGCTCGTCGTGGGTCAGCCCGATCGCCGAGCTGGCGAGCGCCTTCCAGGCGGGGCGCAGGGTCCCGTCGGGGGCCACGACCTCGTCATAGCGGGCGGGCTCGGGTGACAGCGTCGGCTGCGCGACCGCCGTCGAGTAGTCCTGCAGCACCGTCAGCCGAGCCCCTGACCCGCGTCGCGGGCCACGGGGGCCCGACGCAGGTCCAGCGTGCGGGGGTACTCAGGCGCTGCGGCCTGGGCACCGCGCTCCCGCGCGGCCGCCACGTCGATGCGTCCGGCGGTGTGACCGAACGGCTCGAAGCGGCTCGCCCGCCGCGCCTCGGCCGAGGCGGCGTTGACGGGGGCGTTCTCGTACGCGCGGCCACCGGGGTGCACCACGTGGTAGGTGCACCCGCCGAGCGAGACCTGCGCCTCCGCGTCGACGAGGTCGAACCGGAGCGGGGCGTGCACCTCGATCGTCGGGTGCAGCGCCGACCACGGCTGCCAGGCGCGGTAGCGGACCCCGGCGTAGTACTCGCCGGGGGTCCCGGTCGACGTCAGAGGCACGGGGACACCTTGGCACGTCACGAGGTGCTTGCCGGGGTCGACGCCCCGCACCAGGACCTGCAGGCGCTCGACCGAGGAGTCGACGTACCGGGCGGTGCCACTGCCCGTCGCCTCCTCGCCCAGCACGTGCCAGGGCTCGATCGCGGCGCGGAGCTCGATCTCCACCTGGGACCCGCGCGCCTCGACCAGGGTGCGGCCCAGCCGCGGGAAGCGGAACTCGACGAACGGGTCGAGCCAGCTCTGCTCGAACGCGATGCCGGCCGACCGGAGGTCGGCGACGACCTGGCCGATGTCGGCGACGACACCCTGCGGGAGCAGGAAGTCCTCGTGCAGTGACGTGCCCCAGCGCACGAGGGAGTCGTCGCCCGGCGTGCGCCAGAACATCGACACGAGGGACCGGACGAGCAGCGCCTGCACCATGGCCATCTGCGGGTGCGGCGGCATCTCGAAGCCTCGGAGCTCGAGCAGGCCGAGGCGGCCGCGCGACGAGTCGGGGCTGTACAGCTTGTCGATGCAGAACTCGGCGCGATGAGTGTTGCCGGTGAGGTCGGTCAGGAGGTGGCGCAGCACCCGGTCGACGAGCCACGGGCGGCCCGGGAGGCCACCCTCGCCGGCGTCGTCGCGGTCGTCAGCCCCCTCCTCGCGGTCGTCGCCCGGGGCGAGCTGCGCCTGGTCGGCGAGCCGCGCGAGCTCGGCGAGCGCGATGTCCATCTCGTAGAGCGCCTCCGGACGGCCCTCGTCGAACCGCGGGGCCTGGCTGGTGGGCCCGATGAAGCGTCCCGAGAACAGGTACGAGAGGGAGGGGTGACGCTGCCAGTAGCGGATCAGGCTGCCGAGCAGGTCGGGGCGACGCAGCAGGGGCGAGTCGGCCGGGGTCGGTCCACCCAGCGTGATGTGGTTGCCGCCACCGGTGCCGGTGTGGGAGCCGTCGAGGTCGAACTTCTCGGTCCCCAGACGGGTCTCGCGGGCGGCCTCGTAGAGCGTGTCGGTCAGGTCGCGCAGCTCGCCCCACGTGCGGGTGGGTTGGAGGTTGACCTCGATGACACCCGGGTCAGGCGTCACGATGAGCTGCGTCAGGCGCGAGTCCGGCGGCGGGCCGTAGCCCTCGACGACGACCGGCACGTCCAGCTCACCGGCGACCTTCTCGAGCGTCGCGACGAGCGTGACGTAGTCGTCCAGTCGCTCCGTGGGCGGCAGGAACACGAACACGAAGCCGTCGCGGCCCTCGAAGGCGAGCGCGGTCGGCGGGGCGTCGTGCGGCTCGATCGTCAGGACGCTCGGCAGCACGGGCGCCAACGGCGGGCCCGACTCCAGGTAGGAGGGATCACCCGACGGCTCGGGTGGCAGCCATGAGACGGAGTCGAGCGGCAGTCGCAGCCCCACCGGCGAGTCGCCGGGCGCGAGGACCAGCCGACCACGGCGGAACGTCCAGCGCGGGCTCGACCACGTCTCACCCGTCACGACTGGCAGCACCCACCCCGACGGCTCACCGACCCCGGCGTCGAGGGCCGTGGCCCACGCCGGGTCGATGCGGTCGGGCGCCTCGATCGGCGCGTCGCCGTCGGGCTTCCGCAGGGCAGCGGCGAACGGCACGATCGGGTCCTCCCAGGCCGCGATCGCCCGGTCCGCGTCGAGCCCCAGCGCGACGGCGAAGGCGCTCGCGAGCCGCTCGGCCCGCTCCGGCGCATCCTCGACCGCCTCGGCGTCGTTCCACGGATCGGCCAGGAGCTCGGGCCGCGACCAGAGCGTCTCCCCGTCGGTGCGCCACTGGAGGGCGACCTGCCAGCGCGGCAGCGGCTCCCCCGGGTACCACTTGCCCTGGCCCCGGTGGACCAGCCCGCCCCCGGCGTAGATCTCTCGCAGACGCCCGGCGAGCTCACCGGCGAGCCGGCGCTTGTCGTCGCCGTCGGCGTCGGTGGTCCACTCCGGGGAGGTGGCGTCGTCGATCGACACGAACGTCGGCTCGCCACCCATCGTGAGACGCACGTCGTCGGCGATGAGTCGAGCGTCGATCTCCTCGCCGAGCGCGTCGACGCGGGCCCAGGCCTCGTCGGTGTACGGCAGCGTGACGCGCGGGTCCTCGTGCACCCGGGTGACGACGTTGGCGAAGGAGAACGACACGTCGGCCGGCTCCATCAGCCCGGTGATGGGTGCGGCCGAGGCCGGGTCGGGCGTCGCCGACAGCGGGATGTGACCCTCGCCGGCGAACAGCGCCGACGTGGGGTCGAGACCGATCCAGCCAGCACCGGGCACGTAGACCTCGGCCCACGCGTGCAGGTCGGTGAAGTCCTCCTTCGCGCCGGTGGGGCCGTCGAGCGCCTGCGCCGCGAGCAGGGGATCGGTCGCGAGCTGCACGAGATAGCCCGACACGAAGCGGGCCGCGAGGCCGTACTGCCGCAGCAGCGACACCAGCAGCCAGGCGCTGTCACGGCACGAGCCGATCGCCCGGGTCAGCGTGGTGTCAGGCGTCTGCACGCCGGGCTCCATGCGCACCGAGTACTCGACGTCGCGGTGGACGGCCGCGTTGAGCCCGACCAGGAAGTCGACGATCGGCACGCCGTCCTCCGGCAGGGCGGGAAGGCCGGCCCGCCAGTCCGACACGACCGGTCCGGGGCCGTCGCCCGAGGCCTCGAGAACCGGCGCGAGGTACGGAGCCAGATCGGCGCGCAGGCCGGGCTCGTACGCGAACGGGAAGCGCTCGGCGTACTCCTCGACGAAGAAGTCGAACGGATTGATGACCGTGAGATCGGCGACGAGACCCACCGTGACGTCGAGGTGGTCGACCGGCTCGGGGAACACCAGGCGGGCCAACCAGTTGCCGAACGGGTCCTGCTGCCAGTTCACGAAGTGGCCCGCCGGCTCGACCTTCATCGAGTACGCCTCGACGGGGGTGCGCGAGTGCGGCGCGGGCCGCAGGCGCACGACGTGCGGGCTCAGCCGGACCCGACGGTCGAACGTGTACGTCGTACGGTGCTCGAGCCCGACCTTGATCGCCATGTGACCACCCTGCACGACGAGCGTTACCGCCGCGTGTCGGGGGGAGGAGCAACCACGCCCTGCCGCACCATCGACCGGTGCCACCGGGTGCCGTCACGTGCACGGGTCTCGACACGGCCCTCGTCCATCGACGAGCCACTCGACCAGCGGAGGGCGGGCCCCAGAGGATCGACTAGGCGACGGGCACGAGGTAGTGCAGCACGACCCACGCGACGGGCGCGACCATGATGAGGGAGTCGAGCCGGTCCATCAGGCCACCGTGGCCCGGGAGCAGGTCGCCCATGTCCTTGATGCCGATGTCGCGCTTGATGAGCGACTCCGAGAGGTCACCCAAGGTGGCCATCACGACGCTCGCCGCGCCCAGCACGACACCAGCCCACCATTCCCCCTCGAGCGCCAGGACCACGACCGCGACGCCGGCGCCGATGCCGAACAGCATCGACCCCGTGAAGCCCTCCCAGGACTTCTTCGGACTGATCGTGGGTGCCATCGGGTGCTTGCCGAACAGGACGCCCGCGATGTAGCCGCCGATGTCGGACGCGATCGTGGCGACGATGAAGGCCACGATGCGCCACGGGCCGTCGGACTCGTCGAGGAGGAGCAGGACGAAGACACCCATGAGCGGCAGGTAGGCCAGGACGAAGACCCCCGCGCTCACGTCGCGGACGAAGCCGTCGGCCCCGTCGGCCAGGCGCCAGACGAGCGTCGCGATGACCGTGAGCGCCATCGCGAAGGCCGCCGCCTCCATGTCGGTGTAGAACGCCGACAGGAGCATCGCGGTGCCACCGAACGCGACCGGCAGGATCGGGATGCGAATGCCGGCGGTCGAGAACGCCCGCTTGAGCTCCCACATGCCCACCAGCAGGGCGACGATCACGACCGCGACGAACAGGTCCTTGACGAAGAACAGGGAGGCGACGACGGTCGCCGCGAGGGTCACGCCGACGGCGATCGCCGCTGGCAGGTCTCGGCCCGCCCGGCCGTGGTCCTTGGCGGGGGTGGCCGGCTCGGAGGATGAGTCGGTCATGGAGGAGGTCACACCTCGAGGAGCTCGGCCTCTTTGCCCTTCAGCAGCTCGTCGATCGTGTCGACGTACTTCTTGGTGAGGGCATCGAGACGCTTCTCCGCGCCGGTGTTGTCGTCCTGGGAGATCTCGGAGTCCTTCTCGGCCTTGTCCATCGCCTGCTTGGCGTTGCGGCGCACGCCGCGCACGGCGACCTTGCCGTCCTCGGCCTTGGTCCGAGCGAGCTTGATGTACTCCTTGCGGCGATCCTGGGTCAGCTCCGGGAGCGTCACACGGAGCACCTTGCCGTCGTCGGACGGATTGACGCCGAGGTCGGAGTCACGGATGGCCTTCTCGATGGCCGACTTGGCGCTGACGTCGTAGGGACTGATGATCACGGTGCGCGGCTCCGGCACCTGGAAGCCGGCGAGCTGCTGCAGCGGCGTGGGCGTGCCGTAGTAGTCGGCCGTGATCTGCGCGAACATCGCCGGGTGCGCGCGACCGGTCCGGATGGCCGCGAACTCCTCGCGGGTGTGCTCGACGGCCTTGCCCATCTTGGTGTCGGCCTCGCGGAGGGTCTGGTCGATCACGGTGCTTCTCCTGTAGTCGTGCCACTGTTCGCGCCGGATCCTGCGTGGACCAGCGTTCCGATCCTCTCACCCTGCAGGGCTCGGGCGATGTTGCCCTCGCCCTCCATCCCGAAGACGATCATCGGCAGCTTGTTCTCCATGCACAGGGCGAACGCGGCCGCGTCGACGACCTTCAGGCCCCGCTGCAAGGACTCCGCGAAGGTCACGTCGTCGTACTTGCGGGCGTCAGGGGTGGTGCGGGGATCGGCGTCGTACACCCCGTCGACGCCGTTCTTGCTCATCAGGACGACATCGGCCTTGATCTCGAGAGCGCGCTGGGCCGAGACCGTGTCGGTCGAGAAGTACGGCATCCCGGCACCCGCGCCGAAGATCACCACACGCCCCTTCTCGAGGTGCCGGACGGCACGCCGAGGGATGTACGGTTCGGCGACCTGCGACATCGCGATGGCGGACTGCACCCGCGTCTCGACACCCTGCTTCTCGATGAAGTCCTGCAGCGCGAGCGCGTTCATGACGGTGCCGAGCATGCCGATGTAGTCGGCGCGTCCGCGATCCATGCCGCGCTGGCTGAGCTCGGCGCCCCGGAAGAAGTTGCCACCACCGACCACGATGGCGACCTGCACGCCGTCACGGACCGCCTCGGCCACCTGGGCCGCGATGCCGTTGACGACATCGGGGTCGATGCCGATGGCTCCTCCACCGAAGACCTCACCGGACAGCTTGAGAAGTACGCGGCGGGCCATGCGTCGAGGATATCGGACGGGCGCCGCTGGGCCTGCGGCGGGAGAGACGACCAAAGCCATGACGAAGGGCCCCGCGGATCGCTCCACGGGGCCCTTCGTCAGCGAGCTCGGTGCCTCAGGCGCCGATCTCGATGTGGGCGAAGCCGGTCAGCGTGACGCCGGCCTCGTCCAGGACGGTCTTGACCGTCTTCTTGTTGTCGGTGACCGACGCCTGCTCCAGCAGGACGACGTCCTTGAAGAAGCCGTTGACGCGACCCTCGGTGATCTTGACGATCGCCTGCTCGGGCTTGCCCTCCTCGCGGGCCGTGGCCTCGGCGATCTCGCGCTCCTTGGCGACGACGTCCGCGGGGACGTCCTCACGGGTCAGGAAGCGCGGACGCATCGCCGCGATCTGCATCGCGGCACCGCGGGCGGCATCGACGTCCTCGCCGGAGAACTCGACCAGCACGCCGACCGAGGGCGGCAGGTCGCTGGCCCGGCGGTGCAGGTACGTGGCGACCTGACCGTCGAACGTCGCGACGCGACCGAGCTCGAGCTTCTCGCCGATGACCGCGGCCAGCGAGCTGATCGCCTCGGCGACGGTGGTGCCGTCGTCGAGCGTGACCTGCGCGAACGCCGCGGCGTCGGCCGGGCGTGCCGCGTCGGCCGTGGCCGCGAGCTTGGTGGCCAGCTCGATGAACTGCTCGTTCTTGGCCACGAAGTCGGTCTCGGAGTTGAGCTCGACGATCGCGTTGCCCGACGAGGCGACGAGGCCCGAGGAGGCCTCGCGCTCCGCCCCACGCTTGGCGGCCTTGGCCGCTCCGGTGATCCGGAGGATCTCGACGGCCTTCTCGAAGTCGCCGTCGGCCTCGGTGAGCGCCTTCTTGGCATCCATCATGCCGGCGCCCGTGGCGTCACGGAGCTTCTTGACATCAGCGGCGGCAATCGCCATGTGTCGCTACCTCAATTCTGGGAAGGGGAGGAATCTCTGGATCAGGACTCGGTGGTGGCGGCGTCCGACTCCGCGCCCTCGGTGGCCTCGGCAGCAGCCGGGGCCTCCTCGGCGGGGGTCTCGACCGGCGCGGCCTCGGCGACCGGGGTCTCCTCGGCGGCAGGCGCCTCAGCAGCCGGAGCAGCCTCGGCAGTGTCCGCGGCAGGCGCCTCGGCGGCCGGAGCAGCCTCGGCAGCGGCCGGAGCGGCGTCGGCAGCGGCCGGAGCGGCGTCGGTGGTGAGCAGCTCGGCCTCCCACTCGGCCAGCGGCTCGCCGGCTCCGAGCTCCTCGCCGGCCGACTCCTCACCGGTCTTGGCCCCACCGCGGGACACGAGGCCCTCGGCGACGGCGTCGGCGATGACCCGCGTCAGCAGCGCGACGGAACGGATCGCGTCGTCGTTGCCCGGGATCGGGAAGTCGACCTCGTCGGGATCGCAGTTGGTGTCGAGGATCGCGACGATCGGGATGCCGAGCTTCTTGGCCTCGTCGACCGCCAGGTGCTCCTTCTTGGTGTCGACGATCCACAGTGCGGCCGGGGTACGGGCCATGTCGCGGATGCCGCCGAGGGTGCGCGAGAGCTTGTCGAACTCGCGGCGCATCTGGAGGAGCTCCTTCTTGGTACGACCCGAGCCAGCGACCTGGTCGAAGTCGATCTCCTCGAGCTCCTTCATGCGCTGGAGGCGCTGGTGCATCGTCTGGAAGTTGGTCAGCATGCCGCCGAGCCACCGCTGGTTGACGTAGGGCATGCCCACACGGGTGGCCTGCTCCTGGATCGGCTCCTGCGCCTGGCGCTTGGTGCCGACGAACAGGATCGTGCCGCCACGGGCGACGGTGTTCTTGACGAACTCGTAGCCGGCATCGATGTACGCCAGCGACTGCTGGAGATCGATGATGTAGATGCCGTTGCGCTCGGTGAAGATGAAGCGCTTCATCTTGGGGTTCCAGCGGCGAGTCTGGTGTCCGAAGTGGACACCGCTCTCCAGCAGCTGACGCATGGTCACGACGGCCATGGTGATCTCTCGTTTCTGGGCACGACGGCCCGTTCCTGGTTGACGCACGGACACCGTGTCCGCGCCCTGGTGCCGTGACGGGGCCCACCGGACCCGATGTTGCTGGGAACGGACCAGGACCTCGCCCGCGGTGGCCGCGCTCGCGGGCCGGGCCCGTGAGCGACGCCGATGCGGATGACGGCACGCGAAGTCACCTCCAGAGGAGGTGCTCGGACCATCCTAGGCCACGGCGCCGAGGGGACGAAATCCGCGGGTTCCGGGGCGCGAGGCAGGTCGTCCACAGCGCTCGGCCGTCCACACGCGCGTCGTGCGGGGTGTCGGTCGCGGCTCCCGTGCACTGACGTGGATCCATGAGTCCTGCCCTCCCTCGTCACGCCGCCCGAGCGGGCCGCGCCTGCCTGACCCTGGTCCTCGTGCTGCTCGCGGGCGGCACAGCCTCCTCGGCGCGCGCCGACGGCAGCTGGTCCTCGCCGCTCGAGGGGCACACGATCGACCGCTCGTACGCCGCTCCCCCGGGCCCCTACGCCGCGGGTCACCGGGGCATCGACCTGACCGGAGCACCGGGCGAGGCCGTGAGGGCGGTGGCCGCCGGCACCGTGGCCTTCGTCGGGGAGGTCGCCGGCACTCCGGTGGTGACGGTCTCCCACGGGAGCGAGCGGTCGACCTACCAGCCCGTCCTGGCTGCCGTCGAGGTCGGGCGCAGCGTCGATGCCGGGCAGGTGATCGGCACGCTGCTGCCGGGTCACGCCGGCTGCGGGGCGGCCGCCTGCCTGCACCTCGGCCGCATCGAGGGCGAGACGTACCTCAATCCGGCGGAGATGTTCGGTGGGCGCTACCGCCTGATCAGCCCGGAGGGTCCACCGCCCGCACCGCCGGCGCTGGGCACCGGCGAGCTGCGACCGCCCCTCACGGCCCCGGTCACGTCGGGCTTCGGCCTGCGGATCCACCCGATCACCGGCGAGCCCCGGGCCCACGACGGCATCGACTTCGGCGCGCCCTGCGGTTCACCCGTGACCGCTGCGGCCGCGGGCCGCGTGGCGAGCGTCAGCCGCGCCGGCGGGTTCGGGCTGCGGGTCGAGATCGACCACGGCGGAGGCCGGGTCACGTCCTACAGCCATCTGTCGTCCGCGGGCGTGGCTCCCGGGGCCACGGTCGCGGCCGGCGACACCGTCGCGAGGGTCGGCACCACCGGCACCTCGACGGGCTGCCACCTGCACTTCTCGGTGCACGACCACGGGAGGGCCGTCGACCCGGCTCCCCTGCTGTGACCCTCCGCCGGTCCCGCGCTCAGGCCCGTGGGTGTGCCTGGCGGAACGCCGCGCGCAGTCGTTCGTTGCTGACGTGCGTGTAGATCTGGGTGGTCCCGATCGAGGCGTGGCCCAGCACCTCCTGCACCGACCGCAGGTCGGCGCCTCCCTCCAGCAGGTGGGTGGCCGCGGTGTGCCGGAGTCCGTGCGGCCCGAGGTCGGGCACCCCGTCGACGTCGGCCAGCCGCCGGTGCACGACCTCCCGCACGGCGCGCTGGTCGATGCGTCCGCCTCGGACACCGAGGAACACGGCAGGACCGCTCGATCCCGTGACGACCTGGGGCCTGCCGTGCTGCAGCCAGGCCTCCACGGCGTCCTGCGCGGGCAGGCCGAAGGGCACCGAGCGCTCCTTGCGGCCCTTGCCGAACACCCGCACCAGGCGGCGCGCGTGGTCGAGGTCGTCGATGTCGAGGCCCACCAGCTCGCCGACGCGGATGCCGGTGGCGTACAGCAGCTCGAGCATCGCGAGGTCGCGGGTGCCGGTCACGGCGTCGGTGTCGATGCGTTCGCCAGCAGCATCGAGCACCGCGCGGACCTCGCTCGCGCTGAGCGTGGCCGGCAGGTCCCGGCGTGCGGCCGGGGAGACCAGGAGTGCGGCGGCATCGGTCGGGGCGCGGCCGGTGCGGAGGAGCCAGGCCGAGAAGACCCGCAGGGAGGTGCTGCGGCGGGCCAACGTCGACCGCGCGCGACCGAGTGACCGCTGCTGCGCGAGGTGGCTGCGCACCGTGCGGATCGTGAGATCGGCCGGGTCCCGGACGCCCATCCGCTCGGCGTGGTCGGCGAGCCCCTTGACGTCGCTGACGTACCCGCGGACGGTGTGCTCGGTGAGGTCCCGCTCAAGCCGGAGGTGCCGCTCGTAGTCGTCGACGACCCGGTCCCAGGCCACGTCGTGCTCGCTCACGCCCCCACTGTCTCAGCCGGGAAGTCGCCCCAGGGCGATCCAGCCCCCGTCGGCGCGCCGGGCGTGACCGCGCCGCTCCAGCAGGGCCAACCCCGCGCGGACGTGGCGCAACGGGGCGTCGAGGAGCACCACGAGCTCGCCCACCGTCACTCCTCCGTCACGCGGCAGCTGGCCGTGGAGACGACGGGAGGCGTCGGTCAGGACCTGCGAGCTTCCGGAGTCGACCCACCCCAGGCCGTCGAGCTCCTCGGCCACGTCGTCGGCCGACGTGACCAGCACGGCCTCGCCCTCGCGGACGGCACGGTGCGCGCCGCCGGACTGCTGCGAGAGCACCGACCCGGGGACCGCCATCGAGGACCGACCCAGCCGGTCGGCCCACCGCAGGGTGTTGAGCGACCCGCTGCGCGGCGCGGCCTCCACGACCACGGTGCCGGCGCCCAGGGCTGCGATCAGCCGGTTGCGGGTCAGGAAGCGGTGCCGGTGGGGCTTCGCGCCCGGCGGGTGCTCGGCCACGATCCACCCCTCCTCCGCGATGCGGTCGAGCAGTGACGCGTGCGCCTGCGGGTACGCGACGTCGACCCCGCACGCCAGGACAGCGACGGTGCGCCCCGCGACGGCGAGCGCCCCACGGTGCGCGCAGGCATCGATGCCGAACGCCGCGCCGCTCACCACGGTCCAGCCACGGTCGGCGAGATCGGCGCCGAGATCACCGGCGACCTCGGCGCCGTAGGTCGTGCAGGCCCGGGCTCCCACGACCGAGACGGCCCGATCGACCTCCAGGGGCCCGCACCCCCTGACCCAGACGCCCCACGGTGCCGCGCCGTGGTCGTCGACGCCTGCCAGGTCGTCGAGCGCCGCCGGCCACCCCGGACTCGCAGGGGTGAGCCACCGCGCGCCGGCAGCGGCGCCGGCCTCCAGAACCTCGTCGACCGGACCGAGTGCCGCACGCTCGACCCAGGTCTCCGGCACCTCGGGGGCACCCGACTCGCCTCGACATGCTCCCGCCACTGCCGCGAGTCCGTGGGTGGCCACGAGCTCCCGGGCCGTGGCGTCCAGTGGCTCGGTGGCGACGGACATGACCAGGCGGTCACGGTCCGTCGACTCCCGACTCATGCCGCCACCAGGGCGCGCATCGCCGCGTCGAGCGGCAGGTCGGACCGCAGGCTCAGCGCCGTGCGGACGTCGTCGGCGTCGGGGACGTCGTGACCGTGGAGGTCCGCGACGCTCCAGGCCAGCCGCAGGACGCGGTCGGCGCTGCGCGGGTTGAGCTTGTCGGCATGGAGCTGCCGGTCGAGCAGCAGCCGGGCGTCGTCGGCGACGGGCCAGGCCTTGCGCAGCTCGGTGCCCGGCACGTCGGCATTGGTGCGCCACGGGGTGCCGACGAACCGGTGCGCCTGGCGGCTTCGCGCCTCACGCACGCGGTGCGCCAGCTCGACCGAGCCCCGCCCCGCGGACACGGTGGCGGCGAGCTCCGGTCGGGTGGGCGAGACGAGCGTGCGCCGGATGTCGATGCGGTCACGGATGGGACCGGAGATCCGCTCGCCGTAGCGGCGGCGCATCGCCGGGGTGCAGCGGCAGGACGCATCGAGGGTGGCCGCCTGACCGCACGGGCACGGATTGGCGGCCATGACGAGCTGGAACCGCGCGGGATAGACCACGGTGCGGGCCGATCGCGCCACGACGATGCGCCCGCTCTCGAGCGGCTGCCGCAGCGCCTCGAGGACGTTGACGGCGAACTCCGGCGCCTCGTCGAGGAACAGGACCCCTCGGTGCGCCAGGCTCATGGCCCCGGGCCGCACCTGCCGACTGCCGCCGCCGACGATCGCGGCGGCGCTGGCGGTGTGGTGGGGGTCGAGGAACGGTGGCCGGCTGAGCAGCGGCACGTCGGCGGGGAGCATGCCGGCGACCGAGTGCACCGCGCTGACCTCGATCGCGTCCTGTCGTTCCAAGTCGGGCAGCAGGCCCGGGAGGCGTTGCGCGAGCATCGTCTTGCCGACGCCCGGAGGTCCGACCATCGACAGGTGGTGCCCACCGACCGCCGCCACCAGGACCGCCAGCCGCACGTCCTCGTGGCCGGCCACGTCAGCGAGGTCGAGCCCGGACAGGCGTGCGGCCGAGCCCCACGGCGCCACGGCAGGCGGCTCGATCGGGGGCACCGGCGGGTCGTCGGGCACCTCGTCGCCCGTGATCAGGGCCACGAGGTGTCGCAGCGACCGCACCCCCGTGACGACGATGCCCTCGACCAGCTCGGCCTCCGGGACGTTGACCTCGGGGACCACGACGTGGGTGCAGCCCGCCTCCGCGGCGGCCAAGGTGGCCGGCAGGACCCCGGGCACCGCCCGGAGGCGACCGTCGAGGGCCAGCTCGCCCACGAACGCGGTTCCGGTGAGCGCCTCGGCCGGGACGGCCTTCTGTGCCGAGAGCACCGCCATCGCGATCGCGAGGTCGTAGTGCGATCCGGACTTGGGCAGGGTCGACGGTGCGAGGTTGATCGTGAGGCGCTGGTCGGGCCAGGGCGCCCCGGAGTTCACGACGGCGGACTTGCAGCGGTCGCGGGCCTCGTTGACCGTGGCGTCGGGCAGGCCCACGATGACCGTGCCCGGCAGGCCGCCCACGACGTCAGCCTCGACCTCGATCGCGCGACCGGTCAGGCCGTCGAGCGTGACCGACACGACGCGTCCGGACATCAGGCCACGCCCCGGATGCGGTCGACCTCGGCCGGGCCCGTGCGCGGCACGACGACGCTGACGACGTCGATGCGGACGGCGCTCGGGTGCACGTCGTGCGCCTCGAGCCAGGCCGTGGCGAGTCGCCGTAGACGGGTGGCCTTGTGCGTCGTGACGGCCTCGAAGGGCCCGCCGTACCTGGTGCTGCTGCGGGTCTTGACCTCGACGATCACGAGAGTGGTGCCGTCGCGGGCGACCAGATCGATCTCACCGAAGCGGCAGGTCCAGTTGCGGTCGAGGATCACGAGGCCCGAGGCCACGAGGTGGTCGGCGGCGATGCGTTCGCCGTAGGCCCCGAGGGCCTGGTTGCGCGCGTAGGTCATGACCACGAGCGTCGTCGCGCCGACGTCGTCGGGCGAGAGGTCGACGCCCGGCTGTGGACGCCTGGGCCCTGTGGACCGGGATCAGTCCGGGAAGTACTCCACGAAGCGCCAGGTGCCGTCGTACCGCACCCATCGATGGATCTCGAGGAACGTCTCGGGCTCGCTGGCCCGCTCGCCCGTCACCGTGTCGAGGGGTCGGTAGCGCTCCTCGGCCCGCAGCGTCGCATGGTCGCCGTCGATCTCGACCCCGAGCGCCACGTAACTGAACTCCAGGCGCGAGAGCGCGCCGACCTGCGCGGCCGACCAGTCGTCGCACGACAGGTCGTTCTCCTCGTAGAACGCGACATCCTCCGGCATCAGCAGGGACTCGTACGTGGCGCAGTCGGCCGCGTTCAGCGCGTCGTTGTGCGCCGCGTACGCCTCGATGACCCGATCCTCCTCGGTGGGCCGGAGAACCAGCACGAGGGTGACGGCCAAGGTGGCGATCACGATCACGGGGACGGCGACCGCACCACCGACGAGCCACCAGAGGCGCCGTCCGGGCGACCGCGGCGGCACAGGGTCCTGGGGCTCCATGGGCCCATCCTGGACGACGAGGAGGTCAGGAGGCCACGGCTCAGTCCGAGCCCGGCGGCACCTTGAAGTCGGAGTCCTGCAGCTCCTCGACGTTGACGTCCTTGAACGTCAGCACCTTGACCTGCTTGGCGAAACGGGCCGGGCGGTAGATGTCCCAGACCCAGGCGTCGGTGAGCGTGACCTCGAAGTACGCGTCGCCGGTCTCGGAGCGGACCTTCACGTCGACCGCGTTGCAGAGGTAGAAACGTCGATCGGTCTCGACGACGTACTTGAAGATCTTCACGACGTCGCGGTACTCGCGGTACAGCGCCAGCTCGGCGTCGGCCTCGAACCGGTCCAGGTCCTCGGTGCTCATCGGTCGCTCCGCTCGGTGCTCATCGGTCGCTCCGCTCGGTGCTCATCGGTCGCTCCGCTCGTCGTGGTTGGTCGCGCCCGCCATGACGGCACGCACGTTGGCCCAGGTGCGCCGGTGCTCCGGGCAGGGTCCATGCTGCCGCAGGGCCTGCTCGTGCGCGGCGGTGGAGTACCCCTTGTGGGTCGCGAAGTCGTAGTGGGGGTATCGATCGTGGAGGTCGACCATCAACGCGTCGCGGGTGACCTTGGCGACGACGGACGCGGCGGCGATCGAGGCCGCGACCCGGTCGCCCTTCCACATCGCGAGTCCCGGGACCCCGAGCCCGTCGACGGGAAACCCGTCGGTCAGGACGTAACCGGGTCGCACGGCGAGCCGGGCGAGGGCGCGGCGCAGCGCCTCGATGTTGGCCCGCTGGATGCCCATGCGGTCACAGTCCTGCGGGCTGATGACGACGACGTCGACCGCGACGGCCCGCTCCATGACGACGTCGAAGCACCGCTCGCGTCGCGCTGCGGTGAGCAGCTTGGAGTCGGCCAGCCCGGGGATCTCCCGGTCGAGCACGACGGCGGCCGCCACCAGGGGGCCGGCCGACGCTCCGCGTCCCGCCTCGTCGACGCCGGCGACCGGTGTGAGTCCTCGTCGCTCGAGGGCCCGCTGGTACCCGTACAGGCCGGCGTCACGACGGATCGTGCGCCCGGGCAGTCGTGTCGTCATGGCCCGCGACTCAGCTGGGAGGCGAGTCGGGGACGTCGTCGAACGCGTCGACCTCCCCCAGGCCGCCGAGGCGGTTGAGGGGCCAGACCCGGACCCAGGCGATGCCCACGACGCTCTCGAGCCGGACCTGCCCGCCACCGGGGTCACCCAGGTGGGCCACGGAGTCGGCGGAGTTGTCGCGGTTGTCGCCCATGACCCAGAGGTAGCCGTCCTTGACGATGACGTCGAACTCGCGGTTGCGGATCACGGTCGGGTCGAGGACGTACGGCTCGTCGATCGGCTCACCGTTGACGACCAGGCGCCCGCTGCCGTCACAGCACTGGACGTGGTCGCCACCGACCCCCACGACCCGCTTGATGAGGTGGTTGCCGGTCGGGAAGAGCCCGATCGTCTCGAGCGTCTTCTGGAAGATGTTCGGGTCGACCGTGTCGCCCTGCACCCCGAGCCAGCCGCCCGGATCCTCGAACACGACGATGTCGCCGCGGTCGGGCTCACCCGTCCACAGCGAGACCTTCTGGACGAGCAGCTTGTCGTTGACGAGCAGCGTCGGCTGCATCGACTCCGAGGGGATGTAGAAGGCCTGCAGGAAGAAGGACTTGACCACGATCGCCATCACGGTCGCGATCACGACCAGGAGCAACGACTCCTGCCAGATCGGCAGTCCGCGCTTCTGGCGGGGTTCTTTGCTCGTGGCCACCGGGGAAGCGTAACGGGGCGGGCCGAAGGCCCGCCCCGTGACACTCGTTCCTCGCGCGATCAGATGTCGCGCTTCTCCTTGATCTTCGCGGCCTTGCCACGGAGGTTGCGGAGGTAGTAGAGCTTGGCGCGACGCACGTCACCGCGCGTGGCGACCTCGATGTGGTCGATGATCGGGGTGTGCAGCGGGAAGGTGCGCTCGACGCCGACACCGAAGCTGACCTTGCGGACCGTGAAGGTGCGGCCGATGCCCGAGCCCTGCACCTTGATGCAGACGCCCTGGAAGACCTGGATGCGGGAGCGGTTGCCCTCGACGACCTTGACGTGCACCTTGAGGGTGTCGCCGGCGCGGAAGTCGGGGAGGTCGTCGCGGCGGGACTCCGCTGCGACCTGGTCGACGATGTTGGTCATGGTGTGCTCCTCGCTGGTGCCACAGGTCACCGACGGACGGTCAGAAGAATGGTCTCCTTCCACCGCGTCGGCGGAAGGGAGTTCGGCGAGAGTGGTCGCTACCCCTGAGGCAGAGGCGACCACGCCGAGGGTCAATGTTGCCACACGCCTCGGTTCCCGAGGAAATCGGGCGCCGCCAGATCCACGAGCCGAGCCGCAGGCGAGGCAGGCGCCCGGGCGAAGCCCGGCACCGGTGAGGGGCGAGCCGGTGGTGCCGCGAGGGACGAGTGGCGCGACACAGCGGAACGCCCGCCGGAGCGTATCCGGCGGGCGTTCCTGATCCAGATCGGGCCCGAGCCCGAGCAGGTGTGTGGGAGGTCAGTCGAAGGCGTAGCCCTCGCCGTGCAGCACCGTGTCGATGCCGGCGATCTCGTCCTCCTCCTTGGCGCGGAAGCCGATCGTCTTCTCGATCGCGAAGCCGATGATGTAGGCGACGACGAACGAGAACACGATGATCGTGAGCGAGGAGAGGATCTGCGCGATCAGCAGGTCGGTCTCGCCGCCGAACACCAGGCTGCCTCCGGTCAGCGTCTCCGAGCCGAAGAAGCCGATGTAGACACAACCGATGAAGCCGGCGACCAGGTGGATGCCGACGACGTCGAGCGTGTCGTCGAAGCCGAACTTGAACTTCAGGTCGACCGCGAGGGCGCAGACGACACCCGAGACGACGCCGAGCACGAGGGCCCAGACCGGCGTGACGAAGGCGCAGGCCGGCGTGATGGCGACCAGGCCGGTCACGACGCCCGAGGCGGCACCGACCGCGGTGGCCTTGCCGTCACGGAAGGTCTCGACGACGATCCAGCCGATCAGCGCGGCGGCCGGGGTGATCAGCGTGTTGAAGAAGATCAGCGAGGTCTGGCCCTCGTCGGCGCCGTAGACACCGGTGTTGAAGCCGAACCAGCCGAACCACAGGATCGCGGCACCGATGAGCACGAGCGGCACGTTGTGCGGCTTCGACTCCTCCTTGGAGAAGCCGACCTTGCGCTTGCCGAGCACCAGGGCCAGCGCCAGGGCAGCAGCACCCGCGGACTGGTGGATGATCGTGCCGCCGGCCCAGTCGAGCGCAGCGCCGAAGCCGAAGACGTCGTTCGCGAGCCAGCCGTAGAACTCGCCGTCGGCGTCGACACCGAAGAGCCAGCGGAACGTCGGGAACACGACGAAGGTCGAGAACAGGGCCGCGAAGAGCATCCAGGGCCAGAAGCGCGCACGATCGGCGACGGCACCCGAGACGAGGGCCACCGTGATGATGCAGAACGCGACGAGGAAGGCGTGACCACCGAAGAGGTTGCCGGCGTCGCCGGTGCCGGCCGACGTCACCAGGTCGGTCATGCCGAAGTCCTCGAACGGGTTGCCGAAGTACTCGCTGCCTCCGCTCGTGCCGTTGCCGGCGATGCCGGTGCCGCCGTAGAGCACGTAGAGGACCGTGACCACGGCGATCGAGCCGAAGCTCAGCATCATCATCGACACCACGGACTTGGCCTTGACCAGTCCGCCGTAGAAGAACGCGAGCCCTGGTGTCATAAAGAGCACGAGAGCCGTGCAGATCAGCTGCCAGGAAAGATCGACTGACATTTCAACCTCATTTGCCTGTTGGGGGAGAGCCATCGTCAGGGCAGCGTCGTTGCTGCCACTCACTGCGCCGTCAGTCTGGCGGCGCGAGATTCCCTCAGGCTTGCCTCAGCATCACGGCAGCGTTACGACATCGCCGATCATGTGAACAGGAGGTAACACGCGCGCCCCGGACTACTCCGGCAGGAGGTCGGGGCGCCGCAGGCGCGTGCGCTCGAGCGACTGCTCGCGGCGCCACGCGGCGATCTGCCCGTGGTGACCGGACAGCAGGACGTCCGGGACGTCGCGGCCACGCCACGAGGCCGGCTTGGTGTAGACGGGGTACTCCAGCAGCCCGTCGGCGCCGTGCGACTCCTCGACGATGGACTCGGGGTTGCCCATGAAGCCGGGGAGCAGGCGCACGACGGCCTCGATCACGGCCAGGGCGGCCACCTCTCCCCCGTTGAGCACGAAGTCGCCGAGCGAGACCTCCTCGACGCGCCAGCGGCTGCCGGCCTCGTCGATGACTCGCTGGTCGATCCCCTCGTACCGGCCGCACGCGAGCACGAGGTGCTGCTCGCCGGCGAGCCTGGCCGCGTCGGCCTGGCGGAACGGCAGACCGGAGGGGGTGGGGACCAGGACGACGCAGTCGTCACTCGCGACAGCCTCGAGCGCCTGACCCCACGGCTCGGGCTTCATGACCATGCCCGCTCCCCCGCCGTACGGGGTGTCGTCGACGGTGTGGTGCCGGTCGGTGGTCCACTGCCGCAGGTCGTGGACCCCCAGCTCGAGCAGACCGTTCTGCCGGGCCTTGCCCGGCAGTGACAGGTCGAGCGGCGCGAGGTAGTCGGGGAAGATCGTGACGACGTCGATGCGCATCAGGACTCGTCGCCCCGCACGACCTCGGCCGCGTCGGGGTCGATCAGACCGGGGAGGTCGACGACCGTGAGGTACCCGGCGTCGAGGTCGACCTCCGGCAC
The DNA here is from genome assembly GCF_036867135.1 of Aeromicrobium sp. Sec7.5. NCBI lineage: Bacteria > Bacillati > Actinomycetota > Actinomycetes > Propionibacteriales > Nocardioidaceae > Aeromicrobium > Aeromicrobium sp. Sec7.5. The sequence continues at coordinate 1,349,408 of NZ_JBAJIJ010000001.1, read as the reverse complement.
GAGCGCCTCGACGAACGGCACGAGCAGCTCGCCGGCCGGGGTCGTGATGACGAGCAGGTCCTGGGCCGGCAGGTGGTCGACCCGGGCGACCGAGCCCACGACGGCGCCGGCGACCCGGACCTCCAGGCCCGTGAGCTGGCGGTCGTAGTACGCGTCGTCGCCGGCCAGCTCGGCCGGATCGACCTCGGCCTCGAGCACCTGACCGTGCAGGGTCTCGGCCGCGTTGCGGTCGGGGACCTCGGCGAAGCGCACCACGAACTTGGTGCCCTGCTGGCGCGTGGCCGCCACCGTGAGGGAGCGCCCGCCGGAACAGACGACGGACGAGCCCGGCGCATACCTGCGCTCGGGCTCGTCCGTGCGGACCTCGACGGCCAGCTCACCACGGATGCCGTGGGCCCGGCCGATGCGACCGACGACGACCTTGACGGTCATCGCCCCACGTCCGTCACGCCGTCTCAGCGACGACGGTCGACATCGACGAAGTCGATGCGCGCCGCGTCGCCGGCGACCGCGGCCGCCACGGTTCGGATCGCCGCGGCCGTGCGGCCCTGGCGTCCGATGACCTTGCCCAGGTCCTCGGCGTTGACGCGAACCTCGAACAGGTCACCGCGACGCGTCTGCTTGGCACGGACGTCGACGTCGTCGGGATGGGCGACGATGCCGGAGACGAGGTGCTCGATCAGCTCCACGGTGGGCGCAGCCATGCTCAGGCCTCGGCCGGCTTCTCGTCGGCAGGCTTCTCGTCGGCCTTGGGCTCCTCGGCGGGAGCGGCCTCGGCGGGCGTCTCCTCGGCCTTGGGCTCCTCAGCCACGTCGTCGGCCTTGGTGTCGGCCTTGGTGTCGGCCTTCTTCGACGCCTTCTTCTCGGTCGTCGCCTTGGCCTTCGGCTCGGCGTGCAGCTCCTTCAGCGCGGCGTCGAACGCGATGGCCTTGTCGGCCTTCGGCTCGGGCGTCTTGAGGGTGGAGGTGCCACCGATGTCACCGGTGACCTTGAGGATCGCGGCGACCGACTCGGTCGGCTGCGCGCCGACGCCGAGCCAGTACTGGGCCCGCTCCGAGTCGACGTGGATCGTCGACGGCTCGGTCTTGGGGTTGTAGGTACCGATCTCCTCGATCACGCGACCGTCGCGCTTGGTGCGCGAGTCGGCGATGACGATGCGGTAGAACGGTGCGCGGATCTTGCCCATCCGCTTGAGGCGAATCTTGACGGCCACGGTTGTGGTGTCTCCTTGATGCTCGGAACGAGATGACGTACCGGCAACGGGTGGGGACACGCGCCGGATGGGTCTGGGGCCGCGGTCGGTGCGGGTGAGAGGGTCCTCACCGTCCGTCGGACACAAGGCGACATTGTGCCACGTACGCGCGAACGCCTCCAACTCGCCACGCTCCGGCCGGTATCTGCCACAGTGACGCCCATGAGCGACGTCACCGTCCTGCACCACGCCCAGTGCTCCACGTCCCGCCACGCGTTGACGGTCGCCGAGGACCTCGGTGTCGCCGTCGAGGTCGTCCAGTACCTCAAGGCGCCGCTGGCGCGGGAGGAGCTGCTGGCCCTCCTGGCGAAGCTCGAGGACTCCCCCGCCGACCTCGTCCGCAAGGACTCCTTCTTCCGGGACCGGGGGTTGGACGCCGCTGACTACACGACGGCCGACGAGGTCGCGGACCTGCTCGTCACGCACCCCAGGCTCATGGAGCGGCCCGTGCTCGTGCGCGGCGAGCGGGCCGTCATCGGCCGACCGAAGGACCGGGTGGCGGGGTTCCTCCAGGGCTGAAGGTCAGGGGGCGGTGAGTGTTCCACCCAGAACGGTGACTCATCCACCGCACGAACGCTCATACCGTGGATGACTCACCGCCCGAGCGGACAAGGGTGGAACACTCACCGCCCACCTGGTTGACGCGGGAGGGGCAGCTTCCTGGTCCATGCCGCTTGTCACTCGCCACCCAGGCGGTGAGACCTCGGGAGAGAGGACCGTCAGCCCTCCACCGGCGCCGCGAACTGGGCGGCGTAGAGCCGCTCGTACGCGCCGCCCGCCGCACGCAGCGAGTCGTGCGTGCCCTGCTCCACGATGCGGCCGTCGGTCATGACGACGATGTGGTCGGAGTCGCGGATCGTCGAGAGGCGGTGCGCGATGACGAAGCTGGTGCGGCCGGACCGAAGACGCGCCATCGCCGTCTGCACGAGGGCCTCGGTGCGGGTGTCGACCGAGCTCGTGGCCTCGTCGAGGACCAGGATCGACGGATCGGCGAGGAAGGCGCGGGCGATCGTGAGCAGCTGCCGCTGACCGGCGCTGATGTTGGACCCCAGGTCGTCGATGTGGGTGTCGTAGCCGCCCGGCAGCGTGCGCACGAAGTGGTCGACCGAGGCCGCCTCCGCCGCGCGCACGACGTCCTCGTCGCTGGGGTCGTCAGCGCCGTAGGCGATGTTCTCGCGGATCGTGCCGGCAAACAGCCAGGTGTCCTGCAGCACCACGCCGAACTGGTCGCGCAGGGCGTGCCGATCCATCTGGGCGATGTCCACCCCGTCGAGCGTGATGCGTCCCCCGTCGAGCTCGTAGAAGCGCAGGAGGAGGTTAGCGAGGGTCGTCTTCCCGGCGCCCGTGGGGCCCACGATCGCCACGGTCTCGCCCGGTTCGGCCGCCAGGTCGAGACCCGCGATGAGGGGCTCGTCGGGGCTGTAGGCGAAGGCAACGTCCTCGAAGGACACGCGGCCCCGCACGGGAGACGGGAACGGGGCGTCCAGCGGCTCCGCGGACTCCTCCGCCTCGTCGAGGAGCTCGAAGACGCGCTCCGCCGACGCGACACCGGACTGGACGAGGTTCACGAGCGCCGCGATCTGGGCCAGCGGCTGGGTGAACTGGCGGGAGTACTGGATGAACGCCTGGACCTCGCCGATGCTGAGCTGGCCGGAGGCGACCCGGAGCCCGCCGACGACGGCGACCAGCACGTAGTTGAGGTTGGACACGAACATCATCAGCGGTTGCAGCGCTCCGCTGAGGAACTGGGCCCGGAACGCGGCATTGAACAGGTCGTCGTTGTGCTGGCGGAAGGTCTCACGCGCCTCGGCCTGGCGGCCGAAGACCTTCACCACGTCGTGGCCGGTGAAGACCTCCTCGACGTGCCCGTTCAAGCGACCGGTCGCGCCCCACTGGGCGACGAAGTGCGGCTGCGACCGCTTCGCGACGAACCGCATGACGACGGCCACGACCGGGATGGTCACGATCGCCACGAGGGCGAGTGCCGGCGAGATCAGCAGCATCATCCCGAGCGTGCCGAGCATCATGAGCAGGCTGCCCAGGAACTGCGAGATCGCCTGCTGCAGGGACTGCGCCACGTTGTCGATGTCGTTCGTGGTGCGCGACAGGATCTCGCCGCGCTCGGACCGGTCGAGGTAGGCCAGGGGCACGCGGTGCAGCTTCGCCTCGACCTCGTCGCGCAGGTCGGCCACCATGTGCTGCACGACCGTGGTCGTGGTGCGGCCCTGCAGGTACATGAACCACGCGCCGATCGTGTGGAGCACCATCACCGCGATCAGCACCAGGGCGAGCGCCCCGTGGTCGACGCCCTCGCCGGGCCGGAGGTCGACCGAGCCCACCAGGGAGGCGAGCTGGTCGTTGCCCTCGGCCCGCAGGGACGCCACGACCTCGGACTTGCTGGACCCCGCCGGGAACTGGCTCGACAGGTACCCGGTGAAGACGATGTCGGTCGCGTGGCCCAGCACGCGTGGTCCGATGACCGAGAGCGCCGTGCCCACGACGCCGAAGGCCAGGATCGATCCGGCCGCCATGCGGTTGCGGAGCAGGCGACCGAGCAGCCGCTGGAACGTCGGACCGAACTGCGTGGCCTTCTGCACGGGCGGCGCCATGCCGGCACCAGGTCCGCGCATGGGGGGCGCCGGCTGCCGGTTGCTCATGACGCCTCCTCCTCGGTCAGCTGGGAGAGCACGATCTCGCGGTAGACCGTGCACGACGCCATGAGCTCGGTGTGCGTGCCGGTGCCGGCCACGCGCCCCTCGTCGAGCACCACGATCCGGTCGGCCTGGCGGATGGTGCTGACCCGCTGGGCGACCACCAGCACCGCCGCGTCGGCGGTCTCGGGTCGCAGGGCAGCGCGCAGTGCCGCGTCCGTGGAGAAGTCGAGGGCCGAGAACGAGTCGTCGAACAGGTAGATCGCGGGACGCTTCACGACGGCGCGCGCGATCGCGAGCCGCTGGCGCTGTCCGCCGGAGACGTTCGAGCCGCCCTGGGAGATGGGGGTCTGCAGGCCCTCGGGGCGCCGCTCGACGAAGTCACGGGCCTGCGCCACGTCGAGCGCGTGCCACAGCTCCTCGTCGGTCGCGTCCGGCCGGCCGTACCGCAGGTTGGAGGCGATCGTGCCCGAGAACAGCATGGGCTTCTGCGGCACGAGGCCGATCGCGGCCCAGACGTCCTCGGGACGCAGCGTGCGCACGTCCCGGCCGTCGATCTCGACCGTGCCTCCGGTGGCGTCGAAGAGGCGGGCGAGCAGGCCGAGCAGGGTGGTCTTGCCGCTGCCGGTCGATCCGATGATCGCGGTGGTCTCGCCGGGACGGGCCACGAGGTCGACGTCGTGCAGCACGTCCTGCTCGGCGCCGGGGTAGGCGAACGAGGCACCACGCAGGTCGACGTGTCCGCGCGTGAGGGTCACGGGCACGGCGTCCGGTGGGGCGACGACGCTCGGCTCCGTCTCCAGGACCTCGGTGATGCGCTCGGCCGACACCTCGGCCCGGGGCCAGAGCATGAAGATGAAGGTCGCCATCATGACCGACATCAGGATGAGCACCAGGTAGTTCTGGAAGGCCGTGAGCGTGCCCACCTGCAGGTCGCCGGTGCCGATCCGGTAGCCGCCGAGCCACGTCGCGAGGGCGACCGACAGGTTCATGACCAGCATCACGGTGGGGAACATCAGCGACATCAGCCGGCCGGCAGCGACGGCGACGTCGCGGTACTCGCGGTTCGCGTCGGCGAAGCGATCGGTCTCCTCGTTCTCCTTGACGAAGGCGCGGATCACGCGGATGCCCATGATCTGCTCGCGCATCACGCCGTTGATCCGGTCGACGCGACCCTGCATGAGCCGGAACAGCGGTCGCATCTGGCGGATGATCAGGCCGATGCTCACGACGAGGGCCGGCAGCACGACCAGGAGCAGGCCGGACATCACGACGTCCTCGCGCAGCGCCATGACGAGTCCACCGACCGCCATGATCGGCGCGGTCACGAACATCGTCAGCAGCATGAAGCCGAGCAGCTGCACCTGCTGCACGTCGACGGTGGACCGGGTGATCAGCGTCGGGGCACCGAGCTGGGCCATCTCGCGTGCCGCGAACGTCTCGACCCGGTCGAACACCGCGGAGCGGAGGTCGCGCCCCAGGGCCATCGCCACCCGGGCGCCGACGTAGACCGCAGCGACCGTGGCCACGACCTGCACCAGGGTCACCGCCAGCATGACGCCACCGAGTCGCCAGATCAGGTCCGTGTCGCCCTCGACGACACCGCGGTCGATGATGTCGGCGTTGAGGCTCGGCAGGTAGAGGCTCGCCACGGTCTGGGCGAGCTGCAGCACCAGCACCACCAGCAGCGACGTCCGGTACGGCGCGAGGTGGTGGCGGAGCAGCGGGACGAGCACCGTTGCACGCTACAACGACGCCGGGAACCGCGGCGGGGCGATCACGCGCTCGAGCGGGTCAGCTCTCCCGCGGTGGGTCGGCGGCCGGCTCCTGCAGTCCGGCACGCGTCACGAACTCGTCGACGATCTCCTCGATCGACGGCGTGATGTCGAGCTCCCAGCCCTGCTCGTCGTCCTCGAGGGGCTCGAGCGTGCTCTCCTGCGAGGCCAGGAGCGTCGCCGGCATGAAGTGGTCGCGCTTCTCCATCCGCTCCTGGATGAGGTCGTGGTCCCCCGCCAGGTGGAGGAAGACCACGTCCGGCGCCCCGCGGCGCAGGACGTCGCGGTAGGAGCGTTTCAGCGCCGAGCAGGCGATGACACCGCCACCGCCCTCGTGCTCGGCGATCCAGGTGGCCACGAGCTCGAGCCACGGCCAGCGGTCCTCGTCGGTCAACGGCTTCCCGGCGGACATCTTCTCGATGTTCGAGCGGGGGTGGTAGTCGTCGCCGTCGGCGTACGGCAGTCCGAGCCGGTCCGCGACTGCGCGACCGACCGCTGACTTCCCGGTGCCCGAGATGCCCATCGCCACGATCAACGGTCGGGCGTCGTCTGCGGTCATGACCCGACCGTACGCCGGGCCGGTCGGTCAGGCAGGACGACCGGTGACGATCTCACCGTCGCGGGCCGGACGCGCACCCATGGCCGCGAGCCGGGCGACCAGCTCGGACTCAGGCGGGTTGTGGTGGCTCAGGTGGACGGCCAGGACGTCCGTCGAGGCCGTCACGGCCCCCACCCCGCGCAAGCGCTTCACGAGCTCACCGAACGAGTCCAGGTGCAGATGGCCCGGCGAGACCTGGCCCGCCGGTCCGAAGGTCTGTTCCAGCACCACGACGTCGAAGTCCGCCTCGCGCACCGCGTCGAACCAGGCGGGCTCCCACGGCCCCGTGTCACAGCCCCACAGGAGGCGGTCGCCGCCCGCGTCCTCGACGTCGTAGAGCACCGCGTCGCCGTCGGCCATGACCCGGTGGTTCGCCGGCAGCACGCGCACCCGGTGGCGACCCAGCTCGACGTGATCGCCGGCAGCGACCTCGATCCACCGCACCGGCGCGTCGGGCGCCACCCAGGGACGGCACGCGTCGATGACCGCTGCCGGGCCCACGACGTCGATCGGCTCCTGGCTCACCCACGACCGGAAGAGCAGCAGCTGGGGCGCCAGGTGGTCGACGTGCGCGTGCGTCACGAGCAGGTGCCGCACGCCGGCCAGGTCGGCGCCCGCACGGGTCGCGGCACCGGGACTGTCCGCGTTGCCGTCGATCAGGAGCACGTCGTCGACGAGGGCGCTGGTCGGGACCCGCAGGATCCGGTCCTCACGCTGAGCCCCGCACGAGGCGCACCGGCAGAACGCCTGGGGCCACCCGTCGGCCGCACCGGTGCCGAGAAGGCGGACGCGCACTACAGGAGGTCCCGCAGCTCCTTGGGGAGCTCGAAGTCGGCGGGTGCGTCCTGGCCGAAGCCGAAGGCTCCCGCGCCGTCGGCCGGAGCAGCGGTCTTGCCCTGGGCCTCGGCCGCGCGCTTCGCGGGGTTGCCGGACGTGCGCTTGCCCTTCTTCTTCTGCTGCGGCTTCTGCCGGGCGCCGGCCCGCTTGCCGGGCATGCCCGGAAGTCCCTGCATCCCCGGCATGCCGGAGACTCCGCCCCCCTTGGCCATCTGCTGCATCATCTTGGAGGCATCGAAGAAGCGCGTGACGAGCTGGTTGACGTCACTGACCTGGCGGCCCGAGCCCTTGGCGATGCGCGCACGGCGGGAGCCGTCGATGATCTTGGGGTTCTCGCGCTCCTTGGGCGTCATCGAGAGGATGATCGCCTTGATCTTGTCGAGCTCGCTGTCGTCGAGCGCCGCGATCTGGTCCTTGAACTGGCCCATGCCGGGCAGCATGCCCAGCATCTTCGTCATCGAGCCCATCTTCGCGATGGCCTCGAGCTGCGCCAGGAAGTCGGTCAGCGTGAAGGCGCCGCCGGCGAGCTTCTCGGCGGCCTTGGCCGCCTCGTCGGCGTCGAACGCCTTCTCGGCCTGCTCGATGAGCGTCATGACGTCGCCCATGTCGAGGATGCGCGAGGCCATGCGGTCGGGGTGGAACACGTCGAAGTCGGTGAGCTTCTCGCCCGACGACGCGAACATGATGGGCCGGCCGGTGACCTGGCGCACCGAGAGCGCGGCACCGCCGCGGGCGTCGCCGTCGAGCTTGGTCAGGACCACACCCGTGAAGTCGACGCCGTCAGCGAACGCCTGGGCCGTCTGCACGGCGTCCTGGCCGGTCATCGCGTCGATGACGAACAGGACCTCGTCGGGATCGACGGCATCGCGGATGTCGGACGCCTGCTTCATCAGCTCGGTGTCGATGCCCAGCCGGCCGGCGGTGTCGACCACGACGACGTCGTGCAGCGTGCGACGCGCCTCGGCGATCGAGGCCGTGGCGACCTGCACCGGATCACCCACGGACTCATTTCCCGCCCCGGGCCCGGGACCACCGCCCGTGTTGCCCGGCTCGGGCGCGAAGACCGTGACGCCGGCCTGCTCGCCGACGACCTGGAGCTGGTTGACCGCGTTGGGACGCTGGAGGTCGCAGGCGACCAGCATCGGGCTGTGGCCGTTGTCCTTCAACCACCGGCCGAGCTTGCCCGCCAGGGTGGTCTTGCCCGCGCCCTGCAGGCCCGCCAGCATGATGACGGTCGGGGCCGTCTTGGCGAACCGGACCCGACGCGTCTCCCCGCCCAGGATCGTGACGAGCTCGTCGTTGACGATCTTGATGACCTGCTGCGCCGGGTTGAGCGCCTTGCTGACCTCGATGCCGTTCGCCCGCTCGGTGACCTTCGTGACGAAGTCGCGCACGACGGGCACGGCGACATCGGCGTCGAGCAGCGCGAGACGGATCTCGCGGACCGTCGCGTCGATATCGGCCGGGCTGAGCCGGCCCTTGCCGCGCAGCGAGGTGAACGCGGACTGCAGGCGGTCTTGCAAGGAGTCGAACACGGAGTTCCTCAGGTACAGGGGGGAAGCGTCGGACAGCCCGCCCAGCCTAGCCGAGGCGGTCAGGCCAGGGCGGACACGACGGCCTCGCGCACGTGGTCGGCGGCGGTCGGGTCGAGCGGGTCGCCGCTGCCGTCCACGAGGTAGAAGACCTCACGCACCTCGGCGCCATAGGTACTGACGTGGGCCGACCGGATCGAGGCGCCGGCGGCGTGCGCGGCCCGGGCCACCAGGTAGATCAGGCCGCGGCGGTCGAGAGCCCGGACCTCGAGCATCGTGGCGGTGAGGTGGGCCCGGGAGACGAGGCGGACGCGCGGGTCGTCGTCGCCCTTCGCGGGCCGGTCGAGCCGCAGGTCCAGGTCGACGTCGCCGGCCAGCACCCGGCGGACCCGCTCGAGCACGAGGTTGCGGTCGACGTCCGGGCGGGGGGTCTCCCACATCGAGACCGCGCGGCCCTCACGGGTCACGGTGCGGAGCGACTGCAGGTCGATCCCGGCCAGGGCGAGCGCGCCGGCCACCCGTGCGAGCAGTCCGGGCGAGTCGGGCGCGACGATCGTCAGGAGCGAGCCTCCGTGGTGCGCGGCCACGTCGACCCGCACGCCGTCCCCCGCGCCCCGGCCCGTCGTCAGGTCCGGGAACGGCTGCGAGTCCGGCCATCCCTCGTAGGCCTCGGCATCGATGTCGGTGTCGCCCTGCAGCACGGCCCGGACCTTCTCGACCAGGCCGTCGATGAGTCCGCGACGCCAGCGCGACCGAGCCTCGCTGCTGGTGGCGGCCCCGTCGGCACGGGTCAGCGCCGCGAGGAGGTCGAGGAAGCGCTCGGAGCGGACGATCTCGGCCACGCTGACGGCGGTGGCGGGATCCTCGATGTCGCGGCGCGTCGCGACGGTGGGCAGCAGCAAGTGCCACCGGACGAGCTCGCCGACGACCTCGGCGTCCTCCGGCGCGAACCCCCAGCGCAGCACGATCTCGCGCGCCATCGGCGCCCCGACCTCGCTGTGGTCGCCGGGCCGCCCCTTACCGATGTCGTGCAGGAGCGAGGCGAGCGCGAGCAGGTCGGGCCGCTCGACCGAACGCATCTGCGCCCCGGCCAGGACGCAGGTCTCGATGCTGTGGCGGTCGATCGTGTAGCGGTGGACCGGTGAGGACGACCCTCGGAGCCGGATGTCCGACCACTCGGGCAGCCACCGTTCAACCAGGCCCGCGACGTCGAGCTCGTGCCAGACGTCGACGAGTCCGGGCCCGGCCGTCAGGAGGTCGATGAGCGCGCGTCGTGCCCGCTCGTCCCACTCCACCTCGGTGGCCGACGACGCCAGCGCCGCTGCGGCGGAGGGACTCAACGGGAGCCCGGCGGTGGCCGCGAGGGCGGCCGCCCGCAGGGCGAGCAGGCCCTCGCGCACGGCACCCGGCCCACCGGTCAGGACGATCTCACCGGCGACCTCGTCCCCGTCCCGTCCGATCCCCGGGGCGACCTGCACCGTCCGGGCCCGGTCACGCCGCGACCGGGACGCCGAGAGGGAGAGCGTCTGGTCGAGCCGGCGCCAGGTGAGACGACCCACGTGGTCGAGGCGGCGACCGGCGTCCCGCACCCGGACCTGGAGCTCCGCCGGCGACACCTCGAGCAGCGAAGCGACGTCGACCGACAGCTGCGGGTCGAGTCGGTCGGTGCCCCGCCCCGCTGCGACGTGCAGCACGTCGCGCACGTCGAGCAGCTCGCTGCGCAGCGACTCCACCTCGCCCAGCGGGGCGTCGACGAGCCACGTCGCCACGAGGGCGCGCAGCACCACGGCGTCACGGAGGCCTCCGGCCGACTCCTTCAGGTCCGGAACGGCGGCGTAGGCGAGCCAGCCGGACCGCTGCTGGCGACGCGATCGGTCGTGCCGCAGGTCGTCGACCGCGGCCCGCGCTCCTGCACGCCAGTCGGCCAGCACCTCCGAGCGCAGCCGCAGCACGAGTCCCGAGTCGCCCGCCACGGCCCGGGCGTCGAGCCATCCCATCGCGACCTTGAAGTCGCCGCGCGCGGCCTCGCGCATCTCGCGCGCCGACCGCACCGCGTGGTCGAGGCGGAGACCGGCGTCCCACAGCGGGTACCAGAGGCCTTCGGCGAGTCGGGCGACCTCGTCGGTCGCGACGTCGTCGTCGTGCACCAGCACGATGTCGACGTCACCGAACGGCGTGAGCTCGCCGCGACCGTACCCACCGACCGCGACGACCGCCACGCCGGAGCCGATGCGGGCGTCGCCGCCGGACGGCACCAGGTCGACGTACGTCGACCGCACGAGACGGTCGACGCCGAGGGTGCGGTCCTGGCGTGCCGTCCGCAGTCCTTCGCGGGGCGTCCCCTCGCGTGGTGGCCCCTCGCGTGGTGGAAGAGCGTTCACGAGCCCGATGCTGTCAGACCGCGGCCTCGTCGGTCTCGCCGGTACGCACCCGGACGACGGAGTCGACCGGGATGACCCAGACCTTCCCGTCGCCGATCTTGCCGGTCTGCGCGGCCGAGGTGATCGTGCCGACGACGGTGTCGACGTCGGCGTCGTCGACGACGACCTCGAGGCGGATCTTCGGCACGAGCGACACGTCGTACTCCGCGCCGCGGTACACCTCCGTGTGCCCCTTCTGCTGGCCGTAGCCGCTGGCCTCCGTGACGGTCATGCCCGCCACCCCGGCCGATGCGAGGGCCTCGCGGACCTCTTCCCACTTGTGCGGCTTGATGACCGCGGTCACGAGCTTCATAGGTGTGCTCCGATTCTCAGAAGTGTGAGCTGCCGGTGTTCGTGGCGATGTCGTAGGCGGACTCCCCGTGCTCGGCGAAGTCGATGCCCTCCACCTCGTTCTCCTCGTCGATCCGCCATCCGATCGTGTACTTGATCGCGAAGGCGATCAGTGCCGTCAGGACACCCGTCCAGACGATCGCGAATCCCGCGGCGCCCGCCTGGTCGCCCAGGGATCCCAGTCCCCCACCGTAGAGGAGACCGTCGATCCCGCCCGGCGCGGCGGCCGACGAGAACAGTCCGATCAGGACCGTGCCGACGATGCCGCCGACCAGGTGGACACCCACGACGTCGAAGGAGTCGTCGAAGCCGAAGCGGTACTTCAGCCCGACGGCCCAGGAGCAGAGAGCACCGGAGATCGCACCGATCGCGATCGCGCCGACCGGCTCGACCGCGCCGCACGCCGGGGTGATCGCGACGAGGCCGGCGACGATGCCGGACGCCGCGCCGAGCGAGGAGGCCTTGCCGTGCAGGAGCTTCTCGACCGCGAGCCAGGCCAGCAGCGCGGCCATCGTGGCGATCGTGGTGTTCAGGAACGTCACGCCCGTCTCGCTCATGAACTGCGCGGTGTCGAGCGGGCCGCCGTCGCCCTCGATGAAGACGATCGAACCGACGTTGAACCCGTACCAGCCGAACCAGAGCAGACCTGCGCCGATCATCGTCAGTGGCAGGTTGTGCGGCTTCATCGGCTCACGGCCGAAGCCCAGGCGCTTGCCGATGATCAGCGCGAGCACGCCGCCGGCGACGCCGGCGTTGATGTGCACCACGGTGCCGCCCGCGTAGTCCTGCGCCGGGAAGATCGAGTGCAGGTAGCCCAGGCCGAAGACCATGTGCGCGAGCGGGAAGTAGCAGAGCGTGACCCAGATCGGCAGGAACACGATCCAGGCCGACATCTTGACGCGGTCGGCGATCGCGCCCGAGATCAGCGCCGCCGTGATGACCGCGAACGTCATCTGGAAGCACACGTAGATCAGGTCACCGGACTCGACGCCCTTGAGGCCGAAGTGGGTGAACGGGTTGGCGAACAGGCCGCCGAGCAGTTCGTCCTCGCTGAACGACATCGACCAGCCCCAGAGGACGTAGACGAGACCGACCACGGCTGCGGCGACGTAGGACATCATCAGCATGTTCAGCACGGACTTGGCCCGCGACATGCCGCCGTAGAACAGTGCCAGCGCGGGCACCGTCATGAGCATGACGAGCGCCGTCGCGACCAGCATGAAGGCGTAGTAGCCGTCCATCGATCCCTCTACTTCCACATCGGGTCAGGACGGAGCGGCCCGAGACCTGCTCCGTCTCCTCGGTGTGGCGACTGTAGGAAGCGAAGATTTCGCGCAAGGACGCGAACTGTTACAGCCGTGTGACGTGGGCCCGGACCGGTCAGTCCCCGAGCAGCGCGTCGACGAACTCCTCGGCGTCGAACGGGGCGAGGTCGTCGGGCCCCTCGCCCAGGCCGACGAACTTGACGGGCACGCCGAGCTCGCGCTGGACCGCGACGACGATGCCGCCCTTGGCCGTGCCGTCGAGCTTGGTCAGCACGATGCCCGTGACGTCGACGACCTCGCTGAACACGCGGGCCTGCGTGAGGCCGTTCTGGCCCGTCGTGGCGTCGATCACGAGGAGCACCTCGGTGACGCGAGCCTGCTTCTCGACGACCCGCTTGACCTTGCCGAGCTCGTCCATCAGCCCGGACTTGGTGTGGAGCCGGCCCGCGGTGTCGACCACGACGACGTCGGCGCCGGTCTCGATGCCGGACTTGACGGTGTCGAAGCCGACGCTGGCCGGGTCGCCGCCCTCAGGGCCGCGCACGACCGGCGCGCCCACTCGGTCGCCCCAGGTCTGCAGCTGATCGGCCGCGGCGGCCCGGAACGTGTCGGCCGCGCCGAGGACGACACGGCGGTCGTCGGCGACCAGGACTCGAGCGAGACGGCCGACGGTGGTGGTCTTGCCGGTGCCGTTGACGCCGACGACCAGGACGACCCCGGGGTGGCCCTCGTCGCCCGTGGTGTGCAGGCTGCGGTCGAGCTCGGGGCCCACGAGGCTCACGAGCTCTTCGCGCAGGATGGCGCGGGCCCGGTCGGTGTCGGTGGACCCTTCCACGCGCAGTCGCGTGCGCAGCCGGTCGACGAGCTCGGTCGTGGGCCCGGTGCCGACGTCGGCCGCGAGCAGCGTCTCCTCCAGCTCGTCCCAGGCCGCCTGGTCGAGGTCGGCCCGACCCAGGATCGCGAGCAGGCCCTTGCCGAGCGTCGAGTTGGATCGGGCCAGGCGCGACCGCAGGCGGACGAGCCGGCCCGCGGGCGACTCGGGCCGCTCGAGCGTCGTGGTGCCGGGGCCCGTCGGCGAAAGGTCGTCGTCGGGCTCCGGTTCGTCGCCGCTACCCAGCACCTCCGGATGCAGGATCTCCTCGCGGGTCTCCAGCTCCGACTCGGCCGTGGGCGGCAGCTCGTCGCCACGACGCATCAGCAGCGTCGCGACGAGCGCGAACAGGACGATCGCGGACAGGGCGATGATCAGCAGCAGCTCGGTCGACACGGATTCACCCTAGGCGACGGCGCCGACCCGAGCGCTCCGGCGCCCTTGGTCGAGGCCCAGATCCAGCACCGTGTCGCAGCGCGCCAGGACGGCAGGGTCGTGCGACACCAGGATGACGGTGTGCGCCGGGGCGAGCCGGAGGACGTCCTCGACGAGCGCACGCGCCACGGGGGCGTCGAGGTGCTCGGTCGGCTCGTCGAGCACCAGCACCCGGTGACCCCCGAGGAGCAGCCGCGCGAGCGCCAGTCGTTGCCGCTCGCCCCCCGACAGCCGCGACCCGCGCTCCCCCACCGTCCGGTCCAGCTCGAGCTCCAGTCCGGCCCGGGCCATCGCCGCGAGCAGGCTCGGGTCGTCGGCGGACGGCTGGGCGATCAGCAGGTTCTGACGCACTGTCGTGTCGAAGATCGCCTCGTCCTGGCCGAGGATCCCCACCAGGGACCGCACGACCGCGGGGCGCAGGTCCGCCACGTCGACCCCACCGATGCGCACCCTGCCGGCGCGGGGAGTCACCATCCGGGCCAGCGTGAGCGCCAGTGTGCTCTTCCCACTGCCGCTCGGCCCCCTCACGCCGACGACCTCACCTGGTCCGACCCGCCAGGTGACGCCGCGCACCAGGTCGCGGTCCCAGCCGATCGTCACGCCCTCGAGCTCGATCGTCGTGTCACACGGCGCGGCGGACGGCGCGGCCGGCTCCACCACCGAGGGCCGGGCCCCGACGAGGGCCGCCACCCGGCCCTCGGCAGCCGAGACGACGGGGCGACGTCGCTCAGCCTCGGCGACGGGGTCCAGGGCGTCGGCGAGGGCCAGCGGCGCGAGCAGCACGACCCCGACGAGGACCGGCGCCAGGGACCCGGCGGCGAGTGCCGGCGCGACCACGAGTGCCACGACGACGCAGGCCACGGCCGCGAGACCCAGGACGATCGCCGACCCTGCACCGCCGGCGCCCGCACGGCGTCGGTCGTCGCGAGCGGCGCGGGCGATCTCGGCCTCGGCCCGCGCGACGGCGTCCACCGCCACCCCGAGGACGGTCAGCTCGGCCGAGGTGCGGGCCGCCTCGGTGACGTCCGCCGCGAGCGGCGACGCACCGACGGCTCCGGATCGGCGCGGCACGACCAGGCGCAGCGCGACGAGCGTCACGACGGCCTGGGCGGCGACGACGACTCCCGCCCACGGCGCGAGCCAGGCCACGACCGCCGTCAGGGCGACCGAGACCGTGAGCGCCGACCACCACGGCAGGCGGACGCGGAGCAACCGGTCACCCACCGTGTCGACGTCCTCGACCGCCTGCTGCACGACGTCGCCGTGGCGCCGGCCACCGAGGCCGTGGGGCGCGAGTCGTGCGACGGCGGCATAGACCGCGACCCGGGTGCGGACCGCCGCCTCCAGCGCGACGTCGTGGGTGACGAGTCGTTCGGCGTACCGCGCCGCAGCGCGTCCGACGCCGAAGAACCGCACTCCGACGATGGCCACCATGAGGTACAGCACGGGCGGCTGCTCGGCGGCCCGCACGATGAGCCAGGCCGACGTCAGGAGCAGGCCCGTGGCAGCGAGCTGGGCGGTCGCCGCCAGCCCCGCCCCCAGGAGCAGGCGCCGCCTCATCGGGTATCACCCAGCCGCACGACCCGGTCGGCCGCCTCGAGGACCCGCGCGTGGTGCGCGACCACGAGGGTCGTGACGCCGAGGTCGCGCACGGCCTGCATGACCCGGTCCTCGCGCTCGGCGTCGAGTCCGGCCGTGGGCTCGTCGAGGAGCAGCAGGTCGACGTCGCCCTGACGCACCCGCAGGAGAGCCCGGGCGATCGCGACGCGCCGGCGCTCCCCTGCCGACAGGTCCCCGGCGTCCTCGCGCACCACCCGATCGGGATCGAGGTCCTCGGCCCCCGCGTCCGCCAACGCCGCGACCACCTGCGTGCGCGACCCGGCGGTGCCGAGCCGGACCGCGTCGGCGATCGTGCCGGCAGGGACGGCGGGGACCTGGGGCACCCACGCGACCCGTCGGTGCCACGCGACCACGTCCAGGTCCTCGATCGGCACGCCGGCGACCGTCACGGTCCCGGAGTCAGGAGGGACGAGACCGAGCAGCACCTCCAGCAGGGTCGACTTCCCGATCCCGGACGGACCGGCGACCGCGACGAGCTCCCCGGGACCGACCGTGAGGCGGGGGACGCTGACCGTCGATCCACCGTCGCGGGTGACGCTCATCGAGCGCACGACGATCTGCGCACGAGCGGTCGGCGCGGCGGTCCCGGTGTGGCGAGGTGAGTCCAGGAGGTCCATCGCCTCGCGCGCCGCGCTGACCCCGGCGGCGCTGTCGTGGAACTGCGACCCCAGCCGGCGCACCGGCAGGTAGGCCTCCGGCGCGAGCAGCAGCACGAACAGGCCGGTCTGCAGGCTCAGGTCGCCCTGCACGATGCGGAGCCCGGTCGCGACGGCCACGAGCGCCATCGACAAGGTGGAGAAGAGCTCGAGCACGAGCGAGGACAGGAAGGCGCTGCGCAGGGCCGCCATCGTCGCGCGTCGGTGCCGTTCTCCCACCACGGCCAGGCCACGCTCCTGCCGGCTGCCCAGCACCAACAGGGTGCGGACCCCGCCGACGACGTCGGAGAAGTGACGCCCCAGCCGGGCGAGCTCGCCCCAGCGAGCGTCGAGCTGGTCCTTCGTCGCCAGGCCGACCAGCACGAGGAACCCGATCACGAGCGGCACCGTCAGCCCCACGATGACGGCCGACAGGGGGTCGACGACCGCCAGGACCACGACCACCACGGGTGGGACCAGTGCCGTCACGACGAGCTGCGGCAGGAAGCGGCCGACGTATCCGTCGAGCGGTTCCAGTCCCGGACCGAGCAGCGTGGTGATCCGGCCCGACGACGGACGGGGGCCCAGCCGGCGGGGGTCGAGGACGTCGGCGACGACGGCCGCGCGCAGCTCGGCCCTGACCCGCAGGGCAGCTCTGGACGCCACGGCAGCCGTCGCCCACGCGACGAGACCCCTACCGGCGATGCACCCGGCGGCGAGCAGGAGCACCTCCGTGTCGATCCGCGAGGCCTCGAAGGCCTCCTCGACGAGCCGGGCGAACCCCCACGCCTGGCCGACCAGGAGGACGGCGCCCAGCAGCGCGAGACCGACCGCCGCGCCCAACGCCCCCCGCACGGCACTCGACCGGCGCAGCAGGCGCGGGTCGACCGGAGCTGTGCCACCCCGCTCCCTGAGGTGCGAGGAGCGCAGCGACGAGCCTCGAAGGGTCTTGGTGGGCGTGGGCTTCGAGCCTCGCTCGTTCCGCGCTCGCACCTCATCCATCGGGTGTCCGGTGCTCATGCCGGGATGTGGTGCACGCCGATGCGACGGCGGAACACCCAGTAGGACCACGCCTGGTAACCGATCACGATCGGCGTGAAGGCTGCCGCGACCCACGTCATGATCTCCAGCGTGTACGGCGTGGACGCCGCATTCGTGGTGGTGAGCGTGCCGCTCCCGAGGGTCGACGGCATGACGTCGGGGAACAGCGCAAGGAACAGCATCGTGGCGACCGCGGCGACCGCGAGCGCCGTGCCGGTGAACGCCCACCCTTCGCGGCCGGCCCGGGCGGCGACCAGCCCGGCCAGGAACGTGGCGACGGCGACCACGGCGGCGACCCGGACGCTCAGGTCGCCGTCGCGTCCGGCGGTCCAGGTGACGAAGACCAGCGTGACGACCGCGGCGACCCCGCCCCAGCGCAGGCCGAGGGCGCGGGCCCGGTGACGGATGTCGCCGACGGTCTTGAGCGCGATGAAGAAGGCGCCGTGCGTGATGAAGACCGTCAGCGTCACGACTCCGCCGAGGAGCGCGTACGGGGTCACGAGATCGGCGAGCGACCCCACGAAGTCGTGGTCGGCGTCGAGCGGGATGCCGTGCACGATGCCGGCCAGGGCCACACCCCACAGCACCGCCGGCACGACCGACCCGAACACGATCGCGTGGTCCCAGCGGCGCTTCCACTCCGGCTCGGACCGCTTGTGCCGGTACTCGAAGCCGACGGCACGCACGATCAACGCGACCAGGATGACGAACAGCGGCACGTAGTAGGCGCTGAACAACGTGGCGTACCACTCGGGGAACGCCGCGAACGTGGCGCCGCCGGCGACGATGAGCCACACCTCGTTGCCGTCCCAGACCGGGCCGATCGTGTTGAGCAGCACGCGTCGCTCCGTCTCGTCACGGGCGAGCAGACGCATCAGCATGCCGACACCGAAGTCGAAGCCCTCGAGCACGAGGTAGCCGGTCCACAGGAAGGCGATGAGCACGAACCAGACGGTCGTGAGCTCCATGGTTGGTCTCCAGGTTCCGGTCGAAGGGGGGTCAGTAGGCGAACGCGAGCGGTGCGTCCGGGTCGCGGTCGTGGTCGGGCGTGGGCGGATCGGCCGCTGGAAGGCCCTGCCGGATCGTGCGGAGCAGGAGCTTGACCTCGATCACCGCGAGCACGCCGTACAGCGTCGTGAACCCGATCAGGCTCATGAGGACCGTCCCCGCCGAGACGCTCGGCGAGACTCCGGCGGACGTCGGCAGCAGACCGAACACGAGCCACGGCTGACGGCCCATCTCGGTGAAGATCCAGCCGAACGAGTTGGCCGCGAGCGGCAGGAACGGGAGCACGACCGCCCACCGGAGCATCCATCGGCCCGTGAAGGTCCGGCTCGAGGGGCTGCGCCCCCGGCGGGTCGCCCAGAGCATCCAGGCCGCGAGCGCCATCGAGAGCCCGCCCGCCGTGATCATCGCGCGGAACGTCCAGTACGTGACGGGGATGTTCGGGGCGTAGTCGCCCGGTCCGTACAGCTCCTCGTACTCGGCCTGCAGCGAGTTGATGCCACGGATCTCGCCGTCCCACGTCCCCGTCCCGAGGTACGACAGCAGGTGCGGGACCTTGATCTCGAGGACGGGCTCGGAGCCGTCGAGCGTCCCGACCGTTAGGGCGGAGAAGGCCGCGGGCGCCTCGTCCTCGTACAACCCCTCGGCCGCCGCCATCTTCATCGGCTGGACCTCGGTCATGACCTTGCCCTGGAAGTCGCCGGAGATCATCGTGCCGAGCCCGGCCACGAGCAGGAACACCGCACCGAGGCGGAACGACGTGCGGAAGGCGTCCCCGTCTTCAGTTGGGTGGCGCATCATCCGCCAGAGGCTGACCCCGGCCACCACGGCGCCGCCGACCATGAAGCACGCGAAGATCGTGTGCGGGAACGTCGCGAGCACGACGGGATTCGTCATGACCGCCATGAAGTCGGTCAGCTCGGCGCGGCCGCTCTCGGCGTTGAAGGCGAAGCCCACCGGGTTCTGCATGAACGAGTTGGCGGCGAGGATGAAGTAGGCCGACAGCACGGTGCCGACGGCGGCGATCCAGATCGTCGCGAGGTGCAGTGACGGCTTGAGCCGGTCCCACCCGAAGATCCAGAGTCCGAGGAACGTCGACTCCATGAAGAACGCGAGCAGCCCCTCGATCGCGAGCGGGGCGCCGAACACGTCGCCGACGAACCGCGAGTAGTCGCTCCAGTTCATCCCGAACTGGAACTCCTGCACGATGCCCGTGACGATCCCCATCGCGAAGTTGATGAGGAAGAGCTTCCCGAAGAAGCGCGTGAGTCGCAGGTAGCGCTCGTCACCGGTGCGGTACCAGCAGGTCTGGAGGATCGCGACGAGGAAGATCAGGCCGATCGTGACCGGCACGAAGAAGAAGTGGTAGACGGTCGTGATGCCGAACTGCCACCGGGCGATGTCGAGCGCTTCCATGCTGGCCCCACTGTCTCGAGTCTCGAGGAGTCGAACTACTACGCGCCGTAGTAAGTACTACAGATCGTAGTACACCGAGGAGGGGCGACGGAGCCCACACCCATGAGTCCTACGTCACGTAGTAGTCTTGCCCCGTGACCCGATCCACGACCCGTCCCGGCGAGCTCGAGCGCGCCATCATGAACGTGCTGTGGGACGCCACCGGGCCGATGTCGGTGCGCGAGGTGCAGGACGCTCTCGAGGCCGGCACGGGCGAGGGCCGGGGCCTCGCCTACACGACGGTCATGACCGTCCTCGATCGCCTCGGCGCCAAGGAGATGGTCGACCGCGAGCGCGACGGCCGCGCGTTCCGGTACACGCCGAGCCAGTCGCGCGAGTCCGCGACCGCCGAGCTCATCGACGCCGCGCTCGATGCCTCGGGCGACCGCACCTCCGCCCTCGTCCACTTCGCCCGGTCGGTCGATCCTGCGGAGGCGGCCGCCCTGCGACGGGCGCTCGACGGCGTGTGACACCGGTCCTGCTGGGCCTGATCGGGGTGGCACTGGCCCTCCCGGTCCCGGCCCTGCTGGCGCGGGCCTCCTGGCCGTACCGCTCCCCCGCCGCCGGGATCGTGATGTGGCAGTCACTCGCGATCGCGGCGATCCTCGCGATCTCGGGTGCCGGGCTCTCCACCGCGCTCTGGCTGGTCTCGGAGCAGGACCCGTCCCCGTCGCGCGTCGCGCTGCACGTCCTGGTGCTGCTGGTCGGCGTGCTCGTGTGGGCGCGCTTCTGGTGGGCGGCCTGGACGGTCTGGCGGCGCACCGGCACCCGCCGTCGTCGACAGCGCGAGCTCGTCGACCTGCTCGGCGAGCCGGACGGCAGGTCGCCGGCCCTGCGGGTGCTCCAGCACGAGGCGCTCGTGGCCTACTGCCTGCCCGACCGCACCCAGGCGCGTGTCGTGGTCTCCAGCGGCACGATCGACAAGCTGGGCGCGGACGAGCTGCGCGCGGTCCTCGCCCACGAGCGCGCCCACGTCGGCGCCCGCCACGACCTCGTCCTTGAGGGCTTCGAGTTCCTCCGGGCCGCCTATCCCCGGATCCTGCGCACCGATGCACCGCTCGCGCAGAGCCGGGTCATGGTCGAGCTCCTCGCCGACGACGCCGCTCGCCGGGTCACGGGCGACCGTGCCCTGGCGGGGGCGATCGTCACGCTCGCCGGCAGCCAGGCTCCGGACGGCGCGATGGGCATCGGCAGCGAGGCGCTGCTCCGTCTCGAGCGCCTGCAGGACCCCCCGGTCCGGTGGTGGGCCACGACCCTCGCCTGGACCATCTCGGTCGTCGTGCTGGTCGGGCCGACCGTGTTCCTGGCCGCGCCGTGGATCGCGCACGCCCTCGACGTCGTGATCGGCTGAGCCGCCACCACCCGCTGGTCGAGGTGCGAACGCGCTCCAGCGCGACCCAACTCAGACCGCGAGGGGCTCCAGCACGGCGCGGACCACGTCCGGCACCGGTGTGACGGACCGGTCGTCGCCCGTCACGTAGACGTGGACGAAGCGGCCCACCGCAGCGGGCGACTCGGCGTCGCCCTGGAAGAGGCCGATCTCGTAGACGACGCTCGACGAGCCGAGGCGCGTGACGCGCAGCCCCGCCTCGACGTCGACCGGGAACCGGAGCTCGCGCAGGAAGCGGCAGCTCGTCTCGGCGACGACGCCGTAGGCGGCCAGCTGGCGGGTGTCGGTGCCGGTGGCCTCGATCAGGTAGCCGTTCACGGCGGTGTCGAAGTACGAGTAGTAGACGACGTTGTTGACGTGGCCGTAGACGTCCTCGTCCTCCCACCGGGTCGTGATCCGGCGGATCTCCGGGTAGTCGGTGCGCCGGCGCGCCGAAGGATCGTCGACCTGGTCCTGCTCGCTCACACGCGCTCCTGCTCCCGCAGCCGTTGGCTGATGACCGCCGAGACGCCGTCGCCCCGCATCGAGACACCGTAGAGCGCGTCGGCGACCTCCATCGTGCGCTTCTGGTGCGTGATGACGACGAGCTGGGAGTTGGCGCGCAGCTCCTCGTAGATCTCGAGCAGACGACCGAGGTTGGTGTCGTCGAGCGCCGCCTCGACCTCGTCGAGGATGTAGAAGGGGCTCGGACGCGCCTTGAAGAGCGCCACCAGGAACGCCACCGCCACCAAGGAGCGCTCACCGCCCGACAGCAGCGAGAGGCGCTTGACCTTCTTGCCGGGCGGCCGGGCCTCGACCTCGATGCCCGTGAGCAGCATGTTCTGCGGATCGGTGAGGATCAGTCGGCCCTCGCCCCCGGGGAACAGGCGACTGAACACCCCCTCGAACTCGCGCTCGACGTCGTACCAGGCCTCCGTGAAGACCCGCTCGACCGTGGCGTCGACGTCCTCGACGATCGCCATGAGGTCGGCGGAGGTCTTCTTCAGGTCGGCCATCTGGTCGGACAGGTACTGGTGCCGCTCCTCGAGGGCACTGAACTCCTCCAGGGCGAGCGGGTTGACCTTGCCCAGCATCGCGAGGCCACGCTCGGCGGTGCGCAGGCGCTTGGCCTGCTCCTCACGCACGTACGGCCGCGGCTCGAGTGGCTCGCCCTCGTCGTCGTACGTGGGCACCGGGACCTCCGGGCCGTACTCCACCACCAGGGCCTCGACCTCGAGCCCCAGCTCCTCCAGCGACCGGGACTCCAGGGCCTCGAGCCGCATCCGCAGCTCGGCCCGGGCCATCTCGTCGCGATGCACGGAGTCCTTCAGGGCCTCGAGCTCCTCGCTCAGCCCCCGCAGGCGGGTGCGGACCTCGCGCAGCTCGGTCTCACTGCTGGCTCGCGACTGCTCGATCTCGGTGCGCAGCGCGGCGGCCCGGTCGATCGACAGGCCGAGGTGCACGAGGACCTGGTCGGTCGCCGCGATCACGACCCGGGCGACCTCCGCCTCGCGCACCTGACGCGCGCGGCGCTCCGCCGCTCGTCGCCGGGCCTGGCGCTCGGACTCGGCCGACTCCACCAAGGCCCTGACCTGACCCTCCAGCGCCCGGGCCCGCTCCTCGTTCGTGCGCAGGGCCAGGCGCGCCTCGGTCTCCGCGCGCCGCGAGGCGGAGGCCGCCTCGGCGAGGGCCTCGAGCTCGGTCGTGTCGGGCTCGGTCTCCGGTGCCGACTCCGCCTGCGCCAGTCGGTCCTCGAGCTCGGCGAGGCCCTCGAGGTCGCGTGCCTGTGACGCCGTGGCCTCGGCGATCGACTGCTCGAGGCGCTCGGCCTCGGCCCGCGCGGCGCGGGCGGCGGACCCGAGACGACCCAGCGACTCCGCGACTGCGGCCATCTCGGCATCGGACTCGTGCAGCTGCTCCAGCACGGCGTCGACGGCAGCCTGGGCCTTCTGGCGCCGATCGGACAGCCCCTGCTGCGCGAACCGGGAGCGCTCCAGCTCGTGACGCGTGCGGTCGAGGTCGGCGACCGCCTCGTCGACGGCAGCCTTGACCTCGATCAGGCTCTCGGTCGACGTCGAGCCCCCCGACGCGAAGTGCGCACCGAGCATGTCGCCGTCCCGCGTCACCGCCGTGACGTCCGAGGCCTGGCGCACGAGGGCCCGGGCACGGTCGAGATCGTCGACCACGGCGACCTTGAAGAGCAGTCGGCGCAGGGCTGCGTCGAGGGTCGACGGACCATCGATCACGTCGACGGCGTAGGTGGCGAAGTCGGGAAGGCCCGGCCAGCCTGCGTCGTCCCCCTCGTCGGCACTGCCGTCGACGGCGCCCAGGAGCAGGCCGGCGCGTCCGAGGTCCTCGCTCTTGAGCTTCTCCATCGCGTCGACGGCGGTGTCGAGGTGGTCGACCGCCACGGCGTCGGCGGCCGAGCCCAGCGCCGAGGCGATCGCTGCCTCGTAGCCCGAGCGCACGGTCAGCAGCGCCGCCACCGAACCGAGGAGACCACTGAGCTCGTCGGACGCGGCGAGCAGCGCCCCGGCGCCGTCCTTGCGGGCCAGACCGATCTCGAGCGCCTCCCGGCGTGCGACCAGGGCGGCCTCGCCCCGCTCCAGGGCCTGCACCGCCATCACGATCTCGGCGACCTCGGCGTCGATGCCACCGAGCTCGCTCTCGGCTGCGGCGAGCCGCTCGTCGAGCCCCGACTCCCCCGCCGACAGGCCCGCGATCTGCGACTCCAGCGCCGTGAACTCCTGCTGCGCCGAGTCGGCTCGCGCGACGGCGTCGTCGCGCGAGGAGGTGAGGCGTCCGAGCTCGGCGTCCGTGGCGCCGGCGCGCAGGCGGATCGCGTTGACCTGGCCGTGGAGGCGCGCGAGACCCTCGCGCTGGTCGGCCGCAGCGCGCAGCAGGCCCGCGATGCGGCGCTCCTCGGTCGTGTAGGCGGCCTCGGCCTCGCTGCGGCCGGCGACCACCTCCTGCAGGCGGGTCGTGGCGACCGCGACCTCGCGCGCCAGGACCCCGTGCTGCTCCTGCGCCCGTCGGGCGTCGGCCTCGAGCTCGTCGGGATCGCGCCCGTGGTGCTGGTCGTCGGCCTCGACGGCCGCCAGGCGCACGCGCTCGGTGGCCAGCCCCGCCGTGCCACGCAGTCGCTCGCGCACGCCGGACAGGGCGTACCACGCCTCCTGCGCCGCGGACAGGCGCGGCGAGTCGTCACGCAGGCGGTCCTCGAGCTCGGTCTCGGCCTGGCGGGCGTGGGCGATCGCGGTCTCGACCGACGTGCGGCGCTCGCGCAGGGCCGACTCGTCAGCCAGCTCGGTGGCGATGACCTGCTGGGCGCCCACGACGTCGTCGGCCAGCAGCCGGGCGCGGGAGTCGCGCACGTCGGCCTGGATCACGGCCGCCCGCCGCGCCACCTCGGCCTGGCGCCCGAGGGGCTTGAGCTGGCGGCGCAGCTCGTTGAGCACGTCGGCCAGACGCGTGAGGTTGCCCTGCGTCGCCTCGAGCTTGCGGACCGCCTTCTCCTTGCGCTTGCGGTGCTTGAGGACGCCCGCAGCCTCCTCGATGAAGCCCCTGCGCTCCTCGGCCGTGGCCCGCAGCACGGAGTCGAGCTGACCCTGTCCGACGATGACGTGCATCTCGCGCCCGATGCCCGAGTCGCTCAGGAGCTCCTGCACGTCGAGCAGGCGCACGGTGTTGCCGTTGATCGCGTACTCCGAGCCGCCGTTGCGGAACATCGTGCGCGAGATCGTGACCTCGCTGTACTCGATCGGGAGGGCGCCGTCGGAGTTGTCGATCGTCAGCACGACCTCGGCGCGGCCGAGCGGTGCACGGCCGGACGTGCCGGCGAAGATGACGTCCTCCATCTTGCCGCCGCGCAGCGACTTGGCGCCTTGCTCGCCCATGACCCACGAGAGGGCGTCGACGACGTTGGACTTGCCCGAGCCGTTGGGGCCCACGACGCACGTGATGCCCGGCTCCAGCTCCAGGGTCGTGGAGGAGGCGAACGACTTGAACCCGCGGAGCGTGAGGCTCTTCAGGTACACGGCGGCTCCAGGGACGTCAGGGGTCGACCACGGGTCGAGCGGGTGGGAGCCACCCTAGTGCCGGGGCGGCCCTCAGTGAGAGACCGGCTCCAGCAGGTCGGCCGGGGTGACGGAGTCGACCTGGTCGTGCAGCGCGGTCAGCAGTCCGTCGTTCTCGGTCTTGAGGCGCAGCACCTCCGCCTCGAGGTCGGCGACGCGACGCTTGAGCAGCGCCGTCTGGTGGAGCTGGGCGGGGGTGGGGCCGCCGAGATAACCGACAAGTGCCTTGGCCATGGAGATCCTCCACATGTTCGTGATGAACACAGTCTGATGAGCCGAGCGGGTGTGCCGGCCTTGGCCCGCGGCAGCGACGCAGCAAGGCAGAGTCGCCACAACGAGAGGAGCGCCGGATGAGGCGCCCGCGGGGCGGGAGAACAATTCCCGCGTCTCCGATTGTCCCACCGGGCCTTCCCTGCAGTCAAACGCCTCGCTCGGGTCAGGCGTGGGTCGGCGTAGGTTGAGGACATGGCTGACCCCTTCGACTCCGGCGACGCGGGGTGGACCGCGATCTCGCCCCGGCTCGCCACGGCCCGCCTCCTCGTCGGATCGCTCACGACCCTCGTCGCGCTCCTCGTCGTCGAGGGCGTGCTCGCGCTCGTCGTCGACGCGACCTCCCTGCCGGCGTGGTGGCTCGCGGTACCCCTCGCGATCGGGTTGCTGGTCGTGGCGTGGCTGGCCTGGTGGGCGCCTCGCAACCGCCGCTCGTGGGGCTACCGCGAGCAGGACGAGGAGCTGGTGGTGCGCAGCGGCGTGGCGTTCCGTCGCGTCGTGTCAGTGCCGTACGGCCGCATGCAGTTCGTCGACCTCCAGGCCGGCCCGTTGGCCCGGCGACTCGGCTTCACCAGCCTGGGCCTGCACACCGCGAGCACCAGGACCGCCGCGACCGTGCCCGGCGTGCCCCACGAGGAGGCCCTCCGCCTGCGGGTGCGTCTGACCGAGCTGGGTGAGTCGCGTGGCGCCGGACTCTGAGCGGGCCACCCTCGCCGAGGCGCAGCGCACGCACCCCCTCACCTCCGTCGTCCTGGGGCTGGGCTGGTCCGCCGCCGCCCTCGTCGGCATCGTCAGCACGGTGTTCCAGGGCGGCGGCCTCGACGCCTGGGGCGTGTTCGGACTTCCGGCCGCCGCGGCGGGCGGCCTGGTGCTCGGCAGCCTCATCGGGTGGCTGTCGTGGCGGTTCACGACGTTCGTGATCGACGACGGCGAGGCCCGCGTCGACAGCGGCATCCTCTGGAAGAAGTCGCGTCGCGTCCCGTTCGAGCGGCTGCAGTCGGTCGACATCCACGAGCCACTCGTCGCCCGCGTCTTCGGACTCGCCGAGCTGCACCTGGACTCCGCCGGCGGGTCCGAGTCGCGCACGACCGTCCGCTACCTCACGCTGGCCCGGTCGAACGAGCTGCGGGCGCTCCTGCTCCGGCGCGCCCACACCGCCACGACCGGCGAGGCGCCTCCCGACGGGCCCACCGACCCAGCGGCTCCCCCGCCCCTCGAGGCGCAGGCGATCGAGGTCGTGGCCGAGGTGCCCCCGTCCCGGGTCGTCCTCGGCACGCTGCTGTCGCTCGACCTCGCGGGCGCCGTCGTCGTGGCGGTCGGAGCCCTGATCGCCTCGATCTGGTTCGCCGCCCCCGTCGCCGCACTCGGTGGCGTCGTCGGTGCGGGGTTCTGGGCCTTCCAGATCGTCGGTCGGCGCGTGCTGGACCAGTGGGGGTACCGCCTGAGTCGCGTCGAGCACGGGCTGCGCATCGAACGCGGTCTGCTGAGCCGCACCTCCGAGACCGTGCCCTTCGACCGGGTCCAGGGCGTGGCGGTCGTGGAGCCGATCATCTGGCGCCAGCTGGGATGGCGCCGGGTGCTCGTCTCGGTCGCGGGCACCGCCGGGAAGGGCGACACGAACGACCAGGACCAGGCCGCCACGGTGCTGCCGATCGCCGACCCTGACCTGGCGCGCCGCGTCGTGGACCTGCTCGTCCCCGGGGCCCTCGAGGAGATCGACGACCGGCACCGGTCCAGCCGCTCCGGCCGGGCCTTCGCGCCCGTCGGCTGGCGCTACCGGTGGATCGGCGTCGACGGCGTCGCCGTGGTCGCACGGACGGGGTGGATCACCCGCCGCACGAGCATCGTGCCGCACCGCAAGAACCAGTCCGTCGCGGTCGAGCAGGGTCCGCTGCAGCGACGGCTCGGGGTCGCCTCGGTCGCGGTACACAGCCCGGACGGCCCGGTCGTCGTCACCGGACCGCACCTGGACCGCGCGGAGGCGTTCACGGTCGCGGCCGAGGCCTCGCGCCTGTCGCGCTCGACGCCCGCTCAGGCGTCGATGCGGTCCGGGTCGAGCTCGTAGGCACCCGCCACGATGAAGTCCTTGCGCGGTGCGACCTCCGAGCCCATGAGCAGCTCGAACACCTCGCTCGCCTCCTCCGCGTCGTCGACCGTGAGTCGGCGCAACGTGCGGTGCCGCGGCTCCATCGTGGTCTCGGCCAGCTGGTCGGCGTCCATCTCGCCCAGACCCTTGTAGCGCTGCACCGGGTCCTTCCAGCTGACGTTCTTCTTGCGCAGCTCGGCCAGGGCGCGCTGCAGCTCGGCGTCGGAGTACGTGTACCGGTACTTCTCCTGGCCCTTCCTCGGGTTGGAGAGCTCGATGCGGTGCAGCGGAGGCACGGCGGAGTAGACGCGCCCCGCCTCGACCAGCGGACGCATGTAGCGGAAGAACAGCGTGGCGAGCAGGCAGCGGATGTGGGCACCGTCGGAGTCGGCGTCGGCCATGAAGATGATGCGGCCGTAGCGCGCCGCGTCGAGGTCGAACGTGCGGCCCGATCCGGCGCCCACGACCTGGATGATCGAGGAGCACTCGGCATTCTTGAGCATGTCGCCGATGGACGCCTTCTGGACGTTGAGGATCTTGCCGCGGATCGGCAGCAGCGCCTGGAACCCGGAGTCGCGCGCGCTCTTGGCCGTGCCGAGCGCAGAGTCGCCCTCGACGATGAACAGCTCGGAGCGTTCGACGTCGCTGGTACGGCAGTCGGCGAGCTTGGCCGGGAGCGCACTCGACTCCAGCGCGTTCTTGCGGCGCTGGGTGTCGCGCTGCTGGCGCGCCATCAGACGGGTGCGGGAGGCGCCGACGACCTTCTCCATCACCAGGCGCGCCGCGGCCTTCTCGGCACCCCGGGTCGAGGTCAGGAAGGTGCGGAGCTCGTCGGACACGACCTTCTGCACGAGCCGGGTGACGGCCGGCGTGCCGAGGACCTCCTTGGTCTGTCCCTCGAACTGCGGCTCGGCCAGACGCACCGTGACGACGGCCGAGATGCCCTCCAGGACGTCGTCCTTGATGACGTCGG